>CAWFCA010000017.1:0-107757 GCA_963814235.1 Bryobacterales bacterium | reverse complement strand
CCAGGTCAGCGGGCGTTGACGACCTTGCCGCTGGTGGCATCGACTTCGGTGTGGGTGACTTTGCCATCCCGCGCCAACAGTGTCAGCAGATAGACGAGACCCTTCTCTTCATGGCAAAGCCGGGCCCTGACGACCTCCCGAGCGCCATGGCCGCGGACCGAGCCGCGGGCCGAGCCAATCGCCGGCGCCAGCGTAACCGTTTGCCCGCCGGAAAGCGCGGCCCGCTGCTCCGTCTTGGTGAGGCAGACACGCTGTTCGTTCGACGCAGCCCGCACCGGCTCGCCCAAGCCGAGCCAAACCGCCGTCAAAGCCGCCATCGTGACGCAAAGCCGCATCATGCAAGTTGTCTTAGGAATGCCGGGCTGAATGTCAGATGAACAGCGCATCACTTCTTCTTGTTCGGTGCCAGCGCCTTGAACAACTGGCCGAGCACGGTCGGCGGCAGTTCCCCGGTCGCGCCGGCCTGCTTCTCCCGGCTCCGACCGGCACATAAACACCCAGACGCCGAAACGGGCCCCGAAATAGGTCATCAGCAAGGCCGACAGGTTGGCGAAACCGTTGATGCCCGCCTCGTGGCCGATCCACAGCGCATGCAGCAAGTCGCGCGAACGCCGGACATTCCAGCAGCGACAATTCCAGCGCATAGATCGGCCGCCACCATCGTCTGCAACGGTCGCCGCTGCCACTCTCGGCGCGCTGTGTGGCGGCAACCTCGGTGACCTGTGCTTTGCCGACCTCGGCCAACGCGGCGAGCCATTCGCTTTCCGCCTGCTGCGCCGCAGCCGCGGCCACCGCCGGATCGGCGGTGGCCAGCGCCGAGCTGACCGCTGCGGCGGTGGGTTCGGCGATGCCGAGCGCCTCGGCCAGGATGTTGCCGGCCGCCGCGCCCAGCGGCCCGCCGAGCGCGCTGCCCAGGATCGGCGCGCCGAGCCCGATCACCTTGCTGGCAATCGCCCAATCCACTGCCATCTCAGCCTCGCAACCCGGTTTCGAGCGCGCGCGCCTTGGCGCGCAGATCGTCGATCTCGTTCTCGATCCCGATCATCGCCTGGCGCAGGCGCGGCCAGGCGAAGATCGAGATGGCGTAGCCGGCGACGACGGCGAAGAACGTAAGCAACAATGCTGTCATGGTCTTTCTCCTGCGTTGGATTGCGTGTTTCGGTTCCGCCACATGCGCCAGAACTCCGCGAGCGCGGCGAGAACCTTGCCGAGCACCGTTATGGCGGCAGCACGGGGTGTCGTGGGGATTGCGGGCGATGGCGCGGGCGCCGTCATGGCTTTCGCCATCGTCAGCGCGACCGCCCTTACCTCCGCGACGCGGCGGCCCCAGCCGGCGCCGAACACCGGCCAGGTCTTGATCTGCTTCAGGAAGGCGAGGCGCTCGTCGCACAGCCGTGCGACAAGGTCTGCCGCGTCACGGCCTGCGAACCGCCGCAACCACCGCGTCGGTCATGCGCCCGTCGGCGGCGACGCCGATCAGCCGCTGCAGAAACTTCACGGCGCGGCTTATTCCGGAGTTTACCCCGAAGTCGAAAACCGCATAGTCGAGCCCGGCCGGCAGCTCGTCGCAACGCATCGCGTTCCAATATGCGCGCGATAGATCGTCTTGGCGTCGTCGACGCGCATCGCCCGCACGTCGGCCGCGGTGGCGCCGGGCTTCGACATACCTGCGATAGTCGGCGATGGTGATGCCGAAATTGGTCGGACCGCCCGGATCGGACGGGTGGTTGCTATAGCTCGTTCGGCGTGGCGCCGCTTGGCAAGCCGTGGCGAGGGCAGCCGAACGAGGCGATCCCCAGGGCCAATTGGGCCAGAGCGCCACCTTGATCCCGGCCGTGCGCCGAGATATAACCATCCAGGGCGCCGCGGCCCTGCGGAGTAGATGATTGCCGATAGCTGCGAACCAAAGGCGCTAAAGAGGAGTCGGCGGAAGCGGCTTGTGCGATTCCGGGCCAAGCCGCCGCTACGAAGAGGACGAGAGCGAGGGTGAGTCGGTGAGTCTCCAAGAGTTACACCAAAGGCCCCGGAAAGGCGGGACCAAGCAGCCGATCATTTTCCTGCGCAAGGCCGCGTACCAGTTCCAAGTACAAGTAATCGACCATACTCGGCGAAGCGCCGATGTAGTCGTTACGAAACGTCTCGCGCGCGGCATCGATTTGTCCTCGTAAAGCCGAGTAAATATCGGAACGCCCCAGACCCTCGCGCAAAGCCGCCCCATGTTCCAGACGCATTTCCGCAACCCGCAGTCTCGCCTCCCGCTGCGCCTTGAGATGCAACGCCTGGAGTGCCGGTGGAAGCTCCTCCCAGGATTGCGGCGCGGCCTGGTTTGCCTTGGCTGGCTGCACGCCCTGAATGGCAACCAGATCTTCACGCTTCGGAAGCGATGCAGGGCTGATCGTCTCCATATGGACGGCGGTGATCCCCGCAATAAGCTCCATGGGGGCAGGTTGCACCGAACCTGCGGCAAAGAGGACGAACAGCACTTTATTGTGGACGGCGATGGGCCAAAGAAAGGCGCGCTCCGTCGAGCCGTCACCCACCCGGTCCGCCAACTCTTGCGAGATTTCGGATGGCGTTGCCATGGCAATTACGGGGTCTTGCGTTTCGATACAGCTGCGGAATGCCGCCCCGCTATCCGGCGGAAAGACCAGCGGTAATCGCCCTAGCCCACGAGCAGCCAACGCCGAAGCCTGGCCCTCGCCGAAGCGGAAGATGGCACAGCGGCCCGCAAACGAAGACGTTACCTCGGCGGACACGCTCGCCGCGTCCTCCAGAGCCTGTGTCTGCCGAATCCGGCGCAATCCCTGGTTCAGGGTTTCAGCAATGACATTCCGCGCTTGCGAGGCCGCCGCTTGCGTACTTTGGTCGCACTCCGTTTTCCAATCCGTCTCAATCGCGCCGAGTATATCCTCAAACTGCTCGTGCGCTCTCTCGCGCCACAGCCGCAACGGAAAACTCATTTCCCTAATGGTAGGACAAAAAGCTGTGGAAAGGGACGCGCGCTATGGTTTGAAGCATGGACAGATTCTTAAGTGAAAAGAAGGCGGTGGTCACGGGCGGAACTCGCGGGATCGGTTACGCCGTCGCCCTCGAATTGGCCCGCGCCGGGGCCGATGTACTGATCTGCGGGCGCAGCCAGGGGGAGTTGCGAAGTCTCTCGCTCGTCTTCGTGAAGAAGCCGGAGACCAAGCCGGAGAACTCCTCGGACAAGTTGCAGACGTATCGAAGTGGAACGACGTCGAGTCCCTGTTTCAATTCGCCCGGCAGAAATGGGACAAAATCGACATCCTGGTGAATAATGCGGGCCTTGGCGTGTTCAAGCCGGTCGCCGATCTCACCCCGGAGGAGTGGCACAAGGTGATCGACCTCAACCTAAGCGGCGTCTATTACTGCTGCCATGCGGCGATCGATCTATTGCGAGCGAGCGGCAGCGGTTATGTCTTCAACATCTCGAGCTTAGCGGGCCGCAATCCGTTCGCGGGCGGATCTGCGTATAACGCTTCGAAGTTCGGAGTCAACGGGTTTAGTGAGGCGATGATGCTGGATCACCGTAAAGAAAACATTCGGGTTACGACGGTCATGCCGGGCAGTGTGGATACGGATTTCGGGCATGTGCCGGGTCAGGGAAGCACGGGCAACGAGTGGAAAATCGCTCCAGGCGACATCGCTGAGATCATCCTTTCTCTTCTGCGAATGCCGGCTCGCACTCTGGTGAGCCGCGTCGAAATGCGCCCTTCAATCCCACGCTGATGAAGGCGATTTAGGAGGTTTCCATTATGCCTTCCGAGGTTTATATGAAAACGGTTCAACCTTCGAAGCATCTTGGCAACCCGCATGCTTTCCAAGGAATCACAAGAGCGACGGTGGACGCTTATAGAAGCTACCGCTCGTCAGGGAGCCGGGGGTAATTCAAAATGACGGGGACATCGAAGCTACTAGACCCAACTCAGGCTGGGCAAAACGCGACGCAACTTGAATCCGATTTGCGCAAGCGTATCGTTGGACAGGATGACGCGATCGAACAGATCGTCAGCGTCTATCAAACTTTTTTGGCCGGCATGTCCAGCCCCGGCCGGCCGATCGGAAATATGCTGTTCCTTGGGCCAACGGGCTCGGGAAAAACGCGGACGGTGGAGTCGGTCGCCGAATCCCTTGTAGGCGACCTGCGCGCGGTGATTAAGATTGACTGCGCTGAGTTCCAGCATAGTCATGAGATCGCGAAGCTGATTGGCTCTCCTCCCGGCTACCTGGGGCATCGGGAAACGCATCCGTTACTCAGTCAAGAGGTGTTGAATCAGTATCACTCCGACAAGCTAAAGGTCAGCTTCGTGCTCTTCGACGAGATTGAAAAGGCGAGCGACTCATTGTGGAATCTCCTCCTTGGGATTCTGGACAAAGCCACGCTCACGCTGGGAGATAATCGCCGCGTAGATTTCTCCCGCGCGATGATCTTTATGACCAGTAATCTGGGAGCAGCGGAAATGAGTTCGATCCTGTCTCCAAAACTGGGGTTTTGCTCATCTGCGGAGCTGACTGCCGGCGAGTGCCGGACGGATGTGAAGACCAATGCTCAGATTACCCGATCCGCCGTAGAGGCCGCTCGCCGGAAGTTCACTCCCGAGTTCATCAACCGGATCGACAAAATCGTGGTCTTCAAGCCACTCGGATCCGTAGAGCTCGACCAAATTCTGAAGATTGAACTGAACACTCTGCAGCAGCGCATATTCACGTCGTACAACTCGGCTCCGTTCGTACTCACGCTGACCCCGGCCGCACGGCAGTTTCTCCTCGCGGAAGGAACCGATATTAAGTATGGAGCCCGGCATCTGAAACGGTCGATTGAGCGGGCGTTAGTGCATCCTCTTTCTAACTTGCTGGCGAGTGGGCAAATTGCCGGCGGCGACCTCATCCAGGTCGACCACTATCCTTCGAGTTCGGTCCTTCGCTTCACGAAAGAGGAAGAGGGGATATCAACCCAACGCATGGCACAGATGGTGGACACCTGCGTATCCATGCCGCCCAGCACGCAAGCCGCGGTGAGGGAGATCGAAGCGCCCCGAACCGCCAACGCCCGCACGCGTCGTGTTTAGAGGCTCAACCTGTTCAAAGCTCGCTTCCTGTCGAGGTGATGGTAAGGCGGCCGTGCTTCACACCTTTGGTGCTGATCAACGCGTCCGAAAGCTGTAGAATCCGGCTCGCCTTACCTTTCACGACCACCACCTCCAGGCAATTTCGGTGATCCAGGTGAACATGGAGAGTGGAAAGGACCAGGTCATGGTGTTCATGCTGCATTTCAATGAGTCTGTCGCTCAGCATGCGTACGTGGTGGTCGTATACCATCGTTACGGTTCCGATCACGTCACGGTCGGGCGACTCCCAGGCGTTCTCGACTAACTCCTCGCGGATCATGTCGCGGAAAGCCTCGGAGCGGTTCGAGTAACTTCTTTTAGCGATCAGCTCGTCGAACCTGGCCAGCAAATCGGAATCGATGGCAACGCCGATCCTGCTGAGTTCACCCATGCCCTCGATAATACGCTGCCGATCGTGCGGTCTGGAACAGGAGAATTGCGGCAGAGGTACCGCGAAGCCTATTCGGCTGACGCGGCAGCTTGTTTGCGATGCTCAGCCCAGCGCTTCTTCTGAGCGGCAGCAATGCGCTTACGTGCCGCGGGGCTCAACGTTCGCCGTTTCCGTCCAGATTCGTCGGTGCTGGGGGCATCCGAAACGGACTCGTGCGAATTGGCACGCGAGGGCGTCGGTGCCCCTCCGTTTAACCGGCCACGGAGTTCTTGAATCCGCTCCTCAATTCTGCGCTTTTCCGACTCATATCCAATAAGCGCCATCGACAACATTGTCAGATCTTCGCTGCTCATGCCTTTAGCCATGGAATCTCCCTGTTGGAACTATATCAAATCTATAATAGAATTCGGTCAAAAAAAGTCCCATTTAGCTGAAACTGAATACAGGCTTGCGTTTTAGAGTAAGATAAAAAACCAATCCCCATTTTGCGCGAATCTAATTTCCCGCGGCTACACCCGCCAACTTACCTCGCGACTGGTTCAGCGAACATGCCGGGCGCACATAATTCGCAAAGCCTGAAACGCCCCGCCCGCTATAATTGGTCGCGCATTCCTCTATGTCAAAGACACCGACCTACTCCTACCGGGATGCCGGGGTCAGCATCGACCAGGCAGATGTCGCAGTCAAAGGAATCAAGCGGCTGGCCCGCTCCACCTTCACCGCGGGGGTACTGACGGAAATCGGATCCTTCGGCGCATGTTTTGGCCTGCCCAAGCTAAAAGATCCTGTGTTGGTCAGTTCCGTGGACGGAGTCGGGACTAAGTTGAAGGTCGCATTTCTGACCGGGAAACACGACACGGTGGGCGAAGATCTCGTCAATCACTGTGTCAACGACATTGCGGTGCAAGGGGCCGTCCCGCTATTTTTCCTTGACTACTTCTCGGTCGGCAAGCTCGACGCGCGCGTTGCCCTATCTGTGGTGGCGGGAATCGCCAGAGGGTGCAAGAGGAATGGATGCGCCCTGATCGGAGGCGAGACTGCGGAAATGCCGGGCCTCTATCAGCCGGACGAATATGACCTGGCAGGTACGGTCGTGGGCATCGCCGAAAAGAAGCGGCTGCTCACCGGACAGGCAGTCCAGGCGGGAAACGTCCTCGTGGGCCTGCCATCGACCGGTTTGCACACCAACGGCTACTCCCTCGCCCGTAAGTTGCTCTTCGAAGTGGCGGCGCTCTCGCCCGAAACCTTTGTTGACCAGGTTGGCCGGACCGTGGGCGAGGAATTGCTAGTGGTTCACCGTAGCTACCTCAAGCCGATCCGGGCACTCCATGATGCGGGTCTGCTCCAGTCCGCCGCACACATTACCGGCGGCGGCATTACCGATAACACCCCGCGCTGTCTTCCCACCGGGTTAGCCGCTCGAATCGACCTAGACTCCTGGAAGGTCCCGCCCGTCTTCACGATGCTCCGCGAGATTGGAAACATTCCTTTGGATGACTGGCGCCGCACGTTTAATCTCGGTATCGGGTTGATTCTGGTGGTAAGAAGCCGGGATCTGGCCCGCGCCGAAGCCATCCTTCGGAAACAGCGCGAGACGCCCATTCGCATAGGCGAAGTAATCGTTCAACGGCGAGGACGCCCGCGCGTGGAGTACGTTTGAAGCGCATAGGAGTCTTGCTGTCCGGACGTGGTTCCAATTTTCAGGCTATTGTCCGGAGTGTCGAGTCGGGCGCGCTCTCCGCGGAAATCGCGATCGTTCTGAGCAATCGCGCGGCGCCCGGGTTGCAAATCGCCCGTGACGCGGGTATCCCCGCGGTCACTATCTCCCCGTCTGGTCTCGACCGTGAGGTTTACGATAAGCAGCTTGTCCTGGCGCTGCAGGAAGCGAAAGTAGATCTGGTTTGTCTGGCCGGGTACATGCGCCTGCTCTCGCCACAGTTCGTACGCGCGTTTGAAGGGCGCATCCTCAACATCCATCCCTCCTTGCTGCCGGCGTTTCCGGGTCTCGACGCGCAACGGCAAGCGCTGCAGCACGGGGTAAAAATCGCTGGTTGCACGGTGCATTTTGTGGACGAGTTTCTCGACGCGGGGCCCATCGTCATGCAAGCCGCCGTTCCCGTTCTCGATGGGGACACGGCCCAGTCGCTCTCTGAAAGAATTCTGGCGGAAGAACACCGCATCTTCCCGCTCGCCATTGCCACGGGTTCTGAGCGGTGATTATCGGCTGGAAGGCCGGCGGGTCGTTGCAACCTGAACTTCGACGAGGGTGCGGGCTCCGAGGCCGTCCGGCAACTCGTAATGGTCGACAACGCGCAAGTGCAGCCGTTGTTTTTCACAGGCGGTACTGGTTCGGGCAATCTCCGCGTCGGCGTCCGGGCCCTTAAAGAGGAGCGCCCGCGAACCCAACCGAATCGCCGGCCCTAACAGCGAACAAGCCTTATCTAACGGCGCGAAAGCCCTTCCGGTAATGACTGCGGCCTTGAGCGACCGCAGCATCTCCTCAGCGCGCGTGTTTGCGACGGTGATATTCGAAATGCTCAATTCGCGGACGCACCACTCTATGAACCGCGCCTTCTTGCCCACCGAGTCCACTAACAGAAACTCCACCTCCGGCAGAACAAGGGCCAGCGGCAAACCCGGGAAACCGGCGCCCGAACCTACATCTAACACCTGCCGCGCGCCGTCAAAATGACGCCAGGGAAGGACAGAATCCAAGACGTGCTTAATCGCCGCCTCGCGCGGGCTCGTGATGCGCGTCAAATTGAATTGCCGATTCGCTTCAACGATCAGGGCCAGATGCCTCGCCGATTGATCGATCACGCTTTCGCGATGGGGGAGGTCTGCGGGGACCACCGATCGCAGTTCTGCTTCAAAACTCAAGATAGATCATGATAAGCATCATGGCTATCGACGTCGAACACTATCGCACGATCCTTAAGGAACTGGAACGAGAACTCATGGAGAGCCTGGAGCACTCCGAGGAAGACGCGCGCAACGTCGCGGGCGCCGAGGTGGAGGATGCGATCGACCATGCCAACACGGACCTGAGCAAAGACCTGGTTCTGGATGAAGGAGATCGCGATTACGAGAAGCTGCGTGCCGTGCGCGAGGCTTTGGAGCGGATTGAAAACGGGAGTTTTGGCCAGTGCCTGGACTGCGGGCGCGAAATCCCCGAAGCGCGGCTAACGGCGGTTCCGTGGGCACCCTATTGCGTGGAAGACCAGGAAAAACGGGAGCCCCGATCGACTCCTGCCACCCTTTAAACCGGATTACCGGCTGAGAAAGGCCCGCACTCCGGACTGCAACCCTGCCGAAAACAGCAGTCCGCCCAAGCCGCTCAACAAGGCCCAGCGCGGGCTTCTCTTCCATTCGGCCCGCAGCGCATGCCAGGCTAGAAAAAGAAAGAAGCCGCCGGCGAGTGCCAGCGGGTAGCCAGTCCAGGCCGAACCAAGCCGGCGAGACCACGCAATCGCAACAGCCCCTCCCGCCAGAGTCAGCAACTGCGCGAGAAGCGCCAGACCGCCGGCCCGCCGGCGGGAACCGACCGATTGGTTCAGGATCACCGCAAAAGAAACCCCTTCTGGCAGTTTGTGCAGAACCAGCGCCAGCGGCAGCGCGATGCTGACGTTGGGCGCCCCACTGGACCCGGACGCGGCAATGGCCCATCCGTCGAACAGGGAGTGCGCGCCAGCCGCGGCCAACAAGGGAATTGCGAACCCGTGAAGCGGCGCGGCACAGCGATGGTGGCCGTGATCGGGCGAGCAATCCGGACAGATGGGAATCCCAAAGCGATCGACGGCCGTCAAGACCAGGAAGCCGGCCGCGAACACGGCGAGACTCCCCGCCCAACTCAGATCATGCGCAAGTTCGGGCAGCAAGCCGAATAACGAAGCTCCCAGCAGCAGCCCTGCGCTGAGAGGCACCACGGCGCGAACGCCATTGTTGGAACTCGAGAGGAACAGGCCAACAAGAATCCCAGCCACCGCCGTCGCAGTCGCCAAAACGAGCAGGAGCCAAGTGTAAGATAGCTGGGACAAAGCTCCACTCTAGACCATGCTGCTTTGCTCTGGACGCCTTGGCCGCCGGCGCGCCCGGATTCTCTACACGCGCGTCCAAGCGTGACGAGGGTTGCTAAAATGAGTGGTGATGGTCTTGCCGTTGCGGCGGTGCTCCTGACTAATCGAAAACTATGATTAAAGTTGATGGCCTGACCAAACGATACGCGCGTGCTGTCGCGGTCGACAACATTTCGTTCGAGGTAAGTAAAGGCGAAATCGTCGGCTTTCTCGGCCGGAATGGCGCCGGGAAAACGACCACCATGCGGATGTTGACCTGCTTCCTTCCGCCTACGGATGGCACGGCCAACGTGGCCGGTTTCGATGTCGTGGAACAGCCTATGGAAGTCAAGAAGCGCATCGGCTATCTTCCGGAGACGCCTCCGCTCTATCCGGAAATGGAGGTGGGGGAGTACCTTCATTTCGTCGGGCAACTCAAAGGCATTCCGTCCAATGAACTTTCCCGCCGCGTGGATGAGGCCGCGGGGCGTTGCGCGGTCGCCGATGTCCGAAAGAAGCTCATTTCGAAGCTCTCCAAAGGCTATCGCCAGCGAGTCGGACTGGCTCAGGCGATTCTCCACAACCCCGACGTGCTCATCCTCGATGAGCCCACTTCGGGCTTGGATCCCCAGCAGATCAGTGAAACGCGCGAGCTGATCGCGAGCTTGGCCGGCGATCACACCATCCTCTTAAGCACGCACATTCTGGCAGAAGTCGAGCATACCTGTTCGAACGTGATCATCATCGACAAAGGCGTAATCAAGGCCACCGATACCGTGAAAAATCTGCTGCGGCGAATGCGCGGGCAGGAAGTGATCGTCTTGGAGGTGCGTGCCGAGGGCCTGGACGCCGCGGACGTCCGTCAGCGCATCGAGCAACTTCCTGGCGCCGCCCGTGTCATGGTGCACGATTCCGAGCCAGGCCGCGCGGTGCTTGAAGTCGAAACGTTGGAAGGTTCGTCCATCCGCGGAGACCTCGCCCGGGCTATCGTGCATGCGGGATGGAATCTGGAGGAGATGCGCGCCACGGCCACCAGCCTGGAGGACGTGTTCTTACAGCTAACGGCGTCGGAAAAAGCGAAGTCTCCGGATGCGCCAACTCTGGCGGCCATCGAGGTGTCCCAATGAGAAATATTCTTGCAATCTGCCAAAAAGAACTGCGGGGCTACTTCTCATCCCCCATCGCCTACCTGCTTCTCGCTATCTTCGGCGTGCTCTTTGGGTATTTCTTTTTCGCCGCGGTGGAGTTCTTCTCCATGGCCAGCATGCAGATGCAGATGCAGGGCCAGAGTTCTCCCATGAACATCAATCAGCAGATTATCGCTCCTCTCCTCGGCAACACGAGCGTCGTCATGCTGTTCCTGATCCCGATGATCACCATGCGCTTATTCGCCGAAGAAAATCGCCAGGGAACGATGGAATTGTTGCTGACGTCGCCCGTTCGCGATTGGGAGATCGTGATCGGCAAATTCCTCGGCGCTTTCATCATGTACGCCTCCATCCTGGCGATCTCGATGATCGACGTCGCCCTTCTGTTTGCTTACGGCAACCCGGCCTGGCAACCGATCCTGGCGGGTTATCTCGGACTGTTGTTGCAGGGCGGATGTCTCCTGGCGATCGGCACCTACATCTCCACCACCACGAAGAATCAGATTGTCGCCGCCGGCGCCACGTTCGCCGTCTGCCTGTTGCTCTGGGTTTTAAGTTGGATGAGTGAACTGGATCAATCCGTCACCGGGACGGTGATCGCGTATTGCTCTGTGCTCGCTCACTTTGAGCCATTCTCAAAAGGAATTATCGATACCAAGGACGTGGTGTTCTACCTGACTTTCATCTTTTTTGGCCTGTTCCTGACAACGCGATCGCTCGAATCGCTTCGGTGGAGGTCCTAAACCATGGCGTCGTCCTCGCAAAGCGCTAAGCGCACTCGCTACAGCGCCTACCTTACGCTCTATGTTCTTATCGTCCTGGCCGTTCTCGTCGTGATCAATTGGCTTGCTAAAAACAACAACAAAAGCTTCGACACCACGACCAATAAACAGTTCACGTTATCCGATCAGACCGCCAAAACCCTTAAGAACCTGAAGAACGACATCTACCTGACCTATTTCGATGACTCGCGTCACTTCGATTCGGCGCGCGGCCTGCTGGACCGGTACTCGAATTTCTCGCATAAACTGCACGTCGCCTACGTGGATCCGGTGAAGCAGCCCGAGGTTGCCCAGGCGGACGGATTCCGCGCCATGGGCGGAGTTGTCGTGCGCTCCGGTTCCAAAACGGAGGAATCGAGTTCCGTCAACGAAGAAGGGATCACCAACGCGATTATCCGCACCACGAAAACCACGCAGAAGACGATCTGCTTCGTAACGGGAAGCGGCGAGGTGGCGCTCGGTGACCAGGATCGGAATGGCGCATCTTTCGCCAAGGAACAACTCGAAAAGAATACTTACAAAACCTCGACGATCTCCCTTCTGGAAAAACCGCAGGTTCCCGCCGAGTGTTCGGTTGTCGTGGTGGCCGGTCCGCGGCGCGATTACCTCGACCCAGCTGTGGCTACCCTGAAAAGCTATATCGAAAATGGCGGGCACGTTCTGTTCGCCATCGCTCCTGCGCTCACGTCCAGTCGTCCCGGCGCGGATCAGGCTACTGCCACGCCGGTGCTCGACAAGTTAGTGGAAGGATGGGGCATCGGCTTCAATAATGATCTGGTTCTCGATCCCCAGTCGCGCATGGCCGGCTTCAGCGAAGCCGCCCCTTTGGGAGTGAGCTACGAATCGCAGCCCATTGTGCGCGATCTGGCGAAGATCGTTACGGTGTTTCCCATCACCCAGAGCCTGACGGTGACCCCCGGCAAAGGGGCGGAGAAACTCGTGTCCACTTCCGATTCGAGCGTTTCCATCCCCATCCCGAAAGGGCCCATTTCCGTGGATCCCGCGAACGCGAAGAAAGGGCCGTTCGTGCTCGGCGCGGTAGCTTCCATCGGATCGGGCGCCAAGCAGGGCCGCCTGGTCGCTTTCGGAAGTTCCGGATGGATGAGCAACACGGCTATCGGTATGGCTCAGGTTGCCAATCGGGATCTGTTCCTGAACGCCATCAACTGGCTTTCGGCGGATGAAGACTTGATTTCCATCCGCCCCAAAGACCCCGAAGACCGGCGCATCTCGCTCACACGCCGCCAGTCATCGGTCCTCTTCCTGACTTCCGTAGTGTTTCTTCCCCTCATGGCCATCGCATTTGGAGTGGCTACCTGGTGGAAGCGGAGATAGCGCGATGAAGCAGATGCGGGGACTGATCCTCGCGGCGGTCGCTCTGGTCATTCTGTCGGGGCTGGTTTACTGGTCGAACAAGCACAAGGCCGCGGAAGAAGCCAAACCGCCCGCCGACGCGCCTCCGAAGATCCTCACGCTCGATGAAAAACGCGTGGATCAGATCACGATCCAGAAAAGCGGGGCGGAACCCGTGGTTCTGACGAAACTGGCTGACAAATGGGAAATCGTCAAACCGGAGCCGATGCCGGCCGATGCGGAAGCCGTGCAAAGTCTGGTAGCGGCGGCCGCCACGCTGAGCCTCGGATCGCCTGGTCGACGAACATCCCGCAGACCTCGCTCCGTTCGGTCTGGCAAATCCCGCCACCCAAATTACTTTTGATGTGAAGGGCGCCAAACCTGCGACGATCGCCGTTGGGAAGGACACCCTTGCCGGGGGATCCAGCTACGTGAAATTGGCCAGCGATCCACGCGTATACACGGTTGCCAGTTTCACGAAGTCCAGCCTCGACAAGCAACTCAACGACCTTCGCGACAAGCGTCTGCTCACCTTCAACCCGGATAAGCTCTCCCGGGTGGAGTTAACGTCCCATAACCAGACCATCGAGTTCGGGAAGAACGGCCAGAATGAATGGCAGATCCTGAAGCCCGAGCCGTATCGCGCGGACGCCCTACAGGTCGATGAATTGGTCCGCAAGCTGAAAGAGGCCAAGTTGCAGTTCGAAGCCGGGAAGATCGCGCCGGCGACATTCGCGGCAGCTCCCAAGCTTGCGGCCGTAACCGTGACCGACAATAGCGGTGCGCAAACCGTAGCGATCCGGCAGGATAAGGATAAGAACACCTACGCGAAAAGCAGCGTCACCGACGGCATCTATAAGATCGGGGCGGATGTGGCCGACACCGCCGCGAAAACGTTAACCGACTTCCGCAGCAAGAAGCTTTTTGATTTCGGGTTCGCGGAGTTGTCGAGCGTCACCGCCCAAGGCACGTCGTACTCGCGAAGCGGCCAGAAGTGGTACGCGAACGGAAAAGAGATGGACGCCTCCAGTGTGCAGAACCTGATTGACAAGCTGCGCGACCTTTCGGCCACTGGCTTCGCTCGAAGGAACGCGGGATCTGCGATTTTTGCTGCCTCCACCGTCACTCAGGACAAGAAGCGCACGGAAAAAATCACCGTGTTTGGGGGAGGTTCCGAAACTACCGCCATACGCGAGGGCGAGCCAGCCATCTATACCTTAGACGCTGCCGTCGCCAGCGATCTGGTCAAGGCTGCCGCGGGTGTGAAGCCGGCGGCTGCTGCCAAAGCGCCCCCGAAGAAGTAAACGCGCTACGAACCCTTGCCTAAGGTAATCATAATCGGGGGCGGCCTGGCCGGGCTCGCCACCGCCGCGGCCTTGGGCAGCGCAGGCTGGCATGTTCAACTCTTGGAGGCGCGCTCGTTCTTCGGAGGCCGGGCCACCTCGTGGCCGGTCCCGGGCGCAGCGGGCGAGGACGCGGAGATCATCGACAACTGTCAACACGTGCTCCTGCGCTGCTGCGTGAACCTCATGGATTTCTACCGGCGGTTGGGGGTCGCGTCCGAAATCCACTTTTCCCGGGAGTTTTCCTTCATTGAGCCTGGCGGCCGCACGTCCACTCTGAAATGTGGATGGCTGCCCGCGCCCGCGCACTTTGCGCAGTCGTTCCTGAGGATGCGCTGCTTTAGTCTGGCCGATAAGCTCGCCATCGCCCGGGCCACCCAGGCCATCCCGCGCGAACGCCATCGCACCGACCTGGATCAGATCACGATGTTGGACTGGTTGCGCGAGAAGCGTCAGACAGAGCGCGCCATCTCGCGCTACTGGAATCCGGTGCTGGTCAGCGCCATCAATGAAGACCTCGACCGCATGTCCGCCGTACACGGCTTTCAGGTCTTCTGGCTGGGGATGCTGGCCCGTTCGGACTCTTACGAAATGGGCGTTCCCAACGTCCCCTTACGCGAACTCTATCGGGCGGACTCCTGGGGGCGCATCGGGCAGGTGGAACTGCTCGGGCGGACGGCCGCCGATCGCCTTCGGTCGAAAATGGCCTCGTAACGGGCGTGATCGCAAACGGCGCGCTCCACACCGCGGACTTTTACGTCTCCGCTCTGTCTTTCGAGCGCCTGGCCCAAGTCGCCCCGAACCTCTCTCTCGATGCTTCGCCCTTTACGCATTCCCCGATTACCGGAATCCATCTCTGGTTCGACCGCCCCATCACCACCCTTCCCCATGCCGTGCTGTTGGACCGCACCATTCAGTGGATGTTCAACAAGTCCGGCGGACGCTACGTGCAACTGGTCGTCAGCGCTTCGCGATCGCTGGTAGAAAAGAGCCGCGCCGAGATCATCGAACTCGCTCTGAAGGAACTCCGCGAGTTTTTCCCCGCCGCGAAAGACGCCGTACTCGAACGCGCACAGGTCATCAAAGAAGTGCGCGCTACGTTCTCGGCAGTCCCGGGATTGCAAACGAAGCGTCCCCCAAACCAGACTGAAATCCCGAACTTGTTCCTGGCGGGCGATTGGACGCGCAGCGGCTGGCCCGCCACCATGGAGGGAGCGGTGCGGAGCGGTTATCTCGCAGCCGAAGCCGTCACGCGCGCCGCGGGCGCCCCGGCATCGTTTCTGCTTCCCGATATCGGATAATGCGTTCATGCGTTTTGTGATCGCGCTCTTCGCAATTTCCCTGGTTCCGGCAACGTTTGCGGGCCCTCCCATGTCCCGCGTCACCATCCACGTCACTTCCGCCGAAACGGGGCGACCCGTCGATCGCGCCAGCGTGGTGCTCAAGTTTGTCAGTGGCCGCGCGCCTTTGAAGCTCTACAAGAAAATGTCCGACACCTGGGAGACCCGCACCAATCAGGAGGGTGAAGCGAAACTTCCGCCGATTCCCCAGGGCACGGTGCGCCTTCAGGTTATCGCTTCGAACTTTCAGACGTTTGGGAAGATGATGGACGTCGACACCGATCCCAAGACCCTGGATGTCCAACTGAACCCGCCGCAGGCCCAATATACCGTCAAATAAACCATGCCTCTCGATATCGGAGTGATGTTCACGGCAAGCGCCGATTTGCCGCCTACCCTCGCTGCACTTGCCGCTTTAGGACTGAAGCACGGCCAACTGGCCGTCCCCGGTGAATTGGAGATCAGCAATCTGGCCGGATCCTGGAGCCAGGCATTCCGCACGGCCGGCATGCAGATCCATACGTTGTTCGGTGTCTATGAAGGCGAGAGCTACGCAGATATCGAGACGGTCCGGAAGACGGTCGGATTTGTTCCGCCCGACACACGAAAGGTCAGAGAAGACCGCACCATGAAACTGGTGAACCTGGCTGCGGCACTGAAAATTCGCGGCGTTGCCACGCACATCGGATGCCTTCCTGAAGACAACCAGGACCCCGACTACCTGGCGGTGCTTGGAATGGTGCGCCGCATCGCCGATACTGCGGCGCGGCACGGAATCACCTTCGCGCTCGAGACCGGCCAGGAGACGGCTGATGCGCTCCTCGACTTTCTCTTCGAAGTCGATCGCGAGAACGTTGGCGTCAACTTCGATCCCGCCAATATGATTCTCTACGGCACCGGCGATCCCGTGGAAGCGCTTGAGACCGTTGGCCAACACGTCTTAACCGTCCACTGCAAAGACGGTATTTTTCCCTCCGCCGCTTCTCCCGGCGCCCTCGGCATCGAAAAGCCCATCGGCAGTGGAATCGTAAACTTCCGCGCTTTTCTTGCCATGCTCCGGAAAATCGGTTACGAACGCCCTCTCTTTATCGAGCGTGAGACCGAAGACCCTGTCGCGCGGCTGCGTGATATCGCAACGGGCAAAGCGTTTCTAGAAAAGCTCGCGGCAGACCTCTAGCCTCAACGCAGGCCGATTTCGTTCAGGATGATGCCCAGCGTGCGCTGATCGCCGGGTGGCACGAACGTGCGATCGACCTGAATTTTCACGCTCACCACCGATAGGCTCGTCGTATCCACAGGTTCCTTGATCACGTAGCTTCCCGGGCCCGGAAAGCTTTGGCTTACTTCCGGTCCTCCGGATACACCCAACGTTACGGTTCTCGACGGCGCGGTTTCCGCAATATAGAATCGCAGCTCCAGTTGCGCGGGGCGCCCGAGACTTTTCAGCAGGACTTGCGCTTGGCCGCTCATCCACCGCCACTTTTCTCCCTCCGCCGGGTAGATGCCGCTGACGATCTGGAGATCCGTCTCCGGCGAATTCATCGAGAGGACGGACGCTGCCGGCTCATGGCGGCGCAGCACATAAGCGCGGACGCGATCGATCGTGCCTCCACGGAAATCGAAGGGGAGCAAGCCTTCGCTGTCGGTCGAGTAGCCCGACCGCGACTCGAGTCCGATCAACCGCAATGGCAGCCATGGGCGAATTTCGGCTTCCGCTACCGGCACCAGCTCACGTCCCCCATGTGGGATCGGCGCCGGAAAGGCCAATTCGCTCTGAACCACGACATCTCCGTCCGGGATCCATTGATCCCGACGAAGCGGCAAGGCGCCCTGTGCCTCCAGATAATGCCGCAATCCCCACTCGCCATCCACCCAAACACGTTTCTCGTTCACCGTGTTCTGCAACGACGCTGCAAAGGTGCGATAGCCATTCCAATGCTGATAATTCACCGTGGCGAGACCGAGCGAGAGCGCCATCTGCGCGGCTACAGCGGCTTGCACCCAACGCAACGGGGCGTAGCTCGCGAGAATTGCGAGAGGCGCCGCGATCGGCAGCAGGTAACGCGCGGACCCGGCATAGAAAATGACCCACGCTCCGCACAGAAACAGCGCCACCCATCCTGCCAGAAAACGCGTGTCCGGTTCCCTTCGCCTTCGCCAGACTTCCCGGATCATGAATGGTATAAGGATCGGAAACACCATAAAGCACGCGTGGATACTCAAGGCCAGCGCATTGCGGAACTTCACCGCAACCCGCCCAAAGCCATCAGCCGCAATATAACCAGCCGAGATCATGGCGGGGAACTGACCGCTGGTAGCCCGCTCGAACATCTGCCAGCCGATCAAAACGAACACGGGGACGAAGGCGGTCAGGAGTTGCAGAGCATGTCGACGCTTTCCCGGCAACCATGCGTAGGCAAGCAGGATCGGCGTGAATAGGAACGATTGCATCGCGATCATCCCCGTCACTCCCAGAAACAATCCAGAGACACCGAGCAGCCGCTTGCTTCCCCGGTCCGTTCCGTAGATGAACGCCGCGGCGCCCGCCATCCAGCAGGCCAGGAGAGGAACGTCCGATTCCAGAGTGTTCCCGTTGACGAGAAAAGCCGGGACCGCGACAAACAGGAGCGTGGCCCAGAGAGGCGCTTTCGAAAACCGCCGCGCCAGGGCGTACATTCCGTAAACCGCGACCAGCGAAAAACCGATGCAGGCAAAGTGAAACACGGGTTCAATCACGTCCTTGCAGATCGCAAGCAAGACCGCCAGGAACGCCGCGTTCCCGGGAGGATGCGGGTAACCCTGGAACGTGACTTCCCTTCCCTCAAAAACATAGGTCGTGTGGTTGGGATGAAGCGGGTCGATCAGAGCGTGGTAAGCCGCTGCCAGATAATAGACGTCGTCGCCACCGACAGCCTGGTTGATGAACGGCAATCTGAGCAGAACAACGACCGCAGTCAAAATGGCTAGATGCCACCGGATTTTCACGTTTCCCGATTCTAGCTGTCGCGCGCCATCCGCATCCTCGAAGAAAATAATTTCATCGAAATCAACCACTTACACGGAAGTATTGTCACTCTCAATCCGAGTGTGCTAAAAAGGTTGACGGGAATCGAGACCTTCCAGGTTTTCGGATTCCACAAACCAGAGAGATCGTTTTGGAGGTCAAAGTTCTATGAAAATTCGTCCGCTCTACGACCGCATCGTGGTCAAGCGCATTGAAGAAACGGAGCGTATGCAGGGTGGTCTTTACATCCCTGATTCCGCAAAAGAGAAGCCGCAGGAAGGTCAGGTCGTTGCCGTCGGAAAAGGCAAGCGTCTTGAGGATGGCAAAGTGACGCCGCTGGACGTTCAGGTCGGCGACCGTATTCTTTTCGGAAAATACTCCGGCTCCGAAATCAAGCTCGATGGCGATGAGTTGATGATTATGCGCGAGGATGAAGTGCTCGGAATCCTCGACGCGCAACCGGTGGCCGCTAAGAAAGCCAGCTAAGATTCCCATCTTTCCTAAGGAGACTAAAAACAAATGGCAAAACAAATCATTTATGCCGAAAATTCCCGGCAGGCGATTCTGCGCGGTGTGAACCAACTCGCCGACGCGGTCAAGGTGACGCTCGGCCCCAAGGGCCGCAACGTGGTTATTGAAAAGAAGTTCGGCGGCCCCACCATCACCAAAGACGGTGTGACGGTTGCGAAGGAAATTGAACTGAAGGATCCGCTCGAGAACATGGGCGCCCAGATGGTGCGTGAAGTCGCGTCCAAGACTTCCGATGTGGCCGGCGACGGCACCACCACTGCGACCATCCTCGCCCAGGCAATTTTCCGCGAGGGCGTGAAAGCGGTTGCGTCAGGCGCCAACCCGATGGCGTTGAAGCGCGGCATCGATAAAGCGGTGGAAGTCGCGGTCCAGGAAATTAAGGCGACCAAGACCGACATCGGCGGCGACATGATCGCTCAGGTCGGCACGATTTCTGCCAACAGCGATCACCAGATCGGCGAGATCATTGCCGATGCCATGAAGAAGGTCGGCAAGGACGGCGTGATCACCGTCGAAGAGTCCAAGACCATGACGACCGAACTGACCACGGTCGACGGGATGCAGTTCGATCGCGGCTATCTCTCCCCCTACTTCGTCAGCGATCCCGATCGCATGGAAGTGGTTCTGGAAGATCCGTACATCCTGATTCACGAGAAGAAGATCAGCAACATGAAGGACCTGCTGCCGGTGCTCGAGCAGATCGCGCGCGCGGGCAAGCCCCTTCTGATCATCGCCGAAGAAGTCGACGGCGAGGCCCTGGCAACTCTGGTGGTCAACAAGCTTCGCGGCACGCTGAACGCCTGCGCGGTCAAGGCGCCCGGCTTCGGTGATCGCCGGAAAGCGATGCTGGACGATATCGCCACGCTCACCGGCGGCAAGTCCATCATGGAAGAGACCGGAATCAAGCTGGAAGGCGTCAAGCTCGAGGATCTCGGCCGCGCCAAGCGCGTCACGGTGGACAAAGACAACACCACCATCGTCGATGGGGCCGGCACGCAGAAGAACATCGAAGGCCGGATCAAGCAGTTGCGCGCGCAGATCGATGAAACCACCTCGGACTACGACCGTGAAAAGCTGCAGGAGCGCCTGGCGAAGCTGGCCGGGGGCGTCGCGGTGATCAAGGTTGGCGCTGCTACTGAGACCGAAATGAAGGAAAAGAAAGCGCGCGTGGAGGATGCTCTGCATGCCACGCGTGCCGCGGTCGAGGAAGGCATTGTTCCGGGCGGAGGCGTCGCCCTGCTGCGCGCCGGCGTGAAGCTTGCATCGCTGAAGCTTGAGGGTGACGAGCAGATCGGTGTCGACATCATCCGTCGCGCTTGCGAAGAGCCGGTGCGTCAGATTGTCAACAACGCGGGTTCCGAAGGCGCGATCGTGATCGGCAAGATCCGCGAGAACAGCAACCCCCACTTCGGCTACAACGCGGCTACTGAGAAGTACGAAGATCTCGTCGCCGCCGGCGTGATCGACCCGGCCAAGGTGACCCGTTCCGCTCTCCAGAACGCCGCCTCGATCGCTGGATTGATGCTGACCACCGAAGCCATGGTTGCGGAAATCCCCGAGAAGAAGGCCGCTCCCGCCGGCGGTCCCGGCGCGCACGGGCCCGAAGGCATGGACTACTAAGACCGGTTCATTCCTGGCCATCAGCCGCCGCATCTCGCAAGAGAGCGGCGGCTTTTTTGATTCAGGGGTATTCTGAACGTTGATGGCGTCCCGGAATTCGTTTGCCGATCAACCCGTAAAGCTTTCCCGTCTACCATCGTTTCGCGCCGAGCACTTCCCGTATTCGGGCCCCTACCCCTGGCTGGATGGCGATGACGCGCTGGAGCAGATCGGCGCGAAGCTTGAGCGCAACGACATATCGGCTCCCGAGGCGGAGATCTGCCGTTCGTGGGTCGCCAACGGCTACATCATCATCGGGAACCTGTTTGATCCCGCCACTCTCGATGCGGTTTGGGAAGGTTACGAAAAAGCGATCCGCGCGGGCCGCATCAAGTTGCCGCCCGAACCCGCCGCCGAGAATGATCCCTGGCCGGGCCGCTATCTCAATCCCCACAAAAAGTCCGGTGTATTCTGCCGCCTTCTCAAACACACGGGCCTCTTGCATGTACTGGGCCTGCTCATGGATCGCGATCCGAAACCGCTTCAGACTATCGCATCGCACAAGGGTTCGCAGCAGGGACTCCACTCCGATTCGATCCACATGACCACGTACCCCCTCGGCTATCTCGCGGCGGGCTGGATCGCATTCGAAGACATTCATCCCGATTCCGGTCCGTTGGTCTACTATCCGGGAAGCCATCGTTTGCCGTATGTATTTAGCAACGATGTTGGCATTTCAGAAGAGCAATTCAAACGTGAAGGCTACACTGCCTACCACGCAAAATACGAACCGCACATTCGAGAACTCGTGGAGCACCACGGCATTGAGCCGCACTACTTTCACGCCAGGAAAGGGGACGTGCTGATCTGGCACGCAAACCTTGTTCACGGCGGATCACCGCGGCGGAACCTGGAACTATCGCGCCGCGCAGTGGTCTGTCACTTTTTCGCGAAGAACGCTTTCGTCTATCATGATCTGGCCGCGGCTCGATCGCGCCAGCAATACCTGGGCACGTGCCTGTTGCGCGACGACACCGGAAACCTTCGCCTGTTCTGATGTTGCGTAGCGAACCTGGCGGCCGGTATCTCCCCACACTGGACGGCTGGCGGGCGATCGCCATCTCCATGGTGGTGGCCAGCCACGCTTGTACCTTCGATTCCGCCCATAATGGCGCCGGCGGGATGCTGAATCTGCTCACCTTCCGTCTGGGCACGTTTGGTGTCATGCTCTTCTTCGCTATCAGCGGATTCCTGATCTGCACACGGCTGCTGATTCAGGAGGAAACCGCCGGCTCGGCTTCGCTGCGGTCTTTCTACATCCGGCGCGCTTTCCGCATTCTCCCGGCGGCGTACGTGTATCTGGCTGCGATCGTTCTGCTCGCCATCGGAGGGGTGATCGCCGTGAAACTTACAGACATCTGGAGCGCGGCATTCTTCCTTAGCAACTACATTGTTTCCGAATCCTGGTTTACCGGACACTTCTGGTCGCTCGCGCTGGAGGAACATTTTTATCTTCTGTGGCCGCCCTTGCTGGTGGCCTTCGGTCGCAGGCGCGGGCTGTGGATCGCGATGGTGCTCATCGTTGTCACGGTGTTGCTGCGCTATCTCGCCGTTTCCATGGGACCGCCGGGAGCGGATCTCCCGGGATACACGCAGTTGCGTCTCGATGCATTCATGTGTCCGTGCATTCTTGCCATTCTGCTTCGCAACGAGCGGTTAGCGGCTCGATTCACGAAGATCATGAATCCTCCAGCTTGGTGCGGCTTGCTCCTTCTTGTTGCCGTGGGCATCGCATTCGGCGCTCTGACTCCGGCATGGCGAGAGCCGCAGCGCCTGGTGCAGTCCGCTGTACTTCCGGTGCTCGTCGCGACCACTGTCATGCGGCCCCAGGATGGGTTGGGGCGCCTGCTGCGTCAGCCGCTGCTTGAGTGGATCGGCCGGATCTCGTACAGTATCTATCTCTGGCAGCAGCTCGTGTTCGGCTTTGCTTCGATGGCGCATGCCGGAATCATCGCTCTTCCCTTTCTGATTGCGGCGATTCTCCTGCTTGCGGCGATCAGCCGACGTTGGATTGAGTTGCCGATGATCGCACTCGGAAATCGTCTCGCAGCACCATTTGAAACGCGTCCAACCATTGCCGTGCCAGCCGAAGCTCGCTGATCGAAGCGTTCCAGAAGCGCCGCGCCTCATTTTACGGCTATGGTAACGCCAGCTTGCGACGCGACTCCCCCGATCGCAAAACTCACCGGCGCGTTGCCGGCGGAAACCGATGCCGCCATCTGCGCATTGATCTGCAACAGTCCGCTGGTCTGGCCGGGAGCCGCCCCGCAGTACAGCACCTTGGCAGGCTGGTTTCCGATAGACGCCGAGCACGTCCCAACCGGCACCGGTAAAACGTCCGACGAGAGACGCCCGTCCACTCCCGGCGGGCTCGTCACCCCTTCGCCCGTCGCATAGAGCACCACGATGCTCCCGGCGCTGGCTGGATTGCTCGCGCTGTTCACGGACAGATCCTGATTCAGGATGGCTCCCGGACCCTTTCCGGAACCATCGTGCGTGAATAGCGCTGGGACGGCGGCGCCGGTCGAAACCACGAACGGGTCCGACCGCACCCCGGACACTTCCACCTGCATAGCCGCTTGAGTGACAAGACTGGTCTGATAA
Source organism: Bryobacterales bacterium (assembly GCA_963814235.1). Lineage (GTDB taxonomy): Bacteria > Acidobacteriota > Terriglobia > Bryobacterales > Bryobacteraceae > Bog-113. Next base: position 84,418 of record CAWFCA010000017.1, on the reverse strand, counting down.
GGAATGATCGCCGCCACCTGTCCGGCCACCGCGTAAACCATCGGTGCCGGAACTCCATTCACCAACACGCGCACGCCCGCCAGCGTCTGCGTCAGATATCCGCCGTCGGCGGTTAACGCGGCGTTCACCAGGCTGGACGGTCCAAGATTGGATCCGTAAATCACGATAATCTCGCCCGGCGCAATCGCATTCGTATTGTAGGAAGCGGCGTTCCCCACCGCGGCAACAACCGGTTTTGGCGTGGACGCAACAGCGGGAATAACGAGCAGCGTCATCGATCGCGCCGGGAACGTCATCGCAACCGCCTCGCCGCTCACGGGCGCATCCGGCCCGCGTCGAATCCCGGAGAGATTTGCGCTCGTGTACTGCCACGTCTGCGCGCTTCCAGCAGCCGCAAAGTTCGCGATGCTCACCGCGGTGCTCGCGTCCGACGTGGTCTTATTCAGAACCATGATGGTCAACGCGGAGTCCGAACGTTGCGCTGCGAAGATGGAAAGCTGATCGGCATTCGAAGTGGTCGCGCTCACGCTGGTCTCCCCAAACTGGTTGCCGGACCCGTCGTAGTTCAGGTACATCTCAAATGCGAAAACTCCCGGATCGGGCGGGTTAGCCGTCGGGTTGGGCGGTCCCCACAGCGTCGCAAGATCCAACCCCTCGCGTCCGAAAATCCCCAGAATGTCCGCTTGGGCAATCGCGCCCGTAATGTCGTTCAGCATTCCCCAGTTGTACTCGGTGATGGCTGTTTTGGTGCCCGGATAATCGGCCGCTACCCATTGCTTCATGCGCGGTACCAGGTACGGAGGCTCGCCGCCCGGCATCGCCGCGCTTGGCGTGGACCCGTCGGGAGCCGCGTAATTCGGATCCCAAAAAACGCGTGTGGACGTCAGGCGCAGCGTGTCGTCGGCGGGCGTGCTGGTTGTAGCGAATCCAATCCCATCCGGCGCGATATACGCATGGACATCCACATAGTCCAGCAGCCTCGTCCCGTGCTGCGCCTCGTACTGGGCCATCTGCTGCAAATACCACTCCACGAAGGGCACCCCGCCATGCGCATTGCGATCCACCGGATTGCCGTAAAACACGTAGTTCGGACCGGTGTTATAACCGCTGTAGAAGTCCTGCGCCGAATAGAACATCCCCGGCCAACCGCCCGCGACCGGACCCGTGACCGCCGCGGAAGGATCGGCCGCTTTGATCGCTGCGGCATAGGTCTGCCCGCGGCTGAGCATTTCGTCGTAGGTCGCGGTATTCGGGTGCACGTCGATGTGTACGCCATACCAGTACTCCGGCTCGTTATCGAGCGACCACACCTGAACACCGCCCCGGACAGCGGTACCGTAGCGCGCGATCACGTGCTGGATCCACTGCTGCGAGAAAGTCTGATCAACCACCTGACTCACATCATTCGGATCGTTCGTAATGCGGGTCTTCCCATCGGGAAGGAACCCGTTGCCGCAATCGGAATTATAAGGATCCACCTTCTGTTGCGGACCATACTTCGCCACGCTGAAGCTGCACCCGAAATCCCGGCTCTTGGGCAGCCAGCCCAGCATGGGTATCGTGCCGATCCGCTTGGTACCCGTCGTCAGCCCATTCTCAACGAAGCGGTCGAATTCCGAGCCGTTCGGCAGCGCGGGCGCGGCGTTTCCATAAGCGAAATTCTCGAAGTAGTAGTCGTTCGCCGAATTGAATGTGTCGAGCAGCCAGTTGTACCGGCTGGTCGCATCGCCTCCCCAGCGCCGGACGCCGACGCGCGTGACATTGGCTAAACCCTTGTCCGAATAGTCGTTGATCCCGTAGATGTCCGGGCTGATCGGGTGCCGGTTAGCGACCGCGTCCACAGAGAGTGTGGGAACGGTTTGTGCACAGACGTGAGCGCCTGCAAGCGCGAGAAAGGAGAAAAGCCTCTGAAGCGGCATGAGCCGCATTCTATACCGGCGCCGCTAGTCGCCTAACGCAGCGCGCAGAACCGGACGCATAGCCGGCTTCTCGAGCAGGTGCATAGTCGCCAGGAAAGGAAGGAGGATCTTCGGCCCGGCCTCGCCAAAGAAGAATGAAAGCGGCCGTGTAAGTCCGCGCTCGCACGTGAAGAACACACGGTCGCACCAGGATTTGCAGCCATCTTCGCGATCGCTATCGTACCGGAGAATATCCCACGCGGTTTCAAACTGACGCAATCGCAACGGCTCCCTGTATTGCGGCATGTAAACGATGTCGCTGATCTTGTCCTGCCGGATTTCATTGACAAATTCGGCGAAGGTCGACGCTCTCGTCAGATTGATATTGGCATTCGGCTCGCGGCCATGACGGTCGCCCCCGGAGATCGCCGGCAACCCGAATGCGTCTGCCAACGCCACAACGCGCTGATTTTCCGCCATGGATCGCAAACCGTTCAACTCCAGGGCATGAATCCAGGGTGAGAAGCGCCTAAGGAAGGTCTGCGCAAGACGGGCATGCTCACTCGAGCCAATCAAACCTTCATCCCACAGGGGGTGGTTCAGAACCATCAAAACGTCGCCGCGGCCGTTGGGCGCTGCTAAGAGTTCCGGCAATCGATCAGGATTGGGATGAGCCGTGTACGCCTTCATCTCGGCTACGATCCGCTCAGCGATGAGCTTGGGGAGATTGTGAACACCCAGGTGGAAAAAAGAGGGAGCAAAGGGAATCGTCCATTCGATGGAGATTAGGCCGTCCGTATCCATGCCCGCCCGGCAATCGTCATGGTCAGTGAGCGAGACCATGGCTGGTAGCTGAAACTCCGTCCTGATTTGGGCGGCCTCGAGCCGGACCGCGGCAAGAGGGGTCAGAGGTGGCGTCCAGTAAGCCTGCGAACAGTCCAGTTCATTGCCCGTCCGCGCCCGGTACTGCCATTCCGCCAGGTCCATCACAGGACCGAGAAAGCGCGAGCGCCGGGCATACTTGGGAATGAATTCCAGACTCTCGTGCGAGTAGCTCGTATGGCTATGGAGAGAGACACCGTGCGTAAATCCCTTAGCGAGTCCGGGGTGCTCCCAACTGTTGCAAATGGTCGTTTTATGGATCGTCATCCGCAACTAAACGTTAAAACTCACCCGGTAACGATTCGATGAATGCAGGGTAAAAAATCAACGCGCGGACGTCGCGTAAACCCGGTAGCGTGGATTTGTAAAAACCGGCGGCCCCGCTTCCGGTGAGTCGCCCGGCAATACCAGAAAATCGATCCCCAAAGCCCGATATCCCGCCATCGAACGGGGGTGCTGCATTACCGCCTGCCAGCGACGCCACCACTCGTAGCCGAAGTCCTCCAGATAATTCAACTGCCCCCCGGCCTTCCAGTCGACAAACACCGTGCGCATCGCCGTCGAGCGGAACCAACCCGGCGAACGATCGCGCCCCGCCTCTGGAAATGCGAACACCGCGTCACTGCGCGTTTGCGAACGGGCCCACACCGCCAACGCATTCAGGTCACCTGTTTGCACATTCCGATAATTCACGATTCCAGCCGGGATGGCCATAGCGGGAGCCAGCAGCAGTGCCGCGGCGAGCCGCGCGCCTCGCGACGTCGCCGCGAGAGCCAATCCGAATCCGAAGACCACCGCGAGAACTCGCAACTCGGGCCAAAGGAAAAGATACGAGCCAGTGGGGACCCACAGCGCGAACCAGAACCAGACGGCAGCTTCCATCCATCGCCTGGCATTCGCGGCGGAGCAGCCCGCAGCCGCCGAAACAAGAACACTGATTTCTGTTACAAACAATAACGCACGCGCAGGTTGTATTTGCGGTATTACACTCAGTCTGAAATGTTCCAGTAATAGCCATGAAACGGGAATGCTCCCAAGCCCCGCAAGTACCAGGCTTCCGAGCACCAGCCACGGTTCCCGCCGCACACGCAAGCGCCACAATCCGAGTGCCGCCACCCCGGCGAAAACAAGATATTGGCCCATCCAGACCGCCCACCACGTAGACACATAGTTATAACCGGCACGCATGCGCTGCAGTTGCTCCTGTGCCGCGGGCAGAATGCCGAAAAGATGCTGTGGCTCGGCAACCGCCTGCGCCAGTCCGATCCACGCGAGCATCGTCGCGGCCACGCCCATGGGGATCAGGCTCAGAGCGGCGCGCTTCCGGATCGCGATCAGACTGAGTTGAGAGATCAGGAAGGGCCATACCGTGGGGGCGTGCAGCAGGATCGCGCAGCCGCCTGCCAGCCCCGCCCAGAGAAACCTCTCTCGCAGCGCCAAGCCGACCGCCAACAGAAGCAGGGGCACGGCAAAGGCCCGCGGTGTCGGCTCATACTCGATGGTTAAAACTGCCGGACCCGTGATGGTCGCCCCTAAAGCGACGATCGCCGTTACCACGATCGCGCTCATCGCATCCAGCTCCAAGGCTACGGCGATCAGATAAATCCCCACAAAACCGAGCGCGCGAAAGACAAGCTGCTCCCCTTCCAGCACAACCGCAAGAGGCGCGCGTGTGAGCCAACGCAAGCTGTTCGTCAGCTCGTCGTAAAGCGTGAAATTGACATGCGGCCTTTGCACCAGCATGTCTTTCGACAGCGCGCCGCTCCACTGGTTCTCCAGAATCGGAACGTAAATCTGGGTGTCCTGCTGGAGATAGGTGTGGCCGGGGAAAACGAAAAAGGAGAGCGCGGTGATTGCAAGTATCGCCGCGGCCACTCTCATGTTTTCGGCGTCTTCTCCAATTGCTCTTTGGCCCAGACGCGTGCCGGATCCAGAGCCAGCGACTTCGTGAATGACTCCCGCGCTTCGGCGTTCTGTTGTTTCTTGCGTTGCGCGCGCCCCAGCCACAGCCAGGCTTCCGCGTTTTTCGGGTCGAGCTGCAGAGCGTGTTGGAAACTCCGGATGGCGGGGTCGGGCCCGCCGCCGAAGCTGGCCGGAAGGTAGAAGTTCCCTACCCCGTCGGCGATCCAGACACCCGGCGATTTCGGATCCATCTGCTTGGCCTTTTCGATCGAGTCCTTCGCCCGCTTGCCATAGCTGAAAGCGGCAAAGATGTTCGCCGGGATCACTTCCCCGCACAGCGTGGCCAAGACCCGGTAATACTCGCCGTTATTTGGGTTCAGGGCGATCGCGCCGTCAATGGCCTTTACGCCGGCCATACCGGCGGTCTCTGCCGCCGCCTTGTCTTTCTTCTCCAGCGCAACCTCGGCGAGGATCGACGCCGCCACCGCATATTGGTATTGCGCGTTCGCGTCCTTGGGGGCCCGCTCGGATCGCGCCCGCGCAGCGGCCACCAGCTTATCCAGGGCGCCCCGATCCTGAACGTCGCGGGCATGCATCAATGCCGGATCGAGCGCCGCCAAACAGGACACAGCACTCATCGCCGATAACAACCACAGTCTCCTCATAGAGCAGCTACCTTCCGTTGCACCATCAGAAAATAGATGGCCACCACCGCTAGAAGCAGTCCGTTCGCGGTCACCACCAGCGGCGCCGAGTAGAACTGCACCAGGTATCCGGTGGTTAGACTCCCGATCGGCATGCCTCCCCGGAAAGCTACGTTATACACGCTCATCACGCGCCCGCGCATCTCGTTCGCGGTAATCAATTGCACCAGCGAGCTGATCATCGAGAAGCCCACCATAATCATGGCCCCGCAAAAGAAAACCAGAATACAACTCAGAAACAGGTTTCGGGAAAGCGAGAAGCCGGTGATGCACAATCCCAGCGCGGTCAGGCCGCCCAGGGCAAGCAGCCCCTTGCTCTTGATGTTTCCAAGCGCCGCCACCGACAGCGCGCCGACTACCGATCCGACCCCCGACGTCGACAAGAGGATGGTGTACACCTTCGGCCCTCCATGGAAAACGTCTTTGGCGAAAACCGGCAAAAACGTGAGCATCGGGAACGCAAACAAAGTCATGCAGAAGGCGAGCGCGATCAGCCCCAGCATCGCGCCCTGGTTGCGGATGAACCCGAACCCCTCTTTCATGCTCGTCAATATGGAGACGGTAGCCGCCGACGGCCGAAAATCGGTATTCAACAACAGAAGCGAGATCACCACCGCAATAAACGAGACGCCGTTCAGCCCGAAACACCAGGCGGACCCGAAACGTGTCAGTGCCACGCCGCCCAGTACCGGTCCGATTACACGCGCCAGATTGAACTGGATCGAATTCAACGCGATTGCATTTGGTAAATCTTCTTTGGACACCAGGCTCGGGACAAGAGCCTGGTACGCCGGTCCCCCAAACGCCTGGGCCGTGCCGACCACGAAGGAGAGCGCCAGGATGTGCCAAACCCGGATCAGTCCCGTCGCGATCAGAACCGTCAACAGAAAAGCCGAAGTCATCTGCACATACTGCGAAACCAGCAGTAACCGCCGCCGGTCCATGCGGTCCGCGATCACCCCGCCCACCAGAGAAAACATAATGATCGGAAGCTGCCCCAAAAATGCGTCCAGACCCAGCATGAAGGGGGACTTGGACATCTCAAACACCAGCCAACTCTGCGCGACCTGCTGCATCCAGGTGCCAATGCTGGACGTGAATGCCCCGAACCACAACAGCCGGTAATTCGGATAGGAAAAAGCCTTGAAGATCCTGCTGAGCACGAGAGTGAAGGCGGCTACTAAGGAAGCGGCTTTTCGCGCTGAATCAGATGCAGAAAGTTGCCGTCGCCGTCTTCAAAAAACACCAGCCGGTTACCCTGGTTGGTCGCAGGCTCGGTCAGGAACTTCACGCCCTTGGAACGCAGATGAGCGAGCGCGGCGTCAAAATCGTTCACGGCAATCGCGAGATGCCGGATTCCTCTGGTTTTAAATTCGGCCCGGGAGGGTTCGCCTTCCCCCGGGATGATTTCGAGCATCGTCCCATCTTCCGCTTTCACAAAGTAGTTGCCCGCGTACTCGAAGTTAATGCGAAACCCGAGGTGATCCACGTACCACGCCGCCAGTTGAGCGGGGTGCGGCGACGCGATCGCCGTATGCTCTAATCCTCTAAACATGAAGGTTCAGTGTATCAGCAGAGACTGTTTCCAAACGCAACGGATTCACCCCTCGCGGCATCCATAGTTCATCACCGCCTTTCGTATACTAAGTGGTAACACCCACCGTCAAATGAAGGCTTTAGCCCGCCTCGCGAGCACGTTCTCCGTGGCCTTGCTGGTTTGCGCAACCACACTCGATGACGCGCGGCAGTTGTATCTGCGCAAGGACTATGCCGCTGTGGTCAGTCGATTGACTGCGGCTACCGACCCCGCATCCCTCCTGCTCCTCGGCGAAAGCTATGTCTTACTCGGGGACGATAAGAAGGCGGTGGAAGCGCTCGAGCGCGCCATCGCGCTGGACAACGCGAATTCCAACGCACACCTTTGGCTGGGCCGGGCTTACGGACACCGCGCGGAGAAGGCGTTCCCGACCAGCGCCTTGAAACTAGCTGGAAAATCCCGCGAAAACTTTGAGCAGGCAGTCGCGCTGGATCCGCACAACTGGGACGCCCTCGACGATCTCTTCCAGTTCTACCTGCAGGCTCCTGGATTCGTAGGAGGGGGCGTCGATAAAGCGGCGAAGCTGATTCCGGCCATCGCGGCGCATGACCCGGCGGAAGCCGCCGCCGATCGCGGGCGCATTGCGGAGCAGAAAAAGGACTACAGCACCGCGGAATCCCAGTACCGTCTGGCGGTCCAGCTTGCCCCGCAACAGACCGGGCGCGCGGCCGATCTTGCTCGCGTTCTCGCCAAGCGCAAGGCTTCCGGTAACTGAGCATGAAGTGGATCGAGTCCTTCAACTCCAGCGTGCAAGCGCTTCGGGCCAACCCGGTTCGCTCTTTCTTAACCGGGCTGGGCATGGTCATCGGTACCGCGTCGGTAATCCTGGTGGTCACCATCTCGCTGACCAGCCAGGAGTACATCATCAATCAAATCGAAGCCGTCGGGTCGAACATGATCTTCGCTTCGTTCGAGGTCGGCAACAAGCAGGCCGATCCCGAAGTCAACGCCGATTTCATCAAGTTCGCAGACGTGCAAGCGGTTCGCGAAATCCTGCGCGATCGCATCGTGGCTGCCAGCGGCGTCGAAAACAATTACGACCGCATCGCAGTCAATGGTAAAGTGCAGCGCCTCCTCATCATCGGGTCCGATGAGTACTATCAGCCGGTGCGGAATCTGATCGTGACCGCCGGGCGGTTTCTCGACGCCGGCGACGTCGAGAATCGCCAGCATGTCGCCGTGCTTACCCAGAAGCTTGCCAAGCGCCTGTTTGGAGCGCAATCCGCGGCGGTCGGTCAAACGATCAAGGTCTACGGCTTGCAGTTCGATGTGATCGGCACCTTCCGCGAAAAGCAGGATAGCTTCGGCCAATCGGAGTTAAATGACGAAACAGTGGTGATTCCGATCTCCGTGCAGAAGCTTTTTACGCCGGTGGAGCGAATCGATCCGCTGTACGTCCAGGCGCGTCGCTCCGACGACGTTGTCGCGCTAACCGGACTGGTGAAAAGCGTGCTGGAAAGCCGTCATCGCGAAGGCGCGAACTACAAGGTCGAGAATCTGGTCGATATTCTGAATGCAGCGAAAAAGATCGGAGTCGCGCTGCGTGTGGTCCTGATCCTGGTTTCGGCCATTGCCCTCGTGATTTCCGGAATTGGGATCATGAACATCATGCTGGTGACGGTGACCGAGCGTACGCGCGAAATCGGGCTGCGCATGGCCGTTGGGGCGTCTCGCCGTGAAATCCTCTCCCAGTTTCTTACCGAAGCCATCCTGATCAGCGTCGGCGGCGGAGGTATCGGGATTCTGGCCGGGATTTCCGTTCCGCTCGCGGTCGATCTGCTGGCGGATAACATTCAGATACCGATCTCCTGGATCTCGATCGCGATCGCCTTCAGCGTGTCGTGCGCCGTCGGCCTTATCTTCGGTCTGCTTCCCGCGAACCGCGCGTCTCAGTTAAATCCGACTGAGGCCCTGCGTTACGAGTAGCTCATGAAGGGAACACGCTGGATTATTTTGGCGGCTCTCGCCCTCATCGTCGCGGGCTCGGGCTACTTCTACATTCTCGAGAAACGGTACGCCAAAGACCACCGCACAGAGCAGCCCGCCATCCTGCCCCCGGACACCAGCTCGAACGCGATCGATTATGAGTACGCGGAGAGCTCGGGCGGTTTCGCGAGCGTCCAGGTGAAGGCCAAAACCTACCGGCAGGTCGGCGACACTCCGAATTTCGAGCTCGGCGGGCTGGAACTCAAGTTGACTCAAAAGGATCACCAGCATTACGACCTGATCAAAAGCGCGAGCGCCAAGTTCAATAGGGCCGAAGGCCGCATGTTCGCGGAGGGGGCGGTTGCGATCACCCTCGATGTTCCTCTGACCGGCACACCGCTGCATCCGTTGACGTCCATCACAACGTCCGGGGTCACGTTCGACAGCAAAACGGGCAAAGCCTCCACGGACCGGGCCGCACAATTCACCTTCGCGAACGGCGACGGCAAGTGCACCGGCGCTTCCTACGATCCGACCACACATCAACTGCACCTGCTCGGAAGCCCTGCCATGAACTTGCGAGGTACCGGATCACACAGTAAGCCTATGCAGGTGCAAGGCGGAGAGATCACCTATAACGAGTCAGGCTCGGTCGTGTATCTCACGCCCTGGTCCCGCATGGTTCGCGCCGAAACCACCATCGAAGCCGGACCGAGCGTCGTTAACCTGAAACAGGGACATGTCGACACCATCGATGCGCAGCAGGCCCATGGCGTTGACCAGTTTCCCAAGCGGCAACTGCGATACTCCGCCGACAACCTCCACGTGAACTATGACGAAAACGGGGAGATCAACAAGATCACCGGTACCGGTAGTGCCAGGATGCATGAAGAGAGTCAGGGTTCGGTTACCGATACCCGCTCCCGCACAGCGGCCCTCGATTTTTCGTCGGCCAGCGGCGAATCCGTCCTGCGCCATGTACTTGCGGTCGGCGACGCCGTCGCGGAATCCAAGCCCGCTGCCGATGCGAATGGCCGGATGGCCGAATCCCGGATTCTCAAGAGCGAAACGATTGACGTGAACATGCGGCCCGACGGCCGCGAGATCGATCAAATTAAGACACAGGCGGCCGGCACGCTCGAGTTCCTGCCCAATGCTCCCGACCAGCATCGCCGTATTCTGAACGGCGAACGGATGGTGATCGACTACGCGGACAAGAACCTTCTGAAGAGCTACCAGGCGATCAACACCACCACGGTTACCTTTCCTGCGGCTTCAAGCAAATCCAAGAACACGGCTCCCGGTAAGACCGCCAGCAAGATGCTCGCGGCCAGCTTCGACGCGCGCGGCCAGCTCGCGGGCATGAAGCAGTGGGATCAATTTACTTACGAGGAAGGCGACCGGCGGGCCAAAGCGGCCACCGCAACTCTCGATCAGCAAACGAACACCATGGATCTGGAAACCGGCGCCCGCGTCTGGGACACCAATGGTTCCACCGAAGCCGACCGGATTCACCTGGTTCAGAAGACCGGCGATTACGTTGCCGATGGTCATGTGTCCACCAGTCGTCTGCCGGAACAAGATCCCAAGAAAAAGCAGTCCGGAGGGATGCTCGACGGAGACGAGCCGATTCAGGGCTCCGCTCCCCATATGACTTCGGCAAACCACAATAAGCTGGTGCATTACGATGACGGCGCGGTTCTCTGGCAGGGTTCGGATCGCATTCAGGCTCATTCCCTCGAGATCGACCGCGACAAGCACCTGCTGACCGCAATTGGCCAGGTCACTACCCAGTTCCTCGATCAAGCCAAAGAGAAGGACCGGAGCAAAGAAAACGAAACACAGCCCGCCACTGCCACCGTTGCACCGATCACCAAAGTATCCGCCGTCGCCGAGAAACCTGCCGCTCCTGCGGCGGCTGCTTACACCGTCGTCACCAGCGAGAAACTGGTCTATACCGATACCGATCGGCTGGCCCATTACTCCGGCAGCGTCGAGCTGCGGCGTCCCGGTTTAACGGTGAAGAGCGCCGACCTGCTGGCTTTCCTGAATCCCAAGGACACGAAAGAGGACAGCCGTCTAAACCGCGCCGTGGGCGACGGCAGAGTGGAGATTGTGGATATTACGCCCACACGTCATCGCATCGGCCATGGAGATCACGGCGAATATTTCACCTCTGAAGATAAAGTCGTTCTGCGCGGCAACCTTGCGGATCTGTACGACTCTGTGAAGAAAGATGAGAGCCACGGCGCCGAATTGACCTACTTTACCTCCGATGATAGGCTGCTGATTACCGGCGCCGCGTCGAAACCCGTCGACAGCCGCCTGCACCGCAAGCCCCGCGCCAATGCCAATCCTGGAAACCGTTGATCTCTCCAAGTCGTACCGGGGCCGCAAGGTCGTCGATAACGTTTCCATCGACCTCTCGGAGGGCGAAATCGTCGGCTTGCTCGGACCGAACGGGGCCGGCAAAACCACTACCTTCTATATGGTGGTGGGGCTGATCAGTCCGGATTCCGGCAAAGTGCTTCTGGATGGCATGGACCTCACCCGCATGCCCATGTACAAACGCGCGGGGAACGGCATCAGCTATCTTCCGCAAGAGCCCAGCGTCTTTCGCAAACTGTCCGTCGAAGATAACCTGATGGCGATTCTCGAGACGCGGAGCCTCTCGAGCGGAGCCCGCCGCGCCAAAATGGACGAACTCATCTCGCAGCTCGGCCTGGAAAAAGTCCGGCGCAGTAAAGGCTTCATGCTTTCCGGCGGTGAGCGGCGGCGCGTGGAGATCGCGCGGTCGCTGGTGATCGAGCCGAAATTCCTGCTCCTCGACGAGCCTTTTTCCGGCATTGACCCGATCCAGGTCATCGAATTTCAGCGCATCCTGCAACAGCTCAGGAACTCCGGCATCGGCATTCTCATTACGGATCACGCCGTCCAGGAGACGCTTCACGTAGTCGATCGGGGCTACATCCTCGCCAGCGGGCGCGTCGTTTGCCAAGGCGATCCCGAGACCCTAAGCCGCGATCCGGAAGTGCGGCGGCTCTACCTCGGAGAGAATTTTCAGTTCTCGTACCGCAAGCAATAAGCATTCCCGTTCTCCCCCGTTCGGGTATTCCCTCTTACATTGGGAGGGGATGCCCACCCACCGGCGCGACTATAATTGAAGCAATGAGCACGCTTTCGCACAGACTGCAGCTTAAGGTCTCGCAGAAGCAGGTCCTTACACCTGGCCTCGTCCAGATGGTCACCGTGCTCCAGATGAATCGGCTGGAGTTGAAAGAGCTGATCAATCAGGAGATCGTCAACAACCCGGTGATCGAGGAATCGGCTGAGATCGGTGAGGAAATTACCCCGGAGGAACTGCAGCCGCTTCTCGAAGGGGAGGCGGAGCGGAATCTCGATCCTGCCGACAAGACGTTGCTGGAAGCGATGCGGGAGGTGCCGGAGCTCGACGTTTCCGAAGCGCCGGTCGAAACAGGGGTCAGCGTTACGGCGGACTTCTCGAATGAGGCCCAGACGGAATCCGGGACCGAGACCTCGAGCGATCCTTTCGACGAGATCGATTTCGGTTCGTTCTTCGACGAATACCTCGATCCCGGGCACAAGAGCCCGGCTTCCGAGTCCGTTGAAAAGCCCTCCTTTGAAACCTTCCTATCGCAGCCCCAAACGCTTCCCGATCACCTCCGTTCGCAGTTGAGCGTCACCCTGATCTCGGACTCTCTGCGGGATGCGGCGGAATCCATCATCGGCAATCTCGATGAAGACGGCTATCTGATGGCTTCTCTCGATGAGATTGCCGCTATGAGCGATCATCCGCGCGCCGATATGGAGATCGCACTGCGCGCCGTGCAATCGCTCGAGCCCGCCGGCGTGGGCGCGCGCGACCTTCGTGAATGCCTCCTGCTGCAGCTCGAAAGCCGCAACGCGCGGGACAGCGTGGCCTGGCTGATCGTCTCCAAGCATTTGCGACTGCTCGAAACCCGTCAATTCCGCGAGCTTGCCAAAGCGATGGGCCGGCCTCCGGAGCACGTGGAGATTGCCGTCAACCTGATCAGACATCTCAACCCCCGCCCTGGGATCCGCTACTCGGGACCCGGCGCGCGTTCCGTGGAGCCCGATGTCTACTTCATCAAGGACGGCGACGATTATCTGATCCAGATGAACGACGAGGAGCTGCCGCAGCTCCGCCTGAATCGCGATTACCACCGCATGCTCGACCGGCAGAATGGCTCCCCGAAAGAAGTGCGCGATTACGTGCGGGAGCGCTATACGTCCGCCATCCAGCTCATGAAGAACATCGAGCAGCGGAAGCAGACCATCCTTCGGGTATGCGACGCCATCAAGCGCCGCCAGACCGAATTCCTGGCGTTAGGCCTGGATTTCCTCAAGCCGATGATGATCAAGGAAGTGGCCGAAGAGGTCGGCGTGCATCCATCGACGGTGAGCCGCGCCGTGGCCAACAAGTATGCGCACACGCCCCAGGGCGTTTTTGAGCTCCGCTATTTCTTCTCCGAATCGGTGCAGGGCCCGAGCGGCGGCGAGCTCCCGCTGCTGCTGTTGAAACGCAAGGTGAAGAAGATGATTGAGGACGAAAACCCGCGGCGTCCTTTAACCGATGAGCAGATCACTTCGCTGCTGCAGGCCGAAGGCATCGATGTGACCCGCCGAACGGTTGCCAAGTACCGCGAGGATATGAAGATTCCGTCGACGCACCAGCGCCGCGTACGAGAGTAGTCGGGGGTCCCATGAAAATCACCTATACCGGCCGGCAGGTCGACTTTCCGCCGGCGCAATTGCAGAAGATCGAAGGCCAGTTCGCCAAGCTTTCGAAGCTGCTGGATGGCGGCGGCGAGCGCGGCGCTCACGTCGTGATCTCGCATGAGCGGCATCTTCACCACGCGGAGGTGACGATTAACTATCACCACCATGCGCTGGTGGGAATCGCGAATGATGCCGATCCGTTTGCTGCATTGCACGAGGCCGTGCTGAAGCTGGAGAAGCAGGCTCTGAAAGTTCGCGAGAAATGGCGCGACGGCCATCGCGTTCCGGCGAAAGATGGCGCCGCGAGCCCGGACGATGATGTCGATCCATCCGCAGTTTAAACTGTCCTGAATGGCCAAGGACAGCGGCAAAAGGGGTCCTAAGAAGAAGTCAACGGAATCCAGCACCGTTTCTGAGACAAGGGCGGACGCGCCTGTCGCCGGTTCTGGAGAATTGGTCATCATCACCGGCTTGAGCGGGTCCGGCAAAGGCTCGGTGCTGAAAGTGCTGGAAGACCTCGGCTACTACTCGGTCGACAATCTGCCGATCGATCTCATTCCCAAGTTCGCCGAGCTTACGCGCGACTCGAATACCATTCGCCAGGCGGCGCTGGTCGTGGACATCCGCGAAGGCGAAGGGCTGAAGCGCTTCCCCGATTTGTTCGCCAGCATACGTCAGAGTATTCCCACACGCCTCATTTTCCTCGAAGCGGACCGCGAGAGTCTTCTGCGCCGTTTCAGCGAAACGCGGCGCCCGCATCCGCTCGGCACGGAACAATCGATTGGCGAGAGCATCGACGCCGAAGAGCGCCAGTTGGCTCCCATCCGCAAGCTTGCCGATTTGGTGATCAACACGTCGAAGTTCACCGTGCACGAACTGCGGGACTTCGTGCGCGAGAAATTTACGGCCGGGGAAAGCGATCAGAAGATCCTCGTTTACGTCACCAGCTTCGGCTATCGCCACGGGGTTCCTCCCGATAGCGATCTGGTTTTTGACGTCCGTTTCCTGCCCAATCCGAATTACATCCCGAAATTCAAGAAGCTCACCGGACGTCATCCCTCGGTGGCCGCCTACATTCGCAGCTTTCCGCAGACGACGGAGTTCATCGCGCGCATATCCGAGCTTCTGATTTACCTGCTGCCGCACTACATCGAGGAAGGGAAAAGCTACCTGACCATCGGCTTCGGCTGTACCGGGGGCCACCATCGCTCGGTGATGATTGCCGATCAGATCCGGAAGAATCTAAACCAGGCGGGTTTTCAGGCCAAGGTGACGCACCGCGATATGACCAAACCCGTTTAGTTTTCGCTTTCTTCTTCGATCTTCAGAGTGAACGGCATTTCTTTGTGATTGCGGACGGCGGTCAGGACCACGGGCGCCTTTCGGGCAACTAGCGCGTGCACCTGGCGGGAAAGCTCGGAGGGCGTGCGAATGGGTTTGTTCGCCGAGCGCACAATCACGTCCCCCGCCTTCAGACCCGCCTTTTGCGCGGGCGACTCAGGCTCTACCGACCGCACCAGCACTCCCTCCTTCACCCCGAAATATTCCGCGAGCTGCCCACCGACCGGCTCCGCATCCATGCCGGCAAAGCTTTGAGCAAACGGGAACCCGCGAAATATCGTCGCCCTGTTCAGGTTGGTGAGAGGCGATTCTTCGTCCCACGGCGTACGGGGGATTACAGGCATTTCAGGCATCGGAGGCATTGGGGGCAAGGAACCGCCCAGGACGTTCGCCGGGCTGCGTGTGGCCGTGGTTGCCGTGATCGTTTGTGGCGCGCCGCCACGGACGATCTGGATCGCGACTTTCCGATTCGGCGGAGTCTCCCGCACCACTCGCGTAAACTGCTCCACGCCATCCACTGGCTGTCCGTTGAAGGCGACGATCACGTCCAGTTCCTTCAGCCCGGCCCGCGCCGCCGGCGTCTCCTCCCCGACATTCATGACCACCACTCCGTGATCGCTTTTGAGCTTAAGAGTCTTCACCCGCTCTTCCGTAATCTCGGCCACCCCGACTCCCAGGTATCCGTGAGCGGCATGCTGCTGCGCCCAAAGATGGCGCACCACCAGACCGTTGATCAATAAGCACGCCGCAACCGCGATCCAGCGTTTCATCGTTCCGTCCTCATTTCTTTTTCCTGATCCAGATCGTTCCGCTCGTGCCCTGGATTTGCAGCAAGGGTCCGCCCCCGTTCAGCACCCCGCGCGCGCTCACCGCGCCGCCATCCACCGAAACGCGCAACGCGGGAAACTCGGAGATGATCCCTTCCGCTCGCGTCGCGCCATCGTTCTGAGCTCGAACCGTCACGTGCAGGTTGGACGGAAGAAAAACAGTTATGTCACCAGAGCCGGTGGTGACAAAGGAATTGCTGAGCAGCTTATCGCCCTGCAGCTGCGCGATAACGCTCCCGGCCGCCGTCATCAGGCGCAACACACCGCTCGACCCGGCCTTGATCGCTCCACTCGCGTTTTCACATTCAATCCCGCCCGCGGAACCGATCAAAATGGGCCCGCCCCCCGAGTTATGCGCGCTCACGGTGCCCGCCGCCTTGCCGATATCGATCGCTCCGCCGCCGCCGTTCGAAGCAACGACCGAGCCCCCGGCCTGCCCGATACGCACCTTGCCGCCCCCGGTTGAAGCCCGGATGTCGGCGCCTACACTCTGCACGATGATGTCACCGCCCGCGGTCTCCAGGCTGGCTTGGCCGCCGATGGAATCCGCCGTAATATCGCCGCCCGCGCTGCGGATTTTGGCCCAACCGCCAATGTCCTCGAGATGTACGCTCCCACCGGCGGTGGTAATGTCCACCGCGCCTTTGACGTGATGGATACGAGCGTTGCCGCCGCGCATCTGCGCGAGCACGTTGCCGTTGCAATCACTCACATCGACGCTGCCGCTGTTAGTGCCGATCAGCAGCCCCGCCAGCTTCCGCGGCACGTTGACCACGAGGGTGGCCGGACCCGTCTCTCCATCAACCGCCAATCGCAGGTAACGGCCATGCCGAGCCAGGCTGCTCTCCGCGTTCTGCAACAACTCCTGAGCCTCGGCCAGCGAGCGAGCGCGAACCCGCCGGGTCAACGTATACGACACGTCGCCGCGGTCGCCGCCTTTCACCACCACATCCCCGAGCGCGGTGATCTTTAACTGCTCGCCCTCCGCAACCGCTTCGCTGCCGCTCGTCGTCTCCACCCAGAAGTTGCCTTCGCGATGCGGACCCGATTCCGCTCCCGCCACCTGCCGGCCGGCCGCCAAGGCGCTGATCAGCAGAAGTGCAACCCAATCTGTTTTCCTCAATGGCACGTTAGAAATCCCCGGCGGAGGCGTTCATCTCCCGCAGCGTATTCTGCATGCGCATGCGTACGTAACTGTTGTCTTCCTTCTGCATGGCGTGCTGCAGCGGGCCCACCATCGACTGATCTTTCTGGGACGTCAACAGGTCGATCGCTTTCATCCGAACGCCGGCGTTCCCATCGTTCAGAAGGACCTGCGTCATCGCCTTGCGAACCTCCGGATCGGCGCCGTATTGCCGCAGCCCTTCCGCCGCCGTAATGCGCACCCCGATGTTGGGGTCATGCTGCACCACTTCCAGCAGCACATTGCGCACGTCCGCATTCGCGGCGTGATCCTTCATAATTCCGGCCGCCTCGACGCGCACCCCGGCATTCGACTGCTCTTTCATCGAGGACAGAAGCAGCGCGCGAATCCCAGGCTCATCCGGAGAACCCGTGACGGTTTTCTGCGAAACGTTGTCGTAGGCGATTCGCACCTTCCCCCCGGCGTCCGGCTCGACCGACCGGATATTGACAAACCCCGCCTGCTGCGGCCCCGCACCGGTCGCGAACCCCAGCGGCGCGAAGCGCCCTACCAGGAATCCGACCGCGATTAAAGCCATTGCGCCCGCCGGAACGCTGAAACCGATGTGCATCCCCATCAACTCCCGCAAACGGGCCAGCCAGTCGCGCAGCGGCTGATTAGTGCGCGCGCGTTCCTCGCGGAGGACGCGCGTGAACTGCATGCGGCACTCCTCAAGCAGGCCATCCGGCACCGGCATCTCGGCGGCAGTCAACGCGCTTCCGAGAGACCGTATCCCTTGGAGTTCCGCCGCACAGACGGCGCAGCTTGCCAGGTGATGCTCCACACGTTCCTCCCCTTCCTGGGGCAGCTCACCGTATACATACAGAGGAAGGTCGTTTGCAATCTGCGAACAGGTCACACAAATTCTCCCAGCGCGCCTCGTAACTTCTGCGTCGCTCGAAACAAGCAATTTTTCGCGGCTTCTTCGGTGGTGCCTAAGACTTCACCGATGTTTCTCAGCCGCAGTCCCTGGAAATGCCTCATCTCAAAAACCATGCGCTCGCGGGGGGACAGGTCGCCGAGCGCCTTTTCAATCCTTTTCCCCAACTCGCGGCTTTGCGTCTGCCGCTCCGGGTCGGCATGCGGCGCCGGCTCCTCGAACTGCGCCATCCGATCGATCGTCCCTTCCGCACTGTCCACCGTGCCCGGTTCCTCCTTCCGCACTTTCCGCTTGCGCAGGTGATCGAGGCAGAGATTGGTCACAATCCGGTAAAGCCAAGTATGAAAACTGCAATCGAAGCGGAACACATGCAGGTTCCGGTGAACGCGCAGGAATGCCTCCTGATACACGTCGCGGGCGTCTTCCGGCGACCGTAACATGTTCAACGCAATACGCAGCACGGCGCTGTCGTACGCGCGTACCAGTTGCTCAAAAGCCGACTCGTCACCCGCCTGCGCAGCGCGGATCAAGCCCGCCTCGTCCAGCGGCGCGGACAGCCGTGCCGTCATCGCGCGGGCTGCATGTTCCATTTGCTCCTGCTTATTGAGACGCACAGACCTGGAAAAGGTCTCGCGAGCGGTCTTGCCGCAGGACTAAGCGAGAATCTGCCTACAGTAATCGAGGCATTTCTTGACTTCTTCGCGGGAGCTGCCAGCGCCCTTGTACTCGTATTCGATAAACGCCGGAATCGGGTACTTGTTTTCTTTGAGAAGCAGCAGGACCTGCTTGATCGGAGTGTCCCCTTGCCCCCACGGCGTGTTGTCGCCCTCGTTTTTCTTGCGGTCCTTCAGGTGGATCAGCACGATCTTTTCGTGATTCTTCCTGATGAAGTCCACCGCGTCGAAGTTGGCGGCGGTGAAATGCCCGATGTCCAGGTTGATCCTGTAATACGGCGACATCGCGAGCGCTTTGGCGAAGCTCTCGGGCGTCGCAAACTGATTGGGGTCTTTCAAATCGGAGTGCCCGTGCATGGCCACAATCATCTTGTGCTTATCGGCAAAAGGCACCACGCGCTTCGCAACCGGTAAGGTCGTGGACGCGGTGATAATCCCCACGCCCAGCGCTTTGGCCATCTCGAAGCCGCGATCGATTTCGGCATCCGAAAAGTGATCGTCAAAGCTCAGGTTATACGCGTACAGGTTAATGCCGGCGTCGTTGAACTTCTTCTTGATTCCCGCAAAGTAGTCGAGAGGAACGCTCATACGCCACTTGTGGACGTCCGGACGAGGTGAGCCCGGCGCGTGATTGTGCATCCCGCCCGCTTCAATGTGCGGCGAAAACAACTC
Organism: Bryobacterales bacterium; assembly: GCA_963814235.1. Taxonomy (GTDB): domain Bacteria; phylum Acidobacteriota; class Terriglobia; order Bryobacterales; family Bryobacteraceae; genus Bog-113. Next base: position 65,171 of record CAWFCA010000017.1, on the reverse strand, counting down.
GCAATCGCCGATGCCATCGGCAGCCATGGCCTGAATGGCCTCATCGATCGGAAGATCCCGGAAGCTATAGGACTGGGCACCCAGCTGCACTCCGCCGATCTTGGAATCGATCATGCGCGGCGCTCCCAGGGCGGTTCTCCCGAGGAGTCCCGGCAGTGCCAGCCCGCTCAATCCCAACTTTGCAAAATCTCGTCTCGAATAAGCCATTGCTTCTCCTTAGGACTTGCCGGGTAATGCGAAGGCGCAGAGCGAATCTCCAGCGCCCACCACCAGATACTGACGGCCGTTCAGTTCATAAGTCATCGGTCCATTGCTCACGGAAGCCGTAAGCGCCGTATGCCACAGGATTTTGCCGGTAGCCGGATCGAAGGCGATGAGATTATGCGATGGATCCCCGCCGAACAAAAGATCTCCCGCCGTGCTCAACAGCCCGAAGATGCCACCGCCGACACCCGGGTACGTATGCGTCCAGCGCACTTTCCCCGATTGGTAATCGATCGCCTTCAACGAGGCCTTCGACCACACCGTACTGTCCCGGCCGCCATAGCCTTCCGGACGTTCATCGGTGTCGGTCAGGTAATAGACGCTATATGACTGCGCCGTGCTGACGTAAAACAGGCCGGTCTTGGGGCTGAAGCTGGGAGGCGGCCAGTTGGTCGCTCCGTCGGAAGCGGGAGTGACTAAAGCGCCATCCGTCTTGGGCTCCTTGGCGGGATCGGGAATGGGTTCGCCGCGTGCGTCCACGCCTTTGGACCAGTTGATCTCATTGAACGCTTCGCTGACCAGATTCTTACCGGTTTCGCGATCCAGTAGAAAGAAATACCCATTGCGGCTGGCCTGCCCGAGCAGCTTTCGCCGCTTGCCTTGAAACTCGGCATCGATCAGGACGGGCGTCTGCACCGCATCCCAGTCGTGGGTATCATGCGGCGAAGGCTGGAACCACCAGACCAGTTTGCCCGTTTCCGCATTGAGCGCGACGATGGAACACGTCCAGAGATTATCGCCTTTACGTCCCTGACCGGCATGCACGGGATTGGGGTTTCCGGTCCCCCAATAAATGAGGTTGAGCTCGGGGTCATAGGTGCCTGGCATCCAGGTCATTCCACCGCCGTGCGACATGGCCTCCTTGTTGGGCCATGTTTCCGAACCGGTCTGACCGGGCTTCGGCTCGCTGTCCCAACGCCACTGCACTTTGCCGGTCTCCGGATCGCGCGACTCCAGATAGCCCGGCACATCGAGCGAATCCCCGCCCACGCCCACAAGCACATGATTGCCGATAATCAGCGGCGCGGGTGTGGAGAAATACTGCTGTTTGACATCGGCGATCTCCACGCTCCATCGCAGCTTGCCGGTGTTCTTGTCGAGAGAGATCAGATAGTTATCGGGCGTCTCGAAGAACAGCTTATTTTCGTAGATGCCGACACCCCGATTACCAATGTGGATGCCGCCTTTCGTCTCCCACTTGAAGTGCCACAGCTCTTTTCCGGTGCGCGCATCCACGGCCCACGCGTGATCGGGGATGGTGAAGTACAGCACTCCGTTGACTTCGAGCGGCGTCGCTTTGATGGCCGCGCCGAACGGGCTCCCACCTGTGTCGGCTTTGATCTTATAGGTCCAGACTGGCTTTAGATTTCCGACGTTGCTCGCGTTGATCTGCGCAAGCGTACTAAACCTCCGTCCGGAATAATCGCCGTTGTAGGTGGGCCAGGTATCGGTGGGCGGCTGCTTGAGCTTCGCAGGATCGAGCTCCTGCCCAAAAAGAGGCGAAAGACAGACGGCGGCCAGCGCGGTAGCGATTCGATGCGATCTCATTGGAGGGTCTCCAGGTAGGCGAGAACGTTATGCATATCGGCGTCACTGTACTGCTTCAACAGATCCTCATGGCCTTTTAAGGGATCGTGGATCTCCACTCTGGCGCCGCTTCCTTCTTCGATCGGCAGCACCTGATGCGCGCCCGACGCATCGATGAGAGAGATGCTGAAGTCGTCGATGTGCTCGAGAACCCCTGCGTACGACTGCCCCGAAGCGAGGGTGACCTTGACCGTGGATAGCGCTTTGGGGTCCGGCGGCGGACCGGGCTGGCCGGGGTAACGACGCGTCATCGGGTAGAGAAACCTTCCTTGCAGCGCCACCGGTTCGTATTTGCCCGCGATGTGCGCGAGATCGCCGGAGCCGCTGTGGCAGCTCGCGCAATGCGCCTGGAAGTAAACCGCTCCCGCTTTCGCGTCGCCGGTGACGATGTTCAGGATTTTGTACTCCATGCGGTTTGCGGTGGATTGCGAACGCGACAGAAAGAACGCGGCCAGATCCTTGATCTGTGCCTCGCTCAAAGGAAATTTGGGCATCCCCTGCGCAGGCCGCCCGTTGAGAATGACCGGTCCGATATTTTTCCCGGTTCCCTCATCGTGCAGCACGAGCACGGAGCGCACCAGGTCCGGGCCCGAGTTGCCGCCTTGCGCATTGGTGCCGTGACAAAAGCCGCAGCTGGTAACGAAGAGCTTCTGGCCGCGATCCACCGCTTCCGGATCCGGCGGAGCGGACAGGTTAAAGAAGCTGCGCGCGGCTTCCGCGCTGCGTCCCGCGGCGGGCGCGGGCGTACGGCTTGCGGGCTTGGCATTCACGGACGGCTTTTGGCCGGCTAACGGGGCTTGGGGTTCCTGGGCTAAACACAATGCCGCCGCAAAGAGCGGCACGAAACGGAAGACAAACGCGGATTTCACAGGTGGTCGGGGCCTCGTCCAAATGAAGGGTTAACTCTTGGCGAGCATTCTATCAGGCGCACAGAAGCGGGCCGGCGAGGAGCTCGCACTACCGAGCGGCAAGTCCGGCCCGCGAATTGTGTTCTCGTCGGGTGGTTTCGGGGACGAACCTGCAAGTATCCGCCGCCGAAACCACCAATCCGATCTACCGCAAGCTAATCGCGCCAGTGGCGGCACCGATCGGAATGGTCGCACCGATGAGTGGATTGACGATGGTAATCACCCCTAATTTCGGTTCGCCGCTGGTGACAACGAGCTTCGATCCGTCCGGGGTGACCGCGATCCCGGTCGCGGGTACCGGCGACGGAATCTCGTTGAACACAAGCGTCGCCGTATCGATTGCCTCGACGGCGCCTCCAGCTACATAGAGCGTCTTCCCATCGGGACTGAGCGCCAACGCCCCGTTCACCTGGGAGGGAATGTTAGTGACGCTTTGTGAAGCAACGTTGAACTTGTACAACGAAATGAATCCGGCAGCATTTGCTTCGATGTAGAGGTTAGCGCTGTCGTTCGACGGAAGCAGAACGATCCCGGTCCCGTAAGCGAGAGTAGAAACAGTACTGATCAGCGTTCCATCCGACTGATTGAGCAGTAAGAGCTCAGACTCACCGGAAACAAAAAGATACTTGCCATCGGGGCTGGTTGCGATTGCAGATATCTGAAGTCCGGGCGGAACTCCGGGCACCAAGCCGATTAGTTGACCGTTGGAGGTAGCGATTTCCAACACTCCCCCGGATAAGTTTTGGGCGAAGAGCTTCGATCCATCCGCGGAGAGCGCTAGTTGGCCGTTTGTTCTTAAGTACTCGATGTAAGGGCCCGGGAACTCCACTTTAGTCAATATCTTCCCCGTCTTTGTGGAGAGCGCCCAAACGCCATATAAATTGGAGACGTACAGCACCGAACCGCTCGAATTCGTTAACGTGTGTTGGGGCGAAGGACCGGCATCGTATCGCGCTTTGACGGTTCCCGAGGTGATGTCAACAATATCGGCTGTATCAGACCCGCAGTTGGTCACCGAAACAAATGCGGCCGTCGGGAACGCAACTCCACAGGCATTGCCAACGGGGGTAATAGGGCCGGGTGTCAACGAGGGAAGTGTGAATAAGGCGATCTCCGGGTCGACTGCCTGGGCGAAGATCGCGAGCTTGCTTCCATCCGGGCTGATTGCGAAAGGGTTCCCTTGGAACAAGAATGCTCCTGTTGGAATGGCGACAGAATTTAGCACAGCCAGAGTGGCTATTGATACCTGCTCCAGCATGATGGGGAAATTATTGGGTACCTGGGTCGTATAGAAGCTGGAACCGTCAGGAGAGATTGCAATGTACGCCGCTGAATCCGAAGGAACGCTGCCGATCACCGCCTTTGATCTGGGATTGTATTCAGCGACGATGTTAGGCGAGACATTGGTGATGCCCAGCAGCAGAAGGCCTCCGTCCGGCGTTACTGCGATCCGATCGATTCCCCCGATGAGGACAGACGCAGTTTGCTGGAAGGTGATTGTGCTTACGCTGATGAGAGCGGAGCCGGTTGATAGGTAGAGAGTCCCGCCATCGGGACTCACCGCCAGTGCGCTTGCCCCGCTTTGTAACCTGCCCAACTGGAATACCGGCTTCGCCGTGAACGTTGCTCCATCCACTTCGTAGATAGCAGACGTCGAGAAAAGGCGAACGGAGACAAGAAGGTTGGCCGTGCCGGGAATGGCTGCTGCGACGCCGAATGTGCCGTTCGGAATCGCGGTGGTACCAAGGTGTTTCCCTCCAGGCACGCTGTATGCTACAAGTCCATTTGCGTCCGTGACGAACGCAAGGCTGCCGTCCGCCGAATAAGTGGCACCCATCAGGGCGTTAATCCCGAGCGCCCGCCCGGAGAACTGTTTTCCCGTCAAGGGGTTCAAGAACGCGAGTGTGGATCCATTACTGGCTTGGGTAACAAATGCGTATGTATCGGCGGCATTGGCGCCAGCACTAAATAGGAAGAGCGAGGATATTACGACCAAGTGTACAAGATGTTGCTTCATCGAATTACCCTATCACCTTGTGAAACGAAACTAACAGCGAGTTAGGAATGTCATACTAAGCCAAGTAGAAACTTTCTATCGACAAACTCGGGTGGAAATGCCGTGAAACGGTTCGAGATGGGGCACACGGAGCGCGATCGACTCAAAATGTTGAACGAAGCGCAGCAAGGGGTCGCACGGAGGCGGGCTGGCGAGCAACTCGCGATTACCTTGCGCCAACTCGGGCGGATGCCGCGAAGATCCCGCGAATGGGTAATCGAGCCGTAATCGACGAGCCGGGTGCCAATGAACGCAGCGAACGTATTGTGCTTTAACCGATCATTTGCTTTCCAGAAAGGCCTGCTAGCTGCTCCGGATACCGCCGAGGTCTCAAACATAAATGATGAAAGCTCTCGTTTGGCACGGAACCCATGATGTCCGGGTAGATACGGTGCCGGAGCCGCAGATACTGGACGGCGGCGATATCATTGTGCAAATCACGTCCACCGCCATCTGCGGGTCCGACCTGCACCTGTACGGCGGAATGATGCCGACTATGGAAGACGGCGATATCCTGGGCCATGAGCCCATGGGTGTCGTCGTAGAGACGGGCCGCGACGTGACGAAGTTCAAGAAAGGCGATCGTGTAGTCGTACCGTTTACGTTGGCGTGCGGGAAATGCCGGTTCTGCAAAATGACCCTGTTCTCGCTGTGCGACACGTCCAACCCCAACGCCGAAATCGCCACCAAGGCCATGGGCCACTCACCCGCCGGGCTCCTCGGATTCTCACACATGCTGGGCGGCTTTCCAGGCGGCCAGGCGCAGTATCTGCGGGTTCCGTACGCCGACGTGGGCCCGATTAAAGTCCCGGAGGGCCTGGCCGATGAACAGGTGCTGTTTCTGTCCGATATCTTCCCCACTGGCTACATGGCAGCCGAGAATGCGCAGATTGAAAAGGGCGACATCGTGGCCGTCTGGGGCTGTGGACCGGTCGGGCAGTTTGCGATCCGGAGCGCATGGATGCTGGGTGCCGGCCGGGTGATCGCGATCGACGGCGTTCCCGAGCGGCTGCAGATGGCCCAAGCCTACGGCAAAGCCGAGATCATCGACAACACCAAGGAGCACGTGCAGGACCGGCTTATGGAGATGACCGGCGGAGCGGGGCCGGATCGGTGTATCGACGCGGTCGGCACAGAAGCGCACGGATCGGGAACCTTTGACGCCATCCTCGATAAAGCGAAGCAGACGGTGAAGCTGGGGACCGATCGCGCGCATGTCCTTCGTGAAGCGATCATGTGCTGCCGCAAAGGGGGCACACTGTCCGTTCCCGGCGTTTATATCGGACTTCTCGATAACGTGCCGTTCGGGGCTCTGATGAACAAAGGGCTAACGGTGAAGACCGGTCAGACCCATGTGCAGCGCTATCTCGAACCGCTGCTCGCAAAGATTGTGGCGGGCGAGATCGACCCTTCGTTCATCATCACCCACACCGTGCCGCTGGCCGATGCTCCGGAAATGTATAAGACGTTCCGGGATAAGAAAGACGGCTGCATCAAGGTGGTTTTGAAGCCGCAGATGTAGGCTTTCGCGCTTTACGCAGGAGCCGGCTGATCGGCTCCCGCGGTTTGTTTGGATTGCAGATAGCGCGCGCGGCTTTCCACGATCGCTCTGCGTGCCTCCCGCGGTCCGCCCCAACCCTGCATGGTGGTGATCTTGCCTTCCAACTCTTTATAGATGGTGAAAAAGTGCTCGATCTCCCGCTTGGTGTGGGGGAAGATCTGTTCCAGCGTGTGGATCTGCTCGTAGCGCGGATTGCGGGTGGGCACGGCCAACAATTTCTGATCGCGCTCGTCGTTATCCACCATGTTCAGTAACCCCACCGGGCGCACTTCGATCAACACGCCCGGGAAGCTCGGTTGTTGAACGAGAACCAGGACGTCCAGCGGATCGCCGTCGTCGGCAAGCGTGCCCGGGATGAATCCGTAATCGCCGGGATAGTGGAGCGGTGAGTACAGCGCGCGATCCAGCCGAAAGACGCCGAGCGTGCCATCGTATTCGTACTTGTTCGCCGAGTGTTGAGGGATCTCGATAATGGCGCGAACCACCTCCGGGCTTTCCGGACCCGGGTCGATATCGTAGAGGCACGTCACGGGAACAGAGTATCAGAGGCGGCCCGGGTTGCGTATTGCACCGAGATTAGATGCAGCCCTTTGGCCGGCGCGGAGCGGGCGGCGATGGCCCCCTTCGACCCGCGCAGCAATCCAATGATGTCGTCTTTCGTCAGATTGCCCTTACCTGCTTCGAGAAGCGTGCCGGTGATCCGGCGCACCATGTGTTTCAGAAACCCGCTGCCGGTAACGCGGTAAATCAGGAGATCGCCGCGGGCTTCGACGGCGGAATTGAAGATGCGCCGCACCTTGGAGCGCCCGGCCAGGTCGCTCGGATCGGAGGTAGCGAACGCGGAAAAATCGTGCTCCCCTTCGAAGGCCCGGCAAACTTCCTCGATGCGTCCCAGGTCCAGCGGGTAAGGGTAATGGTCGACGTAGCGCCACAGCGGCGGCGGGCAGATTTCGCCGCGAAACAAACGGTATTCATACGTCTTGGCGACAGCATCGAAGCGCGGATGAAAGTCGAGCGCGGTATCTTCCGCATGCAGGATACGGATCGCGGGCGGCAGTAAGCGATTGATGGCGCGGCGAAGGTTGTCAACCGGAATCGGGTTGGCGAGCGTGAACGCGGCAGTCTGCGCTTCGGCATGCACACCGGCGTCGGTACGGCCGGACCCATGCACGGCGACGTGCCGGCCCTCAATGCCGCCCACGATTTTCTCGAGCGTGCCCTGGATGGTAACCAGGCCCGGCTGCACCTGCCAGCCGTGGAAATCGGTCCCTTCATAAGCTACGATGACGCGAACGCGGCGTTCCGGGAGGTTGGGTAACATTAGTAGTCGAAACCGGGTCTTAACGGGTTGGCATCTCGATCAAACATGAATCAGCATGGCACCGCCCTGCTCTGCATTACGCTTCTGCTCAGCTCCACGGCGCAGGGGCAAAATGCGGGCGGGCTTCCCACCTCTCCCGCACCCGATTCAACCAAAGTTCCGCCGGACCGTCCCAACACCGCCATCTGGACGGGCGGCGAGACGACCCGTTACGACGGCCGGTTCGCGCGTCTGACACGCGCTTATCATCCCACTCTGCTGCCGCCGGTCAATTTTGGCAACTCGGACCGGATTGAACAGCTGCTGAAAGGCGGGAACCTCTACCTGTCGCTGAACGACGCGATCGCGCTCGCGCTCGAAAACAATATCGATATCGAGCTTCAGCGTTATGGCACTCCGATCGCGACCGCCAACATCTTGCGGGCCAGCGCAGGCGGGGCGTTGCGGGGCGTGACGCCGTCTATCGTAACGGGACCGGGAAGCGCGACCGCATTGCCGACCGGCAACAGCGCATCGAACGGGACTACCGGAACCTCCTTCACCACGAGCGGCGTACAGGGGAACGCAGCGACGCAGGCGTCGCAAAGCAGCTCGAACAACAGCGGCGCGCTGATCCAACAGACGGGAACCGCCATCCCCAGTCTCGACCCCACCATTTCCGGAATTCTGCGCTATGCGCATACGACGACGCCGCAATCGAACGTCGTCGTGACCGGGACCACGGCTTACATTAACGATCAGGATATCGGGCAGTTCAATCTGAGCCAGTCGTTCCTCACGGGCACCAGCTATAGCTTGGGCTACAGCGACGTCAACGCGCGGAACAATAGCTACAGCAACCTCATCAATCCGAGCCGCACGGCCAGTTTGACCTTTACCTTCACGCAGCATCTGCTTCAGGGCTGGGGGATCTCGGTGAACAACCGCGAGATCGTGCAGGCGCGCAACAACCGCGAAGGCGCGGACCTAAGTTTCAAGGAGCAGGTCATCGCAACGGTAGTGGCGGTGCAGGATCTTTATTGGGATCTGGTGGCCTTCATGGATGACGTGCAAGCCAAGCAGCAGGCCCTCGAATACAACCAGCGTCTCTACGAGGACAACAAGAAGCAGGTGCAGGTGGGAACGCTGGCGCCGATCGAGATTGTGCGCGCGGAAGCGGCGGTAGCCAGCGCGGAGCAAGACCTGACCATTTCGCGCACTCGCGTGCTCCAGCAGGAGACGACGCTCAAAAGTTATATCAGCCGGACCGGCGTGGCCAGCCCCGCGCTCGCCACCGCTCACGTCATCCCGACGGATCGCATCCGCATTCCCGAGCAGGAACAGATACAGCCCATCCAGGACTTGACCGCGCTCGCGTTGAGCGCCCGCCCGGAGTTAGCCCTGCAACGCATCGCGGTGACCAACGCGGGGATAAACATGAAAGGTTCCCGGGCGGAGTTGCGGCCGACGCTGGATTTCGTCGCGGGTCTGAACAACAACGGTTTGGTGGGCACTCCGAACACGGTGCCAGTGCCGTCCAAGACGCAATCGGGCGGAGTAGTCGTGCCGCGCGGTGTGCCCGATCCTTTCTTCGTCGGCGGCTACGGGCAACTGGCGGGGCAATTGTTCAATCGCAACTTTCCCGATTACAACGTGGGCATACAGCTCAATATCCCGCTGCGCAACCGGACCGCGCAGGCCGATTACCTACTGGACCAAATTACGTTGCGACAGCAGCAAATTCAGCTGCAGAGCCAGGAGAATCAGGTGCGCCTGGACGTGCAGAACGCTTTGATCGGGATCCAGCAGGCGCGGGCGACGTACGAATCGGCGGTGAAGGCGCGCATCCTGCAAGTGCAGACGCTCGCGGCCGAGGAGAAGAAACTGAAGCTGGGCGCCTCGACGGTGTTCAACATTATTCAGGTGCAGCGCGATCTGGCCAACGCACAGTCGGCCGAAGTGGCGGCGCTAGATACTTACGCCAAGGCTCACGTGGAACTGGAGCGCGCGACGGGACAGGTGTTGACGGAACACAACATCTCGATGGGCGAGGCCTTTCGGGGTCGGCTCTCGGCTCCGCCATCGCCGCTTCCCGCGAACGCGCAATGACGGGGAAGGTTTTGGCAATCTGATTGCTGATAGTCGGGACATGAAGTTCGAGAGCAGGCCCAGGATGGGCCGGTTGACACCCCGAATACAAACCCTCCAGCTACTTCCCCTCAGCTGACCAATTCATCTTCTTGGCAGTACCTCAATCATCGTCAACCGCTCGCCTGGGCCTGAGTAATTACTCGGGCCCTTTCGTTTTGATCTGACTCTTATTTAGAATACGCAGATGAATCCAGTGGTCGAATCGTGGGCTATTCATAATCGCATTCACTTGTATCTGCTGGACGAGCTCGATGAACAACTACTAGGCTTAAAATCCGCATCCGGCGGACGAGCGGTGGGGGAGCAGTTCGCGCACATCCACAATGTTCGGTTGATGTGGCTGAAGGCTCACGACCCTGGCTTGCTCGCGGGATTGGAAAAACTGGACAAGGCGGTGCTCGCCAAGCAAATTTTACAGGACGCTTTGACGGTCTCCGGGCGCGTGATGGGCGAGGTCCTCGATCGCGCGCTCGCTACGGACGGCAGGGTGAAAGGGTTCAAGCCGCATGCGACGGCTTTCTTCGCCTACCTGGTCTCGCACGAGTCGCACCACCGCGGGCAAATCACGTTGACGATGAAGCAGGCCGGTCATCCTTTTGACAAGAAGACCTTGTTCGGACTCTGGGAATGGGGAACGCGCTGAATGTTCGCCGGACTATAAGCCGGTTTCTGTACCCTTGCGGGCGATAGTCATTCCTCTGGGCCGCCCATTACTGAGCGGCTCTAGCAACCTACCCGGAAGTAAAACGCAGCGGGCCACTGCTCCTCCCCTATTTGGTCTTGCTCCGCGCGGGGTTTTCCCTGCCGATAGCATTACTGCCACCGCGGTGCGCTCTTACCGCACCATTTCACCCTTACCCGGCAGTTGCCTGCCGGGCGGTATATTTTCTGTGGCACTATCCGTAAGCGCAGGCTTAAACCTGTCTTCCCGGCCGTTAGCCGGCGCGCCGCCCTGTGGAGACCGGACTTTCCTCCCGCTTGCGCGAGCGACTATCCGTCCGGCGAACATTCAAGCTAGAGTTTAGCGCGGCGCGCTGCTAGCATGGCTAGCTAGCGAAAGCATTCATGGACGAGAGACATATGCGGCGCGCGATCGAGCTCTCTTTGCGTAATGTGCGTGAGGGAACTGGCGGCCCTTTCGGAGCGGTGGTGGTGCGGGACGGCGACGTGATCGCGGAAGGCAGCAACGAAGTGACCGCCGGGAACGATCCGACGGCGCACGCGGAAATCGTCGCCATCCGCAACGCGTGCCGTGCGCTCGCGGCGTTTCAGCTGACAGGGTGCGAGATTTACACATCCTGCGAGCCCTGCCCGATGTGTCTGGGCGCGATTTATTGGGCGCGTCCGGATACCGTGTACTACGGCAACTGCCGGGCGGATGCGGCCGCCATCGGATTCGATGACGCATTCATTTACTCCGAGATGCCCGTGGCGGTCGAGCTGAGGAAAATCCCGATGCGGCAGATGCTGCGGGACGAAGCGCATGACGCCTTCCGGCAGTGGAGCGCGGCGCAAAGCAAGATCCGCTATTAGCGCCGGATTTGGGCTTCGATAGAACCGTGCGGCTCATCGATCGGAACGAAGATCCGGTTGGGATTGTCTTGACCGAACGGGGCGAGGTCGACCAGCAGGCAATGCAGATTCGGCATGGTGAGCTTGATCGCGGAGATTTCCGGAACGGCGGCAAGCACGGCTTCACCCATTGAATAGAGCGTGTGTTGGACCGAGAGACTGCGATGACCGGCGAACGTTTCGAGTAGCGTAGCGCGCGCTCTCTGCCTCACGCTCGTGTAGTCCGCAACAGGTGGGGCGTAGGTCCAGTCGGCGCGGAGTGCCGTGCCGAGCAGCCGGTCGGAGGTCTCTTTCAAAGTGGTGAAGCGATCGCGCTTGAAACCGGAGAAACCCGAATCGGCGGTCTTCATGATGAGCAGATCGCGAAGGCCTGCCTGAATCTGAAGATGATTGCGATCGGCTTCAATGGCCGCCGTCTGGAGTTCCCCGCCCGCCAAGCGAAAGCAGGAAGGATGTTCAGTGCCGTTGACCGTCAGATGCTGCCAGGGCTTCGCGGAAATGTCCACCGTGACCCGCGACGTCTCGGGATTGTGCTCAAGGAAATAGGTAGCGAGTTCGATCGCAAAGTCCTCCGGGCTGGCCGCGGACGAGGTGCGAGCGAGGGAGTACACCGTGTTTTTCATGGTGTCGGTGGGCAGCACCATGCTGTTGTCGCCTTCGGTGTAGGCGCGATCGAAGTCGCCTTCGAAGAGGATCCGCAAGGTCCACTCGTCGAAGTCGGTAGTGTCTTGGTGGCGCAGAACTCGTACCAGGCGGATGCGGGACTTGCCGTAAGTGTTGGTGGAGAGTGGCATAATCAGCTTCCCCGATACGTTGTGTAGGTGTTCGGTCCTAAAAGAAGAGGGATGTGGTAGTGGATTTGGGGATCCCTGACGACGAACGTGATAATGACTTCTGGAAACAGGAAGACCGTCGACGACGACTGGAAGTAGGAGCCGGTCTCATAGGTGATGCGATAGACAGCTGCGGCGAGCGGGGTGCCCTGGAGCAGGTCCGGGCAGCGGCCATCGGCATCCGTCGAGCTTGAGTGAACCGGGATCCACTCGGTTCCGATTTGGATATCGAGGCGAACGGAGATCCCGGCCGCGGGAAGTCCGCGCGCGGTATCGAGAACGTGCGTGGAAATCCCCTTTATCCGTTCAGCCATTTTCTTAAACGGAGATGCGTGATCTGACGCTGCTGCGCGGCCGCTTCACGCAGCTCCGTTTCGCGATCGTTGTTGAGCCGCCGCTCCAGTTCCGCGAGCATCTCGGCAGCGCTCTTGCCGGTTGCGCAGATCAGGAAGAGAAAGCCGAAGCGCTCGCGGTAGGCGCGGTTGGCTTCGGCCATGGAGCGCCGGAGCTGATCACCGGCCTCACGCATCCCCGACTGTTCCTCGGCTTCCTGGTGGCGGGTGGGAGCGGCGCCAATCTCCAGGTGGCTGCCGAAAGCCTCCAACCAGTCCGCGGGAGACAGAGCCCACCAGATGCGGCCGGCTTCTTCGAAGAGCTGAGCTTCATCGGTGAAAGGACGAGCGGCGGCTAGTTGCTGCGCCCACTGGGTGGAGCCGCAGCAGGTAAGGAGCGCGGACGCGGCTTGTGTCTCGGGCACGTGGTTCCACTGTTCAAGAACAGGGTTGGCCTGAAGCGAATCGAGAAACTCCGCCAGTAGATTCACGGTGACCTTCACGCGATAGTCCCTGGTGGAACGAAGGTCGTCGATAGGGCTGATCTCGGAGGCGATGACGGCGGCGGCTTCGGCGCGCAACCGGGGCGAAAGGGACTGCGCACGAATGACCTCTTCGGTCCGGCGGCAACGCAGCGGAAAAGGCGCCACGCTGCCGACGGCGATGCGGATGTCGGCGACGCGGTCGCGCTCCAGCCATGCGAGCGCACCCATGCTCACTTTGGAGATCGCCATGGCCTGTCGCGCGCCCACCTTGCGGCCATAGGCGCGGGGCGGCGTCGAGCTTCGAGGAAGAACGATGCGGGTGAGAAGTTCGTCGGGTTGCATCCGCATAGTCTTGTAGCCAGTGTGAAAGTCTTCATAGCGGACGGTGCGCGGGCCGCGCTCGGAGAGGAGTTCCAGTTGGGCGTCGTAGACCAGCAGCATGGGCGGACTGTCAGCCGCAGGGGAAGCGTTCACGATGTTGCCCCCGAGCGTTCCGCGATTCTGATTGGCAATGCCGCCGGTCCAGGATGCGGCGCGGCCGAGTAATTCAAATTCGGCTTGCAGGAGGGAATGACCGCGCACCGCGGTGTAGGTAACCGCGGCTCCGATCCGAACCGCATCCGGGGTGACTTCGATGGCCTGCAAATCGGGAAGGCGGTGCAGGCTGACCAGTCTTTTGCGGGTGAGTTGTCCGGCGTTGAGCAGAACCATGAGGTCGGTGCCGCCCGCGATGGGGCTCCAGCTATCGCGGAGCAAAGCGAGGACATCGCACAGCGTTTCCGGCGCGACCAGCTCATAATCTCGCGGGGAACTGTTCATGCACCGGCTGCGCTTTGGACGGCCGCAAAGATCTTCTGGTATCCGGTACAGCGGCAGAGATTGCCGGACAGCCCTTCGCGAATCCGATCGAGGTCCGGATGCGGATGGCTTTCGAGTAGCTGCACGGCCGCCAGGATCATGCCGGGCGTACACATCCCGCACTGCGCGCCGCCGCACTCGAGGAAGGCGGTCTGAAGGCGATGGAGCCGCGGCCCATCCGCAAGTCCTTCGATCGTGACGATGTTCGCGCCCGTGGCTTGCAGGGCCGGTACGAGACAACTGTTCACCAACTGTCCGTTCATCAGGACCGCGCACGCGCCGCACTCCCCTTCCCCACATCCTTCCTTCGTGCCGGTGAGTTGCAGCGTATAGCGGAGCACATCGAGCAGGCGAGTAAGCGGAGCCACTTCGACTGTTTGCGGCATGCCATTGACGGCGAAGGCGATTACGTGGTCAGAGGGCATTCATGAGGTCCTCCGCAAGCAGGGGGATGTGATTGAAACCCACGCCCAGCGCATGCTCAATTGCGTTCAGGATGGCGGGAGCGGGCCCATCCATCGGCAATTCACCAATACCCTTGGCGCCGCCGGGGCCATGTTCATAGGGATGCTCTTCAAAGCACACGCGGATGGGCGGGACATCGACGGCGGCGGGCATGATGTAATTCGTCATCTGGCTATTGGCCATGCGGCCGTTGCGCCAACTGACCTTCTCGGAAAGCGCATAGCCAATGCCTTGCGCGACTCCGCCTTCCACCTGACCGGCGGCGAGAACCGGGTTGATGACGCGACCGACTTCCTGCAGGGCGACGAAGTCATCGACGCGCGCCTCATAGGTGACGGTGTCGACCGTGACGATCGCGACGTAGACGGCCCAGCCATACGCGCAGTAGGCTTCTCCTTTATAAGTCGCATCGTCCCAGAAGACTTCGGCCGGGGGTTGATACTCGGTGACGCACTTCAGAGAACCATGCCGATCGATGTAGCGCGCGCAGGCGGCCGCGAATTGATCGGCATCGTACTTGTCACCCAGCAGGCGGCTGTTCCGCAGCATGACGAGGAGGCCGTGACAGGCCTGTTCCACCAGCTTGCCGACGATCATGGCGGTGCGGGACGCGACGGTGGGGCCGCTATTGGGAACGACGGAGGTGTCGGGAACGGCGATCTCGATCGAATCGTAAGGGAGCGCCATTGCTTCGGCGGCGATCTGCGCAAAGATCGTGTTGGTGCCCTGTCCCATTTCGGTGCTTGCGGCGAGAACGCGCACGCGCCCGTCGCGCAAGGCTTCGACGCCCAGTACAGACTGCAGGTGGCGTTCCCCGGAACCGGTAAACCCGGCGCCATGGAAGAACGAGGCGAACCCGATCCCGCGCTTCTTGCGGCTGGTTTGGTTATCGCGGGCGAACTGCGCGCGCAGGCGATGGTAATCGGCGATGGAGAGCGCTCGGTCCATCAGCTTTGGTAAATCGATATCTTCTTTGATGACTTGGCCGGTGGCGGTGGAAGAGCCCGTACGCAGGAAGTTGCAGCGGCGGAACTCCTCGGGCGGGAGGCCGATGTGAGCGGCCACGCGATTCATGTGCCGCTCTAAAGCGAAGATGCTCTGCGGGGCGCCGAAGCCGCGAAACGCGCCATGGGGCGGAACATTGGTGGCCCAGGCATGCGCGCGTACACGGACGTTGGGGCATTTGTAAGGGCCGGCGGCGTGGATGGTGCCGCGCGACAACACGACTCCGGACAAGGTGGCGTAGGCGCCGCCATCGATGGCGAAATCGATATCCATGGCCAGCAGTTTTCCATCGGCATCGACCGCGGTGCGATGGCGCGTTCGCGAGGGATGCCGCTTGGTGGTTGCGGCCATGTCCTCCGAGCGATCGTAGATGAGCTTCACCGGACAGCGACTCTTCCAGGCCAGCAGCGCGGCGTGGCCCGCGATCATGGACGGGTACTCCTCCTTGCCGCCGAAGGCGCCGCCGGTCTCGGTTTGGATGACGCGCACTTTTTCGGAAGGCAGCGGGAAGAGGGAACAGAGCGCTTTCTGGACGTAGAAGGGGCACTGCATGGAGCCGCGCACGGTGAGGCCGTCCGCGTCGCTCCATTCGGCGATCATGCCATTGTTTTCGATGTAGAGCTGTTCCTGCGCGCCGGTCGAGTACTCGCCTTCGACGATGTGCGCCGCGCGGGCCCAGACCTCATCGACGTTGCCTTTCTCCAGCAGGTACGACTTGAATAAGTTGTCCGCGCCCCAGATGACGTTGCGGCCCTGCTCGGATTCCTCCATGGTGAAGACCGGCGGCAGCAGTTCGTAGTCGATGACCACGTGCTGGCGGGCCTGGCGAACCAGGTCTTTGTCGGGATGGGCGAGCAGGACGATCGGCTCTTCGGAATGATTGACGCAGCGGTCGGCTAGGTAAGGTGATCGTCGAGGATCAGGGCGACGATGTTTTTGCCGGGGATGTCGGCAGCGGTGACGATCGTGAATTCGTCCCAGGGAATGGGGCCCTGAAATTGAATGTTGCGGATGCGTCCGCGGGGGATGGTGCTGCGGACGGTGGCGCCGTGGAGCATGCCGGACAAGCACAAATCATCGACATAGCAGGCGGCGCCGGTAACTTTACTGCGGCCCTCTTTGCGGATGGCCGATGTGCCGATGAGGCCTGGCGGCATTGGGGTATCCGGCTAGATTAGCGCAAACGGCATTCGCGTCCGAAGGGAGTGGGGGCGAAGCGGCCTTCGTCGTACACGGGGACGCCGCGGAGGAACGTTTTCTTTACAACGCCGTGAAGGGTTTCGCCCAGGTAGGCGGAGATGGGGTGCCGGTAGTGGAGCCGTTCTTCGGTGACGGTTAAGGAGGTGGCGGGGTCGAAGATGAGGAAATCGGCGTCGAAGCCTAGCGCGATCCGTCCCTTTTGATTGTGCAAGTTAGCTAGTTTTGCGGGCTGCTCGGCCATCCAGAAAATGATTTTTTGCAAAGCAATCTCCCTCCGTTCTGCCTCTGTCCAGATGACCGAAAGCGCCAGGGAGAGGCTGGCGATTCCGCCCCAGGCGGAGCGAAAATCTCCGGCTTTCAGGTCCGCGGGACAAGGAGAGTGGTCGGTGGCGAGGAGGTCAATATCGCCCGCGAGGAGTGCTTCCCAGAGCCGTTCGCGATTCGAAAGCGAGCGAATGGGAGGTGCACATTTGTAGAGTGTGGCGGCGCGGCCGATGTTCTCACTGGCGAAATGCAGGTAGTGGGGACAGGTTTCGACCGTGATCGGCAACCCGGCAGCGCGAGCGGCGCGCAAATCGCCCAACGCTTCCGCGGAGGACAGATGAACCACATGGATGCGGCAGCGAAATTCGCGGCAGAGAGCGATCAGAAGGCGGATGGCGGCCACCTCGGACGCATCGGGGCGGGAAGCCAGGTAACTTACGTATTCCTGCCAATCGCGGTCTCCGGTTTCCAGATACTCGGGAAGCTCCGCGTGGACCAGCAGCGGAAGCCCGGCAGCGGCGATGTGCGGGAGCGCGAGGCGGAGGTCCGCTTTCGTCACCATGGGGAACTCGTCGACGCCGGAGGGAGCCAGGAAACACTTGAACCCGCGCACTCCGGCAGCGATCAGCGGTTGGATGTCGTTTGCATTGCCGGGGATGACGCCGCCCCAGAAGCCGTAATCGACCAGGCAGGAGGCGGCAGCGGCGCGGCGTTTGGCTTCGAGGCCGGCCACGGTAGTGGTAGCCGGAATCGAGTTGAGCGGCATATCGATCAGGGTGGTGAACCCTCCGGCGGCCGCGGCGCGGGTTGCGGTGACGAAGCCCTCCCAATCGGCGCGTCCCGGGTCGTTGATGTGGACGTGGGTGTCGACAAGTCCGGGGAGGATGTAGCAGTCCCCGAAATCCTGGTCCGCGCGGGTGACATCTTGCCAAACCGAGACGATGCGGCCCTCTTCCACGGCGATGGTGGCGGGGCCGATGCCTTCCGGGGTGGCGACGAACCGGGAAGCAAACGTGGTCATTGGGCGAGGCGGGCGAGCGCGTGCGCCAATACGAGGGCGCCGCGCGCGATGTCTTCGGGGGCGGCATACTCGTCAGGCCGATGACTGATTCCCTTACGGCAGGGGATGAAGATCATACCGGCGGGGCCGAGACGAGACATGAACAGGGAGTCGTGATAGGCGCGGCTGACCATGCGCATGGAAGCCAAGCCGAGCGAATGGCAGACGTCTTCGATGGCGCCGATCGCGAGCGGGTCGCAGGGACCGGGATCGTCGGCATTACGTAGGGCGAGTTCGATCGAGAGCTGACGGCGGGAGGCGACGACGCGGCAGGTCTCCATAATGGCGTCGATTACGCGATCGCGGCGATCGGCAACCGTTTCGCGAATATCCACTTCCATGTCGACCGCGCTCGGAATGCTGTTGACGGCGCGCGGAAAGAGGTCGCAGATGCCGACAGTGGCGACGGTGTCGAGAGAGCCTGTCGATTTGGCCGCGCTTTCGATGGCGAGCGCGACTTCGGCGGCGGCGAGAAACGCGTCGTGCCGGTCCGGCATGAGAACGGCGCCCGCATGGCCGCCTTCGCCCTGGATGGAAATCCGCAGGCTGGCGGGGGCGGCGATGTGCGTCACGATGCCGATGGGAATCGAACGGCTTTCGAGCAGCGGGCCCTGCTCAATGTGCAGTTCGAGAAAGCAGGCGTAGTGATCGTCGGGAAGCAGGACGCCGCTGAGATCGCCCGTGAAGCCAGCCGCGGTGCGAACTTCGTCCAGAGTGCGGCCATCGGCGTCGCGCAGATCGTGCGGATCCTGCGAAAGCTCGCCGGAGAGCATCCGGCTACCGAGGCAACCGATGCCGAAGCGGGTGGGCTCTTCGGAGGTGAAGAGGATGAGCTCAAGAGAATGCCGCAGCCGGACGCCGCCGGCTTGCAAGGCGCGAATGGCTTCGAGAGCACCGAGCACGCCGACGGTTCCGTCATAAGCGCCGGCCTGCGGGATGGCGTCGATGTGAGAGCCGGTGGCGATGGCGGGGAGTTGCGGCTGCGACCCTTCCCAGCGCGCGAAGGTGTTGCCGATGGCGTCTTCGCGGATCTTTAAACCGGCATCGCGGGCGAGCTGCTTCACGCAGGCGCGGGCTTCGAGATCCTGCGAGGAGAAAACGACGCGGGTGACGGCGGGTGGCAGCGCTTCCGAGAAAGCAGCGAGGGCGCGGAGTTCTTCGGTAAGGCGCGCCTGGTCGATGAAGAGTTGCGGCAATTCCATGGGAGTCAGGGAAGCAGGGGCGCGCGGTTGAAGTCCTTATAGATGAGGTAACGCGCGGGGACTTTGCCGACCGCGGCGAACCACTGAGGGCAATAGGGCGCCATCCAGATAAAGTCGCCGGCGGTGACGGAGTGCCAGCAATCGCCGAGGCGATAGATGCCGCCGCCATCGAGAATGAGCAGGCCATGTTCCATCACGTGGACTTCGACCATGGGCAGAGTAGCGCCGGGCTGGAAGGTCATGAGGTTGACCGCGCAATCGAAACGGTCGTTGGCGGGTAGAAGCGGGCGGACCAGCACGGCGGGGTCGTCGAAAAGGGGCTGGGGAGGAACAGCGCCGGCGTCGCCCACGAGAATTTCGGGTTCGGCGATGCCGGGGACGGGCTCGTACCGTTTCTCGATGACGGCGAGGTGCGCCCCGGAATCACTGCGGATGCGGTGAGGCGTGTGGGTGGGGAGAAAGGCGAAGCCGCCCGGCGCGAGGGCATGCGAAATTCCGGCAATGTCGGCTTGCACCTCGCCGCCGATCACATAGAGGAAGCGCTGGGCATCGGTGGGTGCGAGCAGGCCGCCGAGATTCATCTCCGCCGTGTATTGAACGAACGCGGCGCCGAGGGCGGGCGCGGCGTGAACGATAGCCGTGGCGTTGACCATGCCGGGGAACGGGGCGCGGATGAACGCATCCGGAGTGTGAAGCAGATGGTGGGGCGCGTGGTGGCTGCGGGTGGTGCCGAGTGAGTGCACGAACTACTCATTAGACGCCAGTCGGTCCAGAAAGCGGCGGGCGACGGTGAGGGCGGCGGCGACGTCGTCGGGCAAGACGGATTCGTCGGGGTGGTGACTGAGCCCGTGCGGGCTGCGGATGAACAGCATGGCGGTGGGGATGCGTTGGGCGAGGATCATGGCGTCGTGTCCGGCACCGCTGGTCATGCGGGGCGCACGAACCCCGGCGGATGCGGCCGCCGCCTGGAGCGCATCCGTCAGGGTCGGGTCCATGGCGACGGCGGGCTGCTGCAGACGAGTTTGGGCATGGACGGAGAGGCTGCGGCGCAGGGCAATGGTGTACGCGGCCTGGGTGATGCGAAGTTCGGCGGCGGCGCGGATGGTGTCGCCGGGGTGGCGCAGGTCGAGGGAGCAGAGCACGTCGCCGGGGATGGCATTGGCGGCGCCGGGAAGGACGTCCATCTTGCCGACCGTGGCAACCAGACCCGGTGTTGCAAGGGCATCGTTCTCGACGGCGCAGATCCATTCGGCAGCGGCGGCCAGCGCGTCACGCCGCAGATGCATCGGCGTTGTGCCAGCGTGATTGGCGCGTCCGAGAAAGCGGAATTCCATGCGCGTTTGGCCGCCAATCGCTTCCACGATGCCGAGCGGAACATCGAGGCTTTCGAGCACGGGACCCTGTTCGATGTGGATTTCGAGAAAGCGCGAGCGGGGATCGAGCGGGGACGGGTGGGGAGCGAGGCCGAAGTCGTGGATGGCCTGCGCGACGGTGATTCCGGAGGCATCCGGGCGTTGCAGCAGGGCTTCGTCCAGCGTGCCGATGCAGCCGCGGCTGCCGATGAAAGGCACGCCGAAACGAACGCCTTCTTCTTCGGAGAACGCGATGATTTCAATCGGAAATCGAAGCCGCTGGGATTTCAGAGACTCGACCAGCGCGATGCCGAGGACGACGCCTAAGACGCCGTCGAAGGCTCCGGCATCGGGGACGGTATCGATGTGGGATCCGATAAGAAAGGGCGCTTCGGTGGAACTGGTTCCCGGATTGACGCCGTGCAGATTTCCGGCGTGGTCGACATGCACGCGCATGCCGGTGCGCTCCATGCGGTCGAGGAGCACGCGGTGGACCTCGCGGGTGGCGGGCGAGAGGAAGGTGCGGGTGGTCTGGTGCGGAACGTCGGTATGGCGAGCCAGTTCCAGGCAGAAGGCGATGGCGTCGCGGGCACGTTCCTGGCTGGTCATGCGGTCGGTCCCCGTTTGCTATACTCGCATTTCTATGTCCGGCAGCGGCCTGAGCTTTAGCGCGAGTTTCTGGTGCTCATCCACGAGTTAAGAGTGGCGTCTGCCTGAAGGTTCAGAAAAAGGATCAACCCGAAGAGGCCCACTCGATAGCAGAGTGGGCTTTTTGATTTTTGAGGAGAACGTTAAAAGCCATGATCATCTCCATGCGGCTAAATGCCACGAGGCAGGAAATCGAACACGTTTGCGATCGCATCATCAACGAGTTTGGGTATAAGGTGCACTCGATCGAAGGGGAACAGCGGGTGGTGATCGGGGTGGTGGGGGTGGGCGACGTGACGCGGTGTCTGGAGTCGCTGGAAGCCACGCCGGGGGTGGAAAGGGCGATGCGCATTTCGGTGCCTTACAAGTTCGTGAGCAAGGAATTTCGCAAGGAGCGCTCGGTGTTCAAGGTCCGCGGCGTCGAGATCGGCGGGGATGAGTTCGTGGTGATGGCAGGTCCGTGTTCGGTGGAATCAGAGCGCCAGATCATGGAGTCCGCCGAAGGCGTGGCGGCCGCAGGCGCGAAGATTCTGCGCGGCGGCGCGTTTAAGCCGCGCACATCACCCTACGATTTTCAGGGGATGGAGCGGGAAGGCCTGAAGCTCCTGGCGAAGGCGCGGGAGGCGACGGGGCTGGCTATCATCACCGAGGTGATGAGCGATCAGGACGTGGGTCTGGTGGCGGAGTACACCGACATCATGCAGGTGGGCGCACGGAACATGCAGAATTTTTCCCTGCTGAAGTCGCTGGGGCGGTGCGGCCGTCCGATTCTGCTGAAGCGGGGATTGAGCGCGACCATCAAAGAGCTGCTGATGTCGGCCGAGTACATTGTGGCTCACGGCAACTCGGATGTGCTGCTGTGCGAGCGCGGCATCCGGACATTCGAGACGGCCACGCGCAACACGTGCGACATCTCGGCGATCCCGGTGCTGAATGAACTGACGCACCTGCCGGTGATTCTGGATCCGAGCCACGCGACCGGTAAGCGCAGCCTAGTGCCGGCGCTCTGCCGCGCGGGCGTGGCGATAGGCGCGGACGGACTGATCGTGGAAGTGCATCCGAATCCGGAAAAGGCTATCAGCGACGGGGCGCAATCGCTGACGATCGAACAATTCCGCAAGACGATGCACGAGCTGCGGCCCTATATCCAGCTATGGAAAGAGAGCCGGGCCGCGGAACCGGTGCTGGTCGCCTAAGTGACCGTGCGCCGGCCCACCTGGATCATCACCGGTTTGGGCTCTCTGGCGTTGGCTGCGGCAGCGATGTTTGCGTGGCAAAAAAGCCGTCTTCCGGCGAACCCGGAGGCTTTGCTCTTGCGGCTGCCTACGCAAGACGCGGTGGTGGCGGGAGTGGACTTCGATGCGCTTCGCGGCGCGGGGCTGCTGCGTTTGTTGACAGATGCAAAGGTCGCGCAGGACGCCGAGTATGTGACTTTCGTTCGCGAGAGCGGATTCGATTATCAGCGCGATCTGCATTACGTGCTGGTGTCGTTTGCCCCGGACGGAGAGTTCTTTCTCATTCGCGGGGCGTTCGACTGGAGCAAACTGCGGGACTACGCGAGCCGTCAAAAGGGCTCGTGCGCGGGCGCGTTGTGCCGGATGGCGGGGAGTACGCCCGACAGAAAGATTTCGTATCTGCCGCTGTCGAGAGATTGGATGGCGTTGGCGGTGGCGCCGGAGGAAGGGGCGGCTGCGCGGCTGGAGAAACCGGGACCGCAGGATGATGTGACGGTGCCGCGAGAGCCGGTCTGGCTGACCTTCAGCGCGGGCGCACTGCGGCATGCGGCTTCGCTCTCCGGCTCGTCGCGGCTGTTCGCCACGGCGATGATGGATGCCGAGCGGGTGACGATCACGGCGGGCGCGGGCAGCCATGCGGAGATCGAGGCGCGATTGGAAGCCATCTGCCGCGATGCGCAACAGGCGGGCGCGTTGACGGCGCAATTGCAGGGGCTCACCAACGTACTGAAGACGGCCGCACAGCAGGACGGCCCAGGAAACGCTCCAGATGGTTTAAGCACGGTGCTGGGGTCGGGAACGTTCGCGCAGGCAGGCTCGCACGTGGCGGGGCAATGGCCCATTCCGCGCGCGCTGCTGACCACGATCACGCAATAATCAAATCCGGCAGGCCAGCGCGGAATCCTACGTTTGAACTATATTGCAATTTGTGATACTGTCATAACGGATTGCAATGAGGCTGGGAGAAAAGCTGCGGTACCTCCGCGAGATGGAAGGGGCGCTGCGCGGGATGGGTCGCGCGATGACCCAGCAGGAAGTCTCGAAGGAGATCGAGACCAAGCTGAGGAAGAAGATCTCGCAATCTTATCTGTCGCAGATCGAATCGGGGGCGCGGCCGCATTTGACGAACACGACGCGGCTGCTGCTGGCACGGTTTTTCAAAGTGCATCCGGGCTACATCGTGGACGATCCGGAGGGGTTCCAGACGGAGCTGATCTCGGAGGTGGGCGTTTCGGAAGACAAGCTCGATTTGTGGTTGATCAGCGGAGCGGAACGGTTCCGCAACGATGCGGCGGTGCATCGGGCGCTGGTGCGGTTGGCGCGGCACGAGGATTCGCGCCGGTGTTTGCTGCTCCTGGAATCGATTCTCGACAACCCGGGTTTAGCGGAGCGGCTGTTGCAGGTGCTGAGGAAGGAGAAATATGACGTGGCCTGATTTTTTTGTGGCGTGTCTGGCGGTGGGGTTCGTGTTCAGCCTGTTGTCGGCGATCTCGGGGGTGGTGCACATGCCGCACCTCCATGTGCACCTGGGCGGGGCACATGGCGGGGGAGTGCGGGGTGGCGCAGGGCCGGTGAATCCGCCGACGATCGCGGGTTTTCTGATGGTTTTCGGGGCATCCGGCTATCTGCTGACGCGCTTTGCGGACTGGCGGCTGATGGCGATTTTGGCAATCGCGAGTGGATTGGGGCTGATGGGCGCGGCGGTGGTTTTCTGGTTCCTTGCGCGCGTGTTGATGGCAAGTGAGCGGCCTCTGAATCCGGCTGACTTCGACATGACAGGGGTATTCGGGCGCTTGTCGCAGACCGTTCGACCGCGGGGGACGGGGGAGATGATTTTCACGCAGGAGGGCCGGCGCCTGGGAGTGCCGGTACGCACGGAGACGGGCGAGCCGCTGCCGCGCGGAACGGAAGTGATTGTGACGCGCTATGAAGGCGGCATCGCTTACGTGCGCACGTGGGACGAGATGCAGAGTCTGTAGGCATTGACCAGTAAGGCGAGAGAGGAAGCGTATGACTAACGTGGTGATCATCGTTGTGGTTTTTTTTGCCGGCTTCATTTTGCTGGCGACGGCGCTGGCGCGCATGTACCGGAAGGCCGGCCCGCACGAGGCGTTGATTGTGTATGGCTTGCGCGGCAGCCGCGTGATCAAGGGCAGCGGCACGGTTATCTGGCCGATGGTGAGAAACCGCCAAGCAGCTATCGCTCGAACTGATGTCGTTCGATGTGGCGCCGCAGCAGGACATGTATACGCAGGCAGGGCGTGGCGGTAACGGTGGAGGCGGTGGCGCAGATCAAGGTCAAGTCCGACCCGGACAGCATTCTGACTGCCGCCGAGCAGTTGCTGACCAAGACCGAGGCGGAGCGCGAGGGACTGATCCGGCTGGTGATGGAAGGGCATCTGCGGGGGATTATCGGCCAGTTGACGGTGGAAGAGATTGTCAAAGAGCCGGAGATGGTGGGCGACCGGATGCGGAACACGTGCGCGGGCGACATGACCAAGATGGGGCTCGAAGTGATTTCGTTCACCATCAAGGAAGTTCGCGACAAGAACGAGTACATCACGCAACATGGGCCGGCCGGACATCGCGCGCATCAAACGCGACGCGGAGATGGCATCGGCGGAAGCGGAGCGCGATACGGCGATCAAGCGGGCGGAAGCGCTGCGGGCGTCGGCGGTGGCCAAGGCGCAGGCCGATCAGGAGCGGGTGCTGGCGGAGACGCTGTCGCTGGCCAAGCAGGCCGAAGCGCAGCGCGATCTGGAAATCAAGAAGGCCGAGTACCTGGAGACCGTGAAGCGGCAGCAGGCGCAGGCGGACAAGGCTTACGAGATCCAGACCGAACATCATGCAGCAGCAGGTGGCGGCGGAGGCAGGTCAAGATCCGGCAGGTGGAAAAAGAGCAGGAGATCAAGGTGCAGGATGCGGAAATTCATCGCCGCGAACGCGAGTTGATCGCGACGGTGCTGAAGCCGGCCGAAATGGAACGGCAGCGGATCGAGACCCTGGCGTCGGCCGAACGGCAACGGCGGATTTCGGAAGCGGAAGGTCATGGCGATCGCGATGCGGACGCAGGGCGAAGCGCGAGGCGGAAATCACCTTCAAGAACGGCGAGGCGGAGGCGCAGGCGATGAACGTGAAAGCTGATGCGTATCAGGAGTGGAACCAGGCGGCGGTGGTGGACAAGCTGATTGACGATGATGCCGGAGATTGTGAAGGCGTTGGCAGCGCCGCTGGCGAACGTGGACAAGATCACGATCGTTTCGACGGGCGAGGGAGCGAACGCGGGCATGCACAAGGTGACTGGCGACATGACGAAGATCGCGGCGCAGATTCCGGCGCTGTTCGAGACGCTATCGGGGATGCAGATGGCCGACTTGCTGGGCAAGGTGAAGACGCTCGGCAACGGCGTGAGCGGGACGAAGACGAAAGTCTAGAGGAGTACGGCGATGGCACTTACTGGAAAGGGTGGCGGCGTTGTTACGCGCCAATCTGAACGACATGGTGGATCGCGCGGAGGACCCGGAGAAGATGATGAAGCAGGTGATTCTGGATATGGAGAATCAGCTGCTGCAGGTGAAGACGCAGGTGGCGATCGCGATTGCCGATCAGCATCTGCTGGAAAGGAAGCGGGAGGAGCATCGCGCGCGGGAGGCGGAGTGGATGCGGAAGGCGGAGATGGCGCTGCGCAAGGAGGATGAGGAACTGGCGCGCGTGGCGCTGCAGCGATCGGTGGCCAGCCGGGAAATAGCGAAGGGCTTCGACGAGCAGTTGGCCGACCAGAAGGTGCAGGTGGAAAACCTGAAGGCGGCGCTGCATCAGTTGGAAGCCAAGCTGGCGGAAGCGCGGGAGCAGGGGGAACTGCTGGCGGCGCAGAACCGGCGCGCGCGGGTGGCGAATCGAGCGGCGGATCTGCAAGCGGGCAAGACCAACGGAGCGGCGCGCGCGAAGGAAAAGGTCGACCGGGAACTGGCGATCGGGCGGGCGAGGGCGGAGTTGCTGGCGGGAGATGGCCTCGAAGAGCGCTTCGCCAAGTTAGAGAAGCAGGACGAGATCGAGCGGCTGCTCGGAGAGCTGAAGAGCAGGCAGGTGCGCGCCTAACTTCGATCGACGGAGGTGGTGGAGAAGGTGACGATGGGGAAAACCTCCGGGATGTGTGAGTCGTAGTGCCCGTGGCGGTTCCAGGTCCAGCCGGCGCACGGGTCGAGAGTTTCGCCACTGGGCCCGATTTTCTGGAAGCGGGAACAATCGATCCGCCACTGGTCGCCATCGCGCGGCGGTAGCGAGCGGCCATCGGCAAGCAGGGTCAGGCTGGTCCAGGGGATGGCGATTTCGGCGGACCAGCCGCGATCGGCGCCGCCCCGCCGGTTGACTTCGCCATCCACATGGACGGCGTGACGGAGACCGGGGCAATCCCAGTCGAGGAAGCCCCAGCGCTCGCCGCGTTCGTGGACATGGCCGCCGACGCCATCGAGCACGAGGGTGCGCTGGGTAGCGGGATCGAACTCGGGTCGGCCCCAGAAGCGGCCTCCGGGAACGTGGACGTCTTTCCAGATCCAGAAAACCTCGTAGATGACGTTGAGGGCGTTGATCTCGAACTCGTAGTAAGTGTCGCGGCCGGCGATGAAGAGTTCGAGGTCGTTCTCTTCGTAGATTTTGGAGTCGCGCTCGGTGAGGGTGGCCCAGACGTCGGTCTCTTCGGCCTGGAATCCGAAGTAGAGGCAGGCATCGTCCCAGAGCAGCGCCACGCGAGTGTCGAACCAGGCGGGCGCGCCGGAAACGATGTCGACGAAGGCATTGGAGCGCGGCGCCTGTCGCCAAGCGGGCTTGTTGAGAGAGCCGTCGATGGTGAGAGGCGACGGGGCGCGGTAGCAGGTGTAGTGCGCGGGCTGGATGGTTGGAGCGCTAGTCGGTGGCATGAAAGTCTCTTCCTTTGCGTTCGCGGCCGAGCGCGGTGACGATGCAGCCGCCGAGGAACACGGTGGCGGCAGTGAGCGCCATGGCGTTGGCGTAGCGGGTGTGTTCGGCGAAGACGGCTTCGACGTAAACCACGGAACTGGCGAGCAGGACTCCGCACTGGTAAGCAAAGCCGGGCAGGAAGCCGCGCACGGCGGCGGGCGAGAGTTCGGAGAGGTGCGCGGGGATGACGCCCCAGGCGCCCTGCACCAGGAACTGCATGATGAAAGCGCCGGTGATAAGCAAGGTTTTGGTGGGCGCGTAGGCCCAGAGCGGGACGGTGAGGATGGCGCCAGCGAGCGCTCCGATGATGGCGCGGCGGCGTCCGAAGCGGTCGGAGAGATAACCGACGAGGAGCCCGCCGACGATGGCTCCAGCCATGGAGATGGCGGAGATGAGCGAGCGCTGCGTGGGCGAGTAATTCCACTGGCGCTGCAGGAAGGTGGGGTACATATCCTGCGTGCCGTGGGAGGAGAAATTCATCATGGTCATCAGGAGAGTGAGGTAGAGAAAGAGCTTCCAGTGCGAGAAGATGGCGCGACGCGAGGTCGGCCCAGTCGGCCTGCTTGTTTCTCTTGCCAGACTTCGGATTCCTTGACGCTGGATGCGGACGAAGAGCGCGAGCAGCGCGGGCAGTCCGCCGAGGAAAAAGAGGGGCCGCCAGCCCCAGCGCTCGAAGAGGAAGAAGTAAGCAGAGGGCGGCGAGCAGGTTGCCGAACGCGTAACCCTGCTGCAGGAGGCCGGAGAGCAGGCCGCGCAGGCGTGCGGGCACTTTTTCCATGGCGAGCGACGCGCCCACGCCCCATTCGCCGCCCATGCCGATGCCGAAGAGCGCGCGCAGGATCAGGAACTGCGGTGTAGTTGTGCGCGAAGCCGGTGAGCGACCTCGACGACGGAGTAAAAGACGAGGTCGATCATGAGCGGGAGGCGGCGGCCGTAGCGATCGGCGAGCAGGCCGAACAGGAAGGCCCCGACGGGGCGGAAGGCGAGCGTGATGGTGATGGACAGCGCCATCTCGCGATCGGACTTGTGGAACTCGCGCCCGATCGCGGTCAGGCAGAAAACGACGAGGAAGAAGTCAAACGCGTCGAGCGCCCACCCCAGAAAGCTGGCAGCTACCGCCGCGGCGTGATCGCGGGCGGTCTGGGGCGGAGCGGACATTCACATCATGGTACGTGATGCCCGCTGCCGGGGTTGGAGAGTTAGAAGGAGAAGCGCAGTCCGAATTCGAGCCGGCGGTTGTTGGCGCTCGATCCGCCGGGACCGAAGTTGGCGAGTTGGTTCGACGTGCCGAACAACGGGGACGTGATAACGCCGATGGGATTGGCGTAGTTCACGGTATTGAACAGGTTGCGGGCCTGAGCATTCAGCGTAAGGCTGTATTTGTGACCGCTCGAAGAGTCGCCAAACATGCCGCCGGGACCGCCGCGTCCGGGCCCACCGCCGCCCGGTCTGCCGAATCCACCGCCGAAGCCAGGGCCGCCGGGTCCGCCGCCCGCGCCCGCTGCGCCTCTGGTGCGCTCCCCAAATCCCCACGTTTTGCTTGCGCGGAGATTGATGGAAAAGAAGCTGGGGCCGTTGCCGTAGTTACGCGGAATGATGGTTTCGCCCGGTTTGGGATTGATGTCGAACTTGCCATATGGGGTGCAAACCACATCTGCCGTTCCGCACCGAAGGGAAGTAAACGAGGGGCGCTCGTTATAGAGGCTGGTCGATAGATAGTCGTCTCCGGACGTGATGTTGAACGGTCCGCCCGACCGGTAAACGATGAAGGGGCTGAAGCGGACGCCATAACGCGCGGTGACCGAGCCGCCGAGGAACAGACGGTGGCGATTGTCGAAGCGCGCGCGCCCGTACTCGCTCGAGAAATCGTACTGGTTGGACGGGAACGTGCCGACGCCATCGGTATTGCTCTTGGCGAAATTTAGCTGGTAGAAGGAGAACAGGGAAACGGCGGGATTGAAGGACGTATTGACCGTAACGATCAACTGGTTCTGGTTGAAGATGCCGTCCGATTCGTAGTTATAGATATTGCCGCTGGCCGCGCCGTAAGGCTGGATGTTATTGAGGAATGGGTCGGGGGCGTTGATGTTGACGGTACGGAGCTGGTGCAGGCCGCGGGTATTCAGGTAGTTGATCGAGATTTTCGAATTTTTGGGGAGCGCGCGTTCGACGCCGATCGCGGACTGGATGACGTACGGCGCGCGAATGTTGGGGTCGAGCTGATTGATGGTCTGGGGGACGGCGGTGAGAGAACTTGCAGCCGGGATATTGGGATAAAAGGTTGGGTTTTGGACCAGGTATCGCTGGATGGTCTCGCCGTTGTAGATGTCTCCGTTGAGCGACAGGTTGTAATCGATGCGGTCGTAGAAGATTCCGGAGCCGCCGCGGATTACGGTTTTGCCCTGTTTGTTTCCTTTGCTGTCGGGAGACCAGGCGAAGCCCACGCGCGGCGCGAAGTCGCGATAGTCGCGGATCTGATTCTGCGTTTCGTAGCGCAGGCCGAAGTTGACGGTGAGGTTGGGCTTCACGCGCCAGTCGTCCTGGAAGAAGAGACCGAAATCGGCTTGGGCTATGGAAGAGTTCGGGTTCCCGGCGGAGATGGAGAACTGCGAGGGCTGGGCCAGACCTTGCTGGGCTAGAACATATTGCTGAATGGAGGTTTCGCCCGGGGCGCCGGCGAACAGGAAGCTGCCGAGAAAATTAGCCGGATTCTGGAGAGTCACTCTGATAGCTGCGCACGCGCAGGCCGAATTTGAAGGCCTGCGTTCCCTGCGTAATGGAGGTGTAGTTCTGCAATTCGAAATTCTGTTCGTGATTGCGATCGTAAGCGGAGGGCAATCCGCCGGTGACGAACGCGGAACTCACGTTGATCTGGGTACCGGGGCTGACGGCAGTATTGTCAGTGTTGTCGATCAGCCAGCGAAAGCGCGTCTCATTGATGGCTTTTGCGTTCAAGACGGCGGTCTCGGTGATCTGGATGGAGTGTTCGTATTCGCTCTCGTTACTGCCCTGGCTGGCGAGCGAAAACTGACCGATGCCGTTATTCAGGACGGTATTGTGTTCGAAGTTGTATTTAACCACGAGGGTGTTGGAGCTGTTCAACTGGTAATCCACGCGCGGGCTGAAGGTGGTGCGGCGCTGCGGCGTGGCGATGGCGGTGTTGAAGGGAACGATGTTCAGACTCGAATTGACGATGTCGGTAGCGATGACGGCGGAATCGTCGATATTGCGCCGCTCGAAATCGAAAAAGAAGGAAGCTTTTTTGCCCAAGGCGCCGCCGACATTGCCCCCGAACTGGCGCGAACTGAAGTCCGGCGTGGTCGTGAGGAACGGGTTGCGGGCGTTGAACACGCCGTCACTATCGTTGAAGAAAGCCTGGCCGTGCAGCTTATCGGTCCCGGGCTTAGTGAGGATCTCGATGCGCCCGTAGCCCAGACGATCATATTCGGACGAGAACGGGTTCTGATTAATGCGGATCTCGCGAATCGACTCTTTGGGCGGGAGCTGGCCGCCGGTGAAGCCATCGATATAAATTTGTCCGCCGTTGGGACCCGCGGCGGGGCCGGCAAGTTGTTGCAGATCGCTGGCAAGGTCGTCCGGATCGTCGGGGAGCGCATCGATCTCGGCCTGTTTGAGGACGAGGGCGTTGGCGTTTTCGGAAGCATCCACGCTCACGGTTCCGATGGCCTCGCCTTGAACGGTGACGGACTGCGTTTCGGCCTGCAACTTGAGCTGGGCGTTGAGGGTAGCCCGCTGGCCGGGCGCAATCGGCAACTTCAGTTGGATGGACGTGAAGCCGACATGCGTAATGCTGACGGTGTAGTTTCCGGCCGGTATGGCGGGCGTGTTAAAGACGCCCTGCTCGTTGGTCTGCACGGTGCGGACGATGGCTCCGGCTTTCAGAACCGAGACGTTGGCGGCGGGCACGGAAGCACCGGTTTCATCGGTAATCTGGCCGGTTACGGAGCCGCCATTCTGGGCCCGTAGGTTCGCGGTGAACAGCGGCAGCATGGCCGCGGCGAGTATGAGGATAGGACTGTAGCGTTTGAGCATTCGGCTCCTGAGAGTTCGTCAATTTTCAAAAAAAGCTTTTACCGGGCAGACAGACGGGGTATTGGGTTTAGATCATGGGGCTCGATCATTGCGGCAGACCGATGTCCAGGGTCCACGCTCCGGCGCCTGGGCCGGATTGGCCGCCACCCGATGGCGTAGCAGCCAGAATCGTTTCGACTCCGGCGACCACAGCGATAGCGTTGGCGCGGGAGGCATCGGCGGCATTGGCGCTGGATACGATGAGCGCGTCCCCGGGTTTCAGGTCGGCGAGGGTGAACTGGGGCGCGCGCTCCAGCATCTGGTTCATATCCATGCGGCCAGCCCCACCGGAACCGGGGCCAGCACCCGCCGATCCGGGACGATCACCCGCTACTCCGGGCGCCGCTCCCGAAGCGGAACCGGCAGGAGTTCCCGCGGGCGGGCCGGCCGGACCGTTAAAGCCGGGGTGGCTATCGGGACCGCCCTGCCCTTTGGGCTGCGATTGCGGAGCGCCCGCCGGACCGGTGGCGCCCGGCGCGCGGGCTGTTCCCGGCGCGGCCGCGCGCGTCCGGGCAATCATCATCGCCATTTCAGGCGCCAACTTACGAAGATTCGTGTCCGCGTTGACCTTAACCGTTACCGGCTTTTTGGTTTGCAGATCGCTGATCTTGATCTCATTGGCCGCGGCGTCAACGGAAATCACCGTTCCCGCCAAATTGCGGAAGCTTCCGGAGACCAGTTCCTCGGCATGGAGGGTGGTGCCGTCCGCGTTCTTGTTGCCTAACACGCGCACGTTGTTGCCGACCGCGAGCGCGCCGAAATTGCTGGAGACCGCATCGGAGAACTTGACGCTATCGGGGGCGTAGCGGCGGAAGGTCGTTTTGTCGTCGGTGGCGATGACGAGATCTTTCGCGCCGCCGGCGGCCTGCACGGCGATGGTGACGGTCTTAGCGGCGGGATCGACAGCGGTGATTTTACCGGCAGCTCCGCGGCGCTGCCACTCCGCGCGGCTTTTCTCCTGATGCTGCGCCACGTCGGCCTGGGACATGACGAACACCGACACGGCGGGCGTCTGATCCTGACCTTCGCCCTTGCGGCTGCGGGCGTAGACACGGTCGCCCGGCTTTACGTCTTTGGCTTCGATGCGCGTCGCCTTGCGCAAATCCTTCTCGCCGGGGGGCACCAGCATGAAGGACGTGTTTTCATCCAGCAGAACGTCAGTGGGCGAACCCGTATCCGGTTTCACGGTGATCTTTTTACCGTCGGGAGCCACCGAATCCACCACTCCGATCACTTTGTTGTACGCCTGTTTGGCTGCCGAGTTGGTTGCCACATTCTGCGGACGCGCGAATGATACGCCGCATACCGGAAACAGGCTGGCAAACACAACCCACCCGCAGGAGAAGCAGGCGCGAATTGAGGGAGCTAGGTACATGTAAATATCGTAGGCGACCGTAAGGGCCCGCAGGTAACACCCGTAACCGGGAATAGTTGCAAGTAGTTGCGGAAATTTACAGTTTCAGCGGACCTACAGCTTCCGTTAGACTTTAGAGTCGAGGAACACTTTTGACCGGAATTGATTTGCGTTTACTGGTAACTGGCTTGGTTTTCGCAACGGGGGTCGCCGCGCAGACGCCCGCAGGCGAAACGGTGCCGATCTACAGCATACAAGTGGTGTCCCGGGCGCTGAAGGCGGTCAATTACGAACATCGCGGGGGATCGACGCGCGTCGGATTTCAGGGAACGGTGCTGCTGCCCCATGCCGAAGGGGAAGCCCGGGTGGAATCCAGGAACGGGTACACCTCCGTGGACGCGACTTTCCGGCATGTGGATCCGCCGACCCAGTTCGGCACCGAGTTTCTCACCTATGTGTTGTGGGCGATTACGCCGGATGGGCATGCCATCAACCTGGGGGAGCTGGTTCCCGATGGGTCGAACAAGGGCAAGATGCGGGTGACGTGTCCCTATTCCAGCTTCGCGCTGCTGGTAACGGCGGAACCTTACTTTTCCGTGCCGTACCCGAGCGATCTGGTGGTTCTGGAAAACGTGATTCGTCCGGACACGGTGGGCAAGGTGGAGAACGTGGAGGCCAAAGCGGAACTGTTGCCGCGCAAGCAGTACACGTTGAACATCAAGCCGCAGGATCTGCCATCGGCGCGGATGAAGCGGGAGAACCTGGCTTCGTTGCCGCAATATGAAGCCGTGCTGGAGCTTTACCAGGCGCGGAACGCGGTGCAGATTGCGCGCGCCGACGGAGCCGATACGGCAGCGGCGGATATTTACGCGCGAGCTCGGCAATACCTGCGGGACGCCGAAGCGCAATATGCTCAACACAGCGACTGGAACGCGGTGACGACGACGGCGCGGCAGGCAGTCCAGGCGGCTTCCGATGCGCGGGCGATCGCGATGCGCCGGAAACCGTCGTAAAGCGAGCCCCAATCCGCATGCGCCGTTTCCTATAATTGAGAGATTCATGCACCAGAACCTTACCGAGCGACCGGTGGATCTCGACCCGCGCGAGACCGATGAGTGGTTAGAGGCTTTCGACCAGATTGTGGATCAGGTGGGACCCGACCGGGCGAAGTTCCTGATGCAGAAACTGGGGGAGCGCGCGCGGCAGAACGGGGTGGATATCCCGGTCCAGCTAAACACGCCGTATGTCAACACGATTCCGGTGGACGCCGAAGTGCCCTACCCCGGAGACCGCAATCTGGAGCGCCGGATCAAGAGCCTGACGCGCTGGAACGCGATGGCGATGGTATCGCACCAGAACAAGTACGACGAAGGGATTGGCGGCCATATTTCGACGTACGCGTCGCTGGCGGCGCTGCTGGAGGTCGGGTTCAATCATTTCTTCCACGCCAGCTATGGCGACCAGCCGGGCGACTTCGTGTACTTCCAGGGTCATGCGTCACCTGGGGTTTATGCGCGGGCGTTTCTCGAAGGGCGTTTGACGCCGCAGCATCTCGAGAATTTCCGCCATGAGTTGCGGGACACCCCGGGTTTATCGTCCTATCCGCATCCGTGGCTGATGCCGGATTTCTGGAGTTTCCCGACCGTGTCGATGGGCCTGGCCCCGATCAATTCGATTTACCAGGCGCGGTTCATGCGGTATATGGAGAACCGAGGGTTGATCCCCGCGACGCCGCGCAAGGTATGGGCGTTTCTGGGCGATGGCGAGACGGATGAGCCGGAATCGCTAGGATCGATCACGCTGGGCTCACGCGAACATCTGGACAACCTGATTTTCGTCGTGAACTGCAATCTGCAGCGGCTGGACGGCCCGGTACGCGGGAACGGCAAGATCGTGCAGGAGTTGGAGGCGGCATTCCGCGGCGCGGGATGGAACGTGATCAAGTGCCTGTGGAGCGAGGACTGGGATCCGCTGCTGGATCGGGACACGTCGGGGCTGCTGATGCGGCGGATGAACGAGGCGGTGGACGGCGAGTATCAGGCGTTCAAGGCCAAGGGCGGCGCGTATGTCCGCGAGCACTTCTTCGGGAAATACCCGGAGTTGTTGCAGCTCGTGGAGCACATGAGCGACGAAGAGATCGGCCGGCTGCGACGGGGCGGGCATGATCCGCAGAAAATTTACAACGCGTATAAGGCGGCCACCGAGTTCAAGGGCGGACCGAGCGTCATCCTGGCGAAGACCGTGAAAGGTTATGGCATCGCGGACTTCGAGGGCCGCAACGCAACGCACGGGCAGAAGAAGCTGGACGAGAAGAAGATGGAATACTTCCGGGCGCGCTTCGATATTCCGATCCCCGACGACGCGGCGCGGGATGGAGCCTTTTACCGGCCGGATGCGGCGGCTCCCGAGATGGAGTACATGCATGAGCGGCGCCGGGTGTTGGGCGGATACATGCCCGCGCGCAAGTTCGGGCCGTCGCAGTTAGAGGCGCCGAAGCTGGAGTTTCTGGGCGAGATGCTCGAAGGCTCCAAGGGGCCGGACCCCTCGACCACGATGGCGTTTGTGAAGCTGCTCACGCGCCTGATGAAGCACGAGGTGGTAGGGAAACGCGTTGTGCCGATCATTCCGGATGAGGCGCGCACGTTCGGCATGGAGGCCATGTTCCGGCAGTTCGGAATTTACGCAAGCGGCGGTCAGCTCTATAAGCCGCACGATTCCGACATCATGCTGTACTACAAGGAATCCAAGGAAGGCCAGATCCTGGAAGAAGGGATCACGGAGGCCGGTTCCATGGCATCTTTCACGGCGGCGGGGACGGCGTATTCCACTTATGGCGTGGAGATGATTCCGTTCTTCATTTATTACTCGATGTTCGGATTCCAGCGGGTGGGGGATCTGATCTGGGCGTTTGCGGATTCGCGCGGCAAGGGATTTCTGGTGGGCGGGACCGCAGGACGGACGACGTTGTCCGGCGAGGGACTGCAGCATCAGGACGGGCACAGTCCGCTGCTGGCGAGCACGGTTCCGACGGTCGCGTGCTATGACCCGGCGTATGCCTATGAGATCGCGGTGATCGTGCAAGATGGAATCCGCCGCATGTATCAGGAGCAGGAGAACCTGTTCTATTACCTGACGCTCTACAACGAGAACTACGCGCAACCGCCGATGCCCGAAGGGACGCAGGAAGGCATTCTGCGCGGTATTTATAAGTTCAAGGCGTCGGAAGATAAGAAGGCGAAGCTGCGGGTACAGTTGTTCGGAAGCGGTCCGATCCTGAAC
Source organism: Bryobacterales bacterium (assembly GCA_963814235.1). Classification (GTDB taxonomy): domain Bacteria; phylum Acidobacteriota; class Terriglobia; order Bryobacterales; family Bryobacteraceae; genus Bog-113. The sequence continues at coordinate 29,152 of CAWFCA010000017.1, read as the reverse complement.
GAATCGCTGAAGGCGCAGGCGTTGTTGACGGAGAAGTATGGCGTGGCGGCCGATGTGTGGAGCGTAACCAGCTACAACGAGCTGCGGCGAGACGCCTTACGTACGGAGCGGTGGAATCGCTTACATCCGGCGGAAGAGGCAAAGAAGCCGTACGTGCTGGCGGCACTCGAGGGCGCGGAAGGACCGATTATTGCCGCTTCGGATTACATGAAGATTGTTCCCGACCAGTTGGCGCCGTGGTTTGCGGGCCGGATGGTGAGTCTAGGGACGGATGGGTTCGGTCGCAGCGATAACCGTCAGGAATTACGCCGGCATTTCGAAGTGAATGCGGCTTCGATTACGGCGGCGGCTCTCTCGAAGCTGGCGCGCGATGGCAAGTACGACGCCAAGAAAGCGGCCAAGGCGATCACCGAATTGAATATCGATCCGGAGAAGATCGACCCGGCGCTGGCTTAACCATCTTCAGTTGCCACGTGGGCTGGTCGCGGGCCGCCCATCGGTATTTGTAGGCTTCGGGTTGGCGGAGGAAATCGAACTCTTCAACGCCTTCCTTGATGGCTTCTTCCATCACGTGGGCGAGCAGCGCGGTGCCGGGGCTCAGTTTCGATAGAGCCGGGTCGAAGCCGCTGAGATAGGCATAGGCGCGCCGGCGGTGCGTGAAGGCATAGATCACGGCGGCGGCCGTTCCGTTCAGTGAAAGATGGTAGAGGCGCAGAATCCCGAGGCGCTCGAAACCCTCTGCGACCGCGTGGTGAAAGGTCTGCAGGCCGCAATTCGGCCAGCATGCCCTGCTCACTTTTCGACTCCCATCGAGCCTGGTGAAGGGCGAAGAGGTCCTTCAGGCTGTTCGCACGCTCAATGGTCACAGAGCCCGCGCGCTGGAGCCGGTTTTTCGAACGGTGAACGTCGATGGCGAGTTTGGAATCGATCTGCGCGAGCAGTTCCTGCATCGTCGCGGGCAGGCGGGTGACGGGACAAACCGAACAGGGCTGCGGATCGCTTAGGTCGGCGAGAGAAGACCCGGGGCGAATCTCTTCGAGGCTCGCGTCGGTCCAATCGCCAGGTATGGACGCGATGGGCGCGCCGATCAGGTCGAGGTAGTCGCTGATGCCAGTTCCCATGAAGGTGAGGTGCTCGCGATCAGCGCCGTAGCGAAACAGCGGGAGCAGCGAGACCAGGCGGCCGTCGCGGCGCTGGATGATGGTCCAGAGCTGGCCGCCGGCAAAGATGTGGCGCCACCAGGGAAGCAGCCATTCGGGCGATTGGAAAGGGGTGGCGCGGGGGTCGTCGCGCCAGAGTTGCGACCATTCGGCGCGCAGATCTTCCAGCTCTTCGATTTCCGTAACTACCGAAAGCATTGATAGAAGAAGCGGCCGATGGCGACGGTACCGGTCATCCCCAGATCGCGTTTGCCGTCGAAACGAACGACCCTTTTAAAGCCGGCGGCCAGCAGCATGCGCTCCACTTCGTAGGTGTCGTAATAGCGTTCCCGGATTTCAGTGGTCTGTCCGGCGACGTCGGTGCGGCATAAGGCGATGCGCGTGATCGGGTCGTAGGTGGAAGAGAGGAGAGCGGTAATTCCATCCTGCACCACGGTGAATTCGCCATTCCAAAACGCGTCGAAGGCGGACTCGCGATTCATGTCGAAGACGAAGCAGCGCTCGGTAGCGGCGGCGATGCAGCGGAAACTGGACTGCAGTTCTTCGGGCTCGAGCAGATGATTCATGGCCTCGAAGGTGGCGATGGAAGCCGTGCAGGGGCGGTCGAGTTGAAACGCGCGTGCGTCGGCGTGGAGGAAGCGCGCGCCGGGCGCATTGGCACGCGCGAAATCGAGCATGTTCGCGGATTGATCGATGCCGGTGACCGCGAAGCCGCGGCGCACCAGGCATGCGGCGACGGTTCCGGTGCCGCAGCCGACGTCCAGGATCGAGTCTCCCGGGTTTAACTGGTGGAGCAGTAGGCGATCGAGGACGCCCATGATGTGTTCGTGATACTCCTCGCCCCACTGGCGATTGTAGAAGTCGGCAAAGGCGTCGTAGGGGGCCATGGGCTATTCGGGAAGAGCGAACGTGAGGACGGCGGCGCCGGACGGCATGGTGACGTACTGACGCTTTCCGACCATGTAGGTGATGGGAGAGTAACCAGACGGTTGCCCGGTGTTGAGTTTCCAGAGGTTCTTACCGCTGCGCGCGTCGAAGGCCATCAGATAGCCGTCTTCGTCGCCGGCGAAAACCAATCCGCCAGAGGTGGAGAGCGTTCCGGCCCAGGGCGGCTGGTAGTAGCGGAAGTCCCACTTGCGTTTCGCCGGTGATGGGGTCCATCGCTTTTAGCATTCCCATAGGCTTTCTCTTCGGTGTCGGCGCGCGAGGCCGCTGCCCCAATAGGATTGGCCGTTCTTGTAAACGGGCTGCGAGCTATAGAAGATGTCGCACTGTTCGCGGACGGCGAAGTAGAACAGCCTGGTTGCGGGGTTGTAGGAAGGCGCCATCCAGTTGGCTGCCGCCCGCGAGGCCGGGACAAACGCGGAGTGCCCTCGGGAGTCGGTTCGACGTTGGGCAGCAAGTATCGAGGCCGGCCCTTATCGTCGAGGCCCTTGGCCCAGGTTTGGCGGGCGAAGGGCTTGCCCATCAGAAACTCGCCGGTCTCGCGATCGAGCACGTAGAAGAACGCGTTGCGATTGGCCTGGACGACCAGCTTGCGCGGTTTGCCGTTCCAATTCGAGATCGAGGAGCATGGGCGTTTCGGCCGCGTCCCAATCATGCGTGTCGTGCGGAGTGAACTGGAAATGCCACTTGAGTTTCCCGGTGTCGGGATCGAGCGCGACGAGGGAACAGGAGTAGAGATTGTCGCCTTTACGGACATCGCCATAGAGATCGGGACCGGGGTTGCCGACGCCCCAGTAGAGCGGTCTGGAGCTGCGGATCGTAGGTGCCGGTCATCCAGGCGGGACCGCCGCCGCGCTTCCGCGATTCGCCCAGCCATGTGTCACCGCCGGGCTCGCCCTTGAGGGAACGGTGTAGAAGCGCCAGTCGCGTTTTCCGGTAGCGGCATTATAGGCGTCGATGAAGCCGCGCACGCCCTGTTCGCCGCCGGAAATGCCGACGACCACTTTGTCTTTTACCACCAGCGGCGCCAGGGTGGCGTAACTAGCTTTGGATGCTGGCGCCATCTCGGCTTGCCAGAGCAGTTTGCCGGTGTGTGTTTCGAGAGCGACGACGGTGGTATCCGGCGTGACCATGAATACGCGGTCGCCCAGGATCGCGAGGCCGCGGTTGACGCCGCTCGTATTGTGCTCTGGCGGGAAGGTGTGGCCGTAGCGCCAGAGCTGACGGCCGGTGCGCGCATCAAGAGCGATCGCAACGCCATCGCCCGCGGTGAGGTACATGATGCCGTCGACCACCAGCGGCACGGTTTCGAAAGCGCCGTGCTTACCCGGTCTGAAACATCCACTCCAGGCGCAGATTCTTTACGTTCGGGTGTTGATCTGATCGAGAGTCGCGGTGGCGGATGGCGGAGTAGTCGCCCCAATAGGTGAGCCAGTTCTGCGGTTCGTCTCGACGGCGTGCACCAGGCGGTCGTAGGTGACTTGGGCGTGCACAGAGTAGAGCGCCGCAAAGAGCAGGAGCGCGATTCGCATTAGTGGATCTCCGGCGCTTTGGTGACGCCCGTGCCCGCTGTGTCTCCGCGCAGCGAACTCAGGTAAGCAACGAGGTCGTTCAAGTCCGTCGCGGACAAGGCGGCGTAGGGCGGCATAAGGGAGCGGTCCAGATCGGTCACGGAGCGCACCCCGGATTTCTCGAACAGAGCAAACTCCTGGTTGGGAAGACGGAGCTGGACGGAGAAGGTGTCCTCGTTGATGCGGACACCGGTGAATCGTTTTCCATCGCGGGTCTCGACGGAGACGCCATCGTAATCCTGAGCGATGTCGGCGGAGGGGTTGGTGATGGACTCACGCAGGTAATCGGCGGAACGGGCGGAGCCGATGCGGGTAAGTTCGGGACCGTAGACGCTGCCGTTGTTGCCGATGCGATGGCAGGAGGCGCAGGCGTTCGATTGGTAGACGGACTGACCGTGGTTCACATCGCCAAAAGGAACGCCGCTGTTCGATGCCGCGCCGGCTAGATGCCGGATGAAAAGCACGACGGCATCGCGGTCCTCCGGCTCCATGTCAAAGGCGGGCATTCCGGTACCGGGGATCCCGTTCCTGATGATGTTGCGAATGGCGTCGTCGGAGGTGTTCTGGGCGATGCGCGTGGAGACGAGACTCGGGCCGCGGCCACCGCGCCCGGAGACTCCATGGCAGAAGGAGCAATTGCTCAAAAACACGGCAGCGCCGGGAGAATCGGCGGCGTGCAGGGAGAAGGTGAAAGCGAGGGCACAAACCACAAAGCGACGGAACATTCGGTTGTGGTTGGATTACTCAATGCGGTAGTTGGGGGCTTCTTTTGTGATGATGACGTCGTGGACGTGGCCTTCGCGCAAGCCGGCCGGCGAAACACGCAGAAACGCGCATCGCGCTGCAGCGTCTCGATGTCCGGCGCGCCGCAATAGCCCATGCCGGCCTTCAACCCGCCTACCAGCTGGTAGACGAGGTCCGCACAGCGGGCCCTTGGAAGCCACGCGGCCTTCGATGCCTTCGGGTACGAGTTTGGCGTTGGGATCCAGCGCGTAGCGATCGGTATTGCCCTGAGCCATGGCGCCCAGGGAACCCATGCCGCGATAGGTCTTGAACGTGCGGCCCTGGTAGAGGATGGTTTCGCCGGGGCTTTCATCCGTGCCGGCCAGCAGACTGCCGATCATGACGGTATCGGCGCCGGCGGCGATGGCTTTGGTGATGTCGCCGGAGAACTTGATGCCGCCGTCGGCGATCAGCGGAACGCCCGCCTTCGCGCGGGCCCGGCTGCATTCGGAATGGCGGTGATCTGCGGCACGCCGGCGCCCGAGACGACGCGCGTGGTGCAGATGGAGCCCGGGCCGATCCCGACTTTGATGCCGTCGACGCCGAGATCGATCAGTTCGCGCGCGGCTTCATAAGTGGCCGACGTTGCCGGCGATCGACTGCACCTCGGGAAGCAGCCTCTTGATGGCCCTGACGGCGTCCATGACGCGCGAGCTGTGGCCGTGGGCGGTGTCGATCGCGATCACGTCGACTTTGCGGCGCACCAATTCCTGAGCGCGTTCCAGGAAGTCGCCGGTAGCGCCGATGGCCGCGCCGCACCGCAGCCTGTCCCTGCTCGTCCTTGGCGGCATTGGGATACTTCAGTTTCTTCTGAATATCCTTGACGGTGATCAGGCCCTTCAGGATGTAGTGGTCGTCGACGACGAGTAGCTTTTCCACGCGGTGTCTGTGCAGGATGGCTTCGGCCTTTCGAGTGTGGTGCCGACAGGAACGGTGATGAGGTTTTCCTTGGTCATCACGTCCGCGATCGGGAAGATCGGAGCGGGTTTCAAAGCGCAGGTCGCGGTTGGTGAGGATGCCGACCAGTCTGCCATCTTGGGTGACCGGCACGCCCGAGATGCGGTAGCGCTCCATGAGCGCGAGGGCATCGGAAATTTTCTTGTCCGGGCCGATGGTGACCGGGTCGACGATCATGCCGCTTTCGCTGCGTTTGACGCGGTCCACCTCTTCCGCCTGCCGCTCGATGCTCATGTTGCGGTGGATGAAGCCGATGCCGCCCTGCTGCGCGAGGGCGATGGCCAGGTGCGATTCAGTAACCGTATCCATGGCGGCGCTGACGATGGGGATATTCAACGTGATGCGGCGCGTCAGGCACGTGCGGGTATCGACATCCGAAGGGAGGACTTCGCTGTGTGCCGGGATCAGGAGGACATCGTCGAAAGTGAGGCCCTCGGGGATTCCGTTTTCAATCATGAACTACCAGTTTAACGTGGGGGGCGGAAGCCTTGCCCTCCGATGCGTACGGTACGCAAATGGATATTGCGAATGCGTTCGTGGCAAGTTTCGTGCTGTAAAGCGCGGCGTGCCAGCAAACGCCAGGAAAATGCCGAGTATTGAAAAAGTCGCGCGCGAGCAATTCGACTATGAGAGTCTGCGCCCTGGGCAGAAGGAAGCCATCGAGTCTGTCGTGAAGGGGCGCGACACTCTGGTGGTGATGCCGACGGGCGCGGGAAAATCCGCCATTTATCAGATTGCCGCGCAGTTATTGAAAGGACCCGCCGTGATTGTGTCGCCGCTGATCGCGCTGCAGAAAGATCAGGTGGAGGCTCTGAAAGAACAGGATGTGGGCGGGGCGGCGGTGATCAATTCATCCATCAGCGAGGGCAAGCAAAAGGAATTGCTGGAAGATCTGGAACAGGGCGAGCTGGAGTACATGTTTCTGACGCCGGAGCAGTTGAGCCGCGCGGATGTTCTCGAGCGGGTGCGGCAATCCAAACCCGCGCTGTTCGTGATCGATGAAGCGCATTGCGTGAGTGAATGGGGCCACGATTTCCGGCCGGATTACCTGAACCTGGGCCGCGTCATCGAGCAGCTCGGGCATCCGGTGACGCTCGCGTTAACGGCGACCGCTTCGGGGAGCGTGCGGGAAGAGATCGTGACCCGTCTGTGTATGCGGGATGCGAATGTTCTGGTGAACGGGTTCGACCGGCCGAACATCTGGCTAGGTGTGAACACCGCGCCGAACGAGGCGGCCAAGCGGGAACTGCTGCTGGCGCGTGTGGAAGATGCCGAGAAACCGGGTATCGTTTATGTTTCCAGCCGCAAGCATGCCGAAGATATTGCGGCGGTGCTGGTGGAGCGCGGGATGAACGCGCTGGCTTATCACGGGGGGATGACGCCGAACCAGAGATCGCCGATCCAGGACGACTTCATGGAGGATCGCATTGAAGTGATCGTGGCGACTTCGGCGTTTGGGATGGGCGTGGACAAGCCGAACGTGCGGTTCGTTTTTTACTACGACGTGCCCCATTCGATCGATGCCTTTTACCAGGGGATCGGGAGGGCTGGGCGCGATGGGGAGCCGGCGCGCGCTCTGCTTTTCTATCGTCCGGAAGATTTGGGTATTCACAAGTTTTTCGCCGGCAGCGCGAAGACCGGGGCGGACCGGCTGGAGAAGGTGGCGACCGCGGTGCTCGAGGAGGGCGCGCCCGTACCGGTCGAAGAGCTCCTGGAGAAAACCGAGCTTTCGAAGAGCCGGCTGACGCAGACGATCAACCGGCTGGAGGAAGCGGGCGCGGTGGAGGTGCTGCCGTCGGGAGAGATCCAGGCAGCGACGGATGCCGAAGATCTGGAACGGATTACGGAAGAGGCCGGGGCGCTGATCGCGAGCAGGCATGAGGCCGAGATCGAGCGGATTGAGCGCATGCGGGCGTATGCGGAGCTGACGACGTGCCGGCGTGTGTTTGTTCTGGAATATTTCGGTGAAGAGAGCGCGGGAGCCTGCGGGAATTGCGACAACTGTCTGCATCCGGAAGCGGCCGTCCGCGATGCGGAGAAACAACTCGCCCCGCCGCCCCCGGATCCCATTACGGTGCGGCATGGCGCGGTGATGGAAGCGGTAAGCGCGCTCGCGGAAGGGACGCGGGTGAATCACAGGAAATTTGGGGCGGGGGTGGTAGCCGAAGTCAACGGCGAGATGGTCAAGGTGGATTTCGCGAGCGTGGGCGAGAAGACGATTGTGCCGGCGGCGGTGTTGGCGAGCGGCGTTTTGGAAGTGGTTCGCGAGTGATGGCGGAAGCCAGTGGGTGTCGAAGTGCAATACTCTCTTTCTTTTCTTTATTTTATCCTGTGATTTACTTCGTGTACCGATTCGTGTACCGTAAAAAGGATGCCAGACGACCGTAACTTTCTCGTTCTCTCCCGCCGTCACACGCTGAAATGCCGTGCGGCAAACCAGCTTCGCAGCAAGACCCCACGACCCACTGGACGCACGAAAGACATCTGCAATTGCCCGATTTGCGCCGACGGATTTTTGCGCCACGAGGCCGCGCCAATCAAGAATCTTTCTTTGCGGACCAACCAATGGGGGGAGGCCGACCTACAGGCCACCGACCTGCTCCTTCGAGGCCGCATCGAAAGCCGCATCGAAAGCCGCATGGCTGTCGAAGTTGCCACCGACACGGGCCACACGGTGACCCATGCGGTCAATCAATATCTCGCGTCGCGGGGACCCAAATCGACCTACCCGCTCCAAGAAGACACGCTCCGCGACTACGAGATCCACCTCCGGCAACGTCTGCTCCCGTTTTGCCGGGCCAATAACATCAAGTACGTCGCGGATTTCGACAACTTCAGTACCCTCGAAAAATATGTCCTCTCTTGGTCGAATCTGAACCCGCACAAAAATCGACGCGGCCTTGCGCCTGTTGACCGACCGTTGGCCGACGCCACAAAACGACTGAACGTGGCTCGGCTGTCCAACTTTTTGAAATATTGCAAAAAAAACGACTGGTGCAAATACAACCGCTGCGATGACCTGACGCTGCGGCCCGAAAAGGCCACCAAAAAATACGGACTCACCCTCGAAGAGTACGGACGGCTCATCGACGCGGTGATCGCATACTCCGCACGTCCTGGCGCTCGTCGTCCCGTGGGAGAGCTTCTCGCGCTCCTCGAACTGGCGCGGTGGTCAGGATTGCGCGTCTCCGACCTCGCCCGTTTCAACGACTCGCAACTGATTCGTAATGAGGACAACACGGTCTGGCTGGTCGTCCTCTACTTTATGGAGAAGACGGGCTATCCCGTCACCGTTCCCATCCCCGATCACGTCGCGCACCTTTTTCTGTCGCTCAAACCGCGTTGTGTTAGGGACGGCAAAAAATACTGGTTCTGGAACGGGTTCGGCAACTTCAAATCGGCAACCAATTACATCCAGCAAGAGATCACGAAGGTCCAGAAGCTGGCCCAGAAGGAGATTCGCTTCACCCACCATGCGTCGCCTCACACACTCCGGCACACGTTCGCGATTCAACATCTCAACGCCGAAACCGATATCTACCAAGTCTCCCAATGGCTTGGCCATACCGACATTCGCACGACGCAAAAACACTACAGCCACGCGATCAAGGCCACACGCCAGTTGGCCGAACGAGTCGGGCTTGAGTCGATTACTAAACAACTTGCGGCAGCGGCGATGATAAGGTGGCCAAACGTCTAGGCGACCTGCTCGGCCCCCAGGTAATACTCCCGGATGAGGAGGGCGGCGACACCGGAAGGGACTTGATATTCGTGGCCCACCTTACGCGCAGTGGGGTCGTACGCCAGTAGCCGCCGTCGCCACGTCTCGCTACTACGTGAGGTTACCTGCTGCATCTCCGCAAGGCTGGTTATTGGTTTTGCGCTGATCTCGGCGACCATTAAATCAACCGCTTGACTAATTGTCATGACCGTGGAGTCGGTCGCGCGAGTTGGTGGTCGTGGTGGTGGCGGCAGTCGTGGTCTACCCATTTGTGATAGTCATCTCACACTCCCCCCCAGGTGTCAAATTTCTCTCAATCTTTTCTATATTCATTGGGTTTTAGTAGAACCCCAGTTTGACTTCAAATCAACAGTTTCGTTCCTCACCTGTCTTACATTCAACCAATTGTTAATCTCCATCTAATTTCCCAACAACTAGCTTTATGTACTTCAGATTGCACCCTGTCTAACTTCCACGATGTCGAAGTGTTTTGGGCCTTCGCTACCCATTGTCATCTGCCGTTTTACGGTGACATGGTCGAAGTGTTAAGGGGCCTTCGCTACCCATTGTCATGGCATTTTGACGGGTCGAACCCACCAGTGACGCGTCGTCGAAGTGTTAAGGGGCCTTCGCTACCCATTGTCATGTTTGCTTTGATGACGAGTGTCAACGTCGAAGTGTTAAGGGGCCTTCGCTACCCATTGTCATAAGGTACCGTCGAACGCATCGGCAAACAACTCGACCAAAAGCAAAAAGAACTCCGGGCAGCAAGGGCGGCAGCCCAGAACTAGGGGTCATGGGGAGTCACACCTCCCCGTCCTTCATCATCTTGTCGAGTGCCGTCCGCGCGATGTAATTCCTCCCGGCCACTTTGCTTTTCTTCAGGATTCCCTTTTGCACAAGTTTCTTGATGACTTCGGTCGTTTGGCCGATATACTGTCCGGCCTGCTCGTACACGTAATACGCTTGCTCGATGGGCTCTTTTTTGGTGGGTGGCGATGACATAACACCGAAGAGTGTAGCGCAAGTCCAAGATATCCCCTTATATTTTCGATCCCCGCGATTGTCCTTCTTTTCCCTTCCCCAACCCATAGTGGTGTGTCCAGCGCCTTCCAGGTCACGTTAGTTCCACCCGGTGTCCTTCCGCGATTGCTTGGGATGGAGGCGACGAGTATTCTAGTGCCTTATTGACAGCCACAATGGGTTGTGATTCGATGCCGCTGTCCACGTGCGGCATGGGGTCGAAGTGTTTTGGGTCTTCGCTACCCATTGCGCGTCGAAGTGTTTTGGGTCTTCGCTACCCATTGTCATCAGGGCCGATGCTCACCAGACTGTCGAAGTGTTTTGGGTCTTCGCTACCCATTGTCATCCGGTGTTTGGAGAGAGGCTGGCGTCCTCGATCACCACGTCGAAGTGTTTTGGGTCTTCGCTACCCACTGCAACCCTATACCCGACCTCCCTTGTACCTTTTGGCTCCCCGTCGAAGTGTTTTGGGCCTTCGCTACCCATTGCATCTCGCAAACCTCACCGTAACATGATGATCCCTATGGCGTCATATTTTTCTTTGTAACATGGCGGACTCTAGCAGTCTCGCCCTTTGTCTTCTTCCCTAAGTGCCCCGTTTCTGAGACCGTCTTGTAGTGTGGATGTCTTTCACTAGACACCCTCTTCATCACTTTTTCGCAGTCATCTCATCTGAACTAACTGGCGTCTGGTTATTTCCTCCAACTACCTTTACCTAATTGAGATCGAGACATCCACGCCACCATCCACCACCGAATCCATCTAGTTTTCGGCTACCTCGATGGATAAATACACGAGGTGGAAAACATCATTTCTGTTGGCCTGGGCATCACTGGTTTGCTGGGTGGCGTCCTGTCGTGGATGGTGAACCTAAAAATTAAGACCGCACTCATGGAAAACACCCTGAAGCTGGAGAAGGACATCTCCCTTCTTCGGGACGAGATGATCAAGCAGGATCAAGCAACCAACGATAACCTGATTCGCGAACTGGCTTTGTCGAAGGAGAAGGCTGGGGACCGGATAGAAAAGCTCGAACGAGACTTTCTCGAACTAAAATCAAGCCTTTCTGGGTGATGGTGGAACCACGTTTTGTTCGCAAAGACTTTCACCTTCAATCCATCGGGACGTTGACGGATCGAATCTACGCGTTCAAAACATTTCTCGAAACGAGCATGAAACGCCTGGAAGCACTGCTGGACAAACAAATCCAAGATTTGAAGGACAGAACGAGGTGACTGCTGCCGCTTTACCATCGCAAGCGGACGAGAACCTCTACCAAGAACTCCAGCTTGTCAGGGAAATGTTACGGGTTTTTTCGACGGACCTCAACGAGGCATTAACCACCATGGTGGATAAGATCGGTAACGATCTAGGTGCCGTTTGACTCGTTGGTTGGGTTTGGGGACTGGGCTGGAATCGAAGGAAGAGTTTCCGAGATAGATCTAAATATTCTTTAAGATTCTTAGAATCTCTGAGATTTACTTAGTGTTATTAGATGTTTTTATAACTCTCCTTGATGCACATTTGATATTGTACCAAAGAACTTGACACCTGTCAAATTCCGTGAGTGAGGCCAGTCAGCCCCCATCTGCACCTATCAATTTCCTGGCGTCCCACAGCCTCTCGGTGCCCTCCGGGATCGTAAGTGACGTAAGGAGTCCTCCAGACCTCACCGACGCCGTAGAGAGGCTCCTAGCGTCTCCCAGACACCAGCATTCCCCTTATCACTCCCATCCATGCATCAATCCTGGCAACCCGCCGCTCGTGCACTCCTGAACTCCCTTCTGGACACCAACTCGTCCACCGAACTTTATTACCAGTTGGCATTTGTCCACAGCAACGAATTGGAAGAAAAGACAAATCACGAGTTCACCACTGAAACTGAACTCACCACCGAAAACCAGATTGCTCACGAGCTTGCACGGTCGATTGTGGAAAGCGATCTAGCTGGGTTGTGCTCGTGCGCTCGTGCGATGAAGACGATCTGCTACGAATACTTGTGAACTAACGGTTCACGGGCACGATGGACAACCCATGTCTTTCTACAATCGACAAGAGTGCTTAACGCGGCACCGGACGGTCGTTTATCGCCCCGCTCCCATTTGCTCACCAGACTTACATTGTCCCGAGATACTCAGCAAAAACAGATTGGCTACATTCTCCTTCTTACGGATGGCTTTGATCTCATCTGGTGAAAATGCTCGTGTGGGAGCTAAACACATTGAATCAAAATGACGCATGGTGACCTTGTCGATGCCCCCCACGTCGTGGGCGTCTTGCATCAATTCGTGGATTGCTCCTAATGCTTCTGATTTGAAACGTCCTGCTTTCGTCGCGGTCTTTGTCTTTGGGGCAATCGATTGTTTTGTCGTCTTCTTCATCGTTTGTACCTCCACTAGTTTTCCCTCGTTGACCAAGTTCTGTAAAACCTCATCACTGAACCCCAGAACGTGGGACGCGGCTTCCTTGAATGCTTTTAGCTCGGTCTCCGTGATATTTCCGAGATCACTCTTAGCGAAGCAAAAAGAGAAGACCGCCATTGTTCCGCTGCGCAAGAAGATGATTGCCCGATAGCCCCCGGACTTTCCTTCGCCCGTTCTCGCGATTCTTTGCTTCAGCACCTCTCCACCCAGATCCGCATCTAGCAAACCGTTTTCCACTCGCCTTACAGCATCAACGAGCGATTTATCGAGAATCCGGTGCTTTCGAGCGAACCGTTGAAACCACTTTGTTTTGAAGATTCTCACAGTTGTGTGTTCGCCTGACTTCCCCCATTATAACGCACTGAGTGCTATAGCGCAACCCAGAAGACCATCGGTCGTGTGCGGGGCAGTCCAGACCATCTGTTACGAGCATCTCTATTAACCTTCCCGTTCAACCTGGGACTGCACGGCGGCATGTGAAGCCCCCAGTACGATAAATACCATCGCACCAAGCGCTCACCCGTTCCACACCCAGGAGATCAACTTGAAAAGACTTTTACTCTTTTGCGCACTTGCATGCGCTCTCACACGCCTTCAGGCCGGAACGGTTTCCCTTGCCACGGCTGGTCCCGTGACCACGGTCACGTTGGATTTGACTCCCCTCTCGTTGACCACTGGAACGCTTCACTCAACTGTTAGCCAGTGTTGGGTCGGGACTGGTTATAACGGAACCGACGTGACCGGAGTGTTGACTCCCCAACGCATTTTGAGCGTTGATGCCCTCACGACAACTTCAACCACGCTACACGTCGCGAATTCTGTTGCGGCAGTTTCCAACCTAGTTTGCACCGTTTCAACGAGCGGTGGTGCGGTGGCTGGTGGATACGTATTCGTCACTGGACTTTTGTGTGCTGGACCGTGTTCACAGAATGAAACTTCAAACTGGAAATGGACTCCTCCTTCTGCCATCACGCTATCGACATGCGTTGCTGATGCCCAAACATACCCGACCGGATCGGGAAGCCTCACTGTTGATGTCCTCAAGAACGGCGTGACCAGCGCGTTCGGAACAAATCCCGTCGTCACCATGACCTCCTCGACTACCAGCGCGGTCACGGCCACGCCACAGGGCGCTGGAGCAAGTTTGAACGGAACGGGTGACTACCTGATCTTCAAAGTCCTGACCGTCACCAGTGGCACGACTGGTGCCCAGGTTAACGTTACCTGCAAAGGAGCGTAATGAAGACCATCTTCCAACGTCTCGTCGTTCTAGCCGCCCTCTCGATCCCGGCCTTCGCTAGCACCAACCTGTGTGTCACCACGGCTTCCGGGAACATCAGCGTCACATCGAACTGGACTTGCACCGCACCTGGAACGAAAACGCCCACGGCGGGAATCATTCCGGCATCCGGCGATGTGGTGATTCAAAATCACAACCTCACGGTCAATCAGAACTGGACGGTCGGAAACTCTCCTCGTGGATTCACCAAAGAGTACAACCACGCCCCTATTACCCTCTCCAGCGCGTCTGGGACCACGGGTGGGGTGATCACTGCTCTTTTCACCAACGCTGCCTCTGGAGACGCCCAGATCGTTGCTGGGGATAAAGTGACCATCACAGGGACCACCGGAACGAACGGGCTCGATGCAGCCATCTACGGGCAATGGGTCACCGGAACGTGTTCGACGACTGGTTGCACGCTGGTGGGCTCGGTCTTTCCAGCTTCAGGAACCCTTTCAGCGGGGACCATCGAGCGGTCGTGGGCAATTCGATCCAATGGCGTAAACCTGACGGTGAACACCGGAGTCACCCTTGACCTTCAAGGCCCTGTCGGGACGTTCAACACTCACGTTCTCGCGATCCAGCAAGGCGCGGCACTGGTGTTTGATGCTTCATTGGCGACCACGCCACTGTCTCAGACTTACGGGTATCTCAGCCAGCCCCAGGGCAACACCGGATCGGGTGTGTTCATCGGGACATCGGGAGGAACGAGAGTCTCGGTGAGTTCCAACGTGTCAGGCGGGAATGGTTACTTCCTGAATAATAACGGGGACCACCAGTGGACAAGTTACAACACGGACTTTTTGAGGGTTGGGGACGCCAACAACGGAGCCTTCTCTTTCGCCGTCCAGAACTCCGGCAACGAAATCTTTCTCACCAAAGGCGACACTCTGAATGCGACGGGCGGCATCGTCTACGACGGCTATGTTCAACAATCGGACACATCGTTCAATATCGTCAACGACGTTTTCAGCAACACTTTAGGGGCCTTCGATGTTCGGATGGGAACACAGACCGCGAACACCACTGGATCACGGCTGATGACCGGAAACGTGTTCGACAAACAGATCAAGCTTGATAACAACGGGCTTTGGGGGTTCACAGTCACCGGAAACTATTTCAACAATGGCTGGGCTTACGACACCGTAAATGGGAAACCGTGGGCGACGTTCACGAACAACTTCGTGCGTACGGATGTGACTACGCAAGACAATGCAATGACCGCCCAGGGCGACATGTCAGGATCGTATTTCTTTTACGATTGGCCAGCCCACGCGAACCCACACTGGATGGAGTGTGCGTATGGATTGGGCGTCTCAACGGTCACGATTTCAAATTCGGCTTTTGAGTTCGATGGTCCCGATCCGACCGGAAATGTTTTATCGTGTGCCAGTAATCCGTCCATCAACACGACGTACGTGATGGATCACAACCTGATTCTTCCTAACACGGTAAATCAACAGTCTGGAGTCGTTATAGACATCGAGTCAAACAACGCAAACGCCTATCAGACGGCCACCCACAACACCATCATAAACGCTGGTCAGGGTTCTGCCGAAGTGGGTCACTTCCAGACTTCCACAATGACCGGGCACTACGTGTTCAAGAACAATCTCGACTACAGCCCGCTTCCAGCGACGAGCTATTGTTCAGCGGCTGGCGGATACTGCAACTTCCAGGTCACAGATATCGACCATTTCAGTAGTTCTTCCGGTCTTGTAACGGATTTGTTCACTGTCGGCAATTTGGACTACAACTTCTGTTTCAACTGTCAGAACGGATTCAACGTCGGAACCAACACGTGGTACCAAAACACAAATGGCTACGCCGTGGCAACGTCGTCTCCGGCTGGGGTTCATGACGTTTACAACACGGCAGATCCACGCTTCGTCTCAGAGGCGACCGCGCACTTCGTCAACGTCATGCAGGATCTATTTGGAACGACCTCCGGGAGCATCTCCAACACAACGGCCATTGCCGGGGCTTTGACGGGCATACAAGCCAATGTCGCGGGTAGACTGCCTCTTGTCCTTAGCGTACTCCGCAGACGCTTCACACCGACCACTCTGGCCCTTAAGAAAGGGTCGAGTGATGGTCAAGACTTTGGTGCAACGTCCATTTCCACTTTCAATTCACCGGGTGCTAATACTTCGCGCTCGGTTGCTGGTAACACCTTCTCAGGTGGCGTGGCGTTCTAATCTCCAGTCGCAATCCGAAGTGATGTTCTGTGACCCCCACCAAGGGGTTGCTGATTCCTTCTTAATTCCTCAATGAGCTTGGGAACCCTTCCAAGCTCATCCTCGCCTAAATACCTCTTCACCACCAATCCTCTCTTCCTTGTAGTCCCCGGAGTCCTTTAATGAAGAAACGTCTTCTCTTGTTGTGTGCGTTTGTTGCTTGTTCAATGTCCCCGATGTTTGCGGCCACCGTCACTGGCGCGTTTGGCCCACCGCAAACCACCTTGACCCTCGATCTTACTCCACTGTCCCTTTCGGCTCCCGTGCTACACGGCATTCACGTGGCCTGTTTCACAGGGACGGGGTTTGCTTCGAATGATGTTACCGGGGTGCTCACTCCTTTAAAGGTTTTGAGTATCGATTCTCTCTCCACATCGAGCATCACCCTTCACCTCGGAACGTCTGTGAATGCTCCTTCAAATGTCGTCTGTTCGGTGAGTTTCAGCGGGGGCAGTGGATCACCGAACGGGGCCGCCAGTGGGGATCTCACGGGAAGCTACCCCAATCCAACTGTCTCCAAAATCAACGGAGCAACTCCGGCAACGGTTGCGACTTCCGGCCTAGCCTCAGATTTAACTGGAACTCTTCCCCACGCTAGTCTTCCGACTCTCCTCGTGGGAGATATCCCTACGCTGCCCTACGACGCTTCTGGGGCGGCCTCAGCGGTCCAAACCACGCTGAACACCGCGTTAGCGCTCAAAGCACCACTAGCGAGTCCAACGTTCACAGGAACGAGCACTTTCGGAACGACGGGTGGCGTCGCTCTGATTCTCCCGGATTCGGCGGGAACTGGAAACGATGTCAGCTTCACCAATCCTGTGGGTCGCACGGGTGCTGCCAGCTACGGCAGTTTCACAACCGATCCGGCTCTGGGATTGCCGCAATGTCCATCGTGGAGCGGTGCTTCCGGGGTTTTCAGTTTTGCCTCCTGGGTAACTTGCCAAGCCCAGTCCACCGTTTCTCCTCCGTCCATTACCACGGCACAGAATGATTATTCACCCACTGGTCTCGCAACTGCCACCCAACTTCTTCTCACTGCCACGGGAGCACAAAACATTTCGGGTATCGTCGCCCCGTCTCTCGATCAACAACCGCTAGTCCTCGTGAACGTTGGAAGCTCGACGATCACTCTCCTCAATGCGAGTACGAATTCGTTGGTGGGCAATCGGTTCTGTTTTGCAACGGGAGTTACCTTGTTGCCCGGTTCATCGGTTTCCCTTTTTTATGATTTGACGAATACCTGTTGGAGAGTAACCTCAAGTTATCGACGGGCTGTTTCCGAAGGCGGCACGGGTGCCGTGACACTAACGTCCCATGGAGTCTTAGTGGGGGCAGGCATCGCGCCTGTAGTGGTCACAGCCGCTGGTGCGACAACCACGGTCCTGATGGGACAAGGCGCATCCGCTGATCCATCATTTGTCGCTGCAACCGGAACGGGGTCTCCCGTTCTTGGGACCAGCCCAACCATCACGTCCCCCATCATCGACCACGTTGTCTACACAAGCACTCCAACGTGTACAGGCGTCACCAATGCCACCTGCACGATAAATGGGCACGACGGTGCGTTCACTGTTGTTATAGCCACCGGAGGAACCGCCCCTACTACTAGCTCATTGCTTTTCACGGTGACTTGGGGAACGGCCTTTACCACCGCACCATTTTGTAGTGCGCCAGCATCAGGCGACGCCAATACAAACGCAATTGGTGTCCCGGCAAGACCTTTCTACAATCGCAACGCCACTTCCACGAACGGTAGCCCGTTCAACGGTGTCTTTACTTCTGGATCAACCGCCCTCGCCATCAACACCAGCTTCACCTGGAGCTTCCAGTGCCAAGGATAGGTCGGCTGTTGGCGTGTTTGATTGTTCTTACCTTTTGTGCGAATGCACAGCACATCTCAGTTAACAATCTCAAAGTAAAGAATGCGGTTATCGCTCCCACGCGACTCAATCAGATCTTGCCATCGTGGACAGTTCTGTCAAACTGTGGCGCACGCCCTTCTGGAATCTTACCAAATGTTTACTTCGATTCCATGTGGGATAGCTCGTGCAATCAGCAAACGAAGTCCGACAACGTCACACCCCTATGGGATCTCGTAAGCATCACTGGTGTTGGAAATGCTGGTTGGACCCATCCCCTGGCGGCGTTGAGACCTTCAACAATTGGGGCTGATTGCAGTTCTGGTCTGGCGATGATTGATCCATCTGGAACTCACCTTTTGTTCACATACCAGGCATCTGCGTTTTGTGCTGCCAACTATAATCCCGGTGGCGGCTTCAGCTTCTACCTGGGAGGGTGTGCGCTGCCTTGTTCCTCAACGAGCTATGCCAGCATGGCCAACCCTGTGAACTGGCCCACGCTCACCGCTGGTGACAATGTCGGTGCTGAAAGCTGTCAGTCGAAATATTCGGGTGGATGTCCGATGGTCGGGGTTCTCGATCCGGTCTTTCTCACAAACACGGATGGCACGACGGACATCAACCACGCTTTACTAACGGTTATGGAGGTCGGAGGAACGGCCAACTATTGGTCGATCAATTTCATAAACATTAATTGGACCGGGGCTGCACCGAGCATCACGAAAGTGTCTCGCTGGGTTCCTCCGTCGGCATCAGCTTGGACCACGCAATTTGGCTCTCTTGCGACCTGTTCGCATTACATGAAAGCGGACGGTGCCAAAGGAATTACTTTTTCGTCTGGCGTGCCCACTGGTGGAACGGTGTTTCTACATGCCGATCTTAATCCATACTCGTCTGATTTCACGAAGTGTGCAACACGCGGGGCCGATCCTACGGAGAGTGGGCTGTATCGCTTCGATATCGGAAATGCCCCCTACGGGAACAACTTCACGGCGATTGGGCCTCTGCAAACGACGGGGCAACAAGTTTTCTCAAGTTCCACTGGGCGTTCGTGTTCCACAACCGGAACCTGTGACGTGAATCGGTATGCGGAATTTCCTACTTACCTCGCCGATGCGAACAAGATTCTGTTCGGGGCGGTGCTCACCACGCCTGTCACGGGCTCTGACCAATTAAATGGGAATATGCATATGGAGCTATTCGTTGCCAATCCCGATGGTTCCTCTCCAGCCCAGCTTACCAACCTCAACAACTTTGGGTCGCCAATGTTCAAAGCCTTTTCGCTTTGTGGCTACTCTGGGATCGCAAAGCCCTACTACAATCAGACCGCCCAGAGTGTAATCACTGCCGTGGCTACATGTCAGGCTGGTCCAAATGGCTATTCCAATTCGATTAACAAGATCGTGCTGTGGCCTCTCACGGGCTCCCCGGTGTATCAGTGACAGCATCAGCACCAGGACACGATAAGGCCGAATCGGTTTTTCGAGAGTTCTTCCTTGAACTTCTCCTGGCCGTCCTGACCCTCGTGCTTCTGGTTGCGCTTGTCTACAATCCACAGAACAAAGCAATCGAGCTTGGATTTGCAAACGTGATGGGTGGCCTACTGGGAACCATCACGAAGCGTGCCGTGATGTCAGGTCCGTCTGGTGGTTCTGTCCAAATCAATAACCCGGAACCACCAGCGGACAGATAAAAGCTTACAACTCCTCGATCACCATCACGACATATTGAACCGTTTTCTACTGCTGTTTACCGTCAAATGCTCACGCAATGGGGGGCTTGGCGGCACCAAAACGGGTTTTTCTACCCACACAGATCCCCTCGCGGACGTGTTTCCAGGTGATCCCCAGGGCGGCTCCTTTCACTCCGCTTAGTGACAAATTGAAATTTCTCGCGATTTCACGAGAGGGCACACCATTGGCGTACTGCCGCCGAAGTTCAATTACTTGAGGTGGGGTTAGTTTTGAACGTCCCACCTTCTCACCCTTTGTGTGTCTCCCCTTTCTCATCGAATCATGGTGATTGTCCTTCGCGGTCCCACAAAAAAGATGCATCGGATTAACACAAATGGGATTGTCGCATTTGTGAAGGACTCCAAGAGTGGGTGGAATCGGCCCGTGGTAGTAGGCGTAGCTGGCCCTGTGTGCTTTTCGCTCACCCATAAAGGAGCAGTAACCGTAGTTCTGTCGGTCCTTACAGCCCTGCCATGACCAACACCCGTTCTTCTCCTCTTTTGTCCTTCGTATGAACCGCTC
This sequence comes from Bryobacterales bacterium, assembly GCA_963814235.1. Lineage (GTDB taxonomy): Bacteria > Acidobacteriota > Terriglobia > Bryobacterales > Bryobacteraceae > Bog-113. Next base: position 8,936 of record CAWFCA010000017.1, on the reverse strand, counting down.
GATTGTTACACGTTGACTCTGGTTTTTTCCCATTGTCAACATATTTAGTGTTTAGTGACTTTTGGTGTACATGCTCGATGTGGAGTCTATGTAGCAACCTTCGCTTTCTTCGCAATCTTCAACAGATTCGCTTTTTGATTATTGAGAGTGTCCCCGTCGAGATGGATGACGCGATCCATTGGCGTGGCGTCCACCAGAAGCCTATGCATTAGAATGGTTTTATAGCTTCTCCTTTTTACTAACCCGTCGGCAACCCGTTTTTCGTGTGCCGCATAGAAAAGCCCCCGTGCCAAACAGCAAGATGCGTGCCACTTCATTTCTGAAATGCGAGTGTAATCTTCCGGGTCCACAAATGCGGTCTTGTCTTGACTCAGTTTGATCGAACACAGTTTAGAATCCATTGACCGAATATCTATATGACCTTTTCTGACGACTGCGATCTCCTCGATGACGATTCCTCGTTGTCTTCTACCCTCTTTCACATTTGTGGTGTGACTCCCAGAAGCGCTGCCAGTGCCCCTCACAGCCTCTTCAGGGCGTCGCTAGTCTTGGAGTGCCCGTGAGGTCACCGAAGAGGTAAGAGGGGCGTGGCGGGGCACGGTAAGCGAAGGATCAAGCCATCGCGTGCGCGGCGTGAAATGACGAAGCGACCCGTAGATTTTTGCTCTTGTCTTATTGTTCTCGTTATGAAAACATAGGGTGGTGAGGGTGATCAGCAGAAGCGGTTTGCTCAACCGGATGAAGGGAGTCCCGCAGGAATTTCAGAACGAAGCTCTCCGATGGCTGAAAACTGCGGAACACGAAAACTGGAAGAGCTTCGCGGATGTGAGGGCGGTGTTTCCCAAGGCGGATCTGGTAAAGGGTTTGCTCGTGTTCAATATCGGCTGGAATCGGTTCCGTTTGATCGTGAATCCCAACTTCACCGGAGGTCGCCTCTACGTGAAACACTTTTTGACACACCAAGACTATGATCGAGGAGATTGGAAAAGACAATGACCCTGAAAGTGATCGAGAATGATGCAGAATTGGAAGAAATGGCGGCCAGATTGGAAGCCATCGATATGAAGGAACATCCGACCAAAGAAGAACTCGATCTGGCTGGGGTGTTGGACCTTCTGATTCACCAGTACGACAGCAAAATCGAACTGCCCGATCAATCTCCACTAGACATGCTGAAATTCCTTATGGATGCCCGTGACCTCACCCAGGCAGATATTACTCCACTCCTGGGATCGCGCGGTACCGCGTCAGAAGTTCTGGCATCCAAGCGTGGGTTGAGTCTCGCGATGGTTCGCAAGCTCTCGGATTTTTTCCATGTCTCGACGGACCTCTTCATCGCAAAGAATCCTGACGAGACCAAGAAGACTCGCACGAACCGGACGACCAGCACCAAGAAGCGAACGAAACCCCCGGTTGGCGCAACGCGCTGAACGTTCCCAGGATGTACCGTAGTCGCGTTCTCAGCCTCACTACGGCGTTGGATGGCGGTCCAGTGACCTCAGAGGGGGCACCGACGCGTTTCGGTGAGGTGTGCGGTTATGCGGAACTCTCATCAGACCAGATTGAGCAACTTCTTAACAATCGAGATTGGCTGGAGATTTGTAGATGACTACCAAAGCGACACACACCAAAAAACTTAAATACAAGAGCGAAGTCTTCGAGAATGTTCACGAATCGGCCAGCGCTCTTTTCAGGATCGGGGCCATCGGCAAAGCGACGATGAAAGATTTCGATGAAAGATGCCTAGCGTCCGTCCCGGAATCCATGACTCCAAAACAAATCAAGAGAGTGCGTGAAAGCCTTAACGTCAGTCAGCCAGTCTTTGCACAATACTTGAACACCAGTGCATCCACCGTGACTCAATGGGAAACGGGCGCGAAAAAACCAAACGGCATCGCTCTCCGACTTTTGACCATCATTCTAAAACACGGGATGAAAGTCTTGACGTGAACTGCGAAGAACTTCCCACCAGCTTCCCGGTGGTTCCACGGAAAGCCATCGAGGTACTTTCCTTTTGACGAAAGATCGATCTCGGGTTCTAATGGTTGGGGAATGGATTGATCTGGAGGAGAGAATTCCTCAAGTGATATCAGAGAAACTCTATACAACTTAAGAATTCTGAGGTTTATAAGAGTTGTTTAGAAGTCTTTACAACTCCCCTTTGTTGCACATTTGATATTGTACCAGAAAGTTGACAATCAGTCAACTCCACTCGCCTGTCAGCAGTTCCCCCATTTTCTCTTTGATCTAAGGTAGCCATGTGACAACTAGACCGTGGTTACTTTCGATCTACCTGATGGAAAACTAGACTCGACTAGTTTGTGTCTACTTGAGATCCACTAATACCAGATTTATCTAGTTTGGAGGGAGGATCATAAGTGGTCCGCCCTACAATACCTCTCGAAAATTGTTACTCGTCGTCCGCGAATTGGTGCTATAACTTCGCTTGTAGCCGACCGAACGAAAAAGAGGACAAACGCAAATGAAGGGATCAGCCCCGACCAAAACCGGAAGTCCAGAACTCATCAAGATGACAATGACACCGAGCCCCACATCGAGCGGCCCTCGTAACGATTACGTCGAGCTTTATCGCGACGTGAGAACAATCAAACAACCCGACAAGCTAATGACGGCGTTAGAGACGATTCAGATCTTTTTCGACTATCCCCTGACAAATCCCGTTGAGATAACGTTCTATCATCCAGGCGGTTTTACGCGGCGCGATTTCATCGACGCGGTCGAGTCTGGATATCGGGCGATCTATGCGATGGAAGCCGACCCCGGAACCCACTCGCCACTGTTGAATCGAGCGACGAGCGAAGGCCCGTTTGGGATCGTCGGTCACTATATCGACGATCTGGATCTCGACGCGTGCTGGCAGCCCACGGAGGGGCACTTTCGGCTTAGCGTCCTTTCCTAGGTCGGTGAGAACGCGTGGTTAGCGCCGTCGCTCTGTCAGCACCGTCCAGGTCATCAAGACCGCCAAAGGGAGGAACAGGATTGGCACGATCACAATGCCGATTCCGATTCCTATCAAGGTCGGTGTCGAGTAGCGCCGGGGGTTCATTGTGGAATCCGTTAGGGCTTGGTCGATTTCTTCGCGGCGGCTTTCTTTCGACCGTCAGCCGCTTTTGCTGCTATCGCTTTCCGCTCTTCGTCGGTGAGAGTAGCGAAACCCTTTTTGGTTTTCACGCTGCCGCCCCGTGATCCGATTTCACGGAGGTATTCCCGAACAGGATCTTTTTTCTCGCTCATCTCAGTATTCACTCTAGCGGATCGGTCAATGGTACGAAACCCCCTTTACATAATAAGCCGCTTACGATAGAATTGTCTTCGTGACCCGGTTGTGGGCCACACGATAAAGGAAAACGACAAATGAGCACCTTCAAAACGGCACTACTTCTATTCGCAACGGCTTCACTCGCCACCACGTCAGCATTCGCCCAGCAGCCGACCATCGCGAACGTCACCAGCGCGGCTTACTACAACTACGCTGCTTCCGGTGGTCTGGCCACGATTTGGGGGAGCAACCTATCCGACTCCACCTATGCGGCGACGACCACTCCCCTTCCCACGCAACTCGGTCCCACGTCCGTCCAGGTTTGTCCGCTGATTTTCCAGAGCGGCTTCACCCAGGGTCCTGCATCCTGTCTTCCCGCTGATCTCATTTTCGTCTCCCCCGGCCAAATCAATTTCGCGGTCCCACCCAACTTCTACACCGGAGATCCGGCAAACATCACGAACGCTGGTGGCATCCAGAGCCCCACTCCGGTTGGAATCAAAGTCACCGTGGGTGCCCTGACTGTTTCCGTGACCGCCCAGATTTTGGGGAGTGCTCCCCAGATTTTCGAGATGGGATCAGATTGCAATTTCGACCCTCTCTGGGGAGACACGACCGCCTGTGGCATTACCGCTGCACAGCTTCCGGCACCGCGTGCCGTTCGGGGGGCAATCACTGACCTTAGCGGGACGCTGGTGTCATCGACAAATCCGGCGCGTCTTGGACAGTTCTACGTGATCTACCTGACTGGATTAGGACTCGATCACAACGGTCGTGGACCGGACCCGTTTCTTGACCAGTCTGCTTACACCGTGAACTTCACGTTGAACCACCGCCCCAACGATCCACTAGAGACGCCCTATCACTTTTCGGTGGTGCCGACCTACGCTGGAGCGACTGGTTTCGAGGGGCTTCAACAAATCAATTTTGTGGTCAATCCGAGTGATGTTGGATTCCCGATCATTCCCTGTCAGGATTTGAGGTTCGAGCTTCAGATTTCAATAGGCGGTGGCTGGAACTCTCCCTCGTCAACCATGAGTCTCCCGGTGCTCGTCAAGAACGGCGAACTGGCGTGTCGGTAGAGCTACAATCGGGATTGCTTGTGAGGGAACAGTGATGAATAAGCAACGGTCAATGAAGATATTCCTTCTCGTCTTTTGGGGTCTGTTCTGCGTGATGTTACTCGTCCGGCCAATCGAGAAGCTGGTGGCCCCTGATTACGTCGCAAGGATGGACAAGGAAGCCGCATTGGACGCAAAGGCCTACCCGTTCAACAGGGAAACACACATTACCAAGCCAGTCTCAGCCCCTGTAGCACCGACGACGATAGAGCAACCCAATACGGGACTGTCACTCCAGACCGCAAGAGACCGAGAAATCCGTGTCGCGTATATGAAGGTTTTGAACAGAGTTCTGGAGATGTATCCCTTACGAGACTCCGACCCCATCGAAGCCCCGGAACACCTCACCCAACGGCAGTTTGATGCATTAAACGCTCAATCGGACCGTGAGCAACGCATCAATGACCAGCGCGAGACGGTGAGACTCCGAATGATGAAGCCCCTGGAGAAACGATTCAACATGAGCACCGCAGAGCTTGACGCAATTTCTTTGAGAGTTGGACGAGCAGACCTTGAAAAGACCAACCCGGAAGAGGCTAAACAACTAAGAAAAGCGCTTGCCTGGGCTCATGGAATTCCCGATCCCAGCGGACAGATGGGGGTAATCGCGGACAGCGTCATCGTGAAGCACGTTGATTCAAAATACCGCTACTTCTTTGATGTTCGGAACCACGCTTCAACACCATTTGGCGGGCAAGTTAAAATCACACTTATGGGAATGAGTGGCAACCGCTCCGCCCGGTGAGACGTTCAACACGACACGAATTCTTCAACCTGGATTGGGTGTGTCGGTCTACCTCGACGCAAACACGGGACCACGTAGCGTACATGGTGAGTACGGGATCAAAACGTTCACGTACGCCGTGTTGGACGACGGAAAGGAAGTGTCGTCGGGGTCGGTACTCATCACGTAGAGTCTTGAATAGGGATGCCCACAGCCTCTCCACGGCCTTCCTGGCCTCTGGGTTGGAACCCATGGGCGCTCTTTCTAGCGGTCACGGCGTGGGCGCAAAACCCCCACGTCCGCGCCCCGGCTGCCCGCACAAGATTCTTCTAACTAGGTAAATCTAAGTGGACATAACCAGATTTATCTAAATCGTCAACATCCACGCGGGTGTGATGACATTTAGGTCCTAGACAACCCCTCTCAACTAGTAAGTAACTCGTAAGACAAACCCAAACTAACATTCTACTTGACTCTGCGCTAACCCCGTGCCATCATCGCGACAGAACACCCGCGAGTACCAGGGCGAATCGACAAAAGTCCAGGGGCGCTCGCGAACCCGTAAGGTCTTTGATATGTGAATCTTAACAATGTCCCAACCCAGAGTACACTGGACGGGTTGTGATAATTTTGGTCGGCGCTCGCAGACCGTCCGCTAAGTGCTTGACTTTTAGACAATGGGTAGCGAAGGCCCCTAACACTTCGACAGGGGCTAACTTGATCGGCCCCATCAATGGGTAGCGAAGACCCTAAAGACTTCGACGAGTGTGGTTTTGGAAATCCCGAATCCATCAATGGGTAGCGAAGACCCTAAGATCTTCGACGAAGGGGATGGATGCGCGTATTGGGCTAAGGAGTTTCCCATCAATGGGTAGCGAAGACTTGGTAAAGACTTCGACACGACGGCATCAACCTGATACCCGTGGTTTCGATTCCATCAATGGGTAGCGAAGACCCTAAGACTTCGACAAGTCAAATGTTGTGATGTGGACGCGTGCCATCAATGGGTAGCGAAGACCCTAAAGACTTCGACTAATCACGGTCAGCAGTAATATGGTCACCACAGCCCCGGTGGTGCCCCGTGCAACTGTGTGGTCATCCTACCATTTCCGACCACAAACCCCGTGTAGGCCCATCTCCTGCCCTGGGGATGCCTATCTGGGGGATGACTGGAATGCAGCAGACTAGATCAGATGACTCCAGGCAGCACATGACTAACGAGCAACGAATCAAGAAAGTCATTCAGTCCCTTGCGCTCGGACCGATCAAGCCGCTACACGGAATTATCGAGTACGCCGACGGGACGCTTCGCTGTACTTGCCAGAAAGACAAACCGCGAAAAGACGGAACCGTCCGAAAGAACGGTCCGTGCTTGAACAAGGGAGGCATCCACGCACGGTCAGTTCACGACACAGCAAAAAGAAGTTTTCTTTTGTTCCACCGTTTACGACGGCTCAAGAAATCATCGACTGGAATACTCGATTTCCAGATGCAAACTACTCCGTCCAGGTCGGCATCACGTCCATTGCACTGGACATTGATGTTCACCCTCTGCAAGGGAAGAATGGATTGAAGAATTGCGGCAGTTGGAGGAGGCATCGGGTCAAAAGCTGCAACTGGGAATTTCCGTCTCCAGCGGAGGCGAAGGACTGCACACCTACTACATCAAACCAGACAATTTCCGGGATCTCCACCGCCCCAGTCCTGCAATCGACATGTTCAACAATCCAAATGCCCCGTATCTGACTCCGGGAAGCCGCCATACATCAGGGCGTTATTACGATTGGTTGCCCGTACTCAGTCCAGACCAAAAACGATTGTTCCACTGTCAAGACTTTATGTTGGCTGCTTGTAACACCAGACTGATATCATCGCCCCATGATGGATCGATCCCCTCTCCCCTCGACGTGAATCCCGGAAAAGGCGGGAAGAAGCGACCGGACTTTATTGTCCTGCGCACAATGCGAAAGGACCCTATCGCTGGACCGTTGATGCGGGCAATCTGAGCCAGACAAACAAGGAGGGCGGAATCGAACAGAAGCGGCGGCGAGTACGCCTTTGCGTGTCGGCTCGTTTATTATTGCAGTCACAACTGGCCCCAGATCGTTCGTTTGTTTCATGCGTGGTATGAGGTCCACGGGCTGAAATACAAGGATCGGTCACCTTCGGTTCGGGCGGAATCCATTGACTTATTGCTGAAGAAAGCCTTCCGCCTTGAGAAGGAAACTGGTGGGCCTACACTCCCACTGGTCGTCCTCCTGGGAAACCCTTCTCCCCAACCACGATCAAAGTCTTGACATATGTCGAAGCCCATCCCGATCTCAATGCCACCGAAATCTGGAAACTTAATCCAGAAAGATGGATTCGACGCTTCGCTTGGTAGCGTTCAGAAAGTCATGATGCGCAACAGGAAGGGTGCCTTTGACCGTGGTTTTGATCCAAACTGGGGGCTTGAGAGGTAGGACACTACGACCCCCTAATAATATACCACACACACACCCCAAATATAATAGTAATCTTAAGTGATGTTGAAAAGGAACGTCCAGAAGAAGAAGTAACTGGAGTTTTGAGAGGGACGGGTTTCCACGTCCCTTGCGTCTGCTAGGGCACATAATTTTTCTGGGCAACGTGGAAACCCGTTCCCCTCTTGACTTAAGGTTTCACTCTTCAGCTTTCCAAATGGAAAAAGAAACTGGAGTTCTGTAGGGGAGCGGTTTTCCACGCTCCCAACTTGTCTTTAGCTTTCCATGGGTTTTCTGGGGAACGTGGAAACCCGTCCCCCTCTCTAATTCTTGTTGTCTTTTTCTTTTGCCTTCCAGAAGTCTCCAGGATCGATTTGTCTCTTCTGGAGGATGTCTGAATGCCACCTAGTCCTACTAAATCGCACCAGGGGGCTCTAATGACCAGGAGTGACCACTCTAGGTCGTGCCAAGAACTCGAATTAGACAAGAGGAAGTCCAAACAAGGATTTGGACCCGTTGGTGGGGAACCGAAAAACGAGATGACGTTCCTTCCCGTTTGTCGAAGAGGGAGAGCGTTCAGGAAAGACAGCAACCGGATGGGAAGTATGAGTCGATTTGAAACTGGGAAAACCGAATGGAAGAAAACGGACCGGGCTGACGCGGGTTAGACAACTCTTCCAGACTTGTTGGAAACCACCAATGAACTATTCCAAAAACCGGATAGAACCCGAAAGTTGGCAGGATGTCAACCCGGCTAGACTCATTATGTTCCTTGCTCACGCAGTCACAGGATATTTTCACTCCACAGTCACGCTTGAGAGTGACATATATACAAACGTTCCCCGTCCTTTGTCTCCGGGGAAAGTTCACACCGAAATCGGCTTCTTCTCGGAAAGGGAAGTCGATCTCCAGGGTGAATGGAAGGGGTCATCCGTTGCGATGGCCCCTTTTTTATTGGTTGACGCTACACTTCCCACACTTGGATCATAAGGCGTTCTAACGACGTATAGATGTTTCTATATGCCACCCAGGACACTTTCAAACACCAGCGTGTCTTCTTTTCGCACGTTAACCATTCCGTTACCATTTGACGCCCACGAAATCGCACCGGACACTGATGATGCATCTGATCATCGTCTGTTCTTGCGGAAACACCTCCAGCCAAAAGTGAATTTCTATGACGAACACATTTTGCGAGATCTTGACCTGGATTGATTCCTTCTCACAGTAGAAACATGCAACGGCTTCCAGATTTCTTCCGGCGACCGACGTTGAATCCCGGAAGGAATGTCCTCATCGTGGAAGCACCCTCGACAACGCCACCAGCCACTACGATGGCCGCCCTTGCC
>CAWFCA010000016.1:0-46418 GCA_963814235.1 Bryobacterales bacterium | reverse complement strand
TGGAGACTTCGTCGAAGATATGGCCGCCACCATGCTCGCCACCACCCTCGGCATCGAGTTCGACCCCGCCCGCAATTACGACGAACGCAAAGAAATCTATCGCATGTCCGGAAACATCGTTCGAACGCGAAATATCGTCCAAACCGCCAGAGGGCGATAAAAATGGCCTATGGACAACCGTAATCGCCGCCGCGATGTGCATCATTTGAGTTTCAAGTTTCAAGTTTCAAGATTCTAAATTCAGCCTCTCGCCTTCCAACTCGAAACTCGAAACCTGAAACTCAAAACTCATCCCTGACCACTGACCACTGACCACTAACCCACTGCGGCAATTCTTTCCCCGCTCCTACAGCCGTTCGGTCGATAGGTGACACATGGCAACTCTGGACCAAAACTCTGTCGATCAATTACTGGACCAAATCCAGACCGATGCCGACCACGTGAAGGCCGTCGCAGGGCCCGGGGACGTTGCCGCACTCGACAACGCAGCCCACGGCATGGCGGATATCGCCGGCGACATGGAGCCGCCGCCCAACCCCTTACATTCTCCAACGACCGCCCATCCCGGCCAAGTCCCCTCGGCTCCTCCGGGCGGCGACATCAGCCTCCTTTCCGGCACAAGCGATTTGCACCGCCTCCTCACCATCGAGGTCCCCGTGATCGTGCAGTTAGGCATTCGTCGCATGACCGTCGGCGAAGTCATGCGCCTCGGTGTCGGGGCAATCGTCGAATTCGGAAAATCCGCCGAAGAGGAGATGGATCTCCTCGCCAACAACAAGCCCATCGGAAAAGGTCACGCCGTCAAGGTGGGAGAGAATTTCGGAATCAAGGTGAGTTCAATCGGCTCAGTCAAAGAGACCATCCGAAAGTTGGGCGGGGTGTGAGCGGGGGGGCTGCGCCAGCATCCATGCCAGCGCGACCTGCGCGTTCGACACACCGCGCGTCTTGCGGCGATCTCCGTGACACGCTCGACGATCGTGAAATCGGAATCCTGATAGTACAGCTTGCTGCGCGTATTCGTCCGTCTTCGCGCGCACCGTCTCGCCGTGATCCTCCTTGCGCCGGTTGCCCGCGAGAAACCCGCGCGCCAGCGGACTCCACGGAATGATGCCGATGCCCTCCTCGCGGCACAGCGGGATCATCTCGCGCTCTTCTTCGCGATAGACCAGGTTGTAGTGGTTCTGCATGGTCACGAACCGCGTCAGGCCGCGCTGCGTCCGCACGTGTACAGCATCTTCGCGAACTGCCAGGCGAACATGGACGACGCGCCGATGTACAGCGCCTTCCCCGCCTTCACGACATCGTCCAGCGCTTCGAGAGTCTCCTCGATCGGCGTCGCGTAGTCGAAGCGGTGAATCTGGTAGAGGTCCACGTAATCCGTCCCGCAGCCGGCGCAGGCTGTCGTCGATCGCGTGCATGATGTGCTTGCGCGAGAGCCCCCGCTGGTTGGGATCGTCGCCCATCGGATTGAACACCTTGGTCGCGATCACGAGCTCGGTCGCGCGACGGCCCGAACTCCTTCAGCGCGCGGCCCAGAATCTCCTCGCTGACGCCCACCGAATACATGTCGGCGGTGTCGAAGAAGTTGATTCCCAGTTCCAGCGCGCGCTTGATGAACGGCCGGCTCTCTTCTTCTTCCAGCACCCATTCGCGCCACTTCTTCGACCCGTAGGTCATGGTGCCCAGGCAGATGCGCGAGACCTTCAGTCCCGTTGCTCCTAAATTGACGAGTTCCATAATCGTGTTCCTGTGGTGAGGTTCTATCGCGGGCGCTGATCTGCCGGCAACACCAGCTTAGCGATGCGGCCATGCGGACCCACGGCGAAGCAAATATCACCGGGCCCGACGCCGATCGCGTTGAAAGCGCCGTCGTCGAAAGGCGTCCAGTTCCGGCCGTCATCGCGCGAGATCTCCGAGCCGGTCGGACCGGTCGTGATCCACGCGCCCTCTAGCGGGAGCCACGCGACCGCCGATCGATAGCCCCGCGGTTTTGTCCCCTGCGGCTCCATCCAGGTGTTACCGCCGTCGGACGTCACTGCCACATTGTGCGCCGCTTCTTTGGGGTTCTTATAGCTACCGCCGACGGCAATCCCGGTCCGGTCATCGCGGAATGCAAGCGAAAAAATACCGGCGCCCTCGCCATCTGCGCGAACGGGCGTGCCCGCCACTGACCACGTCTCCCCGCCATCTTCCGACCGGAAGACACGCGCGCCCGTGGGTCCGCCGGTGCCGAACCAGACGCGTTTGCCCCGCAACACGAGGGATGTATTGCTGGCTGCAAATGCGCCTTCGCCGGGAATCGCTTTAGGCATGCGCACATGAGAATAGACTCCGCCCGCCTGATCGGCTGTGGTAAACACAAACGTTCCGCCCACCGGATCGCCAAGTATTGCGACCTGTTGCGGCCCTGGCATTGCAATCGCATCGAAGAAGCCTTTTGCGTCGTGGTTTGCGTACCAGATTCTCCATGTGCCATCTTGCTGGTTTCGGTACACCGACGATTGCGCGCCTTCCCCGCTCGCCATCAGCGCCGCGTGAACGCCGTCGTAAGCCTGTACGCCCCGAAAGTCCAACTTGCCGGTTTCCGGAACTTCCACACGAACCCAAGTCCTGCCGCCGTCCGTGGTCCGCAAAACCGTCCCGGAAGATCCGCTCGCCCACGCGATATCGCGCGTCACCACGCTGATCCCGCGCAGCGAAGCATCCGTGGCGGCCGGCTGCATCACCCACGTTTGTGCGAAAGCGACCGGAGCCAGGCAACACAGCAGTGCGGTTCGCATGTGACAATTTCAGTTTCGCATCGCCACCCGGACTTCATGCTCAAAAACGCCGCCACATCGCTCTCGTCCGACCCGCTCTGGTTCAAAGACGCCGTCATCTACGAAGTCCACGTGCGGGCGTTCCAGGATAGCGATGGAGATGGGATGGGAGACTTCAAAGGGCTGACCCAGCGGCTGCCGTACCTTGCCGATCTGGGGGTGACCGCCCTGTGGGTGCTCCCCTTTTGCCCGTCCCCCTGGAAAGACGATGGCTACGACATTTCCGACTACAACAACGTGCACCCCGCCTATGGCACGCTGCGCGACTTCCAGCAATTTCTGGCCGAAGCCCACCGCCGGGGCATTCGCATTATCAGTGAGCTGGTTCTCAATCACACGTCGGATCAGCACGCCTGGTTTCAACGCTCCCGCAAGGCGCCTGCCGGGTCGAAGTGGCGCGACTTTTACGTCTGGAGCGACACGCCGGAGAAGTACACCGAGCGCCCGCATCATCTTCAAGGATTTCGAGCCTTCGAACTGGACCTGGGATCCCGTCGCCAAGTCCTACTTCTGGCATCGCTTCTATTCCCACCAGCCGGACTTGAATTTCGATAATCCCGAAGTGCGGCAGGCGATGATGGACGCGGTCGATTTCTGGTTCGATCTGGGCGTCGACGGCTTACGCCTGGATGCCGTTCCCTACCTCTACGAACGGGAGGGGACCGATTGCGAAAATCTGCCCGAAACGCACGCCTTTCTGCGGGAGTTGCGCGCGCACATCGACGCCAAGTACAGCAACCGCATGCTGCTGGCCGAGGCCAACCAATGGCCGGAAGACGCCGTCGCTTATTTCGGAAACGGGGATGAATGCCAGATGGCGTTTCACTTCCCGGTGATGCCGCGGCTGTTCATGTCGACGCGCATGGGCGACCGGTATCCCATTACCGACATCCTGCAAATCACTCCGCCCATTCCGGAAAACTGCCAGTGGGCGCTGTTCCTGCGCAATCACGATGAACTGACGCTTGAGATGGTCACCGATGAGGAGCGCGACTACATGTATCGCGTGTATGCCCACGACCGTCACATGCGCATCAATCTCGGAATCCGCAGGCGCCTGGCCCCGCTCCTGGAGAACGATCGCCGCCGCATTGAGCTGATGAACGGCCTGCTGTTTTCCCTGCCTGGCACTCCCGTGCTTTACTACGGCGACGAAATCGGGATGGGCGACAACTTCTACCTGGGCGATCGCAATGGGGTGCGGACTCCCATGCAGTGGAGCCGCGACCGGAATGCGGGCTTCTCCAACTCCAATCCACAGCGGCTGTACCTGCCGGTGGTGATCGATCCCGAGTATCACCACGAAGCCATCAACGTCGAAAATCAGCAGAGCAACCCCAACTCGCTCCTCTGGTGGATGAAGAGGCTGATCAATCAGCGTAAGCAGTCCAAGACATTGGGGCGCGGCACTCTGGAGTTCGCCAACCCGGACAATCGGCGCATTCTCGCCTTCATTCGCGCGCTGGCGGATGAACGTGTCCTGGTAGTTGCGAATCTTTCGCGCGTGGCCCAGGCATGCACTCTGCCGCTGGCCGAGTATCGGGGGATGGCGCCGGTGGAGATGTTCGGAAACACGGAATTTCCCGTGATTACCGAGGAGCCGTACTTCCTGTCGCTCGGCCCGCATGCATTCTATTGGTTCTCGCTCCAGCCGCAGCGCGCGTCGCAGGATTCCTTCCGCCCGCCGCAGAGTGTCGATCAGATTCCGACGTTCGAGGTGCCTACGTTTGAGGCCATCCTGACCGGAGAAAACCGCCACGAAGTGGAGCGCTACTTCCCCGATCTGGTGCGAACGCTGCGGTGGTTTCAGGGCAAGGACCGTCAGCTGGCCCGCGTCGCCATGTATGACTCGATCCCGTTCGCGGAATCATCATCGTGGCTGGTCTTTTTGCGCTTCGAATTCGCGGCGGGGGACGCCGAGTTCTACTGTGTGTCCCTCAGTATTGCGGAAGGCGCGCGCGCGAGCGAGGTGATCCACGATGCGCCCCAATCGGTTCTGTGTCATGTACGAACTCCAGACGGCCGCATAGGCACCCTGTACGGCGGCTCCCGGAACCCGCAATTCCGCGAGCAATTGCTGGGGGCCATTTCGCGGCGGAAACGATATAGCGGCGAGAACGGCGTTCTCACGGGATTCCACACCAATGCATTCCGGAAGATCTGGGAGCATGATCCGGACCTGCAATCCACACTCTGCAAGGCGGATCAAAATGGCACGTCCATTCAGTTTGGGGAGCGCTTCATCCTCAAGATGTTCCGGCGGGTGGAGCCGGGAACCCACCCCGAATTGGAATTAGGGAGGGTTTTGGCGGGATCTGCGGCGGCCCTGCGCGTGGCTCGTCTGGGCGGGTGGCTCGAGTATCGTGATCGCACCGGAGACGTGCTGGTTGCCGGCGTCCTGCATGAGTACCTGGCCCATGAAACCAACGCGTGGGACCTGGCCCTGGACAACGTTCACAGCTTTCTAGAAACTTCTATGGCCGGCGATGGAGGAGTCTCCACGCTCAGCCAGTTCACGGAAAGCCTTCCGGTGCTCTCGCGCGAGGCTACGCCCGATGTTGCGCATACGACGATGGGCTCTTTTCTCGGTCTGATGGAACTGTTAGGCAGCCGAATGGCTCATCTGCACGTAGCGCTTGCTGGGGCGGTCGATGCCGAGTTTGCTCCCGAGCCGCTGAACGAGTTCTATCGCCTGGGTCTTTACCACTCCCTGCTGGGCACGAAAAACCGCGTGCTGGAACAGATTGCCGGTAAACTCGCGGCTCTGAGTGCGGAGACACGGACTGATTGCGAAGCGCTGCTCAATGTGGAGCATGAAATCACCTCGCGGCTTCAGGTTTTGCGCGAGATCGGCGCCGGAGGCAAACGCATTCGCGTCCACGGCGACTTCAGCTTACGGCAGGTTCTTTTCACCGGCAAGGATTTCTACCTGATAGATTTCGAGGGAGAAGTGGACCGGCCCTTGGGCGAGCGCCGCATCAAGCGCTCGCCCTTACGGGATGTGGCCGGGCTACTGCAATCCGTGTTCGCGGCGGCGCACGACCCGATCTATGGAACCGCGCCCGGTGTGGTTCGCCCCGATGTCGATGAAACCGTTCTACAGCCCATTTTAGTCACCTGGTATCAATGGGCGGCGGCCCAGTTCCTGCGCGGCTATCTGAACGTGCCCGGGATTAGCGAGTTGCTGCCCGGTTCTCCCAAAGACCTTGAAGCTTTGCTCGACGTGCTGATGTTGGAACAGGCGCTGCGCGATCTGGCGCGAGACATGCGGGACCGCCCGGAGCAGCTGCGCATTCCGGCCCACGCCATTCTGCACCTGCTGCGGACCGGGGTCGAATCTTGAGTCGTTCGGCGCCTTCGTCCACCTATCGGCTTCAGCTACACGCGGGATTCGATTTTGATGCGGCGGGCGCGATCGCGGACTATCTTTGCGCGCTCGGCGTCTCGCACGTCTATTGTTCTCCCTATCTGCAGGCCGCCAAAGGCAGCACCCACGGCTATGACGTGGTCGATCATAGCCGAGTCAACGAGGAACTCGGCGGAACCGCGGGACATGAGCGCTTCTGCGAAACGCTCGGCCGCAACCATTTGGGCCAGGTACTCGACACGGTCCCGAATCACATGGCCATCACCGGCCGTGAGAACGCCTGGTGGTGGGACGTTCTGGAGAATGGGCCGGCTAGCCCTTTTGCTTCGTACTTCGATGTGGAGTGGCATGCTCCCGAAGAGAAGCTGCGGAATAAGGTACTGGTTCCGATTCTCGGCGAGCATTACGGGCGCGTGCTGCAGGCCGGCCAACTCCAACTGGCTCGGCATCGCGGCGGCTTTGAGGTCCGTTATGCCGAACACGCGCTACCCGTGGCGCCGCGCTCGTTGCGTGACGTTCTGGCCGAAGCGGCGGCTCTGGTGCAGTCGGAGGTTCTGGCATTTCTGGCCGACTCGCTCGGGCGCCTGCCGCTTCCGACGGTCACCGAGCGTGAACCACTGCTGGCGCGGCATCGCGATAAGAACGTGATTCAATCGCTGCTCACCCGTCTGTGCCGGGAAGATCCCGGGATTTGCAAGGCGATCGACCGCGTCATCGAAGAACTGAATCAGGATGCAGTCCGCCTGGACGCGTTTCTCGAGAATCAGAACTATCGCGTGGCGTTTTGGAAAACCGCCGGCCGCGAGCTGGGCCACCGCCGCTTCTTCGACGTCAACACCTTGATCGGCCTGCGGATCGAAGAGCCTCAGGTGTTCGAGGACACTCACCGGCTGCTCATCGAATGGCTCGATCGCGGAGTGGTGGATGGCCTGCGGATCGATCATCCCGACGGCCTGCTCGACCCGAAGCAGTATTTCGAACGCCTTGCCCGCGCCGCGCCGAATGCCTGGATCGTGGCTGAGAAAATTCTGGAGCCGGGCGAATCGCTGCCGGAAAACTGGCCGGCTGCGGGGACCACCGGCTATGACTTCCTGAATGCGCTGAACGGGCTGTTTGTCGACGGGGACGCGGAAGGGCCGCTTACCGGGATCTACGAGACATTCACAGGGGAACACGCCGGTTTCCCAGAGCTCGCTCGCGACAAGAAACGTCTTGTTCTACGAGACGTCCTGGGCAGCGATGTCAACCGCTTGACCGCGATCTTCAAAGAGATCTGTGATACCGACCGCGAACACCGCGACCATACCAGGCACGACATTCACCACGCGCTGCGCGAGACGATCGCGTGTTTCCCGGTTTACCGGACTTACGTGCGCGCCGATTACGGTGAGATCGCGGCCACCGATAAGCGCTATATCGATCAGGCCGTCACGCTCGCCAAACAGAGCAGACCCGACCTGGACGGCGACTTGTTCGATTTGCTGCGGTCCGTGTTGACGCTGCAATCGGCCGGCCCGCTCAAATCGGAATTCGTGATGCGGTTCCAGCAGTTCACCGGTTCCGCCATGGCGAAAGGCGTGGAGGATACGGCGTTCTACTGCTATCACCGTCTCGCTTCGCTGAACGAAGTGGGCGGAGATCCGGGGCGCTTCGGCTCATCGGTGGACGAGTTTCATCGCTTTTGCTTGGAGTTGAACGCGTCGCATCCGGCGACCATGGTGACGACCGCTACGCATGACACGAAGCGCAGCGAGGACGTGCGCGCGCGCTTGAATGTCCTTTCGGAGATCCCCGAGGAATGGCGCGAGGCGGTGAATCGCTGGGCTTTGCTTGCCGAGCCCTATTGCCACGATCAGCTTCCGGACCGCAACACGCAGTACCTCGTTTTCCAGACGCTTGCAGGCGCGTGGCCCATCTCGGAAGAACGTCTCCAGGCCTATATGTGGAAAGCCAGCCGTGAAGCCAAGCAGCAGACATCCTGGCTGACTCCCAACGAGCGCTTCGAAGAATCGCTTCGGCAATGGATCGCTTCAATCTTCGGGAACCGGGAGCTTCTGGGCGATGTCGACAAGTTCGTCCAGCGCATCGATCAAGCAGGCAAGGTCAACTCACTATCCCAGGTGTTGCTGAAACTGACGGCGACGGGTGTCCCGGACCTGTATCAGGGAACCGAGTTATGGGATTGGAGCCTGGTCGATCCGGACAACCGCCGCCCCGTGGATTACGCGCTGCGAAGGCGGCTGCTGGGGGAGTTCGGAAGTTTGAGCGTGGAAGAGATCCTCGCACGCGGTGCGGAGGGTCTGCCGAAATTGTGGGTGGTCCATCAGTCGCTTCTATTGCGCCGGGAACGTCCGGCCAGTTTCGCGGATTCGTACCGTCCGCTGGCGTTATCCGGCGAAAAGAGCAAACATGCGGTCGCGTTTGGGCGCGGTCAGGACGTTATCGTGCTGGTGCCGCGCTTGCTGCTGGCGCGCGGCGCGGGCGAGGACGATACCTGCATCGAGCTTCCGCCCGGGCACTGGCGAAACCGTTTCACCGGTGAGATCCAGGAAGGAGGCGCACGCCGGGTTGCGGATCTGCTGCGGCGCTTTCCCGTCGCGCTTTTGAGCAAGGACGCTCAAGCCTGATGTGGGTTTTTACGGTCTGGGCCCCGCGCGCCGAAACAGTGAATGTCATCGTCGGGGGTACTGCGCACGCTCTGACGAAAGAAGAGGGCGGGTGGTGGCGTGCCGACCTGCTTTCGGCTGGACCCGGCGTTGACTATTTCTACTCGGTAGACGGAGGGAAGCCTGTGCCCGATCCGCGGTCGCCCTGGCAGCCTGCGGGGGTCCACGGGCCTTCGCGCACGGTCGACCACGAGGCCTTCCCATGGACGGATAAGTACTGGCGCCCCGGCCCTCTCAGCGACGCGATTATCTACGAGCTGCACGTCGGCACTTTCACGCCGGCCGGTACGTTCGCTAGTACCATCGAGCGCCTGGATCACCTGCGGGATCTCGGCATCACGCATGTCGAGCTGATGCCGGTCTGCGAATTCTCCGGAAGCTGGGGCTGGGGCTACGATGGCGTGGATCTGTACGCGCCGCACCATGCTTACGGCGGCCCGGAAGGTCTGAAGCGACTGGTGGATGCATGCCACGCGCGCGGGCTGGCCGTAATTCTCGACGTGGTCTATAACCATCTGGGTCCGGCCGGAAACTACCTGGCGTCGCTTGGGCCCTACTTTACACCGCACCATCGAACGCCGTGGGGCGATGCGATCAACCTGGACGGGCCCGACAGCCCGGAGGTGCGCCGCTTCCTTTGTGACAACGCTTTTCTGTGGCTGCGCGATTACCATATCGATGGCCTGAGGCTCGATGCCGTTCACGCGCTCATCGACACCTCTCCGGTGCACTTCCTGGCGCAGCTTGCCGACGAGGTGAAAGCCTACGATTCGTCGAAGCTTCTGATTGCCGAAAGCGATTGGAACGACCCCGTGGCGGTGCGCCCCACGGCGGAGGGCGGCTACGGCATGGACGCGCAGTGGAGCGATGATTTTCACCATGCCCTGCATGCCGTTCTCACGGGGGAGACATCCGGCTACTATGCGGATTTCGGCGCCATCGACCAGGTCGCAAAGGCGTTCACGCACAACTTCGTCTACGACGGCGGGTACTCCCGATACCGCAAGCGCACGCACGGGGCGCCGGCCGCCGACCTGCCGCGCTATCGTTTTCTCGCCTATTCGCAGACGCATGACCAGGTAGGCAACCGCGCGCAAGGCGACCGGCTGGGGCATCTGGTGAGCCCCGGACGGCTTAAGACGGCGGCGGCGCTGGTGCTTCTCTCCCCGTTCACCCCGATGCTTTTTCAGGGTGAGGAATTTGCGGCGTCGTCGCCCTTCCAGTACTTTACGCAGCATGACGATCCAGAACTCGCGCGCGCGGTGTCGGAAGGAAGAAAGCGCGAGTACGGGGACGACGAATGGCACATCGACCGCGTTCCCGATCCGCAGGACCCCGCCACTTTCGAACGCTCGAAGCTCCACTGGGACGAAGCTGGCCGAACGCCGCATCGCGACATGCTCGCATGGTACTCCGCGCTGATCCGCTTGAGGAAATCGTTGACCGCGCGGTTTGGCAGTACGATCGAAGTGGATCATGGACCCGGATGGATCCAGATTGTAAGGGGCTCGATCTTTATCTGTTGTAATTTAGCATCCAACGCTCGCGCTTTCCCGTTACCGCAAAACGCTCAAATCCTGCTAGCCTCCGTTGAATGTGCCCGCCCGGGCGGCAGTACTAGCCTATTACCGGGCGAGAGCGTCATAGTAGTTAGCGCCGCGTTGTCATGAGGCACATCTGATATTTTGAGGACCGCAAAGACTCTTTTGAATGAGTAGGACCATTCTTCCGGGAAAGCCGTACCCACAGGGGGCCACGTGGGACGGGACGGGCGTTAATTTTTCCATCTATTCCGAATCCGCTACAGGCATCGAGCTGTGTCTGTTCGACCGGGTAGATGCGCCCGCTACCGAGACCATCGCGCTTCATGAGGTTACCGGATTCATCTGGCACTGCTACTTGCCGGGAATCAAGCTCGGGCAGCTGTATGGATACCGCGTCGACGGACCGTACGATCCGCAGAGCGGCATGCGCTTCAACCGCAGTAAGGTGCTGATCGACCCTTACGCCAAGTCGGTGTCGGGCGAGGTTCGGTGGGCAGAGCCGGTTTTCGGGTACAAGATGGGCGGCGTCGACCCGGATTTGAAGCGTGACGATCGCGACAGCGCCCTGGGCGTTCCCAAATGCGTGGTCACCAGTTCCCATTTCGATTGGGAGAACGACCGCCCTCCGCTCACGCCGCTGCACGATTCGGTGATCTATGAACTGCACGTAAAAGGGTTCACCATTCTTCATCCGGACATTCCGAAAAGCATTCGGGGAACCTATGCGGGCTGGCGTACCCGGTGGCCATCGATTATTTGAAGAGGCTCGGAATCACCGCGGTGGAACTGATGCCGGTGCATGAGTTCATCGATGATGCGCGCCTGCTGAAGCTCGGGCTGAAAACTACTGGGGTTACAACACCATCAATTTCTTTTCCCCCGATGCCCGTTATTCGCAGTTCCGGGGATCGACCGGCGAACAGATCGGGGAGTTCAAAGAACATGGTGAAGGCGCTGCACCGCGCGGGCATCGAAGTCATCCTCGACGTGGTCTACAACCATACGTCGGAAGGCAATCAGTTGGGCCCCACGCTCAGCTTTAAGGGAATCGATAACTCCACCTACTACCGCCTGGTGAACGACCATGCAGCGTTACTACATGGACTACACCGGCACGGGCAACACCATGAATGTCCGGCATCCGCAGGTCCTGAAGCTGGTCATGGATAGCCTGCGGTACTGGATTCTCGAGATGCACGTCGATGGATTCCGCTTCGATCTGGCGGCCGCGCTCGCGCGCGAATTGCACGATGTCGATCGCCTGTCGGCGTTCTTCGATGTCATCAATCAGGATCCGGTGATTTCTCAGGTAAAGTTTATCGCGGAACCCTGGGACGTCGGCGAGGGCGGCTATCAGGTGGGCAGTTTCCCTCCGTTATGGGCGGAGTGGAACGGCCGCTATCGCGATGTCGTGCGGCGCTATTGGAAGGGCGACGATGGCCAGCTGGCCGAGCTTGGTTACCGGCTGACCGGCAGCAGCGACCTATATCAGCGCGACGGCCGCAAGCCCACCGGCCAGCATCAACTTCATCACCGCGCACGATGGTTTCACGCTGCGGGACTTGGTCAGCTACAACCACAAACACAACGATGCCAACGGAGAAGAAAACCGCGACGGCACGACGATAACCATTCCTGGAATCGTGGCGTAGAAGGTCCCACCGAGGATCCCGAAATCATTGCAGCTGCGGGATACGCCAGAAGCGCAACTTCATGCTGACCCTGCTGCTTTCGCAAGGCGTTCCCATGATCTGCGGCGGCGATGAGCTGGGCCGCACGCAATGCGGCAACAACAATGCCTACGCCCAGGACAATGAGATCAGCTGGATCGACTGGAAGCTGGATGGCGAGCAGCGTGCGTTTTTCGAGTTCACGCGCCGTGTGATTCAGGTGCGCAAGAGCCATCCCAACCTGCGCCGCCGTAAGTTCTTCCAGGATCGCCGCATTGAGCCGGATGCGCCGGAGCAGCAGGTGAACGGATCGCATGAGCACGACATTCTTTGGCTGCGGCCGGAAGGCGGCGAGATGACGTCTGGAGAATGGAACGTCAGTTGGGCCCGCTGTGTCGGCCTGTACCTCAACGGCCGGACTTTAAACGACGTAAACGCGTTCGGCGAACCGATCGGTGACGACACGTTTCTGATCTTGTTGAATCCCAGCCACGGCGATATCTCATTCGTGTTGCCGGCGCCGCGCAAGGGCACGGCTTGGCAGGCCATCATCGACACCCGGCATGCGATCGATATTGAGCCGGTGCTGCTGAAAGACGGGCAGCCCTACGATCTCTCGGCGCGCTGTTCGGCGCTCTTGAGCGAAGTCGTTCTGGCGCCTCCGCCCGGGTGATGCCGCCACAGTAAGATTGTTGGCGTGGCGCAGCGAACTCTCGGCATCATCATGAACGGCGTTACCGGTCGCATGGGCATGAACCAGCACCTGGCGCGGTCCGTGGTTGCGATTCGAAAGCAGGGCGGCGTGGCGCTCGCGAACGGCGACGTGCTGATGCCGGAGCCGGTGCTCGTCGGCCGCTCGGCGGACCGTTTGCGGGCGCTGGCCGCGCGCTTTGGAATCGAGCGCTGGTCGACCGATCTTGCGAGCTGTTTACACGACACTGGACTGCCGGTCTATTTCGATGCGCAAACCACCGGGGCGCGGGTCGCGTCCGTGCGTGCGGCGATCCTGGCGGGTAAACATGTCTACTGCGAGAAGCCCATCGCTTCCTCGTTTGAAGACGCGCTGGCGTTGGCCAAACTGGCGCGCGAGCGAGGCGTCAAGAACGGAGTGGTGCAGGATAAGCTCTTTCTACCCGGCATCCGGAAGCTGAAGCGGTTGGTGGATAGCGGTTTCTTCGGCCGGATTCTCTCGGTCCGCGGGGAGTTCGGCTACTGGGTGTTCGAAGGCGATTGGCAGGCGGCGCAGCGGCCTTCGTGGAACTACCGCAAAGAGGACGATGGCGGGATCATCCTGGATATGTTTTGCCATTGGCGCTATCTGCTTGATCACACGTTCGGCGCGGTTCGCGGGGTCTCCTGCATTGGTGCCACGCACATTCCGGAGCGCTTCGATGAGAGCGGCGCGCGTTATGGGGCAACGGCCGACGATGCGGCGTATGGCTCGTTCGAACTGGCGGGCGGCATCTTCGCGCAGATCAACTCCTCCTGGGCCACGCGCGTCTATCGGGATGAGTTGCTGATGCTGCACGTGGATGGCACGCACGGCAGCGCGGTCGCGGGTCTGCGCGAGTGCCGGACGCAACATCGGGTGAATACGCCGAAGCCGGTCTGGAACCCAGACGTCCCTAACCCGATCGACTTCCGCGCGGGGTGGCAGGAGGTCCCGGACAACCTGGACTTCGACAACGCCTTCAAAGTGCAGTGGGAACTATTTCTGCGCCACGTGGCGGAGGACGCCCCGTTTCCTCACGATCTGCTGGAAGGTGCGCGCGGCGTGCAACTGGCCGAGCTCGGCTTGCAGTCCTGGCGGGAGCGGCGCTGGCTCGACGTGCCGGATCTCGCGGCTTAACGATGCCGGACCGTGAATTATTACTGCCCGCCGAAGACCGTACGCTGGTTCCTTTCTCGGTTCCGGATGCGCGCGATTGGCCGAAGCCGCAAGGTCCGATCGAGAGCCGGGTGGCCTACGCGGCCGCGCATGTCGTCGCCGATCCCTTAGCAGCCGGCGGTTCGCCGGACACTTGCACGCTCGATTGGGATGCGACGCTCGCGTACCGGCGGCTGCTCTGGTCTTACGGGCTAGGGGTTGCTGAAGCCATGGACACGGCACAGCGCGGCATGGGTTTGGGTTGGGAGGCAGCCAGTGAACTGATCGAACGCTCCGTCGCCGCAGCGAAGATCGCGGGGGGCCGCATTGCGTGCGGAGTCGGAACCGATCAACTGGATCCCTCCCGGCAGCATACCTTGGACGCGGTAATTCGCGCTTACTGTGAGCAATGCGCGTGGGTTGAACGCTGCGGCGGCCGCATCATTCTAATGGCGAGCCGCGCGCTTGCTAGCGTGGCGCGGAGCGGTGACGAATACCGCGCGGTCTATGATCGCCTGCTGCGGCAAGTGCGGGAGCCGGTGATCCTGCACTGGTTGGGAGAGATGTTCGATCCGGCACTGCGCGGTTACTGGGGACCCGATCCCATGGAGGGTTGTCTCGAGATCATTCACGCAAACGCGAGTAAAGTCGATGGCATCAAGGTGTCGCTGCTCGACGCGTCGCTTGAAATCGAAATGCGGCGGCGCCTGCCGCGGGGCGTGCGGATGTATACGGGGGATGACTTCGCTTACCCGGATCTGATCGCGGGCGACGAGCAGGGTTATAGCGATGCACTGCTGGGCATCTTCGACGCGATTGCGCCGGCCGCCAGCGCAGCGTTGCAGGCTTTAGACCGCGATGACCGCGAGACGTACCAGCGGCTGCTGGACCCGACAGTAGCGCTCTCGCGCACGATCTTCGAAGCGCCCACGTACAACTACAAAACCGGCATCGTGTTTCTCGCGTACCTCAACGGCTATCAGCGGCACTTTCGGATGGTGGACGGCAGGGAAAGCGCGCGGTCGATTCTACACTTGTCACGGGTCTTCCGGCAGGCGGCGGAAGCGGGACTGCTGATCGACCCGGACCTGGCGTGTCAGCGCGTGAAGTGGATCCTGGCGCAGGCGGGCGTGTGCTGAGTCTGAACCAGATCACCACGGAGCGGCTCACCCTGCCGGAAGCGGTTGCGGCGTGCGCACGGCACCGCATCGGGTTCATCGGCGTGTGGCGGCACAAGCTCGCCGGGATGAGCGTGGCGCAGGCGAGAGCAATGATCGAAGGCGCGGGCCTACAAGTGTCGAGCCTGTGTCGAGGTGGAATGTTTCCCGCAGCTACCGCGGCAGAGCGGCAGGCTCGCATCGAGGATAACTTGCGGGCCATCGACGATGCTGCGGCGATCGGCTCTCGCGTGCTCGTGCTGGTGTGTGGTCCCGCGCCGGACCGCGACCTGGGCGCGGCGCGATCCATGGTGGCCGACGGCATTGCGGCGATCGCGGATCACGCCAGGGCGGCGGGTGTCACGCTGGGCATCGAACCTCTGCACCCGATGTTCGCCGCGGAGCGAAGCGTCATCACGACGCTGGCCGAAGCGAACACGTTGGCGGAACGGTTGGATGTAGGCGTGGTGATCGACACCTTTCACGTGTGGTGGGACCCGGAGCTGTACGCGCAGATCGCGCGCGCTCGCGGACGCATCGTGGGCTTCCACGTATCGGATTGGCTGGTGCCGCTGCCGGACGTGCTCTTGGGCCGAGGCATGATGGGGGACGGGGTGATCGATCTGCGGCGCATTCGCGAAGCCGTAGCGGCCGCGGGTTATGACGGGCCGATTGAGGTTGAGATCTTCAATCGGGCCATCTGGGACGACGATCCGGATCGCGTGCTGAGCGTGCTGTGCGAACGCTTCAAAGCCTAGCGACTTTCACGAGAGCGTCAGCCGCGTTTTCCATACGGAGCGGGTTCCGGAGCGCGCGGCCCATGCCCTGCCAGGTTACGGCCATCGTGTCGCCTTCCTCCAGCGTGAAGCCTGCGCCGAAGCTGAAGGCATCCGCACC
Organism: Bryobacterales bacterium; assembly: GCA_963814235.1. GTDB lineage: Bacteria > Acidobacteriota > Terriglobia > Bryobacterales > Bryobacteraceae > Bog-113. Next base: position 30,431 of record CAWFCA010000016.1, on the reverse strand, counting down.
GAAGAAGTGGATGTGCACGTCTCCGGGGCGGCGATGTTCCGGGTACTTGAAATGATGGTGTTCCAGGTTGGCGACGGTGTGGGACATATTCTTCTCGCCCGTATAGATGCGGGCGGACCATGCGGCCGTTCCGCCGCGTTCAATGGAGACGTTTCCCTCCAACGTTTCGAAATCGAGATCGGTGACGAGTTCGGGGCCGATGGCGCACTCGCGCAGTTTTGAAGGCGCGAGATACAGGTAGTTCTTGCGCTCCATGATGTGATCGGAAAACTCGTTGCCGATTACCAGCCCGACGCGATACGGCGTGCCGTCGGGCCCGATCAGATAGGCGCCCGCTACTTCCGGTTCCTCCCCCCCATCGTCCGCAAAAGAAGGGACGGTGAGCGGTTGATTGTGGGCACGCAGGATCACGCCGTTGCCCTTGTAAAACCACTCGGGCTGTGCGCCGATTTGGCCTTCGGCGGGCGACCCGCCTTCGAGACCCCATCGATACATGTGCATGCTGTCGGTGATCGCTGAAGGCTCTTGCTGGTGCATCTTCGAGCGGTTTTCCGCACTTGCTTTGTGGGTAAGACCGGTGCCGGTGACTAGGCAGCGGGCCGGCTCGTGAGGGTGATCGAAGGGCGGCAGCAGGCGCCATTCCGAGTTGCCCTCGTAGATCTCGTCATAAGGAAGCTCTTCCGGACTGCGATTGCCATGCGCAACGCTATCCAAACCGAGCCCGCGGGCGATGGCTTCCGTCGCCAGATCGTAAATCGTATGGTGCGAGGCGAGGAGTTGCAGGCCGGAATTCTCGACGATAGCGACGCGGCGTCCTTTTTGCGAATGGGTGAGTTGAACGAGATGCATGAGCGTGTGCTGCCATCATCGCGCAAGCAGCTTTACGGAAAAGAGAAGTCAGTTATCGGTCTTGTGCGCCGTGATAGATACGCAGAACCTCAATAGTTTGACTTGTTACGCGATAGACGGCGAGATACGGCAAGGGTGGAAACAGAAGTTCCCGGGTGCCTTCCTCGCTTCCAGGTCGGCCTCGACGCGGCGAATCTTTCAGTGCGCGGATGCTCCCGTAGAGCTTTCTCATCGTTGACTGCCGATCAAGCGGACGATGCTGCTGAAGGTAATCGCTGACTTGCTCCAAATCCGCCGCGGCCGACTGCGTCCAGCGGATTCGCATTTAAGAACGCAACATTTCTTCCAGGCGGGCGTCCATTCCTTCTTCTTCGATGAACTCACCGCGGTCGGCTTGAGCGATGCCCTCCCGTACGGCGGTGCGAAATCGGGCGTCTTCGTCCAGCAGACGCAGGGCGGCATCCTTTACCAAGTGTTCGGTGTTTGTGCCGGATTTGGTGGCGATCTGGGCTAATTGGGCTTCCTGCTCGGCTGTGAAGTGGACTTCCATGCCTTCAGGATAAGGGGAATCGGTCTCCGGGGCAATTTTGAGAGGCATTCATCTCAGGTATGGAACCTTCGATTTGACCTGATCGCCAAATTCTGCAAAAGTACAGTAGCAGGCGAACAGAAGGCGAAGGATGATCCAGCGGCCATATATCGAATTGCATGCCCGATCGGCATTCAGCTTCTTGCAGGGCGCGAGTCTCCCGGAAGAATATGCAGCCTTATGCCGGGATTTCGGGTATTCGGCCATGGCGCTGCTCGATCGCGACGGTTTTTACGGTTCCCCGCGTTTCCACCTGGCTGCCACCAAGGCCGGGGTGCGGGCGCATATCGGGGCGGAAATTACGGGTACGGATGGCGCGCGGTACCCACTGCTCGTGAAGAACCGGACGGGGTACCAGAATCTCTCTAAGTTAATTACACGCATGAAGATGCGGGTGCCTAAGAACGCTCCGGCGGCGGCTGAGCCGGAAGAGATGGCGGAGTTCGCTGAGGGGCTGATCTGCCTGACCGGCGACGGGGAAGGGCCCTTGGCCCTGGCGCTCCGGAAGAAAGAAGGGCGGGCGTGCCTGGACCTGCTGTTAGGCACATTCGGCCGCCAAAACGTATACGCCGAACTGCAGCGCCATGGCGATCGCGACGAAGAATTGCGAAACGAAGCCATTCTGGGACTGGCGCGCGGCATGAAGATTCCGCTGGTCGCAACGGGCGGAGTCTGCCACGCCCGGCCGGAACAGAGACGGATCCTGGATGTGTTTACCTGCCTGCACCACAAAACGACGCTGGCGGAGGCCGGACGTTTACTGGCGCGCAATTCCGAACGGCACCTGCGCCCGCCCGGGGAGATGGCCCGGCTCTTCGCCGATCTGCCGGATGCGGTGGCCAACACGCAGGGGGTGTCTTCGAAGTTGAATTTCACGTTGTCCGATCTCGGTTATCAGTTTCCGGAGTATCCGGTGCCGCCGGGTGACACGCAGATGTCGTTCCTGTGGAAGCGCACCGAGGAAGGCGCCCGCCGTCGATATCGACCCTACCATGAGCGGGCGCGCCAACAGATCGAGCGGGAGCTTGCTCTGATCGATAAGTTGAAGCTGGCCGGGTACTTCCTGATTGTCTGGGACATTGTGCACTTCTGCCGCGAAGAGGGGATTCTGGTGCAGGGGCGCGGCTCGGCGGCGAACAGTGCGGTGTGTTATGCGCTGGGGATTACGGCAGTAGATCCGGTAGCGATGGATCTGCTGTTTGAGCGGTTCCTCTCGGAGGAGCGCGGGGAGTGGCCGGACATCGACCTGGATCTGCCGTCCGGCGACCAGCGCGAGCGCGTGATCCAGTATGTGTACCGGCGCTACGGGCAGACTGGCGCGGCCATGACCGCCAATGTGATCACGTACCGCGGCCGGTCGGCGGCACGGGAGGCGGGAAAGGTGCTGGGGTTCGAAGTAGAGACGCTCGACCGGCTGTCGAGCCTGGTACCGATCTGGGGCTGGAAGGACCAGGACAACACCGCGCACAAGCAGTTCAAAGACGCGGGCCTGGATGTGGAGAATCCGAAGATCCGCAAATTCCTGGAGCTGGTGCTGGGGCTGCAGGATTTGCCGCGGCATCTGGGCCAGCATTCGGGCGGCATGGTGGTGTGCCAGGGCAGTCTGGACACGGTGGTCCCCCTGGAGCCGGCGACCATGCCGGGGCGCGTGGTGGTGCAGTGGGACAAAGAAGACTGCGCCGACCTGGGCATCGTCAAAGTGGATCTGCTGGGCCTGGGGATGATGGCGGTGCTCGAGGATTCGCTGCTGCTGATTCGCGATCACTGGGGCGAGGAGATCGATCTGGGCATGTCTGCCGGCCGACGATCCGCCGGTATATGAAGCGCTGCAGAAGGCCGACACGATCGGCTGGTTTCAGGTGGAGAGCCGCGCGCAACAGGCGTCGCTGCCGCGCATGCTGCCGACTAGCTTCTACGATCTGGTGGTGCAGGTGGCGATTATCCGGCCGGGCCCGATCGTGGGAAAGATGGTGCATCCGTATCTGGCGCGGCGGCAGGGGCGCGAGAAGGTGGAGCCGCTGCATCCGCTGCTGGAGCCGGTGCTGGCGCGCACGCTGGGGGTGCCGCTGTTTCAGGAGCAGCTGCTGCGGATGGCGATGGTCGCGGCGGGTTTCACGGGCGGCGAAGCGGAAGAACTGCGGCGGGCGATGGGGTTCAAGCGGTCCGAACAGCGCATGAAGGAAATCGAAGTGAAGCTGCGCGCCGGGATGTCGCGCAAGCGGGATTGCTGGGGAGACGCAGGACCGCATCGTGCAGTCGATTACGGCTTTCGCGCTATATGGCTTTCCGGAGTCGCACGCGGCCAGTTTCGCGCTGCTGGCGTATGCGAGCGGTATTTGAAGATGCCAATTACCTGGCGGCGTTCACGTGCGCGATTTTGAACAACCAGCCCATGGGGTTTTACCATTCGTCGGTGCTGATCAAGGACGCGCAGCGGCACGGATTGCGGGTGTTGCCGATGGATGTGAACCGGTCGGATTGGAATTGCACGATCGAGGAAGACGGGGCATTGAAGCATCTGCGGTTAGGGTTTCGATTTGCGCGCGGGTTGCGGGCGGAAGCGGGGCTGGCGCTGGTGGAAGCGCGGCGGACGAGCCCGTTCGCGAGCGTGGAAGATCTGGCGCTACGAGTCCCGCAACTGCGGCACGATGAGATGAACCGGCTGGCCGAGACCGGCGCGCTGAATGTGCTGGACCCGGAGCATCGGCGCGATGCGCTATGGAAAGCGGGGCGGGCGGTGCAGCCGGTGGGGCCGCTGCTGGAGACGGTTCCGGAAGCCGGCGCGGAATCGCCCTTAACGCGGATGACGACCGAGGAGCGGGTGACGGCCGATTATCGCGGGACGGGCGTAACGGTGGGCAAGCATCCGATGGCCTACCGGCGCGCGGAGATGAATGAGCTGGGGGTGACGACGGCGCGCGATCTGAAGAAAGTGCGGCCGGGCGGGCTGGTGCGCATTGCGGGAAACGTGATCGTGCGGCAGCGGCCGGGGACCGCGGCGGGGATCGTTTTCCTGAGTATGGAGGACGAGACCGGGATCGCGAATGCCGTGATCATGCCGGATCTATTTAAGGAGGATCGGCTGCTACTGGTGACCGAGCCGTGGCTGCTGGTGGAGGGGAAGGTGCAGAACGTGGATAACGTGATTCATGTCCTGGCGAAGAAGGTTACGGCGCTGCCGCACCGGACGGACGCGGCGCCTTCGCATAATTTTCATTGAGGAGGAGAGTGATGTTGCCAAACGCCTCACTTACTCCGCGTCGAAATGTAGGATAGGGCAGGAGCAAACTTCGGGAAAAACCTGCACTGCAGAGATTCGAGACGTTCACGAATACTCGGGTCATCGAAGTCTTTGCTATTTCGATTCAGGAAGCAACTCTGTTCCGGTATGTTGCTTTCCAAGTGACTAAGAACGACGCAAGCACGATGGCATCCTGCCCAGAGAGGCCATAGCTAACCTCTACTTCTGAGGCGGAAATCAAGATGGCCGCGTCCAGCGGAATGACCTGAGCACTCCTTAGAATTTCAGAGACAGCTCGCCGCAGACCTTCGCGCTCAAACTGCGCGCTCGCGATCAAGGCCGTGACAAGCGCATCAAAAGTCTCCGGAATTCACGATGCGGTTTTGAACGCGCGAGCTCATTCAGGTGTGTTCGAAGATCCTCGCCGAGGCGCGATCACGTCTTTGCTTTGATGGAAATGGCTTGATATGGCTCCGCCAGCGAAAATGCCGGGATCACAAGCCTGCATTCGTCAGAGGATGCGAGCCGGACGATTTCAGCACAACTGTCGCATTCGTCTTGCTCTAAAGCCAACTCGAGGACGAAGTTGGACTCGACATATACATTCATCTCCCGCGTTCATCTCGATTTCAGCCTCCCTTAGCGATGAAAGCAACCCGGATTCCGAGAGCGATTGCAGAGAGGGATCGTTCTGAGTCGACTCCCCCAATCTTGTCACATCGGTCAACCGAGTCAGCATAAGCAGCTCGAAACCGCGGGGGCTAATGGTCGCGGGGTCCTGATGAAACTTGGCGAAGTACGGCTTTAGTGCTCGCTCCGCATCCACAGTGAACTCCGGAAGAACCTCGCCGGGTGTGAGGTTCTCCTGCCGCCATCCGTACATACGTTCTGGAGTAGCGATCAGAAAATATTGCGATCTCGGAAGAGCGCCATGCGAAAGCATATTCTGACGAAGTTTGGCGGCCCACGCTTCGGACGTTCCGCGGCGGCTTTTCGCCTCGGCGAGCAGAACCACTGCGCCTTCCGTGTTGTAGGCGACGAAATCGATCTGATCCTGCGGGGGCATGATTTACCTGATATGCATTATCCCAGAACTGCAGGCGGCGTGGTTTTAGTTTACCGACCTTACGTCTTCGGGGATAAGGAGTGTTAGCGAACATCCGGAAAGCGGGTAGCAGCCTAGAATGGCGCGGCGCAGGAGGCGCGGGTTGCCGTCGGGCGGCAGGGGGAAGGGGAAATCCACGGACCTCAGCTCGTTGTTGACGGACTTCAGCTTATCGGAGCCGCTGATGAATTGGACATCTTCGATGGCGCCTGCGGAAGATTTTGGGTCGAGTGCAATGGATAGGAAGAACTCGGCGCTTTGTTCTCCTTGCGCTACAATTCGGAGCTTCCTGTTACGCATGCTGCTGAGTTGTCCGGCGACTTGCCCTTCGGGCTGGAGCGAGTTAAAGGAGTCCGGCAGACTCTCGAGCCGCTTTCGGGTTATGACAGCTTGGGGACTTTCAGACCGAAGCCGGCTAAGGGCATAGTTATACATGCGTGCCGCGTCCTTCATCTTCTTTTGAGACTCGTACAGCTGCCCGAGATGATCGGCGACTAATCCGTTTAGGCTAAGCGTCCAAGCGGCATTCAGGTACTTCTCCGCTTCGGTCCGATTGTCTAGCTTGAAGAAAATCCAGCCGAGAGTGTCCCAATACGAAGCAAGACTGATCGTCGGCGTCAGGTCTTCCGGGCGCAACTCGGATAACTTGACTTCACGGGAGATGTTTGGCTTCCTCGCTGACCGCTTTTCTTGCGTATTCGAAAGCAAGCGTCAGGTCACCGCCATTTTCGGCTAAGTCGTAAGCAATATTGTTCAGTAGGAACGGTTTGGAATCCAACTCGATAGCTTTTTTATAAACGAGGGTAGCCTTCGCGCTCTCGCCGCTGTGAAGGTAAGCGCCTCCGAGTTGAACGCGGATTTCCGTGGATTCCGGGTTCAAGGATAACGCGGATTCCAGAACAGTCTGCGCTTCTTTGTAGCGTTTGAGCATGAGCAGAGAAACGCCCTGCATTTCAATTCCACCGCTATCCCTGGGAAGTGCTTCGGCCATCTTCCGCCAGACTGAAAGTGCTTCCTCAGCTTTTTGCTCTGACATCAAGGCGAAACCAAGTGCCTTATAACTGACGGCTTGGTCCGGGTCGATCTCAACAGCTTTTCGAAACTGCTGAATAGCAGAATCATTCTGCCGCTGGGATAAGTAGATCTGACCCAGCCAGAGCCGGGCGCGGACGAACTTGGGGTCGGCTTCAATGGAGTGCTTGAGGGCTGCGATGGCGCCCTGGATGTCCTCGCGATTGGCTTTCTCGCGAGCGTCATCATAGGCGCGCGCGGCGTCTGGATTGTCGGTGCCCGGAAGTTCCCACACTTCGCTTTGATAGTTGGCCGGAGACGAAGGACCGGAAGACAAGAGGATGTTGGAGCTGTAGTCGTCGCCGATTTGCTTGCTGAACTTTTTGTACGCCTCATAGTCGGCCGGCAGCACGTCACCGTGCTTGACGATCATATGGCGTTCGGAAGTGAGGACGCCGTCTTTTAGCCTGTACACGCGGCGATATTCCGCGAAAGGCTGGATCAGATTCAAGTCCTTCGGTAGAGTCGGTCTATATCCTTTGGGAAGCTCTACATGCGCTTCGAAGTCTGTCTCCGATGGCCAACCTAACCAGATTGGGTGCACTTTGTCGTTCTTCGGGTCAATCGCCGGCAGACCGATGGGGGGCAGAGGCGAGTTGATCCGGCGATTCGGCCAATCGGGATAATCTTTGCGCTCGTAATTGTAAGAGTAGCGGACGGGCTCATCCATTTTCTCCGGCTCGCTGGCCGTAACGTCGCTCACATCGCCGGAGAAACCTGAGTTGTAGGAGATCTGTTGTACCAGCTCGTTCCATTTTTGAAAAGGGACCCGGCGGAAGGCGGCACGGAGAATCAGCTCCAGGTCATTTCCTTGAGCTAACTGGATGACCTTTCCCTTGAGAGTGCCTGTATCGCTCAGTGTGGCGTCAATACGAAACACTTGCAGAGACTTGACCGGAGTCTCTTCGGGGGTGGTTATCAGGGCCGGCGACTTGTCAATGTTAACCAAAAGGGCTTGTTTGCCGCGCAGTCCACCAGTGAGGTAACGGAATGAACCTACTTCCGGTGTTGTATCCACCCAGACGAGATGCCCGTCCAATTGGATGGCGCTAATCAAGTGATCGAACTGACTCGGGGCCGGTATTTGGGGGTCGAGCTCTTGTGCAGAGCCGATGAGCGTCGCATAGGCCGGGATATTCACAGCGGCGAGCAAAGCGGCAAGTAGCGTGTGTTTGTCTTTGCAGTCGCCGTACTGATTTGCGAGGACTTCCGCGGCCGAGTGCGGTTGAAAGCGGCCAATCCCAAGGCTGATGCCTATGTAATGGATCTGTTCGCTCACATAGTTATAAAGGGCGCGAGCCTTGGCCGTGTCATCGGTCATTCCTTTGGTGAGGTCGATCGCTTTCGCGCGGACTTCCGGAGTCGGCTTGACGCGGTCCTGCTGGAGGCTGTCGTACCAGCGGCCAAGCTGTTCCCAACTCTCGAAGCTCGATAGCTGGATCTCCGGCGCCGGCACGCGACCCCGGCCAGCCTGGTAGACGAGTGTTTCCGCTTCTTGCTCTTCCTGTTCTTTCGTCAGGTGCTCGGTCTGAGAGTTGCTCCAGGTGAAGAAACGGCGCTCCGCGCTTTCTGTAATTACCGGTTTAGACTTCCGGCTGCTCCATTTGATCGTGCGACCAGCCGGAACGCTAACTTGCAGGGTCTCTTTCAGAATGATGCCGCCGCGCGGGAAGGTGTACGAGAACCAAAACTGGCCGGGAACCAGGGGCTTGGTCACGTGGGATCGGAAGCCGTATTCCAAAACGTCTCCCTTGCCCAAGCCCTTGACCGCGATATGCTTCTCGCGCAGATCACTGTACATGGGCGCTTGCCGCGTTACCTCGGAGGCCAGATCCTGGATGTTATCAGGGAGAGTGAGCACGACCGACGCATCCGGTTTGCGCACGCGAACGTAGTTGATCTCCAGGTTTTCGATAGAACTCTGATAAGGCAAGGTGAGGACAGCGAAGTTCTGGATGCCGGCGTCGGACTGGATGTGCACGATGGCTTTCAGGTCCCGGGTTTCGGTGCCATCATTCTCAAAATCGACTTGGGTCGAGACTTGTTCAATGACGTAAGGTTCTTTGGAATAGTCCGGCTTCGCCGGGGCGGTCTGCCCACTCAGGCCGGCAGACAGACAGAAGAGTGCGCTTGTGATTCGCGAGCACTTGAGCATGAACGTAGGCAAGTTTACAGTGCCGCGAAATGGGCGCTGACCGCGGCTCCGATCACGCCGATTTCGTCGCTCGTCGGAATCACCTCAAAGACGCTGCCCTGCAATGGCGTCATCTTGATCATTTCGTGCAGGAACTGATGCAGCATGGGGATTTCGATATAGACCGAGTTCGGTCCGGTGATGTAGAAACGCCCCGGGCCGTCCTGATGGACCACGTTGGCGGTGGCCGCCGCTAGCGCCCGGTGCCAGAGTTTGGTAAAGGCGATGCATTTGGAATCTCCCAGGCGCGAGCTTTCAAAGACCTCTTCGGGTTCCATGTCGAGGAAGCGCAGGCGCATGGCGCGATAGCCCATGATGCCTTCCAGATGGCCGGAGCCGCCGCAGCCGCAGAACTGCTCCTTGGGGTCGAGCGTGACCACCATGTGTCCGCATTCCCAATCCCCTTCGGCGCGCGGGTAGCGGCCGAAGCCGATCCCGTTGCCGAGCGTCCAAACGCGAACCAGCTTCTCCAGCCCGCCGCGCGTGGCGGCGATCCCCGCGGCCATGGCGTCCGCGTCATTGAGCACCAGCACGGGCGCTTTGGAACTGACTCCGCTGAGCACGGTTCCGAGGGACTGCGCGAGGTTGAGTCCTTTGGCCTGCTGGATATTGGGCGAGTCCTCCACCACGCCGTCGCGGATGATTCCTGGGAAGCCGATGCCGATCGCGGTGAGGGTTACGGGGTCGATCCGGGCATCGTGGCAGGTGTGGCAGATCCCGTCGTAAATCGCGCGGGCAAGCGAATCCGGCGGGAGCGAAAGCAGGCCTTCGATGGTGCGTACGGAACCTTTGACCTTATGGTCTTCCACCACACCGATCGCGATGTGGTCGCTCGCGAGGACGCCCAACGTGAGCGAACCGAACGCGCTGGAGCCGGAGACGGAGGAAGTTTGATCAGCCATGGAAGACTCCTTTGGAGTTACTGCAATTTGGACAGTTTATTCAACCCGTTGAACGCGGCTGCCTTATAGCATTCGGCGAGCGTCGGATAGTTAAACACGGTCTGGATAAAGTAATCGATTTTGCCGCCCAGGATGAAGACCGCCTGCCCGATGTGGAGGAGCTCGGAAGCGCCTTCCCCGATGATGTGGATGCCCAGCAGGTAGCGGGTTTCGCGATGGAAGATGAGCTTGAGCCGGCCCGTCGTGTCGCCGCGAATCTGGCCGCGGGCAATCTCGCGGTAGTAAGCCACGCCGACTTCATAAGGGACATCTTCATCGGTCAACTGCTCTTCGGTTTTGCCGATGAAGGAGATTTCAGGGATAGTGTAGATGCCGTAGGGATAGTTGGCGGGGTCGGAACTGGCGGCGACGCCGAAGGCGCGGGCGGCGGCGATGCGGCCCTGCTCCATGGAAACCGAGGCGAGGCTGGGGAACCCGATCACATCGCCCACGGCGAAGATGTGAGGCTGCTTGGTGCGGAATTCCGCGTCGACCATGATGCGGCCGCGGGCGTCGGCTTCGATGCAGGCCGCGGCCAGATTCAGATCATCGACGCTGCCCTGACGGCCTACGGCGTAGAGCAGCGCTTCCCCGGCAATTTTCTTTTTGCTCGCGAGATTGGCCACCACGCCGCCGCCCGGCACTTCTTCGACACTTTCCACTTCTTCGTTGAGGCGCATGGTCACGCGGTGATCGCGCAGATGATAGGAAAGCGCCTCAATCATCTCGGCGTCGGCAAACTCGAGCAGACGCGGGCGCTTCTCGACCAGGATGACGCGCACGCCAAGCGTCGCGAACATGCAGGTGTACTCGACGCCGATCACGCCGCCGCCAACCACGATCATGGACTTCGGGATGTCCGGCATCTGCATGATCTGATCGCTATTGATGATGGTGGTGTTGTTGAGCGGGACCTTGGTAGACGCGGCAGGGCGGGTTCCGGTGGCGATGATGATAAAGGGGGCTTCGTATTCGGAGATGCCCTTGCGTGTTCTCCACGCGGATGGTGTGCGGGCTGGTGAAGCTCGCGACGCCGAACAGGACCTCGATGTTGTTCGCGGCTGAGCTGCGCCTGCGTGACATCCACCTCGGTTTTGATCACGTGCTGCACCCGGAAAGAAAGATCGGACATCGTGATCTTGTCTTTCAGGCGATAGTTCATGCCGTAGATACTCTGGTATTGATATCCGGAGAGGTGCATGACGGCTTCCCGCATGGTCTTGCTGGGAATGGTGCCGGTGTTGATGCAGGCGCCGCCGAGAGCTTCGCGCTTCTCGATCACGGCCACGCGCCGTCCCGACTTGGCTCCCTGAATGGCGGCTCTCTGTCCGGCCGGCCCGGAACCGATCACAATCAGATCGAAACTTTGCATCTGGCTCTCTTAGTCTACGGGATTGGCAAAGGCGCGGTAAGCCTCATCGAGAACTTCGACGACGTGCAGCACACGCTGACCGTTCCCATACAGGCGCGCGCCCGCTTCCAGTTGCAGCATGCAGCCCGGGTTGGCGGTGACGATGAGATCGGGTGTCACCGCATTGACGTTTCTCATCTTGTCTCTGAGGATGTTCATGGCCATCTCAGTGTGCAGGACGTTGTAGATGCCGGCGCTGCCGCAGCATAGGCCGGCAAGGGGCATTTCCTGAAACACGAGGCCGGGAATCTGAGCGAGCAGGATCGCGCGGCGCTTTGGTGATCTTCTGGCCGTGGGCGAGATGGCAGGAGTCCTGATAAGTGGCCCGCGCGGCGACCGGGCCCATGTGCGGGTTCAGTGTCAGGGCGGAGAGAAACTCGTTGATGTCGCGCATTCTGGCGACAAATTCACGGGCCTTTTCGGCATACGCGGGATCGTGTTCGAGCAGCTCGTCGTACTCCTTGAGCGTCGATCCGCAGCCGGCCGCGTTGCTGATGATGGCGTCGAAGTTTCCGGGAAGGATCGCGTCGATATTGCGCCGGGCGAGCTGGCGGGCGGTGTCGCGCACGCCCGCATGCACATGGAGCGCGCCGCAGCAGGTCTGGTGTTTGCAGACGACCACTTCGCAGCCGTTCTGTTGCAGCACGCGGACCGTGGCTTCGTTCAGCCGCGCGAAGCTGACATTCGCGATGCAGCCGGCGAGCAGCGCCACGCGATGTTGGCGAGGGCCGATAGGCGGGAACGTCTTACCGATGCTGCTGAAGAAGAAAGGCGGCTCCGCGCGCGGCGTGAGGCGCTCCAGATCGGCCAGCTTGAAGAGGTTGAGGATGCCGGTCGCGCGAACCAGCTTCTGCAAACCGCTGGCCTGATAGAGCCATAAGGCCGAACCGGCGAGGGTCAACAGGGGCGGAGAGCAGAGGAGGCGTTTGAAGATAAACCAGCGGAAAGCACGCGCGTGTAAGGGCCGGCGCGTATGGGCTTCGATATCGGAGCGGGCGGCCTCGACGAGGCGGCCATACTCTACGCCCGACGGGCATGCCGTTTCGCAGGCGCGGCAGGCCAGGCACAGGTCGATGTGTTCGCGATAGGAGTCGGTGATGGGCGCGCCATTATCCACCTGAACCATTTGATAGATGCGGCCACGCGGAGAGTCCATCTCCACGCCCAGTTCGCGATAGGTAGGGCAGGCTTGCAGACAAAGGCCGCAGTGAACGCAGCGGTCGAGGTCGGCGCGCTGCGGGCGGTCGGAAACTTCGTCAGAGATGACGGTAAAGTCGGCCACGGTTCAGGAGGAGGTCGGGATCGAAGAGGTGCTTGATCTTCTTCATGATCGCAAAATCGGAGCCGGGCGCGGGCCAGAGGTCGTATTGAGCGCGGGCGGCTTCGGAGGCAAACTCGAGGAGGGCGTAGCGGCCGCGGGAGTGGGCTTCGCTAACCCACGCAGCGGCGCCGGCGCTCTCGGGGAAATAAGCGTAGATGACGCCGGTGGCGGCGCGGGCGATGGCTGGAACGGGAACTTCCTCCAAAGCGGCGCGCAGCTGGTCGAGCAGGCAGGAGATGCGGACGACGGCGCCGTCCGGGTGCGATTCCAGATGCCGCTCGGTCAGGCTCTCGATCTTCTTCCAGAACTCGATATTGCCCGTGCGGGAGGGGCCGAGGGTGACGGCGAGGCGCTCACAGCGATCCATCAAGGCTTCGTTGCCGCTGAAGCGGAGGAGCAGGGTCCAGCCGCCAAAGCCGAGTTCGAGGGCGAGCGAGGGATTGAGAAGGTCGAGAGCGGTCGGCGGGATGGGACCCTGGATGAGCTGATCGCGGGCGGAAATGGCCGCGGCGGCGGACTCGAACTCGATGGCGAAGGTGCGCTCAGCCGGCGTCAGCGGGAGCAGCTTGAAGTTGATCACCGTCATGACGGCCAGCGTGCCGAAGGAGCCGATGAGGAGCTTCGCCATGTCGAGACCGGCGACGTTCTTGACCACCATGCCGCCGGATTGCACGAGCCGGCCGTTGAGCATGGCGAACTGCATGCCGATCACGAGATCGCGCGCGGTGCCGTACTGCCGCCGGCGCGGGCCGCTGCTGTTCGAAGCAACGACGCCGCCGATGGTGCAGCGGTCGGAGAAGGCCGGATCGAGCGGAATCATCTGATGGTTCCGGGCGAGCGTGGCTTCGAGTTCGCGGAAGGGGACGCCGGCCTCTACGCTGATGGTGAGATCGCGCGGTTCGTAGTTGAGGATGCGATTCAGGCGGGTGGTGGAAAGGGTGATGGCGGCTTCGGGATCGTTGGGACCGGCCATGAGGTGTTTGGTGAAATGCCCACCCATGCGGATGCGCCGTTTGGCTTCCGCGGCGGCGCGGAGTTGATCGGCCAGCTCGCGGGCGGTCTCGGGCTCAATCATTCTAGAAGTGCATGCCGCCGCTGACAATGAGGACCTCGCCCGTGATGAAGTCGGCAAGCGGCGAGCAGAAGAAGACGACGGGGCCGGCGGCTTCGTCGACGGTGCCGCTGCGGCCCAGCGGACTGAGCGAGGTCAGCGTATCCATGACTTTGGGCTGCACCCCGACCTGAATCTCGCGGCCTTTCACTTCAATGGAAGAGCCGGGGGTGAGGGGCTGGATAAGGCGAGTTTCGATCATGCCGAAGCCGACGCAGTTCACATTGACGTTGTAGCGGCCCCACTCTTTGGCCAGCACCTTGGTGAGGCCGATGACGCCCGCTTTGCCCGAGCCGTAGCCGGCCTGGCCGGGGCCGCCGTCGGTGCCGGCGATGGACGTGATGTTCACGACCTTGCGCATGACGCGTTTACCGGCCGCGGTCTCGCGCTTGGCGGTTTCGCGCAACCAGGCCGATGCCGCGCGCAGGAGGCGGAAGGGCGCGACCAGGTGAATGTCCAGCATGGCCTGGAACTGTTCATCGGTGGTCTTCTGGATCACGTTGTCCCACGTGTAGCCGGCGTTATTGACGATGATGTCGATGGCGCCAAACCGTTGGAGTGTGGCAGCGACGAGGTGCTCCGGAAAGCCGGGCGCGGTCATGTCGCCGGGGAACGATGCGGAGCCGATGATGGTGGACTCGGCCTCGTAGCAGGGTTCGGGATCGAGGTCGTTGAGCATGACGCGGGCGCCAGCCTGCGCGAGGTTGCGGGCGATGGCGCGGCCGATTCCCCGCCCCGCCCCGGTAACCAGGGCCGTCTTGCCGGTGAGGTCGATCAACGGAGAAAGTCCTCCAGCTGGATTTTGGTTTCGGTCTTGCCGTCGCGATACTTGACGATCACGGGCGTGTAGAGCGAGAGTCCCCATTGCTTGCCGGGACCGCTGGCGATGGCGCGCGAACCGGCGACAACGACGGCACCTTCCGGGATCACGAGCGGGTGCGCGTCCGAGGCGCGATAGACGGCTTCACGAACCAGATCATATACCGGCGTGGAGGCGTTCAGGATGGTTCCGGTGCCGAGCACCGCGCGTTTCTTCACCACCGTGCCTTCATAGACGCCGCAATTGCCGCCGACCAGCACATCGTCTTCGATGATGACCGGAAGGGCGCCGACGGGTTCGAGGACGCCGCCGATCTGGGATGCGGCGGAGACGTGCACGCGCTTGCCGATTTGGGCGCAGCTTCCAATGAGCGCGTGGGAATCGACCATGACGCCCTCGTCCACGTAGGCCCCGGCGTTGATGTACATGGGCGGCATGCAGGTGACGCCGCGCGCCACGTAGCAGCCATCGCGAATGCTGGAGCCGCCGGGCACGAGGCGCACACCGCTCGCGGCATTCAGAGGCTGCAACGGGTAGGTGGATTTATCGAAGAAAGGTAAGCCGTGCGACATATCGACGATGCCGCCGATGCGGAAGCCGGCGAGGATGCCCTTCTTAACCCAGGCGTTGACGCGCCATCCGGTGGCCTGATGGGGATCGGGCTCGGCGGCGCGGATCTCGCCCGTATTAAGAAGGTGCTTGAAGCGGGTGAAGAGGGCGAAATCGGCGTCGTCGAACGGCGCGGGCTTAGTGAAGAGCGCCTCGATCTCCGCGGCGATTTCGTTCATCGGGCAACGGCCTGGGATAGCAGGCCGGCGGCGTCGAGCACCTCTTCAATCCGGGCCATCGACTCGGGCCGGGGAGCGATCATGGGCAGGCGAAACACGGGTTCGAGCAACCCCATGCGGGCGAGGGCCGCTTTCACCGGCATGGGATTCGACTCGATGAAGTTGACTTCCATGAGCGGCAGCCACTGGCGCTGGAGGCGGCGTGCGGCTTCGAAATCGCCATCCATGCAAAGGTGCGTCAGCCGGGTCATCTCAGCGGGAATCACGTTGGAGGCGACGGAGATGAGACCGCGGCCGCCGAGCGCGATGAGCGGAAGCGTGATGGCGTCATCACCGGACAGGACCAGGAATTCGGCGGGGACACGCTGGAGCACGGCAGCCTGTTGAGAGATGTTTCCGGAGGCTTCCTTGACGCCGATGATGCGCGGGAGCTGGGCGAGGCGGGCGAGCGTGGCGGGCTCGACATTGACGCCGGTGCGGCCCTGCACGCTGTAAACAATCAGTGGAATCCGGATGGCTTCGGCGATGGCGCGGTAGTGCTGGAAGAGGCCTTCCTGGGTGGGCTTGTTGTAGTAAGGCGTGACCGAGAGGATGCCGTTGGCGCCGAGGGCCTGACAGCGATGGGCGAGCTCGATGACTTCGCGGGTGTTGTAGCCCCCGGCTCCGGCCAGCACGGGCACGCGGCGCGGCTGCGCTTCCTCGATCGTGATGGCGACGACGCGGAGGTGTTCTTCGCGCGTGAGGGTGGGGCTTTCGCCGGTAGTGCCGCAGGGCACGAGGAAGTCGATACCCGCTTCGATCTGGCGCTTGAGCAGCCGCCGCAGCGCATCCTCATCGAGAGCGCCATCGGGGCGAAAGGGGGTGACCAGCGCCGTGCCGCATCCGGTAAACATATTGCCTCCGCTACTGGAAGATTATCTCGCTGAACTCGTGGAAGCCGCGCTTTCCGTGAATCCAGTGGGCAGCCACGAGGGCGCCGCGCGCGAACCCTTCCCGATTGCGGGCGGTGTGTCGCAAGGTTATTGTATCGGCGGCGGAATCGAAACCGATTTCGTGGGTGCCGGGCACGGCGCCGGCGCGATTGGACGCCTGATCGACGGGGCGGTTCCAACCGGCGCCGCGCATCTCCTCGACCAGTTTGAGCAGGGTGCCGGAAGGCGCGTCTTTCTTGGCCGAGTGGTGGAGTTCCCAGGCCCAGGCTTCGTATTGCGGATTGGCGGCGAGCAGGTGCGCGGCCTGTGCGACGAGCTTTTGAAACACATTGACACCGATCGAAAAATTGGGGCTCCAGACCAGGCCGGTGCGGGAATCTTCGACCAGTTGCCGGACTTCCGCCAGATGGGCGAACCACCCGGTGGTGCCAATGACCATGTGGATACCGAGCGCGGATAGTCTCCGGATATTGGGCAGGACGGCATCGGGCGTGGAGAAGTCGATGGCGACGTCGATGCCGGCGAAGTTGGCGGCGGTGATGGCGGAGCCGCCGGGGTTATTGGAGGCGGTGAGGCGAAGCGCGATTTCGTCGTTTTCAGAGGGGGCGAGCTGGTCGAGGAGACGGCCCATTTTGCCGTGGCCGAGGAGGGCAAGTTTCATGGTGAAAACATTCCGACGATCTGTCTATTCATCGCGGCCTTTCGGGATCGCGAACGACAACCGATTCCATTTCTTCAGTGTCGCGCAGGTTTGAGAATCTAGATCGGTATGCGCATGTTCGGCGGGTTGTTGGTGGCTCTCTCTCTGGTGGCCGCGTCGTCAGGTCAAAACCTCTCGTTCGGCTCGCGGGAGGCTCGGGCTGTGCCGGCTTGGATGAACTCGCTCACCATTTACGAAGTGTGGCTGAATGCGTTCAGTAAAGAGGGCACGCTACGGGGGGCGATCGGCGGGCTGCCGCGGGTTGCGGAACTGGGGGCGCGGGTGGTGTATCTCGGCCCGATCGCGAAGCGCTCGGCGGAGCCCCACGCATCGCCTTACAACATTGCGGACTACAGCGCGATCGATCCGCAGTACGGCAACGAGCAGGACCTGCGCGATTTCGTTACCGCGGCGCACCAGCTGCATCTGAAGGTGATGCTCGACATCGTGTACTATCACACGGCGCCGGACGGGGCGATGATGCAGCATCCGGACTGGCTGCAGCATACGGCGGACGGGAGGATCGCGCGGGGCTTCTGGCCGCAGCCGCTTCCCGATTTCGCGAAGCCGGAGGTGCGCCGTTATCTGATCGACAGCCTGGTGCATTGGGTGCGCGACTTTCACGTGGACGGCTTTCGCTGCGATGTGGGCGGGGGCGTTCCGGTGGCGTTCTGGGAGCAGGCGCGCAAGGCTCTGGACGGAGTGGATCGCGAGGTGATTCTGCTTTCCGAATCCGACCGTCCCGACGATCAGCTGCGGGCCTTCGACATCAGCTACAACTTCCAGGGGTATCTGACGCTGCGCTCGGTGATTCGCGACGGTCAGCCGGCGAGCCGCATTCGGGAACAGTGGGAGTCCGACCGCAAGACGTTTCCGCGAGGCGCGCGGCTGCTGCGGTTCAGCGACAACCACGACTGGCGGCGGGCGGTGGTGGAACTGGGCGATCGCGGGGCGTTCGCGGCGTCGCTGCTCAACTTCACGCTGGACGGGATTCCCTTCCTTTATAACGGGCAGGAGATTGCGGACCCGGCGCCGACGCGATGGCTCAGCAACGCGCCGATCCTGTGGCCGGAGCCGCATCTCGATCGCAACGATTCCAACGTGGTGAAGGAGACGCTGGCGAAGTACAAGCGGCTGTTCACGATGCGGAACGAGCACGCGGCGCTGACGTCCGGCGAACTGATCTGGATCGACAACAGCGAGCCCGGGAGCGTGCTGAGCTTTCTGCGCCGAACGGGCGGCGAGGAGATCGTGGTGATCCTGAATCTGTCGAACCGGGCGACGCGCGTGACGATCGATCTGCCGGTGATGGATTACTCGTCCGTAGAGAACCTGCTGACCGGGAGCAAGACGTATTTCCCGCTGTACTCGGGGCGCGTCTCGGCCGAGCTGAGCGCGTTCGAAGGCATTGTGGGGAAGCGGATCCCACTGGCGCCGCTTGAACCCCAGCCGTAAACGGCCGCATCTATAGCAGCCGGGACATATGCAAATAGGGATCGATAGTTTCGCGGCATCCATGGCCGATCCGATGACGGGCATTGCGATCAGCCCGGCGGAGCGGATGAAGAACCTGCTGGAGGAGATGGAACTGGCCGACCAGGCGGGGCTCGACTCCTTCGGCGTGGGCGAGCACCATCGCGCGGAGTTTCTGGACTCGGCGCCGCCGATCATTCTGGCGGCGGCAGCGGCGCGCACGAAGAAGATCCGGCTGACGAGCGCGGTGACGGTGCTGAGCGCGGCCGATCCGGTGCGGGTGTTCCAGGAGTTCGCGACGCTCGATCTGATCTCGCGGGGGCGGGCGGAAATCATCGCGGGGCGCGGGTCGTTCACGGAGGCATTTCCGCTTTTCGGCCTGGCGCTGGAGGATTACGATTCGCTGTTCGCGGAGAAGCTCGATCTGCTGTTGAAGATCCGGGACGAGACGCACGTGCGCTGGTCCGGCAGGCACCGGGCGGCGCTGACGGGACAGGGCGTGTATCCGCGTCCGCTGCAGAATCCGCTGCCGATCTGGCTGGGGGTGGGCGGCACGCCGCAATCGTTCGTGCGGGCGGGGACGCTGGGGTTGCCGTTGATGGTGGCGATCATTGGCGGGGAGCCGCGGCGGTTTCGGCCGTTGATCAACCTGTACCGGGAGGCGGGTTTGCGCGCGGGTCATGCGCCGGAGAAGCTGACGGTGGGGCTGCATTCGATCGGGTTTGCGGGCGACACGACGCAGCAGGCGGCGGACGATTTCTTTCCGGGCTATGCGCAGGCGTTCACGCAAATCGGGAAGGAGCGGGGATGGCCGCCGACGACGCGCGCGCAATTCGACGCGACGCGGGGGCCGACGGGAGCGCTGCTGGTGGGCGACGCGGCGACGATCGCGGAGAAGATCGTGAACGTGAATGAATGGCTGGGCGGGATTGCGCGAATCAGTTTCCAGATGAGCGTGGCTCCGCTTTCGCACCGCCTGATGATGCATGCGATTGAGATTCTGGGGACACGGGTGGCGCCGCTGGTGCGGGAAGCGCTGGGAACGGCGAGTGCGCCGGGCGTTTTGGCGGTCTAAGAAGACCCTTTGGCGCCGGCGGTGGCGGTGAGCTGCTTGCGGGACTGCTTGCGGAGCCACTGTTTGCGCTTCATGTCGGCGAGCGGGCCGGTGAATTGGGGGATGGTTTCGGTTTTTTGCGAAACGAAGCCAGGGGCGGCCTGCACCGGAGCGGGCGGCGGCGGGGGATCGGGCAGCGGCGCGGGGACGGAGGCGGCTGGGGCAGGTTCCTCGGTCTGGAGCTTGAGGTCGAGCAGGGCGGCGAAGGCATGATCGAGAATGCGCCGCAGACGGGTTTCCTGCCGATGGAACTGGTCGAAGGTGCGGGCGTGCGCGCGGTAGGCATAGGCGCGGGCGAGATCGGCGCGTCCGGCGGGGGACTCATCGGGGAAGAAATTGCCGGCGATTTCGAGATGCTCGCGGATGCCGACGGCGCTCAGGTTGGACTCGAGCGACAGGACGCGATCGAGGCGCCACTGGGCGTCCTGAATGGTTTTGAGGATGGTGGATTCCTGCGGGTTGGCGGGCTGAAACGTCTCGCTGAGCCGGGCGCCGAGAGCGTGGTAGGCGGCGGGGTCCTCATGGGCGAGGACGGCGGACTCGCTATAGGCGCCGTGGCGCAGAGCGTTCCAGCGGGCGCGGTCCTTGCCCTGGGGGGTGCGGGGGCCGGTGGAGTGGGAAGCGTTCTGGCGGTTGATAGAAGCGCGGTCGGGCGGTGCGGATGGGTGGGGTGGCGGATGCGGGCATGGCTTTGGGTACCTCTCGATTTGGAGTTTAGGGCTGCGGGTGGGGGGTGGATTTGGGGTTGGGCGGGTAAGTCGTTTGGTTGGAGGGGGAAATTTGTTTTTGGGGGTTGTGAATGAGGCGGGGACCTGTTGGGGACCGGATCAAAGATCTTCCGGCTTGAGGCCGGTACGTTTCGCTACTCGCGCCAACATGCGGCCTCCAATCTCATCCCGGTCGTGGAAGGCGAACTCATAATCCGGCCAACCCGGACGGGTCAGCAGCGTGTGCGAGCCACTTTGGCGTTTCACGCTCCAGCCAATGCGTAGCAGTGCGGCAAGGACCCGTTTGGCTTTACTGGCTGGCCAGTTGCTCATCAGGGACGGCGAATGAAACATTCAAGGCGGACGATGGCAGTTCCCGATGGGCAATTCGGTCGGCAATGACTTCGATTGCCAGCCGTTCCGCGTTGCTGATGGCTTCGTCCCGAGTCTGGCCGTAACACATCACACCGGGCAACTCCAAGGCCTCTGCGATCCAACGACCATCTTCTTCGCGATCTAGGTCAATTGTTACGTGCACGTTGTTATGGTATCTCGCAGAGGCAAACGAGCGAGCCGCACGAAGCTCCTCAGTTCCTGATCGCACGCCATTCACCCGGGAGTATTCCGCCGCTTCCCCCGGAGCCAGATGCTGTGTTCGGCTGCGGCGGAGGTAAACTTTTACAGAATTCATGCCAAGGCTGCCAGAAACCACAAACAACGCCGAGACGGTAATCCTGTTCAAACCAAAGCAACTGTACAGGTCCGGAATGTCCGCAACGGCACTCTACGACATCACGCGTGGAGTTTGGAGGCTAAATAGAAAGCGCGCAGAACGCGCGACCTTTGCGTGTGCGGTTGTCGATGGAGTAATCATCGAGGTGTACGCGATAACGGCTTGGCACAATCCGAACGCCACCGTACCTGTCTGGGCGACGTGATCAGGCGGATCCACGGTTCTCTAAACGACTCGAATTTACCGGCGCACCGGCGCCCTCAGGCCTGAGCGAGAGGTACGTCGGGCTGAGGGTGGGTGAACTCTTCGGCAGCGGACAGTTGTCCTGGCATACCTCACGCCGCAGAATCGGCCTCATATTGTGTCTGCTGATCTGTGCAGCGACGGCCTCCTGTAAGCCAGTGACTCCTTGACGCGGATTACTTCCAGATAGCGCGTCACTCGCCCGCTATAACGCTGACTTCCGACTATGCGTGCGCGGCTAAACGTCCGAGATGACCAACGGCATTCCGTTTCTTCCTTATTGCAGCCTGTAATCGGAGGGTATTGCTCCACATCGCCCCGTTCCCGAACCCTAAGAGAGCGGCGATGTTATCGTTATTATCAGGAACATGGCTAGATGCACAGCACCAGTACGAGGCCATCACTCCTCGGCCGCGGCCGAAGCCTGCCCAGCGTGTAGAGGCCGCTCTCGCGGATACGGCGGCTATAGGTCGTACTGGTCGTCTTCCTCCCCGTCCTACTCCTCGTCAGGGAGCAGCGGCGGTGGCGGCGCGTCCAGCGGTCGGCGTCAGGCCGCGGTGGTCGCCATCAGGTTCGCCCGTGGTGTACACGCCTGCCCAGGTGGTGGCGCTCACGCCGGTCCGCAATAGTGTCGAGAGCCTCGCGAAGCTGCCTGACCTTCGGGACGTCTTCCTCTGCCACGCTTGGGACGACCGGCAGGGGGCCGCCAAGGAGCTGCACGATCTGCTCGAGTCACTTGGTGTCAAGGTCTGGTTCAGCGAGAAGGACGTTAGCCTCGGCGTGCCGTTGATGCGGGCCATCGACAAGGGCTTGGCGAACTCGCGAGTCGGGATCGTGTTGGTGACCCCCGCGCTGCTGCGCCGCCTCCCAGCAGAGGGTATCGCCGACAAAGAACTTTCGGCACTCCTCGCGCGTGACCGGCTCGTTCCCATCGTGCACGGGACGACGTATGAAGCTCTCCGCGACGTCAGTCCGCTGCTCGGCTCGCGAAGCGGCCTGAGCACGGCAGAAGATACGATGGCAAATGTCGCGGCCAAGCTCAAAGAGCTCGTCACCATATCGAACGCCATTGCCCGGCATTGAAGACTACCGGCCGCTCTTCGTGATAATTGGCTCCGGGGGAGATGATGGAATCTCACAATCAGTGTCCCAAATGCAACGGCGAAATGAAACAAGGGTTTATTCGCGACCACAAAGATTACGCATCTAGCATTGTGGTGCAATGGCAGCCAGGGAGCCGCAGAACTCTTTTTGGCGCGGAGTACAGTCTAAGGACGGTCCGCACTATGAGATCACGGCTTATCGCTGCACGGGATGCGGCTATCTAGAGTCGTACGCTAAATAAAAAAAAAAGGCCGGGATTACCGCGCCGGCCCTTTCCCGGCGATATCCCGCATGAGATCGCCGATCCTGACACTTTGGTCGTCTCTAGCTTCTCCACTGCATGGTCGTGGATAGGAAGCCGGGCTGGTTTTTCGACTACAGTTGCGACTAACCATCAACGGCGATCCGGGAAGGGTCGGCGCTCTGAACGATGAATGGATGGTCGGCAAAACGGAAGTTAGCCAATTTGGCGGATAGCGCGTTCAACAGGAAACAAAAAAATTACCTTTTTGGCGGGCCGTGGTTGAGGCTCCCTCCAGCTTGAGACTCGCCCCTTCGGGGTCGTTTAGTACCACATATACGGTTTCATCACATCCGCGAAAGAAGCTACCCCGGATTCCAGTTTATCCATCGACCGGTCAAGCTGTGCCGCATCCGGCAACCCCGAGACAACGATCTTGGCGAAGAAGCTTTACCGATCCCGACTGTTTCGTAGCATCTGATTCAGTTGCGACACGAGGGACTCGCGAATTTCCAGCTTGAATCTCTCGAAGCGCAAAAACCGCTGCACGGAATAGAACTCCGTCACTTCCTCCGGGAAAGAGTTGCGGGCATTCCATCCTGACTCTCGCGTCGCTTGAGCGATGGCGATATTGTGCCATTTTTGCCATTCCTGAACTCAAAGCCGATGTCGCGGACGGGGTTGCCCGGGACCGGAATGCCGAATTTGGGATACATGTCGCGCCCAAGGTTCTCCAAATCCGCCATCATGGAGACGAAAGCCGTCCATCGTATTCCGGCAGCCGCAGGCGGCAAGACCGAGTCGGCCGGCAGATGAATCTGAGATTGCCCTTTGGTCCGCTCCGCATAGGAGGCGAGGAACGGTCTGGACCCAGCCGTCGCCCTGGCGCTTTCAGGGTCCAGGGACGGATCGACGACAGACCGAATGTCACGAGCTTTTCGGTTTCGGGATCACTGAAATAGACGATCTGTAAGTGGCTTCCCGGAAAGCGAGCACGGTTTGCGCGGCCTCGCGCAGGAAGTTCCGCACGGACTCCGAGAGGTCTGGCCGGTATCCGTCACGGTCAAACCCTTCACCGATAAATATCGAGTTCACGGTTTTCCGGTTCCAGCGTAACCTCGAATTTCGAACTGTCTCCATAGGGCACCAGGCCGTTCGCGGCATCTTCCACGAGCATGCGGCTGTAGTGCGTATCGCCGTACTGCTTCGGTGGCCGTGTTCCCGCGATATCAGAGAACATATGAACCGAATGCTGTAGCCGCTTTAATTCCCGCTTGTGTTTGTTCATTCATCCACCTCGTCGCTCGTTTCGACGCCGCGCTTTTGCTCCTCTCGTAGGAATCGATAAAGCTCTCCTGTCCGCCTCGGCAATACCGGATCTTTCGTGAAAGGCTGCTTGAGGAGATACACGGTCAGAAACACGTCGGACAGATCGGAAAACATGCCACCGCGAAGCAAGGCCCGGACAATTGGACTCTTGTGCTGATTTTTGGGAGGGCCGTTCCAGGGCAGTCCGCCATACCGGTCTTCACGCAAGCCGCGCCGCCGCATATCGTGCTCAAAAAATTGCTTCCAGTTCGTTCTCTGTATCGCCCCTGGATTGAGCCCAAAACTCTCGGTTCTGAACTTCATGACATTGAGCATCCACGTTACGTCGCCTGGGGATCTTCCACGCTTGCGAAGTAGCGTCCCAAGCCGCCTTTGCCGTTTTCCACGTATCCTTCGGACCCAGCTCCGAATAGATGATTGTGTAACCCGAAAGCTCAATCAGGTTTTCAATCGGCTCGGTGCTGAAGATGATGTTGGTTCGTACCGGTTGTTCCTTGAGCTCGTTTCGAGACGTATATGCCGCAAGGCTGGCCTGAAAAAACGACGGAAACATCTTTGCGACCTGCTCATCGCGATCGTACGCGATCGCGTCGAAACATGCCTTCGTCGATGCGCCCAGCGCGTGCCCGAAGAAATCCGGCAACGCCGCGCACTTTGTTGAAAGCGCGAAAGTGGCACCAAGAGCTTCGCCGTAGCGATTTCAATGCGTTCTTCGAAGTTGGAAAGCCGGTCTGCGACCCCTCCCAGTCGATGCCTGGCCACTCGCCCTCCGCGTGACTGCGCCATTCCATCCATTTCTCGTGCGACGCCTTCAGCCGTGCCAAGGTTGTGTCGGAACTTGTTGCAGGCTTCCAGTGCCCTGCTGCTGAGCGAGGCGGCGGCAAGCCAGCATTGCTCCATTATCGAGGCTTCGAGTTCGCCTCCGAAACTCGCCTCAAAAAGCGCGACCACGGAGTCAAGCGATTCCTTATACCATCTGCAATAGGCGAATGCCGCGCGCTGGCGCAAATACCACGGAGCGGTTATGCGCGAGCCCTCGACACGGCGCTCGAACTCAATTCGGAGCGGAGCCGCTCAAGGGCCGTGATAACGGTTCTCGGCGCGTTCAGCTTGTAGATCCCGTCGCCCGCCAGCCAGTCCGGCTCCGACAGCGCCATGCGCAAACGCTCACTTCTTTCGTCGCTGACGCTATTCGCAAAAGAGAGAAGCAGACGATTTGCGCGAGTGCATAGCACTCTACCGTCCCCAGACGTTGGACCAGGTCGTTTTCCTCCTGCCCCAGCGCGTAATGGTGGCCTTTGGTCTTTTTGGCTTCGCTCCTGAAAAACGGAGCCCAGGCACCTGCGAATTCTACGGCCTCGCTCACCAGCATGCACCCGGCCAGACGCCCGATCGCTTCCGCCGCGGAAAGACTGACCTGCGCGGCTTGCTCAAGATGATTACCTTCCAGAAGGGCGTTGTAAGCGAACCAGAATGTCTCGCTCGTTTCTTTCTCGAACCAGACCGGGTCAGGAACCTCTTTGGGCTGCAACGTCGTTCCCGTGTTCAACGCGACGCTCGTCTCGGTAAAGTCCGTCGTTAGCCAGTTCTTGTGCGCGTACTGCCTGCGAAACCAGTAGCTGTCACTGGCAAGAAAATGTTTCCGCCTTCCGTAATAGGCCCAAATGGCAAGAAGGTTTTGTGCAAGGTAAGGAAGCGTGTACTGGCGCGAAATCGCATCCTGTGCCGCCACGCGCACCACGCCTTCGTAGGAATTCAGCAGAGATCCGGCCTGCTTTTGGTAAAACGCCTGAAACGATTGCTGGCGGCTGAAAATCTGCAACGTCGTCGCGCGATTGATCCAACTCACGAGTTCGGAACCGAGCTGGCTGACCAGCGATGCGGGATCGAAAAACTCGAACGCCCGGCGTCCGAGCAGCACGAAGCTCAAAATCGTCGCCACACCGAGGATTGTCACCAGGATCAATATTCAGGAGCCCGGTGCGAATTCCGATGCTCTGTCCGGCCAGCAGCAGCGTTGCGACCGCTCCGAACAGGGCGACCAGCTTGATGTACTGGTTACCGAGCTTGTCGGTGAACATCAGCTCGCGAACATTCGGCGGCACGTTCGAATAACGTGCGCTGATCAGCGTTCCGACGGCCGCGAAGTAAAGACCCAGGAACACGCCCGCAATCTGGGCCAACGTGCTAAGCAAAGATGCGGCGGCGCCGGTGTCCAGATGGAATAGTTTCAGGCTTTCGTAGACATTCGCGAGCCAGAGCCATCTTGAAACATACGTTGCCGTAGAGAGAATGAACGTCTTGAAGAGAGCTTCGATCCATCCAACACCGAAAACGAGAACGAAAGCAACCGACGAAAGACCAGCCGATCGATCGCAGGATGACGGAAATCATGTGGACCGACTCGCGGGTAGGAGCGGGCCTTCGTTCCTATTGTGTGCCGCGTGCGTAGCAGCCGGAACGAAAACAGGCGCAGGCGCTTGCGGAGCAGCCAATAGGAGGGAAAATGTTGCCAGATCGCGCGGCTCTGAACGGGCCGCTTTCAGGCGCAACAGGCCCGCAACCGCCCGTTTCCAGTCCGGTATCTTTGGCTCCTCATCCCCATTATTACTGTTTTGATTTGATTTTCCTTGGAGGCATCACCAGATTATCAATGTCACCAAGAATTCGAGGGCTGACGACATTGGTAACGAGAGACGCCCTCGTGTTCCTCAACTATCGTATTGTCGGCAAACCGGAAGTTGAACTCGTGAAACGGCGTGACGGGAAGTGAGTCGGCGACTGGCCCTTTGAGTAACGGCGTAGTGGTGATCTTGGGATGGGGGCCGTCCAGAGAACCAGCTTTGACCTCGGATCGGCATGGGAGCGGAGGGCTAGCGCGTCCGACTGGCGACAATACTGTGTTTAGCCGGCCGCAAGCGCGATTATAGGCACTGACCGCTCCCAGCAGGAGGGGCAGTCCAATCTGCGCCGAGATGCATCCAATTCGGCAGGAGCGACTATGAACATTTCAGGCAATACAATCCTAGTAACTGGCGGTACCAGTGGCATCGGCCGCGCACTTGCCGAGGCGCTGCACGGCAAAGGAAATCGGGTCATTATCGCTGGACGACGGCAGGTGCTGCTTGACGAGGTCACAGGCCGCAATCCCGGGATGGCCGGTATCGCCGTGGACCTGAGTGACCATGCGGCCATCGCAAAGTTCGCAGAGTCTGTGAAGAGTCAGTTTCCTGAATTGAATGTTCTGGTCAACAACGCGGGTATCGCTGGCATAGAGGACTATACTTCGGATTCAATCGACCTGACGCGCGCGTACAGCACCATTCAGACCAACATCACCGGCGTGGTGCAATTGTCGGCTGCTCTGCTGCCCACGTTGCGTGCTCAGCCACAATCCACGCTGATGGTGACCACTTCAGGGCTTGCCTTTGTCCCCTACCCGCCAGGTCCGGTTTATAGCGCGACCAAGGCTTTCATGCATAACTGGCTCGACGCGCTTCGTGTGCAATTGCGGAAGACCAGCGTTGAAGTTCTAGAGCTCGCGCCGCCTTACGTACAAACAGAGCTCGGCGGTCCGCAGCAGGCTAGCGATCCGCGTGCCATGCCTCTCGAGGATTTCACCAAGGAGGTGATGCAGATCCTGGAAAGCAATACCATCGAAAAGGGAGAGATTCTCGTCGAGAGAGTCAGACCTCTGCGCACCGCGGAGAAAGATGGCAAGTACCAGGAGTTCCTCGACATGTTCGCTGGCATGCACGATTAGCGGCTGAGCGAACAACATAATTTCAGAACCCTGCCATGCTGCTTCGCGAATGGCAGGGACCGATATTCTGGAGCTACTGCACAGTTAAACCGGAACGGCTGCTGACGGGTTTGATCTTACCGGCGACTACGTCAAGAAAAGCCTGCCGCACTTCTTCATAGGAAGGCTGGCCCACATAAAACCTGAAGGTGAAGTGGGTTTGGGTGCGTTGCCCGCTACTGTTCAAACCTGCCTCCTGATACCCATCGAGGGAGAATGCGCGAAGCCCTTGCGCGGCTTCCTTCGGATGGTCCTTCGCAAAACGCGGTTGATCTCCGTCGCCGCTCTCCACCGTAATGCGGAGGAAGATGGCGCCGTTGGCATCCATCACGCGGCCCAGGTAAGCGATTTTGTAAGGGCCCAGCGGCTCCAGCGACGGAAGGATAAAGAGTGTTTTATCGCCTACCTTGACGCGCTCCAATATGTATTGGCGGAGGGCAGGCGGGGCCACACCCTGGCGGTGCAAGTCAACCCCGCGCGCCATGTTGGAGTCGCGGCACGCGGTGTCTCCCATCCGCGCAAGCGCGCGCCAAGAGCGGAATGGCCTGCCAGTCATTCGGATCTTTCTCGGCCAGCGGTTTTAATGTGGTCAGAGCGAGAGCGTAATCACCGGTGTTTAAGGCCGCCTCGCTGGCGAATTTCGAGAGGATCGCGTAACCGGGCAGTTGCCCGAGCAACGGCTTGAAGCTGGCCGGCGCCCGTTCTGCATACTGGTTCGCGTCGAAGGCCTTCGAAGCGTGGTCCCAGAGGACTTTCTGATCCGGGTTGAGCCGCGAGACTAAATCGTTCACGGTTTCGGGCGGTGTGGCCGCCGCGCCCACGGCGCCACAGAGAATCAAGAAGAAAAACGATGCCCGCATGGTCATCAGGATAGCCGAGGTCGCTGGAGGACCCACGAGATGAAGAGCGCGGGCTTACTTACGTCGATGATCTTCTGAGTCGCCAGAGCCGTAAATTTCCCCAACCTGACGCTGAAGAGGGCCACAAGGGTGCGCTGGATTTGATAGGCGGAGCCGGCGACGAAGCCCTCGTGTTTGCGCAGGAAGCGGGCGGTGCCAATTTCGCGATCGGCCTCGGTGGCGGGAGTGGAGACGGCGGGGTGCTCGTGGAGGATGGCCGTCGCGGTGGGGTGAATCAGGATGGTCTTGTTGGCGCGGCGGACCTGCTGGCAGAGTTCGATGGAGCTGCCGTAATCGCCGTAGCGCTCGTCAATGTGACGCAGTGCGCGCAGGAAGAACGAGCGGAAGAGGATCGCGTTGACGGTGGCGCAGGGCACCGACTCGCCGGCGAGGGCGGGGCGCAGCGCGGGATGCGGATGCGCGGCGCTGGGCAGCTCGGAGACTTGCGGGGACCCGGTGAGCAGCGGGCAGACGGCGCCGACGCCGGGGTTGTTCTCCAGGGTGTCGGCAAGCTCGTGGATCGCGGAGGGGCTGATCTCGACATCGGGCGAAAGGAAGAAGACCATCTGCGCGTCGGCGGCGCGGATGCCGAGATTGAGGGCCTTGGTCATGCCGAAGTTACGCGGCAGGCGGATGAAACGGACGCCCGGAAAGAGCTCGTCGAGATCGCGTGTATCGTCAAAGCCGTTGTCGACCACGATTAAGAGCGGAAGGTCGCGCAGGGCTTCCAGGCGAAGCTGCAAGGACGCGGCCTGATCGCGGGTGACGATCACGACGGCCACGCGGGGCTGTTCCGGGGCGGGCGGCGTTTCCGGGGCGGGAGTCATGTTCGGAAGATCACGGCGTAACGGCCTTGGCGACGGCCGTGTTGTCGTACTCGTCGGTCACGCGGACGGCGATGGTGTGTTCTCCGGGCGCTACCCCGGGGATGGTGTGCGTGTAGGCGAGCGTCGAAAACCCGAAAGTTTCGAAACCGGGTCGACGAGCATCCAGTCTTCGCCGTCGATGGTGTATTCGGCGCGGCGGATGACGCTGAGCGCATCGGCGGCCTTCCAGGAGAGGCGCAGGGTGGAACCGGCGCGGGTGACCGCGAGGCCGGAGATCACCGGCGGCGTGTTGTCAATGAGGATCAGGCTCGAATCGAGCTGGCGTGAGCTTCCCCGCCCGGATTACCGGGCTGATCGGTGGCGATTACGCGCACGCGGTATTCTCCATCGGCATAGGCGGTCGAATCGAAAGTGTAATGACGCTCGACCAGCTTATCGCGTAAGAGCTTCCATGCAGACTCATGCTCACCGCGGATTTGCAGGGTGTAGAGCAGCGGATCGCCATTCTCGTCGGAAGCCGTCCAGCGGACGCCGATCCAACCTTTGGCGGCGGTCATGGTGGAGGAATCGCCTTCGGCATTGAGGGATGCGGAGGGGACCACGCGTGCTGCCCATGGTCGCGCGAGGAGAAGCTGAGCGCGTCGGCGCCCTGCGGAGCAGGGGGCGATGGCGACGCCGGGAGAACTCTACCGTTGGGCGGGGTGCTCTCGATCTCTTCGACGCGGGGCGCGACGTTGCGCGGCAGGTAGGCCTGTTCCACGGAATCGAGAACGGGGGGACGCGCCGTTGCTGGCAGTGATGGGTGGCGCGCCACTGCAGGAAGCGCGCGGGCGGGGGTGCGGGACGGTGTGCGGTCCAGGGGCTCCAGAAGTTGCGGGGTCGGTCG
>CAWFCA010000015.1:0-295626 GCA_963814235.1 Bryobacterales bacterium | reverse complement strand
GAGGAAAAGAGCATATCCATCAGCTGGACCGGCAAACTGTTCCAGCGTATCATCGTTAGTAGTCTCGTAAAGGCTCATCACATAGCCTGTGTCTCGGATGCTACTCGCAAAGAGTTAGGCCGAGTATCACCTGTGGCATCGGATCGTGTTTCAACTATCCCGAATGGTCTGAACTTTCCATTCGAGCCAAT
Source organism: Bryobacterales bacterium (assembly GCA_963814235.1). Classification (GTDB taxonomy): domain Bacteria; phylum Acidobacteriota; class Terriglobia; order Bryobacterales; family Bryobacteraceae; genus Bog-113. Next base: position 295,435 of record CAWFCA010000015.1, on the reverse strand, counting down.
GGGGCGTCAGAGAGCAGTCGACCTGCTGTTGAAGATCGACGTGGACCTTAACTGTCCCTTTCTCCTCCACGTCGGAGGTAACCAGTGGTACAAGAACCGCATGGGGGTATTGCGGATCTTCGAACGAGTTCGTGAGGCTGAAGAATGCCGCAACCTTCGTCTTGTCATGGTCGGTAAGCCTTGGACTTCTGAGATGCGCGACTTTGCTTCGTCCCGGGACTGGAATTCGGTCGTCCTCGAGCGTACTGATGTGGACGCACGGACGCTCCAAGCTCTCTACTCAACAGCCGCTCTGTTGCTTTTTCCTTCTCTGCACGAGGGCTTCGGCTGGCCAATCGTTGAGGCGCAGGCGTGTGGCTGTCCCGTGGTCACCACCGGGCGCGCCCCTATGTGCGAGGTAGGCGGCCGGGCGGCGGTCTATATTGACCCCGAGGACGTGGGAACGGCTTCAACAACCGTCGCCAATGCGCTGAAAAGAGCAGGAGCAATTCGCGAGGCAGGTTTGGTGAATGCAAAGCGTTTTGGCGCTGAGTCAATGCTGGAGGCATACGATTCGCTCTACCGCGACCTCATTTGCCGGGAACGGAACGCGTTAAAATCCGGTGCTTGTCGTGACGGTCACCGGGGGGCCGCGTGAGCGAATGAGAATCCTACACTGTATTAGATCGGTCAACCCGGCCGGCGGCGGGCCCATTGAGGGGGTCAACCAGCTCGCGAAGTACGCGATGCTGTTAGGCCATGAGATCGAGATCGTGTCTCTCGATTCACCAAAGTCTGCCTTTGTGTCACAAACTCACGTTCCGGTCTGGGCAATGGGCCCGGTATTCGGGTCGTATGGGATAACCCATCGGCTTACCCCATGGATACGTCGGAACTCATGTAGGTTTGACATTGTCGTCATAAACGGGATCTGGCAGTTTCAAAGCTTTGGGGCATGGAGAGCACTCAGGAAAGGTAAGGTCCCGTATGTCGTCTTCACGCACGGAATGTTGGATCCTTGGTTTAAAAACCGATATCCGCTAAAGCACCTAAAAAAATGGATGTACTGGCCTTGGGCAGAATACCGCGTGCTGCGAGACGCCGCAGCCGTCCTGTTTACATGTGCCGAGGAACGGGTTCTCGCGCGGCAATCCTTTTGGCTCTACCGTGCGAATGAGAGAGTTGTCAACTACGGGACCGCAGAGCCCCCGGAAGATGATGGCACGCAACGGTTGCAATTCGAGAGGAACTGTCCCGCCGCTTCAGGGAAGCGGCTGGCGGTATTTCTAGGAAGAATTCACCAGAAAAAGGGGTGCGACCTGGTGATTGAGGCTTTCGCCTCCCAACTTGCCAGCAACCCAGAATGGCATCTTATTATGGCTGGGCCAGATCAAGTTGGCTGGCAAGCTGAATTGGAGCGCCTAGCGATCCGACTCGGGGTGTCAGATAGGATCACGTGGACCGGCGCGGTAAGTGGGTCTCTGAAATGGGGGATTCTTCGCGCCGCCGAACTTTTTTACTACCCTCCCACCAGGAGAACTTTGGAATCGCCGTCGCGGAGGCGCTAGCATGCGGCGTACCGGTCATGATCTCAAACAAAGTCAACATTTGGCGGGAAGTCGAACTTGCTCGCGCCGGTTTTGCGGCCGCGGACACTGCCGAGGGTCTGTCAGGCCTCCTGCAGCGCTGGTCCTCCCTGTGTGAAGCCGAGAGAACTGCTGTCAAGAGGCGCGCACGTACTGTTTTGAGAGTAATTTCGAGATATCCCAAGCGAGCAGAAGTCTACTCGAGAGCCTAGAGAGAACGTGATTGTGGAGTACGGGCGGCGCAAACAGGTACCGTCATGCCCCCTTGTCTGAATCGTTGAATTCATTTCAGGCGGCACACCAGTCTCTGGCATACGAGCAAATCATCTAAATCAACCCATGACAACGCCCGTTAGTGTATTTGTCATGACGCTCAACGAAGAGCGAAACCTCAGGCATTGCCTCGAGGCGCTCGTGTGGGCGGACGACATCATAGTGTTAGATTCCGGGAGCTCGGATCGAACTGTGGACGTTGCGCGCGAGTTCGGTTGCAGGGTAGTGGTTAGGAGACTCACCAGCTGGGCAGAACACCAGAATTGGGCCCTAGCAAACCTCGATTTTCAACATCAGTGGGTCTTAAACGTCGACGCGGACGAAAGAGTCACAAAGGAACTTGCCGAAAGTATTGCATCGGCAGTATCTGACCCCGGCGATCGTGTGGGATTTAGGATGCAACGGCGCGACTACCTTGAGGGCCGGTGGCTGAAGCACGTACAAGCAACCGCCTACTATCTGCGATTATACAAGCCAAAGCACATCAGATTTGAGCGCCTCGTTAACCCGGTGACGGTTGCTGACGGCCCTGTCGGGGAACTCATGGGGTTCCTAGATCATTACCCGTTCAGTAAAGGGTATTCTCACTGGCTTGAGCGTCACAACTCATATAGCACTCTTGAGGCTAAGCAGATCATAGTTAATCGGCTTAGAAAAGAGACATTCAGCCTGAAAAAGGCTATATTTTCGAAGGACTTCAACCAACGTAGATATCACCAGAAAGAATTATTTTATCGGCTTCCAGCGAGACCATTCGCAAAATTCTTGATCCTCTACGTGCTTAAACGAGGGTTTCTCGACGGCACCGCTGGGCTAACTTACGCAACGCTACAAGCTTTCTACGAGTACATGATAGTCCTTAAATCCCGGGATGAGGCCTTCGCCTCTTCGCATGAGAACGTTCTATCAGCTCGCATCACGAGCGCGTGAACGGTAAAGGCACTTAAGCCGGTCCAAACGGAAAAGGCTCGAGTCTCGGTCCAGAGTAGGCAGAGCTCTATATCGCCCGGCTCACAGGGATAATTAGGGCGACTCAAGCCACTTACAGTGATGCACGACAATCAAGAAGATTTAGGCTCCGCGCGCGGATCAACGAACGCGGAATGCTTGGATGGTTCGGCTTTTGATCCTTATCTTCGCCCAACGTTTTCCCTGCGGAACCGGCTAACGCGGCTAATTTGGATTGTGGTCTGCGGCACCGTATTTGTCCGTCGCCCCGGCCTTTTCACAAATGGAGATCGTGGCTACTGACTCTGTTTGGCGCAAAGATGGGGCCAAACTGTCACATTTACCCGAAAGTTTCCGTTTGGGCGCCGTGGAACTTGAGATGTGAGGATCAGGTCACGCTTGCTGACGGAGTGGTTGTCTACAATCCAGCGCCGGTAACACTGGGGTCCCATACGATCGTGTCTCAAGATAGTTATCTCTGTGGCGCGACCCACGATTACCAGAATGCAGAATTTCCGCTAATAGCGCTTCCCATAACTATAGGTGCCTATGCGTGGGTATGCGCACGCGCCGCGGTGCAACCGGGAATTCACATCGGGGAGGGCGCAGTGTTAGGGCTTGGCGCGGTCGCCACACACGACCTTGAACCGTGGGCTGTATACGGGGGCATTCCCGCACGTCGTCTGAAGACTCGCTACAATCCCGGCCGGCCAAACAGTTTGCAGAGGCCGTAATCCAATTAATCCCTGCTGAACTCAGCAAATCGCAAATGACCCAGGATCTATCCTCAGCCACGCTCATTGATTACGGCTCCCATGCGTTCACCTACCGCCTTGCCGTACGGTTACACCAGGATGGCTATCCCTTCCGTTACTTTGTAAACGGGTCGCTTGAATCGCCCAACCTCTCTTCTCTTGCCGGTTGGGTGAGGAAGCAGCCCGCTTGATCCGCAACGTCGCCTGTCGCGCTGGGTACGGGAAATTAGCCTTAAGCAACGGCTTCGGGGCAGCCGAGTGGGCCGGCCATTGCATCGCAGCTCTGGAAGAAGAGCAGCCCACGGTCGTCATAGCTTGCTGTGTACCCCTCGCCGCGGTCACCCGCATACAGGCATGGTGTAGACTGGCGCCGAGTTCCTTTTCATCTACTGGCTTCAGGACCTTCAGGTCGGCTACTAAGACCCTGCTGCAGCGGAAGTTCGGCGAACTTGGCGCCGCTCTCGGCGAATTAGCGGGTCTTTTAGAGGGAATCCTTGGCCGAGAGCGATACCGTCATCACGATCGCGCCCGGCCATGAGAAGGCATTGCCGCGAATCGTCCGGGCTCGCGACCGCCATGTGCTCCTCGAAAATTGGGCCAACATTGAAGAGCTTCCGGAGTGGGAAAGGGGCAATCCTTGGGCCGTCCGGCACGGTCTCGGAGAATACGCGCAACATCCTCTATTCAGGCACTCTCGGGTTGAAACACGACCTGCACATGTTCGTGCGCCTTGCCGAGGCGTTCCAGGCCCAGCCGGATGTCCGCATCGTGATCGTCAGCAGCGGTCAGGCCGCCGACCGGCTCCGGGCGCTCGCCGCGGCCCGCCATCTGGCCAACCTCACCGTGCTGCCGTTTCAGCCCAGCGAAGAAGTTGCTCAAGTGCTCGCATCCGGGTCGGTCTTCATCGCTCCGCTCGATGCGTCCGCAGGCTCGTTTTGCGTGCCCTCGAAAGTGCTCTCATTCTCTGCGCCGGTCGCCCCATCGTTATCGCGATTGATCCTCAGAACGCCGCCGCTAAAATGATCCGCAAGGCGGAGGCGGGCGCTGTCGTGATCCCGGGCGACACGGACAGCTTCATAGCCGCCACGCGCGATCTCCTTAGCGACACGCCAAAGCGTCTTGAACGGCGCAGCCGCTTCGCGCCTTCGCCGTGAATGCCTTTTCGCTTGACCGGATCGTCCCCCGCTTTCTCGACATTTTGGCCCACCAACATCCATCTCACGCGCCAGGTTTCGTCGAAGCGGTCGTACTCCTGGCCCGCGCCGCTACCTTGCACAACTGATCCAAGCCACCTTTCCACATCCGCCATGTCTCCCGAAATTTCCACGACATCGCTGCCGCACGTTCTCGGTGCGGCCCCCAACTCCATCTCGGTCGCTCGCCCGGTTGGAACCGTCCTATGTCTGTGCGCTTCCGACAGCCTCGCCGTGATCGTCTCGTTACTCCTCGCATCCGTCGTGCATGCTTTGGTCATAGGCGGCAGCACAACCCCAATCGACCGTCTCCTCCTCCCCTCTGTATTTCTCACCATCTTCTGCTTCATCGCCGCCCGCCTCTATCCCGGTGTATCGGAGAATCCTGTCAGGAGGCTCCGTAGCTGTGTGCTCGCCACCTTAATGGTCTTCTTGTCTCTCTGGTCCGCCACGTATTTTTTTTCGTGACCTCGCGCAATCCCGCTTCATCTTCCTGTTTGCCTGCCTCGGTAGCGTCGTCCTGGTGCCAGCTTCCCGCGCCTTCGTTCGCATGCTCTTCGCCCGGCGCCGACTGGCGGGGCTGCCCCGTCGCGATTCTGGGCTCGGGGCCACCGGAAAGCGCATCCATCAGACACTCGCGGACAATCCGCGCATCGGCCTCAAGGTCGTTGCCGTCCTCGATGACAACCCCGCGCATACACCGGTGTCGATTCCCGGATTGTTCGCGGGCCCCTCTCCCGCTGCCTGGAAGTCACCCGGGAGCACAAAATTAGCTACGGGATTATCTGTATGCCCGGGGCTTTCGCGCCAGGAGCTTCTCGATCTCGTCGACCGCTATGGTCACTGCTTCGGCCACATATCGACGATCATCCCGGACCTCATCGGCATTGCCAGCCTCGGAATCTGCGTTCGTGAGGTCGGTGGCGTCATCGGACTTGAAGTCACTCGCCAGCTTCTGCGCCCGTCTGCTCGATTTGCCAACGGCTCTTGGATCTGGTTTTGGCGGCTGTTTTTATCCCTCTGATTACACCGGTCTTGGCCGTGGTTGGTGTCCTGATTAAGTTGAGTCGCCCGGGCCGGTCTTCTTTTCCAGCGAACGCATCGGCATCGGTGGCCGTAAGTTCAAACCGCTCAAATTGCGGAGCAGGTAGTCAACGGCGACCAGGTGCTACGCGAATACCTGGAAAGAACCCTTCCGAAGAACTCTCCTGGCGCTCGTGCCAGAAATTGCGAAAAGATCCGCGAGTAACGCGCATCGGCCGCTTCATCCGGAAGACCAGCATCGACGAGTTGCCCCAACTCTGGAACGTCCTGAAAGGCGAAATGAGCGTCGTCGGCCCGCGCCCATTTTTGGAAAGTCAGATCGACATGTACGGTCCTAACTTTCAGCAATACAAACTGGTCCGCCCCGGGATCACAGGTCTCTGGCAGGTCTCCGGGCGCAATCGTTGCACCTTCGCGGAGCGCGTCGCGTTCGATGCCTATGTCATCCAAAATTGGTCCGTATGGATGGACATCTACATCCTGGCCCGCACCATATCGGTCGTGCTCACAACGCACGGCGCCTACTGACGGCGGGGATCACGATGAGACTAAGAATGTTCGGAGTGGAGTTTAAGGCCGTCTGGTTGGCGACAGTCATTCTGACCAGCATCGTCGAATTAACGCCCTTTCATAGTGAAGGAATGCCGCCCCCCGTGTTCTACGCGTGGAAAGCGTTCAAGTGCCTGCTCTTTCTAGCCGTCGGATGGGAGACGCCGCTCTCCTTCTGGCAATCGGGCAAACTGGCCTACGGCTTGGTCTTGGGATGCGCCGTGGCCGGCGCTATTGAAGCGATTCAGAATTCAGTCGTGGGCCATCGTTTCAGCATCTTCGAATTGATGGCGAAATCCGCGATTATTTTTGCCGGATTTGCCCTCGGCCTTGTTGCACGCCACGACGAAATAATCAGCCTCGGTGCACTCAAAGTTCGTCTGACTTCATCTGTGCCGGCGGCCGTCCACCCCGGGTCCAAGTTATAAAACTGTTCCTCGCGGGCCGCTTGGCCAGCTTGTCGATATACTATGCTCACCATTACGGATCGCACGGAACCAAAGCCCGAAACGGGCCAAACCGCGTCCATAGCCTGCCCGTCTTGCGGGAGCGCATCCCTCCGCCCCTCGAAGCAGAGAAAATCGCTCGACGCCGAGCGCTCGTTACTAGGGGAACGGCCCTATCGTTGTGATTCCTGCGACTCCAGGTTCTACATCTCCGAAAGCTTGGTTGCCGGCCATCGCGTTGCCCCCGTCCCTCGAAGTCGCGCCGGTACCCAGCGGTCACGCCAGTCCCGCTTCCGCGAGTTCTGGAAGCATAAGCGCGGTCCCGTGCTCCAAATGCTCCTCTTCGTCCTGATGCTGCTGCTTTTCTTGTTCTGCCTCCGGTACCTCGCGCACTATCAGCCCGATAATGCTCCCACCAGCCGTGCAACCCCGCGCTCCCAGTCCGCATAGGCGGCTTCTGCGGTCCCCCGCTACTTCGCTCCTCCTCTTCCTCCCGCTCATAGCCACGAAACTTACCCCGGCAACTCCTGCTCAAGTCCTATACGTATCGCCCTCGGGTCAGTCGGGCTGGTCAGGGCGGCTTGCAGAGCCCAGTCCTTCCGCCCAGGACGGTCCGCTACCCTCGCTCATCGCCGCCCGCAATCGCGCTCGTGAGTGGCACCAAACCCACCCCGGTCTTCCCGTCACCATCTCACTTCGCGGTGGCGCTTACCCGCTGTCCGACACCCTTGTATTGGGCCCTGAGGATTCCAATACGAACTACGTCGCCTTTCCCGGTGAGTGGCCCGTCATCAGCGGCGGAGCGCCCGTCAAAACTTGGGCCCATGCTCAGGGCCAGCTCTGGACCGCACCCGTCGCCGCGCGCGTCACGCAATTGTTCATCGATGGTCGCCGCATCCCGCGTGCCCGCACGCCCGCTCAGGGCTTCTATCGCATCGACGGCCCCAGTTCTCAGGAACACCCCTTCACTCTCAAATTCCGGGGTGCCGACATTCTCAAGAGTTGGGCGCGGGCCGATGTCGAAGTGGTCGCCCTCCTTGCCTGGGCCGAGCTTCGCATGACGGTTTCCTCTGTGGATGAAGACGCTCACCTGGCCCGGTTCGCAGTTGACCCCAGGCCGTCCAACCGTGAGGACAATGCGCGTTATTGGATCGAGAATGCACCGGAAGGGCTCACTGCAGGCAAATGGCTGTCCCGAGCGAATCCGCCGTCGGTTGTCTACTGGCCTCTGTCCGGTGAAGACCCTTCCGCGGAGCAGGTCATCGCGCCTCGTTTGACAACCCTAGTGCGCCTCCAGGGAGCGGAGGACGGGACAAACCCTGTCCATGACCTGATTTTTCAAGGCATCGGCTTCCGCTATACCGCCTGGGAGCTGCCGCCCGGAGGCTACTCCGAAACCCAGGCCGCCATGCACGCCGCTTCCGCCATAGAAGCCGCGGGCACTCGCAACATCGCCATCGATCACTGCACGTTTTCCCACATGGGCGGCTATGCCATTTGGTTTGGGCGCGGCTCTGTCAAGAGCGCCATCACGTTCAACGAAATTTCTGACATGGGAGCGGGGGGCATCAAGCTTGGCGATACCGCCTTGGCCCCCACCGAAAATACCCGCAACGCCGACAACCTCGTTATGGATAACGACATTCACGATCTTGGGCTGGTCTCCCCTTCAGCCGTCGGCATCTGGGTAGGGCAAAGTAGCCGCAACACCCTCTCGCATAACCACATTCACGATCTTTATTACACGGCCATCTCCGTCGGCTGGACTTGGGGCTATGGTCCCAATCAGTCTTCCGGGAATAGAATCGAATGGAATGACCTCCATGATATCGGCAAGGGTCTGTTGAGCGATATGGGCGCGGTCTACACCTTGGGGATCCAGCCCGGAACCGTAATTCGCAATAACCTCATTCATGACGTCAACGCCTTCGCCTACGGCGGTTGGGGCATCTACACCGATGAGGGCTCATCCCGCATCCTGATCGAAAACAACATCGTTTACCGGACCAAAAGCGCCGGCTTCCACCAGCACTACGGGCAGGACAATGTCATCCGCAATAACGTCTTCGCGCTTGGCGGGGAATACCAGCTGATGCGGACGCGCGCGGAGCCCCATCTGTCTTTCCAGTTCGAACACAACATCGTGTACTTCGATAGCGGATCGCTTCTCGGATCCAACTGGTCGGACGATCGGTTCGAAATGGACAATAACATCTATTGGAACTTATCGGGCGAAACGCCGCGCTTCAGCGGCCGCACCTGGGAGGAGTGGCGCGCCGCCGGTCACGACCGGCACTCCCTGCTCGCCGACCCGCTCTTCGTGAATGCCTCGCAGTACAACTTCCAACTCTCGCCCAACTCTCCCGCGTCCAAAATCGGTTTCCAGCCAATCGACCTCCACGGAGTCGGCCCCCGCGTCCGCCCCGGTGCCCGTGTCGACTAGGCTCGTGCGCAACCTCCTGCTCGCGCTCCTCATCTTCGGATCGCTCCTTCCCGCCAGCGTCAAAATACCGCTCGGAACACAGAGCTTCTTGCATCGCCCACTCCACATTGCCATCTTCGCCGGCATTACTGCTCTGACATGCGTCATCTCCTGGGGTGGCTCGCTACTTCGAACTGCCGCCTGGCTAGCTGCCCTCGCCTTCCTGCTCGAGTTCTCCCAGCACTTCTTCTATCGCAGCCCCTTCGAGTGGCGCGACGTCCGTGACGACGCCCTCGGCATCCTCCTCGGTCTTCTCTCCGCCTACGCCGCCATCTCCGCGCGCAATCGCTTTCTCCTCCGGAAGCCGGCAGTGCGACCGTAGCACCGCGCCCATCCGCAACCGCCCCTTACCCCGCCTCGTCACCCGGAAGCGCTACTCAATCTCAAGAAGCGGAACGATAATGTCGGGATCCTCTGTGCGAAGAATGCCATCCTTCACTTCTCGAACAGACTCGGACGTATACACGAAAGCGCGACGGGTCCTCGGATCAATCACCCACACGTATTTCACGCCGAAGCTCAAAAAATCGTCGATCCTTTCGTGCATCTCCGCCATGCGATCGCTGGGCGACAGGATCTCTACGCAAAGGAATGGTGGTTGGGTGACGATCGGTCCTGCGGGCCGGGCACCGGTCAAAACGAGGATATCCGGTATTCGGAAACGGGTTGCCTTCACCTGGACCCGCTGCTCCGGAACGACCACGATGCCCCACTGCTTTTCCCGATTCAACAGGTACCCGCTCAGCAGCATCTGCAGCCGGCTATGATCCCACTCGCCCGCGTTTCGCTCCAGAAGTTCGCCGTCCAGGTATTCGCAATCCGGCCGATAAACAGTTGCCAGATATTCGGCAAGCGGCACTAAGGGGAAAGTCGACATCGCGATGCTCCAACCCTTATTGTGAGACAGGAATGATGCGTCGGCTGGCTTTTCTTCTAGGCTGCCTGGGGGCGCCGTAAGTCATGCGATTCCCGGATCCCGGCGCGACGTCCGCGATAACGCCCTCGGCATCCTCCTCGGTCTTCTCACCGCCTACGCCGCCATCTCCGCGCGCAATCGCTTTCTCCTCCGGAAGCCGGCAGTGCGACCGTAGCACCGGGTCGTAATCCCCTACGCTCTCGTACCGCTCGTCCAGCATCCCCATCTCATCGCCTCCATCCCGCCCTATATCCCCACCAGTCTCTGCTGCCCATAACCGTTTCGGCCCTTTTGCGCCCGCCAGCACGCCAGCGCCAGCGCAATCACCAGATCGTCATGTTCCCCGCACCCGTCCGCGCCCATCCGCACCCGCCCCTTGCCCCGCGTCGTCACCCGGATATCCATCAGTTCCCGCACCAGCGTCCCCGCTTCCTTCACGCCCCGCGCAATCCGTCAGCTCCCCGCGCGCCAGCAGCACGTCGATTCCGGCCATCAGGTCCCGCTTCGGCACGCTCCACCAGTTCACCCCCGCAATTCCTCCGCCCGGCCCCGTATGGATATGCGCCTGCGTCCCGCCCGTGATCGTCACCGCCACGATCTCGCAGCCCAGCCGCGCCGCCCGCAGCAGATCCACCACCGGCGCCCCCACGCCCGTCGCATCCACCGCCAGCACGCACTGCCCTTGGATCGCCGGATGCTGCACCATCGCCTTGACCCGCGCCACCACCTGCGGATACGGCGTTCCCAGCGGGACCCGCTCCAGCCGCCGCACCGCCATGCTGTCGAAAACCGCCGCTTGATACGCCCGCGCCCGGTCCCGGCGCTCCACCACCGCGATCGCCGAAAGATCGTGCCGCTGCCCCAGATCCAGCCCAAGATAAAACATCGCGACCCTGGTGCCGCCGCCCAGCTTCATATCTCGAGTCCTTCCACCCGATCGTCCAGCGCCCCTTCCACCAGCTCCCGATCGAACACGGCGGACCCGCTGTCCACGAACTCGCACAGATACTCCTGCCGGAACCACAGCGGTCCCAGCACCCCGCGCTCTTCTTCCAGAAACGCCGCCGGAATCCGCGCGCACTCCGTCGCCGGCACGCTCACCTTCTTCCACTCCGCCCCGCCATGCTCCCACGTCTCGTAGAAAAACCCCTGCCTGCCGTACGGCGTGCTCATCAGCCACAAATCGCCGCCGCCCACCGCCAGCATCGGCCGCAGCGCCTTGTACATCGCATCCTCCACCCGCGCCGCTTCGTCGATCAGCAGCAGCGACACCGCCGAAAACCCCCGCACCGTCCCCTCCGTCCCCGGCAGCCCCACAATGCGCGACCCGTTCGGCAGCAGCAGCGAGATCGATTGTCCCCGTCCCCGCGCGCCGTCAGTCCCAGCCGCCGCACCATCCCCGCCGCCTTCCGCAGAAATTCCGCGCTCTGCCGCTCCGTCGGACTCGCCACCAGCACCAGGCTCCCCGCCTCGCGTGTACGCCCGGTGCACCGCCTTCGCCGCCGCCATGGTCGACTTGCCCCACTGCCGCGTGCAGTTCAGAATCCCCCGGTTCGCCGTCCACTGCAGCACCTCGCTCTGCGCCGCATCCGGCGTAAATCCCAGCTTCGTCCGTGCAAACGCCAGCGCGTCCAGAGGAGTCACCGCCCGCGCCCGAATCTTTCGTTTCCTCGGGATGTCGTCATACGTGAGCCACACCCCCATCCTGCCCCACCCCGCCGCACCCCAGGCCCCACCGAATCACCAACCTGCCGCATCCATTAGCTTTAAGTCCACCCGGACGCAGTGACTCACCCACGGCCCTGCTTCGTTGAACCCAACTTCTTCGAGGTCGAAGAAAGCGGACGGTGGGGAGGGGAAGGGGCCTTGCTCAGAGTTGGATGATGTTCAGTCCCGGAATGCGGCTGAAGTCGCGGATGTTGGCAATGATTTCCGCCGTGGTACCCGTTACTGGATGGATCGGGATCCATCCAGGACGGCATTTGCTCCATGAGCTTCGAGAGCGGCGATCACCTCAGAGATTCTCCGGCCTTTAACTTGAGGTGCTTTTAAAACAGCAACGGGAAGACTGTCTTGTTCGATCACCATGCGCTCACTCGTTAGGTACCGTAGATCAGATGATAGATGATCACAACTGCTTAGACTGGGGCAGGTTGGCCCGGCAGATCGATGAGAAGAATTTACAGAAAGCCCTCCGTACGGTCGAGTTGAATCCGGGCCGCCCAGACTGCTGGCGTGACCTGTCAAAAAGTTACGAGAGCATGGCTGGCCTGGATGCCGGCCAAGGTCGCAGTGAGGCGGCGCGGCACTGTCAAGAGAAAGCCCTCGAGATTCGGGTGCGTCTTGTCGAGCAAGAACCGGGACGTGCTGATTACTTGCTCGAGCCTCTCGCACTGCTATCGCGGAATGGGTAGTCTCCAGAAATGGTCGGAGCACGCGGAAACGGCGCGTCAGTTCTACACCAAGGCTGTCGAAATTGGCACCGGCTTGGTGGAGCGAGAACCGGGTAATGCCGGCTATCTGCATGATTTATCGATATCCCTCATGAGCCTGGGCGACCTCGAGCGCGGCGTGGGCAAGAAAGATTCGGCGCGGTCGTTCTATTTGGAAGCTGTGGCGATTCGCAAACAGCTGGTAGCACAGGAATCGGCGAATGCTGACTATCAAGCAGATTTGGCCCGCTCGCTCATGAGAGTTGGCGACGCAGCGAGCCTATTGCTTGCCCATGACGTACTTTCCAGCGCGAGCAGTTCTGGTTCGCTTACCCCCAGAAACGAAGCTCTCCTACTCGCGGTTCGGGAGATGGCTGAGAAAGCTGGGTAATTTCGCGGATGGACGCCATACAGGTGGGATATTGTGCTCGCAGCCGGTGATTAGTTCATGACCGGAAGAGAGTCGCCAAGCACGAGCCGGTTGGTCCAGGGACTTTTATGCGCGTACGCGTCGAGCTTGTCAGCCACATCGAGCTCACTATCGCCGAAGAGATCAAGGTTAGTGACCTTGCCCTATGCGCCTTCAGGGTTTCGAGGATCGCTTGCGTGGAATGGCGTTCAGGAACGAATCGCGGCAGCGTGGGCACGCTAATCTGCCGGCGTTCAGCCTTTCCAGTCCAGTTCACAAACGGTTCCGTTAGACTGCGGAGCCCGGCCCTGTATTGGACTATTGAGAAAAAACGCTCCTCGCTACTTAAGGAGTAACCACCTCGAGCTCCGGAAATTTCAGGAAGTCCTTCGCATTGCATGTATAGATGCGCTGTATGCCGTTCGCCAGCATGGTGGCGATGATCTGCAGGTCGAATACGTCGCCGCCGGTGGCGGGGTGGCGCTTCAGCAGTTCCATGAGCCTTGGAACAGCTTGCGCCGGCGTCGGCAGGATTTTCAGCCCCGGAGATTCCAGCAGCTCCGAAATCGTCTGAACGGCATCGGCGGATGACCATGCTCTCGCCGTGCGCTTCGGGTTCGTGATCAGGGAATAGAACTCGCAGAGGATCTGCGACGTGACGTAGAGGCTTACCGCCGGGTCGAACGCCGCTTCAAGCAGGGCGCGGGAAGCCGCATGCTGCGGGGCGACCGAGTTGACCGCATAGACCAGAATATTTGCATCGACGACGCCCGGCTCAACGGGCATCGTCGTAAATATCGCGACGGTGCATAGAGCCCATATCCCCGAGGTCTCGGGCGGGAAGCTTCAAGGTTCTTTTAGCTGCCGCCGAAGAAACCCCTACACGAACCTGCTGGCTGACCAGGTCGTGGATAAAATGTTGGACGCTGACGCCGCGCGCCTGCGCCTGCGCTTGCAGTCCGCGCTCTAATTCGGGTTCGAGGTCGAGTATCACGGTCATGGCCTGTCCTCTTCGATCCCCCCTAGAATAAGGCTATTAATGCTGGTTGTCACGTTTTCCGCTCCCCTGTAACTTCCGCCGCAACGCCCGGATTCGCCCGTCCTACAAATGTGTGATACAGTACATTTAGGATGAGAACGGACAAGCAAATCGCAGCTTCCAAAGCCAACGGCGCCAAGTCGCGTGGCCCCGTCACCCCTCGCGGACGCGCGGTATCTTCCGCCAACAGCCTGCGTCACGGCCTCCTCGCGCGCACGGTCGTGCTCCCCGGCGAGTCCCTCCAGCGCTTCCACGATCTCCATCGCTCGCTCCACGAGGAGCTCATGCCCGCCACCGCCGTCGAGCTGCTTCTCGTCAACAAAATGGCCGTCGCCCACTGGCGCCAGATGCGCGTCTGGGGCATGGAAAAGGCCCACATCCTCAGCCAGGCCCCCGCAGACCCCTCGCCCGATGCCCCCTCCCGCGATCGCTCCACCCTCGTCGATCGCGCCCAGTCCTGCGGCATCATGAGCCAGTACGAGGCCGGCTGCGATCGCCAGTTCTCCCGCTCCCTCGACCGTTTCCTGAAGTTCCGCGCCGCCCGCGCCGCCGCCGAAAATGTCTCCCGGGAAACGAACCTGACAACCTGAACAAAACAAACCCTTTCCGATTCCTTGGGTTCCCGTTATAGTGGTGACGGCCACCCGCCCAGCCCGCAAATGTCGTCCCGACAACCCGCCGCAGCCCTCGCGCTCGCCGCTATCCTGACCGCCCTCTTCTGGTCCATCCGCTGGGCCGTCGCCGCCGACCCCCAAAGCGCCGCCACCCAGATCGAACTGGCCCGCGACCTCCTGCCCGGTCCCAACCCCGCCATCATGGCCCACGTCGAGCAGGCCCTCAGGCTCACCCCCACCAACCCCAACTACTGGATCGATTGCGCCGACATCGCCGAACAGCTCCACGACCTCGCCCGCGCCCACTCCTGCCTCGAACACGCCGTCGCCATCGACCGCACCTTCGCCCCCCGCTGGCTCCTCGCCGAGTTCTACGCCCGCCGCCACGACCCCCGCTTCTGGCCCGCCATGCGCACTGCCCTCGCCGCCTCCTACGACGACGACCTCGCCCCCCTCTTCGACGAGTGCTGGAGCTTCACCTCCGATCCCGCCGAGATCCTGCCCCGCGCCATCCCCCATCGCTCCAACGTCCTCACCCAGTACCTGCTGTACCTCCTCGACAAGCGCGCCCCGCTCTCGCTCCTCGAGCCCGTCGCCGCCCTCGCCCCGCCGTCGCTCCGCTACTGCGACTACCTCGTCTGGCACAATCAGCCCGCCCTCGCAACCGCCGTCTGGCATAAGCTCTTCCCGCACGCCCCCGCCGGCCTGACCGATCCCGCGTTCGACCAGTCGCCCCTCGCCCAGGGCTTCGCCTGGCGCCTCACCACCGGCATCCCCGGCATCGCCGCCACCCAGGACGCCGGCCTGCGCTTCGAGTTCTCCGGCCGCCAGCCCGAACACACCGAGCTCCTCTCCCAGTTCGTCGTCCTCCCACCCGGCAAACCGCACTCCCTCACCATCCGCTACGCCACCTCATCCACTCCCGACACCGGCCTCCACCTCCGCCTCGCCGGCCTTCTCCCGGATTCCGCCCCGTTACCCGCCGGTTCGCACTCCGAAACCTACCGCTTCACCACGCCCCCCGGCCCTGCGCCCGCGCTCTACCGCCTCGTTCTCTCTCTCGATCGCAGCCTCGGCGCCCTTCGTTTCGAAGGCACTCTGCACGTCATCCGCATCGATCTGGTGCCTGCCTCATGAACGCGCCCAAACCGCTCCTCGCCGTGACCGCCGCCGTCCTCGCCTGCGCGCTCGGCGAAGCCATCCTCACCGTGGGCCTGGAAACCCGCCTCTGGGTCACCCTCTACGAATCCGCCATCCTCGCGCTCTCCGCCGCCTGGGCGCTGTACGCGCTGCTCCGGCCCGTTCCGCTCGCCACCAGTCGCGTCCTGATCCCGCTCCTCGCCATCGTCGCTCTCGGGCCCATCCAACTCCTCGCCGGTCTCACCGTCAGCCGTTGGGAAACCGAAGTCGCCATCGTTCGCTGGATCGTCTGCCTCGCCGCCTACTTCCTCGCCCTCCAGATTGGTGCCCACCCGGAGATGCGCACCCACCTGCTCCGCGCCCTCCTTCTCTTCGGCTTCGTGTTCAGCGCCGCCGCCGCCGTCCAGAACCTCAACGACCCTTCGAAAGTCTTCGGCTACTTCGATCCCTACGAGCCCGCCAACTACATGGGCCCGTTCAGCAATAAGGACCACTACGCCTCTTACGTCCAGCTCCTGTTGCCCATCGCGCTTTATGAGGCTCTCGCCGCCCGCCCGCGCGTGATTCGCTCCCCGCTCATCGCCACCCTGATCGCCGCCATCCTCTTCGCGAGCGTCATCGAAGGCGCCTCCCGCGCCGGCAGCTTCCTCGTCTTCGCCGAGACCGTCGTCATCCTCGTATTGGCCTACCGGCGCGGACTTCCTGGACAGCGCAACAGCATCCGCAGAATCGCGATGCTCCTCGCCGGCCTAACCGCGCTCACCGTGGCCATCGGTTGGACTCGCCTTTGGGAGCGCGTCCAGGAAGCCGACCCGTATCTCGCGCGCCAACAGATCCTCGCTTCCTGCGTAGAGATGATCCGCGCCAAACCGCTCACCGGCTTCGGCCTCGGAAACTTCGAAAACACCTACCCCGCCTACGCGCACTTCGATGTTGGTGAGGTGCTCGGCCATGCCCATAACGATTGGGTCGAATGGGTGATTGAAGGCGGCTTCCCGCTGATGCTACTGATGGCCGGCGTCGTCATGCTCAGCGCCCGGGGACTCTGGCGTTCCGTGTGGGGACTCGGCGTGCTCTCGGTCCTCGTTCACAGCCTGATCGATTTCCCCATGCAGCGCCCCGCCATCGCGCTCTGGCTATTCGTAATCTTGGGATTGTCAGAGGCTGGAGCGGGAGACGGGGATCGAACCCGCAACCAACAGCTTGGAAGGCTGTGACTCTACCATTGAGTTACTCCCGCGCTGGCAGACTCCCTCAGTTTACTAAAGGCCGCTTTCGATCGGCAGCGCGAGCGGCGGCTCCCGCATGAAATCCAGGTTCGCCATCTCCTGCACCGCCTCCCGCAGCCCGCGCTCCGGCGTGTCTCCACCGTGATCACGAACGGCAGCGCGTGCTTGTCTTCGCAGGGAAGCTGCAGAACCGCCTCCAGACTGATTTGGCGCTTGGCCAGAATCCCGGCCAGCGTCGCCGTAATCCCGGGGCGATCCTCCACCAGGAACCGCAGATAGTAAGGCCGCGACTGCTCCAGCACCGAGAGCGGCTTGTACTCACCCAGACGCTCGTGCGCGAAGGGCGAAACGCGCTCCGGGCTTCCAAAACGAATCTCCCGCGCCACCCGCATCAGATCGCTGACCACCGCCACGCCGGTCGGCCGCGAGCCCGCGCCGCGCCCATAGTAGAACGTATCGCTGCCATAGTGGCCGCGCACCCAGAATGCCGTTGTACGCGCCATCCACGCTCGCCAGAATCGTCGATCGTGGAATCAAGCGCCGGACGCACCGACAGAATCAGTCCTTCCGGAATCTGCCGCGCCGCGCACGACCAGCCGGATCGTGTGGCCCAGTTGCCGCGCGTATAGCGAAATCCATCGGTGAGATGCGCCGGATTCCTTCCACGTAGATATCGGCGGGCGTGATCCGCTCGCCGAAGGCCAGTGCCGAAAGGATCGCCAGCTTGGACCGCGCGTCATGCCCATCGATGTCCGCAGCCGGATCGGCCTCCGCGTATCCCAGCCGCTGCGCTTCGGCCAGCACCGTTTCCAGCGGCGTCGAGCTTCTCCATCTCCGTCAGGATGTAGTTGCTCGTGCCGTTCAAGATCCCATACAGCGATTGAATACGATCCCCCGACAATCCCCTCCCGCAGCACGGCGTGAATGGGGATGCCGCCCGCGACGCTCGCTTCCATCGCCAGATTGATCCCGGCCTTGATCGCGCGCGTCCCAGATCTCCGCGCCGCACACCGCCATCAACTCCTTGTTCGCGGTAACGACAGATTTCTTCTGATCGATCGCCGCATCGATCACCTCGCGCGCTACCGCCGTGCCCCCGATCAGCTCCGCCACGATATCGACTTTCAGGGTCGGCGACAACCTCGCGCCAGTCCGCACGCGCCGGGCCCGCGAGAGCTCCGGCGGCAGCGTCAGCGACTGCACGGACCGGCTGCAAACCGCAGCCACGCGCAACGGAAAACCTAACTTGAGCTGGATCTGTTTGGCGTTCTCGGCGAGGATCTCCAATGCTCCCGAACCGACATTCCCCAGTCCGATGATGCCGACATTGACCCCGCGCACTTTGGCTATGATAGCAACGGCTTCTTTATGCTCCACTCGTTGGCAATCTTCGTATTTCTTGGGTTTTTTGGGCTTCAGCCGCTCGCGGGGCAAGTGCAAACAGTTCCCGGCAAACCCGGTGATCCAAAGGAAATCCCCCGCGACCAGGTGCGTCTTCCGAACGGAAAGCTCGCAGCAGGATGAGATCTTAAAAGCCGAGCACACCCGCGAACTCCAGGAGGTTCGCCAACTCGTGGAACTCGCGCAGGCTCTGCAGAAGGAGATCGAGCAGTCCGGCGCCCAGGTGCTCAGCATTTCCAGCATTCATCGCACCGAGGAGATCGAGAAGCTGGCCAAGCGGATTCGCTCGCAGATCCGGGGCTACTAGCCGAACGCTATGATACGCTGATCGGTTCCCATGGCAGCCACCCGCGTAAAGGCGCAATTGATGAGCGCGAGCGAGATCGATCGCACGCTGGTTCGCCTCGCGCACGAGATCCTGGAGAAAAGCCGCGACCTCAACAACCTCGCATTCATCGGGATCCGGCGGCGCGGCGTGCCTCTGGCGCAAAGGCTCGCCAGGAAGATCGAAACGCTGGAGAAATGTTCCATCCCTGTGGGCATCCTGGATATCAACCTCTATCGCGACGATCTCTCCACAGTGGGGCCGAAGCCCGTCGTAAGCGCGACCGAGATCAGCTTTCCCGTGCAGGGCAAGGACATCATTCTGATGGATGATGTCCTGTACACGGGGCGCACGATCCGCGCGGCGCTCGACGCGCTTTTCGACCATGGCCGTCCCGCGCGCGTGCAGCTCCTGGTCCTGATCGATCGCGGGCATCGCGAACTGCCCATCGAGGCGCGATTCGTCGGGCGCACGGTGCAGACAAGCGAGACGGAAATCATCGAAGTGAAATTTCAGGAACTGGACGACACCGAAAAGGTGCTCATGGTGGAAAAGGTGTCCGCAGCGGAGCCGGCTTAAGCCATGTCCGCCGGGCTGCTCGGCATCGAAGCGCTGAACCGCGCGGATATCGAAGCCATCCTCGACCGCGCCCGCTACTTCCAAAGCCCGGGGCGCTACGAAACTCTACGACATAAGCTGATCGTCAACCTGTTCTTCGAAGCATCCACGCGCACGCGGACCAGTTTCGAAATCGCCGCTAGACGGCTCGGCGCGGATTCGCTCTCCATCACGGCCTCCGCGTCCAGCGTCTCGAAGGGCGAATCGCTGGTCGACACACTGAATACCTTAGGCGCGATGCGTCCGCAGGCGATCGTGATGCGCCACTCCGCTTCGGGGGCGCCGCACTTCCTCGCCAGACATCTCAACATCCCCATCATCAACGCCGGCGACGGCACGCATGAACACCCCACCCAGGCGCTTCTCGATGCGCTTACCATTCTCGACCGCCGCGGTTCTCTCGAAGGCCTGCGCGTGGCAATCATCGGCGATATTGCCCATAGCCGCGTGGCCCGCTCGAACGTCCACCTGCTCTCGCGCTTCGACGCCGATATCGTGCTGTGTGGCCCCGCATCGCTGCTTCCGCGCGAGATGCAATCGCTGGCCGCGCGAGTCACTTTGACCAATGACATGATTGAGGCGATCCGCGATGTCGACGTCGTCATGATGCTGCGTGTGCAATTGGAGCGGCAGCACGAAGTGCCGATGTCCGCCGGCGAATATTTCCGCTTCTACGGACTTCGCCTGGAGCACCTCGCCGTCGCCAAGCCCGACGCTATCGTGATGCATCCTGGCCCTATCAATCGCGGCCGCGAGCTGTCCTCGGAGGTTGCCGATAGCCAGCGTTCGGCCATCCTCAATCAGGTTGAAAACGGTATTGCGGTGCGCATGGCCGTATTGGAAAGGGTGGTCCAGTGAATCTTTGGATTCGCGGCGGCCGGGTGATCGATCCGTCAGCCGGGCGTGACGAGGTTGCGGACCTGGCCATCGTGGATGGACGCATCGCCGGTCGAGCCCGCTCCGCACTCGCCGGAGTTCGACGCCGCCGGCCTGATCGTCGCGCCGGGCTTCATCGACATGCACGTGCACCTGCGGGAACCGGGGATGGAGCACGCCGAAACGATCGAGACGGGCGCCCGCGCCGCGGCAGCCGGCGGATTCACCACTATCTGCTGCATGCCGAACACGCTCCCCGTCAACGACAACGCGACCGTCACCAGCTACATCGTGGAACGCGCCCGCCATCACGCCGTTGTCAACGTGAGGCCGATCGGGGCCATCACAAAAGGCAGCGAAGGCGGTGCACTGGCGTCCATCGGCTCGATGAAAGAAGCCGGCATCGTCGCTATTTCCGATGACGGGCGCCCGGTAATGAATGCGCGCGTGATGCGCCGGGCGATGGAGTTCGCGCGCTCGCTAAACCTTACCGTTATCAATCACTGTGAAGACCTGCATCTCTCCGCCGGCGGCGACATGCACGAGGGCGCGCACTCCAACCGGTTGGGCCTTCGCGGCATTCCGGCGGCGTCCGAGGACGTCATGGTTGCGCGGGACATTCTTCTCGCGGAACTTACCGGGGCCAACTATCATGTGGCCCATATTTCGGCCAGGCACTCGGTGTCCATGGTCGCGTTTGCAAAGAGCCGCGGCTTGCCGGTCACTTCGGAAACGACGCCGCATCACTTCATCCTTACGGATGCCGAGCTCGGCTCCTACGACAGCAATTTCAAGATGAAGCCGCCCCTGCGTTCGCAAGCCGATGTGGACGCCGTTATCGAAGGGCTGGTCAGCGGCGCCATCGACGCCATCGCCACCGACCACGCACCCCACGCCGGGAGCGAGAAGATGCAGGAGTTCGAATCCTGTCCGTTCGGAATCATTGGCCTCGAGACGGCGATCGGCCTTACGTTCGATTGCCTCGTGCATCCCGGCCATCTCTCGCTGTCCCGCATGATCGCGCTTTTCACCACCGGCCCCGCGAGCGTCCTGAATCTGGAGCAGGGAACACTGCAGATGGGCAGAGCCGGCGACGTCACCATTCTCGATCCCGGACTGCAGTGGGTTTACGACGTGAACAAGTCTCCTTCGAAGAGCCGCAACTCACCGTTCCACGGGCGCGCTTTCCGGGGAGCCGCTGTCGCGACCATCGTGAACGGGAACGTGGTCTATCGCGGCTTCTGACCCTCTTGGATCACCCAGGCCCGTCCCGCTTTCAAACCCCGGTGCTCGTCGGTTCGACCGCTCGGCCAGTGGATCACCACGCGATCGGCTTTATCGAAGTGCGCCATTCCAAACGTGAGCGGCAGTTCGGATTGCGATAGATAACTCGAACCCGTCTTCACCATGCTCGACATCGTTGTCTTGCCTATATGAACTTCGACGCGAGCCCCGATGGCATCGCGATTGGATTGGGTGCCGATCAACTTCAAACGCAGCGAGCGGTTCCCCGCGGCCAGGTCATTCCGATACAGGAACGCGCGTCCCCCGTTCGTGGTCATCAGGATATCGAGATCGCCATCGTTGTCGAAGTCTCCGTAAGCGGCGCCCCGGCCGACCTTCGCATCAACGAAGCCTCCGCCTACCTGGTTCGCCACATCGGTGAAAACGCCGGCCTCGTTCTGTAGGAAAAGTTGGGGACGCTGCGCGTACGCGGTCTTGCCCCGGGGGTCGCGCACTGTATCGTCAATATGGCCGTTGACTACCAGTAAGTCCAAAAACCCGTCCAGATTCGCATCGAAGAAGAAACACCCGAAACCGAGCGAGCTCCGGGTGGCGCGTCCGATTTCGTTGTGGGCGGAAAGGTCGCTGAAGGAGCCGTCGCGCCCGGCGTGGTAGAGCGCCAGCATCTCGTTATCGAAATTGCTGATCACGACGCTCTGTCTGCCGGAGTTGTCGTAGTCGGCCGCATCGATTCCCATTCCCCCGCGCGCCTTGCCGTCTTCGCTAAAGGCGATGTTGACGTCCATTGCAATCTCCGCGAACGTGCCATTGCGCCGATTGCGGTACAGCTTATTGGGCTGCGTGTCGTTCGCGACCACCAGATCCGGCCAGCCGTCGTTGTCGTAATCGATCAACGCTACTCCGAGGGATTTCGAACTGGTATCGACCAGCCCCGCCTTGTCCGTAACGTCCTCGAAGGTCCCGTCGCCTCGATTGCGAAACAGCCAGCACGTGGTGCCATGAAACGCTTCCGGCGTGCAGTACGACTTGTGCTTGCCATCGGCACTGCTGCAGACCACGTCCAGTTCCGGGCTCCACCGGACGTAATTACAGACGAACAGATCCAGATGCCCGTCGCGGTCGTAGTCGAACCAGAGCGCCGAAGTGGAGAGGCCCAGGCGATCCCCGAGCCCGCTCTTCCTCGTGACATCGACGAAGGTGCCGCGACCGGTATTACTCAAAAGCCGGTTCTGTCCGAATCCTGTGAGGTAAAGGTCCGGGAACCCGTCGTTGTCATAATCGCCGGCAGCCACTCCCAGCCCGTAGAACTCGAAGTCCAACCCCGCAGTCGCGCGTAACATCGGTGAACGTGCCGTTGCGATTGTTGCGATAGAGCGCGAGGGTGGAACGCCGCCGCCGGTGCGCAGGCCAGTCCATCCCATTCACCACCAGGATGTCCTGCCACCCGTCTGCGTCGTAGTCGAAAAAGGCGCAGCCCGGGCCCAGCGTTTCCGGGAGATACTTCTGGCCGAACGCGCCGTTGTTGTGAACGCTGTGGATGCCGGCGGTGTTACTGACATCAACGAGGTGAAACGGAAAATTCGCAGCCGGGGCGCTGCCGACAAGCGGGAGGCCCGCGGCGCTAAGAGGAAATCGCGGCGGCGCATGATGCGCTAGGGAAAAGCGACCAAGCCCTTCCGCACGGCGTATTGCACCAGCTCCGTGGACTTATGAATGTTGAGCTTGTCCATCAGGTTGGCGCGATGCACCGCCACCGTGTTCACGCTGAGATCGAGAAGAGCGGCAATCTCTTTGTTGGATTTGCCTTTGGCGATCATGGTCAACACTTCTCTCTCGCGCGGGGTCAGCCGGTCGAACACTTCATCTTCCGGCGGGTGTTCCAACTCCGGGCTGATAAACCGCCTGCCGGCGGCCAGAGCGCGGATAGCTTGTGGTAACTCCACCTCCATCGCGTTTTTCAGCAAATAGCCGTTTGCGCCCGCATCCAGAGCATTGCGAAAGTAATTTTCATTCGAATACATGCTGAGGATCAGGATGCGTGTTTCGAGGTTGGTCTTGCGTATCTCGCGGGTGGCCTGCGCGCCATCGAGCTCAGGCATGGAGAAGTCCATGACCAGCACCTTGGGCGACAGCTTGGCAACCAGTTCGACGGCCTCCCGTCCATTGCTGGCCTCACCGAGCACTTCGATATCGGGCTCGTCTTCCAGCATGCTGCGGAAGCCTTTTCTTACAAGGCTATGGTCGTCGGCGAGCAGCACGGTAATCAGGGGAGGTTTAGGACTCATGCGTCAGGGGAACCTCAAGCGAAACGAGAGTGCCCTTTTGCGGAACGCTCTCTAGATTCAGTTTCCCATGCGCGAGCTCGGCGCGTTCACGCATGGCGATCAGGCCGAGGCCGGCGCGGTCCTGCGCAGGACGTGGCGTCAGGCCCTGACCCTCATCTTCCACCTGTAAGCGCAGGCGATCCGGCGCATAGTGAACGCGCACCGTGGCCCGCTTCGCGCCGGAGTGCCGCGCGACGTTATTCAACGCCTCCTGCAAAATGCGATACACGTGGATCGCCGATTCGTCCCGCAGGGTCGGGCCCGTACCTTCCTTCTCATACTGGACCTCTACGCCGGTCTGACGTTGAAACATGGGCAGGTACCATTCGATGGCCTTTTCCAAACCGTAATCGTCAATCACGGCGGGATGAAGCATCTGAGAGAGCGAACGCACTTTTTCGAGCGCGTCCTGGGTAATTTCGCGAATCTCATTGAGGTCCGCCCGGAGCGGCGAGTCGGGCGGAATGCCTTTGCGGCCCACGCGCGCGAGCATCGCCCCAATGCCGGTGAAGATTTGACCGAACTCGTCGTGGAGCTCGCGCGAGATAGACTTCAGAACCTCCTCCTGCATCGTAATCAACTCGCGCGCGAGTACGCTTTTCTGATCGGAAAGCGCGGCCAATTGTTGAAACAGACGGCGGTTGGAGAGAAAGAGGGCGACTCCGGTTACGCCAATGGTCAGCACCGTCGCGAGCAGGAATGTATAGAGGTCGCGTTCGACGCGGTCATAGATGCGCGTGATCTGGGCTTCGGTCTGCTGGTCGAGTTGACTGTTTTGGACGAGCATGCGCGACGTTTGCGTGGTCAGCGTACCGTGCAGGGGGCGTAGGGTGGATTTGATGAGTTCCGCGGCTTTCTTCTCGTTTCCGCTGCGCGCGGCGGCGAACGTCGCCCCGGTGACGGCATCCAGTTTGGCCAAGTTGCTGTAGAGCCCGCTCGGGTCGGTATTGTGGGCGGGATCGGGGCGGAGTTCGGCTTCTTTTCGGATGGCGGCATTGAGCTGCTTGCGCACGCGCTGGAACTGCGGCTCAAACCCGAGGATCCCGTACCTGGTTTCGAGCACATCGTGGAGCGAGAGTCCCAGCGAATTCAGGGCGCCCTGGATCGCCAGCAGTTGTAGCGAATCCCGCCGGTTCCGTTCCACGATCTCCGATTGCAGCTTGCGCAGGCTGGACACCTGGCGCAGGGTGAACAGCGAATAGAGCGATACGGCGAGCAGTGTTACCGCGAAACCGATGAGCAGGCGCGGGGTAGGGGAAGCCTTCAACGCTTACGAGTGTAACGGACGTGCTGGCCGGTATAGGATAAGGCCCATGCCCAGAGTACAAGAACAGAACCTCGGGAACCACACCCGATTGGACCCGCCCTACCACTACTTTGTTTTACCGGTTTTTGCAATAACCGTGGTGTCGACGATCGTTCGGGAAGTCCGCCATCACGGCTTATGGAATCTTTGGAGCATCGTGGTGGCCGCCGCGATGTTGATGGGAGCGCTTCTGTTCAGGAGCTATGCGCTGAAAGTGCAGGATCGCGTGATCCGTCTGGAGGAACGGCTGCGTTTAGGCGCGGCCGCGGAGGAACTGGACGAGAAGCAATTGATCGCTCTGCGCTTCGCGTCGGATGAGGAAGCGGCCGCGCTCGCCGCCAAGGCTCGAATCGAAAAGCTTGGGCCGAAACAGATTAAGCAGGCCATCCAGGTGTGGCGGCCCGACTACTGGAGAGTCTAGGCGAGCAGCCCGCCATGGCCCAGCCCGGCGACTTCCCAGGTGGAGACGCGGTAACGGGCGAGCAGCGGGGGCAGCAGAAGATCCACCACGTTCGGTTTGGCGGAGCGGAAACAGCCGGGCGCGGAGAGGATCGGCGTGTCCTGGCAGTAGGACAGCAACATCAGGTTCCCGGGTTCGACCGGCGCCAGGAATCTTTCGATCTGCCCGCCCACCTGCGCCAGTGCGCGACCCACGACATCTTCGGGGCCGGCCGGGGCCGTGGTGGACGCGACCAGCACGAGCGAAGGTTTCGATTTCATCAGATGGACCAGGGAACGGGCGACGGCGGCATCTTCCTCGATGCAGCTCAACGCAAATGACGAAACGAACCCAAATTGCTCGAGCCGCTGACGCATAATGCTCTCGAACATGGTGCGGGCGCGATCGCCATGCGTGGGATCGGTATACAGAATGCCAACCGAGGGCTGACGCACCGGGCGCGCCTGCATGATCGGGCCGCGTTCGCGCAGCATATTCACCACTCCGTCCAAATCGGATTGGGCCACCGCGAACGGCGCGCTCTTGATGGTCGCAATGCGCTGTCCGGGAATCGCGAAACTGAAATTCAAGGCGGTCGCGATCACCATGCCCGACGTGCAGTTCAACTGCTTCAGCAGATCCTCGTCAACCAGTACGCAGCAATGCTCGGTGGCGTGCAGGTTGGCCCGTCCGCCGGCCGCCAGCTTGATCTCGTAACAGCCGCATCCGATTTCCGCCGCTACCGCGCAGACCGCCTCATCTTCGCCGACCTCGCCTTCTTCGAGCTCCGTAACCCAGATGCGGTCCATCCCTTCCAGTTCCAGGACGCGGACATCGTCATCGCTGATCACGTGACCTTTGGCAAGCAGCTTCTTCCCTCCTGGACGAAAGACGGTGCAACAGAGAACTCGTCCGATGGCTGTCTTGACGTCAATGGTCTGCGCTTTCATAACCCCTCCGGGAAGCCGTTCAGCAGGCGGTGCGCCTTTTTAGGAGAAGGTTCATCGCTGTCCAACACCATGAGTCCGTGGAGAGCATGCTACTTCTCATCAAGTAATTGTATGAATAATAACCAGAAATCCAGGGCAATTACAAGGAATTATTTTATTATTCCTGGAAATTAAAGAATTAATGCGGGGGTTCTTTCGGTTCCTAGACCGGGGCGGGGGCCGATATCTCCGTGCCGCACCGCTCGCCGGCCAGCAGCAGGTCGAGGACATTCGCACGGCTTCCGGGAGCGATGACGACGGCACGAATGCCCGCCGCCACCGCCGCCGCGGCAGCGTTCAACTTGGCGCGCATGCCCCCGCGGGCGACGCCGCTCTCTATCAAGCCCCGCAAGCTTTCGAGGTTCAACGAGGGCAGCAGGTCCCCATTTGCATCGAGCACACCCGCCACATCGGTCAGGAAAATTAGCGCGTCCGCGCCGAAGGCCTCCGCGCAAGCCACAGCCATCTGATCGGCATTGATGTTCCACGCCAGCCCGCGATCGTCGCCGGCGACGCAAGCGACCACCGGGACCATGCCCGCGTTTGTCAAGAGCCGGAGCAGCGACGCATCCACCTGCTGGATGCGGCCGACCCAGCCTAATTCTTCCGCCATCCGGGAAGCCGTGGTTAATCGCCCGTCCACGCCGGAAATTCCCACGGAATTAGCGCCCGCGGCCCGCAAGGCTCCGGTCAGTTGTTTGTTGACGCTGCCCGCAAGCACTTTCAGAACGGCATCCATGCTTTCGTCCGAGGTCACGCGGAGACCATCGATAAAACGGCTCTCGATGCCGCGCTCCTCCAGGTGACGCGTCAGCTGGCGCCCGCCTCCGTGGACGATTACGATGGCATGCCCCTCTTTCTGAGCGGCGGCGATCTGGATGCCGAGCGCCTGACGCGAGTTGGGCTCATCGACCAGCGTTCCGCCGATCTTCACGAGCACTCTCAAAGCAGCCCTTCGGTTTCGGGAAGACCCAGCAGCAGGTTCATGTTTTGAATCGCCTGGCCGGCCGCTCCTTTTCCCAGATTGTCGATCGCACTGACCACCACGGCCCGCCCCGTGGCTTCGTCCAGCGTTACGCCGATGTCGCAGAAGTTGGAATGAGCGACGTCGTGCAGCGAGGGCGTGGAGCCGGGGGTGTGAATACGAACGAACGGCTGGGTGGCGTAATGAGCGGCATATGCGTCAAGAAGCATCTGGTGCGTCACTCCCGGCCTGGCGCGGAAGTAGATTGTTTCGAGAATGCCGCGCTCAATCGGGATCAACTGAGCGGTAAAGCTGAAAGCTTCCTCATTCAGGCCGCTATGCATCAGCACTTCGGGAACATGCCGATGCTCCAGGATGGCGTAAGCCGACAGGTTGCCTTCGACTTCGCAGAAGCTCGTTCGCAGCGACGCTTTGCGCCCGGCGCCGCTGACTCCGCTCTTCGCATCGCAGACGATGCCACAGGCGAGGTCGATTAGATCGTTGGACACGAGGGGGCGGATCGCCAGGTTGGCCGCCGTCGGGTAGCAACCCGGGTTCGCGATCAGCCTGGCTTGCGGAATGGCGGAGCGGTAGAACTCGGGAAGCCCGTAAACAGCTTCTTCCAACAGGGCGGGCTCGTTGTGCGCGACGTGATACCAGCGTTGGTACCGGTCGAGGGTCTTCAGCCGAAACGCCCCGCTCAAATCGACCACCCGCGCGCCCCCGGCGAGCATTGCGGGAGCGAGCTCAATGGATACTTCGGGCGGCGTCGCGAGCATCACGACATTCACATTGGCGCGACCGATCGCTTCCGCGGTCGGGGCCAGGCTGTCCGGAGCGGGACGCCCGGCAAAGCGGGGTCCCTCTTCATGCCCCTCACGGTGATCCAGCCG
The DNA here is from genome assembly GCA_963814235.1 of Bryobacterales bacterium. Lineage (GTDB taxonomy): Bacteria > Acidobacteriota > Terriglobia > Bryobacterales > Bryobacteraceae > Bog-113. Next base: position 267,021 of record CAWFCA010000015.1, on the reverse strand, counting down.
GAGGACTTCGATAGCCGAATGGCGCGAAAGCAGGCGAACCAGCTCCGCCCCGCTGTAACCGCGAAAGCCTGCTACTCCTACTCGGAACCGCGAACCGCCTTTACCCATTCTTAGGCTTGATTATGCTACGAGCGTTCGTTGGCGGAGCGATGGGCGAGTTCTCCCAGGATGGGCAACGAGTACGCTTTGCCATGGCTGGTCTTGATCAACATGAAAATCCAAACACCGATCAGGATTGCCTGCAGCAGGTGGTCGAGCCGGAACACATGGTGCGGCAGCGAGTTGAAGAGAGGTTGAATACCCCAATCGACCAGCAGCCAGGCGGCAAAAATATAGAGTCCCTGAAAGGCGTGAAAACGCAAGGCCAGATCCGTCCGGAAACGGCGAGCACCCAGCACGATCACGGAAGCGATCCAGCCCATGACCGGCACGTAGCACAGGATCGAGAGCGTTCGGGGAGAGACGCCCGAGAGCGGATCCGCGGGAACAGCGGCGGGTCGCGTCATCAAAGGCGGTTGTTGGGTCCCGCACGCTCCGCAGAACTTGTCGGCATCGCCGACCCGATTTCCGCATTGATTGCAGAAGGGCATCTTGTCTGGGACTACGATACATTGCGCTCGATTGTTCCCTTAAGTACGAATGAGTATGATTGCTCGTAGGTATGAATTTTCGAACATTTGCTTGCTGGCTGGGGTTTGCATCGTGCGCGGCGGCCCAGAACGCGCTTCCGAAGGTGGATATTCCGTACCAGGAGTTCACGCTTTCCAACGGCCTGCGCGTTCTGGTTCACGAAGATCACAAGGCGCCCATCGTGGCCGTAAACACCTGGTATCACGTCGGATCCAAGAATGAGAAGGCCGGGAAAACCGGTTTCGCGCACCTTTTCGAGCACATTATGTTCGGCGGCAGCGAGAACTTCCACGGTACGTACATCCAGGCCATGGAGAAGATCGGCGCGACCGATCTCAACGGCACCACGGAGAATGACCGTACCAATTACTTCGAAAACGTGCCGACTTCCGCGCTGGATTACACGCTTTGGATTGAGTCGGATCGCATGGGACACCTGGCGAACTCGATCGACAAGAAGGTCCTCGATCTACAGCGCGGGGTGGTGCAGAACGAGAAGCGGCAAGGAGAGAATCAGCCTTACGGCGTCGCCGAAGTCCTTATCCCGGAAAACACGTACCCGGCGGGGCACCCGTACTCCTGGCCGGTGATCGGCTCCATGGAAGACTTGAACGCGGCGTCCCTGGAGGACGTGAAGGAGTGGTTTCGCACCTACTACGGACCCTCTAACGCGGTGCTGGTTCTGGCGGGCGACATCGATCTGAAAACCGCGAAGGAAAAAGTCACCAGGTACTACGGCGATATTCCTTCCGGCCCTCCCGTGGCTCACCAGGAAGTCTGGATCGCCAAAATGACGGGCACGCACCGTCAGGTGGTGGGCGATCGGGTGCCGCAAGCGCGCATTTATAAGGTCTGGAACGTTCCCGAATACGGGGCCGCTGAGTCCGACTACTTAACGGCGGCGAGCCGGATCCTTGCTCAGGGGAAGACTTCCCGGCTTTATAAGCGCCTGGTGTACGAGGACCAGATTGCCACCAGTGTTCAGTGCGCTAACGACGCCAATGAGATCGGGGGGCAATTCTATGTCGAGGTGACCGCGCGTCCCGGGCAGGATTTAACCAAACTGGAACAGGTCCTCGATGAAGAGATGGGGAAATTCCTCCGGGAAGGTCCCACGCCGGAAGAGCTTAGCCGCATGAAGACGCAGTATGCGGCGCAGTTGATCCGGGGGATCGAGCGCATCGGAGGCTTCGGCGGCAAGAGCGATCAGCTTGCGCACGGCGAAGCTTATCTGCACAATCCCGCACAGTACAAGATTTCCTACGACCGGATTGCGGCCGCGACCAACGCCGATATCAAGGGCGCCGTCGACCGCTGGATCGGGGACGGGGTTTACATCTTGACGGTGCTTCCCACGCCCGATTACAAGCCGTTGAGTCCCGTCGACCGGACTAAACCGCCGGAGCTGACGGCCGCGCCGGAATTGAAGCTGCCGAAGCTGGAGCACGTCACGCTCAAGAACGGGTTGAAGGTGATTCTCGCACAGCGCCATGAGGTGCCCATCGTCAACTTCGCCCTGCAGGTGGATGCGGGCTATGCGGCGGACCAGTTCGCATCTCCCGGAACGACTTCGATGGTAACGACGCTGCTCGATTCCGGAACCAGGAAGCGCAAAGCGCTCGAAATCAGCGACGAGCTCGCGAACCTGGGGGCGACCTTGAACGCGAATTCCAACCTGGACACGACCACCGTCTCGCTCTCCGCGCTCAAGACCAACCTGGATCCCTCGCTGGATTTATTTGCCGACGTGATTCTGCATCCCGAGTTCCCGGATGTGGAATTCAAGCGCATTCAAAAGGAGCGCCTGGCCGCCATCGCGCGCGAGAAAGCTACGCCGCAGCAGATGGCGCTCCGTGTCTTCCCGGCGCTGGTTTATGGGAAAGGGCACGCCTATGCAACGCCTTTCACCGGTACCGGCACGGAGCCAAGCGTCAGCGCGATGACTCGGGCTGATCTCGCGAAGATGCACGCCACCTTCTTCCGTCCTAACAACGCGACCATGATCGTGACCGGCGACACGACGCTGGCCGAGATCACGCCCCGGCTGGAGCGGTTGTTCGATGGATGGAAGCAGGGGACGGTACCCCAGAAAGCGATTCAAAATGTTCAGGTTTCTTCTACCGCTCAGGTCTACCTCATCGATAAGCCGGGCGCTTTGCAATCCCTGATCCTGGCCGCGCAGATTGCGCCTCCGAAGTCCGATCCGCGCGACATCGCGATCGAGACCATGAACACGATCCTCGGCGGGGATTTCGGCTCCCGGCTGAACATGAATTTACGCGAGGATAAACATTGGTCGTATGGCGTGGGTTCCCTGGTGCTGGAAAACCGGGGACCCTCGGCATTTGTCGTTTACGCGCCGGTACAAACCGACAAAACCAAAGAGTCTCTCTCGGAGTTGAACAAAGATATCCATTCGATTTCCGCCAACCAGCCGATCACCGATGCGGAACTCGACAAGACCAAGCTCAACGAGACCCTGAAGACTCCCGGGGAATTCGAAACTTTGAATTCCGTGAGCGGTTCCATTGGGCAGATCGTGCGGTTCGGATTGCCGGATGATTACTTCGAGATGTATCCGAAGAAGGTGCAGGCGTTGACGCGAGCGTCCGTGGAAGATACGGCTAAGTCGGTGCTGCACGCCGATTCGCTGATCTGGATTGTGGTCGGTGATCGCTCGAAGATTGAGGCAGGCGTGCGGGATCTGAAGCTGGGTGAGTTCAAGGTCATGGATACCGACGGCAACATCCTGAATTAGGGGGAACGATGCACCGACTGATGATTCTGGCCGCGCTCACATGGACGCTGGCGGCGGCTCCCAGGAACGCGAAGAGCCTCGATGCTTATTTCATCGATGTGGAAGGAGGTCAGGCGACGCTGTTTGTCGCGCCCGACGGCACTTCGATGCTGGTGGATACGGGATGGCCGGGTAACAACGGGCGCGATGCGGATCGCATCGTGGCCGCGGCCAAGTCCGCGGGAATCACGAAAATCGATTTTCTACTGATCACGCATTACCACACCGATCATGCCGGCGGTGTGCCGCAACTGGCCAAGCGGATCCCGATCGGCACTTACATCGACCATGGCCCCACGGTGGAACACGGCAAGGATGAGGACGCCCTTTACAACGCCTATAACGAGACGCGCGGCTCCGCCAGGCACCTGGTGGTTAAACCCGGAGATCGGATTCCCTTTGACGGCATTGACGTCCGGGTGCTCTCGGCCGCGGGCGATGAGATCACCGACTCTGTCCCCGGCGGGGGCCAGCCCAATTCGCTATGCGGTTCGGATGCAAAACGCGAAGTGGATACGACGGAGAATGCGCGCTCGGTAGGCACGCTGCTGAGCTACGGAAAGTTTCGCGCCCTGGATTTGGGCGATCTGACCTGGAACAAGGAGATGGAATTGGTGTGTCCGGTCAATCGCGTCGGTCCCGTGGATGTCTACATCGTGAGCCATCACGGGATGAACATGTCGGGATCGGCGACCAGCGTCCATGCCTTTGCGCCCCGCGTGGCCATCATGGATAACGGAGCGCGGAAAGGCGGCACGCCGGAGGCTTACCAGGCCCTTAAGTCATCCCCGGGCTTAGCGGATATCTGGCAATTGCACTTTGCCCTGGCCGGTGGAGACTCGAACAATGCCGGCGAAAAGTACCTTGCCAATGTTGCGGAGACCCCAGACAACGGTTACGGAATCAAGTTAAGCGCGCGCCAGGATGGATCGTTCACAGTGACCAACCTGCGCACGGGATTCGCCAAAGATTATCCCGCTCGCTAGAGCCGTCATACGGCCTCGGCTTCGAGCGAGGCGACGGGGCGCTCGCCGGGGGCTTGCGACAATCCGGCGAACGGCTCTTCCGGAGGGGCGGCGTCCGCCATCGCGGGCATGCGCTCCTGCAGAAGCAGTTCGGTCGCGAGCACTGCCGGGTCCGAATGGAAGAGCTTTTGTATGGTGTTGCCCAACAGAACATTGGCTAGCGCCAGGAAACTCATCCCCTGGTGGTGCACCATGAATGCCCGAATCACTTCCGCGCGCCGCGGCCCGCGCCTGCGCCGCCTGAAATCGATGGCCTCATAGAACCCGAAACGAGCCAGCCATCCGCGAGACTGCATTAGCCGCAGATTCTCGATAGCGGCGTGGGGCTCGACCATCAGCGAGAGAACAGTGGCGTAGGGCGCGATCACGAGGTCGTCGGGAAGGATGCGATCGAGTCCCAGCGAAGGCACGCCGAAAGCGCGGTACTGGTAGTTCAGGGCGACGTCGCGCTCCGAGTGTGCGGACTCTGAAATGCCCCAGGGTACCCGGCGCTCCCGCCCATAAAGGCGCTGGATGCGCACCACAGCGCGCAGACTCTCACCCAGCAGCGTGCCGTCCCAGGTCTGCATGAACAGAGAAGGCATCAGGTACTCGAACATGGTGCCGCTCCAGGAAACAAGCGTGCGATGACCGCGATAATAGGTCAGCTTACGGCCCAGGTGGAACCAGGCTTCGCGCGGCGCATCTCCTCTGGCAATGGCTACAAAGACCGCGGTTCGCGCCTCGGAAGCCAGCAGGTCGTAATAGGAGTCCTGCAGTTCGCCCGTTTCGGCATTCCACCCGATGCGAAGCAGCTTGCGTCTTTCATCCAGAAGGAAGCGGAAATCCATGGCGGCACCCAACGCAGCGGTGGCATCTGCCTGCTCCTGGAGGGTTCGTGTCAGATTCCCCCAATGCTCGCGGGCGCCTTCGAGAGTCGAGCGCAGTTTGTCCAAGACGCCAAAGGTGGACGGATGAATGCGCGCATCGCTCCGATCGAGACCATCGAGCGCGTGTTCGATTTCGCCATAACGCGCGCCCAACTCGGAGAGTTTCGGCACGGTGCGGAGCATCTGCATCAATCCGGTCAACTGGGGATTGCGCAACGTCATGCGCAGTTCCGTCTCGAAAGGCTGATGGATCCACGGGACCAGTTCCCCGAGGCCGCTCAAAGCGTTGGTCACAGAGCGGCGCAAAGACGCTGCCCAATATCGGATTTCGGCAGCCGCCGCGGGCGCCCGTCCTTCGACGCGTCCGGCAGCCCCTTCCGCCGCATCGCCCAAAGAATCAGCAAACGATTGCGCCTCGGTGAGGACTCCTTCCCAGAAGAAGAAGTCGTCCGGCTCGCTTTTCAGCTGCCGCTCCAGTCCTTCGAACGAACGAACGATGGAGGGGGTGCGCGCAGTAGGCGGGATTGCGTCCATCAGGCGCGATAAATGGTCCTGTATTCCATCTAAGACCGCGCGCCGGATCACGGGCTTATCGAGGACAGCGAGGCAACCCTGGCGGGTGACGATCAGCGAGGCCGCCAGGTTTCCGCTATCCACCGTCGACAAAAACCGGGGCGGCAGCGGCTGCAGTGTGCGCGTATCGTACCAGTTGAAGAAGTGGCCGTGATCGCGCGCCATCTGGTGAAGCGTCGCGTTTACGCGAGCCAGGCTCAAGGCTAATTGCTGCTGCGTCAGATACCCGAACTCATGCGCGGCAATATGCGCGTTAAGCTGCAGGCCGATGTTGGTTGGGGACGTTCGGTGCGCGATGGCCGGGGGATCTTCCTGGACGTTGTCCGGGATCAGCCAATGGGCCTCTTCGGTTTCGTGATCCACGAAGTAACGCCATGTGGCAAGGGCAATGCTTCGCAGAAACGCGCTTTCATCAGCCACCTTGGTGGACGGCGCGGGCGCGGCATTCAGCCAGACCATCAGGGCGGGAGATGCGACCCAGACCAGAACCAGCGCAAACACGAGCGGATGTCCTCCGTCCGGAAGAGACAGAAGGATCAGCCATACGAGGGTGGAGAGAACGACGGCCGCCGCAAGGTAACGCTCGGGCAGACTCCAGGATTGAAAGAGGCGCGCAAAAGCTCGCGGGTGCAGAAATTCCCGGAGTTGAGTTCCCTCACCGGTTTTCATTTCGGCCTGCGCCATGCTCTCCCATTCCAGAAGAAAGCGATGCGAGAGAAGCCTGCGGTGAAGGGTGCGAAGGATCGCGTCGGCCATGAGCAAGGCCTGCGCCGGGAGGAAGACAAGAGTCAAGGCGGCTTCCAGATGGCCGCGCAGGAAATCCGAGAAGCGCGTCCAGGCCCACGGGCGTAGAAAGCGCAAAGGCGGTGGCCGGAAGAGCGAGATCGCGATATCGGCGTAGATCGGCAAGAGGAGAACGGCAATCGCGGCGATCGTCGCTTCGCCGGAGAGGGGCGAGGCGAAAAGCCATGCAAGAAGAAATGCGAAGAGATACGAAAGCTCCACCAGGCTGCGCCGCAGGTTATCCAGAACCTTCCAGCGGGACACGATCGGCAGCACGTTGGGAACCCAATGCCAGGCGTCGTTCGGCACCCGCGGCAGAAGCCACATCGCAATCTGCCAATCTCCGCGAACCCAGCGATGCTTGCGTTTGGAGAAGGCCTGGTAGCGCGAGGGGTAATCGTCGATCATCTCCAGATCGGTCACGAGCCCCGCGCGAACGTGTTCGCCTTCGATCAGGTCATGACTGAGCAGGGTATTGTCCGGGAAACGGCCGCGGGTGGCGGCGTCGAAAGCGGCGACATCATAGATTCCTTTGCCGGTGAACGTGGCTCGCCCGAACAGGTCCTGATAAACATCGGAGACCGCGGTGGTATAGGGATCGAAGCCGGTCTGCCCACTGTAAATGGTGGAGAACCGGCTTTTCGCAGCGGATTCCATACTGATCCCGATACGGGGGAGCATCAGCGCATGGCCGGACTTCACGAGCATGGTGAGCGGGTCGATCACCGGGCGGTTCAGGGGATGCGCCATCGTGCCGGTCAGTTTCCACGCCGTGTCGCGAGGCAGTTGGGTATCGCTGTCGAGAGTGATCACGTAGCGGGTGCCGCTTAGTTGGCCCAGCCCACCCACGGTAAGCGCAAACCGGTTCTCATGTCCCAGCAGGAAAGAGTTGAAGTCATCCAGCTTTCCGCGCTTGCGTTCACGGCCCATCCACTTGCCTTCCTGCGCATTCCACTGGTGATCGCGATGGAAGAGAAAGAAAGGCTCGACATCGATATCCCGATAACGCCGGTTTAGCTCCCGAATCCCCGCGGCGCAATGCTCGACGAGGGGCTCGTCTTCTGTCTTGGGCCGATCGGCATCCGGCAAATCAGTGAGCAGGGCGAAAAACAGGTTGCGATCGCGGTTGGCAAGGTAATAGATCTCCAGGTTGTCGATTAACCGCTGCGTTCCGGACTTCGAAAGAAGCAGGGTGGGCACGACCACCACGGTTCGGAACTCGTCGGGAATGCCGTTCCGAAAATCCATGCGCGGCTGCACGCGGGGGCTTAGAAAGTAACTGACCAGCAGGTTGACGATGGCGAGAGCCGCGTGGGTCGCGGGGATAAGCAGGCAGGCCAGGAACCACCAGGGCAGCGGGGACGAGCGACGGACGGCCATGAGGATCGCGGCGGTAAGCGCGAGTACCGCGCCTAGATAAATCGGGGTGGGCGCGGAACGCACCATGTCGAGGAGCGCGGCGGAAACCGTGCGGCGTCCTCTCGTGGCTTTGCGCAATTCCGCTACGCCGCTTCCAATCAGAAAGAAGCCGACATGGCATGCGGCGGTTTCCGCCAACTCCCCCGCGACGCGAGCGACCTCCTCTTCGGTGTGAGCGCTGGTCCGCGCCAACCGTTCTACGGCTCGCCGGTACTGGTCCCGCGTCTCGAACGTCATCTGCGCGTAATCGTTTCCCGGAGCTTCCCGCAGAATACGATCGGGTACGTAGAGGGCTTCGACGAACTCCGCCCAGATGAAGTCGTTGAGGCTCCGCAGGCCTGTGATGATTCCGCGGACGGCGGCTTCTGTTCCGGGCGATTCCAGGGGCCCCGCCAAAAGACTCGCTCCCAGATTCTTGAGCAGCGCGATCTTGAGCATGGGCCGTACCGCCCAGAGTTCCGAAAGCATGAGAACCGACGAGCGCTGCGTATTCTCGAAGAACGCGCCCAGCGTCTCCGGTGTTAATTCGGCAAGGTGTTGGGCCGCGATCGCTTCAGCGTCGGTAAAGATCCGGGGCGTTTCCGATCCCGGCGCCCTGGGGAGGCAACGGTAATAGGCGCGCGGCATGGACTCTTTGACTTCGCGCACCTGCGTTCTCAGGTACGAGTAGTTTTCGAGCAACCACTCACCGGTAGGGGAACTGGCTCTTCCGGCGCGCGCTCCTTCGATGATTGACTCGCACGTTTTCCGCAGAAGCCGCTCGAAATCGGGCGCCACGCGCAGCAGCGACGGTTGAAATGGGGCTTCCACTAACATGCGTGTTTATCGATAACTGGACGCCTGTAACTCGAACATATCAGCATAGCGGCCCCCATGATCGATCAACTGCTGGTGCGTGCCCTCTTCGCGGATCTGGCCGGCTTCGAGAACCACGATCCGGTCGCACATGCGGACCGTCGAGAAACGGTGGGAGATCAGCAGCGCCATCTTGCCGGCGGTGAGTTCCGCAAAGCGCTGGAAGATTTCGTATTCCGAGGGGGCATCCAGGGCGGCAGTAGGCTCATCGAGAATCAGTAATTGCGCGTCACGGGCATAGGCGCGAGCCAGGGCGAACTTCTGCCACTCGCCGCCGGAAAGATCCACCCCGCCTTCGAAGCGCCGCCCCAACATCTGGTCGAGATGTCCGGGGAGCCGGTCCAGGATATCGGAGGCGCGGCTCTTCTGCGCGGCTTCCATCAACCGGGCTTCTTCGCGTAAATTCTCGATGCGACCGACGCCGATATTCTCCCGCGCCGTCATGTCATAGCGCACGAAGTCCTGGAAGATGACGCCGATCTCATGCTGCAGCGAAGCGAGGTCGTACTCGCGCAGATCGATTCCGTCGAGAAGCACCTGCCCTTCGGTGGGATCGTATAACCGTGCGATCAACTTCACCAGGGTCGTCTTCCCCTGGCCGTTTTCGCCGACCAGCGCAATGCGTTCGCCGGGATGAATACGGAAATCGAGGTCGTTGAGAACACGGCGCTCGGAACCGGGGTAGGAGAACGAGACGCCGCGAAACTCGAACCCCTGAGTGATGCGCCGCGGCGCCGCAATTGCCGCGCGAGCCGAGCGGATGTTGGGCTGAACCGCAAAGAACTGCAGCAGGTCCGTGAGGAATAATGCCTGGTCCGCAATGGAAGTGAACGTGGAAAAAATGAGTTGGATCTGGCTGCTGGTTCCCTGAAGCGCGCCTGCCAGAAACGTGAGGTCGCCGATGCTCAACCGGCCCTGGAGCGCCCGGATCACAAGGTACGCGTAAGATCCGTAATAGCCCAAAGAACTGATCAATGCCAGGGCGGAACCGGCAAAAACACGCCGGCGCAGAAGCGCTTTATTCTTACCCACCACCGCGTCGTTAATCTTGGCGAACCGGTCGCGCAGGTACTGGCCGAGTCCGAAGACCTTGAGTTCCTTAGCCGATTCCTTGCGCGTCCCCAGATCGCGCAGGTAATCGAGCTCGCGCCGCATGGGCGTCAGACTGAATGCAAGTGAGTATCCCAGAAAGGCAAAATGACTCTCGCCGATAAACGCGGGAACGACGCAAACTACCAGCACGACGAACAGAATCGGAGAGTAATAAACCACGCCCGCCGATAACGACACCAGTGTAATGATCTGCTGCATCAGGCGTCCGAGCGCATTCAGCATCCCGATACGGTCCGTGGCCTGGACGCGGGCACGCTCGAGCTTGTCATAAAACACGGGATCTTCGAACGACTGAAGATCGAGCGAAGCCGCGTGCCGCATAATGCGCAGGCTCACTTCACGGGCAAACTGATCGGCCAGGCGGGCGTCGGTGTAGTCGATCACGCGGTTGAGTACGTTTCCGAGTCCCGCGATGAGGAATTCAGCGGCAAGCAGCCACCAGATGGCAGATGGAATCGGCCCGGGATGCTTCACTGCCTCCACTACCAGGTTAATGATCAGGCGGGCGACGGCAAGCGCTGCCAGGGGCAGCAGACCGGTGAGGATCCGGAGGACGATGCCCGTCCGGCAAATCGCTGGGCCGGAGTTCCACACGATCTTCAAAACGGGGGGAAGGTTGTGCAGCGCCTTCAGGCGCTCCCGCCAAGCCTGAACTTGAGCTTCGATCGATCGATTCATGGTTAAGAGGACGGGCGTTGGTCCTCGGCTACGCGGGCAGGGAACTATTGCAAGTTTACCCTCTTGGGTGTGCCGCCTTTGGCTCTAAAACGTGAGTTTCAGGCCTAATTGCGCGGCAAACGGAATGCCGACTGTAGTTCCAGGGCCGAAGAAATCCCCGAGAGCGCCGGCCGGCACGCGCAAATCCGAAAGGCGTACCGGGCGCGTCTGCGAGCAGCCAGGGTTCAGACAAGCGGACGTCACGTTCGCGAGCTGGTTTTGAGGAATCGGCAGAGCGGAGGCGCTGGCTACAAAGTTGTTGCCCGGATTACTCCGGTTCAGAAGATTGAAAAATTCGGCGAACGGGAGAAGGGTCGCCCGTTCATGGATCACGAACGGCCGGCTGATTCGTAGATCGATTTGCTGGAAAGGCGTTCCCCGAAACTGATCGAGGGTGGTCTGCCGCCCGTTCACGATAAGGCGATCGTTCGTGCTTAACCCGTCGTCGTTGGTGTCGACCGGGGTCCCGATCGTATAAGGCCGCGCGCTCTCGAATTGCGCCAGTGCCGCTAGTTGGACTCCAAAGGGCGCGCGCACCACGCCCGAGAAGACGAAGCGATGCCGGACATCCTCACCGGACGGACCATGGTCGCCGGGGCCGAACGCATGCCGCACATCGCTCACGCCATTCACGTAGTCAAACAGTTCGCCCACGACGGCGCCCCAAGTGGTTGCCGAGGCCAGCGTGTAATGCGCCGACAGCTCGAAGCGATTGCGGAATGAGCGGCGGACCTGCAGGCTGCATCCGTCGTAACGCGACCGGTTATCCCCACGGAACAGGGAAATGTTGGGCGCGTTCGCGGGCAGCGTGACTCCGCCGATGTACTCATAGCGCCGATATTGGTGCAAGCCTTCCTGATGTTCGAAGAACGCGTTGACGATCCAATGGGACACGAACTCATGCTCCGCGCCCGCGCTGGCTTGCAGCGCGTAAGGCGCTCGGTATCGCGGATCGATGACGGCGCCCTGGTCACCGGGGCCGAGCAGCCCGGAGAAGGGAGTGTTGACAGCGCGAAATGCCGCCACCCAACCGTTCTGCGCCAGATCGTTATAGAACATTCCGAACCCGGCGCGCAGGCGGGTGCGGGTGGAGTTCCCAGGCGCCCACGCCAATCCGAGGCGCGGGGCGATGGCGCGGCGATCATCGTGCGGAGCCCCGGGAGCCAGGCCGATCCCCAAGGCGTTCAACGTACGGACAGCCGGGTTGTCGGTTTGCGGCCGGCCCTCGGCTTCGAAGAGGCCAAAGGTGGTATCCCAACGCATTCCATAGTTGACGGTGAGCCCCGACGCGATCTGCCAAGTGTCGTCCAAGTAGACTCCCAGACGGCGGATGCTCTGCCCGAAGAAACCGTTCGATGCCGGGGTGGTCACACTGCCAGCCGCGTAATCTCTGACGAACTGATCCTGATGACTCGTGTAATAGCTCGGGTCGCTCGGGAAGCTGACCAGGGTTTCGGCATTGCCACTGAGCGCTCCGCTTAAGACCGGCTCGTGAATGAAGTTCACGCCGAAGTGCGTGGCATGCACCGAACGGTTGTGTGCGACATCGTAGCGGGCCTGATATTTCTGCTGTTCGCGATAAACGGGAAAGGCGGTGATGGGAGTGACGAACTGATTGTCGCCAAACGTTTCGAATCCGGAGGTGGTGAGATAACTGGCGCTGAAAGGGAATGCGAGCCCAAAGCCGAGCTGCGAGTTGCGCTTCTGGGACTGGCTGAAACCACTCGCCTGAAGGGTCAACGACGCCATCCACGCGGGGCTGAACAGAAAACGATTGGACAGCAGAACGCTGTAGTATTGCGATTCCGTGGCGGCTCCCGCGGATGGCAGCGTCGCTTTTTGAATTAAATTATTTCCAGTCCGATAGCGATCGGTTGCGCCACGGAGAAACCATTGCGAGCGTTCACTCGGCGCCCAATCGAGCCGGGTTAGAAAGAGAGTATCGCGAAAGGGAACGCCGACCGAGGAAGGCACGGCAATTGCGGGGACGCCCGGGATCAAACCTGCGCCCGCCAATGCGGCCAGCGCTCCGAACTCTTGCTGGCTCGCGGCGCTATACGCCACGCTCGCGTTCTCGCGCACAGATTCCAGATCCGAAAAAAACCACAGTTTTCGCCGGACCAGCGGCCCACCCACAGAACCCACGTAGTTCTCGCGTGAGAAGGGCTGCTTGGGATCCGGCGGCGGATTGTCCAGACTATTACGCGCATTCAGCGCCTTTGCGCGGATATACGTTGCCAGATCCGCATGCCAGTCGTCAGACCCATGACGCGTGCTGATGATAATGGAGCCGCCGTTGGTGCGGGATGTGTCGGCTTCAAACTGCGCGGTCCGCACCGTGAACTCGTGAATGGCATCCGGTGAGTAATTTTGAAGAAAGCCGCCGATGTAGTCGTCGTTATTGTCGCCGCCATCCACGGACAGATCGACGTTCAGCCCGGAGCTTCCGGCAAAAGAAACGGCGGTGATGCGGGCCTTGGTGGGGTCGGAAGGCTCGACCGGTTCCGTCATCGGCGAGAGGTAGGCGATGTTGGCGAAACTTCGCGCGGCCAACGGAAGATCGCGCAGCTGACGTTCCGCGATCACCGTTTTTTCGACGCTGCTCGTGGTCTCGAGGCCCGCTTCGATAACCTCCACCGAATTCCGTCCCGCTTCGACCGATAGAGTAAATCGCACAGACGGACGCGAGCTGAGCGCCAACTGGACGTCCTGGGCTGCTTCGTGGAATCCATTCGCGGCGACTCGGATCCGATACGTTCCGGGCGCAAGCATTTCAAATCGAAACGCGCCGTCATGGCCGGTCAAGATGTCCCGCGTCAAAGACGAATCTACAGCCGTGAGCTTAACGGAAGCGCGCGGAATCCGGCCGCCGCTTGGGTCGGCGACGGTGCCGGTAACGGCGGCAGTCGGATCCTGTCCGAACAGGCTAATCGCGGCGGCCAGGGAAAGGAGAAAACAGCGGAGCAAGTCTCCAAATTTTAGCGCTTTTGTCAGGTGTTCAGAACGGCGACGGGCACGCGCAGAGAGAACGTGGTTCCCTTGCCGGGCTCGCTCTCGAAGCTGATGGCCCCATCGTGAAGCTGGAGGATACGAAAGGTCATGGAGAGTCCGATTCCGGAGCCTTTCTCCTTGGTCGTGAAGTAGAGATTGTAGATCTTGTCGCGAACTTCGGGCGGGATGCCCGCGCCCGTATCGGAGATTCGAATCTCGGCCATGTTCCCGTAAACGCCGCTCCAAAAATGCAGTTGACCTCCACCAGGCATGGCCTCAATCGCATTGACGACCAGGTTTAAGACAGCCTGCTTGAACAAGTCCGGATCGACGGTAACCAAAACCGGATCTGAACCCGTTTCGACCGTCACGCCGATGCCGTGCACTTCGGCCTGCGGTCGGGCGAGATCGGCGAGTTCATGCACGAAGTCGGCCAGGGGGACGTCCGCCAGGTTCAACTGTACCGGGCGGGTGAAGTCGAGAAAGGTCTTCACCACGCGGTCGAGGCGCAGGATCTCGCTGCTCAGAACCTCCATGTGCGGCTCCACGTCGTAATCCCCGCGGGCCATCTTGATCTTGGCGAGTTCCACGTGCATCAGAATGGCGTTCAGAGGATTCTTGACCTCATGGGCAACGCCCCCGGTCAGGCGGCTGATGGCGGAAAGGCGGTCCGCCGTCTGTAGCTGCCGCCCGATCTGGCGCGTGGCCTCAGGGTCGCGCAGGCGGATGAGCATTCCGGATTCACCACTCAGAAATTCCACGGCGAGGAGCAGAATCTTAAGCCGGCTGGAACCCTCGTTTTCGAGAGTCACCGGGACCGCTCGATTGTGAATCGGTCTTCCCAGCTGCATGGCCTGACTGAGAAGAAGCCCGATACTGGTGCCCGGAGGAAATACTTCGTTAACCGTGAGCCCAACCAGCTCAAGGCGGCTGCGCTGCAGGAACGCTTCGACGGCGCCTGCGGCCGCGATGAGCCGCCGGTCCCGGCCGAAGATCAGGACGGCATCCTCCAATTCGTCCAGAAGTCGCTCGAAGTTTCCTTTGAGATCGCTGAACTCTCCCTTAGCGCCTTTCAGAGCCTGCCCGAGCATCGTCACTTTTGACGCAACCACGCCGAATTCATCACCGCTGGGCGGCGACACCTGCTGCAATTCGTATTCGCCGCTGGCCACCATGTCCAGCATCTTTCCTACTTTGCCGAGAGGGCGGTAGGCGATGGTCGAGAACAGGAACGCGCACAGTACGGCGAAGACGACGAAGAGGATGGCAATCCAGGCGTGGTGCGTCAAAATCGGATCGATCGCATTGTGAATCAGAAGCGGCAGGAGCAGAACATGAACGGTCACCACCGCGCCTGTCTTCGAGTCCTTCTGATCGGCCGAAATCGTGTAGGGCGCATGCGCGCGATAAAGCACCCACCATTTCTCCGCGGTATGACCGTGTTCGACAATACGGCGGAAATCGGGGTAATTCACAAATCTCTTCCCGATATTCTTGCGATCGCTATCGGCCAGGATGATTCCGCGCTGGTCCGTCACCGCGATTTCATTGACCAGGTTTTCCGACGCCATCACGATATCGAATAAATCGGAAGGCAGTTCGGACGATCGGGAGACGGCTTCGGCCGTGCCCAGGTGCCGGCTCCGCTGGATCTCGTGATTGGTCGCCGACGAAGCGTAGCTCAGGATTAAGATGCTCTGCTGCAGCGAGTTTTCGAACTGGCGGTTGATCTCGCCAATCAGGTCCGAAACCGAAACCACGGTGACGATGAACGCCATCACGAGCATGGACCACAGGGTCAGCCGTGCCTGAAGAGTCATGGAGTTGCTGAACAGCTGGTACTTCAAACTTTCAGCAGGAGCTTCCCCGCTGTCTTTCGAGACTCGAGGTCCCGATGCGCCTCCGCGGCATCCGCCAGCGGGTACGTGCGGTCGATACGCAACCGCAACGAACCGCTCGCGATGCCATTAAGCACGTCGCCCGCGCGCCATTGCAGTTCCTGGTCCGATGCAATGTAATGAGCCAGCGAAGGCCGCGTCAGATACAACGAACCCTTGCCGTTGAGAATATTAGGATCAAACGGCGGCACCGGCCCGCTCGACTGACCGAACAGCACCATCGTTCCGCGCGGGCGCAGCACATCGAGGCCTTTCAGAAACGTGGAGGCTCCCACCGAGTCGAACACCGCATGCACGCCCAGACCGTCGGTCGCCGCCTTCACTGCGGCTCCGAAATCCTGGGTGTTGTAGTTGATCACCGTGTCGCATCCCGCTTCCCGGGCGATTGCGAGTTTCTCTTCCGAACCCGCAGTGCCAAACACGCGCGCTCCCCGCTGCTTGGCGAATTGAACGACCAGCGCTCCCGCACCTCCGGCGGCGGCATGCACCAGCACCGTGTGGCCGGCTTGGAGAGGGAAAGTGGAGTGCGTCAGATAGTGCGCGGTCATGCCCTGCAGCATGGCCGCGGCGCCTTCCTCGAAGCTCACCGCATCGGGTAATTTGACGAGCAGGTGAGCGGGCACGAGCGCCAGCTCCGCATACGAACCGCGAGACATGGCATAGGCCACTCGATCCCCCACCGAAACATTCGTCACATCCGCACCGATCGCCGTGACCACCCCCGCGCCCTCGTTCCCTGGAATCAGCGGCAGGTCGGCTTTATAAAGGCCGGTTCGGAAATAAACGTCGATGAAGTTCACGCCCGCCGCATGAATCGCGACCAGGGCCTGCTTAGGACCGGGCTCAGGGTCGGGGACGTTCACCAATTCGAGCTGCTCGGGGCCGCCTAAACGCGTAATTTGAATTGCTTTCATAATCAGAAATCACCTTCCAACTGCCCGGGACGCAAGATGAGACGCAAACGGCGGCGTGTATGCGCCACCGACGCATAAGCCAGCAAATAGATCAGCACGGCCGGAAACATTGCCAGTCTTACCATCGCTCTTCCGGGCAAGCCACCGGAAACGCCGAGTCGCACGGCAGCCAGCCGTCGCAGGTTCTGGAAGTTGCTCGAGTCGAACCAGAAAAAATCGGCATTCTCGTTGATGACCAGCACCTTAGCGGGAAGCTTCCAGGCGAGCCACCACTTCCACCGATTCATGATCGATTCGCCCGAGCATACGATTGCAATCACGGTAGCACCGCTGGCTCTCAATGTATTGATAAGGCCCGCGCGCGACCGCGCATCGTTGAACTGCTGGGTGCGAAAAAGCGAGTCCGTGTCCTTCAGTGCGGAGGGCGCTCCCGCAAAGCACGTGACCACTTCGAAGCAGGTTCCCGAACCAAAGGCGACGCGCAATCGCGGGATCGCAGCTTCCACGATGCGTCGGGACCCGCTCTCTACCAGCACCACGCGCGAGATAACCGGGCAGGCTGCCGTTAGATAACGCATGTTCCCCTACGGACGGTCCATTGACGCGCGGCTCGGGCGCTCCAGGCGCTTGAGATCGCGTTTGGCGTCTTCCAGGCCGGCGTCCTCGCTCAGCGCGGTGCGCAACAGTTCCAGCGCGTCCGGGATATGACCCTGTTTTTCCGCAATGATCGCTAACTGATAGTGCGCCTGGGCGGCCGACGGCGCATTCCATTCCGGTGGGGCCGCGAGATAGTCCTTCAGCAGTTTCTGTGCAACTTCCAGATTGCGGCCCGAGGCTATGAAACCGATGGCCGCGTGGTAGGCCGGTGTGCGGGTCCCGGGGTTGGACTTCTCGGAAATCGCCAGAAGCCCGCTAACCTCTTGCACACTTCCCGCCATTGCCGCCTGTTCGCTGAGGAACTCCCACGCCTCGGCACGGGTTGGGTCTACATACAGTGCTTCACACACTTGTTCGTCGGCCAGCGCCCAACGGTCCGGTCCCGCTTTCTTCTCGAAAACTGCGAGCGCCAGATGGGCATCATAAGAATTCGTGTCTGCTTCCGCCGCAAGTTTCAGAAACGACTCCTCGGCGGCACGATCATTCCGATTGTGAGCGAGAGTAGCCTGGGCGGCGTATCCACGCGCGGGTGAAAGTTCGGTAAGTTTCCTGGCCAGCACCAACGCTCGTGCTTTATCCCCGCCGAGGAATGACGGCGCGATGTCGGCAAAAAGAACCAATCCGTATAAAGCATCAGTGTTCTTCGGGTCGAGAACCAGCGCTTCGTCCAATTCCTTTTTCACGCGCTTAGCAAGGGAAAGCTGCTTGAACATGCTGGCGTGCTCCGCGGTGCGCCCCGCGACGGCGGCGACTTGCACGTGAGTGGCCGGGTCATCCGGGCGGGAATTCAGCGCTTTTTCCGCCGAGTCCATGGCGGCTGCAAATTGGCCCAAACCCAGCTGCACACGGGAAAGGCGCAGTTGATCTTGCGCCTCTCGCACCGGAACCTCATTCAGCGCCGCCGAAGCCGCACGGAAATGATTACCCTCAATCAGTTGGTCGATGGAAAGCTTCGTATTACCGTCGTCGGGGCTGGGCAGCGGGACAGAACAGGCGATCAGGGCTGTCGCGACTGTAAGGCCTATGACGAGCCGGCCAAGCCATCTAAAATACACTCTCCAGTGTCTAACACAATCGGCCGCAACCGTTTTGTGCAAATAAATCAGTTAGGGATTAAACCCGCCGCGTATAGTCGGATTTAATTTATTTTTAAGGCCTCTTTACAGACCAACTCAGTGATATATTACGGATAGCAGAGGGAGCTGTAAGATTAATTACGGTTTCTTAGGTAGGGCTGTTGCATTTTGTAAAGCAGGAACCTTGAAGACTCGGGAAGGCGCGACACGCCGCCAGAAGGAGTGAGCTGTGGAAGAAGTGGAGTTAAGAAATCTCATCGCGTTCCTGGTCCAGCGCCGCGAGTTGTTAAACAACACCATCGCCGACCTCGAGCAGTTAAGCGGAACGCCGGAATTCCTCTCTAAGCGGCCGGGCCGCAAGTCCGTGGACGCCGAGGAACGGCATCGAATTTCGGAGCGGATGAAAGCAAGGTGGGCGTTGCGCCGTAAGGAAAAGGCCGCCGCCGCGACAGCGGGAGCGAAGTAAGCGGCGCACAAAGCGATCTCGTGGGAGCGGGCGCCGATCGGGAAAAGTTTGACAATTGGTCTTTCTAATCCTAAACTCGAATTTCAGACGCGTTGGGTGTCAGAGATGAACCTGTCCGACAAATTCGGGTTTAACTTTGCCCGTTGTAACGGGGTGCAACTTCCCCGTTAGCCACGTCCTGGCCCATGGGCCCCTTTCCTTTTTCCATTCCCTTCGCATCATCCCTCACGCTCTTTTTTCTTTGTTTTTCCCGGACACCTGCCGGCTATGCAGCAGTGCGCTCGAAGGTATTACCCGATATCCGGTTTGCGAAGACTGTCTCGCCCGCATCGAGCCGCTCTCCGCGGAGTATTTCTGTTCGCTGTGTCGCACGCCTTTCATCAGCCCGGCTTCGTTAGATGAGAGCGGACGATGCGGCCCGTGTCTCGAGGGAACCCGGGGCTTCGACGCGGCTTATTGCTTCGGTTCGTACGACGGAAATCTTCGCGACCTGATCCACCTGTTCAAGTACGCGCGAATCCGATCGTTGGAGAAGCCGCTGGGCGGCTTTTTGACCGCCGCTTTACCTCGCGAAGAACCTCTGGATCTGATCGTGCCCGTTCCCATGCACTGGCGCAAACGGCAGACCCGCGGATTCAATCAGGCGGAACGGCTGGCTCGCGTAATCGCACACCGATTGGGCTTACCGGTCGGGACTCAGCTTCGCCGGACGCGAAAGACCTCGGCGCAAGCGGGGTTAAGCGTTGCCGAGCGCCGCATCAACCTGGAGGCCGTGTTCGAAGTTCGCAACGCGGAGGCAGCCCGGAATGAAATTCGCGGCCGTCGGGTGCTGCTGGTCGACGACGTGTTTACGACCGGTGCCACCGCCAGCGCCTGTGCGCGCGCTCTCAAACAGGCGGGGGCGTGTTCGGTCGTCCTGCTCACACTGGCCCGGGTGGACCGCCGCTGGGCCGAAACTTCCACAGTCGAACCCCTTTCAGGAGCTTCCTAATATGGCAACGCCGACCAGACTACAGAAGCCGGTTCTTGTGCTTAACGCGAGTTACGAACCGATCAACATTTGTGCCGCCCGGCGCGCCCTCGTGCTGGTGCTGAAGGGTGTGGCATCCGCGGAGGAGTTGTCGAATCAGGCGATCCATTCCTCGCGCAAATCGATGAAACTGCCGTCCGTGATCCGGCTGCTGGAGTACCGTCGCATTCCGCATCAGACGCGGGCGCTTTCGCGCAAGAACATCCTGATGCGCGACCGGTATACCTGCCAGTATTGTCATAAGACGCTGCCTTCGGCGGAGATGACGCTCGATCACGTAATCCCCCGTTCGCGCGCCGGCGAATCCACCTGGGAGAATCTGGTGGCGTGTTGCCACCGCTGCAATAACCGGAAAGGGAATCGCACGCCGGAAGAAGCCGGATTGAAACTCGCCAGACTCCCGCGTCCTTTCAGTCTTCATACCAGCCGGCACTTGATGCGCCTCCTGGGTAAAGGCGAAGACCAGTGGCGGAAATATCTGTTCTACTAGCCGAAAGCCTGCGCGCGCTGTACACGCAATGCCGGCGGGAAACCGGATACCAGTTCCGATCCCTGCTCGCGATGTTGGAACAATACGGATCGGTGGAAACCGCGCGCCTCGTGCTGCGATCCGAGGCGTCGGCGGACTTCCAACACCTTTGCGAATTGCGGCGTCCCGACCTTACGATCGAGGCGAGGATTCTTACCTTCCCGGGCAACGACGAGATTTTTTCCCACGACGAGCTCGCCGTGGCGAAAGAGCGCCTTGCCGCCGCGGAAAGCCTGGTGCGCAGCCGCCGGATCGCGGAACGGTGAACGGCTCACTTTTGCAGGAAGAAGTTCCCAACAAACATTCCATCGATTCCAGACGCGAAAAAACTCCGCACCGCGTCTCGGGGTGAACAGACGAGCGGTTCCCCGAACAGGTTAAAGGAAGTGTTGTAGAGAACGGGCAATCCGGTCCGCTTCCCGGCCGCATGCAGCAGGTTCCAATACAACGGATTGTCGCCGCGGCGAACCGTATGGACACGAATGAAATCGTGCCCGAGGACCGCGGCCTGAAACGTCTGGCGATGTTCGTCGCGAACGCGGCTCACGGAGGCAAGGTAGCGCGCGTTGGGGCCTGTTTCGAAATATTGGTCCGCCAATTCCTCGGGCACGGAGGCGGCAAACTTCCGGAAGGACTCCCTGCGTTTGATGAACTGGTTCAGGTTTTCGGTGGAGTATGGATCCAGCGGCGAGGCTAGGATACTGCGGTTTCCCAGGGCGCGCGGTCCGAATTCCATGCGGCCCTGCATCCAGGCAATGATCTTCTGTTCCGATAGCTGACTCACCGCCGTCTCCACCAGATCTTCGCTGGTCAGCAAATAACGGAAGCGCAGTTTGCAGTTCTCGAGCACCTGTTTGATGGGCTCCGCGTCATATTCCGGGCCGGCCAGATAAGCCCCGAAATCCACGCGCGCGCGTTGATGCAGAACGTCATGCCAGACATGCAGAGCGGCGCCCAAGGCGGTACCCGCATTGCCAGCAGCGGGCTGCACAAACACGTTTCGGAAGTGACCTGACTCTTCGAGCGCGGTAATCAGAAAAGCATTGAAGCCGAGGCCGCCGGCGACACAGAGATTGTCTCCGCTTCCGGCCAGCTTCAGAACCTCCGCTTCGACGGCGCGCTGGAGTCCCGCGGCAATGGCGGTCCGTTGCGGATCGCTTAGAGGGTCGTCCGGCTGCATCGCCAGCGCTTCGAAAAACTTCGCGCTGAACCCGCCGCGGGTCAGGCGCGCGGGATCGAAGAAGCTCTGATCGAGCCGGGACGAAGGGCCACTGCCGGCGATCTGCCGGAATAGCGGAGTGAGGGACTGGTCCCCTTCCGCGGACAGCCACTGTGTCTTGTGTTCATCTGCGTCCGGAGTAAAGCCCAGCAACTCTGTCACGCGTGTATAGAGGTCGGCCAGGGAGTCCGGATAGTAAAATTCGGCTTCCAGCGACAGTCCGCTTGCCGTCCCGGCCCACCGGGCGCCGCAACGCACATCACCGCCGCGATCGAGGGTCAATACCGTAGCTTCGTCGAAAGGCGAGGCGTAGAAAGCTGACGCGGCATGCGCCAGATGATGGCCGACCAGCACCATGCGGCTGGAAGGAAACTGCTCGCGCAGCGTCAGGTTCAGATTGCTCCGCAGGCTCGAGGGCACTGGCCGGGCAACCGCCACCACGTCGATATCGCGCGGATCCAATTTGCCCATAGCGAGGCAGGCATCGATAGCTTCGAGCGGCAATTGAACGCCCCTGGTTCGACGGGCGATTTTCGCCTCTTCCATCGCGGCAACCAGCCGGCCATTCGCCAGCAGCGCCGCCGCGGAGTCGGTCGCGATGGCCCCGATCCCGAGAATGTTCATTGCGGCGGAACGGCCTGTCCGGCGGCGCGCAAGCGGGCGATGGAGCGCTCCCGGCCGATCGTGGTGAACAGGTGAAAGGCGCCCGGTCCCACCGCCTGGCCGGTCAGCGCCGCCCGCGCGCCATTGATCAGGATGCCTGCTTTCACGCCGCTCTCGGCAGCTACCCGGCGCAGTTCCGCTTCCACGCTGCCTTCGGTAAACTCCGCGGAAGCCGCAAGCGCTTCGGCGAGCTTTCCCAACCCTTCACGAGCCCCCGGTTTGTTCAGCTTCTCCAGCGCATCCTCTTCGATAAGGAAGGAATCGGTGAAATACGGCCGCGCCCTGGTTACGAAATCCTGCAAGGTTGTGTAACGTGCGCGCAGCAGATCGATGGTCTGCTCCAGCCAGGGGTCCGGGAAGGGAACCGGCATGCCCGCTTCCTCCAGCCGCAGCCGCACAGGCGCCACCAGATCGGCTACATGCATCGTGCGCAAGTGCTGGGCATTCAGCCAGAGTGCCTTAGGATCGAATGGCTCCTCCTCGGAAAAGTTGATGACCGCGTTACTGCGGTTCACCCCTTCGAAGCTGAAGCTCTGCACCAGTTCGGAGCGCGACAACTGCTCGCGGTTGTCCTTCGGCGACCACCCCAGCAGCGAAATGAAGTTCATGAACGCGCGCGGCAGAAAGCCATAGTCGCGATACGTCGTTACGCTCACGACGGGACCGTGGCGTCGCTTGGAAAGCTTCGTTCCATCGGGCGCGATCAGCAGCGGCAAATGCGCAAACTCGGGACGTGCACAACCCAGGGCGTCAAAAATCAGCAGGTGTTTGTAGGTATTGGAGAGATGATCCTGTCCGCGAATCACATGCGTAATCTGCAGCGCCGCATCGTCGGCACAGGATGCCAAATGATACGTGGGAGTGCCGTCGCTGCGCAGCAAAGCGAAGTCTTCGACATCCGCGATGGCCTTCGATTGCTGGCCGTAGACCAGATCGGCAAAAGAGAGATCGCCGCCATGCTCGCGCGGCACGCGAAAACGCACGACAAAGTTTTCGCCGGCTTCAGCCCGGCGGTCGCTTTCCTCCGGAGAAAGCTCGCGCATGCCGGGATTCGACAACCACTGTCCTTCGCGCTTCTCGCTCTCCTCGGTGTTGGCCGGCGTGAAATCGCGATAGGCCATCCCCTTCGCGAAAATCTCCCAAGCGGCTTTGCGATGGAAATCCAACCGCGCTGACTGGCGATGCTCCTCATCCCAGCCCAGATCCAGCCAGTGAAGCCCCTCGTAAATCGATTGGAGCGACGACTCGGTGTTGCGCTCCACGTCCGTGTCATCGATGCGCAAAATCAGCGTCCCGCCATGCCGCCGGGCGTACAGCCAGTTGAAAATGAAAGTACGGGCGCTCCCGATATGCAGAAATCCGGTAGGCGACGGGGCGAAACGAACACGCAGCATGAATCCGTAAGTATAGAAAACGGTTAAAACCCGATTAAATCGATCAAGTTGGCATTCGGCTTGCGTCGAAGTAGTCGGAGGAAGAAACATAATGAAAAGCTTTTTGACTGGAACTCTGCTGACTGCGGCGTTACTCACCGGCGGCGTGTTTGCCCAGGGACAATACGGTCCGAACGGGATGTACGCGCCGGACTCCGTTTCCGCGCTGATCGATCGCGTTCACGGGGACTTGAACCGCTCCTACGAAGGCGGCTGGACATTCAACCACGGCGACCGCGATCGCCTTAACCACGCCGAAAAGGAACTGCGCGAATTCGCCAAGAAGTGGTATCACGGGAAATTCGATAAGGGTGAGTTGGATAGTTCCATCGGGAGCATTCAGCACGTGATTGACAACAACCACATGCCGCCGCGCGACCGCGGAACGCTCGACGTGGATGTGAATCAGTTACGCGCGATGCGGGAAGCCTACGACCGGCACGAGATCTACGGCCGTTAACCCATTTTTGGTTCGGGTGCTGCGCTAGAATCGCGTAGGACCATGAAGCCGATTCGATCGATTTGCCTGCTTGGGCTGCCCCTCGCTTTCGCTCTCTGTTTAGGGACCTCCGGGTGTCACTACGACCGCGATACCGCCGGCCGCCCAGATGCGGAGAAGGGCGACGGGCTGCCGGGCAGTACGGTAGCCACAAGAGAGGGAACTGGAGATCCGAAGGTGGGTGCCGGCCGCGGCCAGGTTGGCACGGATGCTCCTCCGCGCGCCGAATCTACCGGGGCGCCGACCTCTACGGGCGAAAAGGGCGACGCGACCGGCGGTAAGACCTTAAAGTAGGGCTTTACTTGATCGACGCCGGTTTGGGCTTGGTTGTCACGGCGGCCCGCACGGAAGTCGCCCGGCCCGTAGCCTCGCCACGCAGCCACACGTACAAAGGAGCGCCCAGAGAGCTCGGGCCCTCGGACATCCGAATTCGAAGCACCTGCGTTTGTCCTTCGCCCGGAACCATGGAGGGGAGCTCGTTTACCGGCGTTCCGTTCTCAGGATCCCACCCAACCCGCTCGATGGTTTGCAGATCAACGCCCTTCAGATCAGCCTCGAACCCACTCGATCCCGCCGGGGTAGGAACAATGTCTAGCGCACGAATCTTCGGCACATGCACAATCCTGCCCAAGGCGTGACCCGCCCCCGCCCCGGGAATCGCAAGCAATTCGCAGCCATTGGGAAATCTCGAATCGTCAAAAGTGAGAAAAAGGCTGCCGGGTCCGAGAAGCTCCAACGAACCTTCGGGGTTCTTGCCTGCGGCCGACAGGGTGATCCGCGCTGTTTCTTCCCCCTGACATTCGAGGGCAAGCACCTCCCGCGAATCGAAGCCCGAAACCTGAAGCATAGCGGTCAATACGTAACTTGATGGAAGCTCACCGGGTTTGATACTGATGTCCGAGTCCGGAGGCAGCGAAACGCGCGAGCCTGTGATCGATGCGCGCGGCCCGGTGACCTGAAGCGCATTGGCGATTACCAGAGGAACGCTCCGGTTTTCGACGAAAAGCTGGAGATCGAACGAGCGCCCGGATGTGATTCCCGAATTCGACTCGAGACTCACCTTTCTCAGGTTGCCTTCCGTGCTCGCTGGACCGAGAGTCGCTTTCCCAAAGCCCGATTGAATGCTCGCGATACGATCCAGGTGTTCGCCGCGCAAGGTGATCTCCGTTTTCAAATCGCCTTCGTGAATCAGGAAGGGAGCCCCGTCTACGCGGGGACCTGGCGCAAGCACCGCGACCGGAACAGGATGCGGCTTGCCATCGGCCTGACTCACCATCAACCGGTAATCGCCCGGGTCCAGATCGCTTGCGTTGATCTGTATCTCCATCCGCGTCTGATCCCCCGCGCGAAAGCCCTTCGGCAAGGCAAACGGAACCGAAGCCGGCGTAAAAAACTTGTCCCCAGGCTTGACGAGTTCCACCTTGGTGACGAATTCGAAATTGCTTCCGGCGACGGTCACTGTCGTTCGGCCCGATTTCGCGACCAACTGGTCCTGCGACTCGCGTTCCAATCGCGCGCGCTGGAAGTCGCTAAGCGCGGCCACACTGACGTTGCCGTTCACCACAAATGCATCCCAATCCCAGTCGGCGGCGAGATGGTACGAGCCGGGTTTGAGGGACACCTTCGACAGATCGATTTCCAGTTGCTTGGGGTCGCTGCCAGGGTGCACCGGGACCGGAATTGGTTTTTGCCCTTTCGCCTCGGATTCGAGGGTCCACTTTCGCGCGCGATCCAGGTATTTCCAGTCTTGCTCGGACGGAGCTTCAACCTGCAGAGGCGCCTTCATCCCGATGGGCAGGCTTTCCGCCTTGGCGACCGTTATGTGTGGCGGCCCGATGTTAGGGACGCGCGTGGCCCATAGATAGGCGACCTTAGTATGTGCGGGAACGGCATCGCGTTTGCCGCACAGGCCCAATCCGTTCTCCTGGATGGCTTGGGCAAATGAGGATCGAAACACGGTGTTCGGAAAAAGGATGGAGCGCATCTCGAGCAGCATCGCAGTCCCGCCGGCGGCCAGACCCACAGGGCTGCCGAAAAAGAGTGCCGCGACCGAGGTTGCCAGGCTGGCCGTCTGCCCGATTCGTTGGGACGATTGGGGTGCAATCGGGTCATAGTTGGCGACCGCCGGATTCAGCGTACGCAGCGCTAGAATCATCTGCTGATCCATAGACTGGGCGTGATCGATCTGGGCGGTTCCATATTGGGACGCGAAGCCGCGGAACGCCGCGTTGATGCTATCGCCCGAACCCATGTCCGACGACAGGGCCGCGATCAGAGCCTCCGCTTGCGCCGTTTTTTCGGCATAGTCGGCGAGCTGAGAAACCAATCCGTCGTCCTTGGACAGGAAATGTTTGACTTTGCTTCGATTCAGGCCGGCTGGTCCGTAGACAAACACGGCTACGGAAGTCAGAAACGGGACCTTCCATTCCACTCGCCCGCTAGCGGGCTTGGGGTCCAGCACGGTGATCGGGTCGGTGTCGGCTGCGTGCGAGACGGGAACCAGAACGATGGCCACCTCGCCTTTTCTCGTTTCCGTGACGCGGAGCAGGGGCCGATAAACGATTGTGTCTCCCTCACCTAAACGATTTATTGTCTTCAGCGGGAGTTCAGCACCGCGAGGAGAGCGGACCATCAGCTCCACATTCGCGATAGGCGCGCCGGCGGGACAGATCAGGGGTGGTGGAGCCGCCGCGCCTGCAGCGCTGATGGCAAGCAGCAGGAGCGCCATTCGCGCAGGTGTTAACACTACTCCGAGTCTATCGTGCGGAGCCAACGCTCACCGGAATAAAGGAATGGTAATCTTGCGGTTCAGGCGACTGTTTTATGCGGAAAGGTTGGACCGTAACATCCTGCTTACCAGCATCGTCCTTCAGACTTCCTGCACCGCTTGCAGCCTGTTCTCTCACGTGCAACAAAAGCGATTAGCGGTTTTTTGAAACGGAGTGGAAATGCCCACGACATTGGAGACCCAGGATCGGCCTGTACCGCCGGATCACCGGCTGCCCCCGGCACAGGTAGAACAGAAGGACGGCGCAGCGGTGAAGCGGCGCAGTTTCTGGTGGATCTGGCTGCTGATTGCGCTGGCGGCCGCCTACGGAATTTATCGCTGGTACACCGCATCCCAACAAAAACAGCAGGCCGCCCAGAAACAGCAGGAGGCGAAAGCCGCCGGCCGGGCGGTCCCCGTGGTCGCCACAGCGATCCGGAGGGGCGACATTCCGGTGTATCTGCGCGGCCTCGGATCGGTGACGGCCTTCAACACTGTGACGGTGAAGTCGCGGGTAGATGGCCAGCTTACGGAAGTCAACTTCAAAGAGGGCCAGTTCGTCAACAAAGGGGAAGTGCTTGCGCAGATCGATCCTCGGCCGTACCAGGTCCAGTTGGACCAGACTCTGGGGCAGCAGGCGCGCGACCAGGCCCAGCTAAGAGATGCGGAGGTGAACCTGGAGCGCGATCAAGCCCTGTGGGAAGGACAAGTAATCGCCAAACAGCAGTTGGATACGCAGGCGGCGTCCGTGAACCAGGTGAAAGGGACCCTCACGGCCGATCAGGCAAACATCAACAGCGCGAAGCTCCAGTTAACCTACGCGCGCATAACAGCGCCCATCAGCGGACGCATCGGGCTACGCCTGGTCGATGTTGGAAACATCGTGCATGCCGCCGATCCAAACGGATTGATCGTCATTACGCAGCTGCAGCCCATCTCCGTTCTGTTTACCATTCCCGCCGATAACCTGCAGCCGGTACTCAAGAAGTTGCGCGCCGGCGCCAAACTCCCCGTGGACGCCTACGATCGCGATGACGTGAATAAAATCGCGAGCGGCTATCTGCAGACGCTCGATAACACCATCGATCAGACCACCGGGACATCGCGTCTCAAAGCGATTTTCAACAATGCCGACGGCGCCCTGTTCCCCAATCAATTTGTGAATTGCCGGCTGCTGCTGGACACCAAACACGGCGCGCTGATTGCTCCGGTGGCGGCGATCCAGCGTGGGCCGCAGGGGAGCTTCGTCTACGTGATTGGCCCGAACAAGAAGGCCGAGGTTCGCACCATCACAGCCGGGCTGACGGAAGGCAATGACGTGGAAATCCTGAGCGGGCTGAACACCGGGGACGTGGTGGTCACCGACGGGATGGACCGGCTGCAAGCGGGAACCGCGGTCGATGTCAGGGCCACGGGAGCTGGGCGTCCGGCCCGCGCGGCGCGCGCCAATGCCAACCCCGCGGTGCCGGCAGCCAAGTCTTTCGTACCCGGCCGCGCCACCCCGGCCGATCCGAACAGTAATCCGAACACCGGCGTGACCCGCCGGCCTCATGGCGGCACGGCGCAATGAACCCGTCACGGCCGTTCATTCTGCGGCCTGTTGCTACATCGCTCTTCATGGCGGGCATTCTGCTGGCCGGAATCGTGGCCTATAACCAGCTGCCCGTCTCCGCTCTGCCCGAGGTCGATTACCCGACCATTCAGGTTCAGACCTTCTATCCCGGCGCGAGTCCGCAAGTGATGGCGTCGTCCGTTACCGCCCCGTTGGAACGGCAGTTCGGTCAGGTGCCCGGCCTGCAGCAGATGACTTCCACGAGTTCTTTTGGAAGCTCCATCATCACCCTGCAGTTCTCGCTCGATCTCAATATTGACGTTGCCGAGCAGCAGGTGCAGGCGGCGATCAACGCGTCGAACACGTATCTTCCCGCGAATCTTCCGAACCCGCCCATTTACAGCAAAACCAATCCCGCCGACACGCCAATCATTACTCTGGCTCTGACCTCGACGACACTGCCTCTTTCCGAAGTGGAGAACTACGCCGACACCACTCTCGGCCAGAAGAT
Organism: Bryobacterales bacterium; assembly: GCA_963814235.1. Classification (GTDB taxonomy): domain Bacteria; phylum Acidobacteriota; class Terriglobia; order Bryobacterales; family Bryobacteraceae; genus Bog-113. The sequence goes on along the minus strand of CAWFCA010000015.1, from coordinate 238,035 downwards.
CTCGCAGTTGCCGGGCGTCGGGCTGGTGAGTATCAGCGGCGGTCAGCGGCCCGCTGTGCGGATTCAAGCTAACCCCACCGCGCTCGCGGCCTACGGCTTAAGTCTCGAAGATATCCGAACGGCGATGGGCCAGGCGAACGTCAACCTGGCCAAGGGGAACATCGAGAGTAACCGGCAGGCTTTCACGATCGGGGCGAACGATCAGTTGATGACCAGCGCCGATTACAAGCCCATCATCATTGCGTACCGGAATGGCGCGCCCGTCCGGTTGAGCAATGTGGCCACCATCATCGACGGTGCGGAGAACATCAACCAGGCGGCCTGGAAGAACACCACGCCCGCCGTCATCCTGAACATTCAGCGCCAGCCCGGGGCCAACATCATCTCGCGTTGTGGACCGGGTCACCAAGCTGCTTCCCCAGTTGCGCGCTTCCATTCCGCAATCCGTGCAGGTGGAGGTTCTGACGGACCGGACCACCACCATCCGGGCTTCGGTCTCCGACGTTAAGTTCGAACTGATGCTGACCATTGCCCTGGTCGTGATGGTCATTTTTCTCTTCCTGCGCAATCTTGCCGCTACCGTCATTCCGAGTATCGCTGTCCCGCTCTCCATCGTGGGCACCTTCGGAGTCATGTACCTGCTGGGTTACAGCTTGAACAACCTGTCTTTGATGGCGCTCACCATCTCTACCGGATTCGTGGTGGACGATGCGATCGTCATGATCGAGAACATCTCGCGCTATATCGAAGAGGGCGAAACTCCCTTACGGGCGGCGCTCCGAGGCTCCGAGCAAATCGGCTTCACTATCGTTTCGCTCACGGTTTCACTCATCGCGGTGCTGATTCCGCTCCTCTTCATGGGCGACATCGTCGGCCGCCTGTTCCGGGAATTCGCGGTGACGCTGGCGGTGACCATTCTCGTATCGGCGCTTGTGTCGCTCACTCTCACGCCCATGATGTGCGCGCTGTTGCTGCGCCATAAGCCGGAAGCGGAACGGGGCGTGCTGTTCCGGAAGTCCGAGGAGTTTTACGAGTGGGTGATCGCCCGGTATGCCACCACCCTGCGCTGGGTTCTGCGGCATCAGGTGTTCACGCTGTTTGTGACCGCGGGCACTCTCGTTGCGACACTGCTGCTCTATATCGTAGTGCCCAAGGGCTTCTTCCCGGTGCAGGATACCGGCGTGATTCTGGGAATCTCAGAGTCCCGGCAGACAGTGTCATTTGGGGCCATGTCCGATCGGCAGCAGGCTCTCGGGCGCGTGATCCTGAAGGATCCGGCGGTAGAGAGTCTGTCGTCCTTCATCGGCATCGACGGCACCAACCCCACGTTGAATAACGGACGCATCCAGATCAATTTGAAACCTCTCGAAGAGCGTGGGATTAACGCATCCGATGTAATTCGCCGTCTACAGCCGAAACTGGCGGGCGTCGAAGGCATCACGCTTTACATGCAGCCGGTGCAGGATCTTACCGTGGAAGACCGGGTATCTCGAACCGAGTTCCAGTACAGCATGGAAGATGCGGACCCGAACGAACTCAATCTTTGGGCCGATCGGCTGATCAAGAAACTGGATACCCTCCCGGAGTTGCGCGACGTCGCCAGCGATCAACAAAACGGCGGCCTGCAGACAGAACTGGTAATCGATCGGGACACGGCTTCGCGCCTGGGGATCACGCCGCAGAATATTGACGACACGCTCTACGACGCGTTCGGCCAGCGGCAGGTGTCGACCATCTTCACGCAGTTGAATCAATATCACGTCATCCTTCAGGTCGATCCCAAGTTTCAGGATTCCATTGCCGATTTGAAAGCCATCTATGTGCGATCGGCGAGTGGTCAGCAAGTGCCGCTCAGCACGTTCACCACGTTGCAGAATGGGAGCACAACCCTGGCCGTCAACCACCAGGGGCAGTTTCCGGTCGTCACGCTCTCGTTCAACCTCGCTCCGGGTATCGCGCTGGGGGATGCGGTCAAGGTCGTTCGCCAGGCCGAGCACGATATCGGGTTCCCAGCCAGCATCCAGGCGTCTTTCCAGGGCACGGCGCAGGCGTTTCAAAACTCGCTCGCTAACGAACCTCTGCTCATCCTCGCGGCTCTGGTGACGGTATACATCGTGCTCGGCGTGCTGTACGAAAGCTACATCCACCCGATCACGATTCTTTCCACGCTCCCATCGGCGGGCGTCGGCGCGTGTCTTGCATTGCTGCTCACGCACAACGATCTCAGCGTCATTGCGCTGATCGGCATCATCCTGCTAATCGGCATTGTGAAGAAGAACGCCATCATGATGATCGACTTCGCGCTGGATGCCGAGCGTAACCAGGGCAAGACCCCGGACGAATCGATTTACCAGGCATGCTTGCTCCGTTTCCGGCCCATTATGATGACCACCATGGCGGCGCTGCTCGGCGGTGTGCCACTGGCGCTCGGCAGCGGCGTGGGATCGGAACTGCGCAGGCCGCTCGGCATCACGATCGTGGGCGGGCTGATCGTAAGTCAGATGCTCACGCTTTACACCACGCCGGTCGTTTACCTGTTCTTCGATCGAATCGCGCGCCGCTTTTCTCATCTCAAAATCGGTGCGGAGAGTGAAGCCGCGCCCGACGCTGCCGCTCACGAACCCGCATGAGCCCCTCTTCTCCCTTCATCCGGAAGCCGGTCGCAACATCGCTGCTGACCGCTGGCCTGGCCTTAGCCGGGGCGATTGCTTTTCGTCTGCTGCCGGTCGCGCCCCTGCCACAGGTGGAATTTCCCACGATTCAGGTCTCCGCCGGTTTACCTGGCGCGAGCCCGGAGACGATGGCTTCGTCGGTCGCGACGCCTTTAGAACGCCAATTCGGCAAAATCGCCGGCGTTTCGGAGATGACCTCGTCGAGCGGGCTCGGTTCGACGTCGATCACGCTTCAATTCGATCTCAGCCGCAACATCGATGCCGCCGGCCGCGACGTTCAGGCTGCGATCAATGCGGCGCGCAGTCAACTGCCTGCGAACCTGCCGGGGAACCCCACCTATCGGAAAGTCAACCCGGCCGATTCGCCCATCATCATCATCGCGCTGACCTCCGCCACCAAGCGCACGTCCGAAATGTACGACGCCGCGGACTCCATCCTCGCCCAAAAGCTTGCGCAAGTGGAAGGGATCGGTCAAGTCGTGGTGGGCGGCGGAGCCAAACCCGCTGTGCGCGTCGAATACAATCCCAACGCGCTGAACAGTTTCGGGCTGGGCGCGGATCAACTGCGCACCATTCTCGGCGCTTCCAACGCGATTAGTCCCGTGGGCGCCATTGCCAGCGGGGGTGAGGTGTGGCAGGTAGCGACGACCGACCAGTTGCACACCGCCGTGCAGTACCGGCCGATGATCGTCGCCTATCACAATGGCGCTTCGGTCCGTCTGGAAGACGTAGCCACGGTGACTGACGGCGTGGAGGACCGCCGGAACGCGGGGCTTTCCGACGGGCAGGATGCCGTGTTGATCATCCTCTTCAAGCAGCCCGCTTCGAACATGATCGAGACGGTCGATCGCGTCGACGCCCTTTTCCCGGTTCTTGCGGCTTCCATTCCTCCCTCGATCAAGCTGCATAAGGTCATGGACCGAACTACCACTATTCGAGCGTCGATCAGCGACGTGGAACGAACGCTGCTGATCTCGATCGGTCTGGTCATCATGGTGGTCTTCCTCTTCCTGCGGAATGGCTGGGCCACTGTGATTCCCGGTGTGGCGGTTCCGTTGTCCTTGTTGGGCACCTTCGGATTCATGTACCTGCTGGGGTTCAGCCTGGATAATCTTTCGTTGATGGCGCTGACCATTTCCACCGGCTTTGTGGTGGACGACGCGATCGTCGTGATCGAAAATATCGCCCGTTACCTCGAGATGGGTCTTTCACCCCTTGAAGCATCGCTGCGCGGCGCCAAGGAAATCGGGTTCACGGTCCTTTCCATGAGCACGTCCCTGATCGCGGTTTTTATTCCGCTACTGCTGATGGGAGGCATCGTCGGGCGGCTTTTTCGGGAATTCGCCATCACACTCAGCATCGCGATCGCCGTCTCGCTGGTGGTTTCTTTAACGACCACCCCAATGATGTGCGCGAAGTTTTTGACCTCGCAACACAATAAGCGGCACGGGCGGCTTTATCGCGCGAGTGAAGAGTTCTTCAACTACCTGCTGCATGAGTACGAGACGTCGCTCTCCTTCGTCCTGCGCCATCCGCAGCTCACCGTACTCGCGACCATAGGGACGGTCTGCCTAACCGTCTACATGGCGTTCCACATTAAGCAGGGATTCTTTCCCCAACAGGACACCGGGCGCATTATGGGTGCGATTCAAGGTGCTCAGGATATTTCATTTCCGGCCATGCGCGAGAAACTGGTTACGTTTCTCGGGATCATCCATGATGACCCGGATGTCGATAACGTCGTTGGATTCACGGGCGGTAGTTCGACCAACACGGCCCGCGCTTTCATCGCCTTGAAGCCTCTCGGTCAACGTAAGGACACGGCGGATCAGGTGATCGGCCGGTTGCGGGAAAGCTCTCGCGGGTCCCCGGCGCCGCTCTCTTCATGCAAGCGGCACAGGACGTCCGCGTGGGTGGCCGCATGAGCAATTCGCAGTATCAGTTCACCATGGAGGCCGACAGTCTCGGCGATCTGAACGAGTGGTCGCAGAAACTGCTGGCAGCCCTGAAAAGCGTGCCGGAAATCAAAGACGCCAACACCGATCAGCAGATCAAAGGCCTTCAATCCAACCTCGTGATCGATCGGGACACGGCGTCACGTCTCGGGATCTCACCCTCCGCTATCGACAATGCGCTCTACGACGCTTTCGGCCAACGCCAGGTCTCCACGATGTACTCGTCTTTGAACCAGTACCACGTTGTCATGGAGGTCGCGCCGCAGTTTCAACAGAACCCCGATGCGCTGAAACAGATTTACGTGCGGTCCTCGAATGGCGTGCCGGTCCCCCTGAGCGGCTTCACCCACTACGAGCAGACTTACACCACGCTGGCCGTCAACCACCAAGGCCAATTCCCCGCTATCACTCTGTCGTTCAATCTCGCGCAGAACGCCTCACTGAGCGATGCCGTCCGTGCGATTGGCGACGCTGAGCGGGAAATCGGCATGCCGCGCAGCATCACTGGAAGTTTTTCCGGAACGGCGCAGGCTTTCCAGGCATCTTTGTCGAACGAGCCGATCCTGATTCTGGCGGCGCTTATTTCCGTTTACATCGTCTTGGGCATCCTCTATGAAAGCTACATCCATCCGATTACGATTCTTTCCACGCTCCCCTCTGCGGGCTTGGGCGCTCTACTGGCGCTGAAGCTGACCGGCACGGAGCTCGATCTGGTGGGTCTGATCGGAATTATTCTGTTAATCGGAATCGTAAAAAAGAACGCGATCATGATGATCGATTTCGCGCTGGCGGCGGAGCGCCACGAGGGGAAGAATTCCCGCGACGCCATTTACGAGGCCTGCATCCTGCGGTTCCGTCCCATTTTGATGACCACCATGGCGGCTCTTCTTGGTGGTTTACCGTTGGCGATTGGCGGTGGAACGGGATCCGAGCTGCGGCAGCCGCTCGGCATCACGATTGTCGGCGGGTTGATCGTGAGTCAGATCCTGACGCTGTATACAACCCCGGTCACTTATCTGTATTTGGATCGTTTTCGGTTATGGGCGGAAGGTGCGTTTGGACGTAAGGCGGCGGATCTGCCGGAAGCGCCTGCTGCTTCGATCCTCTGAAGTATCGAATCCAGACCAGGGCCACCGCCAACACGGGAACAGCCAATAGCAGACCGAGCGGACCGAACGCAAAACTGCCGAGCAAGAGTACGATAAACACGGCCATCGGACGCAGCCCGAGCGGCTTCCCGATGAGCCGCGGCGTCAGCCAAAACCCCTCCACCGCCTGCACGGCTACCCATACGCCTCCCGCCATCCCGAGGTGAAGGGCATTGGCGCCGCCCAACCCCGCGAGCAGCAGAACCAACCCAATTCCAAGTAAGCTTCCAATGCGAGGGATCAGGCCGAACAGCGCACACGTCAGGGCCATCAAACCCCAAGCGGGGATCTGGGCGGCAGCGAAGCCGGCACAGTACAAGGCGAATTGGATTGCAAAAATGATCAACGACGCCCGGATATAGACGCCGAGCACACGAGCCGAGGCTGCGAAGGGATTCGGGCCGGACCTATTCATCCGCGAGACCTCCAGGGTCACGACGCCGGAAGCGGCGGTAGACCAGAGCAACTCCCGTGATCCAGACGGCTCCGGCGAGATAGCCGCCAAGCACGTCACTCGGATAATGAACGCCCAGATAAATGCGGGAAAGGCCGATCGCGAAAGCCATGATCGCGGCCAGGGTCCAGACGGCAACCCGTTCCGGACGGCGTTTCAATTCCGAAGTGACCATAGCCGCGAGCACCCCATAGAAGCAAAATGCGACCAGCGAGTGGCCGCTCGGAAAGCTGTAATCCGAAGGCACCGGAATTCCGAAGTACGGGTCCGGGCGGCTGCGGTGAAAGAGCATCTTCAATCCCCACATGAGGACCGCGGCGCCTCCGATGGTAACCGCCAGCAGCACGGCTCCGGCGCGGCGATGTCGGAAAAGTAAAACTCCTGCTGCGATTGCGGTGCCGGTGACCACGGCCGTGATATTGCCGATGTCCGATAAGAGCTGCATGATGCGGGTCAGCCCGGGAGACGCGAAACTATGGACGTACGTGCGAATCGTGGCGTCAAAAGCGAGCTTTTCGCCCTCCAGGATCTCGTCGGCGAGCCGCTCGAACAGGAAAAGCGCGAGAACTGCTCCGAGGATACCGAAAATCAGTGGTGATAAGAATCGCACATTTGAACGAGAGCCCATGAGTCACAGACGGCATGGCATTCCAAGTGCCAAGGGAAGACCGAAATGTCTACTCTATTGCGCGCGAAAACAGTCCACGTGATCCTTAATGCCTCCGCCGGTTTCGACAAGAAAGGCGACGCACCGGCCCTCCTGGGAAAGATGCTCGAGGAAAAAGGTTTCGAACCTGACATTCGGCTGATCGACAAAGGAACGGATCTGTGCGACCTCGCGCGTAGCATGGTGCGGGACGGCGCTGAAATCGTGGTTGCGGGAGGTGGGGATGGCACCATCAACGCGGTGGCGTCCGTGTTGGCTGGAACCCAGGTGACCCTGGGCGTGCTGCCGGTCGGCACGTTGAACCACTTTGCGCGCGACCTTTCGATTCCGCTCGACCCTGCCAAGGCGATGCAGGTGATTACGGACGGGCACTCCGTGTCGGTCGACGTGGGCGAAGTGAATGGAAAGCGCTTCATCAACAACGCCATCATCGGCTTGTACCCGAATTATCGTTTCCAGCGGGAGAAGCATGAGCGCCAGGGCCGTTTCCGCATCCTTGCGATGCTATCGGCGGTGTTCGGCGTCTTCCGTCGAAATCCGGCGCTGAAGCTTCGCATCGAAGCGGCGGGCGAGACGATTGACCGCAAAACGCCGTTTCTGATGGTCGCCAATAATCGTCATGAGATGGAAGGCTATCGGCTCGGAAACCGGCAAACGTTAAACAGCGGAACCTTAAGCGTTTATATGATGCATCGGATGAGCCGCTGGGGACTGATCCGCCTGGCATTCAGCGTCCTTATCGGGCGGTTTAGCAAGAGAAGAGATTTCGATGTGATCGATGCGCGAACGGTAACGGTTGAGAGCCGCCGGAAAAAGGTCGGGGTTTCCCTGGACGGCGAGGTGGTGCGGCTTGCCCCGCCTCTTCAATACAAATCTCTGCACAGTTCGCTTCGGGTTATGGTTCCCAAAGACTATGCTTCCAAGCACTGAGGTGTTCTATTCGTACTCTGGTCCATGTTTCCGATCTTCATTTCGGCAATCATTTTGATTTTCTACTAAAGCCACTGCTAACCACGGCCTGCGAACTGACGCCGGATTTGCTCGTCAATTCCGGCGACTTTGTCGAGCATGCCTCCAAGGCGGAATTCGAAGAAGCTCGAGATTTCATCCGGCGTTTGCCGAAACCTCAACTCGTGGTTCCGGGAAATCACGATCTGCCCTTTTACGACCCCTTCCAACGCTACCGGCTCGGCTTAAAACGTTACGGTCGTTTCATCTCGGATGATCTGAGGCCTCTTTATTCGGATGAAGAGATAGTTGTCGCCGGAGTAAGCACGCCGCGCATTGTCCCGATCAAGGGTGGACGCATCAATATGGCCCAGGTACATCACATCGAGAAAGTCATGTCCGTCGGACCTCGCGGACGGGTGAAGGTACTGGTCACTCACCATCCGCTCGACTTACCCGAAACTTTTCGGAAAAACCAGTTGGTGGGCCGTGCCAGCCTCGCTGTCGAAAAACTTTCCTGTTCGGTGGATCTGATGTTAGCCGGGCATCTGCACCTGAGTTCCACGGGTGCTACTGCCGCGCGCTATAGAAAGACCGGACACTCGGTAATCTTTGCCCAAGCCGGTACCGCCATCAGCAAGCGGAACAAGGGCGAGCCCAACTCATTCAATGTCATCCGCCTTTGCCAGGATCAGATTGACATACAACACTACAGTTGGGATGAGGGAAAGAAGAGCTTCCAACCCTGTCAGTGGGAAAAGTTCGAGCACGGCAAGCAGGGGTGGTGCAAACGCATCGCGCCCCGGAAGTCGGAGCAAGTTCAGATCTAAAAAGGGTATCCGGTCGCGGCTGCCGCGCCTGTTCCGCACGGCAGCCCCTGATCATTGAAATCTAGTTGACGGGCAAATAAGCGATTCCACTGTTCGAAAACTGCGTGAAGATCTGCATGGGCAAATTTCCCGGCGGGAGGTCAGACGGCAATTGAAGGTTGAGCTGATATAAGCCTACGAAGCCCGGAGCCAATCCTGAAAACAACACGCTGCAGCCCTCAGAGTTGACGTCCGCCGTGAACGGATCGTTAGTGTAGGCCAGAGGATTGGTCGGCGCACCATAGCCATCGACAATGTTGATACTCAGTGGTCCAAGTCCGGTTGTGTAAAGGACGATGTACTCTCCTGGCACAGCGGGATCCTGCGGCGTGACGAGTGCGAAATCCGAGGCGTGCACTGCGATCGCGAAGTCGATGTTGTTCTGAGCATAGATGAAGATGCCGGGGTCTTCGCTATACGAATCGACGAACGTCGATGAGACCAAAACGTTGTTGCTATACACATCGACGCGCGGACCGGTGCCATTCACAACCAGGCCGACAGGGGTTTCGTAAGGCACCTGAAAATTGATCTGGTCGCCGCCGTTGCTGTACGCGACAGTGTAAAGCGGAGCCGGGATATTGTTGACGAAAACCGTGATATCGGCAATCTGAAACGGCAGAGGATCTGTCGTTGCGCTCTCCACATCGGAGATCACCGACAAGTTGGATCCAAAAATAGAAGCAATTCCCCCCGGGCACACCCCCGGCAAATAACTCGCGGCGTTCACGATCGCGACGCCGGTTGCCGACTGGGTTTTCGATTTAACCCCTTTCGGACGGAATATCTTCGCTGGATTCGTTCCTTCAACGGCATAGGCGGCGGGACCGCTCATAACCGAGAAGACGACGAGCGGAAGCGTGACCGCGGCTAGTTTCTTGAGTAGACAGGAGGAGATAATCGACATTCTGTTTGGCCCTTTGTGTGGCTGGACGCCTACGCCCGAGTGTGCAACTATTGTTCCACATGAAGAAACAGAAACCTGCGGCCGCCTAGATCAAAGTTCGCCGGTACGGGAACTCTCCGCGAGATCGAAGAGGGAGATCTGAGTGGGCACGGCGGTTCTAACGGCAAGATTCAGCGTGTCCAGCGCACGATTGGAAGTGTTCCGATCGGCGGTAATCAGAAAGGGAGCGGTCTTCGCCAAAGACACCCGCAATCGCCGCAGGTCTTCCGTTCGGATCCGATGATGCCGCCGGATTCTAAGAATACGTTCGACATTGCGGACACCCAGACCGGGAACGCGGAGCAGGGCGCTTTTCGAGGCGGCATTTACATCCAGAGGAAAGAAAGCGCGATTCCGCAAGGCCCAGCTCAACTTGGGATCTTGTTTGAGCGAGAGGTTGGGTTGATCGGGCGTGGTTAATTCTTTTTCATCGAACCCGTAGAAGCGCATCAGCCAATCGGCCTGGTAAAGCCTGTGCTCCCGCACAAGTGGAGGGCTGGCTACAGGCAGACCCGGGTCGCTATGCGGAATGGGGCTGAACGCGGAAAAGTAGACCCGGCGCAAACGGTGTTGATGATAAAGGGAAGAGGCCTTAGCGAGCATGTCCGCGTCTGTCGCCGCTGTGGCGCCGACGATCATTTGCGTCGTCTGCCCGGCTGGCGCGAACTTCGGCTGGGCGCCGTCGCGCTTTTTTAGATCCTTAGCCTCCCGCAGGCGGTAGAGAATCTGCTGCATGGAACGCTCAATTTCGCCATGGGACTTGGCGGGCGCAAGCTGAATCATGTCCGTCTCGCGCGGAAGTTCGATGTTGGCGCTTAAACGATCGGCATACAACCCAGCCTGCGCGAGCGCCTCCTCCGATGCTCCCGGAACGGCCTTCAGGTGAATATAGCCACCATACTGGTGCACTTCGCGCAAGGACCGCGCCACCTGGATGAGCTGATCCATCGTGTAGTCGACGTCCTGGATCACACCTGAACTGAGGAACAGACCCTCGATATAATTGCGCCGGTAGAATTCCAGCGTCAGGAACACCACCTCGTCGGGCGTAAAGCGCGCGCGCGGCGTATCGCTCGAAATGCGATTCACGCAGTAAGAACAATCGTAAATACAGTAATTCGTCAGCAGGATTTTCAGCAGCGAAACGCACCGGCCGTCGGGAGTGTAGCTGTGGCAGATACCCATCCCCTCGGTGTTCCCGATGCCCTTTTCGGCACGAGCCCGGCGCGACCCGGAACTGGCGCAAGAGGCATCGTACTTGGCGGCATCGGCGAGGATCGTCAGTTTCGCGCGAGTGTCCATCCTAGTATTTAGAGGTTCAAAAAGTCCGGCCCGCTTCGAAGAAATTTAGCTCGAGGAATGTCTGGCCGCAGGACCAGGCTCTTTCACCGTGAGGATTTGATTAGCTTTCACTCCCGTGAGACTCTGGCGGCCTCCGTTGGGCCATCGGATCTCCAGATCGGCCGAAGTAGCAGCGCCGAGACCGAAGTGCAGCCGCAGATCGTTGGCGGAATAGTAGCTCGACTGGCTGAGCACTTCCTGAACCTGCTGGCGCTCTCCATACTTCGCCGTAACACGCGCTCCGATGGCGCTGCGGTTGGACTGCGTGCCCACCAGTTTCAATTTCAGCCAATGGTTCTTGCCGCTGGTGTCATTGCGGAGGAGCGACGGCGGCTCGTTCAAATTCACGATCAAAATGTCCAGATCCCCATCGTTATCGAAGTCCCCAAAAGCACAGCCTCGGCTGACGTGCGGAGCGGAAACGGCGGGTCCGGCCAGGTCGAACAGCTCCTCGAACTTACCGCCGCCCAGGTTGCGGAAGATGATTCTCGGCCCCTTCACCGGATAGCTGGGTAACTTGGCCTCCAGCTCGGGATACACGCCGCCGGTGACGATAAAAATGTCGGGTAGTCCGTCATTATCGAGATCGGCCATTCCGGTTCCCCAGCTCACGAACCGGGTCTCCACCGCGAGCCCGGACTGAATCGTAACGTCGTCGAACATGCCTTTTCCGTTGTTTTTGTACAGAATGCTCGTGTCGTCCGTGAAGTGCGTTTTGATGATGTCGAGATTGCCGTCCAGATTGTAGTCGCCGATCCCGAGACCCATCCCGGCCTGCTCCATGCCATCTTCATTCAACGCCACTCCGGTTTCGAGGCCGAGTTCCTTGAACGTTCCGTCGTGGTTATTGCGGAAAAGGAAACTGGGTGTCGAGTCACAGGCGACATATATGTCCGGCCATCCGTCGTTATCGAAGTCGGCGGCCACCGCTGTCATCCCATAGCTGCCGCGCGCTTTGCTGATCCCAGAAGCGTCGGAGACGTCTGTAAACGTTCCGTTCCCGTTGTTCCGGTACAGCGAAGCGGGGACGGTCGGAAATCCGCGCGGGCCGCACATGACGGGCACGCCGCGCCACGCGCAGTTGGAATTAGATCCTGCCGGCGGCGCGTGGGCCAGATCGAAATCCAGATAGTGCGCCACAAACAGGTCCAGATAACCATCGCGATTGTAATCGATAAATGTGCATCCGGAGCCCCATCGCGGCTTGGGATGCAGAAGTCCCGCCTTTTCGGTTACATCAGTAAAGGAGCCGTTCCCATTGTTGCGATACAGCACGTTCTGGCCGTAGTAGGTGATAAAGAGATCGTCGAACCCGTCGTTGTCGTAATCGCCGATGCAAACTGCGGATGCCCAACCGGAGCGCAGCAGGCCCGCCTTTTCGGTGACATCGGTGAACGTCCCGTTCCGGTTATTTCGATAGAGGCGGTTCGACGTTCCTTCGGGAGCGCCCGCCACCAGAGACCCGTTCAGGACGAAGATGTCCACCCAGCCATCGCAGTCGTAATCGATGAACGCGCAACCGCACCCGGTTGTTTCGAGAATGTAATTCTTACGGTCGGGCTCACCGTAAATCACCGGATGCGTGAGTCCCGCCTTCGCCGCGATGTCGGTGAACCTGGCATCAAATGGTAAGCCTGACGCTTTGCCGCGGGGCTGCGCCTGAACGCTGCGCGCGGATACACCCTGACCGAAGGAGCGGGTGCCGATCGCCAATCCGGCAGCTAGTCTGAGGAAATCGCGTCTTGCTGGCACTCTTCCATTGTTGCCGATGCCGTCCGGCGTTCCGGCGGTGGATTGCTAGACTGGCTTCAGCCGGAATCGATGCCCGAAGAACGCGAAGAAGAACTGGACGCATTGCCTCCAGGCACGCGCATGCGCAGCGCCGGCGTGATTATCGCCGCTATCGCTTTGCTGTTCATCATTAGCTGGCTTTTATCTGGCGGCGGCTCGGAGTTCTTCCGTCCAAAGATACAGTTGCACATTTTCCTGAGCGATACGGGCGGGATTTCCCCGGGCGCGGATGTGTTGTTAAACGGTGTGCAGGCCGGCAAAGTCTCCAGGGTGTTTCTGACGAAGAACACCGATCCGAATCGCGCGATCCAGGTAGACCTTCGCGTTGAGAAGAGTCTGCAGGACAGAATTCCGGTGGATTCCATTGCCGCCCTCACCGCCGACAACCTTCTGGGCGACAAGTTCGTCAACATCGCGGCGGGGAAAGCCAATCAGACGGTAGTGGATGGCGGGGAGATCGCGAGCCTGATTCAAAGCGGATCCTTCAATCCCGCCGATCTCGTCTCATCTTTGCAGGCCACGCTGCAGCGCGTCGACTCCATCATCAGCCAGATCCAGCAGGGTGATTCGCCGCTTGCGCAGTTTGTCAACGGAAACGATTTTTACAGCAAGCTCCTGGCGCAGGTGGAAGCCGTTCAGCAGACCATCCAGTCCGTTGCCGGACCGAAAACCCAGATGGGGCAGATGTTGTTCAGCGACACTTTCTATAACCAGATTCGACAGCCGATCCTGAATATCGATCACATGTTGGAGGAACTGCAGCGCGGAGAGACGCCGGCGGGCAAGCTGCTCACCAGTCCCGCGGTTTACGACAATGCCGTCGCGCAAATTCGCAATGTGCATCGCTCCGTCGCGGATTTGAATTCTGACCGGGGAAGCGCTGCGGCGTTACTGCGCAGCGATGCACAGTATCGAAAGCTGCAGGCACAGATTCACAGTATCGATCAGGCGATCGATCAGCTGACCACGGGCAACGGCAAATTCGCGCAGCTTCTGCAGTCGCGTCAGCTGTACGATTCCACCGACCTGCAAGCGAAGAAATCCGAAACATTTCTGCGCGAATTCCGGCAGGACCCGCGGAAGTTTTTGCGGATCAAACCGTTCGGCTCAAAACATCCAAAGAAGCCTTAAGCTGATCGAGCGTAGGCGTCGAGGTCAGTTTCAACACCTGCTTCGGTCCTGGCCCGGTCGGCTGCCACCGAGCGAACATGCGCTCCGAGACGAAGCCCTTGAATAGAGTAAGAAGCGGTGTACCGGCTGCCGCGGCGGCGTGTTGACCCCCACTGTCATAACCCACGTAGCAGTCGCTTTGCGCAATGATGGATGCAAAACCGGCGAAGCTGCCCCGGAACGTGCGCGCCTCCAAGCCGCGTAACGCGCGCGCCACGCGGGACGCCTCGTCCACGCCCGAGCCCTCGTCGACAATCACATCGGCGAAGCGTGAACAGAGGAGTTTTACCAGCTCCGCCTCGAATGCTTCGGGAAGGCTCTTGGCGTTGTTGCCCCCCGTGCCCAGGCTGACAGTCACACAAGGGTGCCGCAACGGGAAGCCGGCTTTCAGAGGCTGAATTCGAGAACGGGGCGCCGCCACCTCAAAAGTCCTGGAAGCCCAGTCCGCGGCAAGTTGCCCCAAGCGGCGGTTGGTCTCGTACCCGTACGCACGGCTTTCGAAAAAGAAATAGCGGTCTTCCGGTCCGAGCGGCAGCAGGCCGAGCTGCGTAAGACGGGAATCCGGGTCGACCACGATCGTTTTCCCCAGCGGGAGCCGGCTGGATAGGCTTCGCCAGCACGCGATCCGGTCCTGGATACTCGCGTCTCGCGGATACGGTACATCGAGGTGTCGCACGCGTGGATCGCCGGCGAAGAGCTCAGCACTTTTCCCGCTTCCCGCGAGCCAGATAGCGGCCTGGGGAAAGCGCTGCTTGACGGCGTCCAGGATCACGCTCGTGATGGCAATGTCAGCGCCCAGGGTCACCCTGGAAAGCACGACGACGTCTTGCGGAGTGACGTTGCAGACGCGCGGCGCACGAATTCTCTGGTAGCGGGCCAAAAGATCGCCTGCATTGAGTTGCGGATCGCTGCGCTCCAGTATCCATGAAAAGATCTCCGCATAGTTATCACAGAGCCGCGGCTCGAACCGGTCCGCCAACCCTTCGGCCAGGATGCGAAAAAGCGCTGCGTTGCATTCCTCGGAAGCGAGGCGAGCAGCCAGATCGGGGCTCCACGCTTCCCCGGCAATGCACTGGCGCAGGACCTCGGAAGCGGCTTCGCTACACGAGATATTTGCCAACCAACAGATCCAGCTTCTCGCGAGTGTCCGGCGGCACGCTCTCGCGCGCGGTGATGATCGCGTGCTGCAGAGACGAACCCGCATTTGCAGTGGCGCTCTTCCGGCATGTTCTTCACGGCATGCGCCACCACACTTGCACGCATTCGCCGCATTCTGCTGCAGCACCGCGATGATGTCGGTCACTTCCACCGCGTCGTGCTCCGCGTGCCAGCAATCGTAATCCGTCACCATGGCGACGGTGACGTAACAGATCTCGGCTTCCCGCGCGAGTTTGGCTTCCTGCAGATTCGTCATCCCGATGACGTCCATGCCCCAGGAGCGGTAGATGTTCGACTCGGCCTTGCGTCGAAAACGCCGGACCTTCCATGCAGAGGTAAGTGCCGCCGCGCTTCACGTTCACGCCGGCGCTGTAGCAGGCCGCTTCCACCGTCACCGAAAGCTGCGGGCAGACCGGATCCGCAAAGCTGACGTGCGCCACCAGCCCCTCACCGAAGAAAGTGGAAATGCGTCCGCGCGTGCGATCGAAAAACTGATCGGGGATCACGAAATCGAGCGGCCGGTGCTCTTCTTTGAGCGACCCCACGGCGCTGAGAGACAGGATCCGCTCCACGCCCAGCTTCTTCATGCCGATAGATGTTGGCGCGGAAGTTCAGTTCGGAAGGCGAGATGCGATGACCGCGGCCGTGACGCGCCAGAAATGCAACTTCGTGGCCTTCCAGTTCGCCGACGATGTAGTTGTCGGAAGGATCGCCGAAACGGCGTCTCGATCGCGACTTCCTTCGTGCGCGGTGAAGCCCGGCATGTGAGTACAAGCCGCTGCCGCCGATGATGCCGATTTTCGCTGTCAACCTGCCAATCTGGACCTGCTTTATCGTCTTGAATAAGTTCCCATAGTACGCCACCGGTGCTGGCCGGATGGACGAAGACATAGAGATGCCCGCCGGCGCCTCGCTGCGGTTCACCGAAGAAGGCGCAGACCCGCGTTCCGGAGCGCGGCGACCGCTCGCGCAAGATCCGGGACGCGAAGCGCCACGTGATGCAGACCCGGGCCGCGCTTCGCGATGAATCTGGCGATGGTCGAATCGGGAGTCGGCCGCTTCCAGCAGTTCGATGCGCGATTCGCCCGCCGGCAGCATGGCGACGTTCACCTTCTCGTGCGCCACGGTTTCGCGCGAGCCGATCTCGGCAGCCCGAGCAGCTGCATAGAAAGGCAGCGACGCCGTCGAGCGACCGCACCGCGATGCCGAGGTGATCGATCGCGAAGCGCGGCTGGAGGCATTCGCGAACGTCTGCGAGGCCGTCGAGACGCGTCGATCAACGTCGGCGATGCCCGTGCCCTCAATCGCGACCGTTTTCAGAATCGGCGGCTGGCTCCGTGGCCACAGCGACAACATCGCCTCCATCTCCCGCTCCGTCTGCTCCGCCCCGGCCGTCGGCTTTATTGATGACGAAAATATCGGCGATCTCCATCATCCCGGCTTTGATGCGCCTGGATGTCATCGCCCATGCCGGGAACCAGAACCACCATCACCACATCCGCCACGCCGGCGATCGTCGATTTCATCCTGACCCACGCCAACCGTCTCGATCATGACGAAATCGAAGCCGTTCGCGCGCAGCAGATGCGGCGCACATTGCGGGTAGCCGCGGCCAGCCCGCCCGATGCCCCGCGCGTGGCCATGGAACGGATGAAGACGCCAGGATCCGCGTGGTGCCGCTGCATGCGGATGCGGTCACCCAGGATGCGCTCCGCCCGTAGCCCGGCTGGAAGGATCCACCGCGAGGATCGCGACGGTTGTGCCCCGCGCTCTGCAGATCCTGCGTCAGAGCATCCACCAGCGAGCTCTTCCCGGCTCCCGGCGGTCCCGTGACGCCAATGATCAGACCGGTGCCAGGTGCCGCCTCGCGCAACCCCTGCAGCGCCGCAGGTTCGTCATTTTCCAGGGCGGTGACGGATCGCGCCAGTTCGGCGAACGGAGAGCAAGCCTAATCCTTCAGCAACTGCCGCGCAATCACCAGGCGCTGGATCTCGCTGGTGCCTTCCCCGATGGTGCACAGCTTCACGTCGCGATAGAACTTCTCCACCGGATAGTCCTTGATGAACCCGTAGCCGCCGTGAATCTGCACTGCTTCATTGGCGATCCGCACCGCCGCTTCGGAAGCAAACAGCTTCGCCATGGCCGATTCACGCGTGACCCGCTTACCTGCGTCGAGCATCGCGGCGGCCCGGTAGGTCAACAGCCGGGACGCGTCGATCTGCAGTCGCCATATCGACGAGCTTGTGTTGAATCGCCTGAAACTCCGAGATCGGCCGGCCGAACTGTTTGCGCATGTTTGGAATACTTCAGCGCAGCATCGTAGGCGCCTTGCGCCATTCCGATCGATAAGCGCCGCAATGGAAACGCGCCCGCCATCCAGAATCCGCAGGCTGTCGATGAAGCCTTCGCCCAGTTTGCCGATCATCTGAGTCCCCGGCAGACGGCAGTTGTTAAACAATCACTTCACCGGTAGCGCTGGCCCGCAAACCCAGTTTGTTTTCCTTCTTCCCCGCGCGGAAGCCCGGGCGTGTCCTTTTCGAGAATGAAGGCCGAAATGCCATGCTGCGAGGCGGCGCGGTCCGTCACCGCCATGCCCACGCACACATCCGCATAATGGGCATTGGTGGTGAATGTCTTGGACCCGTTAATCACCCACTCGTCGCCATCGCGAACCGCAGTCGTTCGCGTTCCGGCCGCATCCGACCCGGCTTCCGGCTCCGTGAGCGACCAGCACCCGATCCACT
The DNA here is from genome assembly GCA_963814235.1 of Bryobacterales bacterium. Taxonomy (GTDB): domain Bacteria; phylum Acidobacteriota; class Terriglobia; order Bryobacterales; family Bryobacteraceae; genus Bog-113. The sequence continues at coordinate 220,172 of CAWFCA010000015.1, read as the reverse complement.
CGCCGGAAGTTAGTTTGGGAAGATATCGCTGCTTCTGTTCCTCACTGGCCGCCTTGTAAATGTGATTGCTGCAAAGGGAGGTGTGCGCGGCAACGATGATGCCGACCGAGCCATCCACGCGCGAAAGCTCTTCAATGATGATCGAATACTCGACGTAGCCTAGACCTGCGCCGCCATATTCTTCAGGAAAAATGGAGCCCATGTAGCCGAGCTTTCCGAGCTTCTTTACGGTTTCAAGAGGAAAGGTCTGCGCTTCGTCCCATTCCATGACATGCGGCGCGATTTCGGAGGTTGCGAAATCGCGTACTTCGCGGCGCAGTTGTTTCTGCTCCGCCGTATATTCAAAGTCCATCTAGTAGGTTCTCTTTCGCGAAGATCAATGGAGCCGCGCTTCAGATGATTTCTTCGCGCGCGGCATTCCAGCGGACGGTCCGTCCCTGGAGATAGCTTTCCACGGCCATGCGGCAGGCAATAGAAACCTTAAAGCCCAAGTCGAACGGACAGTTGACGGGCTTGCTTGCCCGGATGCAATCCAGGAAATTTTGCATGTGCGCGCGCGGCGGCGTTGGCTCCATGCCGGCGCTCTCCGGAACGTCCTTCAGGTTTACCTTTTGCGGAGTGTATCGGATTTGCTGGCCTCGCGAGATGGTTCCGTCCGTGCCGAGCACGTCTTCGGTCACGCCCAGCTCGCTGTTTCCGAAGCCGGAATCCCAAGTAAAGAGCATGTCCTCCGGCTGTTCGAGCGAGACCGCCATCGTGTCAGGCACTTCGCGGCCGTCTTTCCAAAGATAAATTCCCCCGACCATGTTGGCGGACTTGGGAATCTGCAGGTTCATCACTTTGTACCAGAACGCGACCTGGTGGCACATGTTCTCATAGACGTTCCCGCCCGAGTAATCCCAGAAAAACCGCCAGTTTACGTAACGATTGGCATCGAAAGCCTTGGGCGGCGCGGGCCCCAAAAAGGACGGCCAGATGATGGCTTCCGGAGTCATGTCCGGAGATATGGGCCGCGCCCACTGTGGTTTTCCATGCGGGGTGTTGCGAAACATATGCGCGTGAATCGCCGTCACCTTGCCGACGTTCCCTGAGGCCAGCATCCGGGCGGCATCCGGGACGTGCCCAGAGGAGCAAGCCTGATGTCCGATCTGGACGGTCAGCTTGCCGCCGGCACGCTGGTAGGCGGTTCGCATCCGCTTGGCATGCTCCACGGTGAACGCCATGGTTTTTTCCTGATAGACATGTTTACCGGCGTCCACCGAGGCGACGAAATGTTCGGCATGGAGATGCTGCGGGGTTGCAATCAGCACTGCGTCCAGCGTCTGCGATTCCAGCATTCGCCGGTAATCGTAAAACTTAGACGCGGCTGGGAATTCCTGGGCCGCGGTCTCGAGCCGTTTATTGTAAACATCGCAGAGAGCGACGACCTCGGTGCCTGCGCACTGGGAGGCCTCCCTCAGGATCTGCATCCCGCGATCGCCAGCGCCGATGATACCGATCCTTACCCGGTCGGACGCGCCAAGCACCGCGGTCGCCGCGAACGATCCGGCGAGGCCGCCAGCGACTTTGCCGATAAAATTCCGGCGCGAGTGCATGAGCTTGATGTTATCAAGCCCGGCCTGGCCCGGCAGTCTGGACCTAGTTACCGGCTGGTTTCGCCGGCGGAGCGGCGGCTGTCATACGGGTGGCCTTGAACGTGCCGCTGTATTGGGTGAAGCTCCAGTTCCCGGTAAGCGCGTCGCCTTCCGGCGTACCCGAGATCTTCAGCGTTCCCGAGCCGGCTTCTTCGGTATCTACGTTAAAGGCGAGCTCGAGCTTGCCATCGGCATAGGTGCCGGCTACGTCGTCTTTGCCATAGGTTCCGGTCACTTTGCCATCCGCGTCCACATGGAGATCGGCGTCGGCCGGGCGGTCGCCTCCTGGGGTATCCAACACAAAATGCCATGCGCCATTGATATCTGCCGGCTTTGCGGTCTGAGCCCAGCCTGGGGCGACGGCAACAAGAAGAGCAAGAGTACTCAGGGTAAGAAAAAGACGTTTGGTCATCGTGTATCCACTGTGATCGTTTCACAAACGTTTGGGAAAGTCGAGTTGCAAAGCTTCATGCGACACTCGTTGTTTGTGTTTTCGCGCGTAATTTGGATTGTTCTGGATAGCGTCGGCATCGGTGCCATGCCGGACGCCGACGCTTACGGAGATGCCGGGGCAGATACCTTGGGGAATATCGTTCGCAGGCGCGGATTGGCGATCCCGAACCTTTGCGCTCTCGGCATTGGAAATCTGAAACCTATGGAAGGTTTGCCGGCAGCCTCCGCGCCGACCGCCGCCTTTGGGCGCTGTGCGCTGGCATCCCCGGGGAAAGATACGACCACGGGACACTGGGAAATGGCGGGGATTCACCTTGAACGTCCGTTCCCGCTCTTTCCGAATGGATTCCCGGCCGCGTTACCGAGCGAGTTTGAACGCCGATCCGGGCGCGCGGTACTAGGGAACAAGGCCGCATCCGGAACCGGGATCATTGCGGAACTCGGAGCGGAACACATGCGGACCGGCTCGCCCATCGTCTACACTTCGGCCGATTCCGTATTCCAGGTTGCCGCCCACGAAGACGTGATCCCGCTTTGGGAGCTTTATCGGGACTGTGAGATCGCGCGTGATCTCTGCCGCGGCGAATATGAAGTGGGGCGTGTGATCGCGCGTCCCTTTAGTGGATCGCCCGGCCGTTTCGCGCGCACCGCGAACCGGAAGGATTACGCCGTTCCGCCCCCCCGGGGAATGCTCCTCGACCAGCTCGCCAAGTCTGGCATCCCGGTGTTCAGCGTCGGCAAAATTTTCGACATTTTTATGGGCCGCGGGATTGAGGATCACGTCAAGACAAAGGACAACGCCGATGGAATGGTCCGGACCGCCGAAGCGCTTGCCCACCTCGAGCAGGGCCTGATCTTCACGAATCTGGTGGACTTCGATCAGAATTTCGGACACCGCAACGACGTCGAAGGCTATGCGCGGGCGCTCGAGGAATTCGACGGGTGGCTGCCCTCTTTCCTCGCTCAACTGGAGAATTCCGATCTGCTCGTCATTACCGCCGACCATGGCTGCGACCCGACCACGCCGTCGACCGATCACAGCCGCGAGTATGTCCCGCTGCTCGCCTACCGCCCGCGTGACTTGCGCGGGGTCGATCTCGGCACGCGCGCCACGCTCTCCGACATCGGTCAGACCGTAGCGGAGAACTTTGGCACAAACATCGCGAAAGGAACCAGCTTTTTATCCCAATTATGAGAACGCCTGTCATGGCGGGCAACTGGAAGATGTACAAGACCGCTTCCGACACCCGCAAGTACTTCGAACAATTCCTGCCGCTGGTCAAAGGCGTAGAAGGCCGCGAGGTGGTGATCTGTCCGCCTTTCCCGAATCTGGAAGCGGCGGTCGCGGAAGCGCGCGGCTCGGTGGTCCGCATCGGAGCCCAGAATTTGTATTGGGGCAAGGAAGGAGCGGTGACCGGAGAGGTCTCCGGCCCCATGATCCACTCCATCGGCTGCACCCATGTGATCATCGCCCACAGCGAGAGGCGCGAGTATTTCAACGAATCGGAGCAGGAGGTCACCCGCAAGACCAGAGCCGCGCTGGATGCCATGCTCACTCCGATCGTCTGTGTCGGAGAGCGGCTGGCCGAGCGCGAATCGGGTCAGACGGAAGCCATTCTGGTGGAACAGTTCCGGGGCGGTCTCGGTCCGCTGGAACCCGCGGAGTTCGACAAGCTGGTGATTGCGTACGAACCCGTGTGGGCGATCGGGACGGGCAAGACGGCCACGCCTGAAATCGCCGAAGAAGCGCATCGCATGATCCGCGAGCAGGTCCGCGCGCGCTTCGGTGAAGACCGCGCATCCGCCGTGCGCATTCTGTATGGTGGTAGCGTTAAACCCGAGAACGTCAAATCGTTAATGGCCAAAGAGGAAATTGACGGCGTGCTCGTGGGTGGAGCGAGTCTGGATCCTGGTTCCTTCGCCGCGATCGTGAATTTCTAATCGTGCGCCGTTCGCCGCTTCTCCCCATCTTCCTCATTGTGTTTGTCGATATCCTCGGCTTCACGATGATCATTCCGCTGCTGCCGTTCTACGCGCAGTCGATGGGCGCTTCGGACTTCGTGGTGGGGCTCTTATTGTCGAGTTACGCGATCTGCCAGTTGATCGCCGGGCCGGTTCTGGGGAAGCTCTCCGATCAATACGGGCGCAAACCGCTGTTGATCCTCAGCCAGATCGGAACGCTGATCGGATTCATTCTCCTGGCGGCTTCGAAAACGCTTTGGCTGGTTTTTCTGGCGCGAATCATCGACGGGATCACGGCCGGAAACCTCTCTCTGGCCCAAGCTTACATTTCGGATGTCACCGTGCCCGAGAAGCGCGCTCAGTCATTCGGAATTATCGGGATCGCCTTCGGCGTGGGATTCACCATCGGTCCCGGAATCTCCGGAGAACTCGCGCGCTTCGGCTATGTTGCACCAATTCTCGCGGCCTGCGCCCTCTCTTTCACCAGCATCCTTTGCACGACGTTCCTTCTTCCCGCGAAACCGCCGCTGCCCGAAGGTCTGGGACCCGATGAAACCGTTACGCCGCCGGAACGTGTGAGTATCTTCCCGGCCAAGCCTGTACTTCGCCTATCTGAAGCGGCCCGGGTTGGGGAGCCTTTTCCTCCAATTCCTTTGCTTTGCGTTCTCGTTTTCGACGTTCTTCTCTGGATTCGCTCTCTTTTCTCAAGCCCGTCTGCATTATGGCCCTACGCAAGTGGGGCACGTCCTGCTGGCGATTGGGAATCCTCGGCATCGTGATGCAAGGCCGCGTACTGGGAATGCTGGTCAAGCGGTTCGGTGAGAAACACATCGCAAGCGCCGGTTTCGTTACCAGTTCCATTGGGTCCGCATCATTGTGTCTGGCGGCGAATACGCCATCGGTAATCGCGACCACCGGCGCGCTCTCGCTGGGCAGCGGTATGGTGCGCCCCGCCGTGACCAGCCTGATCACGCGGAAAGCGGGCCGGCACGAGCAGGGTCTCATCCTGGGCATCACACAGTCTCTGCAGTCGATCGCGCAGATTATCTCGCCCCCCGTGGCGACCGCTCTGATCGGTATGGGACTCCTAAACGCATGGGCTTTGCTGGCAGGCGCCTTCATGCTCCTGGGCTTTTTTCTGAGCCTGCGCACGGCGGAGTGAATGCTAAACTTGGCCTAACTTTTCATGCTGCTTCCTCGCGAATTCGTCACTTTCATCGGAAGGCGGGTCGCTCAGCGGCTAACACCGGGAATGATTGATACGGCGGCTCCCCAACGGGTTTCCGACATCATCTCGGAGACGATATCAAACGAGCTCCTGGCCGAGGACAAGCTCAACGAGGAAGTCCGTACGCTTCTCGACGACTACAGCGAATACATGCGGCGGGAAGGCGTGAGCTACCAGGAAATGTTCCGCCGCGCGAAGAACACGCTGATCGCGCAGCGCAAGATTGTGCGGGCCACGGGCCGCGACACGGGCGACGCCATGAAGCTGTCGCGCGACAAGATCACGGATGTATCTCATAAGCTGGTTGCGCATCTCAAGAAGACCCGCGAAGTGCGCCTGAAAAAAGATCCCAATGAGATTCGCCTGGAAATTGTAAAAGCGATGACGGAAATCTTGTCCACCGAAGAAAAGGTGGATCGCGCCGCGCGCGATAAAGTGCGATCCATGAAGCGGGATATACCGGAAGGCAGCGAGGAATTCGATTTGCTGCACCAGCGTTACTACGGCGAGGAACTCAAGAAGCTCGGTATCGATTTCGGCCGATGATTGTAGTGGTCGGCAGTCTCAATATGGATTTCGTGGTTTCCGTCGAGCATCTGCCGGCGCCGGGCGAAACCCTTCTTGGCCGCAACTTTCAGATGCTTCCTGGAGGCAAGGGCGCGAATCAGGCCTGCGCCGCCGGCCGGCTGACCGCGGATAGCGCGCAGTCGCGTCCGGATGATCGGCCGCGTAGGGCAGGACATTTTCGGCGATCATCTGAAAGCCAGCCTTTCCGCGGCGGGCGTGGATGTCAGTTTCGTACACGCCTCGCGCTCGCAGCCCACCGGCGTGGCACTGATTGCCGTGGAGACTTCCGGACAAAACTCCATTGTGGTCGCATCGGGCGCGAATTTGGATTTAGTAGCCGCGGATGTAGAGGTGATGCGGCGCGTGTTTCAGGGCGCGCGGGTAGCCCTGTTCCAACTGGAAACCCCGATCGATACCGTGGGGGCCGCTTTGAAAATGGCACGCGAAGAAGGGCTGACCACCATTCTCGATCCCGCCCCTGTTCAGGTTTTACCGGACGAACTGTTGGCCCGCGTGGATATCCTGACGCCCAACGAAGGGGAAGCGCTCGGATTGCTCGGGCTGCCGGCCGGCCGGCTCCAGGTGAGTGAGGCGCCTCCGATCGCCGCCAAGCTAAGGGCGCGAGGACCCGGTGTGGTGATCATGAAGTTGGGAGACCAGGGCTGCTTTGTAGACGATGGAAAGCAAGCCGCGCACTATCCCGGGCACACCGTTGCGGTGGTTGATACAACGGCGGCGGGAGATACGTTCAATGCCGCTCTCGCCGTCGCGCTCGCCGAAGGCCAGGATCTTGCCGCAGCCGCGCGATTCGCGAATCGCGCCGCTGCTGTTTCAGTGACCCGCGCCGGCGCCCAGGCGTCCGCTCCGTCCCGCGCCGAAGTTGAAGCCCTTCGCTAATCAAGCCTCTTTCGCGGCAGCCTGCTCCATCGCTTCCACTGGATAGCCGGCGTTCTGCCAGGCCAGGAATCCACCCGCGAGCGGCCGCACCCGCGTGATTCCTTTTTTCTTCAGTTTGAGCGCCGCACGGGCGCTCGAGGCTTCGTTCGGTCAAGTGCAGTACAAAACGACGTCCTGATCTAAAGGCACGTCGCTCAGTCCCGTCTCCAGATCTTCGAAGTCCAAAGCCATGGCGGTCGGAATCTTCGAAGGATGGTCCTCGCGCTCCAGAGAATTCCGAAGGTCGACGATGATCACGCTTTGTCCGCTGTCCATCATCGCTTTCAGATCAGCGGCCTCGATTCTGGCCACCCGCAGCTTGTAATAAAAGCGGCGGCGCTGGATGTATTTAAGGAGAATATACAGGCCCAAAAGGCCCGCGACCACTGCCAGCACCCACGCGCCGAAATGCAGGAGAACCTGGAGAACGTCGTTGATCTGATCGCGAAAGAGGAATCCGAGCAGGCTATACGAGCCTGCCCATGCCAGCGCCCCTAGTCCGTCGAAGACGATGAATTTCCAGGGCGCCATCCCGAAATTGCCGGCCATCGGAGGGAAAGCGGCGCTCAGCCCAGGCACAAATTTTGCAAACAGCAGGGCCCTTGCTCCATAACGCAGGAAAACATTTTCGGTCTGGCGGACGCATGAATCCGGTTCAAGAGAAATCTTACAGAGTAGCCGTAAGATGGACGCCCCGCGGGAGCGCCCGAGCCCATACCAGACCAAATCCGCGGTGAGCGCCGCCAGTACGCACAGAGCGAGCGCACCCGCGTACGACATCTGCCCTCTTCCGGCAAGCGCGCCCATCGCGAGCAACACAGGCAGCGCTGGAATGGGCAATCCCATCTGTTCGGCCAGAACGCTGGCGAATACAAACAAGTACCCGTGTTTCAGGACGAAGTCGAGCGTCTGGTGCATGAAACTTTTCCTATTATCGGTCTTCGCGCGCGAAGCCGCGGGCCTCGTCGATAATCAGTAAGAGCATTGATTTCGGTTTTCAGACCCATGGCTTCGGCGCAACGAACGGTAGATGGTGCGGACGGCGCCAAAGTCGCAAACCCCGACAAACTTTCCGGTTTCCTGACGCGCAGATATCGATGGGTGGTTCTATTCTTCGCCGCCGCGGTTTTCTTGACCGGCGTGATCAGCCCACCGTACCTGATGGATGACGTGGACGCGGTGCAGGCGCAGATCGCGCGCAATATGCTAGACAGCGGGGATTTTGTAACGGCCCATCTGGACGGCGTCGCTTACATGGAGAAGGCGCCTTTGAAATATTGGCTGATCGCGCTCTTCTTCCGCATCTTCGGGGTACACGACTGGGCGGCAAGGCTGGTGATCGGTCTGGCCGCAATCGCACTCGTCGGGGTAACCGCCAGTTTCGCTGCGTGGGCGATGGGCGAATTGGCGGGGTTGTACTCGGGCCTGGCCCTTAGTACCTGCATCGGTCTTTTCCTGTTTACCCGCGTCCTGATCCCGGATGCGCTGTTGACGTTGTTTATCGCCTTCACCATGTGGGCGCTGATGCGCGCTCTCGATCCGGAAGAGACTCGCTGGCGATGGTGGGCGCGAGGCTTCTGGGCCGGTATGGCTCTGGGTCTGCTCACCAAGGGACTGATCGCGATCGTGTTCCCCATCGGCGCGTCGTTACTGTTCCTCCTTTTCTCGTCTCAGCTTTTTCGACGCGCGACATGGAGCCGATTGCTGCCCGTGCAAGGCTCGCTACTCTTCCTCATCATCGCGGCTCCCTGGCATGTGCTGGCCATGGCCGCGAACCCGCCCCTGTTCGATTTCACGATGCACAGCGAGAGCGGCTCCTACCACGGGTTCTTCTGGTTTTATTTTCTGAATGAGCAGGTTCTGCGCTTCCTGGGACTGCGCTATCCGCGCGACTACAACACCGTCCCGCGACCTCTATTCTGGCTCTTCCATCTATTATGGTTTTTCCCGTGGTCGGTGTATCTGGCGCGTGTCCGGAAGCTGAGTTTCGCGCCGGCCGATCGAGCTTCGCGGACGTGCCTGTTGGCGGCCTGCTGGATCGGATTCGTCCTGGTCTTCTTTACGTTCTCCACCACGCAGGAATATTATTCGCTCCCCTGCTACCCCGCCATTGCCATCCTGATCGGCGCAGCGATGGCTGCTCCCCACACCCGGCTCTCAACCGGGATGCGCGTGGTGGCCGGTATCTCCATGCTGGCCGCGCTGACGATCGCGGCCATTTTATGGCAGGTCCGAAACGTCCCGACACCGGGAGACATCGCCGAAGCCTTGTCGCACCATCCCGATGTCTATACGCTCTCGATGGGGCACATGGCGGACCTCACGATCGGCGCGTTCGCCTACCTGCGGGGTCCCCTGTGGATGGCGCTGTTTGCAACCTTGATCGGCGTCGCGGGCGGCTTTTTCCTAAGCGGACAACGTGCGGTGCTCGCCATCGCAGTGATGATGGTGTGCTTCTTCCAGGCGGCTCGCGCGGCTCTCGAAGTTTTCGATCCGTATATGGGAACGAAGGGACTTGCGGATGCCCTTTTGCACGCGCCGCCGGGCAAGTTGATTGTCGACGACCAATACTATTCGTTCAGTTCCGTCTTCTTCTACGCCAACACTTCCGCGCTGCTCTTAAACGGCCGGGTAAATAACCTGGAATACGGAAGCTACGCGCCCGGCGCCCCTCATATTTTCCTTAAGGACCCCGAGCTACCTGCTTATTGGAACAGTCCGGATCGGTGGTACCTGGTTGCCGACGGGCACGAGATTCCCCGTCTGGAGAAACTGCTCCATCTTCCCCATCTGCGGCAGGTTGCGGAAACCGGGAACAAGTACCTGTTCGTGAACCATTGGTGAAAGCTTACTGTACCTACTCGCCAGAGTCGTGCCTGAGATGGAAATGGTTAATGAGTGTATGTAAGTTGAATCTCAGGATGTAATCGGGCAAACGCTTCATGAGCGTCAGAAAGATGCGCCCACGTGATGGGATCTTTTTCGTTAGTCAAGTTGTATGCGCTTCGGATCGACTGCGCCGTTCCTTTCTGAATAGAACTGAACGGTGCGGCCTTTCCGGTTCGCGTGTCAAACGCCAATTCGAAATAATTCATTCCCGTCGCCACAACTCCGACTACCTTTTCGTCCGGCGACCAATAAGCGTGCACAAAATAGATCCATGTCTCACGATGAGATTCGAAGACATTGGTCTGCCGGCCATCTGAAAGTAGTTGGACCTGCATGCCTAACTCATTTGCATAGCGGACCTGCCGGATCACTACGCTCGCCTTGCGGGATGGAGAGCGGAAAACCATAGTTTGTTGCCATCCGCAGCCTTGGAGCAGAGTAAGTAGAAGAGCAGCTAACGTTACCTTTAAAGCTCTCGACGTTGGTGTTGTTCTTACCGCCAGCTTCGTAGCACTCACTATGCGACTTGCCACTAATTCTTCTTGTCAATCCGGAAATTATCGAAGGACGCAATCGTGTCGCCCTTTGTCCAAAGCCCCGTCTTACCGGGGGTGGAAAAGGTGCCGTCGTTCGCCTCGACCAGCTTGCGGTGTCCGAAAAACAGCGTGAAATGCGATCCGCGGAAGACCACCTTCAGCAGGTTCCACTCTTTGTCGTCGATGCGATGCGAGGCCGACGCGTGCGCCAGCAGCGAAACCACATTGTTGGCTTTTCGGTAAATCCCAACGCGGTCTTTGTCGGCGCTCGCTAACGCGAAGTAATAGTTGGCGGTGTTCTCAAATCGCCAGATCAATCCCGCCGATTGCTCCCACTTGCCCGATACAAGTTTCAAATCTACGCTGAGATCCCCATCCCGGCACACCTTTTTGTCGAACAACGCAAGATGGAAATCCTGGCGCCCGGCGTGTGAGGACGTTTGCGCAAAAACGTACGGCCGCGTAGGCGCGGAGATATCCGCCTGCACCATCCAGTGCCCCGGCTTCAGGTCAGTCGTAGACGTCACGCTCCAGCCGGACGGAATGTAGCCCGGCCTGGCCGAATCGAAGTTGATGGTCTCCGCCGTTCCCCCAAACAACCCGAATACCAGCCAAAGACCGAGAAGCGTTTCCAATGCGGAACCCCGGTCCCTAGTGTATCCGAGGGTTGCCTGCCAGCCTCCGTTACGCGGCCGCTCGGTTAAACTGATTTTTTATGCAATTTCACGAGGTCGTTGAGGCCGAAGGCCACCTCATCGACTCGCACCTGATGGAGCAGATCTTCGATAAGGTCGTCGAATATCAAGGCCGCTTCGAAGTTGAGCAGTTCCGCATCGGACGAACCAACGGCGATCCATCCTACCTGCGGCTGAAAGTCGAGACTCCGGATTCCGCGTCCATGGACCACCTGTTGCAGCAACTGCTGACGTACGGTTGTGCGCTGGTCGACAACTCCGATGCGCAGCTGAAGGAAATTGAGCGGAATTGCTGTGCTCCGGAGGATTTTTACTCCACTACCAATAATCGGACGCTGGTCCGCTTTTCGCAGAAATGGCTCGAAGTGCAGAATCAGCGGATGGACGGTCTGATCGTCATCAAAGACGGTGAGGCATTCTGCCGCCGACTTCGCGACATTCAGGCCGGCGATCAGGTGGTTATGGGCATGCGCGGTATCCGGGTGGTTCCCGAGGCGAAAGAGCGCGACCGCCTGGCTTTTGCGTTCATGTCCAATGAGATCTCATCCGAGCGTCAGGTGGAGACCGCCGTGAAACAGACGGCTGCGCTGATGCAGGCGGTTCGCGAAGCAGGCAAAAAGATCGTCGTCGTGGCCGGCCCGGTGGTCGTGCATACGGGCGGTTCGCGCGGCCTTACGGAGTTGATCCGCGGCGGATGGGTCTCCGCCCTACTCAGCGGGAACGCGCTGGCCGTGCATGACATCGAAGCCGCTCTGCTCGGCACTTCGCTCGGCGTGCGCATGACCGACGGGCGTCAGGAAGAGCATGGGCACCGAAACCACATGCGGGCCATCAATCAAATTTACTGTGGCGGGGGAATCCGCGGCGCGGTGGAGAAGGGCATCTTGCGCAGTGGAATTCTGTATGAGTGCGTGACGAATCACGTGCCCTATGTGCTGGCGGGCAGCTTGCGCGATGATGGTCCGCTGCCCGATACCATTACCGACATGAACCAGGCGCAGGACACGTACGCCGCGCATCTGAAGGGCGCTGGGATCGTGCTCTGTCTCGGCTCGATGCTGCACTCGATCGCCGTGGGCAACATGCTGCCGAGCTGGGTCAAAATCGTCTGCGTCGATATCAACCCCGCCGTGGCGACGAAAGTGGCGGACCGCGGAACCGGCCAGGCCGTGGGAGTGGTCACCGACGTCGGGCTTTTCCTGAATCTTTTGCCCGCGGAATTACGAGCACAATGAAACAATCCTACACGGACGAACATGCGTCGGCGGGAATCGACGCCGTACTTCCCGCGATTGAAACCTGGCCCAATCAATACCCGGGCTACGAGATCGAGATCGTCATGCCGGAGTTTACCTCTGTCTGCCCTAAAACGGGGCAGCCGGATTTTGGGAAGCTCACGCTCACGTACGTCCCGGACAAGCTATGCCTGGAGCTGAAATCGTTGAAGCTGTATACGCTTGCCTATCGCAATCTGGGGATCTTTTACGAGAATGTCGTGAATCGTTTTTTGCAGGATATTGTGCAAGCCGTGCATCCGGTTTCCGCGACTCTGGTCGGTGATTTCACGCCTCGCGGCGGCCTGCACTCCCGCATTACAGCAAGGTTTCAGGGCACTGAGAAAGGCTCCGGAAAGAGCAAACGTGGCCGGTGACGAAGTCCGCGACGAAGAGATTGCGGAACTGCTCAATGCCATCAAACAGCGCGTTCGCTCGCGCTACCCGTCGACCAGTGCGGCCGTAGATTCTTCTCAGCGCGAAGCGGGCCGGGTGGCTCTGCCGGATCTTATGCCGCTGGTGCATGCGCGCGATGCGGCTCAGGCCAAGGTGGCTGCGATCGGATCGGTCAACCCGCGCGCGGGCGGGCCGGTGAATCGTCTCATCCAGGCGGGCAAGCGTCTGATTGCGCGCTCCCTGGCGTGGTTTGTCCGGGATCAAGTCACCTTCAACCGTCAACTGATGACGTGCATGGACACCACTCTCGAAGCCTTGACCGAGGTGCGCTCTTCGATGGCCATCCTGGCGGCCCACTTCGAAGGCGAATCCCGGGCGCGTGACTTTCAGATTCACTGGGCCGAGTGGCGGGACCGTTGGGAAAAGACCCTGGCGGCGAATGAATTGCAGTTTCTCCGAAGCCTCGCCGATCTGCAGACCGGGTTCAGCTATCGCTCTACACTGATGGAGTCCAATCTGCGCGAGGCGATCAAGGTGCAGCATGGCGAATACCTGAACGCGCTTGACCGTAGCGCTCTGGACGTTCAGCAGCGGCTCTGGGCCGAGATGGAGAAGGTGCGTCTGGAGTATGAGCGCCTCATCCACAATGAACTACGCGTGGCGCGTCAACGCATGCTTGCCGCCGTCCAACGCGACGTAGCCAGCCCGGCTCCCGCCGAGACGGCCGCTCCGCAACTCGACTTCGACTACGCGCGCTTCGCCGATCGTTTCCGCGGATCCGAAGAATACGTGCGGTCCAATCAACGCTTCTACCTGGACCGTTTTCGAGCGGCGGGGCGCGTGCTCGATCTCGGTTGCGGGCGCGGCGAATTTCTGGAATTGCTTCGCGAAAACGCGATCGCGGGGCGCGGGATCGAGTCGAGCGAAGAGAGTGTTAGCTACTGCCGCGCAAAAGGTTTGGACGTGGAAAAAGCCGACCTTTTCGACTACCTCGAGACTCTGCCGGAAGCGTCGGAAGATATCATCTTCTGCTCTCAAGTGGTAGAGCATTTGGATCCCGCGCGTTTGGCGTCGCTCGTTCGTCTATGCGCGTCGCGGCTCCGCAAAGGCGGTCTGCTCGCTATCGAAACACCGAACCCGGAATGCCTGGCGATTTTTGCCACGCACTTCTATCTGGATCCCACGCATACCCGCCCCGTTCCGCCCGCGCTGTTGTCTTTTCATTTCGAAGAGAACGGCATGGGCGCGATTGAAGTCCATCGCTTCGCTCCCGCCGCGGAGAGCTTTCCCGAAATCCAGTCGCTGCCGTCCGAAATTGTCTCTCGGTTCTTCGGCGGCATGGACTACGCAATCATCGGGCGCAAGCTCAATTAACCAGTCTTGTCGAGCTTCGCTTTCATCTTTGCGGAGAAGAGTTCCACGGTGACAACGAACCGCTGATGCTTTCCTTCACCGATCTTTTGATGGCGATCGAACGCTTCGACGTGAAAATTCACGCGCCGGCCCTCAACCGATTCAATCACAGCTCGAAACGTTACTTCCGTTCCGAGAGGCGCGCCGCCCACGTGAGCGACGTTCACGATGGTACCTACGGAATCATCGCCCGCCTCCAACATCGGGAGCAGCAAGTTTCGGGACGTCCTCTCCATGTAGCCGATCATGTGCGGGGTGGAGAGCACCCGCGCTCCCGGCAAGCCTAGAAAATTGATCGCGTTTTCGTTCGTGACAGCAACTGTCTCCTCACGCGCGGCTCCGATCTGGATTGCCTGCACGCGCTATGCGCCTTGTCCCGCAAGCACTCCGCGCATGTAGGCGAACGAGCGCTGCATGCCTCCCATGGGGTTGCCCTCTTCGATCTCGTACTCGAGCGAACAGACGCCGGTGTATCCGATTTTGCGAAGCTCGCGGAAGATCGCGGGGATCGGCAGAACGCCTTCGCCCACCACGCACTGGCTTCCTTCCGCGCTCTTATTGCGCAGGTCTTTCATGTGCATCTCGAATAAACGCGGACCCGCGGCGCTAATGGATTCCACAATATCGTCGCCGGTGCGGGCGGTATGCCCGATATCGATGCAGAGCCCCATGCGCGGGTCCATATGCTTGACCGCTTCCAGTACGCTGCGCGGGGTAGGGAACTGCTTGTCCTCCGGCCCATGGTTGTGAATGGCCATCTTCACGTTGTATTCCTTCGCAAGTTTCTCCACCAGGGGTAAATTCTCGCGCGTCGGCGCGCAGATCATGATCGGGAATTTGCAGGTGCGCGCGTAATCGAAGTAGCGCCGCAAGCTCTGCTCATCATTCTCTTTCAGAGTGATGTTTCCGCCTCCAATGACTTCAATCTCCGCGGCATCGAATGCGTGCCGTCCGGCTGCAAGCTCCGCCGCGCTGTCGTTGTACGGCAGGTGAAACTCCTTCACATCCGCGTACCGGATTCCCATGCCGCGAATCATCTGTATCGCCACGTCTCGCCGAAAGCCCCGCAGCGAGTACGTGGCCACACTGAGGCGGATCGCGGGGGAACCGGGCGCGCTGGTCTGGCTTCGGAGCAGCCCGCCGGTGACACCCAGCGCCAGTAATCCTGGGAAAAGGTCTCGCCTGTTCATGGGAATCATCATAAGCCATCGTCATCGAACCGTTACTCTATCTGAATGGACCTTCGTAAGCGCTTCCTGGTAAAGGAAGGAAACTTCCGGCTTGCCGATCGGGACCCGGCCGACACCGCCGGTTGGCGGGATGAGAAGGAAGCTGTCGCGCTGGCGCTGAAGCATACCGAGAAGATTTCCAAACTGCAGCAGAAGCTCTATGCGCAACACAAATACGCGATTCTCCTTGTGCTCCAGGGGATGGACGCGGCCGGCAAAGATGGCACGATCAAACACGTAATGACAGGCCTGAATCCGCAGGGTTGCGACGTGACTTCTTTCAAGCAGCCGTCAACACTGGAGATGGATCACGATTTTCTCTGGCGCGTCCACCGTGCCGTTCCCCCACGCGGAATGATGGGCATTTTCAATCGCTCGCATTATGAAGATGTGCTCGTGGCGCGCGTCCACAACCTGGTGCCGGAAAAGGTCTGGTCCAAGCGCTACGAGCAGATTCGCGAGTTCGAAAAAATGCTGGAGCAGAATGACGTCGCGATTGCGAAGTTCTTCCTGCATATCAGCAAGGACGAACAGGAGCGTCGCTTTCAGCAGCGGCTCACCGATCCGGATAAGAATTGGAAATCATCGCCATCCGACTTCACGGAGCGCAAGTTCTGGGATGAGTATCAGCTTGCTTACGAGGACGCGCTCAGCAAGTCCAGCCGCAAGCACGCCCCGTGGTACGCGATTCCATCAGATAAGAAATGGTTCCGCGATTTGGCGATCTCTCAGATCGTGCTGGATTTGATGGAGGATCTCCATCTCAAATACCCGCCGCCGCACAGCACCCCACCAATCGAATACGGCACAAAGTAACCGTGGGCAAACCCGAGTAAAACAAAAAAGAGCAGGATGCTGCTTCCTACCGCCATCACTGCAGCATTCGGCTTGGGCGGTTCCCGCAGGAACGCGAGGATCACGAGGCTCACGACGAACCAGCCCGCGAAATTCGAAAACGGAATCCCGAAATACGGTCCGGACGCCTGCCACTTCCAGAACGCGAGCGTGTTGGCCGCCAACGGATCGATGAGAAGATCGATGGCCACCATGACCAGCGCGCCGCCCCAGAAGGGCAGCCGCATCTGCCGAACCCATGCGACCAGAATCATCCACGCCCCCGCCATCACAGGGGGCACTCCCAACACGCTTGGCGCGAGTACCGGCGTGTAGGCATATCTTCCAAACGGATAGCCGGTGGCCACCCCGATCGCTTCGGCGATAAACCCGAAGAGAAAGCTGAGGAGGAGCGCTCGCCAATCTTCCGGCTGCGCCATCACCACCAGCGTGGACGCGAGTAACAGGAACAGCGGGGCGGCCCACGCCATATTCACGGGCGTGCCGCCCAGAAAGAGATGTCCCCCGACTCCGCCCAGCCAATTTAGCGCGTAAGCGGCCCATAAAACGATGCGGAGAACACCTAAGAGCCGGCTTGCTTCAACGCTCATGGCGCTGAATCAGGTCGCAGGTAATTTGGGCCGAGAGCAGGACGGTCGGAGTGCCTCCTCCCGGGTGCGTGCTGCCGCCAACGAGATAGAGTCCCTCGCACGCGCTGCTCTTGTTGCGAGGCCGGAGGAACGCGTTACGCCAGCCATGGGAATCCGAGCCGTAAATCGCGCCGCCCGGCATCAAATACCGTTCTTCGATCCGGTGTGGCGTCCAGATATCCTGTACAACGATGTTTCCCGACACGTCCGGAAATCCGCTTTTCCGCAGGCGCTCGAAGACACGGTCTCGTGCCTCGCGCGTCTGGTGTTCACTCCACTGGTCCGACCGAGCGGGAGCATTCGCCATGACAAATAGCGCTTCGCCTTTGCCGGGGACCAAAGTGCGGTCGAGGCGGCTGGGCATATTCACATACACGGTGGGGTCATCGGGGAACCGCTGCGCGTCGCAGAGCTGCGCGAATTCGCGACGATAGTCTTCGGAGAAGAAAATGGTGTGCGGATTCCAGCCGGGCAGCTCGCGGTCGATACCGAGCAGCATCACGAAGCCCGACATGGACCGGGATCGCGCCTTCGCTTCGGACACGCCCAGCAAGCGGTCCAGGTTCGCCGCGTCGCCATTCATCACGACAACGTCAGCGAGGACGCGCTCTCCCGAAGCTAATGTCACGCCGGAGACGCGGCCTCCGCTGCTCGCGATCCTCTCGACCCTCATTCCCGGACAGAGCGCAACGCCCGCCGCTCTCGACAGACTCAAGAGCGCTTCGACAATCCGGTAAAGGCCGCCTCGCACGTAATACCCGCCAAAGGCAAACTCGAGGTAAGGGATCACCGCGAGGGTAGCGGGCGACCGGTAAGGGGACGAGCCGACGTACGTGGGATACCGATTGAAGAGTTGCCGCAGATAGGGGCTCTGGAAGTGCGCCTCTACAGTGCGGTTGTAGTTTCCCCAGCCATAACGCAGCGGGAGGTGGCGGAGGACCGCCCCATCACCTCTGGCGGGCGGATCGTAAGGCGTGCGGGTCAGGAAGGTGCGGCGGGAGAGCTCCCAAAGCCGCGCCCCGAGTTCCAGGAATCGAAGAAAGCCGGCCTGATCGCCGGGAGCTATGCGATCCATCGTTCGCAGCCACTCGGGCAAGGACGAAGAATAGGTAAAGGCGGTTCCGTCCGCGTACACGTATTGCGAGAGCGGGTGAAGCGGAACGAGCTCCAGGTGCTCTTCCAGGCTGCTGCCGGCGGCCGCAAACAGGTCCGCGAACACCCACGGCATGGTGATTAACGAAGGCCCTGTATCGAACGTATAGCCTTGTTCGGTCCAGCGATTCATCTTCCCGCCGAAAGACGGTCCCGCTTCGTAGATCGTGACATCCCAGCCGCGGGTGCGCAGCCGAAGGCCGGCCGCGAGGCCACCCAGTCCGCCTCCGATGATGACCGCGTGGCGGCTCACGTTTGCGTGGGCCGGCGGCTTGCCAGATAGACGCGCCCTTTCCACGCGACACCCTGACCGCTGCGGCACTGCCACCATGAGGACAGGCCCAGCGCCAACAGGACCAACTCGGCCAGGGGATGAAGAAGCACGCTCCACCAGGGCTGCGAAAAGCGGATCGCTAAGAGCAGACGCAAAGTAAGCACCACTCCCATCGCCACCCAGTTTCCAATCAGAAAGGGCGCCAGGAACACGGCGAAGTGGAAAGCCAGAAAAATCCAGAACGTTGTCTCATGGCGAAAAGCCGGGAAGAAGTTTTTCTGGAACCCGCGCCAGATCTCGGGAAAGCTCGCATACATGCGCACATGGACGACATCCTGTCCGTCCAGACAGAGCGAGCGCTCGTCGTTTTCTCGCCACCACTGGGCTAATCGCGTGTCCTCGAAAATCTGGTTGCGGACGGCGCCGTGCCCGCCCAGACGCTCATAAGTTTTACGATGGACGAACAGACAAGCTCCATGCGCCAACCCCAGCGAAGGTTGGTCGCGAAACAGCGACAGCACCGCCGGGAAGATGGTGAACACCACAAAGTTCAGCATGGGCATCATCACGCGCTCGGACGCGTTGACCAGCGTAAACCCCGGCCAGCAGCTGAGCATTGTGAGATTGCGGGCGAGTGCGGTGCCCAGAATCGCAGGCACAGCCTTTGGAGACAGTTCCGTGTCGGCATCCAGGAAGAGCAGCCACTCGCCGCGCGCAGCCAGCGCTAGCTGTGCGCAGGCAAAGTTCTTGCCACACCAGTCGTCGGGTAACGGCCGCGGTTCAATCAGGCGAATCCGCGAATCGCGCTCCCCCATTTTCCGGACGAGCGCCGCCGTGCCATCGACCGAATGATCGTCATACACCAGGACCTCGCTGATAGGCGCGTTCTGGCCCAATATCGAATCCAGACACTTACCGATATTCTGATCCTCATTGCGCGCGGGAATCAGGACGGAGACCCGGTCCGCTGAGCGACGTCCGCGAGCGTTAGGCAAGCGCACGCGCGGCCAGAACAGCACGTTCGACAGCACAATCACCAGGAAGAACGCGCAAATGAGGATTAGGTACACGCCACGGCCAGCCCGGCGCGGCTGAACTCGCGCACGATTCCATCAATGTGCGCAAGCATAACACTGGTTGCCGAAGTCGTTCCGAACCGGCGCGTCAGGCAGTGCTTGGTTTCGTCGACCAGCCCCAAAGCGTGAGCGTGGCAGAGTTCAGGCCCGTACTGAGCCGCATAGCTCGGGCGCTGGTGGCGCGCATCCTGCTGGCCGTTCTTCCCGGTTGTCTCCCCATCCATGTACTGATCCAGAAGATCGTCGCAGATCTGATAAGCCTCGCCCAGGCATTCACCGGCGCGGGCCAACGCCGCCACGTCTCCGTCGGGAGCGCCGCACGCAATCGCCCCAGCAGTTAAGGTGAGGCGCAGCAGTGCGGAAGTCTTTCGATTGCGCGCGGCGAACGGAACCCGCGGGTAACAGTCCGAGCGGATCTCCAGGTCCACAGCCTGCCCCCCGATCATTCCGTCCATGCCGAGGCAGGCGGCCGCTTCGGTGATCAGGCCCGGCGTGCCTCCGAATAGCGCGTATGTTTGATTCAGCAGAGCCAATGCCGCCAGCTGTGCCATGGCTTCCCCAAACACCAGGTGTAAAGCAGGCTGGCCGCGCCGTAGGGTTGCATCGTCCATGGCGGGAAGGTCGTCGAAGATCAGCGAAGTCGTATGCAGAAACTCGACGGCGCAGGCGACCGGCAGCGCGCTCTCCACACATCCGCCCACCATCTGCACGCCGATGAGCGTCAACACCGGACGTAGTCGCTTCCCGCCCGGGAACAGCGCGTAATGCAGCGCTTCGTTCAAACGCCCCGAGCACTCGAGTGTGCTCTGCGGCAGGTAAACCGACAAGCCCGTTTCGATTAATCCGCGTAGATCGCTTGTTGTCTCGTGCACATTGACCCTTTCCCGTGGAACAGGACGTCTCGCAATGCTTCCGGGGCCTCTAGAATAGGCAGATGCCCCGCGTTTGACAGGCACGTAACGCGAGACTGCGGCCACAGCCTGGCGAAGAGCGCGGCGGATTTTTTCACGTCCTCGAATGTCTTCTCCCCATAAGTGATGTCAATCGGCATGGTGAAAGCGCAAAACTGTTCCACTTCGCCGCTGTCGCGCAGCAACATGAGGTACTGATAAGTGGCACGGTGATCCACCCGCGTGAAGCCCGCCGTCAGCGACGTGTCGCCATCGCGCTTACCGCTTAACGAAAGATTCGTCATCCAGCGGCCCACGGGGTTTTCAAACGTGGTCCTATATGCGTACCGGCCGAAGGTGCGGTTTACGAACACGCGGAAGTACCACGGCCAATGTGCAAACGCATCTATGGTCACCATACGCTCGATAAGGTCCGGGATACGTTTGGCGACGAAAAACGCGATGTTTGCTCCACTGCAATTTCCAACCAGTGTGACAGGCCGGTCGAGCTTTTCCAGTTCCCCTGCAATCTCATCCGCCACCGCGTCCATGCGCCATTCCAGCGGTGGGGACGACGCGCCGCAACCCGGCAGATCCGCGCTGTAAAATGTTACGTCCTCCGGCATTCTTGTAAGGAGCGGAGCGAACGTTCGATGGTCGCCGCTCCAGCCATGCAATCCGAAGAAGGTTCGCGGACCGCTGCCGTAGCGCTCAATGCGCATGCGACGCAACCCTCTCGGCCACCATCTTGCCGCCCAATACGACCATCGGCATGCCGGTACCCGGCGTGGTGCTCGCGCCCACATAGTACAAGCCGGCCAAGTCGCGCGCGTAGTTCCGGGCGCGGAACGGGCCCATCTGGAACAGCGTGTGCGCCGCGCCAAAGGCGGATCCATCGTGCAGTCCATAACGCCGGCCCCATTCCTGCGGCGTCCAGACTTCTTCACAAACAATACGGCCCGCATCCATCCCCAGCCGTTTGAGAATGCGGCCTTTCACATCCTGTACCGTTTGGTCCCAGTCGATTCCGGGCAACTCGCTTAAAACAGGAGTCGGGACAAGCACGAACATCGTGGTGTCCCCGCTCGGGGCCAGCCCGGCATCGGAAGCGGATGGAATGCTGACGTAAAAGGGGAGCTCGTCCGGAATCCGATGGGTGAGCTGCGCGAAGGCCTCTCTCGATCGCTCGGGCAGGAAAATGGTGTGGTGTCCGAACTTGTCGAAAGCTCCGCGCACGCCCCAATAGAACGTAATCACGCCAGGGGTCATGCGCGCTTTTGCGGAACTGGGTGAAGCCTTGCCGAGCAGCTCGAAGTCTGTCGTCGGAACGTCCACGTTCGAAACCACGACCGATGCCGGGAAGAATCGGTTTCCGGGCAGCCGGACTCCCGTGACGCGTCCCGCCTCGCTCTCAATTCTCTCCACCCGGCAACTGGTGTGCAGCGTGACCCCGAGTTCACGCGCCAGGCGCTGAATCGCGCACACCATCCCGTAGATCCCGCCTTTTGGCAGCCACAGCCCAAAAGCCAGTTCGCCGTACGGAAGAATGCTGAACAACCCCGGTAACTCGAAAGGCGAGCCGCCCAGATACATCCCGTACGATCCGAATGCTTCCCGGATATAGCGGCTCTTGAAAAAGCGCCCCAGCTCCCCGTCAAGCGATCGCCAGACTCCCGTTCGGAAAGCCTCGGCAGGGGTGAGATGCGAAATCCACTTCAGGGCGTTATCCTCATTCCGCGTCACGAGCTTCCGGAATGAGGTGTCGTATTTTCCAGCCGCGTCTCGCAGAAATGCCATCAACCGCGGCCCGCAACCCGGCTCCAGCCGCTCGCACTCCGCCAGCAGGCGTGGTATCTTGCTCGACAGAGAAAAGGACGTTCCGTCCGGCCATTGAAACTGCACCGACGGATCCACCGGAATCAGCTCGACGTAATCCGAAAACTGGCGATCGGCCGCCGCAAACAGATCTTCAAACACCCACGGGTAGTTCAGGAGCGACGGCCCGGTATCGAAGCGGAATCCCTCGCGCTCGAGCACGTTGGCTCGCCCACCCACAGTCTCGTTCGCTTCAAAAACAGTGACTTGTCGGCCCTGCAGCCGGAGGTGAATGGCCGCACTGAGTCCGCCGAGTCCGGCGCCGACCACGGCTACATCCGTCCCGATGGTCTTCGGGACAGACCGGCTCAGAGCGCCCCCATATAGGCCAGGGGCAGACGCCAATATTTGCTTGCGGGAAGGACACGAAACTTGTCCTTGCCGGGTACGCTCTCGCGGTGCAGAATCCCCGCTGGGCTGCGCCCAATGCGCAGGTTCAACTGCCGGTACACGTTCACGCAGGCCTGGATCGCCATGCGGCAATCCGGCGCAAACGCATCGAGATTCCGCTCCGCTTCCGCGTAATGGCTCTCCGCGGTCGCCGACAGCTGCCGCAGTACCCGATTCAGTGGCGCGTGACTCGAAGGATCTGCGAAATCGAGATCCCTGATGCCTTCCGCGCGCAGCAAGTCCATCGGCAGGTAGATCCGCCCACGCCGATGGTCTTCCAGCACATCCCGCAGAAAGTTCGTTAACTGGAGCGCAATGCCAAGATGCTTCGACGCACCAAGTGCGCGCTCGAATTCGGAAGGTGCGCTGGCCCCGTACACATACGCGAGGAAGTAGCCGACTACAATGGCACTGCCGTAAATGTAAGAGTCGATCAGATCCGCGTTATCGGCGTACGTCCGCGGCGCAATATCCAGCGTCATCGCCTGCAGAAAGGCACGGTAATACTCCGGTGGAATGCCGTTGCGCCGGACCACTTGGGTAAATGCTGTGATGAAGCAATTCCGCCCTGAAGCCAATCCCTCCTTCAGCGAATCGCAGCGCAGGCCGAGCTCATACTCATTCCCCCAGCGGTGCAATTCTTCTCGCTTCTCGACGCTGGAGATCGGGAAAGTATCTACGGCTTCATCGGGATAGCGGACGGCGGAATAGATGACCTCCACCTGCTTGCGCTTTTCGATCGGAAGGAAACGAGTGACAATAAAGAAACTGGTGCTGTATGTCCGTAAAACAGAACGAGCCGCCCGCGCAACCTCATCCCAGGTTCCGGAAGCCTCTCTGGACGCCAATGCCGCTACGGCGGTACGGCGCTCGAAAGAACGCCACTGCGCCTGCGTCCAACACTCGTTCATACAGTTACTCGATGAGCGAAAAAATCCGCCGGTGGTAGAAATTCGCTGCTGCTTCAAATTGGGGCCGGTGTCTCGGCCATCAAATCTACTGGCTCCCGGTGGTGGAGCTGTCTTTCAGGAACTGGTCCACATTCTCGCTGTTCACTAGCGTCACTCCCGTGTCTACCAGCGATGCAACCGGGGACACCGGACTCGCCGCCCAGCCCCGATCCAGTCCGTCCGGTTTGCTCTGGTTCAAGTCCACCATCAGATGCAGGCCCACATAAGCCATGGTAAACGGCTTTTGGGCGATTGTGGCGCTAATGAAGCCTTTCTTTATCCAGTCGAGCGTGTTCGGCTCGGCATCCATCGCCACCACCAGCTTCCCGGGTACTTTCTCACGGCTCAGCACATCGGCGATCTCCGCGCAGGCAATCGCTTCCAGGCAGACAAAAGCATCCACCTTCGCAGCGCTTTTTTGAACGATGTCTTTCGCGGTATCGAAAGCCACCCTCGGGTCCCCCTGCATGTCCACCACGCGGGTCACCTTCAATCCGGAATGGGACGCAATCGCATCGTTAAAGCCGCGGAGGCGCTGCACCAGATTTAACTGTTCCGGCATTGTGAACACGATCACATTCCCTTTTCCATTCAAGGTGTTTGCCACCGTATTCCCGATCAGCCCCCCGGCCCGGTAGCTGTCCGTGCCGATGAAGGTCAGCCGCTTGCTGTACTCCGCATCGGAATCGATCGTGAAGACAGGAACACCCCTGCCGATGGCGGAATCGATGTCCGCGCGCATCAGCCGCCGATCGGCAACCGAGATCAAAATTCCCGCCGCATTTTGTTGTAGGACCCGCTGGAATTCTCCGTGCTGCTCACCGGGGTTATAGGTTTCCGGCCCAATCAACTCGGCCTTTACATGAAGCTGCGCCGCCGCCTTTTCCAAACCGGCACGCGCCGCCTGCCAATAGGGCAACTTGATGTTGGTGGCGATCAGATAGTAGGTTCCTTTCGATACAGGCCGGTCGTTGTCGCA
Source organism: Bryobacterales bacterium (assembly GCA_963814235.1). Classification (GTDB taxonomy): domain Bacteria; phylum Acidobacteriota; class Terriglobia; order Bryobacterales; family Bryobacteraceae; genus Bog-113. The sequence goes on along the minus strand of CAWFCA010000015.1, from coordinate 195,890 downwards.
ACTGGAGAGGAGTAACATGGCCGGGATCGAGAGTGCGAATACGATTCTGCGAGGGATTGACATGGCGAGGCACCGTTCCTTCCGAGCGAGAGTATATCGCTTTGCGGGCCGGAGGGGTAATCTTATCTGTGCTGTTAGACTGAACTCTCAGTGAGCCTGGAAATCCAACGGCGCGAACGGGAAGGCATTTTGATTCTCGATCTTAGAGGCCGGGTCGTTATGGGACCCGAAGCTTCCGAATTCCGCGAAACCGTTTTGCCGGTCGCCAGCGAAGCGGAAAGCAAGCTTATTCTCAACCTCACGGACGTTGCTTACATCGATAGTACGGGCCTGGGCGCGCTGGTGTTTTGCGCGAGCGCTGCACGCAAGAGTGCCTCCACCATCCGGCTGCTGGGCGTCAATGCGCGGACGCTGGAGTTACTAATTACTACCAAGCTTGAAACCATCTTCCAAAGTTTCACGGAAGAGCAGGATGCGATCAACAGCTTCTTCCCGGATCGCGCGGTCCACAAATTCGACATTCTCGACTTCGTGCGCGAACAAGGGGTGACCGAGGCCGGAGAAGAACCGCCGCGGGATTAGCTGACCCTTTCAGATCCCCGCCCTCAGCAGGCTGCGGAATTCCGTGATCGCGACCGGCATCCTGCCACGCAGCAGCAGGCGAGCTACCTCTACCGCGCACCACGCTAAATACGCGAAGGTGACCATCAGGTGAATGCTCGAAGCCTGGCTTTGCGGCAGAACCGAGAAGAAGAACTGAATACCCCAAAGCAGGAACAGCAGGGTCGCTTCCCACCAGGTCAGTTTCAAGTCGAGCAGCAGTAGCGCGCCCAGGAGCGATTGCGCAATGGTCATCAGCAGCTCCAGACTTTGCTGTCGATCGAAGTGAATCGCCGAGGGCGTTCCGGCTCCCAGGGAGAACACGATAGGCAGCATCGCGGCCAGTAGCGTCCACTGGTTGATATTGCTTGAAACCATGTTCATCAGCGCCATGGGCGCGCGGTCGATGGTTCGCGCCCAGAAGAATGCGGACACCTTTTCCGGGAACTCCGAAACAAAGGGAGCGATCCACTGTACCGCCACGAACTGGCTGATGCCCGCCGCCGCCGCTACGGCCAGCAGACTTCCCAGAAACGGTTCCGCGACGATGAAGATGCACCCCCCTCCGAACAGGAACAGCGAGACAATCGCGATCGTTCGCGTCACTGGCCTTGCCGTTACAATGGCGCGCGGCACGCGATCGAGCAATTCAATGCTCTCGGCAGATTCCAGCGGAAGCAATCTCAGCAGCCATAAGTAGATCCCGTAAACGGCGATCAGGATCACAGCGTCCCAGACCGTCAGCGAACCTTTAAAGAAAACGACGACGATCCAGGCAAGCGATACCAATAGCGCGATTACCTGAACGCTGTCCTGCCGCTCCAGGCAAATTTCCCTCAGAGGTGCGCGGCCGCCTGCGCGCTGGTAGATTGCGGCCGTTCCATAAATGAGGGGCCATCCCACGCCCGTAAGCAGACGCAACGCGCCCGTGAGATTCGAAAGGAGCAACGGCGCCTGCTGGTGCCACGCGAGAACCGCTTCTACGGCGAATTCCGGAAGCGTTTGCAGGAGCGCCAGAATCGCAAGCGCGAACCCCTGGGCGATAAAGAATTGCGAAGACTCCGCCGCCCACGCGATCGCGAGAGAGGCAAGAAGCAGTAGCGGTGCTGTCCAGAGAATGGACCACGTGGTGACTGCCGGCACGGAACCGGCGGCCGCCAACGCAAACCCGTTGATTGCAATTAACCGCGCGAAAAGCTGGGGGTCAATCCGGAACATGCGCCTGAGGGACCATCGCGCGCGTAATCACCGAAGGGTGTTGCCAGTCCTCGCTCTTGTTCGGATAATCCGTCCGGAAATGGGCTCCTCTGCTTTCCGTTCGCGCCAGCGCGCATTGGGCGATCAGGCGGGCCACCGCGTGCAGGTTGCGCAGATCGTAGTCCGGCAACCGCGCATTTTTGCGCTCTGCGCACCGCAGTTCCAGATCGTCGAGCGCGCTCGCGAGATCGACTCCATTCCGCACAATCCCGCACTTCTCCCACGCCAGGTTGCGGACAAATTCCTCCGTCGTTTCCGGGAACAGAAGCGGCCCGGTTGCGGAGTTCACCGGCAGACTGGACCCCGCCCATTCACTCATGGTGCGTCCGGCGCGCCATCCGAATACCAGAGCTTCCAGCAATGAGTTGCTGGCCAGGCGATTGGCCCCGTGAACACCGGTGCAGGCCGTCTCACCCGCGGCAAAAAGTCGATCGAGCGTAGTCGCTCCATCCAGATCCGTGCGCACTCCGCCCATCGCATAGTGGGCGGCGGGATGCACGGGCGCGGCCTGCACAGCGATATCCACCCCGTAACGGCGGCAGGTTTCCCAGATTCTGGGGAAACGATGGCGAATAAACTCCGGATCCCGATGCGTGAGGTCCAGGTAAACGTGGGGAGTGCCGGTGCGTTTCAGCTCGGCCACAATCGAGCGCGACACAACGTCTCGCGGTGCCAACTCGCCAAGCTCGTGATAACGCGGCATGAAACGCTCGCCCTCGCCGTTGATCAGATAAGCGCCTTCTCCGCGTAGCGCCTCCGAAAGCAGAAACCGCGGCGCGCCTTCGACATGCAGGGCGGTCGGATGAAACTGAACGAACTCGATGTTCGCGATTTCCGCTCCCGCCCGCCACGCCATTGCGACGCCGTCGCCGGTCGCCACATCCGGATTGGTAGTCTCTCGAAATACCCGGCCCAGACCTCCGGTGGCCAGCAGCACGGCCTTCGCGCGCACTTCCGTCAAGGCTCCCGATTTCTCATCGAACAGCAACGCTCCACCGACGCCGTCGCCATGCATCAAAAGATCGACCACGGCGGCGAAACTGCGAAACACAACATTTGGCAAGGCCGAGACTTTCCGCTGCAGAGTTCTAGCGATCTCGCGCCCGGTAGAATCCCCCTGGGAGTGCAAAATCCGGTTGCGGCTGTGCGCGCCTTCGCGCGTAAACGCCAGTTTCGAGCCGTCCTTATCGAACTCGGCGCCCCATTCAATCAGTTGGTTGATGACCTCCGGGCCCTCTTCCACCAAAGTTCGCACCGCTTCCCGATTGCAGAGCCCGTCCCCCGCGTAGAGCGTGTCCTGTTCGTGCAGTTCGATCTCATCGTCGTCGCTGAGCACCACTGCCACGCCGCCCTGGGCATATTCAGACGACGATTCCCGAAGCGTATCTTTGGCAATCACCAGCACGCTGCCTGACTTGGCAAGCTCCACCGTCGCGCGTAACCCCGCTATCCCTGCGCCGATGACTAAGAAATCCGCTTCCATCAATCCCTTGGATTCTAACAGTCCCCTGCCGGATGGACTCTTGTGTCCGGGTAGTCCCTTCGGACGTTTGCTACAACTGTTCTGTGCCGGTTTTCGAAGTACGGGCCGCGGGCGGCGTGTACCCCGTGGTGGTCGAACGCGAAGTCATCTTCCGGCTGCGGGATTACCTGCCCACCGGTCACGGGAAGATTTTTATCATCTCCGAAGAGCAGGTGTGGGCCGCCCACGGCAAACTCGTGGACGGTATCGCCTCTGAAACCCTGTTGCTTCCCGGCGGGGAGCCGAATAAGCGGCTGGCCCCCGTCGAAGAACTGGCGGAGCGTCTCATCGACTCCGGCGCTGACCGCTCGAGCGTCCTGATCGCGTTCGGCGGCGGCATCGTGACCGACATGGCGGGCTTCCTCGCGGCGATCTTCATGCGCGGCATTCCCGTCCTGCAGATTCCCACAACGCTGCTCGCTCAAGTGGACGCCGCCATCGGCGGTAAGACCGGAGTGAACCTGACGCGCGGCAAGAACCTCATCGGTTGCTTTCACCAGCCCCACGCCGTCCTGATCGATCCGTCGCTGCTGGCCACTCTGCCCGAGCGCGAATATCGCGCCGGCCTCTTTGAGGTGATCAAGTGCGGCGTTATCGGCAATCCGGCGCTCTTTCACCTGCTGCGTGACAGCCGCGAAGGCGTCCTGGCGCGTGATCCGTCTCTCGTCGTCCGCCTCATCGCCGAATCCGTTCAATTAAAAGCGGAGGTCGTCTCCGAAGATGAACGCGAAACCGGCCGCCGGCGCATCTTGAACTTTGGCCACACCATCGGGCATGCGATCGAGGCGGAGACGGGCTATTCGCGCTTCCTTCACGGAGAAACGGTCGCTATGGGCATGAAAGGCGCGACGTACCTGGCGCTCTCAAACGAGAAAATCGGCGCGAGCGATGCGGCCTCCATTCTCGGCCTGATCGAACAGTACGGGCCTGTGCCGTCTGCCGAAGGGATTTCGGCGCACCGCCTTTTCGATCGGCTCGCGAGCGACAAGAAGACGCGGCAAGGCCAGTTGCATTTCGTTCTGCCCACGTCCATCGGGAACACCGAGGTCGTCACCGGACTCAGCCCTGAAAGCATTCTCGCCGCGATCACTCAGGCGATCGCTTAATGGAACACGAATCCCAAGGGACCACTCCCGCGGGCGTTGAAACTGAAAAGCAGATCTCCGATTGGGTTCGCGACATGTTCGGCAGGATCGCGCCCCGCTACGATCTCGCCAATCATCTGTTGTCCTTGAATATCGATCGATCCTGGAGGCGTAGAACGGTATCGCGCGTGCGCGACGTCCTGCTTAAGCCCGATGCGCGGATTCTCGATCTCTGTTGCGGAACGGGGGATCTGACGATAGCGCTTTCTGAGCGGCGAGGGATGCCCATCTTCGGCAGCGACTTCTGTCATCCCATGTTGCTGGCTGCCGCGCGCAAATCAGCCTCTCCCTTTTTCGAGGCGGACGCGTTGACGCTTCCGCTACCAGACGCGTCGTTGGATCTGATTACCTGTGCCTTTGGGTTTCGCAATCTCGTGAATTACGACGCTGGCTTGCGCGAGTTCCGCCGCGTGCTCAAGCCCGGGGGCAGGGTGGCTCTTCTTGAGTTCTCCACGCCTCCCAATCCATCGTTCGCCGCTCTTTACCGCGTGTACTCGCGCATCGTTCTCCCGCAGCTCGGTGGCGTCCTCTCGGGCGTTCGCGGAGCTTATACCTATTTGCCGGAGTCCGTTCGAAAATTCCCGAATGCCGAGGAACTTGCAGCCCGGATGCAAGCAGTGGGTTTTCAGGCCGTGACTTTTGAACGCTGGACAGCCGGAATCGTGGCGCTGCACCTGGGCAGCGCCTGATTCCGTCCGGAAGTCCGTTCTATGGGACGAACAGTATCCCGTGCGGTCCGTTGAAAGTTGACACCAACGGCGTAACTTTTCCTGTTTTCCGATCGATGTAGCAGAAGGCGTTCAGGCTGCCTACTGAACCATACATCGCATCTTTGGTGAGGCCCTGCATCTTGATGGCAACTACCTGGTTGTTGCTCGTATCCGAAACATAGAAGGTACCGCTCGTGCTGCCTGCGAAAACAACGTCATCCAGACTAGACACCTTCGCGCCCGTCGAATCCACCAATTGCAGAAAACCTACCGATTGCGACGAGGTCGCGGGCTGATGAATAAAGATTAAAGCTCCGTCGCTGCCGCTGGTCAGCATCAGTCCGCCCCCCGGAGTCGATTTCAACGAATCGGGATCGCTGTCCGGCAATGCCTGTCCGGTTCCCCCAGTCGCCAGGTTGATGCCGGTTGCACCCGCTAAAAGAACGTCCGTTACGGAAATGGGCGACTTGATTTTGTCGATGTACTGCACGATTGGATCGCTGGGTGCCGCGGGGTTTGTGCGGCTGACGAAGGTCTTGCCGTCCAGGAACGCAACATCGTCATAGCCCTGTGTTGCGGAAGCGACGGCATACGTGAAGGGCGATCCAGCTACAACTCCCTTGACCGGATCGATGACCGTCAAAGTGGAGTTCCCATCCTGATTTTGAAGAGCCAGAATCATTCCGTTAGACGCCGCTTTCAGTCCGTCTACAGAGCCTGCGATTGTAAACATCTTTATCACGGATCCGGCGGCGTTGTAAGCGACGACGGTACTGTTGCCGCCGCCGGTGCTCACCGAATCGTTTCCATAAGCTACCCAGATCGATTTACCGTCGGAGCAGATGGAATCGGGCTTCGTCGAGTTCACCGCTGTCCCAGTGACGAACGTCGAAACCGACACGATGCTTTGTGCCAGACCCGCTGTGCTCGCGCCAAGCGTGGCGGCGATGAGCGCCAGCGGGACGAAATGATTTCTGATTATTGTTTTCATAGAATCTCCATGGTTCTCAAAGAGAACACTCGTGACGCTATCAATCGATTGTTTAAAGGCGATTACAACCGGGAGTGCAAAGCCGCCCGCGCGTCTGCGGCTAGTTGTCTTCAATACAAAGCCGGATCGCGGCCTCTAACTGCTCGCGGCTCAGGGCCGTGCTGATAAACACCTCCTGGCGCGCGCCGGCGCTTAAAGCGATGCCCTTCCACCCGTTGGTGGTTGCAACGGTGATGCGGATCTTCACTTTCCCTTGGCATCCCGGACGGGCCTGATCACGCCCGGGATTACGGAGCGAATTTCGCCGTTGTCTTTCAACAAGCGCTCTAAGATGGGCCGCAAGCCGTCAATGATGCTGTGTTCGATCTTGAGCTTGCCCTGAGCAGCGCGTAGACGGAACGGCATGCGTTCAGTTTAGTCGCGCGACCCACGCGATAATCGAAATCGTGCCTCACGCGATCACGTTAATCCCCGGCGACGGAATCGGTCCGGAAGTAGCCGAAGCAACCGTTCGCGCCCTGGAAGCTACCGGCGTGGCCATTCAGTGGGAGCGTGTCGAAGCGGGCGTGAAAGCCGGGCAGGAGACCGGTAGCGTGCTTCCGGAAACGGTCTTCGAGTCGCTGGCGCGCACGCGGGTTGCGCTGAAAGGCCCCATTGGTACGCCGATCGCCAAGGGCCATGCGAGCGCCAATGTCGCTTTGCGCAAGCGTCTCGATCTGTTCGTGAATTTCCGCCCCGTGAAGATGCTACCGGGCCTGAAAACCCGCTACCTGGACGTTCCGGTGGACCTCGTCATCTTCCGCGAAAATACGGAAGATCTGTACTCCGGCATCGAGCACGAGGTGGTCACCGACGTCGTGGAAAGCCTGAAGGTCATCACTAAGACGGCTTCCATGCGGATCGCGAAGGCGGCCTTTGAGTTTGCAAAGCGGGAAGACCGGTCGAAAGTAACCGCCATTCACAAGGCCAACATCATGAAGATGAGCGATGGCCTGTTCCTCCGGTGCTGCCGCGAAGTCTCCGCGCAATTTCCCACGATCGAATACACCGAAATGATCGTGGACAACGCGTGCATGCAACTGGTGATGAGGCCGGAGACGTTTGATGTCCTGGTGGCCCCGAATTTGTACGGCGACATCATCTCGGACCTTGCGGCGGGGTTGGTGGGCGGTCTCGGAATCGTTCCCGGGGCCAATCTCGGCGATAGCTGCGCGGTGTTCGAGGCGGTTCACGGAAGCGCACCCGACATCGCGGGGAAAGGGCTGGCGAATCCCACCGCTCTCATGCAGTCGGCGGTTCTGATGCTGTCTTATCTAGACGAAAAAGCGGCGGCGCGCAAGCTTGACCACGCCCTGCGCGCTGTCTATGCGGACGGAAAAAACCTGACGGGCGATGTGGGCGGCGCCGCCAATACCGGGCAGTTTACCGCCGCCGTAATCGCCAGGCTTTGATGCTTTAGAGGCCCTTCTTTGCCAGGAAGACCGCCAGGTCGACCACGCGATTCGAATAACCCCATTCGTTGTCGTACCAGGAAACCACTTTCGCCAGGTTGCCATCGAGCACCTTGGTCAGTTGCCCGTCGACGATGGAACTGTGGGCATCGTGAAGGATGTCGCTCGATACGATGGGGTCGTCCGTGTAATCCAAAATCCCCTTCATCGGTCCCGTGGCCGCGGCTTTGAAGGCGTTGTTGATTTCTTCCGCAGTGGCATTCTTCGCCAGAACCGCCGTGAGGTCGACGACCGAGACGTCAGGCGTGGGCACGCGCAAAGAGTAACCGTCGAGCTTGCCCTTCAACTCCGGAAGCACGAGACCGATGGCTTTGGCCGCACCGGTCGAACTCGGAATGATGTTCACCGCCGCAGCACGCGCGCGACGCAGATCCTTGTGAGGAAAGTCCAGAATGACCTGATCGTTCGTGTAGCTATGCACGGTCGTCATGGACCCCTTCAGCACTCCGAAGGTATCGTGAAGCACCTTCGTGAACGGAGCCAGGCAGTTGGTGGTGCAGGAGGCGTTAGAGATGATGTGATGCTTGGAGGCATCATAGGACCCGTCGTTCACGCCGAGCACCAGGGTGATGTCTTCGCCGGTAGCGGGAGCCGAAATGATGACCTTCTTCACGGGACCGCGAAGATGCTTCCTGGCATCCGCCGCGGCAGTAAAGCGCCCGGTGGACTCGATCACAATTTCAACGCCCATGGACGGCCAGTCAATCTCTTCCGGATTGCGCGTCGCAAAGACCTTGATCTTCTTGTCGTCGATGTGGATGTGATCGCCATGCACTTTGACTTCGGCATGCAACTTACCGAGAACGGAATCGTACTTGGTGAGGTGGGCGAGCGTCGCCGAGTCCGTCAGGTCATTGACGGCCACCACTTCAAACTCGGCATTGTGCAGTCCGGCGCGAACCACGTTTCTTCCGATGCGGCCGAAGCCGTTAATCCCAACTTTGACGGGCATAATTCGAGCGTTAATCTCCTAAGACTGTTTGAAAAAAAAGGTGGGTGAATCCCAAGAATAGCAGAGTGCGGGACTCGCACTTCAGATGCATGCACGCCTAATTTCTTGATTGAAATCTGTTATAGGGAAGATAAGAAAGAGGATTGGCGGGGACGACGGGGTTCGAACCCGCGACCTCCGACGTGACAGGCCGGCGTTCTAACCAACTGAACTACGTCCCCGCAAAACGACGGAACTGGACCTAGCGTACCACGGACTTTTCCCTCGGCCAAATTCCCGTCGCCGGGCTCCGTTTCGTGCGAGAATCGTTAGATTCCAGCGCGAGCGCTGCAGGCTCCATGGTTAAGGAGAAGACGTGAGCTACCGATCCGAAACCCCGTTTGACAATATAGAAAACTCGCACAAGTACGTGGCGATGCTCGCTGAAGCAATCGCTGAAGCTCAGGCCGACGTCGATAACCAGATGCAATTGGCGATTAGCGAAAAGGCGGAACGCCGCCAGGAAGCTCTTCAATTGGTTAGTTATCACCTCGTCAAATTGAATACGCACATTACCAACAGCAGACGAGTTTTGAACGACCTGCGAAGCTTGCGCCGGTTACTTTTAGAAGAGCGCCGGCTGCCCTATTCGGCTCACGAGAAATCCGTCGGAATCTCCGCCTAAGCGATTGCTCCGGGTTCGCCGGATGGCCCGATCGCGCTCCCATGCGCTCCGTGTCCCAAGGTGTATGATTGGTCTTGTTGTTCAAGATTCCGCCTTCAAATCGGAAATTGAATGCAACAATCAACGCACACTAGCCCGGAGAATGAATGGCAGCGCACCAGAGACACCTCTTCACGTCTGAATCAGTAACGGAAGGTCATCCGGATAAAATTGCAGATCAGATTTCCGACGCGGTCCTGGACGCCGTTCTCGAGCAGGACCATTTGGGGCGCGTTGCCTGCGAGGTTCTGGTCACCACTGGGATCGTCGTCGTTTCCGGTGAGATCACCACCACCTGCTACGTCGATGTTCCTCGCATCGTCCGGCAGACCATCGAACATGTCGGCTACACCGACGCGGCCTTCGGATTCGATTCGAAGACGTGCGGAGTCATTAACACCATTCAGTCGCAGAGCCCGGACATCGCCATGGGCGTCGACACCGGCGGGGCTGGCGACCAAGGCCTCATGTTCGGCTACGCGTGCAACGAGACCGACGAGCTAATGCCGCTCCCGATCATGCTGGCGCACAAACTGGCGCGACGGCTTTCGGATGTGCGGCGCTCGGGCGAGCTCAACTTCCTGCGGCCAGACGGCAAGAGCCAGGTCACCGTGGAATATGAGGATGGCAAGCCCGTGCGCATCGATGCGGTGGTGGTCTCGATCCAACACCACGACACCGTTTCGAGCGAAGAGTTGCGAGAGAAGGTCCGCAAGACCGTCATCGATGCCGTGATTCCTCAACACATGGTGGATGAGAACACGAAATACCACATCAATCCGACGGGGCGCTTCGTTATCGGCGGACCGCATGGCGACACCGGCCTTACAGGGCGCAAAATCATCGTCGATACCTATGGCGGGATGGGACGTCATGGCGGTGGCGCGTTCTCCGGCAAAGACCCCACGAAAGTGGACCGCTCGGCGTGCTACATGGCTCGCTATATCGCCAAAAACATCGTGGCTTCAGGACTGGCTACCCACGCGGAAGTGCAGCTGGCCTATGCTATCGGCGTTGCGGAACCAGTCTCGGTGAACGTGAACACCTTCCACACCGGAACGGTTCCCGAAGAGCAGATCGTCGACCTGGTGCGGGAGAACTTCCCGCTTACCCCGGCCGGCATTATTAAGCATCTGAACCTGCGACGTCCTATCTATCGTTCGACGGCGGCGTTCGGGCACTTCGGGCGGACGGAGCAAACCTTCTCGTGGGAACTCACCGACAAAGCTGAGATCCTGCGCCACTCGGCGGAGCTTGTTGGCGCTGCCGCCACGCGATAGAAGCCTGGCCGTTTTAGCGCCGGACGATTACCTCGCGCAGGTGTTCCCGCGTGAGGAAGAACTTCACGGAATCGAATTTCATAAACAATCGCTCCAGATTGCGGTTGTTGAACGCCTGCGCCTGCTTGCGCATGCCTTTTTGAGAAAGAGATAAGGTGGTTGCGTTCACAATCCGGAACTTCGAGTTCAGCGACATCTGGCTCTTGTCGTCCGCATTGAAGAAGCCCAGCAGGTAGCTCTGCGGACGGCTCACGCGATAGAGTTCATCGAGCGTCGCCGTGAGCAGCGCCGGCGACATGTACTGCAGCGAGTCCCACAGCAAGACCCCGTCAAAGGTGTTATCCGGAAAATCCAGGTTCTGTTGCAGGAAGCTTTCAATCAGGCCGGGGTTTGCCTGTTCGTTGACGGCATCCCTGCCAAAGGTTTGATCGAGGGTCTGCATCAGCGCCTGCGTGGTGAGGCGATGACCGAGGTTAGTGATGAACTCGACATTTTCCTGAACGGCGCCGCCGAGATCCAGGATGTTGAGCCCGGTGACGTCCCGGATGTTGGTGAAAAACTGTTCCAGCCCGCGGCTCTGGCGTTCGACGACGACGTCTCTGTCATCGTCGCCGAACCGTTGCGCCGGCCGTGCCCCGGACGATTCGCCGAAAAAACCTTTGAAACGATCGGGAATCACTACCGGCGCTTCCTGATAAGAACTACCGTTTCACTTCCGCCGGGCCGGCGTTCATGCTGGACGCGACACCCGGCGAGACAGTCCGGACGGGAGCGCCGGGATTGCTGACCAGCGGGGCGCTCGGAGCCGGATTGACCGGGCCGGCACTCGGCTGCACGATGGGCGGCGGCGCCTGCACAGGAGGCTGCGGCTTGGCTTCCGTCTTGACAATGTCGATACTGCCCTTAAAGTAGGCTCCGTCCTCGATCACGATCCTGGCGGTCTTGATGTCGCCGACCAGTTTGGCTTCCTTGCGGATGTCGATGCGATCGGAAGCCTCGACATTGCCGTGGATCGCGCCTAAGACCACCACCTCGCGCGCTCGCACGGTCGCCTGTACCCGGCCGTTCGGACCAATCGTAAGCTTGTTCTCGTTCAGCTCGACGGTTCCTTCGATGTCGCCGTCTATATACAAATCTTCTTTGCTGAAAATCTGACCGTTGATTTTTACGGCTTTGCCAATGGTGGCCTGTCCGGCCTTGAGATCGGGATCAGGCGTTCTAAATGACGTACTCGACACGGGTAAATACTCCTTCTTTGTCTCCGCTGCCGGGGTTGGTGGCGGCGGTGAAGTGGGCCGTGGGGCCGGCGTTGGTTCTTCTCGTTTATTCCACATGCTCATGTTCTAGCGGCCCTCCCGGACCTGGTAGCTATCAGGCCTGTTCGCGCTTAAGATTCAAGTCTAACGGAAAAGCCTTGCAATCGCGAATGCGGCCGCCGCTGCTATCCCTCCAATCAACGTAGTTTGTATTCCACCTCGCAATGGATTGATACCGGTCAGCTTCGCTTTCCACAGGCCAAATAAAAACAGCGCACATAAAGTCACGCCGATAGACAACCACAGGGCGTCCGCCGCAAGCTTTACGAAAATGTACGGAGAGAGCGGGATGATTCCACCGATGACATACGCGCCGGCGATCGTGAGGGCGCTTTGCAGGGCCCGCCGGGGGTCCGGCTCCTCCAATCCGAGCTCGAATCGCATCATAAAGTCGATCCAGCGCTTCTCGTCCGAGCGAATGGCCTTCACAATAGGCTCGATCTGATCGCGGCTCAGCCCCCAATTTTCGAAGACATCGCGGACCTCGGCCTCTTCCTGTTCCGGGATCTCGCGAGTCTCCCGTACTTCGCGCTCGCGCTCGTGTTCATAGTGCTCGGCATCGGTGCGGGCTGCCAGATAGCCTCCGAGACCCATGGCGATGGAACCCGCTGCAATCTCGGCGGCCCCGGCCAGCACAATCAAGCGGGAATCGGTTACGGCCCCCGACAGTCCCGCCGCTAAGGCGAAGGGAACGGTCAATCCGTCCGACATCCCGATTACCAGGTCCCGGACGGTCGCGGTTGCCGTGAAGTGCTTTTCAACGTGGGCGGTCCTGGCCATCATGAATCACTTTGCCACAAACCCCGGGTGCAACCCGAGATCGGCCTGTTCCGGCAACTCCTGATCCTGATACTGCAGACGGTACAGCTTCCAGTAAATGCCTCGCTCCGCCAGCAGTTCCTGATGGGTTCCGCTCTCGCGCAGCTGACCGCGATGCATCACCAGAATGCGGTCCGCGCTCTGGATGGTGCTGAGCCGATGCGCGATGATGATCGAGGTTCGTCCGCTGACCATGCGGCCGAGCGCATCGCGGACGCGCAACTCGGTTTCGGTGTCAACGCTCGAAGTCGCTTCGTCCAGGATCAGGAAGCGCGGCTGCCTGGCCAGCGCGCGCGCGAAGCTGATCAACTGTTTCTGTCCCGTGGACAGCGAATTGCCACGCTCCCGCAATGGCTGATGAAAGCGTTCCGGCAAACCCTCGATGAAATCGAGTACGTTGACCTGCCGGGCAGCTTCGACAACCCGGTCCATCTCCAGTTCGTCGGAGCCCAGCCGGATATTGTCGAGAACCGTTCCCGTAAAGAGGTACGGGTCCTGTAACACCACTCCGAACTCCGCGCAGAGCTGACGCGGATCGAAGGCACGGATACTGACGCCGCCGACCCGGATGTCGCCGCGCTGCACGTCGTAAAACCGGAGCAGCAGGCTGATGATGCTGGTTTTCCCCGCGCCCGTGTGGCCGACGATGGCGACCGTCTCGCCGGGTTCGATGGTGAAGCTCAGATCGCGCAATACCCAGTCTTCTCCTTTGTAAGCGAACCAGACGTGATCGAATTCGATGCGGCTACTCGGCGGGAATCGGGGTTACGGCCGGCGGGGACTGGATATTGACCGGCGTGTCCAATAGCTTGAAGATGCGTTCCGCCGCGGCCATTGCGCCTTGCAGAATGTTGTACTTCTCGCTGAGGTCCTGGATGGGCCGAAAGAAGCGCAGGCCATACTGCAGGAAAGCAACCACGACGCCCAGCGAAAGGGCGCCGCCTTTCACGCGGAACCCGCCATAGATGAGAATTCCCGCAAGCGCCAGGTAGGCGAAGAATTCGATGGCCGGGTAGAACCACCCGTAAGCGACAATCGCGTCTTTATAGGCCTCCATGTGCGCCCGGTTGATCTCCTCGAATTCCTCTCGGCTGCGCCGCTCGCGGTTGAAAAGCTGAAGGACGACGACGCCCATCGATATGCTCCTGCAGGTAGGAGTTGATCCGCGCCAACGCGACGCGGATGCGCCGATAGCTCTGGGAGACAGCGCGGCGGAACAGCGCGGTCGCGAGAATCACCAGCGGCATCACGGCCAGCATGAGCGCTGTCAGGCCGGGGCTCAGCCTGAACATCGTCGCAGTGATAAAGGCGAGTGTCAAAAGATCGCCCAACAGCGCCACCAGCCCGGACGAGAACAGATCGTTCAACACATCCACGTCGGAGGTGACGCGGGTGACCAGGCGCCCCACTGGCGTTTCATCGTAGAACGCTATGTCCAGGTTCTGGAGATGACTCATTAGCTGCTTGCGCATGTCGAACATCGTGTACTGGCCGGTGATCTGCATGAGCCAGGTCTGGCCGAACTCCGCCAGAAATCCGACCACGATCACCGCCAGGTAAATCAGCGCGATTTGAAAGATGCCGGTGAATGGGTCAGGGGCCAGCCAACGATCGAGCGCCGACGCCTTTCCGGTTGGCGCCAGGTAGCGGTCGATAGTGATCTTCGTAAGCAGCGGGCCGCACACCTGCGCCGTCGAATAGACGAACAGGCACGCGACGGCGAGCAGAATGCGGCGCCAATAGGGCCGAGCGTAGCCGAGCAGGCGGCTCATCAGCCGGCTGTCGTAAACCTTACCTGCGACTTCCTCTTCCATGCCTCCTCCCAGCATCGCGCATTAAAGTTTCTTGTCTTCCGGCGCGTCCGGGGGGACTTACGATACACTGGCACCATGAAGAAGCTATTCGCGCTTTCCGTTGTATTCTCCGCCGCGGCCTTCGCGGACTCTTTCAGCGGCACCTTGATGGATCAGATGTGCAAGGACAAGGACGCCGCCGATCACACCGCCAAATGCGCCATCGCCTGCTCCAAGAGCGGTTATGGCCTCAAAACCTCAGATGGAAAGTATCTGAAGCTGGATGACGCCGGGAACGCCAAAGCGCTAGCCGCTCTCAAGGCGACCGATAAGACGAAGGATCTGAAGGCCACCGTGAGCGGCACGCTGGACGGGGACACCATCAAGACCGAATCGGTTTCGCTCGATTAGTCTGAGCCCGTTGGGAGCGGGTGGCTTGCGAGGACTCCGCGGCGGAGTTGTGCCCAATCTGCGAACATCAGCGGGTCCGCCAGCCAGACAAGCATCCACTCCACCATTTCGAGTTTTAGAGCCCGTTTTTCGGCTATGACCTTAGGGTTGCGAGCCGAGAAGCGGGTTTTGTCTTTGGCGGCAATCACAACGCTCCGAGCTTCGCGTGGATGCCGCGCGTAGGCAGCGGTCATTGCCATCAGGCTCTGTTGCAGCGCCTCCAGCGAGTTCCCATCTATACCGCGCCAAGGCTGATCGATCGCAATCCCGGACTCTACAAGATGTTTCCGCAGTGTATCCGCCGAAACTGCCGGCAGGGCATCGCGCAGCTTGCGCCACTCCGGTTCCGAGACACGATCAATCGCAAACTCGCGCAGCAACGATTCAATCCGCGCGCGCGTTTTCACCGGCTGTGCGGGCTTTGAGCGGCACGGAGCAGGGCGGTGGCCGCCAAATGACCGAGCAGATTTTCGGAGAAATTGTGGCCTCCGGTGCCATCGCCTTTCGCTACGAAGTACAGATAATCGGTGTGCGCCGGCGCGAGCGCCGCTTTGAGCGAGCTGAGCCCCGGGTTCGCGATCGGCCCCGGCGGCAGGCCCATGTTCTTGTAGGTGTTGTAAGCGTTGGTGCTCTCCAGATCGGAGCGATAGATTTTGCCGCGATAGCGGTGCTCCAGGAGCGCCGCGTACACGGTTGTCGGATCGCAGTCCAGCTTCATCCCGAGCTTGAGGCGGTTCTGAAAAACGGAAGCGATTTTGGGCCGTTCCTCCGGCCGTCTCGCCTCGCGCTCCACCATGGACGCCAGGGTCACGACGTCATGCACATTGCCGTGAGAGTCCAGCAGCTTCCACTCCTTCCGGAAGCGCCCCGTCATGGTACGGCAGAGAGATTCGGCGGTGGTGCGCTTGTTGATGTGGTAGGAATCGGGAAATAAGTAGCCTTCGAGCGAATGGGCTCGCGGATCCAGATCGCGGATCAACGCGGGGTTGTTGGCGACTTTGAGAAAGCTTTCGGGCGAGACGAGGTGGAACGGCTTCAGATCTTCGGCGATATCGAACAGATTGTGCCCTTCCGGAACGACAAGCACCTGGTAATAGGTATCGCCCTTGGCAATCCGCGCAAACACTTCGAGCGCGGACGTCGGATGATCGAACTGATATTCCCCAGCCTGTAACACCGAATGCGGCGAGAGCACCCGGGCTGCTGTGAACAGCCAGGGCTTCTCGATCACGCCTTTATCGGTGAGCAGGCGCGCCATCTCTTCGGTGCGGGTCCGTACCGGGAAATCGATGAAGACGGAGTCCGCAAAGCCCTTGTACGGCTGGTTCAAGCGATACCAGATCCACCCGCAGCCGACGCCCGCGAGTATCAGCAGCACGAAGAACAACCGGAAAACGGTCTTCATCCGAGCGGCTCCGGCGTTCGATACTGCCGGCTATCAAGATAGCTCTGCAGCAGGATTACCGCGGAGAGGCGGTCGATCGCGGCTTTGCGATCCTGATTGGCTACGCCGCTCCCGCGCAGCGTGCGCTCCGCCTCGCGGCTGGTCAGCCTTTCGTCCCACAGCTCGACGGGGAAAGTAAAGCGCTTTTCCAGGCGGGCGGCGAACTCGCGCACCCAGTCCGACTGCCGGCCGGCCTCGCCGCTCATTCGCCGCGGGTCGCCCAGCAGGATGCGGGTGACATCCCGCTCGGCGGCGATGCGCGCGAGTTCGTCCAGATCAGCACGCAGGTTTCGCCGGGTCAGAGTCGGGATTCCCTGGGCGGTCATCTGCAGTTCATCGCTGACTGCCAGTCCGATGCGGCGCGTGCCAAGATCAAGAGCGAGAACTCTCCCCATGCGGTTCGAAGCGATCTCATTATAAACGTTACAAACGTTGCCGTTATTGCGTGATAAAGAACGCTGCACGCTTCTTCCGGCATCTACGATAATGCGGTTAAACGTGAGGAATTGTGGCTGAAACAACGAGCTTTTCCATACCCACCGACGATAAAGCCTTCGTGTTACGGATTGTCCAACCCGGGCTTGCCGGCCTGATGGATGGATCCGTTTCCACCCTGGCGCCGATCTTTGCCACGGCATTTGCGACGCATCAATCGCATACGGTCTTTCTGATCGGGCTCGCCTCGGCAGTGGGCGCTGGAATCTCGATGGCCTTTTCCGAGGGGCTTTCCGATGACGGGGAACTGACCGGGCGCGGAAAGCCGCTGTTCCGCGGCCTGGTAACCGGGGCGATGACGTTCGTCGGCGGCTTCCTACATACGCTGCCGTTCCTCATTCCCAACGTGCACCGCGCTCTGCAGATGGCTTACGTCGTGGTTGCGTTAGAGCTTCTGGTGATTTCCTGGATCCGCTTCCGCTATTTCAAATCAAGCTTTGGCGTGAGCTTAGTCCAGGTAGTCTTCGGGGGCGCGCTGGTGTTTGCGGCCGGCATCCTGATCGGCAGTTCCTAGACCGGCTCAGGCTGGAAAATCGCGGGTGATCTCGGGCTTCCGCTGTCCGGTGCGATGGGGGCTCAATACGATGTTCAACGAAAGTTCGGTGACCCTGGCCCCCACGCGCGCCACCAGTTTCTTCCCGGACGAGGTGACGACCACGTCAAAGACGGCGTGATGCGGGGAGCGGATTTCGCAGGAGAGCGTCCAATCGTTCTTCCGCAACTCGGCGGTTTGACCGGCCAGAGTAATATCCGCATCGGTCAACATGCCCCATAGCGGCTCAACCGGCCGTTCCGCACTCAGCGTATCCTGGATCACCACCGCCTGCTTCTGCGCGATTCCAATGCGCCTTTGCAGCAGCTTCACCTTCCCCGCGTATGCGCTGGTCAGGTCGATCTGTACCCAACTGAGATCGGGGCCGAACTCGTGCCGGACGATGTGCGCCTTGGCCTTGCGGAGTTGGTTCTCGCCATTGATCAAGACCGTGTTCTGCGCTTCAGTGGCTCCGTTCACGTCCGGGATAAACGCCCAGCGAACACCGCCGGCATCGAACACGAACGACCCTAAATCGAGGTGAGCATGCGAGTACTCGTTGTCGCCGCCTTTCACGCCCAGAAAGAGCGCGTTGGGGTCATCCCATGAAGTCCGCATATACGCGACATGGATTCCTGAGAAGAAGGCATCGAGCGGCCATTCGGCGCCTTCCGGCCGGCGCGCGTCCTTGTAAAACCAGATGATGTCCAGAGGGTCGCTCCGGCCGCTGCGCTCCACCTGGATCTGCTCCTGCCAGGCATACACGGGTTGATCGTAACGGCGGGCGAGCCAGAACATTTCGGGCGCGGTACCAGCATCGTCGCCGGAGTCGCCGAAGTTGAAGGTCTTTCCGAGAGGCCCCGTGAAGTAGATGCGGAAACGGCCCGTGCGGTCAAAGCCGCGGGTGCGCGAGAGCCCCCGATCGTTATCGAGGGCGCTCTCGAGAGACGCGAGCAGATGCACGACGTAGCGCGTTCCAAAGTTCCAAGAGCCCGGTCCTTCGGGCCAACCGCCGTCCGGCCCGTATGTGCCCATGCCGCGCCGAAGCGATTCGAACGCGCTATCGAGGATGCGGCGAGCGCGATCGGGCTCTTCTTCGGCCAGCGCCAGGGCGCCGATACCGACGCCGCAGTTGCAAACCAAGTTCCAGGTGTTATCGTCGGTGACCCAGGACGCGGGTTGTTTGTACGCGGCGAGCGCCGGATCGAGTCCCTTATCAATGAGGGCTCCGCGAATCCAATCCCGGTCGACGTCGGACAGATCGGGATAGAGCCAGTCGTAGCCGATGGCGAAAGCGTGGGTCATTTCCGCCACATCCAGGAAATGCTGCGGGTTCCAGTTGGGGAATAGAGCCGCGGCGCGGAGCTCTTTGACCGCCCGCTCGAGATAGCTCGGCTTGCCATCGAGCCGGTGCAGGAGACCCAACGTGTAAATCCGCTCCAGCACGCGCCGGCTCTGCGGACCGGATCCGTGGCCGCCCAAGCGGTACTCGACCGGCGGAATGCTGAGCAGGCGATCGGCGTCGCGCTCCAGATTGTCGCGCAGCTTGCGCGCTAACGGGTGATCGTGCGTGAGAGCGCGGATGCGGCCGATCTCGGAATCGGGCAGGATCAGGCGGGGATGAGCGCGCTTGAAATTCGCGAGGGGATTCGGTGGAGCCGTCCGGTCCTGCGCGATGCCGAAACCGCAAGCGGCCAGTTGCCCTAAAAGGAAACGCCTTGTGATGGAAAGTTCCGGCATACGCCGAAGGACCCGGATTAGGCAGCGCCGCGGCGGCTCAGCACTTCCTGCTCTTCGCGATCTTTCTCGTTCTGCGCATACGCGCGCATCTGCGCCGGAGAAGGCACAACGAGATCTTTCTCCAGATCCTCGCCGGTCAGGATGAGGTGCTCCAGGTGCTGCTTGGCCAAACGCGCGCACCATGCGTCCGTCATCTTCACTCCCAGATCCTTGGCGAGTTCCCGTAAGGACAGGTGCGGCATGGCGATAGTTTTTTGACCCGTTTCTTCGCCGCTCTGAAGGAGGAACTTGGTATCGACGGAATCGCTATGGCGAAGGGAGATCGCGGTCTGGAGCCACTTGAACCAGACTTGCCAGGTGCGGCCGAACGGGTCGGGGCCGCAGCGGAACTCGCGGAAGTTCTCCATGGACGTATCTTAACCTGTAAGGACATGGGTTTATACGAGAACGAATTGCGAATCGGACGTGAGATCGCGCGCCAGGCGGGCCAGGTAGCGCTCGAATACCGGAGCCGCGGAATCGGTTACGAGTCGAAGACGGACGAATCGCCGGTGACGATCGCCGACCGCGAATGCGAGAAGCTGATTGTCGCGCGCTTGACGGCGGCCTTTCCCGAAGACGGATTACTGGGGGAGGAAGGCGCCATGAAGGAAACGGCCAACGGACGGAGATGGATCATCGATCCGATCGACGGAACCCGTGATTTCATCCGCGGCACGCGCGCGTGGAGCGTTCTCATCGGCCTCGAAGAGAACAACGAAGTGGTAGCCGGCTTCGCATACTTCCCCTCCTATGACGAGATGTTTTATGCGGCCAAGGGCCAGGGCGCGTGGTGGGTGACGACGGCGGGCGCGGAACCGATGCGGATGAAGATCTCCGAGATCGATAAGTTATCGAACGCTTTGGTGTGTGTGAACGGGCTGAGCTTCATCAACCGCTACGCGTTTGCAAACGAACTGCTCGAGTGGATGGAAGGCACCTGGGGCGTTCGCAGCATGGGTGGATGCCTGGATGCCATGTTAGTGGCCAGCGGAAGGGCCGATGTGTGGATCGAAGCGAAGGCGCAGCCGTGGGACCTGGCGCCGCTCAAGATCATCGCCGAAGAGGCGGGTGCGGTGACCTTCGATTTCGCGGGCGCGAACACGATTTACGGGGGCAATTTCGCGATTGCGGCGCCGGCGCTCGAGGAAGAGTTGCGGCGTCTGGTGGGACGCACGGAGCGGGTGTAAGCGAGGTGGCGAATTGAATCGCGTTGCGGAGCTAACCGGGAGACACCGGTTTGAGATTGCGGAGCGGGAACTTCCCGATCCGGCGCCGGGCGAGGCGCAGGTGCGCGTGGCGGCGGTGGGGATCTGCGGGTCCGACATGCATTCCTTTGCGGAAGGTTCGGTGGGCGACCAGATCTGTAAATATCCGATGGTCCTGGGCCATGAGCCGGCGGGCGTGATTCTCAAGACCGGAGCCGGTGTGACGGGCTGGTCTCCCGGTGATGAAGTCGCGCTCGAACCGGCCATCTACTGCTATCACTGCGAGTTCTGCCTGGCCGGGCAGCACAACGTTTGCGCGCATATCCGCTTCATGAGTTCGACGGAGGATGCCGGTTTCTTCCGTGAGCGCGTGAACCTTCCCGCGACGAATCTGCTGGCGCTGCGCAGGGGCGTGACGCTCAAGCAGGCGACGCTTCTGGAGCCGCTGGCGATCACTTTGCATTCGCTCAAATTTTCGCCGGTGAAGCTCGGGGACGCCGTTGCGGTGATTGGGGCGGGACCGATCGGACTGCTGACGATTGCGTGTCTGAAGCTGGCCGGAGCGTCGCGCATTTGGGCGATTGAGCCGGTTGCGCACCGCCGCGAGATGGCCATCGCAATGGGTGCGGATGTCGCGATTGATCCGTCCACGACGGATCCGGTGGTTCAGATCCTGAAGGACAGCGGATTGCGCGGAGCCGATGCGGTGTACGACTGCGCGGCTAAGGCCGGAACGCTCGACCAGGCGGCGCGCGTGGTGCGCAACCGCGGGGCTCTGATCCTGACCGGGATCCATTCGGAAGTGAGCGTCCCGGTAAACTTCCACGTGATGCGGCGGAAAGAGCTTGCTCTGTTCCACGTGCGCCGTTCGAATCATGAGAGCGAACTGGCGCTGGATTTGTTGCTATCGCACAACCGGCTGTTTGCTCCATTGATCACGCATGAACGGCCGATGAGCGCCGCCAACCAGGCGTTTGCGACGGTGGAGAGTTATAGCGAAGGCGTCGGCAAGATGATTCTTTTGCCGAACGGCTAGGGCCGCGATAGCGATAGAGTAGATAACGACCCGCCATCCCAGAAGGAGTTTCACATGGCCACGACGCAAGTTCAGATCATCCCCGGTGTTACCGATTTCCTCTCCCGCCCGCGCAAGATGCTGATCAACGACCAGTGGGTGGAATCGATCTCCGGAAAGACTTTTCCTGTTTACAACCCGGCCGACGGCAAGGAGATCGCGCAGGTTGCCGAAGGCGATGCCAAGGACATCGACGTGGCGGTGAAGGCCGCGCGCGCGGCGTTCCAGACCGGTCCGTGGCGGCGCATGACCGCTTCCGATCGCGGCCGTCTGCTGTGGAAGCTGGGCGATCTGATCGACGCGCATCTGGACGAGTTCGCGCAACTGGAAGCGCTGGATAACGGCAAGCCGCTGACCGTGGCGCGAGCCGCGGATGTTCCTCTGGCCGCGGAGCTGTTCCGCTACATGGCCGGCTGGACGACGAAGCTCGAAGGCAACACGATTCCCCTTTCCGTTCCGTACACGCCCGGCGCGCGGTACCACGCGTACACCGAGCGGGAGCCGGTGGGCGTGGTCGGTCAGATCATCCCCTGGAACTTCCCGCTGCTGATGGCGGCCTGGAAACTGGGTCCTGCTTTGGCTGCGGGCTGCACGGTGATTCTGAAGCCGGCGGAGCAGACGCCCCTTTCCGCTTTGCGCCTCGGCGAACTGATCCAGCAGGCCGGGTTTCCAGCCGGCGTGGTGAATATCGTTCCGGGTTTTGGAGAAGCGGGAGCTGCTCTAGCAGCGCATCCCGACGTCGACAAGGTGGCGTTTACCGGCTCCACCGAAGTCGGGAAGCTGGTGCTGCAAGCCGCGGCCGGCAATCTCAAGAAAGTTTCTTTGGAGCTAGGTGGCAAGTCCCCCAATGTGATCTTTGCGGATGCCGACCTCTCCACGGCAATAGACGGAGCGGCCAGCGCTATTTTCTTTAACCAGGGCCAATGCTGCTGCGCGGGATCGCGCCTCTACATCGAGCAATCGATTTTCGATCAGGTGGTGGAAGGAGTCGCGGACCGGGCGAAGAGAATCCGGGTGCGTCCCGGACTCGATCCGGAGTGCGACATGGGTCCGCTGGTCTCGCAGGAACAGTTCGACCGGGTCTGCGGCTATCTCGAATCGGGATTCTCCGAAGGAGCCAAGGCCGTAGCAGGCGGGCGCCGCTCGGGGACCGAAGGCTACTTCGTCGAGCCGACGATTATGGTTGGGGCGTCGCATGAGGCGCGCGTGGTGCAGGAAGAAATCTTCGGCCCGGTGGTGA
Organism: Bryobacterales bacterium; assembly: GCA_963814235.1. Lineage (GTDB taxonomy): Bacteria > Acidobacteriota > Terriglobia > Bryobacterales > Bryobacteraceae > Bog-113. The sequence goes on along the minus strand of CAWFCA010000015.1, from coordinate 173,068 downwards.
CGGCGACCCCGTTTCGCGACCCGGAGGAAGTGCTACCCCGCGCTAACGATACCATGTACGGGCTGGCGGCGGGCATCTGGACGTCCAACATCGGCAAGGCGCACCGGCTGGCTTCCGAGCTGCGTGCCGGCACGGTTTGGATCAACTGCTACAACATCTTCGACGCGGCGCTGCCTTTCGGCGGTTATAAACAATCGGGTTGGGGCCGCGAGATGGGCCATGACGCGGTGGAACTCTACACCGAAAAGAAAGCCGTCTGCGTGCGGATCTGACTAGACGTGAGCCGGTGCGGTTTCCGCCGGTTGGCTTGTGACCGGAGCCGCGCCTGTTCTTACTTCCGGCATATCGCCGGTGATCAATCGCGCGCTCCGGTTGTGCGTGAAGTAGTTGAAGGCCCATTCCATCAGGACGGTGAGCCGATTGTCGAAGCCCACCAAATACAGGATGTGGATGAAGAGCCATATGAACCAGGCCACCGGTCCGGAGAAATGAAAGCGGTGGAGATCGGCAACGCCGGAGAGGCGCCCGATGACGGCCAGATTTCCTTTATCCCAGTAATGAAACGGCTTTACGGGTTCATTGCGAAGCCTCCTGGCAATGCTTTTCGCGGCATAGGCTCCGCCCTGCATGGCCGGCTGCGCGACACCCGGCAGCGGCTTGCCATCATCGCCGTTCAGGAACTGCGAGTCGCCCACGACATAGATTTCGGGATGGCCCGCGATGGTGCAATCAGGCTGAACCGGAATGCGGCCTCCTTTAGCCAACGCGACGCCGGTGCGCTGGGCGAGGACTTTGCCGATGGGAGCGGCGGTGACGCCGGCGGCCCATAGAACGGTGTGCGTCGGGATGGTCTCTTCACGGTCGCCATACTTGACGGTCACGCTATCTTCGGTGATATTGGTGACCTGCGCGTGAGCGCGCGTGCGGACGCCCATTTTGACAAGCGATTTTTCGGCGGCTTGCGAAAGATCCTCGGGGAAGGCCTGCAGCAGCCGCTCCGAACCCTCAATGAGGATGATGCGCGAATCGCGTGGATTGATATTGCGGAAATCGTTCTTCAGCGTGTCATTGGCGATTTCGGCGAGGGCGCCGCACAGTTCCACGCCGGTGGGCCCGCCGCCGACCAGGACGAAGGTGAGCCAGGCGAGTTGCTTGTCGCGTTCGGTCTCCCGCTCGGCCGCTTCGTAGGCAAACAGGATCTTCTTGCGCATCTCGGTGGCGTCCTCGATGGATTTGAGGCCCGGCGCAACTTTCTCCCACTCCGGATGACCGAAGTAACTGAGCACCGCGCCCGCGCAAAAGATCAAAGAGTCATAGGGGATGCGAGCGCCGTCCTTGAGAAGCACCGCTTTCCCGGGGACATCGAAATCGACGACTTCGCCCAGGAGCACGCGCGTATTACTCTGTTTGGCCAGCACGTTGCGGATGGGCGAGGCGATTTCGCCGGGCGAAAGCGATCCCGTGGCTACCTGATACAGCAGTGGCTGGAACAGATGATAGTTGCGGCGATCAATCAGTGTGACTTCAACGGGGGCATGCCGGAGAGCCTGTGCCGCGCTCAGGCCCGCAAATCCGCCGCCGATGATGACCACACGATGCATACATTCAAGATTAGCGCGTGAGTCTAAAGGGCTCTTTTTACAGACGCAAGGATTTTGGCTGGCTCGGTGAGGCCCGCGAAGCGGTCGATGAGCTGGCCGTGGCGGTCGAAGACGACGGTTACGGGGAGCTGATCGAGCTTGAAGGAGGTCTTGGTGGGCTCGGAAGCGAGGCCGATCTGATATTGAATGGGATTTTTGACGAGGAAGGGCTGGACGGATTTGGCGCCGTCTTCATCGAGGGAGATTCCGAGGACCTGCACGCCCTGGGAACCGAGAGAGGTCTGGAGTTGGTTGAACGCCGGAATTTCGCTGCGGCAGGGCACGCACCAAGTCGCCCAGAAGTTGGCGACGACGACTTTTCCGGCGAGCGCCCCGAGATCGAGCGCGGTGCCATCGAGCGCCTTGACCCCGGGAAGGTCGAGGGCTGGGTCCGCCGGCGCGGACGCGGTGTTCAGGAAGGCGACGTATTCCGGAGCACTGCGTGTCAGGGTGGGGAACGTGGCGACGACTTTGGGTGCGCTACCCGCAGCTCCGGGATCGTAGAGGACGTAGAAGGGGATGGCGATGGTGTGGAATTGCGACTGTTCGAGTTGCTGGTTGGCCTGGGACCTGGCGTCCTCGCCGTCGGTGTATAGATCGACGAGGACCATGTTTCGCAGCAGGGAAGCAATTTCGGGCCGGGTAAACATGTTTTGCTTCATCCAATGACAGTTGGTGCAAGCAAAGCCGGTGAAATTGACCAGAACGCGCTTATGCTCGGCGCGGGCCTGGGCAATGGCGGCGTTGAAATCGTTCTCTATCCAAGTGAGCTGGCTGGAAGCGCCGGCGCCGGCCATGCTTCCGGGAGCAGGTGGAGGGATGAACCCTTCGATTTCGCCCAGCGTGCCGCCGAACATGCCGGGGATGAGGCTGACGGCGAAAATCAGGAGCGCCATTCCAGCGAAGAGCCGGCCGAGGCCAAGCGATTCGTCCTGCCGCACGCCTTCGAGGCGAACAAAGCCGAGGAGGTAGAGGCCCGCCATGGCGAAGAGCACGACCCACGCGGCAAGGAACCGGTCGCGCGTGAGGAAGCCCCATTGCAGAACCTGATCGATGCTGGCGAGGTATTTGAGCGCGGCCGCGATGATGACAAAGCCCATGACAACTTTCACGCGCGAGAGCCAGCCGCCGCTCTTGGGAAGCTTCTTTAGGTAGCTGGGGAAGAGTGCCAGCAGGAAGAAGGGCAAAGCAAGACCGCTCGCGAAAGTCGCCATGCCGGCTACCGGACGCCAGCCGCCGCCGGTCACCGAAGCGGCAAGGAGCGTCCCCACGAAGGGTCCGACACAGGCGAAGGAGGCCAGCGAAAAGGTGAGGCCCATGAGCAGCGTTCCCAAGACGCCGCCGCCGCGAGATGCGCTATCGAGTTTGCTCAGGATGAAAGACGGGATGGTGATTTCGTAAGCGCCAAGCAGGCTCAGCCCGAAGACGATGAAGATCAGAGCGATGAGACCGTTGACCCAGGGATTGGAGCCGAGCTGCACGACGCCGAAGGGCCCGAGCAGGCTGGTGGCGAGCAGCCCGAGGGCGGAGAACAGAACGACGATACCGGCGCAGAACAGAACGGCCTGCTTCAGGGACGATGCGCGCGAGGTCTCTTTCCCGGATTGCGCATTGAGGAAATAGGAGACGGTAATGGGCATCATGGGGAAGACGCAGGGCGTGAAGATGGCGGCGAGTCCGAACCCGAAAGCGGTGAGGAGGAAGGCGAGGACGCCTTGGTCAGGGGCGCGAATTGGCGCAAGAGTGGCGGCGATCGCGGCGGGCTTGCCGGCGGGATTGTGAACTTCCTTGTAACCGGCCGGGATGGCCGTATCCGCGGCGCTGCTTTGGGCGTCCACGCTCACGAGCGCGGTCGCTTTGCGGGTCACGGGCGGGATGCAGGAGGTGCTGCTGCAGACCTGATAGCGGGGCTCGGCGGTGATTGCGAGCGGAGCCGGAGGCAGCTCTTTCTTTAGCGTGAGCTCGATCAGAAAGACAGCGGAGTTAAGGTACGTTTCGGTGTCGCGGTTGAAGTTGGGATCGAACTTGATTTCGGGAGGCGGTTGGAAGACGCGAAAGCCGGTAAGGGCCTGCCGGTCGTCGCGCACCTTAAGGGTGGTTGCGATGGGCCCCGGCTGAGGAGTCGTCAGCGAGTAAAGGTGCCACTCGGGGTCGATGGAGGCGGTGAGTCTCGCGAGGATCCGGGAACCCGGGGCGGCGGACTTGGGTGCTTCGAGCTGCCAGTGCACATGTTCCTGGATCTGGGCTCCGGCCAGAGCCGTGAACGCGAGGAAACAGACCAGGAATCGTCGCATTTCAATGGATCGGATGCGTCGGGGACAACGAAGGTTCGCCCGTTTCGCTGTGGGCTCGGAGTTGCTGCAGGCCGATCTCGATCTCGCGATTCAGATTGCGCTTGGAAAATTCAGACGCGCGCAGGATGGCATTCCTGATGGCGTTAGCCTGGGAGCGGCCGTGGCAGATGATACACACGCCTTTGAGGCCCAGCAAAGGGGCGCCGCCGTATTCGGCGTAGTCGGTGGCCTTCCTGAGATCCGCAAAAGCGGGGCGGGAGAGCATCGCGCCCACTTTGAGGGTGAGTGACTTGGAGAGAGAGTGGCGCAGGAGGCTTTTGATCATTTCGGCCAGACCTTCGCTGGTTTTCAAGGCGACATTGCCGACAAAGCCATCGCAGATGATGACGTCGACTTTGGCGGAGAAGAGATCCCGGCCTTCGACGTTGCCGGCGAAATCGAGCGGCAAGAGCTTTAGGAGAGGAGTGGCGGCGCGGGTGAGTTCATTGCCTTTGTGCTCCTCCTCACCGATGGAAAGCAGCCCGACTTTGGGACGTTCGCAACCCAGGACCAGGCGGGAATAAGCCTCTCCCATAATGGCAAATTGGGCGAGCATTTCGGGCGTGCAGTCGACATTGGCGCCCACGTCGACCATCACGACGGGCTTGCCTTTCGCGGTGGGGAAGACGCCTGAGAGGGCGGGGCGATCGACGCCCGGCACTTTACCCTGGACCATTTTGGCGATGGCCATGCAGGCGCCGGTATTTCCGGCCGAGACCCAACCTTGCGCGCGTTCCGACTGCACGAGACGGGCGGCGACGTGCATGGAACTCTGTTTCTTGGAGCGCGCCGCTTTGGCGGCGCTATCGTCCATGGCGACGCGGTCCTCGGCGGGAACGATCTCGATGGGAAGCCGGCGCCAGTCCGGATAGCGATCAAGTTCTTTGCGAACCACGGACTCCTGGCCGACCAGCAGGACCTGAACGCCCAAGTCGCGGGCGGCACAGACCGCTCCCTCCACCTCGGGCTTCGGGAACGCGTCGCCGCCCATCGCGTCCAGAGCAATGGTCACCATTTTTTCGCGGGAGAAGCTTTCGAAGCGGGTCTACTGCTGCGCGACTTCAATCACTTCGCGGCCCTTGTAATGACCGCAAGCGGGGCAGACGCGGTGAGGCAACTTTTGTTCGTGGCAGTTGGGGCATTCGGAAACGCCCGGTTTCTTCAAATGGTCGTGGGCGCGCCGGGTGGCCGTGCGTGCGGCGGAGTGGCGTCGTTTGGGATTCGGCATTCGTTCTAAAACCTCGTGATACTCAAGTAGCGGAACCTGGTTACTAGCTAGCCAGGTTCCGAAGCGCGTTCCAGCGATCGGATGCCGGAGCCGCAGACCGACATGTGCACTCGGTCTGGTTGCGATTCGCGCCGCAGTCCGGGCAGATGCCCTTACAATCTTCCTTGCAAACCAATTGCATCGGCAAGAGGAGCAGAATCTGCTCGGCGATGACTTGCTCGAGCTCGATGGTTTTCCCGTCGTAAAACGCGATCTCCGCTTCGCCCTCGTCGATTTCCACCTCTTCGTCCACACCCGAGTCCAGATCTCCGGCGGGGCGGTAGAAGAGATCTATAGCGGCGTCGACCGGAATTTGCGCTTCACTCAGGCAGCGGTCACATTCCGCCACAATCTCCGTGGTCATCCGGCCCCGAATCCGGACCTCTCCGCCGGTGTGGGGGAGAAGTTCAGCGACGCCCTCAGCGTGCAAGGGTGTGCGCTGCTTCAAAGCGGGTTCGGTAAAGGCGATCTCACCGGGGGCGAAGGTCTGGTCGAAAGCAATCTTCTTGACTTCCAACTCTCTAATGCTAAAGAACATGAATCTACCCGGCGCTACAAGTGTATCAAAAGTAGCGCCCCGATCTCCACGACCTGGATTGATGCTTCGGTTTTGTGCACAACGCGGCTTGTGCACGGACCCACGGGGCATTTTCTTAAGTAGCTGAAAACAAAACAGGCGCCCGAGGGGGGTTGTGCAAGATTGTGCATGATTTCAGAAAACCGGCTGGTGCACAAGCCGGTCCGAGGGACGTTTTTGCTCTCGTGATCGCCGGGCCGGGCAGGAGCGCGTCCGGCGCGCCGAGAGCGCGGAATTTCGAGTAAATAATCCGCAGAATAAAAATAATAATTGTTAGAAATTTACGGATTTCACAAAAAAGAAATTTGAAATTAGCGGTGATTGATATAAACTCACTCCCATAGTATTGTGAGATTTATCACGATTTTTGGCCTTGCGGTCTCGTCCGCATACGCCAGCCAGGGAGTTGTCCTCCTCCCGTCCGAATCGCTCACCGCACCGATCTCCAATCAAGCTCCGTATTCGACGTTAACTTCGTCCCGAGTGGAGCTGCGGATGCACGGCTGGACGCAGCCTCAGGACATTGGCAACGTGGTAAATGTGCCGGGTATTCAGATCCGCCTGTCGGCCCCATCTCTTGGGTGTAACCTCATAGTTACCGACTGGCTAGATACTTTCGCGGCGGGCGCGGGCAATGGGGTTTGCCTGACCACGCCCGCCATAACGGACATGATTGTTCGCGCGCAACGGGATACGGTAGCGAACGTTTTGAGCGTTCAAGTTTGGAATGCCAGCGGGTCGGGGCAGCCGATTACCGGGAGCTTGCCCTTTGTAGCCGCAGGGACGCCGGCGCTGCCCACCCAGATGGTCATTGGGGACACAGAAACCAATGGAATCCTCGACTATGTGCGCTGGTTCAGTACGACGGTACCGGCGGGAACGAACCCTTTTCTGACTAGCCCGGGCGACCTGGCAGACTTTGAATTTGAGGGAAATATGGCGGATAATTCCGCCCAAAATTTAGCTTTGACACCGAATATAGCGGTTTCTTACTCCAATTCGCTTACCTACCCGCCTCTGGCCTCCCAGGGTGCGCAACGGGTGTTCCGTGCCGGCGCCCCGGCGACGCTCGATTCCTCGCAGAGCGCGGCCCTGAATGGGTCGCCCGCGCTCACCTATCAGTGGAGCCAAGTTTCGGGCCCGACGCAGTTACAGTTCAGTTCGGCTGCGGCGGCCAGTCCGACCATCACCGGACTGGTGTTCGGGTCGTATCAGATCCAATTGACGGTGACAGATTCATCGGGCCAGTCGGGGAGCAACGTCCTGAAATACGGGTCGGTATTTACCAATTCGCAAGATGTGGTGATTCCTCCCCAGGGCCATGTGACGTCGATTCTGGGGCCGATGCTGCGCCTGGGGGCCAACCCGTGGCCGTATTTCGATAGCAGCAATCAGGCAATGGCCAACTTCTTCGGCAGTCTCCAGAGCTCGGACTATCTGGATATCTGGAACAGTGCTCAGCCGGGCACGGTGACCCTCACAAACGGGAGTACGGCAGTTACGGGATCGGGAACGACGTTTCAATCCACTTTTTGCGGCGGCGGGACGGTGGGGTACAACAACGCGACGCTGATCGTCGGCTACCCGGTTCCGAACTCGCCGGGTCAATTTGGACGCGCGCCTTACAGCGTGGCGTCGTGCCAGAGCGATACGGCGCTGACCTTACAGCAGCCATACGGAGTGTCGCCAAGCGCGAGCAACCTCAACTTTTCGGCGATGGACAACAACGCGATAGGGACCTGGATCGGGGGAAGCAGCAACGCGAATTACTACGACAACGTAATGGCTTTTTATAGCCTGTACTACCGGTCGGGGATCGACGATTATCTGACTTACGCGCGCACGCTGGCGGACCGGTGGTATACGATGCCGTGGTTCGATCAGGGGCGCGCGGCGCTGAACGGGTCGACGACGCTATTCCCGCGCCTGCAATCGATCACAGGGCTCGTGTTGCGCGCGCTTGACGGTCATCCGGAGTACTGGTCCGGGATCGAGCAATATCTGGCATTCGATTATTCGTTTGCCAGCGCGCTTCCCTCGGCGGGCGCGCTGGGCGACATTCGCGAGCAAGGTTATGCGACGGCTTTCCTGGCCTTAGGCGCACTGTATGACCCCAAGCCGGTGAATCAGGCACTGTACAAGGTGCAACTGGAGCAGGTGATCTCCACGGTCTGGGCGCCAGCCGCGCAGCCCGGCGGGAACTGGGTGAACATGACGAACGGCTACTCCACATGGAACGGGACGGGCGGCACGGTGAACGTCACCAATGGTTCGAACGTGGTAACAGGGAATCAGACAAACTGGCAGCCCGGCTGGGTCGCGGGGAACTCATTCTGGACCGCGGACCCTAACGGGGTGACGAACGGGGACACGGTGGCGTATACGGCGACGGTGCTTTCGCCGACGCAGATCCAGTTGAACACTCCGTATGTGGGGCCGACTTCGACAACGGCTCGAGGTTGGGAGGCGAACAGCCTGGTGGGGGTCGGGACGCAGCCGTTCATGCTGGGCGTGGTGGGCAGCGCTTTCGGGTACGCTTACCAGGCGACCGGCGATGTAAGGCTGCCGGGATACCTGAACGGCATTGAAAACTGGTTCGCGAGCCAAGGCTACCGGCCCGATGCGCGAGGACTCTGGTATGGGCGCGGTTTCCCAAACTGCGAACCGATCGCGCCGACGAACCTGGCGTGTTCGGGGGGAAGCGCGGAACAAAGCCGCTTTCTTAGCGGCGAGATCGTGGGAGCGCTCTCGGCCGCGTACCTCACCAACAGCAACACGGCCGCGGCGGCATTCGGTGACAACATCTACGGCGCGATGTTCGGCGGACCCGGAGGCGGGCCCGGCGCGGACGGCGTTTACGTCACGGATGTAGCGCCGGGAGGTTGGGCGATGCAGAACAAGTTAGCGAAAGACTTCGGGTTCTTCTACGGATTTGGGGGAGGCGCCTCCTGGCCGGCGGCGCGGTTAGGCGCTACCGCACAGGCGCCGGCGGTGGGGTGCAGCTTTTCGCTCACGCAAAGCAGCGGTTCAATCCCGAGCACGGGGGGGACGGGAACACTTAATGTGATTGCGTCGGACCCGAGCTGCGCATGGACAGCAGTCAGCAACTCGAGCGCGGTCACGGTAACGGCGGGAGCGGTCAGCTCGGGGACCGGGACGGCGACGTACGCAGTGGCAGCCAACTCGGGGCCGACGCCGCTCACGGCAACAATGACGGTCGCCGACCAGACATTCACGATTACGGAATCCGGAGTGGTCTGCGGTTATTCGCTCGCGCCGACGGTGGCAGCTTTCACGAACGCGTCCGCAACGGGAAGCATCAACGTAGCCGCGGCGGCGAGCAGCTGCGGATGGACGGCGGCGAGCAGCGTGCCCTGGATCACTCTGACCGGCAGCACGGCCGGAAGCGGTAACGGGGTGGTCACATATGCTATTGCCGCTAATACCGGGACGGGAAACCGGTCGGGATCCGTGAGCGTGGGCGGCCAGACTTTCTCAGTTACCCAAGCTGCAACGGGCTGCGGCTTTGCGCTCGATCAGACCAGCGCGCAAATGACGAGCAGCGGTGGTTCCGGCACCATTGCGGTTGCAACCTCGGGAGGTGGCTGTACCTGGACGGCTGTTTCCAATGCGAGCTTCATCAAGATTACGGGGGGCTCCAAAGGGCAGGTTAGTTATATGGCGCTGGCCAATAACCTACCCTTAAGCCGAACGGGAACAATGACAATCGCGGGCGTAACGTTCACGCTGAGTCAGTCCGGAACCAGCGGTGTGGATGGCCCTATCGGAACTCCTCTCATTGGAGGAAGCGCGTCCGTAAACAACGGTGTTTATACTGTGTCCGGCGCTGGTACCGCTATTTGGAACACGTACGACCAGTTCAACTTCGACCACTGGCAGTGTGGGACCAGCGCCACGATCACGGCGCGGCTAACGGGTCTGACGGCTCCGGGCAACTACGCCAAGGCGGGAGTGATGATTCGTCAGTCGGTCGCGCAGAATGCCCCGAACGTTTTTGCAATGGCGATGCCGACGAGTGCTGGGGCGCAAGTCAGGCTAAAGGCAGGGGCGACCACGACCTCGGTCTCAACCGGTTCCGTCACTTTCCCCATGTGGTTGCGGGCGAATGTCGCGAATGGGGTGTTAACGACCTACAACTCCTCGGATGGGAACACCTGGAATCAGATCGGGACACCGCAAACGATTCAGATGTTAGCTCCGGTTTGCGGGCTGGCCGTGTCATCCCAGGATGTAAACGCGGCGGCGACGGCAACATTCGATAACGTGAGCATCACGAATCCCTGAGTCCTGCACAAAACTGCACAATCAACTATTGGCGAAGGCGGGTGCGCTCTTGCGGACGCGCGCCCGGTCCCGCGCGAGGATCAGGAAGGCGCAGAGGTAGAGAGCGCCGCCGACAAGCAGGGTTTGCACTAGCCCCAGGTAGATGGCGCAAACTAATGCTCCAACAGACCCGAGCACGCTCGAAGCGGCATTGAGAGACCAGGCCCAACGGGTGGAAGGCGAGTGCCATTCCTCGAGTCTTTCGAGGCCCGTCGGAAATGGGATGCCCATGCAGAACCCCGCGGGGAAGAGCAGAAGAACGGTGATCCCCATTTTCCAGGCGAGCGGCAACCCGACGCCACGCGAGAGAGCCGCGGAGACAATCATCGCCAGCAGGGAGACCAGAACCGCGACAGTCGCGAGAGTGATGAGAAGCCGGCGGTCGTCTTTGCGGACGATGGAGCGGCTGAAGTAGCTGCCGAGACCCGAAGAGAGAAGCATGGAAAAGATGACCACGGTGAGCGCATAGGTCGGATGGCCGAGGAAGAGGACGAATTTCTGAATGAGAGCGACCTCGATCAGGATGTAACCGGCCCCGATAAACAGGAAATACTGCAGGAACATGAGGACGTTTCTCTCACGCGGCAGCCTGGTTCCGAGCACGAGCGGCGGTAGCGCGAGAATCAGTCCGACGGCCAGGATGCTGACGAACAGCGACTCAAAAAGCAGGGGAACGGCGACATTAATTTTGTAGTCAGCGGAGAGTTGGGAGGCTCCGGTGGCGAACGCCAGCAGATCGCGCGGCTGCACGGTGTAGAAGAAAAATGGGCGGTTATCGCTGACGGGAGCGATGTTGTAGCGGTATTCCGTTTCGAAGCGGACGGGGTCGGGCGCGGTGAGCAGATCGGTGAAGGCGTTTGGCAGACCCGCGCCGGGCAGATAGATGGGGGTGAGGTGACTTTCCGCCATCGCGGTACGCGCGCGTTCCAGATCGGAGGCGGAGAACGGCTTGCGGGAAATCAGGACGGTGTCCTGGGCTCCGAAGCCGGCGATATCGTTCTGCGTGCCGGCGCGCGCCACGACGAAGTGGGTGGACGGATCGGTTTCGCCAAGGTCGTGGAGGGCCACCATGGCGAGAGAAACCAGACGTAGCGACTCGCGGGGCGGGTCGAAGCCCCAGCGGGTGAAGGTAAGAAGGCCGTCGCCGGTGAGATGGCCCAGGTAATCGCGAAAGGCATCGGTGGTGTAGAGGCTGTTCTCGCTCAGAGCGAAGGCCCCGGCCGCGGTGGAGGCCCAGGTGTCGACGAGGGTGGCTTGCAGGACCTGGAACTTTTGCGCGCTGCGGCGGATGAAGCTGCGGCCGTCCTCAACGTAAATGTGGACATCGGGGCGCGCATAGAGATTGCGGCTCAGCTCCGGATAGCGCTTGCGCATGATGGTGGTGGCGATGATGGGATTGATCTCAACGCCGGTGACGTCATGGCTTCCGGAGGCCAGAGCGCGCGAGACGTCCCAGCCGCCGCCCGGTCCGATGATCAGAGCTTTGGCGCCCGGGCGAATGGCGTAAGGGAGACCGGGCCCCTGGCGAAGCAGGTCGCGCAGGTTATCCGGCGTCAGGTGATCGAAATCGAAGTTGGCGATGCCGGTGGACGCGTCCGCATCGATGAATATCATGGGGAGATGCGAGCTGCGTTCGCGTCCGAGCGCGATCCGGGAGAAGCTGTTCCAGCGAACGAACTCCTCGTTTTCGAGCTTATGGCCCTTGGCGTAGCGCACGTCGATGAAGTGATAGCGGTAATTAAGGCCGATGAGCAGCGCCAGCGCGAGACCGAGCGCCACGCTGAGCAAGCGGCCGGAGCGCGATCCGGCCATGCTGAACCAGATGGCAGCTGCTGCAGAAAACAGAACGGCAACGGAGAGAGTGGTATTCGGCCCGCCGAAGGTGGCGAGAAAGGGGACGAGTAACAGGCACCCGCCGGCGGCTCCCAGCAGATCGAAGAAGTAGACGCGGTGAATGCGCTCGATACTTTCGGCGATGACGAGGGAGACGATGATACCCGAGCATAGAAACGGCAGGGCATTCGTGAAATAGATGAGCGCGAGTTGGCCATTGCCGATGGCCTCTTTCTGGTTAAGAACGACGAGTACGGCGATTACGACGAGCAGTCCGTTGAGTGCGCTCAGGTAGCCGAGCTTACGGAAGAGATTGCCGGGCCAGGAAGAAACGACGTAGGAAAAAACTCCGCCCGCGCCGAGCCCGAACAGAGCGATGGAGATGGCGAGAAAGGCAAAGTGGTAGTAGAAAACTACCGAGAAGATGCGAGTGAGAGACAGCTCCAGCAGGAGCGTGGCCAGAGTCGTCAGAGCCACAGCGCCGTAGAGTAGCGGCCAGCTCGGTGGCGGATTGCGTATCAACTCGTTATTCTAGCGTGCGTTTGTGTTAGACCACACCGACGGCGGGATGGCGCAGGGCTTGCGGATCAGCGGGTTCACGAAGGACACTAACAGTTCATGCCAGCGACCGTGCGCAAAGCGGTATTTCCGGCGGCGGGACTCGGAACCCGGTTCCTTCCCGCTACCAAATCCATGCCGAAAGAGATGCTTTCGCTGGTGGACAAGCCCATCATTCAATATGGGGTGGAGGAGGCGCTCCGGTCCGGAATCACCGAGATGATTCTGGTGACGGCGCGCGGGAAGTCGGCGATTGAGGATCACTTCGACGTGAGCTTCGAGCTGGAGAGCACGCTGGCGGCGCGTGGGAAGCGGGAGTTATTGGAGGTGGCGCAGCGGGTGGCGCACATCGCCAATCTTTCGTACGTGCGGCAGAAGCAGGCGCTCGGACTGGGGCACGCGGTACTCTGCGCGGAAAACCTGGTGGGCTCCGAACCGTTCGCCTGTGTATTGCCGGACGATGTGATCGACGCGGAGGCGCCGTGCATCCGGCAGTTGATCGACGTCTATGAATTTTTTGACGCACCGGTGCTGGCGGTGATGGAAGTACCGCAAGAGAGTATTTCATCGTATGGGGCCATTGCGGGCGAGCCGGTCGTATTCGGGGGCGCGAGCGATCGGGTATACCGGATCCGCGACATGGTGGAGAAGCCCAAACCGAGCGAGGCTCCCTCCAACCTGGCGATTATCGGGAGATATATTTTGACGCCCGACATTTTTGGCTATCTCCGGAGCACGGAACCGGGATCGGGCGGCGAGATTCAGTTGACGGATGGGCTGCGGCAACTGCTTCGGGACCGGCCGGTTTATGCATGCCGGTTCGACGGAGATCGCTATGACGCGGGGGATAAGTTCGGGTTTTTGCAGGCGACGGTGTCGCTGGCTTTGCGGAGGGCGGAGTTTGCACCGCAGTTCGGTGAGTTTCTGCGCAGCTTGAAATATTGATGCGCTTGATCCTGATGGGGGCAGCCGGTATTGGTTTAGCCGCGCAGGCCGCGATTTTCGACGATGTACGGCTAGCTCTTGCCCGGGGAGATTTCGCGCTGGCCGAGCGCATGCTCGCGGCCGATCAGGCACGGGGGACGTCGGTAGAAGGCTTGCTCGCGGAATCATGGATTGCGCGCGCTTTGCTCGATGCGGGACGCGTGCCGGATGCCGAGCGATACGCAGCCGATATACGGACGCGGACGTTACCGGTTCTCGAGAGGCGGAAGCTGGACGCGGACGGCGCGCTGCCGCTGGCGCTCGGCGCGGCAATCGAAGTTCACGCGCAGGCGCTGGCACGGAGTGGGGAACGCGGCGAGGCGGTCAGCTTCCTAGGGGCGGAGGCGAGCCGGTGGAAGGGAACCAGCATCCAGAGCCGGATTCAGAAAAACCTGAACCTGCTGACGCTCGAGGGCAAACTCGCGCCGCCGATCGCAGTGGCGCAATGGACGGGACCGTTGAAGCCGCTGCCGCTGAGCGCGCTTCGAGGGCATCCTGTACTTTTGTTTTTCTGGGCGCACTGGTGCGTGGACTGTAAGAGCGAAGCGGCGGTGCTTCGGGATCTGGTCGCGCGCTACGGGCCGGCAGGTCTGAAGGTCGTGGGACCGACGATGCACTACGGTTTCATCGGCGGCGGCGAGGAAGCCTCCGTATCCAAAGAAAACGAGTGGATCGAGCAGACCAGAGTGAAATACTACGCGGGCGTGGGAGACATGCCGGTTCCGGTGAGCGATGCGACGCTTCGTCTGTACGGCGTGAGCACGACACCGACACTGGTGCTGATCGATCGCAAAGGGGTGGTCCGGCTGTATCACCCGGGGGTAATGACCTATCAGGAACTGGCGCCGTTAGTCGCCAAGCTCCTGGGAACGTAGCTTGTAAGGCTTTTTACCAAGCAGCGCCTCTTTTGGAAATCCCGGCAGGGCGATTGCACGATTTCATGCCAGGAGTTCCCAAAAATGTTGATGATCAAACGCAGATTAGGGTCGATCGGGCTGGGCATCGCTCTAGTGGCGAATGCCGCCACGCTTTCCGCCCAGATGTCCGATGCGGGGAGTGCGCGTTTAATCAAAGAGGTCAGGCACGAGCTGGTAATGCTTCCCTACTACGGGGTGTTCGACAACTTGAGCTACCGGGTGGACGGAGGCACGGTCACATTGATGGGGCAGGTGGCGCGCCCCACGTTGAAATCCGATGCGGAGAACGTCGTGAAGCGGCTTGAGGGTGTGACACAGGTCGTGAACAACATCCAGGTGCTGCCGCCATCTCCCATGGACGACCGGATCCGGCGTGCCACTTACCGCGCCATTTACGGCAGCGGAGAATTGGGTGACCGCTACGGATTCCAGGCGGTTCCTTCGATCCACATCATTGTCGATAACGGGCACGTGACGCTCGAGGGCGTGGTGGAGAACCAGGCGGACAAGAACATCGCCAACATCAAGGCGAATAGCGTTACCGGCGTGTTTTCGGTGACGAACAATTTGAAAGTGGTTGGGTCTTAGGGGCGGGCGAAGTCTTCGAGCAGGCGGACGGCTTCGAGCGGCCCTTTTCGGACGCTCAGCAGGGTGGCGGCCTCTGCGGCCTTGCGACGGTAGCCCGGATCGGTGGCCACGCGGTGAACGGCTTCGCGTAAACCGGCTGGCGAGCATTTCTTCTCGGGAAGATACTCGCCGGCTCCGAGTAGCTGGATGCGCAGGGCCATCTCGGTTTGATCGAGGAGCGATGGCGTGATAACCAGAGGAGCGCCGCGGCTGAGGGCGCGCAGAATGGATTCCGTGTTTCCGGTGGTGACCACGACCGCGGCTTCGGGCACGTCGGTATCCGTGAAGCTGATGTTTGCGGGAAGCGTCCCGAATGTGGACCGGTCCCTGGTGCGACCGGGCGCGAGCTTGACGCGATAAGCGGAATCGCTCAGCGCGGTTATCGCTTGCCGGATCAGGAAAGGCTCTTTGCGGTAATAACCACCCTCTTCCACAAGGACGGTTTGGGGATCCAGCGGCGCGTCGGACACGGCGGGCCAGGTGACCGCTCCGATATAGCGCACCGATGCCGGCAGGGACGCGCGGTTGTAATCGAGTTCGGGAATCGATGGAATAAGCAGGAGGCCGGTGCGGGCGTGCCATTGCGTCACTCGCAGGCCAGTTGGAGGGAGCCCGAAGCGCTGGCGTGCGGCATCCACGGCAATCGGCACCTGGCGCGTGAGGAAGTTCGCGGCACTCTGTATCGCCCACGCGCGAAGGCGCAAGAGACCGGAGCGGCGGGGCGGCAGGACGCGTCCGGGGATGGGCCCATCCGG
Organism: Bryobacterales bacterium; assembly: GCA_963814235.1. Classification (GTDB taxonomy): domain Bacteria; phylum Acidobacteriota; class Terriglobia; order Bryobacterales; family Bryobacteraceae; genus Bog-113. The sequence goes on along the minus strand of CAWFCA010000015.1, from coordinate 157,233 downwards.
ACCGGGAAGCATGCAATAGCCCACATGCGACAGAACCGCGACGGGAACCTTTGCGAGTTCGTGGAGGATGGCGAAGGGCGCAACCATGGCCATGTCGGTCACGAGCACATCCGGCTTCCAGTCTCGGATGATGCGGTTCAAATCGTCCACTTGCGGAGTGATTTGCGCGACGAGGATTTCCGCGAAGTGCTGCGACAACTTACGCGCGCTGCCCTGATCTTCGAGAAGCGCCGCGAAGTGCACGGCGGCCAGGTCTTCGCGCAGAGCTTCGAAGGGGAATATGGGGAATCCCTGGGCGGCGATGGCGAGAGCGGCCTGGGGTCCGGCGTAAAAGGCGACCTCATGCCCGGCGGTGCGCAGAGCGGACGCGACGGCGAGGTTCGGGTTGACGTGACTTTCGAGGGACCAGACGGCGAGGAGGAAGCGAGCCATTTAACGCAACGCGGCCCCGGCCAGGTTGCCTTCGGGGACTTGGGGCTCGCGGGGCGCGGCGGGCGGCTTGGCTGCGATCGCGATGATGGAGGTCGGGGCCCACGGCAGGAACCGGTCGATGGCGCGCCAGAGCCACACGAATTTGTCGAACGCCCAGATCTGGTAACGGGCGATGGTGGAGTGCTTCAAGATGCGTGCTTTGACGAACCAGCCGGGCCGGGATACGCGATTAAAAGGGAGAATGGTCTCGACGGCGAATCCGGCATGGGTGAGCGTGTCGCGCAATTGTTGCGCCGAGTAGCGACGGAAATGTCCGAGGACGATATCGAGCTGGCCGAAGATACGCTGGCCCTGAGGAACCAGGACAATGGCGCGGCCACCCGGTTTCAGACTGAGAAAGAGGTTGCGGGCGCAGGCGAGATCGTTCTCCATGTGCTCGAGAACATTCAGGCAGAGGACGGTATCGGCGGAGCCGGCGAGAGGCTCAAAATCGGCGGGGCGCGAAAGATCGCAGACCGAGATGCGCACGCGCGGCTGATCGCGTAAACGGCTGCGCAGCCGGGCGAGATGTTCGGTATTGATGTCGGTAGCCCGGTAACTCTCGCAACGGGCGGCGATCTGGGTGGTGAGGTTGCCGATGCCGGATCCGATTTCGAGGACGCTCCCGCGGACAAAAGGGCGCATGGTGTCGGCCATCCACCGGTTGAAATGCGGGGCGACGGAGAAGGCGTCCAGGATCTCTTCGCCGGGGTCGTTGTAGAGGTCGCCGCCGACCCAGGTGCGGAGAATGACTCCGAGAGATTGGATGGTATGTGCGAAAGCCTTTCTTCACGTGGCGCGTCAGTGCTGGGCGGATCACCGAGCGGCACTTCATAGAAGCGGGCGTGCCGCTTCGCCAGTTTGATGGTAATTTCCTGTTCGAAGCCGATTTGCCGCGAGCAAATGGGGAGGCTTCGAAGCATCGGCCCGCGGAAAACCTTTTGGCCGGTCTCAATGCCGGTGAGATGGAGATGAGCCGCCCGGTTGCAGAGCCATGTCAGAAACGGGGACCGGGACAGGCCGGAGCGCGCAAAGCGGGAGCCGTAAACGACATCCGCGACACCGTCGAGCAAGGGCTGGAGAAGCTGCGGGTAGTTGGCGGGATCATCTTCCGGATCGGGATTCTGGAGCAGGATGAAATCGCCTGCGCTGTGGGAAATGCCCGTACGGATGGCGGCGCTTTTTCCTGCATTTTTGGTCACGTGGAGGACCTCAAGAGAACCGGGATTTTCGCGCGCCAGGCGATTGGCGATTTCTGCGGAGGATCCGATAGAGCCAGCGTCGATCACGAGGATTTCGCGGCCCAATCCAGCGGGCAGAGGAGCCTCGAGGATGCGCGCCAAGGACCTCGGCGAGATTTCGCTCTTCGTTGAAGACAGGAACGAGGATGGATACCAGGCCGCCGTTCATTCTTGGGTTAAGCCATTCTAGCGGGCGAACCGAGCGGTGGAGTGGCTGGGAAGCAGGGACTCGAACCCCGATAGGCAGATCCAGAATCTGCAGTCCTACCATTGGACGACTTCCCAATCCAGGCTGACGGAATTGAGTTTAGCAAATCGGGCTGGAGCGTGCGAGCCAGCGCGGGTCCCGGAGAAGCTGGTTAAAAGGAGAATCGCAGAGCGACCTGGATATAGCGGGGGAAGTTCTCCTGGGTTAAGGGCAACTGGCCGAAGCGTGGATCGTTGAGATCGGTCACCGGCGACGGGAAGATGGGGGTATTAGTGAGGTTGTAAGCGTCGCCGCGGAGCTGCATCGACAGGCGTTCACTGAGCCAGATGGTCTTTTCAATCGACAGGTTCAACTGACCGGCGGCGGGAGTGCGGATGCTGCTGAAGCGATCGGGCGAAGTATGGTACTGCCAGGCTGGCCGCGCCACCCAGCAGCCCCGATCGTTGTTGAACCAATGCCGCGGGGTCTGTCCGCCCGGCGCATTGAAGCTGGCGCAGGTGAACGTGGCATCGGGTTCGCTGACGGGCGTCCCGGACTGGTAGAGATAGACCCAATCCATGGACCAGGAGTTGATCAGAGCACCCGTGAACCGGTTGGCGTGGCTGAAATAGCGGCGACCCCAGCCGAGAGGAATGTCCCAGGTACCGGCCAAACCGATGCTTTGGGGCCGATCGCCGGCGGACAGTTCCCGGATCGGCTTTTCGGAAAAACTTGATGGGTTGAGAAGGTGATCGGCGGAGAAGGATTTAGAAAACGTGTACGAGAAGACGAAGGAAAAGATGCCGGCGGGTGCGATATCGAGAACGCGTTTTTCTAGTTTGATCTGGAGCGAGTCATAGCGATAGCGCGCGATGGGCGCGTTGGCGAGGGTGATCGCGTCGAATTGCGGATAGGGGCGAAGAAGCGCGTCGAGCGGCAGGAGCGCCGCGGTACCCAGGGCGGAGGTGGGCGGGACGCCGCTGTGGAGCAGAGGGTTGGGGATGACCGTGCTCAGGGTGTCGACCAGTGCCGCGTTTGGAATGGGGACATTTCCGGCAGGCGGATTCAGGGTGAGCGGGACGGCATCGTGCACGGTCACGCTGCCGGAGTAGCCGAGGTCGAGGAGGAGCAAGGCCGGCAGTTCCCGCTGGAAGCCCACGGAGTACTCGTAGGTGCGCGGGATGGGGCGGTCGCGGCTAAAGACGACGAGAGAATCGCCGGCGTTGGTGGCGAGACCGTCCGCGCCGTTGGCCGGAAGAGCAACGCCGTTGGGGAAAGGGTCGGCGAGAGAATCCGGCCCAGTCAGGCCCGCGGCGGGGGTGAGGCCGCCGTCGAGCGATCTCTGGTAGTAGGTGCGCTGGTTGAAACCGTAGGAAGAGCCCAGCTGGGTGGCGGTTCGATAGAAAATTCCGGCGCCGGCGCGCAGCACGGTTTTCCGGGCAAAGTTCCAGGCGACGCCTAAGCGGGGCTGCAGGTCGGTCCAATCGGTGTTGAAGGCGCGGGAGTGGCGACCGGAAGGGAAGAGCAGACCGCCGCGGATTTGAGAGGGCGGGGCAGGGTAGGGAAGATCGGGATTAGCCCGATCCCAGGCCGTTTTGGCGGCGCTCCAATTGGCGATCAGCGCATTGCCGAGAGGGCTAATCGCGGTCGGGTCGAATCCCGTGTTGATGCGGCCGTGCGCCTCCGTAAAAGGTACCTGGATGTCGTAGCGAAGTCCGAGGCTGACGGTGAAACCCGGGAGAATCTTCCAGTTGTCCTGCAGGTAGCCGGCCCAATACGGCCATCGCCGGTAGGAACTGGTGTTGGAATCGAGAAATCCGCCCGAAGGGGCGCCGAGCAGAACATCGGCAATGGCATTTCCGTCGCCGTAGCCGGTAGCGACGCCGGTGTAGCGCTCGGTCCAGGCACGCGTGAAGTAGAATTCGCCGGAGGCGCGCCCGGGATTATTCTGGCCGATAGCCGCGGCCGTAAACTCCGCGCCAAAGTGGAGCAGATGAGGTCCGCGGGTGAAGGTCACTCCGGGCGCGAGATCGAACTGATTTTCGACGCCCGAGAAGGTGGTGCTCCCCACTAAGGAACCATAAGTTCCGATATCGAAATGGGGCGATCTGCCCGATAGGCCGGTAGCGGGCGGAGGGAGCTGGATTCCGAGCGAGCTGGCGGACAGGCACCCGGAGCAGCTGCTTTCGGGAAAGAATTCCGTAAATCTGCCGAACGACGCGCGCACGTTCCAGATAGCCGTAGGGCTGCGGACGTGGGTCCAATTGGCGACGAAGTTTTGGGAGACGTGCTGCCCATTGCCTCCTGCCGCGGCGGGGCCGGCGAACCCGTTGCCGGTGGACGCCTGGCGATCGCGATCGTAGGTAAACAGGAAATAGAGGCGATCGCGGTCGCTAAAATTGTGATCCCATCGCGCGATGGGCTGGGCGTATTGGAAATGGCCGGAGTTCGCGGCCGCATTGTAGTTTTGCGTGACTCCGCGCGCGTTGGGGGCGGGGTAGAGCGCCAGAATGGCTTGGCCGATCCGGCTGATTCGAGACGCGGGAATGACGTTGCCGGGGAAGGGATCGCGTACGTAGGGGCCGAGGCAGTTGGATGAAGCGGGGCAGGTGTGCGTTGAGTCCGGATCGTAGACGTTGATTTTGTAAAGCGTGAAATGCTGGCCGTCGCGGAGAGCGAGCGGCGGCGTGTCGGCGACGATTGACGAAGGGGCGACTTCCCAATAGTTGTCGGAGCTAAAAAACAGGAAGTCTCGGTTGCTGCGCAACGGGCCGCTGACGGTGCCTCCGTACTGATGGGCAACGTGCCTGCCGCGCGCTTGACCGGTCAGGTTGTTCTCGAAGGAATTGGCGTCGAGTGCGGCATTGCGCAGAAACTCATAACCGGTTCCATGCCATTGGTTGTTGCCGGTGCGGATGCTGGTGAGCACGGTGCCGCCGCCGGTTCTGCCGTATTGCGCGTCGTAGGTATTGGTGAGCACCTCGACCTCGTCGACCGCTTCCGCGCTGGGGGCAAACTGCCAGCGGCCGGTGAGGCTGATGGGCGCCCCGTTCATCAGGAACTGATTGGTTCCCGCGATGCCTCCGTTGATGATGTATTTGCCGTTAAGCTCCCAGTTGCGCAATCCGGAGTAGCCGTCAGGTCCGAATTCCTCCTGCGCGAATAAGACACCCGGGGACAGGCTCAGGACGTTATACACCTGGCGGCCGAGCAGGGTGAACGTTTTCCAGTGGAGCGCATCGAGGAGCGACCCGCGCGCCGTGTTCTCGGTCTGGATCAGTTCGTAGGCGGCGGAGACAATCAGGCTTTGATTGAGGCTGCCAACTTCGAGCAGGACCGGGAGGCGCACGGTTTCGCCGGGCCGGGAGCGGATATTCTTGACGACGGTTTCGCGGAATCCAGCGGCGGAGACGCGCAGCGTGTAGGTTCCGGGGGAAAGGCCGGAGAGGAGGTAGCTACCGGTGGGGCTGGCCTGCGAGTCGCGCGCGGGGTGACTGGCATCCTGCGGCTCAAGACGGAGGCGGGCGCCGGGAATGCCGGCGCGCGTGGGGTCGAGGACGTCGCCGGCGATGGTGACGGCGTTTGTTTGCGCAAAGATCGCGCCCGCACTGCCAGGGCCGGGCACCCCCAATACAGCGATGCGGAGGAGCGCCGCGGTGAGTAGAAGTATCTTACGCAAGGGCAGAGCCTATACGGAATTCCATAGTGTAAAGCAAAGTGTGGAGCAATGGCGCGCGAGCAGCGCCTTGATTCGACTTTTGAACGCGCCCTCCACGTGGGATGACCTGCTCGCCAACGTGCTCGAGGCGGTTTCTCTGCATTTCGAAGACGCTGCAACTCGTCCATGGCTTGTGAGATGCACTCACAGAAGTCGCAAACCCGAGGCCATTGAGGTCGAGGCACAGACCCGGTGCGCCGGTGGCGTCCCGATCGGCGTCCTGTGCATTGGTGGTGCGACAGTGGTTCAATGAAGGGACGATGACTTACCCGGAAGAATTTATTGCGCCCATGCGCGCGGAGCTGACGCGGTTCGGAGTGGAAGAGGCGCGGACCCCGGCGGAGGTGGACCGGCTCCTGGCGCAAGAAGGAACGCTGCTGATGGTCGTGAACTCGATCTGCGGCTGTGCGGCGGGCCGTGCGCGTCCGGCGGTGGGGATGGCAATGCAGAGCGCGGTGCGTCCTACGAAGGCGGCGACGGTTTTCGCGGGCGGAGATATCGCGGCAGTTGCGCATCTGCGGGAGGTGCTGGCGGAATACCCGCCGTCTTCGCCGTCCATGATTCTGTTCCGTGACGGAAGGCCGGTATACATGCTGCATCGCCATGAGATTGAGCGGCGCGATCCGATGCAGATTTCGCAGTTGTTAACGGAAGCGTTCGGCAAGTTTTGCGTGCAGGGCGAAAAAGTTACGGGGTAGGCTGCGCGACGGGTTAGGCGCGTCGGGAGATTCAAGTGTCGCATCTCATCCTGGCGTACAATCTGCGGACGCGCAATCGCAGAGCTCATGAGCGCGGGCGATTTTGCAGGTGCTTTGCAAGCAGTCCAGGCGGCAGAGCGGGACTTGACCCCGGATGACCATGATGGGTGGCTGCGACGGTCATGCCTAAGCACGGCCGCTCTCGTTCATCGCGGCAAGACGGTATGCAGCGCGACCACATCCGGCTCGATTGGCTTCTTCGATGTATGTTCGATTTCAGTTCCTTCCGCCTCGGTTACGAACTGCTTGCAGGTTTCCCCCAATGCCCACAATACCCAGGTGTTTAGTTGTGCTTTGGTGGTAAGTTCGGACAGCACGAGAGTTTATGGTTTTTCTGATCCGTACTCGATCGGTGTATTTGATGCAACCTCTCTTGTGTTGCTCAATTCCATTCAGCTCACCGACCCTGCGAATGCGGCCGTGGACAGTTTGGTTTACTCGCCGGCAACAAATAGCCTTTATGTAAGCAGCTATGGTTTCGGTGGGCCGAACACGATATTCCGAATCGATTTGGGTAGCTTTACGGTTGCGGCTCAGCAGACGCTGACCTACCAGCCCCTGGATATCGCGGTGACCCCGAGCGGGTCGAAGGTCCTGGCAGTTGGTATCGGCAGCCCTACACCCATCCTAGACGGCACAACCCTGGCGCAGACTGGAACGATTCCGACCGGACGCGGCAGCGCAGCTGTCATCGGGCACATACTAAACGGCAAGCAAAATCGAATTCGTGGGGAGTGCTGATTTGCCTCATCAGTTGCGCGCCTAATCCGGCTGTGGTATCTTCCGAGTGTCCCCTTTTTCAGGCAGGGCCCGGTGGGAGGTCTGCGCTTGCTTTTGCAAACGGACCGCTTGACCACGGAGGATTGATGGCACATAAACCAGGTAAGCAGTACCAGGCAGCTGCGAAGCAGATCGAGACGCGTCTTTACCCGCTGGCGGACGCAGTCGTACTCCTCAAGAAAATCAAATTCGCCAAGTTCGACGAAACCGTGGAAGTGCACATGCGGCTCGGCGTGGATCCGAAGCACGCCGACCAGATGGTGCGCGGCACGGTACTGATGCCGAACGGACTGGGTAAATCGAAGAAAGTACTGGTGATCGCGAGCGGGGATAAGCTGCGCGAGGCCCAGGACGCGGGTGCGGACTTTGTTGGCGGAGAAGACATGGTCAACAAGATTCAGTCTGAAAACTGGACCGATTACGATGCCGTGATCGCGACTCCGGACATGATGCGGTCGGTGGGTAAGCTCGGCAAGATTCTGGGACCGCGCGGGCTGATGCCGAACCCGAAAACCGGCACGGTGACGACCGATGTCGCCAAGGCGGTTAACGAGGTCAAGGCGGGTAAGGTGGAATTCCGGGTCGACAAGACCGGGAATCATCCACGCGCCGGTGGGCAAGATCAGTTTCGCCGAGGCCAAGCTGGTGGAGAACGCGTCGGCTCTGATCAATGCCGTCGTGAAGGCGAAGCCGTCGGCCGCCAAGGGCAAATACGTGAAGAGCGCGACCCTGTGTTCCACCATGAGTCCGGGCGTCGATCTCGACACGGCGGAGATGGGTGAGAAGTCCGCGAACTAGGCGGTCGTATTGGGTCCAGCTGGAACGGCAAGGCTGAAAACATGAAGCAAAAAGAAGATAAGAATAAGGATTTCGAGGCGCTCAAAGCCGATCTGGCGAAGGTGCGGAATCTGTTCGTAACGGGCTATGAAAAGACTCCGGGTGAGCCAGGATTTCGAGTTGCGCAAAACGGTGCGCGGCGCGGGCGGGCAGTATCGGGTGGTGAAGAACAATCTTGCGGAGATGGCGAGCGAGGGTACGGCTGCCGAAGGGGCGCTCAAAGATCTGAAGGGGATGACGTCGATTGCCTTTACCTACGACGATCCCGTCGCGCTCGCAAAGGTGCTGACGGCGTACGCCAAGGCGAATCCGGCTTTCACGTTCAAGGCCGGGGTGGTCGAAGGCCGCGTCATCGATGTCAAGGCGATCAATGATCTGGCCTCGATGCCGCCGAAGGAAGAAATCTTCGCCAAGTTGTTGTATCCTGATCAACGCGCAGGCGAGCGGCTGGTGACGACCATGAGGGCGTCGGGCCGCAATCTGGCGGTGGTGGTGGACCAGGCGGTTCAAGGAAACAAGTTCAGTAGTTAGGGATTTTTAGGAAAGGTTTAGAAGGAATAAAATGGCGGATATCAACGCAATCGCGGAACAGATTCAAGGCCTGACTCTGCTCGAAGCTTCGCAGCTGGTCAAGTTGCTGGAAGAAAAATTAGGCGTTTCGGCAGCGGCAGCGGCCCCGGTGGCGGTCGCGGGCGGCGGCGGTGCGGCAGCCGCGGCGGCTCCGGCGGCGGAGGAGAAGACCGAGTTCACGGTGGTTCTCACGGCGGCGGGCGCCAACAAGATCAACGTCATCAAGGCAGTCCGCGAAGTGACGAGCCTGGGTCTGAAGGAAGCTAAGGATCTGGTCGACGGCGCGCCGAAGCCGGTGAAGGAAGGCGTTTCCAAGGACGAGGCGGAGACTATCAAGAAGAAGTTTGTGGACGCGGGCGCGACCGTCGAAGTCAAGTAGCCCCGGGTGCGGTTGCCGGGGCGGGTTTTCAGGGCGGCAAAACGGCGCTAACAGCGATTTTGCCGTCCGGTATTGCCAGCCGGTGAATTTTCTGCTAAAGTTCTGGTATTGGCAACTGATCCGCCCCGTTTGGCGTCAGGACTGGTGACCGCCTTCCATCCTGTCCAGTCAGAAGTGTTTCTCCGTTGCGGCATGAAGCGTAGGGTTTTCCTGCGCGTTTTTGCATTTCTAGCGCCTTTCTCGGCAGGGCTGTGCGCCTCGGGCGGAGAGCGCCTTTTTCTCAGTTTCTGTTTCCGCAGATTTTCAGCCTTCGGGGAAACAGTCTGTTTTCGGGTTCTCCCCGGCCCGGCTATACCTCTAATCACACGACGGCTCGTTCGGGTTTTAGCCCCGTTCGCCCGCCATTTTGTTGTTTTTGCACCGGCGCAAGCCTAGCCTGAGGCTCGACGCCCCGCACCCCACGCGTGAAAAAGGCTCCGTAGGAGTTTTTGAAAAGAATGACGAACCAGCTAGAAACGACCCCCGAGCGAGTTGATTTTTCCAAGATCAAGACCACGATCCCCATTCCGAATCTGATCGAGGTTCAGAAGAAATCGTACGAGAAGTTCCTGCAGATGGACCTGCTGCCGAACGAGCGCGACGACGCCGGGCTGCAGACGGTATTCAGCTCCGTGTTCCCCATTTCCGACTTCCGCGGCGTGAGCCAGCTGGAGTTTGTGGATTATTCCATCGGCAACTGGGAGTGCAAGTGCGGCAATTTGAAAGGGCTGCATCATCTGCGGTCGACCTGCCGGCCATTGCGGCGCGACGATCAAGACCGATCCTTTCCATCCGGGCGACGTTCTTTGCCATGTCTGCGGCACGTTTAACAAGAACATCGTCACTTTTTGCAATAAGTGCGGAGATCCTGTCGGGCTGCAGTTGAAGTACGACATGGTGGAGTGCCAGGAGCGCGGCATGACGTATGCGGCTCCGCTTAAAGTCACCATCCGCCTGACGGTGTATTCGAAAGACCCGGACACGGGCGTGAAGAGCGTCCGGGATATCAAGGAACAGGAAGTGTTCTTCGGCGAAATCCCGCTGATGACGGAGAACGGCACCTTCATCATTAACGGAACCGAGCGGGTGATTGTTTCGCAGCTGCACCGCTCGCCCGGCGTGTTCTTCGAGCGCGTCCCGGCGCAAGGATATTTTCTCGGCAAGATCATTCCGTACCGCGGCAGCTGGGTGGAGTTCGAATACGACGTCAAGAATCTTCTTTATGTGCGTATCGACCGGAAGCGCAAGTTTTACGGTTCGGTGTTTCTGCGCGCCTTGGGCCTGAAGACCGACGAACAGATTCTCCGGACGTTCTACCGCGTCTCGAAGATCGAATTCAAAGACGGCAAGTTGTATTGGAACGCGCTCGATGCCGACGGCAAGCTCGATAAGAATCTGGAGGGGCTGAAGCTTTCCTACGCCATCCTGAACAAGGCGGGCGACACGATTGTGGCGCAGGGCAAGAAGATCACGCCTTCGCTGAAGCGGGAGATCGAGAAGCACAAAACGGCCGTCGTAGAAGTGGCGGCGAACGATCTGGAAGGCGCTTTCATCGCCGCGGATGTCGTCGATATGAACACCGGCGAGGTGATGGTGGACTCGAACAACGAGCTGACACCCACCAAGATTTCCACGCTGATCGACAACGGGATTCCGAGCATCGACGTTTTCTTCCCGGAGCGGGACGACGTGGGGACGGTGATCTCGGCCACGCTGAGGAAGGATCCGGTCAAGATCGAAAAGGACGCGCTGATCGAGATTTACCGCAAGCTGCGGCCGGGCGATCCGCCGACGGTGGATACGGCGACGCAGTTATTCCAGGGGATGTTCTTCGACCACCGCAAGTACGATTTCTCGCGCGTGGGCCGCATGAAGTTCAACATCAAGCTGCACGACAAAGCGGATGCGACGCCGCTCGATAACCGCACCTTGACGCAGAAGGATTTCATCGACACCATTACCTATCTGCTGAAGCTGCGCAAGGGCCAAGGGCGCCGTCGACGATATCGATCATTTGGGAAATCGCCGCGTTCGTGCGGTGGGCGAGCTCCTCGAGAACCAGTTCCGGATCGGTCTGGTCCGCATGGAGCGGGCAATCAAGGAAAAAATGAGCGTCTACCAGGAGATGTCGACGGCGATGCCGCACGATCTGGTGAACGCCAAGCCGGTAATGGCGGCGATTCGCGAATTTTTCGGATCGAGCCAGCTCTCGCAGTTCATGGATCAGACCAATCCGCTGTCCGAGATCACGCACAAGCGCCGGCTTTCGGCCCTTGGACCGGGCGGTCTGTCGCGGGAGCGGGCAGGCTTCGAAGTGCGCGATGTGCATCCCACGCACTACGGCCGGATCTGCCCGATCGAGACTCCGGAAGGCCCGAACATCGGCCTGATTTCCTCTCTCTCCTGCTTTGCGCGGATCAACGACTACGGGTTTATCGAAAGTCCGTACCGGCGTGTGGTGGAAGGCACGGTGGTGGACGAAGTCCGCGTGTCTGAACCCCGGCGACACGGATTTCAAAGTGGGCGACGTGATTCCGCGGGCGCAGGCCGAAGCGGCCAACGCGGCGCTGACCGAGCACCAGCAGAAGGCAGAATTAGAGGCTCACTCCGATTACCTTTCGGCGTGGGAGGAAGACAAGTACACCATCGCGCAGGCCAACGTTCATCTGAACGACGCGGGTTACATTGTTCCGGACCTGGCCAATGCGCGGCAGGCCGGTAACTTCGTGCTGAAGCATCGGGACGAGATCGAGTACATCGATGTCAGCCCGAAGCAGTTAGTGTCGGTGGCCGCCAGCCTGATTCCGTTTCTCGAGAACGACGACGCGAACCGCGCCCTGATGGGATCAAACATGCAGCGGCAGGCCGTTCCTCTGCTGCGTGCCGATGCGCCGTATGTCGGGACGGGTATGGAAATGGTGACGGCGCGCGATTCCGGGGCGGTGGTGCTCTGCCGGCGGTCGGGGATCGTGGATTCGGTCGATTCGGAGCGCATTATCGTCCGCGTGGATGGCACGGCGCACGAGGGGCAGCTCTCGCGCGAAGTGGGCGCGGATATCTACACGCTGACGAAGTTCAAACGGTCGAACCAAAACACCTGCATCAATCAGAAGCCGATCGTGAAGCAGGGCCAACGGGTGGTGAAGGGGACGGTGCTGGCCGACGGTCCGTGTACCGACTTCGGAGAACTGGCCCTGGGACGCAATGTGCTGGTGGCCTTCATGCCCTGGCGCGGTTACAACTTTGAAGACGCCATTCTGATCAGCGAAAAACTGGTTAAGGAAGACTACTACACCTCGATCCACATCGAAGAATTCGAGATCGAGTCGCGCGACACCAAGCTGGGACCCGAGGAGATCACGCGGGACATTCCCAACATCGCGGATTCTTTCCTCCGCAACCTGGACGAATCGGGAGTGATTCGGATCGGCGCCACCGTGCAACCGGGCGACATCCTGGTCGGCAAAGTGACGCCGAAGGGCGAAACGCAACTAACGCCGGAAGAGAAGCTGCTGCGAGCGATTTTCGGGGAAAAGGCGGGCGATGTGAAGGACGCATCGCTTTACTGCCCGCCGGGAATCGAAGGCACGGTGGTCGATTGCAAGATCTTCTCGCGCAAAGGCCAGGAGAAAGACGAACGCGCGCGGGCCATCGAAGACGAAGAGATCGCGCGGCTCCAGCGCAATCTGCAGGACGAGATCCGGATCCTCACCGACGAGCGCGCCAAGCGGTTGACGGCGCTGCTCGAAGGCAAAGAGGTGCTGGTCGACCTGCACGACGAAAAGACTAATAAGAAGCTGCTCTCGAAGGGCACGCTGATTCGATCGCGAAACGATCGAGAAGGTGCGTTCGCGCGATCTGAAGCGCCTGCGCCTGAAAGACAAGGATGCCCGGGCGAACGACCAGATCGACGACATCGAGGAGATGACGGGCCGCCAGATCGCGGTGCTCGAAAAGATCACCGACGAGAAGATCGCCAAGCTCCGCAAGGGCGATGAACTGCCGCCGGGCGTGATTAAGCTGGTCAAGGTCTACATCGCCATGAAGCGCAAGCTTTCGGTGGGCGATAAGATGGCCGGCCGCCACGGGAACAAGGGCGTGGTCTCGCGCATTCTTCCGGAAGAGGACATGCCGTATCTGCCGGATGGAACGCCGGTCGAGATCGTGCTGAATCCGCTGGGTGTTCCTTCGCGTATGAACGTGGGTCAGATTCTGGAAACGCATCTGGGATGGGCGGCAAAGGCGCTCGGCCTGCATTTCGCAACGCCGGTTTTCGACGGCGCGACTGAGAAGGAAATCAAGAAGCACTGACCAAGGCGCGGTCTGCCGACGTCGGGGAAGACCAAGCTGTTCGACGGCATGACGGGAATCGAGTTCGAGCAGCCGGTGACGGTGGGCTACATCTACATGCTGAAGCTCTCGCATCTGGTGGACGACAAGATCCACGCGCGGTCGATCGGACCGTATTCGCTGATCACGCAGCAGCCTCTGGGCGGCAAAGCGCAGTTCGGCGGACAGCGCTTCGGAGAGATGGAAGTGTGGGCGCTCGAAGCGTATGGCGCTGCTTACATCCTGCAGGAGCTATTGACGGCCAAGTCCGACGACGTGTATGGCCGCGCCAAGATTTACGAGGCGATCGTCAAGGGTGAAGCCGCTATCGAGCCGGGAGTGCCCGAATCGTTCAACGTGCTCATCCGTGAGTTGCAGTCGCTTGTGTCTCGACGTCGAGCTGATGAAGAAGCCGCGAGGAGTTCCGGATACGGCGCTGGCAGCGGACTAGTAAAGCGGAGTCGTTGGCCGCGGTTTGAGGGGCTGTTCGATCGGCGCCTTCAGGCCGCGGTAAGTGAATGAAGAGTTTCTGAACTGGAGGCAATTCTTGCGATCCTCACCGTACGATAGAGCAAATCTGATTGCGGATTTCGATTCGCATCCGCATTTCGCTGGCGTCCCCCGAAAAGATCCGGAGCTGGTCGCCATGGCGAAGTCACCAAGCCGGAAACGATCAACTACCGCACGTTCAAGCCGGAGCGCGACGGGCTGTTCTGCGCGCGCATTTTCGGCCCTGTGACCGATTGGGAATGTCTGTGCGGCAAGTACAAGCGCATGAAGCACCGCGGCGTCATCTGCGACAAGTGCGGCGTGGAAGTGACGCTGGCGCGCGTGCGCCGCGAGCGCCTGGGACATATCGAGCTGGCCAGCCCGTGTTCGCACGTCTGGTTCTTCAAGGGACTGCCCTCGCGCATCGGCCACCTGCTCGATATCACGCTGCGCGAGCTCGAGCGCGTTCTGTATTTCGAAGCGTTCGTAGTCGTCGATCCCGGCGAAGTGCCGGATCTGAGCCTGCGGCGAAGTGATCAGCGACGAGCGCAAGCGCCAGCTCGATCAGGAGCATCCGGGCAAATTCGTCGCCATGATGGGCGCCGAAGGCATCAAGGAACTGCTCGAAGAAGATCGATGTGAATCGCTCTCTGAAGAAATTCGCGAGAGGATGAAGACCGAGACTTCGCAGCAGAAGAAGCTGAAGTTCGCCAAGCGCCTGCGCGTGGTCGAGAGCTTCCGCAAGTCCGGCAACAAGCCGGAGTGGATGATTCTCGATGTGATCCCGGTGATTCCGCCGGAACTGCGTCCGCTGGTGCCGCTGGATGGCGGCCGTTTCGCGACGTCCGATCTGAACGATCTGTACCGCCGCGTGATCAACCGCAACAACCGCCTGAAGAAGCTGATGGAGCTGCACGCGCCGGACGTGATCGTCCGCAACGAAAAGCGCATGCTGCAGGAAGCGGTGGACGCGCTGTTCGATAACGGCCGCCGCGGCCGCGTGCTGCGCGGCGCCAACAACCGCCCGCTGAAATCGCTCTCCGATACGCTCAAGGGCAAGCAGGGCCGCTTCCGGCAGAACCTGCTCGGCAAGCGCGTCGACTACTCCGGCCGTTCGGTCATCGTGGTCGGACCCGGAGTTGAAGCTGCACCAGTGCGGTCTTCCGAAGAAGATGGCGCTCGAGCTGTTCAAGCCGTTCATCTATCACCGCCTGGAACAGCGCGGTCATTGCACCACCATCAAGCAGGCCAAGGAACTGGTGGAGCAGCAGGATCCCGTGGTTTGGGACATTCTCGAAGAGGTCATCAAAGATCATCCGATTCTGCTGAACCGCGCTCCCACGCTGCACCGCCTCGGCATTCAGGCTTTCGAGCCGGTGCTGGTGGAAGGCAAGGCGATCAAGATTCACCCGCTGGTCTGCACGGCGTTCAACGCCGATTTCGACGGCGATCAGATGGCCGTCCACATTCCGCTGTCGCCCGAAGCGCAGATCGAAGCATCGACGCTGATGCTGGCGTCGAACAACATTCTGTCGCCGGCGCACGGCGGACCGATCGCCGATCCCGACGCAGGACATGGTGCTCGGCTGCTATTACCTGACCAAGATGCGTCCCGGCACGCACGGGCGAAGGCCGTACGTTCGCCTCCACCGACGATGTGCTGATCGCGCTCGAAATGGGCGAAGTGGAAACGCTGACGCCCGATCAAGCTGCGCTACACCGGCAAGGTCATCGATCTTACCAAGGCGTTCGACAGCCAGAACATCGTGCACACCGAGCCGATCGAGTTCGTGAAGCAGTACATGGACACGACGGTCGGCCGCGTGATCCTGAACGATCATCTTCCCGAGGACATGCCGTTCATCAACGGCCTGCTCAAGAAGAAGGGTCTCGCGCAGCTGGTGCAGTACTGCTACCTGAAGTTCGGTCTTGCATATCACCGTGGAGATGCTGGACGAGATCAAGAACCTGGGCTTCCTCTACGCCACGCGCGCCGGCATCTCGATCGGCATCGACGACATGGTCGTGCCGGCATCAAAGCCGAGCTGGTCGACGAACGCCGAGAAGGAAGTGGTGGCCGTCGAAGCGCAGTATCAGGACGGCGCGATCACCCACGGCGAACGCTACAACAAGATCATCGAAATCTGGTCCAAAGTGACCGAGCGGGTTTCCGATGAAATGTTCCAGGCCATGGAAGAGGACGACCGCACCGGCCGCTACCTCAACCCGATTTACATCATGGCCGATTCCGGCGCGCGCGGATCGAAACAGCAGATCCGCCAGCTTTCCGGTATGCGCGGTCTGATGGCCAAGCCGTCGGGCGAGATCATCGAAACGCCGATCACGGCGAACTTCCGCGAAGGCCTGAACGTGCTGCAGTACTTCATCTCCACGCACGGCGCCCGCAAGGGTCTGGCCGATACCGCGCTCAAGACGGCCGATTCCGGCTACCTGACCCGCCGCCTTGTGCGACGTGGCGCAGGACGTGATCATCACCGAGACCGATTGCGGCACGACCGAAGGCATTTACGTCGAGCCGATCATCGAATCGGGCGAAATCATCGAGCCGTTGCGCGACCGCATCGTGGGCCGCGTGGCGCTCGAAGATCAGCTCGATTTCGAAGGCAAGCTGATCGTCGGCGTCAACAAAGAGATCACCGAAGAGCATCGCCAACCAGATCCACGCGGCCGGTATCGAGCGCGTCAAGATCCGGTCGGTGCTCACCTGCGAATCGAAGCGCGGCGTTTGCGTTTATTGTTATGGGCGCAACCTGGCGACGGGGCGGCTGGTGGAGCGCGGCGAGGCGGTTGGCATCATCTCCGCTCAATCCATCGGCGAACCGGGCACGCAGCTCACGATGCGTACGTTCCACATCGGCGGCACGGCTACCCGAGTCTCTGAACAATCGACGCAGGACGCGAAGTCGGACGGGTTACGTGAAGTTCCTCGGCATTCATGTCGTCAAGAATGAAAAGGGCGAACTGATCGCGATGAACCGCAACGGCATCATCGCCATCGTCGACGAAAAGAAGCGCGAGAAAGAGCGCTACCCGGTCGTCTACGGTGCGAAGATCCTGGTCGAGGAAGGCGCGCCGGTCAAGACCAATCAGATCCTGCTCGAATGGGATCCGTATACGTTCTCGATCCTTACGGAAGTGTCGGGCGTGGTGCACTTCAAGGACCTGCTCGACAGCGTCACGATGGAAGAGAAGGTGGACGAAGTCACGGGTATGTCGCAGCTGGTCGTCAAGGATTCCGTCGACGAGAAGCGGCAGCCGATGATCCTGGTCCGGCCCGATCATGCCAGCGGCACGGCCAAGGGCGGCGATAACAAGAAGTACCTGATGCCGACCCATGCGCACCTGATGGTCCGGGACGGCGATACCATCCATGCGGCCGACGTGCTTGCGAAGATTCCTCGCGAGACGACGAAGACCAAAGACATCACTGGCGGTCTGCCTCGCGTGGTGGAGCTGTTCGAAGCGCGCAAGCCGCGTGAGACGGCGATCATCGCGGAGATCGACGGCATTGTGAAGTTCGGCGAAGTGGCCAAGGGCATGCGCAAAATCTACGTCATCGGGGATGACGGCGAAGAGCGCGAGTATTCACTGCCCCGCGGCGTTCACGTGAACGTTCAGGAAGGCGAGCGCCTGAAAGCCGGCGAACCGCTGATGGACGGACCGCGCAATCCGCACGATATTCTTGCCGTACTCGGCGAGAAGGAACTGCAGAAGTACCTTGTGAACGAGATTCAGGAAGTCTATCGTCTGCAGGGCGTGAATATCAACGACAAGCACCTGGAAGTCATCTCACGTCAGATGATGCGCTGGGTGAAGGTCGAAGATATCGGCGATACGGACTTTCTGCCGGAAGAAGTGGTGGACAAGTTCCGGTTCCGTGCTGGAAAACCAGCGCGCGATCGATCAGAAGCGGCAGCGTCCGGCGGAAGGCAAAGCCGTTCTGCTGGGCATCACGAAGGCGTCGCTGCTTTGACCGACTCCTTCATCTCGGCTGCAAGTTTCCAGGAGACCACGCGCGTGTTGACCGAAGCTGCGATTTACGGCAAGGTCGATTACCTCAAGGGTCTGAAGGAGAACGTCATCATGGGACGGCTGGTACCGGCCGGAACAGGTATGGCGTACTACCGGCAGGTGAAGATCGCGGGAGAAGACGTGATCGAAGAGCCGGTGCAGGAGCCGACGCTGATGCCGATGGATGGCTACGAAGACGAGGCGCGCGTGCAGTATACGGGCGGGTTAAGCGAAGATCCCGGGGAAGGTTCGCTGGCGGAGTAAGCCAGCGCGCCCATACGGGGCGACAACAGGGAAAAACAAAGGCCACCGGCGAAGAACTGGTGGCCTTTTTCTTGTTGAGCGGCGGCGAGACGAGTCTAGGCGGCGAGCGATACGCGCCCGTGCAGACTTGCGCTCATGTGATAAACCAATTCGGCAAGAACGCGATCACTGGGGTTGGCTAGCGCGTCATCAAAAAGGTCCAGCCAGGTTTGGGGCTGAGCGACTTCGGAGAGTAGATCTACGGCCGCCTGAACGAGTTGTGAGTGGGTCATTGCATTTCCCTCTTGCATTCATTTCCTCATAGACACCCCGGAATCGCGGTTAAGAATTGTCGCAGTGCGGATTTTTTATGACGCAAAAAACCCAGTAAATAGTGGATTTCTGCTACTTTGACCGGCTTTTATCGGGATTTGTCGAGAGGGTGCGTCATCGCTTTCGGCTGCACCCATTGATCGAACTGTTCGGGTGTGAGGAACCCAAGCGTCAGCGCCGCCTCGCGTAAAGTTGTCTGCTGGCGATGCGCAGCCAACGCGATTTTGGCGGACTTCTCGTAGCCGATATGCGGGTTGAGCGCAGTCACGGTCATGAGGCAATCGTCAAGATGACGCTGGATGACGGCGGCGTTGGGCTCGATGCCGCGCGCGCAGTGCTCGTCGAAGGAGCGGGACGCATCGGCCAGCAGACCCGCCGATTCCAGGAGGCCGTCCAGCATCACCGGCTTATAGACGTTGAGTTGGAAGTTGCCCTGGGAGCCCGCGAAGGCCACGCCCGCATCGTTGCCGAACACGCGCACGGCCACCATGGTTAGCGCCTCGCACTGCGTGGGATTGATTTTGCCGGGCATAATGGACGAGCCGGGCTCGTTTTCCGGAATCAACAGCTCACCAATGCCCGCTCGCGGGCCGCTCGCATACCAGCGCACGTCGTTGGCGATCTTCATCAGCGCTCCGGCGAGCGTTCGCAAGGCCGCGCTCGCGGTGACCATGGCGTCGTGGGCCGAGAGTGCCGCGAACTTGTTAGGGGCGTCGATGAAAGGCATTCCGGTCTCGGCGGCGATGAATTGCGCGGCGGTGCCGCCGAACCGCGCATCGGAGTTCAAGCCCGTTCCGACCGCGGTCCCGCCGATTGCCAGTTCGTACAGATCCGGCAGCGACCTCCCGATGGTTAATAAGGCCTGATCGAGCTGCGCGACCCATGAGGAGACAACTTGGCCGAGCGTGATCGGTGTCGCGTCCTGCAGGTGCGTGCGGCCGACCATCACGACATCCTGAAATTCGAGCGCCTTGCCATGCAGCGTGTCGCGTAGCGCGGTCACGGCGGGGACAGTGCGATGGCGGATCTCTTCCACGGCCGCGATATGCATGGCGGTGGGAAACGTGTCGTTCGAAGACTGGCTGCGATTCACGTCATCATTGGGATGAACCGGAGTCTTGGATCCGACGACGCCGCCCGCGAGCTGGATGGCGCGATTCGAGATCACCTCGTTCGCATTCATATTGGTTTGCGTCCCGGAGCCGGTCTGAAAAACCACCAGGGGAAACTCGGCATCCAGCTTGCCGTCGATGACTTCCTGGGCCGCGCGGACAATCAGGTCGACTTTGTCGCGCGGGATTTCGCCCAGTTCGCCGTTGGCCAGGGCCGCGCATTTTTTCAAGATGCCGAGAGCGCGAATCACGCGGCGGCCGAAGACGAAACGATTCACCCCGATCTGAAAGAGATCGATGGACCGCTGCGTCTGCGCGCCCCAGAGGTGGTCAGCGGGGACCTGCACCTCGCCCAGCGCGTCTTTATCCACACGAAACGGTGCTTCGCTCATGTCCGCAGGCTACCAAACCCGAGCCTTGCTTCAGAGACAATACGTCTATGGCAAAGACCGTTGGCGACTTACTGGTGGAGCGCCTGATTGCGTGGGGCGTAGACACCATCTTCGGGATCCCGGGCGACGGCGTGAATGGCATCTTCGAGGCGCTGCGCACACACCAGGAACAGATCCGCTTTATCCAGGTGAGGCATGAGGAGTCGGCGGCGCTGGCGGCCTGCGGCTACGCGAAGTTTACCGGCCGGCTAGGGGTCTGTATCGCGACGTCCGGTCCCGGGGGCATTCATCTGCTCAACGGCCTGTACGACGCCAAACTGGACGGCCAGCCTGTGCTCGCCATCACCGGCCATACCTTTCACGACATGATCGGGACGTTCTATCAGCAGGACGTGGATCTCGACAAGCTGTTTATGGATGTCGCCGAATACAACCAGCGCGTGATGGGCGCTTCGCACGTGATCAACGTGGTGGACGAAGCCATCAAGACCGCGCTTTCCAGACGCGGAGTCGCGCACATCACGATCCCGAAAGACATTCAGGACTGGACGGATTCGAAGAGCGAACGCTCGATCGCGAATATTGCGAAACATAGCGGCGACTTCTTCGCGCAGGTGTATCCGGTGCCTCCGGCGAGTCTGCTGCGGCAGGCCGCCGACCTGATCAACCAGGGCTCTAAGGTGGCGCTGCTGGTCGGCCGGGGATGTCTGGGGGCGCGAACGGAGGTGCTGCAGCTTGCGGATGCGGCGGCGGCTCCGGTGATCAAGGCGCTGCTCGGCAAAGCGGTGATTCCGGACGGCGACCCGCATTGCATCGGCGGTCTGGGCCTGCTCGGGACCGCGCCCGCGCAGGATGCCCTGCACGAGTGCGACACGTTTATCATGGCGGGGACGAGTTTCCCCTATGTCGATTTTCTTCCAAAGCCGGGCCAGGCGAAGACCATCCAGATCGACATCGACGCAGCACGGATCGGGTTGCGTCATCCCGCGGACGTGGGATTGACGGGAGACTGCAAGGCCGTGCTGCAGGCTCTGCTTCCACTGATCGAGCGCAAGTCGAACCGCGATTTCCTGGAGAAGTCGCAGAAACGCATGGCCGAATGGAACCATCTCATGGAGGTTCGCGGGACCCGCTCCGATATGCCGATGAAGCCGCAGGTTCCGGCATACCAGATTAACAAGCTGCTGGATGGAGACGCGATCGTGATCACGGACAGCGGGACCATCACGACCTGGGCGGCGCGGTATATCAAGATTCGGGATCAGATGCAGTTCTCGGTTTCCGGACTGTTGGCGACGATGGCCAACGGCCTCCCTTACGCGATTGCGGCCAGCATCGCCTATCCCGGGCGGCAGGTGGTTTGCATTATCGGCGACGGGGGCTTCACCATGCTGATGGGCGAGATGGCGACGCTCGTGAAATACAAGCTTCCCGTGAAGATCCTGGTGATCAAGAACGATGCGCTCGGCGAGATCAAATGGGAGCAGATGGCGATGGAAGCGAATCCCGAATTCGGTGTGGATCTCCAGCCGATCGACTTTGCGGCGATTGGGCGGGCGTTCGGCGCGGGCGGATTCCGGATTGCACGGCCGGAAGAAGCCGAGGGCGTGCTGCGCGAAGCTTTCGCGCATCCCGGGCCGGCGGTGATCGAAGCGGTGGTCGATCCGAATGAGCCGCCGCTGCCCGGCAATATATCGGCGGAACAGGCGCTGCATTTTGCCGAGGCGTTGGCGAAGGGTGAAAAGGACCGCATGAAAATCATCAAGTCGATTGTGGGAGACAAGATCCGCGAGATCGTTTAGGCTTTTGCGATAGCTTAGATTTGTGCATTTGGCGCGGCTAAGCGGAATCCTTCTTCATCCCACAGCGTTTCCCGGACGGTTCGGGATTGGCGATCTGGGTCCCGCGGCTTATGCGTTTGCCGATTGGCTGACGCGCGGAGGCCAGTCCTTGTGGCAGGTGCTTCCGTTGGGTCCCACCGGCTATGGCGATTCGCCGTATCAGCTCTTTTCGGCATTCGCAGGGAACCCGCTGTTAATCAGTCCGGAGCGGCTGCGGGACGATGGTTTTCTCTCGGACGCCGATCTGGAGAGCATTCCGGAATTTGAGCAGGATCGCGTGGATTTCGACCGCGTGGCTCCTGTGAAAAGGGCACTGCTCGAGCGCGCGTTCGCGACCTTCGAGCAGGCGGCGCCAAGCGAAGCGCGGGAAGAGTTCGAGCAGTTCGGCGAATCGCAACACTGGCTGGACGATTATGCGCTGTTCATGGCGCTGAAGCAGCAGCACGGCGTGGAGCATTCCTGGACGGACTGGGAGCCGGAGCTGGTGGCGCGGCACTCGGCAGCTCTACATCTCTGGAGGCAGACGCTGGCGCGGGAAGTGCAGCGCGAGAAGTTCTGGCAGTGGCAGTTTGCGCGCCAGTGGCGCTCGCTGCGCGCTTACTGCCACGAGCGCAATATACGGATTATGGGCGACCTGCCCATCTATGTGGCGCATGACAGCGCCGATGTGTGGTCCCGCCCGGACTTGTTCCGTCTGGATGAGCGCGGGAACCCGCTGACCATTGCGGGTGTTCCGCCCGACTACTTCAGCGCGACCGGCCAGCGCTGGGGCAATCCGATCTACGCGTGGACGCGCATGGCGGAATCCGGGTTCGCGTGGTGGATCGAGCGGTTCCGCGCGACCATGGAGCAGTTCGATCTCTTCCGGCTGGATCATTTTCGGGGGTTTCGAGGCGTACTGGGAGATTCCGGCTCATGAGGAGACCGCGGTCAACGGGAAGTGGGAAGAAGCGCCGGGCGAAGCACTCTTCACGCGCGGCCAGAACGGCGCTGGGAGAGCTTCCGCTGGTTGCCGAGAACCTGGGGGTGATCACGCCGGAGGTGGAAGCGATTCGCAAGGAATTCGGATTTCCCGGTATGGGTGTGCTGCAGTTCGCGTTCGGCAAGGACCAACAGGCAGCGGACTTCAAGCCGCATAACTACCCGCGCGACCTTTTCGCCTACACCGGAACGCACGACAACGATACGGTGATGGGCTGGTGGAGTTCACAAGGCGGCGACAGTACGCGCACCGATGAAGACATCCGAGAGGAGAAACAGCACGCGCTCGACTATCTGGGCGTGGCGGATGACGGGCAGATGAACTGGCATATGATCCGCGCGCTACTGGCGAGCGTCGCGGCGGGCGCGGTGATTCCGATTCAGGATGTATTGGGGCTGGGGAAGGAGTCCCGCTTCAATGCGCCCGGTACGATGGGCGGCAACTGGCGCTGGCGCTTGCGGGAAGGCACACTGACCGCGGAACTTGCCGGACGGCTGAGACATTTGGTGAAGCTCTATGACCGCCTCTAGAAGTGCCGCAGTGGAAAAGCCGCGCCTGAATTTCTGGCAGATCTGGAACATGAGCTTCGGCTTTCTGGGAATCCAGTTTGGCTGGAATCTGCAGATGTCGAACATCAGCGCCATCTACGAGTACCTGGGCGCGAAGCCGGATCAGATTCCGATTCTCTGGCTGGCCGCGCCGCTAACGGGCTTGATCGTGCAGCCGATCATCGGCCACCTGAGCGACCACACCTGGAACAGGCTCGGCCGGCGCCGACCTTACTTCCTGACCGGAGCGCTGCTCAGCTCTCTGGCCCTGATCATCATGCCGACCTGTTCCGCTCTGTGGATGGCCGCGGGGCTTCTCTGGGTGCTGGACGCGTCGATCAACATCAGCATGGAGCCGTTCCGGGCTTTCATCGCGGACATGCTGCCGGAATCGCAGCACACGCGCGGGTTTGCGATGCAAAGCGTGATGATCGGCATCGGCGCGAGCATCGCGTCCGCGCTTCCCTGGCTGCTTTCCCATCTGTTTGGAGTGAGCCGGGCGACTTCGGCGACGCAAGCCATTCCATTCTCGGTTCGGTTCTCTTTCTGGATTGGCGCGGCGGCGTTTCTGGGCGCGGTGCTGTGGACCATTGTCACCACCAAGGAATATCCACCGGCGGCGGTCGCGAAGGTTGGCCCCAGGCGCGGCAGCATCGTTCCGGAAATCCTGCTGGCCCTGCGCCATATGCCGGCCACGATGAAGCAACTGGCGCTGGTTCAGTTCTGCACCTGGCTGGGGCTGTTCTGGATGTGGCAGTATTTCGGGGTCGCCGTCGCCCACAATGTGTTCGGCGCGGACAATCCGCAGGCCCCGCGCTATACCGAGGGGATCGAGTGGGGCGGCATCTGCTTCAGCTTTTATTCGGTGGTCACGTTCTTTTATGCGCTGGCTTTGCCCGCGATCGCGCAACGGATCGGGGCTCGCACAACCCACATTTGCTCGCTGCTGTGCGGCGCCGCGGGATTGGCTTCGGTGGTGGTGATCCACAACCCGTACCTGCTTCTGCTCTCGATGTTAGGCGTGGGTATCGCCTGGTCGAGTATTCTCTCCATGCCTTACGCGATTCTGGCGGGCGCAATCCCTCCGGAGAAGACCGGTATTTACATGGGAATTTTCAACATGTTTATTGTGCTGCCGGAGATCTGTTCCGCGTTGTTTTTCGGGTGGGTAATGTCGCATGTGCTGGGGAACAATCGGGTGATCGCGGTCTTCGCGGGTGGTTGTTTCTTAGCGGTCGCGGCGGCTTTGATGGCGTTCGTGCGCGAGCCCGGCGCGCGAGAGAGATTGCCGTTGGACGAGGCGGAGCGCGCGGGCCCGGCGCTGGAGACCGGACCCGCGGTGCTCTGAAAGATTAGCGCCAGTTTCCGTAATCGTCCCGGTAGCGGTACTCGCGGGCGTGCTCGCGGCGCTCATGTTCACGGTGTTCGCGCTCGCGCCACTGCCGCTCGCGCCATTCGTTGGCGCGCCAGTCGCGATCGCGCTCTTCATGACGATAACGCTCGCGGTATTCGTGGTTGTCGTACTGGTAGGCATAAGGTGTCTGATTCTGATAACCATAGCCGTCCCGATAGTCGTACCGATCCTGAGCGAACGCACCGGCCGGAAGTACGGTCAGGGCCGCGCCCATTACCAACGTTGCTGTTGCCATTCGCTTGAACATTTGGAATCACCCTTTCCACTGCCGAAGCGTTTGATCCGCTTCTGCTCATTTGGATGGACGCGCGGCGATCCCGTTGCCGAAGTGAATCCGAATTAACCTCGCGTTCACGGGAAGTTCAGAATCGGGGAGCGGCTCCGTCATAGATGCGGGTGAGCCGGAGGTGATCCAGCATGGCCCGATTGACGTCGCCATTCATGTTCTCATCGGCCTGTTCGAATTGCAGGCGGAACTCGTGTTCACCAGGCGTGAGCACGGCTTGCTGCCGGCTGCTATACCCCCATTTCGACCATTGGTCCTTGCCGCGCTGCGGAAAGACGATAGCCCCGGAAAGCTTGCCGTCCACCGTCAGGCTGCGGATCGCGCACTTGTTGTCGGTATTGATGGGGCCGCTGCCGTTGGCATAGCGGAAGTCGATCGCGTAGGTGCCAGGGTTGGGAATGGACGCGCGCAACGTGATGCTTCGATTCAAAGTACGCGAGAGTTCCACGAAACCGGTTCCGGTGTAATCGGTGAACTTTTCGGAGGATGGGGACGCGGCGGTTTCGGCTTCGACGATAATTCCAACGTTGTCGTCGGCCGGAATGGGCTGGCTCAGGAAAGAATGGGAGCCGTTCTTATCGATCGCGCTGACCTGGTACTCCGCATATCCGGAAGAAACGGGCAGGGTCAGAGACGTGTCTTTGGTCTCGGCGACACGCTCGCCGTTGCGAACCACGACGTAGCTATCCGCGCCGCTGACGGAGTTCCAGTGCAAAATGGCCGTATCGCGGTTGAGCGCAGGGGTTTCGGGAGAAACGGAAGCTTCGACGATGTGCAGCCCCGCATGCGGGAGATCGTCGTTGGCCATAACGATCTGGATGGCGTGCCTGCCCTTCGTTTCCGCGGGTACGATCGCGGGCGAAAGGGGCTCACCGTCCATGGTGATCGACTTGACGGAACTGCCGTAGCCTTCCACACGCACGCTCAGGAGCGCGCCCCGGTATTTTACCTTTTCGAGCGATCGGGTACCCGCGAACTCCTTCGGGATCACCGGCGCGAACCGGAGCCCCTCGGCTTCCCAGGACATGCCGAACAGAACGCGATACGTCATGGCGAGGTTTCCCGCCACGCTCCAAAGCTGGCGCGCGGAATTGATCTCGGTGCCTTGCGAGGAGCCCGAATCCGCCACGAAATTTTCCTGATTGGTGAGGAACAGTGCAGCCGCGCGAGAGATGCCCGACATTCCATGCAGCAGGGCGGGACCGTCGTGGCGCTTGGCTGCGGCCAGATTCCAGAAGGCCTGCACGAAAGGCCACACCGCGTTGTTGTGATACGGCGGGATCCCTGGAATCTGCGGATAGATACACGGGATGCCGTACTCCATGACCGGCGTGTTTTGCAGGATGCGGGCCTGCTGTTTGTCCGCAGCGATATCGAACAGAATCGCAAGCGCTTCCCCAAGAGCTTCGGCGCGGGGCGAAACCGTGAGCGCGTTCCATCCGTAAAGGTACTGGCCATAAAACCCGTTTTGCTCCAGCCATAAATTGCGGTTTACGGCGTCGCGAATACGGTTGGCGGTGGCCTCGAAAGCGTCCGCGGGTTGACCGAGCAGCTTGGCCATGCGGCTGAGAATCTGATACGTCCGGTAGTGGACCGCATTGGTTCCGAGAGCCTGGGAGTTGAAGATATCGGCCGGCGTCATCCAGCGCGGGTACGTCTGCTCGCGCCAGTCGAGGAAGGAAGATTCACCGAAAGCGAGACCGGTTTCTCTGGAGAAGATGACGTGCTCGTCATCAGCGGCCGAGTTGCGGATGATGGCAAAGGACTGCGCGAGCCAGTCGCGGTCGCCCGTTACGTTGTAGATCTCCCAGGCCGCGAGCGCCCAGGTCATGCGATCGGTCGATACCGGCCATGAGCCGCCCGTACCGGTGTCTTGAATAATGCGGTCGCGTGCCACCTTTCGCAGCAAGCTGGCTTTGGCGGCTTCGGGTTCGATCGCGGCCAGCGAGAGAAGGATGCTATAGCTGATATCGCGGGTCCAAACGCCTTCCCATTTCGCGCCCGCCATGAACGCGCCGTCCGGGCGGATGTCCTTGATCAGTTCCTCCAACGAGAGATTGTAGAGGGCGTCGAGCAGCACCTGATCGGAGTGCAGTTGCGGATAGCGAGAGATGTCTTCCTGAAGCTGCCAGTGGCGCGGCTCCGCCGTTTTCCCGGGCGGCGCGTAGTTGGATTCGAGTTCCGTTCGCGAGCGGGCCTTAGCCTCGAATTTACCCTCCTGAACGCGGCCTGCATCGATGGAATAGTTTCGCGATTGATAAATGGTTTGAGCGCTGAAGCTGGACGCGAACATCAATAAGAGAGCGGGGATGGACGCTCGGATCGTCACACCGCTGATTATAGATAAGATCAATTGAGATGAAGTTTCTGCTTGGGTTGATTATTGGGATTCTGCTGCTGCCGCTTTTGGCTTTCGCCTATCTGCGGCTGGGCTATGCTCCCGTGGCCACGGCGGCGCCGCCGCTTCCCCTGGAGCGCACGCTCGCGCACATGGCCTTAAATGCCGCCGTAGACAAACAGGCGCCGAAACAGGCTGCGGTTCCGGCCGATGAACCGAACCTGATGGCGGGCGCTCGCCTGTATCGCGAGCATTGCTCGGTGTGCCACGCCATGAGCGACGGCGTGCAGACGGCCACTGCCAAAGGTGAGTTTCCCAAGCCTCCGAAGCTGCTTAACGGAAAAGGCGTCACGGACGATCCGGCGGGCGAGACGTATTGGAAAGTAGCGAACGGAATCCGGCTCACCGGCATGCCGGCTTACAAAGAGTCTTTGACCGAAACGCAGATGTGGCAAATCAGCCAGCTGCTGGCAACCGAGAAGCTTCCCGAAAGCGTCAAAGCGTACCTGGCCCAACCTGAGCCGCCGCAACCCGGGCCGGCACAAGCCGGGCCGGCGCAATAGGCTTCATGCGCGGCGCTTCCTGTCTGTTTGTGCTTCTGACCTGTTCCAGGCTCTGCGGAGCACAAACCGAATACTTCAGTGTTCCTCCCGTGGATGCTCCGCAACTGGCCGCGAGAGGCGACTACAGCGTCGGCGTGCGCACGCTCGATGTTGTGCATCCGGATCAGGTCGACATCCTTCATTTCGATACTAAGACCAGTAAAGCGCCGCTTTATAACCGCCCACTGAAACTGGAAGTCTGGTATCCGGCGATCATCCCGCCGGGTCAGACCGAGGCTACGGTTTACACCAGCGCTATGTCAGGAACGCGGACCCGGCCTGGTGTTCCCAAAACGTTCGAGATTGCCGGGAAAGCGTTGCGCGACGCCGCGCCGGTAAAGGGTTCCGCGTTTCCGCTGGTTATCGTGTCCCATGGGTATCCCGGTTCCCGGACTTTCCTGACCTACCTCACGGAAAACCTGGCGTCGAAAGGTTATGTGGTAGCGGCAATCGACCATACCGATTCGGTCTTCGGCGAGGTGAAAGAGTTTGCGAGCACGCTGCTGAATCGTTCGAGTGATCAATTATTCACGATCGATACGCTGACCCGGCAATCCAAAGCGCCTGGCAATTTCTTGAGCGGGATCGTTGATGTTTCCAAGGTCGCGATCGTTGGGTACTCGATGGGCGGATATGGCGCGGTCGAAAGTGCGGGAGCGGGTTTCAGCAGTGCGGGGATGCCCGCCAAGCTGACGCCCGGCCAAGCCCTCGGTCCGTGGACGGCGGAAAGCGCGGCTTACCAAGCCATTCCACGCGACAACCTACGGGCCGTGGTTGCGATCGCTCCCTGGGGCGCGCAGCCGCCCTACAATGCCTGGGAGACGAGCGCTTTCGCGGGTATCCGCATTCCGTCGCTATTCATCGTCGGCGATCAGGATGACGTTTCCGGTTATGAGGACGGCGTGAAGCGCATCTTCGACGGAAGCGTGAATTCCGATCGTTGTCTGCTCGTCTACGAGAACGCGAGGCACAACGTGGGGGGCAATCCACCGCCGCCGATCCCGCTCGATTTTATTGCCGAAGAAAGCTTCACCGAGCCGGCCTGGCGGAAGGATCGAATCACGGCCATCAACCAGCATTTCATCACGGCTTTCCTGGACCTCTATCTCAAGGGAGATGAGAGCCGGCGGAGCTACCTGCATGTGACGCCGGAGAAGTCGAACGACGGTGTCTGGCCCCTCAAACAAGACGAATCGGCAGGAGCATCCTACGCAGCGGATGGGCAGAAATACTGGAAAGGGTTCCAGCGGCGATGGGCCGTCGGCCTGGAGATGCACTGCGCGGCGGCAGCGAAGTGATTAACGCAACTTGACGGTTTTCCCGGTTCGTGCGGATTCGCGCGCGGCTTCGAGAATTTCGACGACGATCACATTATTCTCCAGCGAGGAAAGCCCAGCTGGTTTCAGCCTTCCGCGGACGACCGCGCTCAGGTAAGCAACGGAGTCGCTTTCGTCGGGAGACAGAGCGGGCGGCGTGGTCGTCGTTTCGTCCGGCGCGTCCGCTAGGCGCGATCGGAGCGTGACTCCACCCACGGCAACGGCGTAGCCATGCTGGCCGTAGACTTCGAAGTCCTTGCGGCTGTACGGCCAGTTCCAGGAACCCTGGATGATGCCCACAGCGTGCGGGTATTCAACGAGAACGTTCGCTTCGTCATCGACGTGCGCGTAGATCTGCGGCTTGAAGGTTTGCGTCACTGCGCTCACCGAGACGGGGCGCTGGTTGTCCATCAACCAGGTCATTAGATTCGCGCCGTAGCATCCGAAATCGAACAGAGCGCCGGCGCCGTTCTTGATGGGATCGGTGAGCCAGCCCAGAAACTCGGGGCCCACGCCGATCTCCTTCGGGCCGGAATGCCCATCCATGGCGACCATCTTGCGGATCTCGCCGGCCGCATGCCGGTCTTTGAACAGGCGCCAGATTTCGGCATGGCTGCGGTACCAGGTGGTTTCGTAATTGACGATCACCGGTATGCCCGCGCTATTGGCCAGCCGCTGCATTTCGCGGGCCTGCTGGGTGCTGACGGCGAGCGGCTTCTCCATCATCATCGGCATATGGCGCTGGGCCGCGGCTTTAAGAACCATCAGGTGGTCGGACGTGCTGGTGAAGGCGGCCACGGCCTCCGGGTGGGTACGATCCAACATCTCGTTTAGATCCGAGAAACACTGGTCTTCGCGGAAGCCGAACCGTTGTGCATATGTGTGCTGCAGGTCGCGGTCGGGATCGAAGATGCCGACGATCTGCACATCGTTCCGCGCCTTTACGCCATTCAGGAAGCCTTGCACGTGGCCGTGGACGAGGCCGGCGATGGCGACGCGCAGAGGTCCGGTGGCCGGATCGGCCGGCGCGGCGGTCAAGGCGAGTGTCGCGATCAGGGCAAGAGACGGCAGACGAATCAACATGAGCAGAGTCTATAACGCGTCCACCGGGAGGTTGCGAGCATCTAACAATTGTGTCCGGACAAACTCTTGCGGGGAGCGGAATGAACGGGCGCAAAGCGCTGTTCACCGCCGCCCGGCTTGCTCCCAAGCTTCTGGATCACATCGCCTCCGATTTGCAGCGCCCGATTGAACCGGCGCCGCGTCGTCCCGAGTTTTCGAAATGGGGACTGGGCGGATTGCATGCTGCGTGGATCGGGCACAGTACGGTTGTGATCGCGATCGACGGCTTCGTTATCGTTACCGACCCGGTATTCAGCAGCCGCATCGGCTTGAACATCGGCCCGCTTACGCTGGGGCTAAAGCGGCTGGTGAATCCCGCGGCGACCCTGACTCAAATCCCGAATCCCGATTTGATCCTGCTTTCGCATGCGCATATGGACCACTTCGATATTCCTGCTTTACGCCGGCTGGAGCACAGCGAGACGGCAGTGGTAACCGCGTTTAGGACGAGCGACCTGCTGCGGCCCGCGCGCTATAGCTCCGTTCGCGAGCTGCAGTGGGGCGAGCGGACCCACGCGGGACCGGCCACCATCACGGCGTTTCAGGTGAAGCACTGGGGCGCACGGATGCAGAGCGACACGTATCGCGGATACAACGGCTATGTTATTGAGGCTGGGCGCTATCGCGTTCTCTTTGCTGGCGATACGGCATACACCGACACGTTTCGGCCTTTACGCGCGCGGGGGAAGATCGATCTGGCGATTATGCCGATTGGCGCTTACAATCCCTGGATCACTGTGCATTGCAACCCGGAACAGGCGATCGCGATGGCTGATGATGCCGGAGCGGCGTTTGTGCTGCCGGTGCATCATCGGACGTTCGAACTCAGCCAGGAGCCCGTGGGCGAACCCATAGAACGTTTGCTGGAAGCGGCCGGCGCGCATCCCGGCCGCATTTGTCTGTCCGAGATCGGGCAGGAGTTCCACCTCGATTAGAACTGTGCCCTAAAGACGCAAGCGGGATTCTGATATCTTTCCTTTTCATGTCTAAAACAGGAAAAGTAAAGGTTGGAATCATTGGATCGCAGTTTGAAGCGGATATTCACGCCGCCTCGTTTCAGATCATGCCGGAAGAGGCCGAAGTGGTCGCGGTTGCGTCCCCTACGCCGGGCAACGCGGCCAAACTGGCCGGACACTACGGCATTCCGCGGGTCTTCACCGACTACCGCGAGATGCTGAAAGAGCCCGATATCGAGATGGTGACGATCACGGCGCCGAACCATCTTCACTGTCAGATGACGCTCGACATCGCAGCGGCCGGCAAGCATGTGGTTTGTGAGAAGCCCCTGTGCATGACGCTGGAGGAAGCCGACCAGATGATTGCGGGCTGCAAGAAACATGGCGTCCTGCTGATGTACGCCGAAGAGCTTTTCTATACGCCGAAATATGTCAAGGTCAAGGAAATGGCGGACCAGGGCGCGTTCGGCAAGGTTTACCTGGTCAAGCAGAGCGAGAAGCATTTCGGTCCGCACAGCGACTGGTTCTGGGATGTGGGGCAGTCGGGCGGCGGGGCGCTGATGGATCTCGGTTGCCACGGGATCGCCTTCTGCTACTGGTTTCTGGGCCGGCCCGCCATCAAGAGCGTTTATGCGCAGATGGGTACCTACGTACACGGCGCCAAGACTAAGGGCGAGGACGACGTGACCTGCATCATCGAGTTTGCGAATCACGCGGTAGGCATCGTGGAAGATAGCTGGGCCAAGCGCGGCGGGATGGACGACAAGATCGAAGTCTTCGGGGAAGGCGGCGTGAGCTACGCCAATCTCCACATGGGTAACGCCATGCCGACCTATAGCGAGTACGGCTTTAAGTATGCGGTGGAAAAAGCTCCTAAGACGGACGGGTGGACGTGGCCGGTATTCGAGGAGCACTGGAATTACGGGCTGCCGCAAGAGATGCGTAATTTCGCGCGCGCGGTTCGCGGCAAAGAAGAACCGCAGGCCACCGGCGAGGATGGCCGCCTGGTGTTGGAAGTGATGTACGCGGCGTATGCGTCGGCGGGCCAGGGACGCAAAATTCAGTTCCCCTGGACGCCGCCTGTCCGGCGTGAAGCGGCCGATCGATCTCTGGCTGGACGCCGGTTCGGCGGGACACTGAGCGGTGAACCGCCTCTTCGAAGATATTCTCGGTCAGCCGGATTCGCTGCGGCAGGTAATCGAGCACCAGCTTGGCGCCGGGCGAGAGGCCTTGACGCGGGGAGCGGCGGAAGTGCGCCACGCGCGCCGGGTTGTCTTCACAGGCATGGGGAGCTCGCTGTTCGCCTGTATGCCCGCGGTCGCGGCGCTGAACGCTCAGGGCCGGGTTTGCTGCGCCATCGAAGCGGCGGAGCTGCTCTATTTCCAGCAGCGCACGCTGGCGCGGGACACCGCGGCGGTGCTGGTATCCCGATCCGGCGACACCGTGGAAGTGGTGAAACTGATTCCGGAACTGCGCGCTCGCGGCGTTCACATTATCGGCGTCACTAACGTCCCCGCGAGCACTCTGGGCAGGGAAGCGGACGTTCTGGTGACGGTGGGCAGTGGCGCAGACCACCTGGTGGCGCTACGCACTTATACGGGTACGACTGCCACCCTGCTTGCGCTTGCCGGGCAAGCTGTCGGGAAACCGGTGCAATTGGAATCCATTCCGGCGGCCATGGAGCAATTGATTGCGGCCGCCATGCAGGCGAGTGAACAGTGGCGCGACTGGCTGGAGCCCGCGCGTTTCATCTATGTGCTGGGAAGAGGTGCGTCGCTCGGTTCCGTACACGAGGGGGCGCTGCTCTTCCACGAGAGCGCGCGTCACCCGGCCGTTCCCATGTCCTGCGCGCATTTCCGCCACGGCCCGGTCGAGGTAGTGTCGCTGGATTACCGCGCTATCGTGTTCGCCACGCAACCGGAGACGCGCGAGCTGGATGAACGGCTTGCGGCGGATCTCTCTGAAATGGGCGGACAGGTGCGGTTAATCGGACCCGGACCGCACGCGCTGGCGCCCTGGCCTGCCGATTATCCGTTGGGCCCGTTGGCCGCGATTCTGGAGATTATTCCGGTGCAGATTGCCGCAGCTCGGCTGGCGGAGTGGCGCGGCGTTCCCGCGGCCTCGTTTCGATTCGCGCCGATGGTGACGGTCGATGAGGCTGGTTTCGCGAATCCGGCAAAATGACCGTTTGCGCGGTGGACATCGGGGGCACGTGGACTAAAGTCGCTCTGGTGAATGACCGCGGGGATTTACGGAACTTTCATCGAATCCCTACGCGAGGTCCAATCGGCGCTTACATCGACAGTCTCCTGAAGGTAGTAAATACGACGCGAGCGCAAGACAATGCCGTTAGCGCGATCGGCGTTTCGGTTGCGGGATTTATCGATTCGGGCCATACCGAGTTGATCTACAATCCAAACTTGCCCTGGCTGGAGCGTTATCCGCTCGCGGCGAAACTTCGAGAGGAGTTTGGGGTGCCGGTCGCGCTGGAGGTCGATTCCAACGCGGCCGCTATCGCCGAGCACCGCTTTGGGGCTGGCGCGGGCGCCGAACGGTTTCTATGTCTGACCGTCGGAACCGGGATTGGCGGCGGCTTTATCGCGAACGGCCAGGTGCTTCGCATCACCCACGAGTGCATCGGCGATGTGGGTCATGTTATTGTCGAGCCCGGCGGCCGGCGTTGTACCTGCGGCGGCCTGGGATGCGCGGAAGCGGTAGCTACCGCGCCCGCGATCCTCGAGGCGTCCGGCAAAGCCGTGTCGTCGCTCGAACAGCTTCCTGCAGGACCGTCGAGCGAGCAGCTCTTTACGCAAGCCGGAAAATATCTGGGACTTCTGGCTGCTTCTCTGGCATCCATCTTCTTTCCGGACTGCATTGCGTTGGGGGGCGGCGTTTGCGAAGCGTCGCCGTTGGTGATCCCTTCGGCACTCCGGGAATTTGAAGGCTCCGCGAGCGAGTTTGGCAGGCGGAACACGCGTATCTCAAAGGCGCGGGCTGGATCGCGCGTGTCCCTGATCGGAGCGGCCGCCGCTCTTTTCGGACCGGTGGTGTAGTTTCTAATTAAGGAGTTCTTGTGTTTCAAATTGTGCAGAATCAGTTGCCGCAGCCGACGGCCGATCTCAACAAAACCTACGATGCGGTGATCGTCGGATCGGGTGCAGCTGGTGGAATGGCGGCTCACGTCCTGACCACCCATGGCATGGATGTCCTTATGCTCGAAGCGGGCAAGAAGTTGCCCATCGAGAGCGAGTTGAAGTCCATGGAGTGGCCCTACGATCATCCGCGCCGCGGGGAGATGCCGCCCAACGATCACGCGCTCACCCGCAATGAGTACACGATCCGCCCGAGGCCCTACGCCAAAGGCATGCGCTACAACCACGTCTATTCCTACGTGCAGGGCTGGGGCGGTTCGGATTATTCCAAGAACATCGTCGTCGATGAGAAGGACAACCCCACCACCGGAACCAACTACGCGTGGGTGCGGGCGCGCCTGCTCGGCGGCAAGACCGCCATCTGGGGCCGGCTGGCGCTGCGCCTCTCAGACTACGACTTCAAAGCGGCATCGCGCGACGGGTTCGGGGAGAACTGGCCGATTTCCTACGCGGATATCGAGCCCTACTACGACAAGGTCGACCTGTATCTGGGGATCTCCGGGCACAAGGAGAATCTGCCGTATCTGCCGGACAGCAAATTTCAGCGATCGCATCACCTGAATCCCGGTGAGATGATGCTGCGCGAGGCGATGGCGAAACAAGGCCGCGTGGTGACCCCGTATCGCGCGGGTGTCACGACGGACGGGGTGAAGAACAAGTACCGGTCCAAGTGTTATGGACGCGGAGCCTGCTCCCGCCGCGCGGGTGGTTGTGACATTCACGCCGCCTTCGATTCCCCCACCGGGTTGATTTATCCGGCCATGGACACCGGGCATATGAGCCTGCGAACCAACGCCACGGTTTACGAGGTCACGGTCGACAAGAATACGGGCAAGGCGAGCGGCGTCTCCTTCATCGACACGGAGACGGGACAGACTTACCAGGCCAAAGGGAAGACCGTAATTCTGGGCGCGTCCACCCTGGAATCGGCGCGCCTGATGCTGCTTTCGAAATCGTCACTGTACCCGAACGGCATCGGGAATTCCAGCACGCACGTGGGGCACAACTTCTGTGAGCACGTCATGGGACCCGGAGTGACGGGCTTGATTAAAGATCAGGTGGGGAAGCCTCATACTCTCGATGACGGCCGTCCCGGCGGGTTCTATCTGGCGCGCTTCCGCAATCTGACGGAAAAGAATCCCAACTTCATTCGGGGCTACGGATTTGAAGGCGAGAGCGGAATGAGCATGTTCCCGGGGCGCGCCGCGTCGACGGAGGGTTTTGGCCCGGCTTACAAGAAGGCCGTGCGCGACTACGCGGGCGCGTTTATTTCCATGGGCGGATTCGGCGAAGTCCTCTCGCGCTATGAGAACTTCGTGGAAATTGATCCCGCCGTTAAAGACCGCTGGGGCATTCCGGTTTTGCGCTTCAACTACAAGTTCGGCGATAACGAGCACAAGATGGTGAAGGACATGGCGCAGCAGGCCAGGCAGATGTTTGAGGACGCCAAAATCGAAGTGATCAACGTGGACGATGAAATCCTGACGGAAGGCTGGTCGATCCATGAGATGGGAACGGCGCGCATGGGCGACGACCCGAAGAAGTCCGTCGTGAATAAGTTCCAACAGTCCCACGACGTGAAGAACCTGTTTGTCGTGGACGGCGCGACGCACGTAAGCGCCGCGAATCAGAACCCAACCTGGACCATCATGGCGCTCTGCTGGCGATCGATGGACTATCTGGCGGATCAGGCCCGCCAAGGAGCACTGTAATGGCGGAAGATCTGAAGCGCCGCGAAATTTTGAAGTTCACCGCGGGTACGGTACTGGCGGCACGCGTGGCCGTCGCCCAGGAGCACAAGTTTTTCACCGCGGACGAGTTCACGATGGTGGACGAGATTTCCGAAATCATTATTCCCACCGATGCCAAGAGCCCCGGCGCGAAAGCGGCAAAGGTGGCGGCATACCTGGATGGCCGCTTAGCCGAAGCGTTCGAGGACGAGGAGCGGCAGAAATGGCGCAATGGGCTGGCGGCGGTAAACAAGCTATCGAAGAAGCTCAACAATGTCACCTTCGTGGAAGCCACGCCGAAGCAGCGCGAAGCGGTGGTCCTGCAGATGGCCCAGAATGAGAACAAGCCGAAAGCGCCCGAAGAGATCTTCTTCGGCGAGATCAAAGGCGCAACGATTCAGGCTTATTACACCAGCAGCATTGGCATTCACAACGATATGGACTACAAGGGCAACGTTCTCCAGACGCGCGAGTATGCGGGTAAATTGCCCGAGGGCCCGGCGCTCGGGCCATCCACGGGATCGAAATGAATCGTCGCGATTTTCTTCAGGGCGTGGTCCTGGGGAGCGCCCTGACCGCGGGCCCCGCCGGTGCCGCGCCCAACGGGCCGAAGTGCGATTTCCCGGCGACTCCGCGCGAGCGGCTGGCCGTCGCTTCTTATCCGTTCCGGAGCGAATTCGACCCGCGCCATCACAAGCGGACGCTGCTGGAAGTTTCCGAAAATGGTGGTGGAGCGCTTCGGAGTGAACGGCATCGAACCGCTGGACCAGCATTTTCTCTCGACGGATGCCGAGTATCTTGCGCAGTTCCGTGGTGCGCTCCGCGACGCCAAGGCACACGTCGTGAACATCCCAGTCGGGGAACTGCACGGGAGTTTTTACGATCCCGACGAACGGCTGCGCAACACGGGAGTTCAAAACGCGCGTAAGTGGATCGATGTTGCCGTCGCAATCGGCTCGCCCAGCATTCGCGCGCACGTGCTGCCTGTTAAGAATGTGGCGCCAGAGGTTGCCGCCGCCGCTACGGCTCTGCGGGAAGTCGCCGACTATGGGCAGCGGAAA
This sequence comes from Bryobacterales bacterium, assembly GCA_963814235.1. Classification (GTDB taxonomy): domain Bacteria; phylum Acidobacteriota; class Terriglobia; order Bryobacterales; family Bryobacteraceae; genus Bog-113. The sequence goes on along the minus strand of CAWFCA010000015.1, from coordinate 119,975 downwards.
AACGTGATCGTCAACATGGAGAACGACGATCCCGCTAGCGAAGACGCCTTCTTCCTGGTTCAGGTCATCGAGCGCGTGGGAAGCCCTTGGTTACGGGCCTTGCCGGATTTTTGTAACTCCATGCTTCTGAAAAAGGGCGAGGATTACAACTACCGGTCGGTAAAAGCGATGTTCGATCACGCCTGCAATATCAGCCACGTGAAAGAGATCGAGACCGATGAAGGTCAGACTTTCAAGGTGGATGCCGCGAGAACTTTCGACATCGCCAAAGCGGCCGGCTATCGGGGCTATTTTTCCATGGAATGGGATGCCGATGGCGACCCTTACGCCGGCACCGAGCAGCTGATTTCCGTTAGCTTGAGGCACCTTGGCTAAGGCTGCTTCGCCTATACTTAGATGTGAGCTTTAGTCCATTATATAGGTCCTCCTCGCCGCAGGGATGGCAGGACAGGGCTTTGGACCTGGTGGATGAAGGAGCGATCGTTCTTACGAGCGATTTCCGTTTCCTTGTCTATAACCGAGCGGCCGCGCGGTTTTTCGGGCCTGCGCCCGAGCCACAGACGCTCATTGAGTGGGAGCGCGGTTGCGGGCTCTACCTTGGCGGCGAACCGTCCAATATCCCGTCGTCAATCGAAAATCTCCCCTGGCGGCGGCTTCTTGCGGGCGATTCTCTAGAAACCGCCCTGTACATCATTCGCAACCCTCAGCATCCTTCCGGGCTGTGGGTGACCATCAGGGGTCACGCCGAGACTGACGAGCAGGGGATCATCACGGCGGCGTTTTTAGCGATTCGCGACAGTTCCGCCCGGCGCATTGCGGAAATCTCGCAAGTCCAGTGGGAACGTCGTTTTAAAGAGTTCATGCGCTACCTGCCCGGTGTCGCGTTCATGAAAGATGCGGACGGGCGTTATCTCTTCTTCAGCGAGTCCTCGGTGGTAACCACAGGCGTGGATGCCGAGGCCGTGATCGGCAAGACGGACGAGGACATCTGGCCGCGGGAATTTACATCAGATTGGCGCAAGAACGACCAGGAGGTCTTGAATTCCCGCAAAGCGCTGCGGGTTCGTGAGGATTTCCCTAAGGGCGATAGCGTGCATCGGTGGACGGTGTATAAGTTCCCGATTCCCGATGAACAGGGGGAAATGACCCTGGTCGGGGGAGTGGGCGTCGATGATAATGACCGGCTTCATCTGGAAGCCCGGCTACAGCAGGCCGAAAAGATGGAAGCGATCGGGCGCCTGGCCGGAGGAGTGGCGCACGACTTCAACAATCTGCTGACCGTGATTTCCGGGTACGGCCAGATGTTGCAGGACGCGTTGAAGCGGGACCTGCCGGCCGAGAAAATGAATTCGTATCTCGAAGAGCTGTTGAGCGCCGGAAAGCGGGCCGTCGATCTGACCGATCAACTGCTCGCTTTCAGCCGCCGTAAGGTGAGCCGTCCGCGCCGCGTGGATTTGCGCGAACAGGTCAGAGAAGTGGAGCGCGTTCTCAGCCGGGCCGTGGGAGAGCTTATCGAGCTTCGCGTCGAGGAGTCGCCGGAGCCGTGCGACGTGATGGCGGATCCGATGCAGCTCACGCAGGTGATCCTGAATCTTGTGGCGAACGCGCGGGAGGCCATGCCGCAGGGCGGACGCCTCACGCTGTCCACCGGCATCAGCCGGGGTCTGGAAAACGCCGCTCCTGACCAGAAGTTTGCATTGCTTGAAGTGGCGGATACCGGCAGCGCGATCGGAGACGAAACGCTCCCCCATATTTTTGAGCCATTCTTCGCCCCTAAATCCCACAGCAAAGGAAGCGGGCTGGGGCTTTCCACGGTCTACGGGATCGTGAAGCAGGCGGGAGGAGAAATCATGGTCACGAGTAAGCCGGAGGCGGGAACCGTTTTTCGGGTTTACTTTCCGGCTCTGGAACCGGCCCCTCCCGTCATTGATAAGCCCGGAAAACAGTCTGTACCGGCGGAAGCGCCCGCGGGCAAGGAAACGATCCTGCTTGTCGAAGACAACACCACCGTTCGTAATCTGGTGAAGACGATGCTGGAGGCATTTGGCTACCAGGTGATCGCAGCCGATAGCGGCCCCCGCGCTCTGGAGCTTTTTGAAGAGCACCAGGCGGAGATCAAGCTGCTCTTGACCGACGTCATCATGCCGCAGATGAGCGGACGGGAACTGGCTACGAAACTCGGCCGTAAAGCTCCGAAACTAAAGATCCTCTACATGTCGGGTTATACGGCGGATGAGATTGCTTTGCAGGGCGTGGGGAATGGTAAGCCGAATCTGCTGGCCAAGCCGTTCGATTCCAGAGTTCTGGCGCAGAGAGTCCGCGAAGCGTTAGACTTGCCCGCTCAACCGAACTGACGCTAGCGCACGTCAGGCCGGCTTTCCGAGAGACGCTTGCGCCAGTCTTCAAAGCGCGCACGCAGCGTCGCCGCCGTCGCCCCGGAGTGTAACGCCTGAATGCCGGCCGTCGGCACGGCGCTCATGAAGTAGCGGTAACGCATGCGTCCGGGCGCGTCCTGCAGTTCATCGAGAGTGGCTCCCTCTTCCTGATCTCGCGCCTGCATGCTTTCAAAGAGACTCAGGAGTTTCTGCTGTTGGTTGTTCTGGGCAAGAATTTTCAGGCTCTCCTCCAGATCGGCGAGCGCGCGGTGGCGGCCGCTCAACAGCATGGCGACGACCTCGTCCTCTCCTTCGGTCTTGCCATCGGCGAAGATCACGGCCAGTACGCGGGCCGCGCTCGCGGGCGCATTGACCGGCAAGGGCCGCCCCGTGTCGGTATCTTTCATCGGAGGAACTTCCGCGTCTTCTCCATTCGAAAAGCCCAGCGTGTCTCCCCCGATCGCGGAATGCCGCTCGCGAGTGCCTTCGCGGTAAGAAGCTTCCGCGATATACGCGGTGACGGCGGCTGCGTGCCGGTTTTGCAGGAAGGCGGTATAGACTCCCGCGGCATTCCGTCGGTATTCGAGATGAAGATCCTGTGGCTCGGCGGCGCGCAAGAGAGGCCGCGAACCGGTTATCAACGTAAGCATCAAAAGCTTTCGCAACATCTCGCAACCCTGCTCGCATTTTAAACCTCCCGGCGTGCAATCAAGTACATCGGAAGAGCAGATGCTTTTCGCCTGACGTGTCAACCACCGTTAAAGCGCTTCCCAACTCAGGCGAATCATCGAACTTTATGCGGGTTCTGGCTAATACTCCGGAGATCCTGCGCGCCTATAAACCGCTCCACGAGAGCATTCTCAGCCCGGGCGCCCTGGATCGGCGAGTCAAAATCCTGGCGTATCTCGCCGCCTCGTACGCCAACGAGAGCCCCTACGAAGTGGGAAAATTTCATGCTCTCGCGCTCGAGCACGGGTTTAGCGACGAAGACGTCCGCGCCATTCGCATGGAACAGAATTCCACGTTTTCGGCCCAGGAGCATGCGGCTGCAAAAGTGGCGCGAGAATTAACCCGCACGGTAACGCTCGACGACATTGAAACCAACGAGCTTGACGTGTTTTCTTCCCAGCAACTGGTGGAACTCGTTGCCGTAGTGGCTTTGGCCAACTTCGATAACCGCTTCAGCAACGCGCTCGAAATCGAGCAGGACGCCCCGCACTAAGAGCCGCCGCTTCGAGCCGCACGCGTTTTACAATCGACTTTTGAAGCCTCGGTAGACGTCTTACCAGAAGAGTCCCCGCGCGTGGCAACTACTTTCTTCTTTCGGGCTGTCGCCTCCGACGGCAAATTGCGAACCGGTTCCATCACCTCGGAATCGGATCAGCACGTCGCCCGCGAACTGCGCCGCCAGGGGCTCACGCCGCTTTACGTAGGAGCGAATGCACAGAGAGAATCGACGGCCCTGAAGCTGCCTTCGTTCGGGCGCTCGTCGAAAAAGGACGTTCTGTATTTCACCCAGGAACTCTCGACGCTGCTGAATTCGGGCGTCCCGGTCGACCGCGCGCTGGCGATTGCGGGAGAGTTAACCGAGCGCACGCACTTCCGCGGGGTCATCCAGGATACGCTCCGAGTCCTCAAAGGCGGTAAATCGCTCGCGGATGCGCTCGCCACCCACCCGGAGTCCTTTTCCGACCTTTACATCAACATGGTGCGCGCGGGCGAAGCCTCCGGGAGCCTCGCGACGATCTTCGAAAGGCTCGCAGAGTTCGAGCGATCGCGGGACGATCTGCGCAGTTACGTCGTATCGTCTATGATTTATCCCGCGCTGCTGGCGCTGGTGGGACTGGCCGCCATCCTGGTGCTGCTGACCTTTGTGGTCCCCCGTTTCGCATCGGTGTTCGAGGACGGGCATATGAAAATACCAGTCCCCACCATGCTGATGCTCGAGGCGAGCAAGCTGATTACGGCGTGGTGGTGGGTGGGTGCGCTCGCGCTCGCTGGCGGCATCACCGCTTTCCGGCTGTATATCCGAACAGTTTCCGGAAGAGTGTGGTGGGATACGATCCGGTTGCGCGTGCCGCTTCTCGGAGATGCGTTGCGGAAGGCGGAAACCTCGCGGTTTGCCCGGGCTATGGGAACGCTGGTCGCCAATAGTGTCCCGCTGGTGCAAGCCATTACCATCTCGGCGGGTATCCTGAACAATGGTCTATTCACGCGCGCTTTGAAAGAGGTAGCGCAGGGCGTGAAGCGCGGCGAGGGTATCGCGGGACCGCTGCGGCGCGCCGGGGTGTTCCCGCCTTTGGCCGCGCACCTTCTGACGGTGGGTGAGGAAACGGGCAAGCTGGACGCGATGTTTACGCGGATGGCGGACATCTACGAAGCCGAAACGCGCGCGGGTATCAAGCGCTTCACGGCTTTGTTCGAACCGCTGGTCATCCTCGTTATGGGCATTCTGGTGGGTGCGCTAATTTTGAGCATGTTGCTTGCGATTACGAGTATCAATGATGTTGCCGTGTAGCAGTTCCTGGAGAAAAGAAATGAAGAATTCGAAGTGCAGCCGCCGGCGCGCGCGCGAAGCTGGCGTGACCCTGATCGAGATGCTGGTGGTGGTGACCATCATCGCGCTCTTTGCCGCATTGGTAGCGCCCGCCATGTTAAAGCGCGGCGACCAGGCCCGCGTGGTCCAGGCGAAGGCGCAGGTGAATTCCTTTCTCACGGCGCTCGGCTCGTACAAGCTGGATACGAGTCTCTTTCCCACCAATGAGCAGGGTCTGGCTGCGTTGCGCGTCAAGCCGGAAGGGTTGAACCAGTGGAACGGCCCGTATCTGCCCAAAGAAATTCCTAATGATCCCTGGGGCCGACCCTATATCTACAAGTATCCCGGCGAACATGGCGATGAGCCCGATATCATTTCCTACGGCGCGGATGGCCAGCCCGGCGGGGATGGCATCAACGCCGATATCGTCAGCTGGAAATGAGGCGGTTGGAGGTTCGCCGCGGGGTTACTCTCGTGGAGATGATGGTGGTGGTCGCGGTTATTGGACTGATGGCCGGCATCTCTTTTCCGGCAGTCAGCACGGGTTTGGACAGCATCCGGCTCCATTCAGCGGCGGATTCGGTGGCCGCGTTTCTCAATGCCGCGATGAACCGCGCGGAGCGGCGTCAGGAAGTGGTTGAGGTGGTGATCGATCCGGCGAGTAACCGGATCGCCCTGTACTCGACCGCGCCCGGTTTTTCCCGCACGCTGGATTTGCCCGGCAGCATCGCATTAACCGGGGACAGCGCGCGTCGTGTTTTCCTGGTGCCCGGCGGTTCTTTCCCGCCTCTGGCAGTGGACCTGGTGAACCGCAAAGGTATACGGCGGCGCGTCGCGATCGAGCCCATCACGGGTTCCCCTCGCATCTCCAGCCCGGCTGCCGCAACTCCATGAAGCACCGGATGGAAACCGGCCGTCCCATTCGCGACGGGTTCACCCTGCTGGAGGTTTTGGTCGCCACGATGATCATGGCGATTGCCGTGGTGACTCTTCTTTCCGCGCTCAGCGTCTCCATGCGGAACGCGGCCCGCCTGACCGCGCACGATCGCATGGCGATGGTCGGCCGCAGCAAAATGGATGAGCTCCTGGTCGATTACGACCTGCCTCTCGAAGCCGAGTTAGACGGAAGCCTGCCGCCTTCCCTGACCGGCGGAGAACCGGCCGGGTATCATGCCGCACTTGGAATCTTTGACGCCCCGCCGCAAGCCGCTCCCGGCACTCCCATCCTGCAGCGCATCGCACTGCACGTCTGGTGGAAGGAGAATGGGCGAGATCGCGCGCTCGATCTGGAGTCGTATCGCCGCAATTCCATTCCCCTTGCGGTGAAGCCATGACGCGCCGGGATGCGGGCTTCACGCTGATTGAGATCCTGATCGCCGTCAGTTTGGTCGGTTTGCTTTCGGTGGCCATGCTGGTCGCCATCCGCGTGGGCCTGAATGCCGAGATCAAAGCCACCACGCGGCTCGACGCCAACCGCCGGGTGGTCGGGGCTCAACGCGCGCTCCAACAGGAAATCAATGGCTTTATGCCGGAAATCGCGATCTGGAATCAGCCGGATGGCGGCGGTTTCCGCAAGATTCCTTTCTTTGAAGGAGCGCCGCAGAGCATGCGCTTCGTCTCGTCCTATTCACTCAAAGACGCGAGCCGCGGTCTGCCGCAGCTGCTCGAGTTTTTGGTCGTTCCGGGCGACCAGGGGAGAGGCGTGCGGCTGATTGTGGATGAGCTGCCGTATCGGGGAGGCGCGTCTGCCGGATCGCGCATTGCGGGCTTCGAGACAGGCGCTGCCGGGACCACGCTGCCCGTCTTCTTTCCGATCGAGGTAGGCGCGGGTTCGTTTGTGCTGGCTGACCGGCTCGCTTCCTGCCGCTTCTATTATTTGGCTCAGGAACAGAACCCGCCGCGCCGGGAATGGCGGCCCGATTGGACCAAGAAAGGCTGGCCGGTCGCCTTGCGTGTGGAGCTGTCGCCATTGGATGCGGACGCGGCCCTGCTGCACCCCATGACGGTCACGGCTCCCCTGCGGGCGTTTCGCGATCCGGACAAGACGTATGGAGATGAACCTGGCTTCCAATAGGAATTCACGGCGAGCCGAGGGGAGTGCGTTACTGGCGGTGCTTTGGCTGTCGGCGGCGCTTGCCGCCATCGCGTTCAGCGTGGCGACCACCGTCCGCGGCGAGACGGAGCGGGTGGCTACCAGCGACGAAGACGTGCGGGCCTACTACCTGGCGCAGGGGGCCATCCAGCGGGCGATTCTGCATGTCCAATGGAGTGAAACGGCCCGCACGCCGGAGGGCGGCGAACCGTACTTCGTGGCTGGTCAGCCACGCATCGATCTTCACTTCCCGAGTGGCGAAGCGTCGGTCGAAGTCATTCCCGAAACCAGTAAGCTGAGCCTGAACCTCGCCCGCGCGAACGTGCTTGAAGCCCTAATGCTGAATCTCGGGGCCACTCCCGACCAGGCGGCTACGGTGGCTGCGGGGATTGTGGACTGGCGCTCGCCCCATTCCGCGGCGGAACCGACCGCGTTCGACCAGCTCTATCTCTCGATGCAGCCGTCTTTTCGGTCTCCCCACGCGTCTTTTCAGGACGTGGAGGAACTTCTCGGCATTCAGGGCATGACGCCTGATTTGTTTTACGGAACGTGGGTTCGCCAAAGCGAGGGAGCGCAGATCCATTTGGAGCCGCGCGAGGGATTGCGGGACTGCGTTTCCGTCTTTGGATCCACGGCCCGATTCGATGTCAACAGCGTTCGCCCCGCGGTTCTGGCCGCTGTGGGGATGCCGCCGGAAGCCATTCAGGCGCTGATGGAACGCCGCCAGCTGGCACCCATCCTCCGCCAGCAGGATCTCGTAGATTTTGCGCAGGGGAATGCGGAGCTGCTGAATCATGTCTCGATCGGGGCTCACACCCTCGTTACATTTCGGGCAACCGCCCGCTTGCGCCGGCAGGACGGGTCCCTTTCAGATTTGAAGCGCGTGGTGGCGGCCACCATTAAATTGCTGCCGCCCGGGTCCAACATTCTCGGCGGACCTGGCCAGGACTCTTTCCAAATCGTCAGGTGGTATGACCGCGGCTGAAGAGGTGGTAATCCCGGCCGTCGCTCCGGCGCGCTCCGGTACGCGTTCGCAGTGGCGTCCGCTGCTCGCCTTCGGGACCGGCGTGGCGATCGAAATCACCGCGGATGCTCTGGAAATCGCGATCGTGCGCGTGCGGCCCCGCGGCCCGGAACTGCTGCGCCGACTGACCATCGCCCGCTACTCCGAGCGCCCGGCCTCCGAGTGGTCATCGGAGTTCCGCGATTTCGTGCGCGGCCAGGAGCCTTCCGGAGTGACGGTCCTGCTTCCCCGTCGCGACGTCATCGTGCGCCAGGTGCAACTGCCCGGAGTGCCGCGCCGCGATCTTGCCGGTGCGCTGGCGTTGCGGCTGCGGGCCTTGCATCCCTTTCCGGAAGACGATGTGGGCTGGTGCTGGGCGCCGGTTCCCGGCGGAGCCCTGGTCGGTTTGACCCGCCTCGCGACCCTGGCGCGATACGAAACCCTGTTTGCCGAAGCGGGTATTCCGGTTTCGGGCTTCACTTTTTCCGCCAGCGTTGTCCACGCGGCGCTCAGGCTTTTAGGGCACCCGGCCGCCCCGTTCCTGGGAATAACGGAAAATGCCGCGGGCGTCTTCGAAGCGTATGGAGAGGGACTTTCCGGGTCTATTTTTTCCGGCGAATTCACCGGTCCGGCAACGCGTGCCGCTGCCGCGGGCTTTGCGGAGCTGCGCCTGACCGGCGAAACCGAAACCGTGGGACTGGCGCAGATCCTGCCGCGTGCGGACGACGCAACCGGGGCTAACCCGATCGACCGTCCGTTTCTCTACGCCGCCGCTATTGTGGGCGCCTGTCCCTGGCTCGCGCAGTCCGCCAATTTCCTGCCGCCGGAACGCCGCGCCGGTCAGTCGCGCTTCTGGCTGATCCCCACGGCCGTTCTCGCCATTCTGCTGCTGGTTAGCGCCATCGCCTATTTCGCCATCGGCCCGTATCGCGAAAGAGACTACCTGAACACGTTGCGTCAGGAGATCTCCAAAGCCGAGCCCGGCGCGCGCCACGCCGCCAACATTGAGAAACAGACCGAGCACGCGCGTTCGCAAATCCTGCTGCTCGACCAGTTCCGCGGACGCTCGCAAGCCGATTTCGAAGTGCTGAACGAACTCACCCGCATCCTCCCACCCCTGACTTGGGCGCAATTGGTCGAGATCTACCCCGACTACGTGATCATTGCCGGGCAGACCGAACAGGCCGCGCCGCTGCTCAAGGTGCTCGACAATTCGCACCTCTTTCAAAACTCCGAGTTCACCAATTCGGTCAGCCGCAGCGGCAAAGATGAAGTGTTCCGCATCAAGACTTACCGGAGACCGCGATGAACCTGAAACGCAGCCACGTAGCCGCGATCGCGCTGCTTGCGGCCGGCGTCATCCTTGGCCTGCCGTTCCGCACTACCAGCCCGGTTCCGGAGGTGGTTTCCGCGACGGACTCCGCGCCGCTTCTCGAATTGCGTCTCTCCAAATTGCGTGAGGCCGCGGCTACGGTACCAGCGAAGACAGAGAGCCTGAAAATGGTGCAAGGCCAGTTGCAGACGCGCGAAAAGGGCGTGATGGGGTTGGCCACGGCCGCGCAGGCGCAGGCCCATCTGCTGGAAGTTGTCCATCGTGTGGCGGCGGCTAATAAGATCGAAGCCCGCGGGGAGATTTCGCGTCGCCCTCGCTACTGGGCGCCGACTACGGACAGGTTGCCGTCTCCGTTTTGTTTGAGTGCCCGATCGACGCCTTTGTCAACTTCCTTGCCGATCTTTCCAAGGAGCCGGAGCTGATTGCACCGTCCGAAATGCATGTCAGCGTGGGCAACGCCAAAATCAAGACGATCAATGTCCGCATGACGCTCGCGGGAGTCGTGTCCCGGAAGTTGGTGCCCGAGAAGAAACTTCTGGGGCTGCTATGAAAAGGAAGCTCATCTGGCTGAACATCGCACTCGCCGGGTTGATTGCCGCGGCTAGCTACAAGGTGGCGAACGAATGGTCCGCGCAGAAGCGGCAGGATCAGGAAATTCGCCGCGCGAAGGTGAAGGCGCCGCCCGTAAAGCCGGTGGTGATTCCGGTTGCGCCCCCGGCGGTGACGGCGGGCAGCTATAGCGACATTGCTACCAAGATGCTGTTTTCGCAGGAACGCAATCCGAATGTCGTGGTGGTGGTTCCGGCGCCGCCTCCGCCGAAGCCTATGCCCGCTTTGCCGATGCTCCACGGAGTGATGGGGTTGCCCAGCGGGATGCTCGCCTTGATGAGTGTCAAGAACGATGCACGCAGCGTCGGCGTGCGCGTGGGAGACAAAATCGGGGAATTCGAATTGGCCGCGTTGACCCGGGACGAGATTTCTTTGAAGTGGGAAGACAAAACCGTGACCAAAAGCGTCTCAGAGATGATCTACCACGCCCAGGAAACAGCGGCGCCTCCGGCTCCCGTGCAAGCCGCGGGAGCATCACAGCCGGTGAACGCGGTTGCTCCCCCGGTTGCCGCGAATGTCGGAAAGGCGGGGGCGGATACCGGCGCCGCGAGCGGCGTGAAGAACTGCGCGGCCGGAGATACCTCACCGGCCGGTACGGAAGCAGACGGGTTCCGGAAAGTGCTGCGGCCAAATCCGTTCGGCACCACTTGTTTCTGGGAGCCCATAAAACAATAGAAAGGGATCAATGAGACTAACGATAGGGGCAGTGCTCCTCAGTGCATGCAGCGTAATGAGTTTTGCGCAGACAGCTTCCACCTCGACGGCTCCCGCGGCGCACCCCAAGTCTGCGAAAGCGAAGACCAGGAAGAAAACCGCCGCGCCCAGCCACGCCATCACAGCGGAAACCATCCCCGCCGGCGCGGTGAAGACTCCCGAAGGCTCGTACCGCTACACCGATTCGGCCGGTAAAGCCTGGATCTACCGCGAGACGCCGTTTGGAGTTTCGCGCGTTGCGGCGGACGCCCGCCCCGCAGCCGCAAACGGCTCGGTCCAGACTCCCTTCGGTGTTACCAAGACGGAAACTGCCGCGCCCAAGCCCGCCACCGCCGTTAAGGCCGACGCGACGGAGCACATTACCGCGGTTGCCAAGGGCGACAACATACAATTCCAGAAGCCGACCCCGTTCGGGATGACTTCCTGGCTAAAGAACAAGAGCAATCTCACTCCGGAGGAGCAGCAGATCTGGGCGCGCGAACAAGCTAAGGGGACCCATTGAGCAGGCGCGCGCGAGCCGCGGCTGCACTCGCTTTCTCGCTAATCGGTTGCGCGGGCGGCCTTTTGGCACAGACCCCGGCCCCCGCGACTCCCAGTCCGCAAACCCCCGCGCCTGCAACTCCCGCTCCGGTTGCGCCGCGTCCGGTGACGGTGCCCGCCGGGCTCAACCTGACCAATGCGTCGTTGACCGAAGTCATCGACCTCCTGGCCCGCGACCTGCACATCAACTACATCCTCGACCCGCGCGTCAAAGGCTCCGTCACCATCAACACCTATGGCGAGATCAAAGCCATCGACCTCCGGCCGCTGCTCGAAACCATCCTCCGCATGAACGGCTTCCAGATGGTGCAGGTCGGCAACATGTACCGCATCGTTCCCGTCAACGAAGCCGTCGCGCCTTCCGGTCAGTCCCGCAGCCAATGCCAACAACCTCCCGATGACGAGCGCCTGATCCTGAATCTCGTCTTCCTCAAATACGTGACCTCGGCCGAAATCGGCAAACTGCTCGAGCCCTTTCAACGGCGAAGGCGCCAAGATGATCGCCTACGACCCCGCCAACCTGCTGATCATCCAGGACAACAGCCGCAACATGCGCCGCACCATGGAACTGATCTCGATGTTCGACAGCGACGCGCTCGCCGGGCAGCGCGTCCGATCCTATACCCTCTACCAACAGCCGCCCCAGCGACATCGCCAAGGAACTCGACACCGATCTTCAAGGCCTACGCCTTCTCCGAGAAAGGCTCCGGCGTGAAATTTCTCCCAGTCGATCGCATCAACACGCATCATTGCGGTGGCCGCCAACCCAGCCGCATTCACCAAGGTTTCGAGACTGGATTGAAGAAGCTGGACGTCCCGGCCAAGCTGAGCGCCGGGGCGACAGATAACCACGTCTACAGGCTCAAGTATGGGCGCGCGGAAATCATCGGCACCGTCATCGCGCAGCTTTATGGGTCCACCATTCCGCAGTCCTCCGGTTATGGACTAACGAGTTACGGCGGATACCGCGGCGGCATCAGCGGCGGCGGAATGGGTTTGAATGGCGGTGGCAACAGCCGCTTCGGAGCCGGCAGCGGGTCTGCGTTCGGCCCGTCCGCGTCGAATAGCGGGTATTCCAACGGCGGGAATGTCTTTGGAGAACAGGGGAACGCGACCGGATTAAGCGGTAATCTTTCCGCTGCGGCCGTAGCCGCGCAGAACGCGGCAGCGCCCACTTCTACGGCGACTCCGTTCGGGGCGTCGGTAACGCCCGGGTCCGCCGACCAGACCGGCCAGTACCTCGCGCCCGGGGCAACCGGGCGCTCCACCGGGCCACGCATCATTCCGAATCCTTACGACAACACCCTGCTTGTGCAGGGAACGCCGCAGCAGTGGGAAGCCATTCTTAACCTTCTGGATCAATTGGATGTTCCGCCGCGGCAAGTCCTGATCGATGCCAAGATCTACGAGGTGGAGTTGACCGGCAACCTCCAATTCGGCGTTGAGGCTACCCTGCAGGCCAAGACAGCCGCCAATAAGCTGCTGACGGGTGCACTGAATCCCACCGCCACGTTTCCGCTGACACTCACCGCCGGGATGCTGGTCGGCAGATCGCGGGAGCTGCTAGGAGTCGTGAACGCGCTGGACAATAAAAGCCGCGCACGCTCGATTTCGGCTCCTCAATTAATCGCCACCGACAGCATTCCGGCTTCGATCACGGTCGGCCAGGAAGTGCCCACTCTGGCGGCCACATCGGTCTCCACGGGACTGGGTGGCTCGACCACCTCCGCGGTCCAGAATGTCGGTACCGGCGTGAATCTGAACATCATTGCCCGGGTGAATGCGAGCGGCGTGGTGACTCTGGTCATCGACCAGGATGTTAGCGCGCCCCAGGCTTCCACTTTCGGCGGGATCAATTCTCCATCTTTCACGCGGAGGAACGTCAGCACGCAGGTGACAGTGGAAGACGGTGACACGATCGCTATCGGTGGAATCATCCTCGAATCCGATAGCGTGACCAGCTCGGGACTCCCAGGCCTCAGCCGTTTACCCTACATCGGCGCGCTTTTTGGCTCAAAGGCGTACAAGAAAGACCGCACGGAATTGATAATTTTCCTTACCCCGCATGTAATTTATGATACAAATGGTGTGGCGGAAGCAACCGAGGAGGTGAAGTCCCGGATGCGATCGTTGAAAAAAGACATTCGGAACGAATAGGTGTCAGGTAGCGCAGTCTGCCTGGAAAGAAGGCCTTTTCAAGGCAAGCACGGCGTTGTCCGGGTTCTTCTCGTTTGCTTATGTCCACTGGTTTACTGGTCCGAGGCGCAAGGCAACTACTCACTCTGCGAGGTCCCAGAGGTCCGCGTCGCGGTCTTGCTCTCCTGGATCTGGGAATGATCCTGGATGGAGCGATCCTCATCCAAAACGGCATTATTCGCGCCGTTGGACCCAGCCGGCAGGTTCTGAGCCTGGCGGGCGCGCGGGACTGCCGGGAACTAGATGCCACCGGGAAGGTCGTTATGCCGGCTTTTGTGGATGCTGCGGCGTCCCTGGTTCAGGCGCGTCCCCATCCCCGTTCCATCGCGCGGCTATCGCGACTTTACAACCACGCCGACAGTGAGGTGTTTCAGGAAGTTCTAAATGAAGGCGCGCAAGCCTGTACTTCGCTTTCGTCGCAAACCCTGAAACACCGTGCTAACCGCACCGCCGCGGGCATGCTTCAGCACGGGACGGGAACCGTCCAGTCTCACGCCCCTTATGCTCTGGATGAGACTACCGCTACGAAAGTTCTGCGCATTCAGCGCGAGTACGACGGAGCGCTCGAGACGGTCTCCAGTCTTTTATTGAAGGTCCCCCCCGCGGGGGAACCAACCACCTGGGCGGAAGCGGTCTGTGAGCAGTTCCTGCCAAGAGTGTGGAAGCGGCGGCTGGCGAGCAGCGTCGCCCTGGAATTCGATGGACGCTTTCTGCCGGCAGCCCTGGCGAAGAAAATCCTCCGTGCCGCGGCACAGACCGGGTTTTCTCTCAGTGTTCATGCCGACCCGTGCGGGAATACCAGCGCCGTGAGCCTCGCGATCGAAGCCGGCGTGACGTCGACGGGCGGGTTCCGCAACATCACGTTCGAAGAAATTCAAGGGCTCGCGGCATCGTCCACAATCGCTGTCTTCCGGCCGGGCCTGGAGTTCCAGACCGGCATGCGATTCGAGCGGCCTGGACGCGCCATGCTGGATGCCGGCGTGATTCCCGGCCTTGCTTCGGCATTCCACGCAGAACTCAGCCCGGCCTATAGCATGCAGATGATTCTCCTGTTGGCCTCTCGCTGCTACCGGTTCTCGGCGGAAGAGGCGATCAGCGCCGCCACCATCAATAATGCTTATGCGCTGCGGCGCGAAGCCTTGGTGGGTTCTCTGGAAACGGGCAAGCAGGGCGACGTGATCGTTCTCAACGTTTCCGATTACCGGGAACTCGGCTACTACGCCGGCATCAACGTCGTCGACAAAGTATTCAAGCGTGGGATGCTGGTCTACGACGCCACCCCGGAGTACACGACTCCGCGGTTGGACCCCACGCGTGTCTCCCACATGCATTGAGTGTGTTCCTAATTTCTCCGAAGGCCGCGATCGCGGGATCATCGACGCGCTGGCCGTTGCCGCGGGTTCGGTTCCGGGAGCGTATCTTCTCGACTCTTCCTCGGATATCGATCACAATCGAACGGTTTTGACGATCGCCGGCCAGCCGGACGCCGTGATAGAGGCCGCATTTCGTGCCACCGCTCGGGCAGTCGAGCGGATTCGCCTGCCAGCGCACCAGGGAGTGCATCCGCGCATCGGAGCCGCGGACGTTCTGCCCTTTGTTCCGGTTGACGGGATTTCACTGGCCCGTTGCGCGGAACTCGCCACACGGATGGGCAAGCGGATCTGGGAGGAACTCCAGGTTCCGGTGTTCCTCTACGAAGCGGCCGCGCGCGATCCGGGACGCAGGCGCCTGGAGGTGCTCCGTTCTCCTTCCTTCACGGGCCTGCCCGACTTCGGAGAGGCGCGGCATCCTACCGCCGGGGCTTGCGTCGTGGGCGCGCGCCCGTTTCTGATCGCCTGGAATATCAACCTGCAATCAACCGATCTCGCTGCCGCGCGTGCCATTGCGCGCGCCATTCGCGAGTCGTCCGGCGGCCTCCCCTGTGTAAAAGCGCTCGGTCTCGAACTGAAGTCAAGGGGCCAGGTGCAGGTTTCCATTAATCTGACCGATTTCGAAAAGACGCCGCTCTCAACCGTTTTCCTGCGTGTTCAGGAGGAAGCGGACCGGAGGAGCATCGCAATCGCGGGCAGCGAACTGATCGGCTTGATCCCGCGCCGCGCGCTCGATCTGGCGCAAGGCTGCGACCTGCAATGGCTGGTGGGATCCCGCATCCAGGAGCATGTCCTTGAGTTGCGCCTGCGCGGCGCTAAACTTTAGGTAGTGCTCGTCACGCTTGAAACAAAACCTGCGCGGCCTTCCTGGCTGCGCGCCCCCGCGCCCGTGGGCGCCAACTACCGCGACCTGAAGACGCTGGTTACCGGCCTCAACCTCCACACCGTTTGCGAGAGCGCGGCTTGCCCGAACATCGGCGAGTGCTGGAATCGAGGAACCGCCACGTTCATGATCCTGGGCAACGTGTGCACCCGGCGCTGCGGATTTTGCGCCGTCCAAAAAGGTGCGCCGCTGCCGGTGGATTACGACGAGCCGCGCCGCGTCGCGGAAGCCGTCGCGGTGATGGGTCTGCGTTACGCCGTGGTCACCAGCGTGAATCGGGATGACCGTAAAGACGGCGGCGCGGAGTTGTTCGTTCTCACCATCGAGGCGATCCGCACGCGGGTGCCCGGATGCAAAGTGGAAGTGCTGGTGCCGGATTTCCAAGGCAGGCATGAGTCCATGAAAGCTGTGATGGATGCACGTCCCGACGTTCTGAACCACAATACGGAAACCGTGCCTCGCCTCTACCGGCAAGTGAGGCTTGGGGCTCGGTACGAAAGGTCGCTCGACATGTTGGCGTATGCCAAAACGCTAGCGCCGGAAACGCCCACGAAATCGGGCCTGATGCTCGGGCTGGGCGAAACGCGGGAAGAGGTGCTCGCCGTTATGCGCGACTTGCGCGACCACCACGTGGACATCCTGACACTTGGTCAGTACCTGCGGCCCTCGCCGCGGCACCTACCCATTGTTGAATACGTATCGCCCGCAGCGTTTGCCGAACTGCGGTTAGCCGGGTTGCGCATGGGATTTCCCCACGTGGAAGCGGGGCCGCTGGTCCGCAGTTCCTATCACGCGAGCGAAGCGCAGGAATCGGCCACGCTGACGAACATTACTTCTTCTTGTTGAGGTACTGCACGTACATCGCAAGCTGGTGAACGGACTCGTCCGAGAGTTTAGGATTTCCAGCCATGTTCGTGCCCGGGATTCCGTTCCTGATCACGTCCGCGATCGCAGGCGCTGTCCGATGTGCCAGCTTTCCCTTGAAACTCACGCCTGTGCCGCCGGAGCCGTCCGCCCCATGGCAGGGCGCGCACTTCAGCCGGTAAAGGCGTTCGGTGTTTGCAGCGGGAGCCGGTGAAGCGGAAGGCTCAGCAGCAAAACTGGTGGTCGTTGTCATTACGAGAAACGCGAGGAAAGTCTTCATGGTTCAATCCGCCGAACCCCAGTGTCCCATGATCCGGAATCGATTGTATTGAGGGTTTTTAACAGGTTGAAACGGAAATGTATCAGTTATGCCGCTGCCACTCGCAAGGTTTCGCTCAACGCTCTCGCGGCGTCATCGCTGAGCGGCTTTTGGCCGTTCGTCACATAGAAAACATCGATGGCTTTAAGGCCTTCGGTGTCGACGAGCAGCACTTCGATGTTGCAGCCTCTTTGCGCGATGGAACCGGTCAGATCGAACAGCAGCCCGGGACGGTCCTCGGCCGTGATCTCGAAAAGGGTCGCCTTCGAGGATGCGGTGTTGTCGAAAGACACCCGAGCCGCCACCCGGTTGGCGGGCGTGCGCCGTCCACGCGCGCGTAACACCTCTTCCACATTTCGCTTGCCCAGGATCGAGTCGCACACGACCTGTTCGAGCCGGTCAAGCTCCGTCGGGTTCAACTCCAGGGTCCGCATGGGATCGGCAAAGCAGAACGTTTCCACGGCAGTTCTGCGCTCGTTGATAAAAGCTTCGGCGCGCAAGATGTTCATGCCGAATCCCGCGAGCGCGCCGGCAATCCGCGCGAACAAAGCGGGCTGGTCCGGAGCAACCACCGTCAGCCGGTAGGCGCCTTCGATCCGCTCGACGCTGGTGAGGCGGCCCTGCGCTTCCATTTCATGGTGCGCGGCAATTTCGCCAGCCGAATGCGTTAAAGCATAACGGGCTGGCATGCCCTCCTCCGCGATCTCGGTCTGCAGGGCTCGGGTGAGGTGCCGGGCCGTGACCGTATAAAGGCGCCAGAGCAGCGTTCCTCGCCACGGCGTCATCGCTTCCGGATTCACGGCGCTGATGTCGCAGAAAGTTAACAGCGTGAGCAGCTTCAGCCGTTCCAGAGTTTTTACCGTTTGCGCCAACGACGCGGCGGTTCCCGGATCGCTCAGATCGCGAGTGAGCATCAAACGCGACATCTCCAGGTGGGATCCGATCAGGAAGATTACGGTATCAGTCTCTTTCGCGCTCACCCGGAGGCTTTCACAAGCTCGCAACGCAATCCCAACGGACTCCTCGGAGTGATCCCGCGAAGGCACGCCTTTGCCGCTGTCGTGAAACAAAAGCGCAAGAAACAACAACGCGTATTCGGACGTTTCCCGCGACAGATCGCCAAATGCGTCCGTCGCGTCCCGCAGTTTGGCGGCGATCTCGATGGCTACCAGGGTGTGTTCGTCCACCGTATAGCGATGGTAGAAATCGCGGATTACCAGCGACTCGATCAGGTGCAGATCGGGGAACAGCTTCAGCAGGAAAGCCGTTTCCTGCATGGCGCGGACGGCCATCGGCGCGTGTCGAAGACTCAGAACCACGCGTAGTTCGGGCCAGCCGACAGTGACGGTTGTGAGCTGCCGAATGCGGTCCTCCGTATCGGCGGCCAAGGGTAAACCGTGCCGCGCCACAAAGGCGAACAGCCGCATCGCGCCAGCGGCGTCGACGGATGGCGAACGCAGGTAGACACGTCCACCAATCACGGAAATCTCGGAGTTCGAGAGCCGCGCGGCACGATCTCGCAAGTTCGCGAGCAACTGGCTGCGGCGCGATTCGGCTTGATCCAGCCGTCGCAGGCACGCGCGAAACAGCGGCGCCGCCTCCCGGTAGTATGCCCGCATGAGTTCCGGAGCGTCCGAAAAGCCAAGCTGGGGCGCGCACGCATCCTGCATGCTGTAGTTCAGAACGTTCTGATCGCGCCGGGCAGACTCATGCAGCCGCTGCCGGATCCGGAAAAGCAAGTCCCGGTCCAGAGCAGGCGCGGCGCCTCCATCCAACTGCGCCATCCAGCGGAGCACCTGCAAGTCGCGCAGCGTTCCGGGCCCCTCCTTGATGTTGGGTTCCAGATGATAAATGGTGTTGCCGTATTTTGCGTGGCGGTCCCGCGTCAGGCGCGCGAGAGCCGGGATGAGACGCTCTCTGGCCGGGTCGCGCAGCTGCCGGAAGAGCGCGGCATCGCCCAGGAGGAAACGCCGGTCCAGCAAACTGACGCTCAGTTCCACATTCCGGTCAGTGAACTCCAAACATTCCGCAACGGTGTGAACAGACTGGCTGACTCGCAACCCCGCGTCCCACAGAGTGCGGAGGAAGGGCGCCAGGAGTTCCTTCAGATCGTCGCGACCGCTCACAAAAAGGAGGTCTACGTCCGAGTAGGGGAACAGTTCCGATCGGCCGTACCCGCCGACCGCGACCAACGCAACACCGGGAATCTCCGGCCATTGCGAGGCGATAAGCGCATCCACCCGCCGCGTGCGTTCGATGAGGTTAGCCGGTGCGCTCCCTGGTTTCATGCGCTCGACACTAACTTAACCCGCGCGGGGGGTCCGGTATGTTATGGGTTTCCGCTGAGCGCCTGCTGACCTGCGCTTTCCGCGCGATCGAGAACATTGCGAACCCGCGTGGCGAGCATGGCGGGTGTAAAAGGCTTCTGCAGAAACTCCATTGCATCGGGCAGGACGCCGGTTTTCTGGAGAGATCGATCCGTATACCCGGACATGAACAGCACCCGCGTGCGCGGACGGTCCTG
This sequence comes from Bryobacterales bacterium, assembly GCA_963814235.1. Classification (GTDB taxonomy): domain Bacteria; phylum Acidobacteriota; class Terriglobia; order Bryobacterales; family Bryobacteraceae; genus Bog-113. Next base: position 100,617 of record CAWFCA010000015.1, on the reverse strand, counting down.
CTGGATGCGCGCAGCTACCTCGACGCCGCTCATCTGCGGCATAACCAGGTCCGTAACGACGAGGTCGATGGGTTCTTCGCAGCGTGCGACCTGCAACGCTTCCGGGCCCCCCGACGCGACGAGGACGCGATAACCGCGGCGCTCCAAGGTTGATCGAACCAGTCGCCGGACCGCGTCTTCGTCCTCGACGACGAGAATCGTTTCACGTCCTCCAGCCGGTTCGATCGGGTCCGGGCTCGGCCGTTCGATCACGGACGCATTCCCGGCCCGCGGCAGGAACACTTTTACCGTGGTCCCGTGCTGCAGCTCGCTATAGAGGTCGATCGTTCCCCCTGCCTGCTTGACTACCCCGTAGACCGTGGACAGGCCCAGTCCCGTGCCTTTGCCTTTTTCCTTGGTTGTGAAGAATGGGTCGAAAACGCGCTCGCGCGTGACCTGATCCATACCCATGCCCGTATCGTTGACCGCGATCATCACGTAGGGACCCGGGCGCACGCCGAGATGCCGGCCCGTGTATTCGTCGTTCAGATCGACGTTGGCAGTTTCGATGACCAGCTTGCCGCCCTGCGCCATTGCGTCGCGCGCGTTCACGACCAGATTCATCAGGACCTGGTCGAGTTGGCCCGGATCGGCGTAAACGACGCCCAGGTTGGAAGCGAGAGCCAGGCGCAGTTCAATATGCTCGCCGATCAGACGGCGCAGCATGGTCGACATGCCTAAAACGATCCTGTTTACATCGAGCGCCTGCGGCTGCAGTTCTTTGCGCCGTGAGAAAGCGAGCAACTGACCCGTTAGCTGGGCGGCGCGCTCACTGGCCTTCAGTATTTGCTCAATGGACGAACGCTCCGTTTCCGAGACCGCGTTCAAGAGGAGTTGACTGTAGCCGGAGATGATCGTGAGGAGGTTGTTGAAGTCGTGTGCGATTCCGCCCGCCAACATGCCGATGGCTTCCATCTTTCCGGCCTGGCGGAGGCGATCTTCCAGCGTTTTGCGTGCGGTCATATCCAGCACACAGATCAAAGCGCAGGGTGTCCCGTCGCAGTCCAGGAATCGAACGGAAAGATCGGTTTCGATGGTCTCCCCCCAGACGTTCCGAGTGTTCCATCCGCGCAGGTCCGCCGACTCCGGATCGCGTTCGGTTGCCGCATTCCGAAACCGGAGTACATCCCTTTCACTGTGAAAATCGCTGAGCTTCATCTCGAGGTATTGCTCGCGGGTGTAGCCGAAGTGCTCAGTCGCGGACCGGTTCACATCGATGATTCGCAAACTCTCCAGGTGCGCCAGTATCAACGGCTCCGGACACTCGGTAAAAAGAAGACGCCCGCGCTTCTCCTCGGAAACCGGTTTTTTCACGCTTGCACCGCTTCCCTTGCTTGCGAGAACGATCTCGTTCGAATCAGATCCCACTCAGCGAGCGGAATGCTTAAGAAGCTCTCGGTTACGGTCGGATCGAATTGGGTGCCCGCGTTGCTTTCAATCTCCGCCCGCGCTTGGACGTACGATTGCCCGCTTCGATACGGCCGGTCGGAAAGCATCGCGTCCAGGGTGTCGGCGACCGCGAAAACGCGCGCGCCAAACGGGATTTCATCTCCCTGTATGCCCGCCGGATACCCCTTGCCGTCGTACCGCTCGTGATGCGCCAGCACGATCCCGGACGCCGGCCTCAACGACTCCACGCCGTTCACGATCCAAGCTCCGATGGTGGGGTGTTTCCGCATCTCGACCCACTCCTCCGCAGTAAGCGCGTCAGGCTTGAGAAGTATGCGATCGGGGATGCCGATTTTTCCAATGTCATGAAGAATGGAGCCCTGACGAATGGTCTCGATCTGCTCGGCGGAAGCATGCATTCTGCGGGCGAGATGCACCGAATACTCGCTCACCCGTTTGGAATGCGCGAAAGTTTCGCGCTCCCTGGCATCCAGGGCGGTTGCTAAAGCTTCAAGCGTGGCCTGAGACGATTCCTGCAGTTGGGAGAGAGTTGCTCTTAATGTCCCGGATTGCTGATCGAGAGAACCCTCGAGTTCCGCCAGGTATCGCGAGCGATCCGTCAATTCTTTCTTGTGCGCGATCGCCGTTGCCAAAGTCTCGCCCAAAGCACCAAGCTGAAAGGGCTTCACAACGTAGTCGAAGGCACCGCCTTTCAGGGCCTGGACCGCCAGGCGCGCATCGTCGCAGCCGCTCACGATCACGACAGCAGTCTCCACCCGATGCGTGTTGACCCAGGCTAATATCTCGATGCCGCTCGCTCCCTGCAGTTGAAGATCGGTGAGCACCAGATCGAACGGCTGGCGCTCCAGGTTAGCGAGCGCTTCCGCCACACTGTTTGCAATTTCGACATCGTAGTTCAGATACTCCAGATAACTCCTGAGCATCTTTCGGACACTCAAGTCGTCTTCAACCACCAAAAGCCGATACCGGCCCATTTCGTTCAACCCCTATCCTACGAAAGCCGTGTAGCACACACAAGATACACACGTGCTAACCTACACAGGGTTTGTATTCGCCCTACCCTCGCTGAGTACGAGAGTTATGAGGGACGTGCTCGTCTCACCCTGAAACTCTCGAACTCCGCTCTAAAAACCCCCGACGTCGAGCAACGATAAAGGGGCAGAATCATACACTTCGGTAATGCTGAGTCCAAAGGCAGAAAACGGTAGCACTCAAAGATATCAGTTCCCGGCCATCAGATCTTTTATTTCAACGCACCTTTGTGTGTCTAGTTTCACTGGCCCCTCATGTGCAACTTGCTTTGGCCAAGTATCCGGTTGCTAATAGGAGAAAGAAATGAACGAGCATATTGAAAATGTTATTGAACGTAATCCTAATCGAGGTCCCTCCCCAGAGCATCGCGAAGGAGTGGTAGCCCGATCACTCGAAACACAGACTGCGAAACTGCCGTCGGACTTCTGGCTTTGGGCCGCGCTCGGTTCGATCGGTCTATCTTTAACTTTCCAGTTCACGGGAGATGATCGGAAAGCGACCTTCGTCGGGCACTGGGCTCCCACCTTTTTGGCCCTCGGAATCTACAACAAACTAGTGAAACTCCACGGCTCCGACGGAGCGTAAGAGTCACTGCCGGCCAAGCCTCCGGAACCGTGAGGTGTCCCCTGAACGCGCGGGCATAATGGATAGTTCCATGACCCGCGCTGAATCCCTGAATTTGCTACACGAGTTCGTGAAGTCACCTTCGCTGCTTCGGCACGCACTTCAAGTAGAATGTTGCGTAGCCGCGTACGCCCAAAGATTCGGGCAGGACTCCGAAACCTGGTCGGTCACCGCACTCCTTCACGACTTCGATTTTGAAATCCACCCCACCCTGGACCGACACCCCATGCTCGGCGAACCCATTCTCGCCAGCCGCGGGGTTTCGCAGGAAATCCGCAGGGCGATCCTCTCCCATGCGGATTATTCGGGAGTCAGCCGTGAATCGCTGCTGGAAAAGGTGCTGTTTGCCTGCGATGAGCTTTCCGGATTCATTTCGGCCGCTGCTCTCGTTCGTCCTTCCCGCGATATCGCCGATCTGGACGCCGCGAGCGTTCGCAAGAAGATGAAAGACAAAGCCTTCGCGCGTGCCGTGAACCGCAACGACATTGTCGAAGGCGCGGCGGCGCTGGACATCCCTCTCGACGAGCATATTGAGTTCTGTCTCCGAGCCATGCAGGCGCAAGCCGGAGAACTCGGACTGTCAGGCGCCGCGCGGTCTTGACCTCCATGTTCGAACCCAGGAGTTAAAATCAGTACCGAGCCATGCAACTGATACACCCGGCCACCCTGCCGGACCCGCGTCGGCGCGCAGAGGCGCTCGAAACAGGCAACATCCTGTTTTTCCCCGAGATCCCCTTTCCCTTGTCTCAGGAGGACAGGGACAGCCTCCTCGGCTTCGTTCAGAAATCCAGCGATCTGCACAAAAACATCGCGTTCCGGCCCGCTCAACAGAAGGTGTCGGGTCTCGGCAAAACCGATGCCTCCACGCTGGACAAAGTGCGCGCCAGCCTTAGCCGCTTTTCGGAGGCCGCTACGAGCTATGCCGGACAGTTTATACCGAATTACGCGACGGGCTGGCGCCTTGATTACGCAAGTTTCCGGGGCATTGAAGAAGAAGGCCGCGACTTACCGTGGAAGAAGCGCAATGACCTTCTGCATACGGACGCCTTTCCCACACGGCCCACCAATGGCGGCCTGATCCTCCGCTTCTTCGTGAACATCAACCCGAACCGCGAAAGGGTTTGGATGACCTCCGATCCCTTCGAGGCGGTCGCGCGTCAATATGCCGTCGAGGCCGGGCTGCTCCGCATTTCACGCCAGTCGCCCGCCGGCGATCCCTGGAAGCGGCTCGCCCGGGGGTTGGGCTTTCCGCTGCCGGACCGTTCGCCCTACGACGCATTTATGCTCGGCTTTCACGATTACCTCAAAAGCAACGCCGCGTATCAGCGCGACTCACCCAAATACCAGTTCCACTTCCCGCCCAACTCGGCCTGGATGGTTTTCACGGATGTGGTTCCGCACGCCGTTCTATCGGGGCAATACGCGTTGGAGCAGACCTTCATCGTCGCGCCCGGCAGTCTGGCTCTGCCGGAATCCGCTCCGGCCAGCATCCTCGAGCGCCTCAGCGGACAGAGGATGACGCGCTAGTGGACGCTTCTCCTCCCGAGCCGCGCCCGGTTACGCGCGATTCCGTTACGGACGCCTCCGGTTTCGAGGGTTGGGCGGAAAACGTTTTCGCGCCGGAGAACGAGCAGGGCGTGGTCGCCGTGTTGAAGCAGGCCGTTCTTGACCGCATGCCGGTTACGGTCCTCGGCAGCGGGTCCGGCCTTACGGGCGCGCGCGTCGCCCAGGGCGGATGGGTCCTGTCGATGGAGCATTTTCGGAAGGTTGAAATCGGCACGGGCAATGCGCGCGTCGGACCCGCGGTCACTCTCGTCGACCTCAACCGCGCGGCGCTTCCCTCCGGTCAGTTCTACGCGCCCGACCCCACCGAGAACACCGCCTCCATCGGCGGCACCATCTCCACCAACGCCAGCGGCTCCCGCAGCTTCCGCTTCGGAAGCACCCGCCGTCACATCCTCGCGCTGCGCGTCGCTCTCATGGATGGACGAGTCATCGAATTCCGCCGCGGCGATAAGGTCGATTTCGACGTTCCTTCCATCCCGGTCCCGCAAACCACCAAGTACACGGCCGGCTATGCCCTGCACCCGGACATGGACTGGATCGATCTCTTCTGCGGCGCCGAGGGCACCCTGGGCGTGCTGCTCGAAGCGGAAGTGCGGCTCCTGCCCATCCCTAAAGATCTTTTCAGCGCAGTCGTCTTTTTCGTCCAGCGATCACGAAACGCTTAAACGCCGTCGATGCGTGGCGCCCTGTTCCCCTCCTGCGCATGATGGAGTATGTCGATCGCAACTCGCTCGACCTGCTGCGGGAGCGCTATCCCGAAATCCCCGCCAACGCGCAAGCCGGTCTTCTGATTGAAGCCGAAGGCGACGATATCGACGAGTGGGAGGAACGGCTCGCTGCCGCGGGAGCCCTGGTCGACGCTTCGTGGTTTGCGGTCAGCGCTGCCGATCGCGAGCGCTTCCGCAAGTTCCGTCACGCTCTTCCTGAAATCGTGAACGCGACCATGCTTCGCCGCGGCTTCATGAAAATGGGCACGGACTATGCCGTGCCGCTCGCGCGCAATCGGGAAATGCTGAGCTACTACCGCGAGCGCCTCGAACGATTGCTGCCCGGCCGCTACGTGATCTACGGGCACATCGGCGATGCTCATGTGCACGTTAATATGCTTCCCGCCTCGCAGGAGGAACTCGAGATCGCCGGCGCGCTGATGAAAGACTTCGCCCAACAGGCCGCGGTCCTCGGCGGCACGGTTTCGGCTGAGCACGGCCTGGGGAAACGGAAAGCCTATCTTCTGCCCATGCAGTACGCTCCGGAGCACATCGAAGCTATGAAAAGCGTCAAGCGGCGCATGGACCCGCTCTGGCTGCTGGGCCGGGGCACTCTGTTCCCCGTTCCGGAGTAGCGCCCGCCGCTAGCGCGCGATATTTCGCCCAAAGTGCAGCGAAGGTCCGATCGATGCCCGAATGGTCCAGTGGCCTTGCCCCAAAACGTCGTTAATCAGGTGATCGTAAACGGCATCCGCTTGAATTCTTAGGCCGACGTGGCGGGTCACCCCGATATCGAAACCGCCGCCGACTCCGTAGAACCCCTGCCAGTCCAGCTTTTGCTTGCCTGTGAAAAACAAGCTGACCGCCACCGCCGTGAGCGGATCACTCGCATGCGGCACCGCGAGTTCGCGCACTGCGCCCAGCGACGGATGGGCCAGAATGCCCAAATGCTTGAAATGCCGGATGACCAGCGTGGGACCCAGAGCGAAGGTTTGCGTGTTCGTGCTCGTTGGAACCGCCGGGTGATAGTCGGGACCTAACAAGCTGAGCAGCGGCGCGAGTTGCTGCTGGAGCGCCGCCGGTAGATAGCGCGGAATCAGGTTCAGCGTCCCGTTCACATTGGAATAGTCGAATCCCACCGCATACCAGGATTTCAGATTGACGCCGAATTGCACGTGATAGCCGCGCTCGGCAAGATTGATCTTCGGGCTTTCGAAATACGTAAAGCCGCCGAAGGCATCGTATCTACCGATGTATCCCTCCTGGCTGAATGCGCAGAACGGAACCGCGAGGAACGCGAAAATCGCGAGGGAGAGAGGAGCTTTAGCCATTATGGATCGGTTGATCAAAAAGACAATTTATGATTCTTTCACAGGAGAGATTCAGGAATTGTAAAGGTTCGGCGTCCGGGCGCGTATGTCCGGCATTAGCTGGGCGGCGGCTTCGCGGTACCGTGTAGTTATATGTCCTCGGGTTCCGAAACGATGCTGGAATCGGCTGTGTCGCAGCTGCGTCAGGTGCGTTCGGAGATCGCCAAAGTGATCGTCGGCCAGGAAGACGTGGTCGAAGGCGTGCTCATCTGCCTGATCGCGGGTGGACATGTGCTCCTCGAAGGGGTTCCGGGCCTTGGCAAAACCACCCTGCTGCGAACGCTCTCCCGCGCCCTCTGTTTGAAATATTCGCGCATCCAGTTCACGCCGGACCTGATGCCGGGCGACATCGTCGGAAGCATGGTCGTCGACACCGGCGACAACGGGACCAAGACCACCCGCTTCCAGCCCGGCCCCATCTTCGCGAATCTTGTTCTCGCCGACGAAATCAATCGCGCCACGCCGAAGACGCAATCCGCTCTGCTGGAAGCCATGCAGGAACGCACGGTGACCAGCGGTACGGTCACGCATGAGCTGGATCCGCCGTTTCTCGTCATGGCCACCCAGAATCCGATCGAAATGGAGGGGACGTATCCGCTTCCGGAGGCCCAGCTCGATCGCTTTCTGATGAAGATCCTGGTCACCTATCCTTCGCGGGAAGAGCTGACCCGCATCGTCGAGCGAACTATTCTTCGTGAAGAGGTTCATATCGATCCCCTGCTCGATCACGAAGCCATTTTCGAAATCAAGAACGTGTGTAAGCAGGTTCTCGTAGCCCCGCACGTGCGCGAATACGCCATTCAGCTCGTGATGGCCACCCAACCCGGCCAGAGTGAAGCGCATGAGATGACCAAGCGGTACATCCGGTATGGAAGTTCACCGCGCGGCGCTCAGGCTCTGGTGGAATGCGGCCGCGTCCTCGCCCTGATGCATGGACGTTTTCATCTCAGTGTCGACGACATCCGCTCGCTCGCCCATTCTGTGCTGCGGCATCGCATCATCCTCAATTTCGATGCGCACACCGACGGGCACACGCCGGAAACCGTTCTCAGCGCGATTCTGAAGGGCGTAAACGTGCGCGCGTCCGCCGCCTAATCGCGCCATTCGCGGGAGTAGATCAGCCGATGCCCGAACCGCTGCTCGATCGCCAGTTCCTGGAAAAACTGGAACGTCTCGCGATCCACTGGCAGCGCTCGTTTGCCGGGCTGGTGGGCGGTCACAACCCATCGCGCTTCGCCGGCGGCGGCCAGGAATTCCTCGACCACCGGAACTTCCACCAGGGCGACGATCTGCGGGCCGTCAACTGGCGCGCGTATCTGCGGCTCGACAAGCTTTTTCTCAAAATGTTTCAGATCGAGCCCCGCGTTCCGGTGCACATTCTCGTCGACGTCAGCGACTCGATGGCCGTGGGCGACCGTTCTAAATTCGACTACGCCCGCAAGCTGGCCGCCGCCCTGGCCTATGTCGGGCTGGTGCGCCTGGACACCGTGTCGATCATGCCGTTCTCGTCCCGGCTGGGTGAAGGCAAGCGCTGCGGAGGCGGGCGGCATCGGTTCAGTCCCGTGATGGACTACCTGGGCTCGCTTTCCTCCGGCGGACCAACGAACTTTCATCAGGTGGTGCGCGAGTTCATGAGCGCCCGCTCCCAGCGGGGCCTTCTGATCATCCTCTCGGATTTCCTTGATGACGAAGACTGCGAAAAAGCCCTGCAGTATCTCGTCGATTTCGGTCATGAGCTGTCCCTCATCCAGATCTGGCGCGATCAGGATCGCGTGCCCCCCTGGACCGGTGAGATCGAGCTGGTGGACGCGGAAACCGGGCACATCGAACGCGTTGAGGTGGATGACGCCTCCCGCGCGGAGTACACGCGCGGCTTCGACGGGTTCTCGGCGTCTCTGCAGCAACTGGCGCTTCGCAATCACGGCCGCTACGTCGGCGTGCCCACATCCCGGTCTCTCGAAGAGGTGCTGTTCGATTCCATGGTCCGCGCCCGGGGAGTGGCCTGATGTTTTTCCTGAACTTCGGGTTAGCGCAGTTCCTCGTCCTGGCAAGTGCCGCATCTCTCGCCACGGTTGCGCTTTATCTGTTGGACCGTTCCCGCCGTCGCGAGGCGGTCTCGACGCTACGCTTTTGGACGCAGGCCCGCCAGCCGGTCCAAACTTCAAGGCGCCGCAAAGTGCAGCAGCCCTGGTCGCTCGTGCTGCAATTGCTCGGCATTTTTTTGCTGCTTTTAGCAATGGCGCAGCCGCGTATCGGCGCTCCTGCCGGAAAGGCCGATGCGCACGTCCTGGTGCTCGAAACCTCCGCCTGGATGGCCGCGCGGAACGACCGCGGCGCTTTGATGGATCGCGCCCGCTCCCGCGCCCGGCAGTGGCTTGCGGCGCTGCCTCCCGACGAACCCGTTATGTTGGTCCGCGCGGATGCTCTGGCTACGCCTGCGACGGCCTTCGAAACCGATCACCGCCGTATCGCCGCCGCCATTGCGGAATCGGCCCCCGGAGCGACCTCTCTCGATATCGCAGGCGGTCTTGCATTTGCCCGGCGCGCACTGACCTTACAAGGCCTCCAGGGCGACATCGCGTTTGTAGGAAGCGGACGCATCAAAGATCTCAAGGACGAGCAGCCCGTCGATGGCGCGGGATTGCGCGTCATGCTGATCCCGGACGCGATCGAAAATGCAGGACTTCGCCGTGTAAATGCTCGAAGGTCCGCTACCGATCCGTCGCAGTGGGACGTGCTGGTCACGGTTCACAACTACGGGCCGCAGCCGCGCGCGTTGCAATTGGCTGCGGGTTTCAACAAAACCTCGGTCGGCTCCCGGCGTCTCACGCTCGCTCCCGGTGCCGATCAGGACGCGGCGTTCACGTTCCACTCCGGTAACAGCGGCGTGCTCGAAGCGCGCGTGTCCCCCGGTGATGCCTACCCGGAGGATGACCGCGTCACCCTGATGATCCCCGCCAATCCGGTATTCCCGGTGATCGTCTATACCTCCCGCCCGGAAGTGCTGCGCCCGTTCCTCAGTGCTAACCCGCGCGTGAACGCCCAATTCCGCACGCCTGCCCAATACCGGCCGGATGGAGAAGCGCTGGTCATCCTCGATCGCTTTGCGCCATCGCAACGCCCCATGACCGACACGATCTGGATCGACCCGCGTCCCCCCGAATCGCCCATTCCGATCGTCAAAAGCGTGCCTGCACCGGGCGCTCTCCACTGGAACGCCAATAGTGTGATCGGGGCCGGGTTGCGCGCGCATGACAGCAAGATCGCCCGGGTTTCCGTCCTGCAGCCTTCTCCCGGCGACATCCGCGTTGCCGAGGTCGCCGAGGGACCGGTCGTGCTCGCCCGTCCCGGCGCTCACAAAATGGTGGTGCTCGCTTTCGATCCCGGCGCGCCCGGTTCGCGTTATGAACTCTCGTCTCCGCTTGCCTTTGCCAACATCCTCCGATGGATGAATCCCGAGAGCTTCCTGCAGTTGGACGTCAACGTCCAGTCCGCCGGATCCGTTTCCGCCCCGATCGATAGCCCGGTGGGTCCGGGCGACGTCAAGATCACGCGCGACGACGGCTCCGCGATCCCTTTCACTCTGGACCATCACACGCTGCGCTTTTTCGACGGCGCGCGCGAAAACGTCCGCGTCCAGGGACCGAATCGCGAATCCTCCTACGCTCTAACGCTGCCCGAGATGTGGGACGTGAAGTGGCAGCCGCCGGTGCAAGCGCTGCGCGGATTGGGCTCGCGGCACGCCATGGCGCCGAAGCATTCCGAATTATGGCCGTGGCTCGCGGCATTGGGAACGCTGCTCCTGGCCGCCGACTGGGTCGTTTTCTCCGGCATCCGCCGAAATCGCGTCAAAGCGACCCCGATGCGATCGGCGCTGAGGAAAGCCTCATGACCGTGCTTCATCCGTGGCTGCCCTTTCTTTTGGCTCTGCCCGCCGGGTGGATGCTCTACGCCTGGCGATTCACCTCCCGCCGCGCTCTCCTGATCCTGAAAGCCCTCAGCTTCGCCGCTCTGATCATGGCGTTCAGCGAACCCGTGTACCAATTCGACGGGCGCAAAGCCGCGGTCGCAGTTCTGGCGGATACGTCGGCCAGCGTCACTCCCGAGGATCTCGAGAACGCCTCGCGCACGGTGCGCTCCATCGAAGGGGCGCGCGGATCCAATATCGTGCGTGTGCTTCCGTTTGCGCGCACTACGCGTCCGCTCGCACCGTCCGAATTGAAAGGAGCGCTGAGCTATGCACCCGGCGATTCCGGACACGCAACGAATCTCGAAGCCGCCATTCGCGATGGTCTCGCCGCGCTTCCGGCCGGCTCCGTTCACCGCATCGCGCTCATTTCCGACGGTAACGAGAATCTCGGAAGCGTGAGCCGCGCCGCCTGGCAAGCGCAACAGCTCGGCGTCCCCATCGACACCTTTCCGCTGGCCGGCCGCGCTCGACCCAGCCTCCGCGTGGAGTCCGTCTCGGTGCCGGAAAAGGTTTTCAGCGGCGAGCGTTTTCCTGTGGAAATCACGGTTGTTGCCGCGGCGCCCGGCAACGCGAATCTGGACCTGGAGGCGGATGGCCGTAAGCTCGGCTCGCAGGTCGTCGCGCTCCAGGCGGGCGAGAACCACTTCGTCCTGCGCGCGGCCGTCAATACGACCGGGGCCGTTGCGCTCTCCGGCCATGCGGGTACCGCGCCTTTCGAATACGCGCTCACCGTGCGCCGGCCCCGCGTTCTGCTGCTCTCGGAGGACCCCTCCGGGGCGGACGATCATCTGCTGCAGATCTTTGCCGCCAATCGTTTCGAGGTCGCGCGCGGGGAGCGCGGGCTTCCCGCGGATCTCGGGGCGTACCAGTTGGTGGTCATGAATAACTGGGACATGCGCAGCATCCCTTTGCCGGAGCAAGCGCGGCTGGAGGCTTTCGAGAAACAGGGCGGCGGCCTGCTCTGGATCGCGGGTGAGAAAAACACTTATGTCGAAAACAAGGACGCGCCCGAGGATCCGCTGGCCCGCGCTTTACCAGCGAAACTCGCGCCGCCCCGCACGCCGGAAGGCACCTGCGTCGTCCTCATCATCGATAAATCGTCTTCCATGGAAGGCAAGAAGATGGACCTTGCCCGCCAGGCCTCGATCGGCGTCGTAGAGAATTTGCGCCCTCAGGATTTCGTCGCCGTTCTTATCTTCGATAATTCCTTCCAGTGGGCCGTTCCTTTGCGCAAAGCCGAAGACCGCTCTCTGATCAAGCGCCTCATCAGCGGCATCACCCCCGACGGCGGCACCCAGATCGCGCCCGCGCTCGCCGAAGCGTTCCGCAAGATCGTACCGGTAAACGCCGTTTACAAACACATTGTGCTGTTGACGGACGGCATCTCCGAGGAAGGCGACAGCCTGACCCTTGCCCGGGACGCCGTCGCCAGCCGCGTGACGATCTCCACGGTCGGTCTGGGCCAGGATGTGAACCGCGCCTATCTCGAGAAGATCGCTGTCAACTCGAAAGGCAAGAGCTATTTCCTCCAGGAGCCCACCGGCCTGGAACAGATCCTCCTCAAAGACGTGCAGGAGCACACCGGAACCACCGCCGTCGAGAAGCCGCTCAAACCCGAGATCAAACATCATGCCGATCTGCTGGATGGCGTCAACATCGCCTCCGCGCCGGCACTGCAGGGCTACGTACGCTTCGAACCCCGTCCCGATGCCGATCAGATCCTCACGATGGAACGGGATCCCCTGCTGGTCCGCTGGCAGTATGGGCTGGGCCGCTCGACCGTTTTCACCTCTGACGCCAAGAATCGCTGGGCCTCGGCTTGGCTCGATTGGAAAGACTTCGACCGCTTCTGGACCAACGTCCTCCGCGACCTGCTGCCGCGCGCCGCGCCCAGCGAGGCCAACGCTGTGTACGATCCATCCAGTGAAGAAATCGTCGTCGATTACCGCCTCGGGCGCGATCTGAACGATCCCGTGTCCGTGCCCGACATCTTCGCCCTGGGACCGGATCAGTTCCGGCGCGCCGCCCAGGTGATCCGCGTGGCCAACGGCCTGTACCGCGCCCGCGTCCGCATCGGCTCCGCGCAGGGAATGTTCCGCATCCGTCCACTCGCGGAATCGAGAATCTTCCCCGAAGTGGGTTTCTATCGGAGTGAAGCCGAGTTGGCGGGCTTCGGCGCCAATGACGAACTTCTGCGGCAACTCTCCTCGTCCACGGGCGGACGCTATCGGCCCGCGCCGCGCGAGGTCTTCGATGCGGGTGGCCGCAGCACTCCGTCGACCCTGCGCCTATGGCCCGGATTGCTCGCGCTCGGCGTTTTCCTGAACTTCGCCGAGCTGCTCGCCCGCAAGGGGAAAGGTTTGCGTGAATGGCTGCCCGTGCGATCGCCGTCTGCTGCTTGAGCGCCGTTGTGCTCCTCGGCGCTTATCGCGGCAGTCCGCTGCAATCGGCGCACGTCAAACTGAACCGCATCGAGAACGATCGCGCTCCTCGCGGCGCGTCCATCGTTTTCACCGCTCAGGAACTGCGGGATTACGCCATCGAACAGGCAGCCCTGATCGCCCCGGGCGCGCTGCGCGAGACCACGTTGAAGCTCAGCCCCGCCCACGCTGAAACAATCACGTTGATCAACTTCCTGCGCGTTCGCCAGGCGGAAGGCCACGAGGATAATTGGCTCACCCGGCAGCTACTCGATGGAGAGCGGCGCGTGCGCGTTCGCGTGCGATTCCAGTCCACCAACGGGCGCGCGCGCGTGGATGTCGAAAGGGTTGAGGTATCGGGCATTGCTATGCAGGGAGACACGCTCGATTTTCTCCTTCGCAACTTCCTCATCCCCAGCTTTCCCGAAGCCCGCGCCGGATCCTGGTTCGCGCTGGGCCATCGCATCGAACGGCTGGAAGCCCTCGATGGCGCCGTTCGCATCGTAATCAGGAAATAGCGTTTCGAAATTGAATGGCCGTGCTGCCTATGACCGCGATTTGTGGTACGGCTCTTCGAGGTAACGCCGGGACTCCTTGGCGGCATCAGACTCCGGCGCAAACGCAATCGCCTGCGCGTACGCTTTGCGGGCCAGATCGCGCTGGTGCTTGATGTCGTAGATCTGCCCTTCCCGCATGTACGCCAACACGCCGCTATTCAAATCCAGATTGCCGGTCGCAGCGGTCGCCCGCTTGAGGCTGACCAGCGATTGCTCCAGATCGTTGTACCAGAACTGGATGTTCCCCATCTCGTAGTAAATCTTCTCCCAGGAGATGTTGGCGAACCCCGAAACACCCGCCTGCTTCTCCCTCGCGATCTGTTCGACCGCGCCCAGGGCTTCCTTCTTATTCCCGAGGGCCGCGTACATTTGCGCCTTTTCAAAAAGGAAAAGATAGTTCCGGGGATAGTTGCGGATCAGATCGTTCAACAGAGGCAGCGCCGTCCGCGGCTTGCCTTCCCTCCGGTAGATCGCGCAGAGCACCAGTTCGGCGTCCAGCTTTTCTTCGTTGCCTCGCCTGGCCACTTCCTCCAGTCCCCGAATCCCGCCTTCCTTATCTCCGTGGAACCCCGCCAGAAAACCAAGTGCGCGCATGGTCCAGGAGAGCCCGCCCACGACGTATTCGTGCAGAGCCGGAATCAAACGGGCGTCGTAATTGCCGGGTTCCAACGCAATCACCCGGTCGTGCAACTTGCGCGCCTGCGTGGCGTCGTTCAGGGCATCGCGCCACGCCTTTCGTACCAGGAAATTGAAATTGGATCGCAGTGCATACGTAACGCCCAGCGCGTAGAGCGCCCGGGCATTGTCCGGATTCTGATTGAGTTCGCTTTTGGCCAGAGCGATTGCGCGGTTGATCTCGTCGTCAAACTGCTTCTGAGTGGCGGGGCTGGCATTCAACTTCGCGCGGCGCAGAAAGGCATTGTTGCCCGAAACCAGTTCGCTCTCGAGGGCCCCATTGCGGAACATCTCGCGGTAGAGAAGCGTCTGGGCGATGTTGTTATGGATCGCGGGGTCGTTGGGGTGCTGCTTTTCAAACCGATTGAAGTCGGCCAGCGCCCGTTCGTACTCGAGATTGTAAAAGTGGTCGAAACCGGATGCGATTAGCGGGTCTTCGGCGGCGCGACCGCCGGCCGCCCACAACAACGAACCGATCAGGACGGCAAGGCGGATCCGGCGCATATACTTTTTTAATTCTGGCAAGCCCCACTGGGCAAAGCAAGGCCGCCAGAGCCCGCGCCGCACCTGCTTTGCGCTTACTGGACCGGCGTTGCGCGACCGCCGCGCATGGCCTCGTCGATCAGTTTGCGAACTTGTTGGGACGCCTTTTCCGCCAGTCGCGATTGCTCTTCGCCGAGCTTCGATTGTTGCTCCCCGAGGGCCGACTGCTTCTCACCGAGCGCGGATTGCTGCTCCGCCAGCTTCGACTGTTCCTCTCCCGCGCGACTCTGCAACTCGCCGAACCGCGACTGAATTTCGCCGAGCTTGCTTTCGAGGCCGGCGTGAGAGTCGGCTAGCCGCTCCTGCAGGGCCGACACATGCTCCTGGATCTCGGCTAGTTTGTCCTGCGTGAGCGATTGGTTCCTGGATTCCTTGAGCTCCGCCTCGAGGCCGCGCAAAGCGTCTCTGGCCGCTGCTACGCTGCTACCCCGCTCCCGCTCCATCTGCTGCTCAATGGCGCGGGTTTCGGCTTCCAGATCGGGAAGCGGCACGGCGACGCGGGACTGCAGCTCGCCTAATTTCTCCTGTTCGGCGCCTAACTTCTCCTGCTGCTCTCCCAGTTCGGCCTGCCTGCGGCCTAATTCCTCCTCATCGCGGAACAGATCCTTCGCGCGCCGAACAGTTGCCGGATCGGTGATCACGTAGGACTTGCCTTCGCGCAGGAACCAGAGATAGTCGCTGGCAAAGCGTTTCCGCAGGCTGCGCGCGCTCGCGGCATCTTCGCTCGAACCGCTCATCGTCATGCCGTCGCCCGAGACAATGACGTACGGCTCGCCTTCGTCCCCGGAATGCATCGAGAAAGAGGAGCGGTTCTCGCGCGGCTTCCCGGCTTGTGCGGAATCCTTGTTTGCGGCCGTGCCCGCCGGAGGAGTTTGGGCGCGGACCGAACATCCCGCCACCAGGAGCGCGGCCGCGATCACGCCGGTTGAAAGCGCCGCGTACTGCGCGGCATGGGCGCGCACCGGAGCCGCCGATAGCGCCAAGACCCGCTCCACGCGCCGGCTCACCGTGGATGTGCGGGCCATCGCCAGGGTCCACGCGGAGCGCTGCTGCCGTTGCGCGAAGAAGAGAAGAACTTCCGCATACGTGGACCGGTCCGGAAAGAGCGTCAGCGCTTCGTCATCGCTCGCCTGCTCCAGAAGGTCCGAGAGGACATGCGCCAGCCACCAGCCAAGCGGGCTGAACCAGAAAAGCGCGGCATATATGCGGGCCAGCAGCCGCACGTAAAAATCGGCATGCGTCACGTGGGCTTCCTCATGGGCCAGAACCGCGCGCAGCTTATCCGCGTCCCAGTCGCGCCAGGAGGCCGGGAACAGGATGCCGGAACCGGTTGCCGCGGGAGCGGTTACATCGTCCGCTTCCCGGACCGGGGGAGCGCTCGCCCACGCCGCGGCAATCGGTTTCGCCCGCCGCCACGTCCGGCGGGTCAGCAGCACGCCCAGGAAAATCCGCATCAAGAGGACTGCGCTGACCACCCCATATCCTGCCCATGCAAGCGCGGCCCACGGGAAAGCCGCGCGTGTTTCCAACGGCGTCGCGGCGGCAAAGCCCTGTGGACTCACAGCACGCGCGCGCGTCCAATCCGGCGCTTTTCCGAGCGCTTCCGGATGCGCCGTGCGCGTCAGAGCAGAAGGCGCCGGAATCTGGAACATGCGCCAGCGCGCAAGCAGCGGCATGGCCATTGCCGCAATCAAGACCAGCGTCCAGGCTGTTACCCGCAAGCGCGCATTGCGCGGCCGGAAAATCGCCATTGCCAACTGGACAACACCGGCCAGCAGCAGCGATCGCAGCGCCGCATCGATCAGCAAGTTTAACGTCATTTCCTCTCCCCCTTCTTCGCTCGAGCTATCTTTTCGGCGAGCCGCTGCAGCTCTTTCGGCTCCAGGACCGAAGCGTCCACCATCCCGGTCAATAAATCCTCGACGGAACCGTTGCAGAACCAGTCCACAATGCGCTGCACGGCATTAGCTGCCACCTGTTCCCGCCCTGCCGCGGCCTGATACACATAAGTACGGTTCTCGATCGCGTGCGTGAGGAAACCTTTTTGTTCCAGCCGGTGCAACACTGTCCGGATGGTCGATTCTTTCAGAGGCCGGTCGATTCTGGCGCGTACCTGCTCGGCCGTGCAGGGAGCATGCTGCCACACCAGGTCCATCACCTGACGCTCCAGTTCGCCTAAATCGGCCGGCGGCGTTTGGCTGTTATTCATCGTAACGCTACAGATCGTAGCAGATGCGAGCTTGCCGATGCAAGCGCTATTCGCGGTTTACTGCGCTCTCAACTTCCTTAAGGCCCAGCGCGCGTGCTCGGCCACCAGCGGATTGCTCGACTCAGCCAGCTTTTCCAGGGGCTCGATCATCCGCGGCGATCCCGAGTTTCCCATCGCGATCGCCACATTCCGCAGAAATCCGCCGTAGCGTGCCCGCTCCACGGGCGTTTCCCGAAACATCGCGCGGAATTCCGCCTCGGTCAACGCCGCCAGTTTTTCGAGCGATGGTGCGAAGTGCCGCGCCGCAAACGCCGGATCACCGGTGATGCCGGACCGTCCGTTCCAGGGGCACACATCCTGGCAGATGTCGCACCCGAAAACATGCGCGCCGGAGCCGTGGCGAAGCGGTTCGTCGACGCTTCCCTGCAATTCGATGGTGAGGTAGGAGATACAAAGCCGCGCGTCAATCTCATACCGCCCGGCGGACGCCGGCACGATCGCCCGCGTCGGGCAGGCATCGATGCACCGCGTACAGGTTCCGCAGCGGTCCGGCGCCGGCTGCCGGTTCGCCGCAAGGGGCAGCGACGTAATCAGTTCACCCAGAAAAAACCAGGAGCCCCGCCGCTCGTTGATGAGGCAGGTATTCTTGCCGATCCAGCCGAGGCCGGCGTCGCCGCGCGAGCGAGCGCTCCAGCACCGGCGCCGTATCCACGCAAATTTTGAACGCGAAAGCTCCCGCCGTCTCTTCCAGTTCGCGGGCCAGCCGCTCCAACCCGTCCCGAAGGACGCCGTGGTAATCGTCGCCCCAGGCGTATCGCGAGATCCACGCCCGTTCTTCTTCACGGAACGCCGTTGAATAAGGTTCCGGGCCGTTATACAGCTTTCCTACACAGATGACCGATCGCGCTTCCGGCAGAAGCGTCCGCACATCCTGCCGCAACTCCGCGCGGTAGTCGCCGAGATACCCCATCGCGCCGTGAAAGCTACGGTCTATCCAGCCCACATACCGGGCGAAATCCGTCTGCGGCTGTACGTCCGCCACGCCCGCGATTTCGAATCCGCAAGCGGCCGCCAGCTCCGCGATTTCCAAGCTCGCGACGCTCTTCATGCCGGCCGCCCAGTGTACTTGTTCATACGTCTATGTTGATCAATCGGAACGGTTTCCACGCCTTTGCTAATCCCATTCGACACGCTGTGCGACCGTACAGCCAGAAAAGTATTCCTTTCAACAGCGGGGGATAGAGGAGCAAGCTGCTTCGCTGTACTCTTTTACAGTACAAACGAGAATCGAAAAGGAATCGATAAAAGCGCATGCCGAAAGCTATCAAGTACGCAGAAAAGGCGGTATCTCTTGCGGCTAACGCTGCCTGGCAGGTTTTTGACCGCCTGAACCAGATCAATCAGGCGCCTTCGTTTACCCCCAAATGGTCGGAGAAGCCTCTTCTGAAGTCCTACCAGAAGACCAAGCCGCCCCTGGGATGGCCGCGTACGACGGATTCGCTTTGCCCGCGCTGCGTACCCGATATCCGCCAGCAAATTGTCGACGGCAAAATTCCCGTCGAGATCCTGCAAGAACGAAAAAGTGGGCGAAATCAAAGCCCAGATCATCGAGCGCGACGGCCGCATCCTTATGGTGAAGGATTGCGAAATCCACGGCCATTTCGAAGACGTCATGGCGATCGACCCGGCGTTCTTCAAGCACCTGGAAGATGTGTTCCCGGGCCGCGACATCCGCGCCCATGCCGATGAAAAACTGCACGATCACGGCACCAGCACCATTAAGCACGGCCGTGGTTCGGTGCTTACGGTGGATCTGACCAATCGCTGCAACATGATGTGCGATCCGTGCTTTATGGACGCCAATCAGGTCGGTTTCGTCCACGAGCTTACCTGGGAAGACATCCAGACCCTGCTCGATAACGCCATCTCGATCAAGCCGCGCCGCCAGATGTCGGTGCAGTTCTCAGGCGGCGAGCCGACGCTTTCCCCCTACTTCCTTGACGCCGTTCGCTACTCGCGCAAAGTGGGCTACAACAGCGTGCAGGCTGCGACCAACGGCATCGAATTCGCAAAAAGCCCGGAGTTCTGCAAAGAGGCCGCGGCAGCCGGTTTGCGGTATGCTTACCTGCAATTCGATGGCGTCGGGAATGAGGCGAATTCCCACCGCGCCGTCGGCAACCTGTTCGACGTGAAACTCCGCGCCATCGAGAATCTCTGGTCGAACGGCGTCGACATCGTTCCGGTAATCACCATCATCAACGGCATCAACAATGAGCAGGTCGGCGCCGTGGTTCGCTTCGCTCTCGATAACCCCAAAAAGATTCCGTTTCTTTCCTTCCAGCCCGTCTCCTTCACGGGGCGCGATGAAGCCGTAACCGACGATCGCCGCTCTGCGCAGCGCTACACGCTTTCGCATCTGGCGCACGACGTGAAAGACCAGACCGGGATCGGCGAGCCCGTTCGCGACTGGTTCCCCATCTCCTTCATGAGCACCTTCTCCGACTTCGCGGATCTGATCCACGGGCCCGCTGCGGACTGGGGGCAACTCTCCTGCGGCTGTCACCCGAACTGCGGCATCGGCATGGCGGTGATGTGTCGACAAGGAAACCAAGGAGTACGTTCCGGTAACCGCGTTCTTGAACGCCACACAGCTTGCTAAAGACGTCGCTCGGATCACCGACGCGGGGCGCGGGAAAGCGTTGTCCGGAATCGGCGTCGCGCTGTCTCTGATGCGGAACTACGATCCGTTCAAATCTCCCACGCACTTCAAGGTCAAGGACATGCTCCAGAAGTTCGACAAGTGCTTCGGCGTGACCGGCCGGGATTACGGCAAGGTGACGGGCGACCGCACCATGGCCGACATCGAAAAGCGGCGCAAGGACCGTTGGAACTTCCTGTTCATCGCGGGGATGTGGTTCCAGGATCTCTTCAATTACGATTTCCGCCGCACCGAGCAGTGCATCATTCCGTACGCCACGCAGGAAGGTGAGATTAGCTTCTGCGCCTATAACACCGGCGTGGGCTGGCGCAACATCATCGAGAAAATGCATATGACGGCGACCCTTTCCAAGTGGTACGAGGAGAAGGGCAAGCACGAAATTTTCGCCGGCGGCAAGAAGGTCGGGCTTGCGGCAGCGGATCACTCCCTCGTGCTGCGCGACGACGACGTCTACCGTCATCGCCAGACCGATCTGGACGAGAAAGGCATCGCCAAGACCGCGCGCGAAGAGAAAACCCGCAAGCGCGACGATCTCCTGAAGCAGAAGGCTGAAGACGCCAAGATGGCCAAGCTCTATCGCGAACATGTCCTGGGCGAGAAGCCGATCCAGGATGGGTTCGTTCCGCTCGGCAGCCTGCTCGCCAGCGCTCCCGTAGCAGCGGAAAAATCCGAAGCTCGCGAAGAGGTCGGCAGCTTCGGCGATTAGCACCCGCGTCATTCTTAACCGGACCCGCTGCGGCTACCTTGCGCAGCGGGTTCTTTTTTGGGGAAACGCCGCGCATTGTGCACAATCCTGCACAATCGGCCGCTAATCCCCCGAAAGGAATGTTGCATCCGCAGTCGCGCTCCGATATCTTCAGACGTTGCGCTTCTATTTCAATAACTTGACAGGAGTCTCCGATCTACATGCAATCGCTCTCAGCCCTGCTGGCGCTCTGGTTACCCGCCGACGACACAGGGGGGAACGGGCAGATGTACCTGCTGGCCGTGCTCGGAATCGGGATTCTCGCTCTGGTCGTCGCCGCGCTACTGGCCCGTTTTGTGATCGCGCTCGACACCGGAACCGCCCAGATGCAGAAGATCTCGAACGCGATCAAGCAGGGCGCCGAGGCCTTTATGCGGCGGCAGAATCAAACCATTCTGCTGCTCGCGCTCGTGCTCGCCGTCGTCATCTTCTTTAGCTACTACTTCGGCAGCGGGAGCGGTGTTCTCGCGCGCCGCATGACCGTTTCCTTCGTCGCCGGCGCGCTCTGCTCCATGCTCGCCGGGTTTAGCGGTATGTGGGTCTCCATCCGGGCAAACATCCGCACGGCCGCCGCCGCTCGTAACAGTATCAACGCTGCGCTTCAGGCGGCTCTCCGGGGCGGCGCGGTGACGGGTCTCAGTGTCGTGGCGCTCTCACTCCTCGGAGTCGCGACGCTGTTCTACCTTTTCGGAGGGTTGACGGACCCCACCCGCGTTCCCGGCCAGATTGTCGCCTTCGGTTTCGGCGCCAGTTTCGTGGCCCTCTTCGCTCAATTGGGCGGCGGTATCTACACCAAGGCGGCGGATGTCGGCGCGGACCTGGTCGGCAAAGTGGAAGCCGGTATCCCCGAGGACGATCCCCGCAACCCAGCCGTCATTGCGGACTTAGTGGGCGACAACGTGGGCGATTGCGCCGGCCGCGGAGCCGATCTCTTCGAATCCACGGCCGCTGAAAATGTCGGAGCCATCATCCTCGCAGCGGGTCTGTTTCCGGCCTTTGGTATTAAGGGAATCCTGTTTCCCCTGGTTGCCGGCGCGCTGGGTCTGCTCGCTTCCATGATTGGCGTTTTTGTCGTAAAGACCACGGAGGACGCCGACCCCATGAAGGCGCTGAACCGAGGGTTCTATGTCACCGTCGCTCTCGCCACAATCGGCCTGGGGTTCTGCGTCCACTTCATGCTCGGCGGAAACTGGCACTTCTTCTTCGCGGGTCTGCTCGGCATCGTCACCAGCTTTCTCTTTGTGCTGATCACGGAGTACTACACCGAGTCCAAACACCGGCCGGTTCAGGAGATCGCCAAGGCCTGCACCACCGGTTCCGCCACCGCCATCATCTCGGGCTTCGCCGTGGGTTTGGAGTGCGTTGCCTTTCCGGTTTTAGTGATTGTCGGCGCGATTCTGGGCTCCTACTACCTCGGGCATACCGCCAATTTGCCGGGCGTCACCGCCGCCGCTTCCGGCCTATTCGGAACGGCGGTCGCCACCATAGGCATGCTGTCGACTTCGGCCTACATCCTGGCCATGGACACCTTCGGCCCGATTACCGACAATGCGGGAGGCATTGTCGAGATGTCGCACCAGCCCGACCTGGTTCGCGAGCGTACCGATCGTCTGGATTCGGTTGGCAACACCACCAAGGCGCTTACCAAGGGCTACGCGATCGGCAGCGCGGCGCTCGCGGCGTTCCTTCTGTTTTCGGCTTACATCGATACCATCAAGCACCTGATGAATCTGCCCCCCGAGGCCACCCTTGCCGTTGACATCGGCCAAGTCCCGGTCTTTGCGGGCGCGCTGCTCGGCGCCATGCTGGTCTTCCTCTTCAGCTCTTTCGCCATCAAAGCGGTGGGCCGTTCCGCCCAGATCGTCATTGAGGAAGTCCATCGCCAGTTCCGCACCAATCCAGGCATCATGAAAGGCACGTCGGACCCGGACTACGGAGCTTGTGTCGACATCGTGACCCGCTCCGCTCTGAAGGGAATGGTGGTGCCCGGCTTGCTCGCGGTTGCGACCCCAGTCGTCGTCGGTGTCGTATTTAAGCAGTTCCACTCGGGTGCTACCGCGGTTGCGGCCTTCCTCATGGTCGGCACGATCACCGGAATCCTCATGGCGATGCTGATGAACAACAGCGGCGGCGCCTGGGACAACGCCAAGAAGTTCATCGAGATGGGTCACTACGGCGGGAAAGGCTCGGAGGCCCATAAAGCCGGAGTGGTCGGCGACACCGTTGGCGATCCGTTTAAGGACACCGCCGGACCCTCCCTGCACGTCCTGATCAAGCTGCTCGCAACCATCACCCTGGTTGCCGCACCGCTGTTTTTATAAACCCGCTACTTGTTGATGTAATCCGGGAAAACCGTTCGCGCCCAGCCATCCTCGCCCGCTTCCGGCTCGCGGCACAGGTACGCCGTCTCCGGGATGCGCGAGGCGCACTGGCCCAATCCGGAGAAGAATATACGGTGCAGTCCGGGCGCCGGGTCTTGCGAAAGCGTGGTGCCCGTAAACACCTCGGCATCTTTTCCGCCCAGATACCTGGCAAGTTCGCGAAACGCCTGCGTCTGCGGCGAAGGAGCGCGATTGTTCGCCATCCAGACAATCGGCCGCCCCAGCTCGGGCCGCTTCGAAACAATTTCCATGTTGATGCGCGGCGCGTCCATGCCCGTTGAATCGTGCCGGATCACCGCCCGCAAATCACCATACGCCCCGCCGCAGGGGGCTTGCGTCACATCTACCACACGGAAGGGAGTCTTTCCCTGAAGCCGGATCGCCACGTCCAGGTAATACGACATGGGCGTCGCCATTTCGGGAACCGTTCCACCGCAAGTCCGATAGTCGACGGATCGCGCGCTCTCCCAGGTTTTCTGATTGTGATCAATGGCCAGGTCTTCCCGGATCGACGCGGCGGCAAAGGCCCCGTAAGCTCCCATCGGGAACAGGCCGTCCGCTGTGGGGAACGTTGTTGGTTCCGTCAGGGTTGGCCGCAGCGCGCGGAGTGCAGGCAACGACAATCCGAGAAACCAGGGCACGATGGCAAACGTGAGAATGGCCGCCGGAAGCAGGCGCGGTACGCGCTTAACCAGCACCGCCGTTCGCCGGCTCGTCGCCACGAACAAAAGCCCGGCCAGAGTCAGAAAGAAGTACCGCGGCGAGTAGAGTTGGGACCAGTAGAAACCGATCGGGATGAGCAATGCCACCGCTTCCGCGCCATAGAAGATCCGCCACCGTGCGCATTTCACTGCCAGCCGCAGCCGCGTGAACAGGACCACTCCGAGCAGCAGCAGCACGCCCGCGCCAAGGCAAAAGAACAAAAATCCCGCAAATAGCGCCGGGTTGAACGAAAACCCGGCCAGGTCGCTGAACGTGAATACGCTAATCAGCTTTCCGATGAATACGGGAGCGACCGCGGCGAACAGGATCGCCCACGCCAGCTTGTTCACAAGCAGGCGCCTTACGGAACTTCGAGGAACGCTCGACAGCACGATTAACGGCGCGACCAGCACCACGTCTCCGCGGCACGCCGTTGCCGCCGCGATGGCGATCACGCCAGTCCAACGCCAGCCGCTTCGCAAAGCGAAAAAGCTGAAGAACAAAAAAGCCAGGGAGAGCGACGCCGTCGCCAGAAACGGAAGATAGAGCACCAGCGCGGGTGCCAGGAACAATGGGACAAACGTCCAGACCGGCGTGGCGCGACTGCGGTACAGGGCGAAGAGAACCAGCAGCAGGGCGGGAATCAGCAGCAACACTTGCAGTACATTGCCGCGCAGCACCGGATCGAGACCCGGCGCCAGAACGCTTAGTCCCCAGAGCAGGAAATAGCTGCCCCACTGCTTATCGTAGTTATAGAAAATGGCGTGGGTCAGCGACGCCTTGTGTTGGGTGACCTGCAACGCGCCACTCACCAGTGCGGCCTGATCATTGTCCCGAAACGCGCTGCCCAGAGAAAGTACCGTGATCAGCGTCAGGCTCAGGGCAAGGAGCAAACAGGTAAGCAGGCGGCCGCGGAACGCATGTCTGTGAATCAACACCCATTCTAATTTCTCGGGCTGTTTAGGCGTTTTAATTGCTGTTTAGGTCGACGATGCGCGTTTCCCTTTTGCTAGCGCCGATCGCGCTCGCCACCCTGTCCAGCCTGGCGGCAGCCACGCTATCCACCGTTTACACCAATACCGATTTCCAGCTGACCGGCGTGACGGTCTCCAAATCCGGGCGGATGTTCGTCAATTTCCCGCGCTGGTCGGACCACTATCTCAACGCCGTCGTCGAAGTAATGAAGGACGGGTCGGTAAAGCCGTACCCCGATGAGTTCTGGAATCGCTGGGAGGCCAAGTCTGAGACAGCCGGGAAACAGTTCGTTTGCGTGCAAAGCGTCGTCGCTGATGGTGCGGACAGCCTGTGGATCGTCGATCCCGCAGCCCCGATGCTGGGCCCCGTCGTTCCGAATGGACCCAAGCTCGTTAAAGTCGATCTGAACACCAACCGGGTCAGCCGCATTTATGCCTTTGGCCCTGACGTGATCAAGCCCGCCAGCTATCTAAATGACATCCGCATCGATAACACGCGCAACGTCGCGTACATGACCGATAGCGGCGTCGGGGGTATCGTCATTGTCGACCTCGCCAGCGGCAAAGCGCATCGCGCGCTCGACGGGCATCCCTCCGTGCAAGTGGAACCGGGCGTTGCGATCAGCGTAAACGGGAAACCGGTTCAGGCCAACGGCAAGCCGCCGCAGTTCTCGTCGGACGGCATCGCTTTATCGCCCGACGGCCAGTACCTCTATTACCAGGCGTTGACTGGCGCGACACTCTACCGCGTGAAGACCAGCGCGTTGCGGGATTCTCCCTCGTCCGCCGGCGCTGCCGTCGAGAAAGTGGCTAAGACGTTTCCCGTGGATGGGCTTTGGATGGATGCGCGCGGCGCCCTTTACCTGAGCAATATCAACGAGAGCGCGGTTTATCGCCTGGTCCCTGGAGGTAAGCCGCAAAAAATCGTTGGCGGCGAAAAACTGCAGTGGCCCGACACCTTCACGCAGGGCCCCGACGGCGCGATCTACATCACGAGCTCTCACATCAACGATATGCCCCGCTTTAACTTGGGGAAATCCACCCGCACGGAGCACTACGCGGTCTTTAAGTTCCAGCCCTGACCGATTCGTCGCGCTCGGCGCACTGTTACACTAGGCTTTCAAGCCTAATGAAACAAAGAGTCCGGTCTACGACGGTCCTTGTCGTCCGTCGGGACAGCCGAGTAGTCATGGCAGCCGACGGCCAGGTCACGCTCGGAAGCGAAATTTTAAAATCTTCCGCAAAGAAACTCCGGCGCATCTATAACGACAAAGTGGTCGTTGGTTTTGCGGGTTCTACCGCCGACGCGTTCTCGCTGTTTGCCCGCTTCGAGGGCAAGCTGGAGCAGTTTAACGGCAACCTTCCCCGCGCGGTAGTGGAACTTGCCAAGGACTGGCGCACCGACAAGATCCTGCGGCATCTGGAAGCCCTGCTCTTGGTCGCCGATGCCAAGAACACGTTCATCGTCAGCGGTACCGGCGACGTCATCGAGCCCGATGAGGGAATCGCCGCCATCGGTTCGGGCGGGACCTTCGCCCTAACGGCGGCCACCGCGCTCATGCGCAATACCAAGCTCAGCGCGCGCCAGATCGCGGAGGAATCCATGCGGATTGCTTCCAATATCTGCATTTATACCAACGATCAGATTAATTACGAAGAGCTGTCGGTAGAAGACGTTGCTCCCCCTCCAGCGAAGGGAGCGAAGTGATCGGATGGTGATCTATTTGCCCACGAAGTCCGTTGACGATTCTCCGGCTCTCGACGAACTCACCCCCCGTGAGATCGTGCGCGAACTGGACAAATATGTAGTGGGTCAGCCCGAGGCGAAACGCGCCGTCGCCATTGCGCTGCGGAACCGGATCCGCCGCCAGAAACTTCCGCCCGAGATGGCAGAAGAGGTGATGCCGAAAAATATCCTGATGATCGGTCCCACCGGCGTCGGAAAAACGGAATTGGCGCGGCGGCTGGCGAAACTCGCAAGCTCTCCCTTCCTCAAAGTCGAAGCCAGCAAGTTCACTGAAGTCGGTTACGTCGGGCGCGATGTCGAATCCATGATTCGCGACCTGGTCGACATTTCCATCGACATGGTGCGCGACGAACGGCTGGATGAAGTGTCCGATCAAGCCGAGAAGATTTCCGAAGAGCGCCTGCTTGATCTGCTGATGCCTCCGGCTGCGGAGGGCGCGGAGCAGCCCAATGATCGGACCCGCGATAAGCTGCGGGAGCGCCTCCAGGATGGCAAGCTGGACGAGCGAATGGTGGAGCTAGATGTCAAAGACCGCGCGCCCCAATTCGAGATTGCCGCGAGCGGAAACCTGGAAGACATGGGCATCAACTTCAAAGAGATGTTGCCCGCGCTGTTCGGCCCGCGTACCCGCAAACGCACCATGCGCGTCGCGGACGCTCTCGAATATCTGACCCAGGAAGAAGAGAGCAAGCTGATCGACATGGATCAGGTCACGCGCGAAGCCATCGATCGGGTGGAAACCAGCGGAATCATCTTCCTCGATGAGATCGACAAAATCGCGGGCCGCGAATCGGGCCACGGTCCCGATGTCAGCCGCGAAGGCGTGCAGCGCGACATTCTTCCCATCGTGGAGGGAACGACGGTAAACACGCGCTACGGCTTCGTTCGTACCGACCACATTTTGTTCATCGCCGCCGGCGCTTTTCATGTTTCGAAGCCCAGCGACATGATCCCGGAGCTGCAGGGCCGTTTCCCCATCCGCGTGGAACTGAAATCGCTGACGGTCGAAGATTTCGTCCGCATCCTCAAAGAACCGAAGAACGCGCTTTCCAAGCAGTACGTCGCGCTGATGGAAACCGAAGGGATTAAGCTGCTGCTCGGCGATGATGCGCTGGAGGAAGTGGCGCGTTTCGCTGCCCAGGTGAATGAGTCCAGCGAGAACATCGGGGCGCGCCGACTGCACACCATCATGGAGAAGCTGCTCGAAGAAATCTCCTTCGAAGCTCCCGATCTGAAAAAGAAAGTAATCAAAATCGATGCCGCTTACGTGCGGAAACAGCTTGCCGATATCGTCAAAAACCAGGATCTGAGCCGGTACATTCTGTGAACGGGGAAGCGGGGCGCCGGCGGCCGCGCCTAGGGAGCTTCGGTGTCCTGATTCCCGCCTGCCTGCTGACCAGCGCCTGCGGCTACATCGGGCCGCCGCTGCCGCCCGCGCTCAATCTGCCCAATCGCGTCACCGATCTGACGGCCGCGCAGCGTGGTTCGAACCTGGTCATTCACTTCACCATGTCGCGCATGACCACCGAGGCTCTTCCCATCAAAGATCCGCCGGAAGTGGACCTGCGCGTCGGCGTCTCTGGAACGCGCTTCGATCTCCCGCAATGGCTGGCAAATGCTGTTCGCGTGCAGGCAAGCCAGGGCGCCGCGAGTTATCAGCTCCCTACCGCGGGATTTGCGGGCAAGAACGTCGTGGTTGCCGTTCGGCTTTTGAACGATCGCGGGAGAGACGCCGGGTGGTCGAACTTCGTGGCGCTGGCGATCGCGGAGCCCATCGCTCGGCCGGAGAGACTAAGCGCTCGCGCGACCGCTAACGGCGTCGAACTGGCCTGGCTGGGTGACAGCGCTCCTCTTTACCGCATTTATCGGAAAGGCGAAACGGGCGAGTTCGCGCCGCTTGCCGACGCGCCCAAAAGTCCCTATGTGGACACCACTGCCGAGTTTGGAAAATCCTACACCTATTTCGTTCAGGGCGTTCGCAAATCGGGCGATACGGCAAGCGAAAGCGAAGCTTCGGAGTCCGTGACAATCACGCCCAAGGACACGTTTCCGCCCACGGTGCCGTCGCACTTAAGCGCGATTGCCGGAACCAGGTCTGTGGAACTCTCCTGGGATCGCGATACGGAACCCGATCTCGCCGGTTATCACCTTTTTCGAGGCGCAAGCGATGGCTCGCTCCAACCGATCGGCGGAAACCTACCGAGCGCAAACTATAGTGACCGGGCCGTTCCATCCGGCCGCTACCGCTATGCCGTCTCCGCGTTCGACCTTCTCGGGAACGAGAGTCCTCGCAGCCCGTCCATTGAAGTGATCGTTCCGTGAGCGTCCCGTAAACGCCTGTTTCGCTACAATAAGGCTGCCGGTTACCCATGAAGTTTTTTCTCGATACTGCAAACCTCGAAGAAGTGAAGAAAGTCGCGGCGTGGGGGATTGTCGATGGCGTGACCACCAACCCGTCCCTCATCGCGCGGGAGGGTCAGCCGATCGAGGATCAGATCCGGAAAATTTGCGACATTGTGGACGGCGACGTCAGCGCGGAAGTCATCGCGCTTACCCATCGGGAAATGGTTCAGGAAGGCCGGCGCTTGGCTGCGATTCACAAGAACGTTGTCGTGAAGTGCCCGCTTACCCGCGACGGCATCATTGCCACGCACGCGCTTTCGAGCGAAGGCTACCGTGTGAACGTGACGCTGTGCTTCTCAGCCGCGCAGGCGCTGATTGCCGCCAAAGCGGGGGCGTACATTGTCAGCCCGTTTGTCGGCCGCCTCGACGACATCGGTCAGGACGGGATGACGCTGATCCGTCAGATCGTGACCATCTACGAAAATTACGGCTACCCGACCCAGATCCTGGCAGCCTCGCTGCGAACCACGAACCATGTGATTGATTCGGCCCTCGCCGGCGCCCACATCGCGACGATGCCCTATAAGACGATGGACGCGCTCTTTGCCCATGTCCTTACCGACAAGGGCCTCGAGCAGTTCATGAGCGATCACCACCGCGTCTTCACGGATAGGCCCGAGCCGGTCAACGTGTAAGGAGCGATCGCCCGAAAGTTGCCGGATTTCGTCACTCCCGAAGCCCTTGGCACGCTGTGCGTCATCGTATTAGCCGTTCTCGTGGCATTCTTTTGGGTACGGTCCGCACGCAAGGTCAAGCCAACCTCCGAACAACTCGAGGCGCACCGGCGGCAGTGGCTGGCGCGCCATGGAAAGTTGAGCGGCGGGGAAATCATAGAACTGCTCGACCATTCTCTTTCATACTGCTATGACGTGCGCGGCATCAACTACACGGCTTCGCAGGACATTTCGTCGCTGGCGGCGTACCTTCCCCAGGATCGTTGGAGCATCATCGGGGGCGTGGGTGTACGGTATGACCCGCGCAATCCCGCGAACTCGATTGTTCTGGGTGAAACATGGACAGGGCTGCGTCGCCGCGAGTCTTTGGAAAGTTAAACTCAAAGGATCTATGCGTTCTTCAGGGTCATGGCAAGCGCTCATTCTATTCGCTGCGGTAGCACTTTCGTGTTTCGGTCAGGCAGACACCGCTCGTAGTGGAGGGCCCGTCGCCCAGGCCATCATCACCGCCGAAGCGCGTCACGGCAAAGACGTCCCTGCGGTCAGCCAGAATGACGTCACTGTTTTCTCCGGGAAAGAGCCGTTACGCGTCCTGGAGTGGACGCCCGCCCAGAATGCGCCCCTGCAAATTCTGTTGCTCATGGATGAGTCGTCGAACACCAACATCGGAACGCAATTCGGGGACATCAAAAACTTCATTACCGGCCTTCCCGGCGGCGCTCAAATCGGGATCGGCTACATGCGCAATGGCTCGGTCGATTTCGTACAGCCTTTTACGGCCGATCACGCCGCCGCCGCAATGAAACTGCGCCTGCCGATGGGAAGCCCGGGAGCCAACGCCAGCCCCTATTTTTCTCTGAATGAGCTGTTTAAGACCTGGCAGCCCATCGCTGGACGGCGGGAGATTCTAATGATTTCAGACGGAATCGATCGCTTTGGAGGCACGGGGCCCGATAACGTTTACGTCAATGAAGCCGTCGAGCATGCGCAACGCGCGGGCGTCGTGGTCAGCTCGATCTATTGGACCGGGGAGGGGCACTACGGACATTCGCCGTACCGCTTGAACTGGGGCCAGAATTATCTTGCTCAACTCGCGGACGCGACCGGAGGCGAAGCCTATTGGCAGGGCTTCGGAAATCCGGTCTCATTCGCGCCTTACTTTGAAGATTTCACCCGGCGGTTGGAACACCAGTATCTGATGGCGTTTCAACCCAAGGCAAGTTCGCAGGCCGGGCTGCAGAGAATTCGTATCCGGACCGAGCTTCCCAATGTGGAGTTAGTCGGTCCGTCACAAGTTTGGGTACCCGCTCAGTAAAGGGTTACCAGCGGCGCCCCCAACCGCGTCCGTAACCACCGTAGAAACGCGGTCCACCGTACAAGAAGAGTCCGGTATTCCAGTAGGGCGCGCCATAGAAGTAGGGACGCGGGGCTAACACGGGAGGACCGGCGGCATAACGGCCATTGTCGAAGCTAGGCCGCATACGCTCTCGAGGCTGGTCATAGTCGTCCCGCGCGACCGTCGTAAACGCGCCTGCCGACTGCGCCGTCGAGATCGTCACTGGCTGTTCGACGCGAAATGTTAACAGCGTCTCCGGTCCAATTACGGTGGGTCGCCCACGAGTGGAGAGGACTCCGATCGTGGCGGCGGCGGCTCCGGCAAGCGCGCCGACTCCCGCGTACAAACCGGATCCCGTCGCTGCGGCTCCGATCGCGGCGCCAACCGCGGCGGTTCCACCGACGGCTCCTACATCATTACCGACGGACGTCTCGCCATGCCGATAGACCATCTGGGACCGGAACGGTACCTGCTGCCCGTCGACCAGATGAAGTTCGGTCAGTTCCACGCGGAGGCTGGAAACGCCTTTCACGCGTCCGGCCTTTTGCACGTCCACCACACGGCCATTCACGGTCTGCCCTCGGGCGGCTACCACAAAGCCGTCAACCACTAAAGGCTCGACTAGTGTTGCCGAGAAGAAATCGCCGGGTTGATTGCGGTCGGACGAAACAAAGTTAAGCGTCCGCACCGTCAGGTATTTGCCGCCCGGAATCACCAGAGTCCGAGGCACCGGAGTCGCGTTGAACCCTGGGTCGGCCGGGAAATGAGGATACTGCGCTTCCGGCCCTCCCGGCATGTTGCCGCCCGGGGAGGAGGGGTAGTTGTTTTGGGAAGCTTGAGGATAAGGGGGCTGAGCCGGAGGATTGGTTTGCAAATCTCCCGAGCTCTGTGCGAAGCCTGGGGTCAGCAGCGCTGCCAGGGCAATTGCCGGTACAAAATGGCTGGAGAGTTTCATAGGCATGCACTCATATGAACGCACGTTAAGGCAACTAGGTTGCCACGTGCTAAGAGATTTCTTTTCAGAAACCTCCAGCTGTTTCCAGTGGATCAAAATAGGCAGGGGGTGGCTCTTTTCCACCAGCCCCCGCGGGCGTTAGCGCTTGCACATCTCCGGAAACTGCTTCTCGAGGGCGTGAATTTTCGGCATGTCGTTAAACACGATGTAAGGCGCGTTGGGGTGCTGTTGCAGGTAGTGCTGGTGATACTCCTCGGCACGATAGAAGCCCTTCAGAGGCGTGACCTGGGTCACGATCTTGCCCTTGTAGGCATGCGCCGCGGTAAGCTGCGCGATATAGGCTTCCGCGATCTTCTTCTGCTCGTCGTTCGCATAAAAAATGGCGGACCGATACTGTGTTCCCGAGTCGGGACCCTGCCGGTTGAGTTCCGTCGGATCGTGCGCAACAGAGAAGTAGATCTTCAAAATCTGCCCATACGTAATCTGGGAAGGATCGTAAGTAATCTTGACCGATTCCGCATGACCCGTTGAGCCCGTGCTGACGGTCTCATATTGAGCGGTAGAGCGATCGCCGCCGGCAAACCCGGCCACCACGTCGGACACGCCTTTCACGCGCTCGAAAACCCCCTCCACCCCCCAGAAGCAGCCGCCGGCTAAGACAGCCGTGGCCTGCGCTCTCGCCGGAGCAAGCGGTGCGTCGATGCTGGGATTCGGGACCATCCCAGCGCTTAAGGTCAAAACTCCTAATGCCGGCAACATCCAACTAACGAATTTCATGATAGGCATCATAACTTCCTCTCCCAATTGTTCGATGAAATCCGCTTTTCCGTTACGCTCACTTATTTTGTGAAACATTCGTGCCCCGGTTCGCACCCTAGATAGTGTGAAGAAGCCGAACACGGCGTTCGCCGATTTGCCGGATGCCGCTACCATCTGCCACGACGCCCTCCTGGCCGGAGGTTTGGACCCGCTCAGCCTGCGCTTTCGCGTGGTGGAATACGAACGCGCGTCGGGCGAACTCATCCGCGTGCTCTCCGAGAATTCCGGTTTGCTCGAAGCGCTCGAAAATACCGGGCCTTTCATCGCGGGCAGCAGTGGCTCGGATTTCCGCTTCGAGCCGGTTGGTTTCCTGCAGTAAACGGCGGCGTTTCGCGCGCCTTCCGTAATCCGTTCCGGATTGCTTAAATACCTGCTAAAATAAGGGTTTACAAGCAATCGTCATGGCTGAACAGGAACCGCCGCAAGGCCCGCCCGCACCTCCGCAACTGCCCCTTCCTTCCGGGGGGGATGAAGGGGGCGATCGCAACATTATTTCCATCAATATCGAAGACGAGATGCGGCGTTCGTATCTCGATTACGCGATGAGCGTGATCGTCGGACGCGCGCTGCCCGACGTTCGCGACGGCTTGAAGCCGGTCCACCGCCGCATTCTGTGCGGCATGCACGAGATGGGGCTGGCTCCCAACCGCCCCACCCGCAAATGCGCCAAGATCGTCGGCGAAGTGCTGGGTAAGTACCATCCGCACGGCGACGCGCCCGTCTACGATTCGCTGGTCCGCATGGCGCAGCCTTTCACCATGCGCTATCCGCTGGTCGACGGGCAGGGAAACTTCGGCTCGGTCGACGGCGATCCGCCCGCGGCGCATGCGGTACACCGAAGCCCGGCTCTCGCGCATTGCCACCGCGCTGCTTGAGGATATCGACAAGGAAACCGTCGATTTCCGGCCCAACTACGACGACAGCGAGTACGAGCCGGAGGTCCTGCCCACCCGCGTTCCGAACCTGCTGATCAACGGGTCGTCGGGCATCGCGGTCGGCATGGCGACGAATATTCCGCCGCACAACCTGACGCGAGATCGTCGACGCCAGCATCGCTGCTGATCCAGAATCCGGACACGCCGCTGTCGGAGATCATGGAGATGGTGCAGGGTCCGGACTTTCCCGACCGGCGGCTTCATCCTGGGCCGCGCTGGGATCTATCGACGCCTTCACGCGCGGCCGCGGTTCAGCTCAAGATTCGCGCGCAAGGCCGCCATCGAGAAGATGGGCAAAGGGACCGCGAGCAGATCGTCGTCACCGAGATCCCGTATCAGGTCAACAAAGCGCAAGCTGATCGAGGACACCGCGGCGCTGGTGAACGAGAAGAAGATCGAAGGCATTTCGGAAATCCGCGACGAAAGCGATCGCGACGGCATGCGCATCGTCTATCGAGCTGAAGCGCGGCGAGCAGGCCGAGGTCATCCTGAACAACCTCTACAAGCAGACGCAGCTGCAGATCAGCTTCGGCATCATCAATCTCTCGATCGTCAACGGCCAGCCGCGCGAGCTGGGCCTGATCGACACGATCAAGTGCTTCATCGAGCACCGCGTCGATGTGGTTCGCCGGCGCACCGATTACCGAACTGCGCAAGGCGCGCGAGCGCGAGCACATCCTGCTCGGCTTCCAGCTCGCGCTCGATAATATCGACGAAGTGATCCGCCTGATCCGCGCGGCGAAGTCGCCGAAAGAAGCGCGCGATGCGCTCGTGCAGCGTCGACGCAGTTCGACTTCAACGAAGTTTATCTCTGGCCGCTGGCGCCGCTGAACCGCTCGCAGTTCACCGAACGGCAGGCGCAGGCGATCATCGAACTGCAGCTGCAGCGCCTGACCGGCATGGAGCAGCAGAAGATCCTCGACGAACTGGCCGACATCCAGCGTCGTGATCGCCGAGTACCTGGAGATCCTCGGCTCGGAGAAGGTGCTGCGCGACGTCATCATCAAGGAACTCCAGGAAGTCCAGAAGGAATTACGGCGACGAGCGCCGCACCCAGATCATCGAAGACACCGGCGAGATCCGGCTCGAAGATCTGGTGCAGGTGGAAGATGTCGCGGTCACCGTGACGCATGGCGGCTATCTGAAGCGCACCGCGGTCGATACCTACCGCCGGCAGATCGCGCGGCGGCAAGGGCCGCATCGGCATGGGGACGCGCAACGAGGACTTCGTCGAGTACTTCCTCGTCGCCTCCACGCACGCCTACCTGCTGATCTTCACCAATAAGGGCCGCGTCTACTGGCTCAAGATTTACGAGATTCCCGACGCCTCCACCACGGGCAAGGGCAAGCACATCTCGAACCTGATCAACCTGCAGCCGGATGAAACCGTGAAGGCCTTCCTGCCGGTGAAGGAGTTCGTGCCGGACAAGTTCATCGTCATGGTGACCAAGCTCGGCGTGATCAAGAAGTCCGAACTGACGGAGTTCGATAATCCGATGGCGCGCGGCATCATCGCGCTCGGAGTCGACGAGGGCGACGAACTGCTCGCGGCGCGCCTGACCGACGGCAACGAGCTACATCTTCCTCGGCTCGCACGAAGGGCAGGCCATCCGGTTCTCGGAAGACGCAGGTTCGTCCCATGGGCCGCCCGGCGCGCGGCGTCCGCGCGCATGGATCTCGCCGAGGGCGATTACATCGTCGGCGCGGAAGTTGTCGGCAGAAGAGGGCCTGATCCTGTCCATCTCCGAAAACGGCTACGGCAAGCGCACCCAGCTGACCGAGTACCGGCTCACGCAACCGCGGCGGCAAGGGCGTGATCAACATGAAGACCACCGCGCAAGATCGGCAAGGTGGTCGGGCATTCTCTCGGTGAAGGAAGATTCCGAACTGATGATCGTCACCAAGGACGGCCAGATCATCCGCATCGATTCGGCGGAGATCCGCCAGGCGGGACGCTCGACACAGGGCGTCCGGCTGGTGAAGATGGAAGAAGACGATCAGGTTGCGGCGGCCAGCCTGGTTCCCGAGGTGGACACTGGAAAAAATGGTGATGGGGACAACGGACAGGGCGATCTGCTTTTGCAGTAAGCGCGCTACCATTCGAGCTATGAGCGCCCTGTTGGTACAACTGGAGCCGCCGCGCGTTCCGTTCCTGAACCCGGCGGATTTGCTGGCGAAACAAGAGCGGCTTCTCACAGCACTGCGCGCGATGGAGGGCGTCATTGTGGCCTATTCCGGCGGCACCGATTCCGCTTATCTCGCGTGGGCGGCGCAGCAGGCGCTGGGCGACCGGGCGGTTGCCATCACGGCGGATTCCGCCTCGATCCCGGCATCGCACAAGCGCGATGCCGAGGCGTTTGTGCGCGAGTTCGGCATCGTGCACGACTACATCGAGACGCAGGAGTTCGAAAACCCGGACTACGTCAAGAACGACAAGAACCGCTGTTTCCACTGCAAGGACGAATTGTTCACGCGTCCTGGATGCGTACGCGCAAGAGCGCGGGTTCGCCAACATCGTCTACGGCGTGAATAAGGACGACCTGGGCGATTACCGGCCGGGCCAGCACGCCGCCGAAACACTCCGTGAAGGCGCCGCTGGTGGACGCGGACTCTGACCAAGGCGGAGATCCGCGAACTATCGCGGCTGGCCGGACTGCCAACCTGGGACCGTCCCGCAGCCGCCTGCCTGAGTTCGCGCATTCCGTATGGAACGCCGGTTACGCTGCAGAATATTAAGACCGTGGAGGTTGGCGAAGAAGAGCTGAAGGCGCTTGGCTTCCGGCAGTTCCGCACGCGCTTTCATGGCGAACTGGTGCGCATCGAGATCGCCCGCGAGGAGATGCCGAGAGGCTCTGATCCGGAGATGGCCGCGCGTTTAAGCGCGTTTTCAAGCAGCTTGGCTACAAGTATGTGACGCTCGATCTGGAAGGCTACCGCCAGGGTCGCTGAACGAAGTTTTATCGAATTGAGACTTTGGGCGTAACCGACATTCCCGGCCGCAGCCGCTCCAAGCCGGACTGTTCGGCCTTGAAACGAATGCGAACCGGAAGACGCTGGACCACTTTCACATAGTTTCCGGTGGCGTTCTCCGGCGGAAGCAGACTGAACTTTGCGCCGCTCGCTCCCGGCATCGAATCGATATAGCCATCGAAATTGGCGTTGAACGAGTCGACGTGGATCTTGACCGGCTGACCCGGTTTCAAGTTACGCAGCTCGGTTTCCTTGAAATTGGCGGTGACCCAGATATCTTCCAGGTTGGTAATGCCCATGAGTTCCTGACCCGGCGAGACTTGCTGCCCCACTTCCACGCTGCGCCGCCCCACGACGCCGCTCACGGGCGCGGCGATCTTGGTGTAGCTGAGATTCAGGAGTTCCTGATCCAGCTGCGCGCGATAACGCTGGATATCGGCTTGCCGGCTGGCAACCTGCGCTCTCTGGATTTCCACCTGCCGGGGCGCGTTGATGCGCGTTTCCTTCTCACGCGTGCGCGCCTGGGCTAAAGCGGATTCGCGCTGAGCGATGGTTTCTTTGGCCGCATCGGCACTGGCCTGTTGGGCATCCACAATGGCTTTCTGCGCAATCTTGGCGGTCAGCTTGGCGTCGTACTGCTCTTTAGAAA
The DNA here is from genome assembly GCA_963814235.1 of Bryobacterales bacterium. GTDB lineage: Bacteria > Acidobacteriota > Terriglobia > Bryobacterales > Bryobacteraceae > Bog-113. Next base: position 63,486 of record CAWFCA010000015.1, on the reverse strand, counting down.
CTTCCTCTTTATCCACCAGCAGCTTGTAACGCGCTTCGTCATTGGAGGCGTTGGCGTAGTTGGCCTCGGCCTGCCGCAGTTGCGCGATGGCGGCGCTGTAACTCTGCTTAGCTGCGGCTACTCCCGCAAGCGCATTCGTCACGTCCTCCGAACTGGAAGTGACGTTGGTCGCCTGAGCGGTCTGGGTGATCGGGACATTCGGGTTCTGGGCCTGCACGGCGGCCTGAGACTGAGCCAGTTGCGCCTGTGCCTGCTCGACCCCCACTTTAGAGTCCCTAGGGTCGATATCGACCAGCGTCTGGCCGGCCTTTACGGTCTGGTTATCTTCCGCGTAGACGCCCACCACGGTCCCCGCCACGCGGCTGGTGACCGCGTTGATGTGCGCGTCCACCTGTGCGTCATCGGTGGATACGTAGGAGCCGAGATACTGCAAAAGGATGAAGATGCCGATGGCGCCGGCAATCAGCAGGATGAGTATGACGACCAGGGCGACCGGGTGTTCCCGAAACCAACTGCCCGGCTTCTTTTTAGGCTCCTCTTTCTTGTCGTCTTTGTTTTCGCCCTGAGGAGCGGCTTTGGGATCGGTCTCTTTCTGATCCGGTTGAGCCGCCTGGTCGGCGCCGCGACCCTGCCCGTTAGCCTCGGTCTGCTGCTTCAGACGGTCCTGCTCCTGACGGAGCCGGTTTTGATCGTCTCGCAGTTGCTGAACCTGTTCCCGAAGCTCCCGATCTTCCGCCACACTATCCGCCATAGACTTTGGATGCCGGCGAACCGCTCAAGTTGCAATTCGAAGCGCGCCGAGCCCCCACATTACTGTTCATGGTAGTTCCAGAGCAACCCTCCGTCGACGTAGAAGGTGGACGCGGTTACATAGTCCGACTCGGGGGAAGCCAGGAAAACGGCTAGCGAGGCGACGTCCTCAGGCTTTCCCAGCCGCCCCAGCGGGATGTTCTGGGTGAGCGCGGCTAGTAGCTTGGGGTCGCTCAGGAGCTTGGTATTGATTGGCGTCTCGATGGCGCCGGGGGCGATGTTGTTCACTGTAATACCCAGAGGGCCAAGTTCGACAGCAAGGTTGCGCGCCATCATCTTCAGAGCGCCTTTGCTCATGCAGTAAGCGGTGAAGTGCGGGAAGGGGAGCTCCTCGTGAACCGAGCTGATGTTCACGATTTTCCCTTTCTGTTGGGTATCACGCAGGTGCTGCACGAAGCGCTGGGTAGTAAAGAAGACCCCGGTTTGATTGACTCCGACGACGAAGTTATAGTCGTCCTCGGTCACATCCCAGAAGTCGGCGCGTTTTTCGACACCGGCGTTGTTAACCAGGATGTCGAGTTTGCCGTAATGAGCGATAGACTCATCCACCAGGCGCCGGGTCTCGGAAATCTGCGAAAGGTTGGCCTGAATCACAAAGCCGTTACGGCCGGTGGCTTGAACCTCGGCGAGGGTCTGCTGCGCGTTATCCGCGTTCCTGTTGTAGTTGATGACGACGTCCGCGCCTTCCTGCGCGAAACGGATCGCAATGGCTTTTCCAATTCCCTGGTCGCTCCCGGTAATGAGCGCCGTTTTTCCTTCAAGTCGCATGCCGCTATGGTCTCCTGTTCGCGCGTCAGGCGCAACGGGCGATTCCGTCATTCGGGGTAAACCGTTTCACACGGCTGGTCGTGCGGAGCGATGGTGTATCCGAAGTGGCTTGCGTTGACATCCAGCTGGCTGCGAAAACCCTTTGAAAGGTCACGTGGGTCTCTGAGCCGGAGAAAGCGGTTGAAGTAAGGCGTGCTCGGCAGGGGCGTCTCCCAGGTGGAATTACAAACGTCAAAAACGGCTAGCCCGGAGTTGGTCCGTTTCCAGACGCCAGGCGCGCCCTCCGGAACGGGGTCTGAGACACCCGACGCCGAGTCGCTTCTCCGGACGAAATAGCCCGCCACTTCCGGAAAACGGCCTTGCAGGACACCGGTCGCTATCTTGCTTCCGATCTGATAGAGCCCGAGGCAGACCAGGAGGAGCATCGTCAAATGACGAAGCTTATAAACATGAGCCAGCAGGAGTCCGGCGGCCAAAAGCGGCGCACCAAGAACCAGAATAAGAACGCCCGTCCGATCATGAAGGTCGATAGTTAAGGCCGGAAACGCGGTATGGAGGAGAAAGGCGATTCCCCATGCCCATGCTACAGCCCAGGACCAAGCTCACCGGCACCAGCCGGAGTTCCCGCTTCGAGGTCTGTATCGCGGCGATCACGCAGGCGGCCGGGATCCAAAAATACGCTTCAGCAAAACGTGCCGCAGGAGCCAACCGGAAGCACGCCACAGCGGCCGAAATCGACGCCACGATAAGAATCAAGTGAGGCGCTGCCTGTCTCCATGAAGGATGGCGGTGCGTCCAAACCGCATAGGGACCGAGTGTCAGAATCAGGATGAGAGGCAGAAGCAGGGTGAATTTCTCGTTCACCACCGTCTGGCTTGCCCAGTTCGCGAACCAGGGACGCGCCAGATCCGCATAGTTATAACCGATCTGCAGCCGCGCGGCGGCTGTGACATCCACTTGCTCCGCGAGTGCCATCCGAACCGGGACGCGCCAGTCGATAGAAGCCGCCATCAGCGTGCTGGGATACGCAGGATATCCGGAAAGCAGGATTCCTCGCAGGATGAAAGATCCAATTGTTAAGGAAGCAATACCGAAGCTGGTCAGCAGGAAAAAGCGCGACCGCCGGGGGAGAGTGCGCCAGCCGAAGACCAGGTACGCGAGAGTCGCGGAGAGAACAATGCCACAGAAAAAAATAGAGCTCAGCTTCAAAGTCACCGCTGTCGCCCCGAGCAGTATCAGCACAGAACCGTAGGCGGCCCACTCCGGCCTTCCTTGGCTTTCGAAAAGCATAAACAACCAGAAGGTAGAAACGAATGCAATGATCGTAACCGCGGAGTCCACTTTTAAAGTGGAAAGAGACATCCCCAAAAGGCCGAAGAGTACATGTCCTATTACCGGTCCCAGGTATGCGGGCAGAATTCGTTCCGCGGACGACGTAACAGAGCCCGGTCTCAGAAAAGAACGGAAGGAAAACACGATTGCGCCAAAAAGCAACACCAGGAAAAATCCATTGAACAGATGATTCACACCTCCTCGCCAGGGAGTGGACGCGAGTAAAGCACAGAGCAAGTGGTGACTGTTGTTAAAACCGATGCGGCCATTTAGATTCGCCAGCCCCGGAATCACGGGATAATCGTGGTACCAACGGACTGCGGCGACCTCGTACCATAGGTCGTCCAGCTTGCCTGGCGCTAAAGCATGGTTCGCCGTCCAAAGTGAGAAGACAGCGACTAATAAGACGGGCCACACGGAGATCGGGTGCCGAAACACGCGGTTCCACCATCGCCGCTCGAGCACCAGGCTCAACAAGCTGATAGCCAGGAATGCCGATACGGCAGTTCCGTTGACCGGCAGGAAAAAATGCCAGAGTAACAACCCGGATATAGATAAGGAAAACCCTATCAACACGGTGAGCCACAGATTACCGAATGATGGGAGAAGATCAACGAAACGCCGGCAGTAGAGAGCGCCAATAGATGCGAATGTCAGCGCCAGGACAAGCCAGGTCAGGACAATGGCTAGCGCGGCCATCAGCGCGTTAACCCAGAACTGCATCAGCGCCTCTCCCGGAGCATTTTTCTTCGCGCATCGGTCTATTTTCCACGATAGCGAGGGGCGCGCCCCAGACTCACTCGCGGTGCGAACCGCTCCAATATGCGCCTGACTGCGGGCGGGATACGCGAACTCCACTGGCATGATGCCGCGGAATGGGTGTTGATGCTGGACGGCAAAGCACGGCTTACCGCGATCGATGCGGACGGCAAGAGCTACGTCCAGGATGTTGGGGTGAACGACCTGTGGTTTTTCCCTGCCGGGATTCCCTATTCGATTCAAGGTCTCGGACCGGAAGGAAGCGAGTTTCTGCTCGTCTTCGATGACGGCAAATTTTCCGGAAGGCAACACCACGGTTATTTCGGATTGGCTGCGGCATACTCCGCGCGAGGTTCTTGCGAGAAACTGGGGGAGTGCCCGCGGGCGCGCTGGAGGGCGTCTACGCGACACCTACCGAGGGCACTACACCTTTCAAGGCAAGGCGCCACTGCGGCTTGAGGACGACCGGCGCGTGGCTGCCGGTGATAATGGCCCGTCTCCAGTTCGATTCGATTTCTCGCTGGCGTCAATGCGGCGTACGTACCAGTCCGCTTCGGGCGAGGTGCGCGTCATCGACTCGCGTAACTCTCCGGTCTCGAGGACTATCGCCGCCGCACATGTGACCGTTAAACCCGGCGGACTGCGCGAATTGTATTGGCATCAGAATGCGGACGAATGGCAAATTACGTCCAGGGAAAAGGCCGCATGACGGTGTTCTTTAATGGCGCGAAAGCGCGCACCGCGGACGTCAACGCGGGGGATGTCGGTTACGTGCCCAGGACGTTCGGCAACTACGTCGAGAACACAGGAACCTCGATCTAATCTTCCTCGAAATGTTCAAGACTGACCAGTTCGAGGATCTATCGCTCTCCGACTGGGTCAAACGCACGCACCTGCGCATCTCGGAAGAAACCTTCGCAGAATCCCTGGGGCAAAGCGCTTCGTGCTGCCGACCTGAGCGACCGTGTCCGTAACACTATCGACCGGATCTGGTTTATGCACAGACTTGGAACAGCCGTATCCCTTTAAACACTAAGCAGGGTTGGAGTTAAAAGCTGTTGAAATAACCGGTTCGCGGCAAACGCGCGCTAGCGGCGGCAAGCCGCATTGCGATACAACCAAGAGATTGTTAAACAGCCGTGGCGCGGCTTCGGAACCGGCAAATCTCGGGGGAGGTGGCCGGTAGGGTCGCGTCGCGGTTCCTTCTCTTTTTAGGCGACGGGTTGGCGCGTTAAGACGGGCGTAAGCCAGCCGTGCAGATCCGGCTTGGTCCCGTTCACGATGGCGAAGAACTCCTTTGCAGCTTCTCGGTGATCGGGCCGCGCGATCCTTTTCCGATTGGAATGCGGTCGATCGAGCGGATCGGCGTAATCTCCGCCGCCGTGCCGGAGAAGAACACCTCGTCGGCGATATACAGCATTTCGCGCGGAATCACCGTTCCACGACGGGAATCCCCATTTCGCGCGCGAGCGTCAGCACGGTATCGCGCGTGATTCCCAGCAGCACCGAAGCGCTGAGCGGCGGCGTCACGATCTTGCCGTCGCGCACCACGAAAATGTTTTCTCCGGAGCCTTCGCTGACATTCCCGGTGGAATCGAGCCCGATGCCTTCGTGGTACCCGTTCACCACGGCCTCCATGCGGATCAACTGGGAATTCATGTAATTCGCGCCGGCCTTGGCAAGCGCGGGAAGGGTGTTCGGAGCCATGCGGGTCCAGCTGGAAATGCAAACGTCGATGCCGCTGGCCAGCGCCTCGTCACCCAGATACTTGCCCCACTCCCAGCACGCCACGTACACATCGACCGGGTTCTTGAGCCCGTTGACACGCCCAGATCGCCATAACCGCGAAGCACGATCGGGCGGAGATAACAGGACTTCAAATCTATTGATGCTGACCAGTTCGAGCATCGCCTCGACGAGTTCATCGCCGGAGTAGGGAAGTGTCCATGCGGTAGATCTTGGCGGAATCGAGCAGGCGGCGCACATGCTCGCGAACCCGGAAAATCGCCGGCCCGAGCTGGTCTCGTAGCAGCGGATGCCCTCGAATACCGAGCTTCCATAGCTGACTACATGCGAAAGGACGTGGATCTTGGCGTCGTCCCAGGCGATGAATTTACCGTTGTGCCAGATCTTCTCCGTGGGCTTCATCTGGCCAATTATAGCTGGTTTGGGCTATGGCCTGGCGCTCTCGCCCACGTGTGCCGCGGTGTGATACGGGCTGAGGCTGTCCAGGAATTCATAGCGATCGCGGTGTGCGTCCGGCTCGGCGTGCGGCGCTGCGCTGAGATGCATCACCGGGTTCCCCGCCGCGGCCGTTAGGGCGGCCACGAGGGCATGCCTGGGCCGTTCGGGTTACCGGTTTTGGCGAAGTTGGTCCAGTAGTTGGACATCAGATTGGCGAGGCGGAAATCTTCCGGGCGCCACGGGTAGTCTTTGGAGGCAAGTACGCTGAACACAAACTCGATTTCCGCCGAGTGATACGCGCCGTGCGTCTGGCCCGGCGGGGCCTGATCGAATTCATACCTGTACACCGGAGCGTGACTGGTGGCGCGATGCATTTCTATCCACTTCCAGGTGGAGTACGCGATGAACTTATCGCCGCCGTAGTCGCTGGCTGCGCGTTTGGCCTCCGCATCGGTGGCGCCGGGGTAGACCTTCAAATAGGCGTCGGCATTATTGCCGAGCAAGGTATGCGCATGGGCGGAATAGCCGGCCGCGGTGGGGTCATCTTTCCCGAAGATTACTCCGGCGCCGCCCTCGTCGGAATTCCAGCCTGCGAGTAAAGGCACCATATTCTGGCGGCCTTGGCCATAGATGACGTCTACGGGGGCAGGAAGAAAATATCCATCGATAACGGCGGAGAAATACAGGTCCCGGTGTTTGGTTTGGGCTTGCAGCAGGTCGTCGGCGGACTTGGCGCGTAAGGCTTCGAGAGAGGCGGCGCCGAAAGCCGTTTCCAGGAATTTCTGATTCCGAGTTTCGGATTCAGTCAGCGTGGCGAGCGGGCGGGCGTCGCTGAAGAGGGCTCCGCTTTCGCCAATAGCTTTCTGGAAAAGGCCGCGCGTCAGAGGAGACGCAACCATCGCGCTGACCGAGTAGGAGCCGGCGGACTCCCCGAAGATAGTAACGTTAGCCGGATCGCCCCCAAAGGATGCGATGTTGTCGTGGACCCATTGGAGGGCGGCGACCTGATCGAGCAGCCCGTAATTCCCGGAGGCGTGAACCGGGGATTCCTGGGATAGCTCGGGATGGGTCAGGAAGCCGAAGATTCCGAGCCGGTAGTTCATGCTGACCACAATCACGCCCTTTCGCGTGAGCGCGGCGCCTTCCTGCCGGGGTTCCGAACTGGCGCCCGCCATGAATCCGCCACCGTAGATCCAGACCATTACAGGAAGGTGCGATTGGGAGGGTTGCGCCGGTGTCCACACGTTGAGGTAAAGACAGTCCTCACTCGGCCCACTGTCACGAAAAACCATGTCGTCGAAAATCTTGGCCTGCATGCAGCGTGCGCCGAACGCAGTCGCCTTGCGGACTCCTGGCCAGGAAGCGGTGTGCTGCGGGGGCTTCCAACGAAGGTTGCCGACCGGAGGCATAGCGTAGGGGATCCCTTTGAACGCGCGGGACTGATGGTCGTCGCTCAACGTGCCTTCGAGAATGCCCTGCGGCGTGCGTACCTGCGTGGCGAGAGCCGGCTCAGCGGCACGGACGTTACAGGCGAGAACAGTGAACAGGGCGAGGAAACCAGCGGTGCTTGGGGTGAGGGTGGTCATCGGCATGGGTGAATTTCATGATGCTATCGCAAATCACGCCAGATGGAACCGATTCGTATTCCGGTTAATTCTCCAGCGAGTCACAAATGTATGATTCTCCCGATATTGCAAGAGAAGATCGGGGAAGGTAAGGACACTGTTTGCAGCTATATCCAGGGGGGATATAGGAGATTGATGCTGGAGTTTCTGCAAAAACTGTTTGCCACGGACTTCATGGCGCATGTTTACTGCTTGCGTCTGCCGGAAGTGGTGTGGCTGCATGTCATCTCAGACCTGCTGATCGCCTGCTCCTACTTCGTCATCCCTCTGGCGATTTTAAGACTGGTGCGCAAGCGCAACGATCTGGCCTTTCCCTGGATGTTTCTACTGTTCAGTATGTTCATCCTGGCCTGCGGCGCCACACACCTTTTGAGCATATGGACGTTGTGGTATCCGATGTACCGGCTGGAAGGAGTGGCGAAAGCGCTGACGGCGCTGGTTTCAGTTCCCACCGCGTTCCTTCTTTTCCAGCTCCTGCCAAAGGCAATCGCGCTGCCCAGCCCCGCGCAGCTGAGGGAGATCAACCGCCAACTCAAAGAAAACAAAGCCCGGTTCCGGAAAGCGGCGGAAGCGGCCACGGACATTATCTGGACCCTTGATGCCAGCGGTCATATGCATAATGAGCAGCCGCGCTGGGAAGCTTTCACAGGCCAGACCTTTGCGGAATACCAGGGCCTCGGATGGACCGCGAAGGTTCATCCACAAGATGTGCCCGGAACACTTGCGGCGTGGAGCGAGGCCGTTGCGAGCCGCCACAAATTCGTCTTCGATCACCGTATCCAGCGCGCAGACGGACAATGGCGCTTTTGCAAAGTTAGCGCTCTGCCGATCATCGATGAAAATCTCCAGGTGCGTGAGTGGGCGGGCTCTCACACCGACGTTACGGAGCAGCGGGAAGCCGAACAGCAGGCGATAAGGGCGCAAGCGGCGGCCGAAAAGGCAAATCGCGCGAAGAGTGCCTTCCTGGCCAGCATGAGTCACGAGCTGCGCACCCCTTTGAACTCCATCATCGGCTATAGCGAAATGCTGCAGGAAGAACTGCAGGAGGGCGGGCATGAGCCGGTTGCAGCGGACCTGCAAAAAGTGCTCAACTCGGGCAAGCATCTACTGGGGCTGATCAACGATCTTCTGGACCTTCGCAAAATCGAAGCTGAACGCATGGATCTTTGTGTGGAGACCGTAGAGATCGACGAACTGGTGGCCGGCCTCGCAGAAACCGCGTATCCGCTGATGCAGAAGAAAGGAAACCAGCTGGAAGTTCGAGTCGACAAGAATCTCGGAGTGATGTACCTCGACGAAACCAAAGTCCGGCAGAGCCTGTTGAACCTGCTTTCAAACGCTGCGAAATTTACCGACAAAGGAAAGGTAACGTTCGAGGCGGCGGCGGAAGGAAATGATGTCACTTTTCGGGTGAGCGACACGGGCATCGGGATTGCCCCCGAACAGGCGGAAAACCTGTTCCAACCCTTCAGCCAGGCGGATCATTCGATACACCGTTTATACGGCGGCACCGGTTTAGGCCTTGCGCTGTCGCGCCAGTATTGCCGTTTGATGGGCGGGGATATTGAGCTGTCAAGTTCAGGGCGGGAGGGCTCCACCTTCACCGTGCGCCTTCCGCGAGGCGATGGGCCGGTTATTGAGATGGGACTCCGGCTGGCAGGGTAACGCCGCGGACTTCCGGGTCCTTTCCAAGCAATGCACGGCAGAGCGGAATCGGACGTTGATCCACCGGCGACTGCAACTTCCCGCCCGCGGTCCGTCTCTCATCCTGCATCCAACACGACCAAGCCTTCGTGGCCGAGCGGGGCAATCCCGCTATATGATTGCTCTAACTGGCATGTTTGGTGAATCATGAAGGCGATGGGAATCCCGGAACACAAAAACCTCGCTAGCTTCGACATGCCGCCGTGCTCACACCGAATGTTCGAGAGCCGGCTCCCCGGCACTCACGCTGGAAGCGAGAACCGCCAGAAGCGTGCGACGAAAACCGCAGTGCTTGGGTGGTATCGTACGTCGCGCCGGATGGAACCCGATCAAGAATTCGTGGTTCATGCCCCATCTTTTCAATTATTCGTAAGAGAGATCGCGAGCGATACGGACACTATCGGCTGCTATATCCAGGGGGATTTTTAGAGACTTATGCTGGAGTTCCTGCGGAAGCTGTTTGCGACTGACTTCATGGCGCATGTTTACTGCTTGCGGCTGCCAGAAGTGGTGTGGCTGCATGTGACCTCAGACCTGCTGATCGCCTGCTCCTATTTCATCATTCCCCTTGCCATCGTAAACCTGGTCCGGCGGCGCAACGATCTGGCTTTTTCCTGGATGTTCTTATTGTTCGGTACGTTCATCCTGGCCTGCGGCGCCACGCACGTTTTGGGTATATGGACGTTGTGGCATCCGATGTACCGGCTGGAAGGCGTCATAAAGGCGCTGACGGCGGTAGCGTCGGTGCCTACCGCTTTTCTCCTATTCCGGTTGCTGCCGCAGGCTATCGCTCTGCCCAGTCCGGCGCAGTTGCGGGGAGAGATCCTAAATCGGCGGGAGGCGGAGGGGAAGGCACTTCTGCTGAACGCCAAGCTGGAGAAGATGGTGGAGGTGCGCACGGCCGAGCTGCGGGAAATCAATCGCCGCCTGATGGAGAGCGAAGCCCGGTTCCGGACGGCGGCGGAAGCGGCCACGGACATTATCTGGACCAACGATGCCACCGGTGAAATGAAGGGCGAGCAGCCACAATGGGCAGCTTTCACGGGTCAGACGCTTGCGGAATACCAGGGCTTTGGATGGGTCGCGAAGGTGCATCCCCAGGATGTGCCCGGAACACTGGCTGCGTGGAGCGAGGCCGTTGCGACCCGCCACAAGTTCGTCTGCGATCACCGGATCCAGCGCAACGACGGAGAATGGCGCTTCTGCAAAGCGAGCGCCCTTCCGGTCCTGGATGAGAATCTCAAGGTGCGCGAGTGGGTGGGTACGCACACCGACGTTACGGAGCAGCGCGAAGCCGAACAGGCCGCCCTGCGGGCGCAGGCTGCGGCGGAGACGGCGAACCGCGCGAAGAGCGCGTTTCTGGCCAGCATGAGTCATGAGCTGCGCACTCCACTGAACGCGATCATCGGTTATAGCGAAATGCTGCAGGAGGAACTGCAGGAAACCGGGTATAAGCCGCTCGTCGCGGACGTCCAAAAGGTGCGCAATTCCGGCAAGCACCTGTTGGAACTGATCAACGATCTTTTAGACCTTCGCAAGATCGAACTGGACCGTATGGACCTTCAGGTTGAGACCATTCAGATAGACGAATTTGTTCGCGGCCTGGCGGAAACCGCTTACCCGCTCATGCAAAAGAACGGCAACTCTCTCGAAGTACGCATTGACGGAAATCTGGGAATGATGTACCTGGACGGAACCAAAGTCAGGCAAAGCTTGTTGAACCTGCTTTCGAACGCTGCGAAATTTACCGAGAAGGGAAGCGTGACGTTCGATGCCGCGGCGGAAGGGAATGACATTATTTTTCGCGTGAGCGATACAGGCATTGGGATTGCTCCGGACCGGGCGCAAAAGCTTTTCGAACCCTTCATCCAGGCGGATCCTTCGATTGGTCGTTTGTACGGCGGCACGGGATTAGGTCTCGCGCTGGCTCGCCGGTATTGCCGCCTGATGGGCGGGGATATCGTGTTGTCGCGTTCAGGCCAAGACGGCTCCACCTTCACGGTCCGCCTTCCACGAGGCGATAAGCCGCTAATGGAATCGGGCGCGAACCGGGAGGATAACGGACCGGCGGACTGCCAGGACGGTTCCGAAAACTAGACTGCAAGAGCGGAATCGGACGTTGATGCCGCGGGCGACTGCAACTTCCCGCTCCGGTGCGTCTCTAAGCTTGCATGCAATACAAAACACTTGGTAATACCGGACTCCTGGTTTCTAACATCTGCCTGGGAACGATGACTTTTTCCGCCGGTGAAGGAAGATGGAAAGCGATCGGCGCGGTCGATCAGGCTGGGGCGGACGCGCTGATCCGGGCGAGCGTGGACGCCGGGGTCAATTTTATCGACACCGCTGATATCTACTCCGAGGGGCTGTCCGAACGGACTCTCGGGCAGTCACTGAAGAATCTGGGGATCGCCCGCAAGGATGTCGTGATCGCGAGCAAGGCTTTCGGGCGCATGGGTCCGGGGCGCAACGATGTGGGCGCTTCCCGCGGTCATTTGATGGACGCCGTGGACGCTTCCCTGCAACGGCTGCAGACCGAGTACATCGACCTGTATCAGATACACGGGACCGATCTGGTGACGCCCATCGAAGAAACTCTGCGTGCCTTGAACACGATGGTGGAGCAGGGCAAGGTCCGCTATATCGGGTGCTCCAACTGGCATGCCTGGCGAATCATGAAGGCGCTTGGAATCTCGGACCACAAGAACCTGGCCAGGTTCGACACCCTGCAGGCGTACTACTCGATTGCGAGCCGCGAGCTGGAACGGGAGATCGTTCCGCTGCTCGAAGACCAGAAGACGGGGCTGCTGGTGTGGAGCCCCCTTGCCGGAGGATTGCTATCGGGAAAGTACACGCGGGAAAACCAAAAGCCCGAGGATTCGCGGCGATCCAGTTTCGATTTTCCGCTCGTCGACAAAGAACGGACATGGAACATCCTGGACGTGCTCCTGCCGATCGCGAAAGCCCGAGGCGCCGCGCCGGCCACGGTCGCTCTCAGTTGGATTCTGGCGAAGCCTTTCGTTACCAGCGTAATCATCGGGGCCAAGCGGCTGGACCAGTTGCACGATAACCTGGCCGCCAGCGATTTGAAGCTGACCGGGGAAGAGACCAAAAAGCTGGATGAGGTGAGCGCTCTCCCGCCGGAGTATCCCGGCTGGATGGTTCCCTTTCAGAATGCCGACCGGCTGGAGAACGTGCCCCGCTGGTAGACATGGCCTTAAGGAACAGCGAGTTTTTGCAGGGCCGCGCGGGACTCCTCGAACACCTGAACGGCCTGCGATGGCGGCGTGCGGTCTGCGCTCAACACCGCCGCCAATGCAGAGCTCAGGCTGGCTTCCACAGCTTCGAGTTGCGGGCGCGCTTCGGGCGCGAGCTTAGGCTTCAGGTCGGAGGCGCGATTCAGTTCCGTGATCATCTGCAGGGCGAGGTCGCGCTGGCTGTCGAGCGTTGTCGCATCAACCAAAGAGCGCGGGTCCGGAACCACCTGTAGATTCTGCGAGTAGGCGTGCCCGTCGACCGTTAACTGGACGGTGTACGTACCAGGGCTCACGAGAGGCCCGACGGCCGGTCCGCCTTCCGATTCCAGCTCGCCGGCGGATCGGGGACCCGTGTAGCGCAAATCCCAGACGAAGCGATTGTGGCCGGCCGTGGCGGCGAGTGCGGGCGGGCGGGCAAGCCAGACGTCGGCGATCGGTACATTGCGCGGCAAGGGCGGCGGCGCGCTCGCGGTACTGAAGCTGCGAACCAGCGCTTTGCGCGAATCGAAAATCTCCAGCGTCACCGGGCCCGCCGGTACGGAACGAAGCCAATAATCGATCAGGCCGCCCACCGGCGGATTCTTCGCTGCGGGAACTTCGGGCGGCAAGGGCGTTCCCTGAAACGACTCGGACAACAGACGAACTGCGGGCGATGGCTGAAAAAGAACGGCGGCTGCATCCGCCACCGCGGGAGTGATCTGCCGCAGAGGCCCAATGTCGTCAAGAATCCAGAAAGAGCGCCCGTGGGTGGCGGCAATCAGGTCAGCGCCGTGGATTTCGAGGTCACGGACCGACGCCGGAGGAAGGTTGAGCTGGAGCGATTGCCAGTGCTCGGCATCGTCGAACGAGACGAAAACGCCGGTTTCGGCCGCCGCGAAAAGGAGGCCTTTCCGTTTGGGATCTTCACGGATGGCGTTGAGGAACGCTCCGGCCGGGAGCCCATTGACCACGGGGCGCCACGTCTTGCCGTAATCGCGGGTGCGGTAAAGATAAGGCGCGTAGTCGTCGAGGCGATGGCGGTCGACCGCCGCCCATGCCTCGGCAGGGTCGAAGTGCGAGGCCTCGATGTGCGTGACTTTGCTCCAGTCGGGAAGGTCGTCCACCTGGGCCCACGTTTTGCCGCCATCGCGGGTGAGTTGAATCAGACCGGTGTCGGTTCCCACCCAGATCTGATCGGCGCTGACGGGCGATGGCGCGACCGAGTAAATCACGCCATACCCGCAGCCCTTCGCGTTCGCTGTAGTGACCGGGGCGGCCGTGCACTGGGTTGCGGCAACTGCTCCGGTCAGATCGGGACTGATGGCTTGCCAATGCAGGCCGCCATCGACCGTCTTGAGCAGAAACTGCGTACCCAGGTAAAGCGCTTGGGGATCGGCCTTCGAGAAGAGCAGCGGAGGCGTCCAGGGCGCACGGTATTTGCGTTGGGAGATGTTAGCGCTGAACGTGGGAACGGGCCATGGAGACACGACTTGGGCTTGTGACGTCCGGCGGTCGAAGCGGGTCACGGTGCCGTAGACGTCGGTTCCGAAGACGATGTTGGGGTCGTTGGGATCGGGCGCGGTCCACCCGGCTTCATTGCCTCCGACCGCAGTGAAGTCGCGCTCGGTGATGGAGGGGTGATTGGAGCGGCTGGGAACGCAAACCGAGCCGGAGTCCTGCTGCGAGCCGCAAACGAGGTAGGGGAACTGGTTATCGGTGCTTACATGGTAGAGCTGCGCGGTGGGTTGGTTGTACCAGGTGCTCCAGGTCGCGCCGCTGTTGAGACTGATGGAAACGCCCTGGTCGGTCCCGATGATCATGCGGTTGGAATCGGCGGGATCGATCCAGATGGAGTGGTAATCGTCGCCGCCAGGAGCGCCGCGCAGTACGGTGAATGTGGCGCCGCCATTGGTGGAACGCATCAGCGCGACGTTCGGGATATAGACGATGTCCGGATTGTGCGGGTCGACAGCGATGAACCCGAAGTACCACTGGCGGCTGGTGATTCGGGGATCCGCGCTGGCTCGTTTCCAAGACCGGCCGGCATCGTCGGAGCGGTAAAGGCCAGACTCTTTCCCTGCTTCGAGTAAGAGGTACACGCGACGGCCATGCGTGCCGCGCGCGACGGCGATGCCGGAGCGGCCCCACGGCGTAAGGGGAAGACCGGCACCCGTAACGGGAGCCCAGGTACTGCCGGAATCCGTGGATTTGAAAAGCGCGCTTGCCGGGCCTTGGTTGGGCGCGTACTGGCTCCAGGGAGTTCGGCGCGCCTGCCATGTAGTCGCGTAGAGCACGCGCGAGTCATCCGGATTCATCGCGAGATCCACGGCGCCGGAGTCGGGTCCCCGATCGAGAACGTGTTGCCAGGTCTTGCCGCCGTCGCTGGTCCGAAAAACACCGCGCTCGGGATTGGGTGCATAAGCGTGTCCCAGGGCGGCGACGAGGACGATATCGGGATTCGCCGGATCGATCACGATGCGGCCGATGTGGAACGTCCCGGCGAGCCCGAGATTGCGCCAGTGCTCGCCGGCGTCGTCCGAGCGGAAAACGCCGCGTCCGAAAGCAATGTCGGATCGGATGTCCGTTTCACCGGTTCCGGCATAGAGGATGCGTGGATTCGAAGGAGCCACTTCGAGAGCGCCAATGCTCGCGACGTGCTCGTGATCGAACACGGGGCTCCATACCGTTCCCGCATCGGTCGATTTCCAAATGCCACCGCCGACCGCGCCGAAGTAGAAGACGCCGGGACTTCCGGGAACACCGGTCGCCGCCACGGACCGGCCTCCGCGGAAAGGCCCAATCAACCTCCAGGAGAGGGACTGAAAGCTGGAGGGCGGCGGTGTCTGAGCGGCGGCGAGAGAAGCGAGAACGACGGCGAAGGAGAGTCGAGTCATCGGAGACGGTGGGACGGCCATACGGGCGTGCGCTTGTCGCGAAAAGCTTGAACGCCTTCGGCGAAGTCCGGATCCTGCAGGATTTCGTTACGAACGCTACGTCCGGTTTGGAGGGCTTCGGCGGTCGTCAAGCCGCGGATCTCGCGCACGTAGGCGAGGCCGGACTGAATGGCCGTGGCGCTGCCCTCGGCAAGGGCCGAGGCGACTTCCGAAGCGCGGGCGGCCAGCGAATCGCTCACGGCGACCTCCGTTACCAATCCATAGTCCTTTGCTTCCCCGGCATGGAAGAGTCGTCCGGTGAGCGCCAGCTCGGTGGCGCGGCGTTCACCGACAGCGGCCACGATCGCCGGGAAAATGAGTACAGGCCAGAGGCCGAGACGCACCTCGGTGAGCCCAAACACAGCGTTATCGGCCGCGATAACGACATGCGCATTCGCGACCAAACCAGTTCCTCCCGCGAGAGCGGGTCCCTGCACGGCGGCAACGACCGGCTTCCGCACCCATTCGCCGAACGTGAAAAGCGCGTCGTGAGCGGCGGCCAAGGCATCGGGATCAACGCCGGGCGCTTCGGCCAGGTCCATGCCCGCGCAAAACGCCTTGCCATGGCCGGACAAAAGAATGGCTCCGACGGACGAATCGTCCCCCGCTTGCGTGAGAGCAGCGGTGAGTTCGCGGCAGGTGGCGAGGTCGAGGGCGTTGCGTTTCTCTGGGCGATTGAGCGTGAGCCGCAGCAGGCGGCCTTCGCGCGCGGAGTCAACAGGCATTGCGGCCGGCAGCGGGGAAGACGATTGCGTGCGTCCGTTTAAACATCGATCTCCATGGAGAGCAGCGCGGCTCCGAAGGTCTTGCCCTGGGCATCGACGCGCAGAGTGACGGTACCACCGCCGCCGAGCGCCTCATGCAGAAGGAAGTTGAGCGCGCCCAGGTTGGGAAGTTCGAAGCGCTCGACCGGGCCCTTAACGCGATCGCCGAACCAGGACTTCACCCGCTGGGCCGTGACCTCGCGGACCAGAACGGGGTAATCGGAAGCGCGGTACGCGATCACGCCGATATTCACCGTGTCGCCTTTATCGCCGGAGCGGGTGTGGGCGATGCGGGAAAGCGGAGTTGGCATTCACATACTGTAACGCGGCGTGAGCATAGGGACGCTAACATGGAGGGAGTGTCACTGCAGCACCAGTTCGACAGCAATTTCATTACGACGTCGGTGGACTACGTGTTCAATTGGGCGCGAAAATCGGCGTTGTGGCCGCTGCAGTTCGGCCTTGCGTGCTGTGCGATCGAGATGATTGCTTCGACGACGTCGCGGTTCGACATCGCTCGGTTTGGAGCGGAGGTTTTCCGGCCGAGTCCCCGGCAAGCCGATCTGATGATCGTGGCCGGAACGGTAACGCTCAAGATGGCGCCCGTTCTCAAGCGCGTCTACGAGCAGATGGCGGACCCGAAGTGGGTGATCTCAATGGGCGCCTGTTCGAGCGTCGGGGGCCCTTTCAATACCTACGCGGTGTTGCAGGGTGTCGACAAGATCGTGCCAGTGGATGTCTATGTGACGGGTTGTCCGCCGCGTCCGGAGAATCTGTTTTACGCGCTTCTGAAGCTGCAGGACAAGATCGATCGCATGACCACCCTGGTGAAGAGGCCGACGGACGTGGTTCTGGCGGAATCGATGCTTGAGGAGTTCAAGAGCCAGGTCCGGGTGGCCCAGATCCAAAATCCGGTGTGATGGCGGATTCGTTCCGATTGGACAGCGGCGGCAACCTGCGGTGCGGATTGCTGGAATCGTTCGAATGGCTCCGGCACGGGTTTGGAACGAGGGCCGGAGAGCTTCCCGCGCTGCCGATGGCGACGCTTAGACAAATTCATTCCGCTCGGATCGTCGACGCTCACGGCGAAGCCGGACTGCTTGGGGAAGGCGACGCGCTGGTTGCGGACACTCCGGGGCTCGCGGTCGGAATCAGGACGGCCGATTGCGTTCCAATCCTTCTCGTGGACGTCGAACATCGTGTGGTCGCCGCGATTCATGCGGGCTGGCGCGGCACGGTTCAGCAAATTGCACCTCTCACGCTACGGCACATGGAAGAGAACTACGGCACTGCGAAATCGAGCGTGTTTGCGGCCATAGGGCCGGCGATCGGTGAATGCTGTTATGAGGTGGGGGCGGAGGTGGCGAGCGAATTCGGAAAGACCGGCGTGCCGGACGATGGTAAGGCGAACCTCGATTTGAAGGCCATCAACTTCGAGCAACTGCGCGCGGAGGGCGTTCCGGTTACCCAGGTGGTGCAGTGCAACCGATGCACGAAATGCGACTCCGCCGATTTCTTTTCTTTTCGGGGCGAAGGACAGAAAGCGGGCCGGATGACTTCATGGATAGCGGTGGCAGGGTAAGCAACGGGACGGGGCAAAGAAAAAGGCGGGTATGAAACCCGCCTTTTCGATGTTGAAATACGCCGAGTAGTTAAGCCGCAGTCGCCAACAGCTCGTTAAGCGTTTCCTGCTCCTCGAACTCGTGACGGTCCGCAGCTTCCTGGCACTTGATGCAAAACGCAGTTTGGGGAACGGCATCGAGCCGCTTCATGCTGATTTCTTCATCGCAGTGCATGCAGGTTCCAAAGCTGCCATCAGCAAGCCGGGCAAGGGCGCCGCGGACTTGCCGGAGCAAATTCGACTCACGATCCAAGTTACGGATCGCAAGCTCCCGCTCTCCGGCAAGCTGGACCTCATCCAATGCGTCCGGAGTTTTTTCGATCACAATGTCTTCGCGATTTCGCAAGGCACCGCCCAGTTCGGCCTGTCGCGCCTCCAAAATCTTTCTAAATTTATCTAACTCAACCTGGGTCATTCCAACTCTCCTAAAAAACAAATCACGAAACAATTAAGACGGTAAAAAAGCGAAAAGGTTTCAAAACCTTCGGGCTCCTAACTAAATAAACTTGAGGAACCCAGACTAATATTTAGTAATTACCTCGCGCGGCTGAACGCCGGTTACTGGTCTTAGCAAGAGACTTGCCAAACCGATCTAGTGCCGCGAACAACCCGACAATATCTTCTAAATATGCCTTGATGTCCAAATCACTGCTCACCAGATCGGATGTACGGCCAGAGATCTGTAGAGCTAGAAAGAAAAGAACCTCAGGTACTTGTTCGAACTGTTTGGGCGCTTTCCGAGCCGGCCATCATTAGCTCGTAGCAGTCCGGAAGGCGGAAGGGAGCAGCTTCCACCGAAGGACACCGGAGTTGAAGCCGGTACGTCCTTCCAGCAGGCATCGAGTATCCCACCTTGCCACCGCGACGTCAACAGGCCCGAACTGCACGCGCTAGCAATTTGGGCTAAATCACCCAAAGCAGGGATTAAGCGTTGAGCGAAATTTCCCAGGGCTTGGGAACGATCTCCTGCACCGCGCGCTCCTGCCGCAGTTCGGCCACGGTCTGCGCGGCTTTCCGGCCGGCCAGGAACGCATGGTCGGAGTTATAGTACTCCCATTCGCTGTAGCGTCCGGAAAGGACGATATCGTGTTTCAGCAGCCAATCCCGCAAGGCATTCACGTTTGCGGAACGCCCGTGATCGTAAATCACGTAAGCGTAAGGCATGTCTACCTGGTTGGCGGTGAGGATGGGATCGTTTCCGCCGAAGAAGCCCACCTTCCGGCAGTGCTCAATGCAGAGCTGAATCAGATCGTCCCCGTCGCACGGCAGCGGCTTATAGGGCGAGTAGGTGATTTCGCAAGTTAAGCCGAAACCGCCCGCCGGATTGCAGTAAGGGCTGGCATTACCCTGAACGAAAATGCGATGGAAGACGCTGGAGTCTTCCGGGTAGTAGATCCAGTGCTTCTCGGTCAGGTTTTCGCGGCCGACCCCGATGTTGACGCAGCGAACGGAGGTGTGGCGCAGAAGGCTGGCCGCTTCCCGCAATTCAGCGGGCACTTCATCCCCGAGCGCGCGCACGAGCAGCGGCAGCGGCATCGTGCTGATCAGGAATTCATAAGGAATGACCTGACCGTCGGACAGAGTCACCTTGTGCGCTCTCGCGCAGACCTTGCGTACTGTCGTATTCAGCCGGAGATCGCCCTTGAGATGCGGCAGGAAGCCGTTCATCAAAGATTGAAAGCCCCCGCGCAGCGGATAGCCGAAGCGGGCATTCGGACCCATCGGCCTTGGAACGGGTGAGAGTGCGCCTTCAATCATCTCCTCCAGATCGGGAAGCGGCACGCGGCCGCCAAGCCAACTGGTTTCCATCTCGTCCAGCGGCACGGCCCAGATCTTTTTGTTGTAGGGGATGGCAAAGTGTTTCGCAATACCAGCACCCCAGACCTTGTAAATGAACTCCTCGAAATTGCGAGGTTCGCTAGAGAGGTCGGTCTTGGGCTTTTTCGCCAGGTCCGCAGACGCTTCCATCACGCCATCGGCACAACAATCGGTAATGGATTCGGCCTTGCAGACCGAGGCACTGGACGAGACGGGAAGCGCTGAATGTCCGTTGGTCTTTGGTTTCTTGCCGATGCTGCCGAACCGCGATTCAATCGCGCCGGTGATGCACTCCTTGATCACTTCCGGCGGCAGGCCATAGAGCGCGCCCTGAAACGGATAACGGGTATACACGTTCTTGCTATAGATCCAGGCTTCGCGATTCTGCCAATGCACGTTGTCGCCGAGAAGCAGCTTGTACATGTCGTGCACATACGGATCATTGGAGAACATGATGTGCCCGGCGAAGTCGAAGGTGAAACCTTTATCTTCGATGGACCGGCACCAGCCGCCCACACGGCTCTCCTTCTCGAGCAGGATGGCGTCCTGGCCCAGATGATAAGCGGCGCTCAGGCCGGTCGGGCCAGCCCCGATAACCACGGTGGACGGTTTCTTCTTAGATTGGGAGGGAGAGATGCTGGCCTTGGCCGGGACAAACATACCGTCCTCGAGATGGCTGGTCTTCCGGATCGCCTTGACGATTAACTCCTCCATGGCGAAGGCGGTGGCATCCCAGCTTGTGTTGGACAGAACTTCGCGCATTCCGAGGACGCGCGACTGCCGCTCCTGCTCAGATGCATGCAGGGCGCGCTCGCACGCTGCCACGAAGTCCTCCGGAGTCCCGCCCAGGTAGACGATCTTTCCGTAAGGTTCAGCGACATCGGTGATCGGGGTACTGACGATCAATTTCTCCGCCGCCATATACTCGAGCGTTTTGGTGGGACTGATGAATTTCGTAGATTCGTTCAGGGCGAAGGGAAGCAAACAGACATCCCAGCCGGAGAGATATCCCGGCAGTTCCCCATATGTTTTTTGCCCGAGGTAGTGAATATTGGGCCGCTGCGGAAGCGAACTCTCGTCGATCTTCACCACGGGCCCGACCATCACGATGTGCCACTCGGAGTGGCTGTCGGCCAAAAAGGCCAACAGGTTCAGATCAAGGCGTTCATCGATGACCCCGAAAAAGCCGAACCGCGGGTGGGGAATAGAGGCCTGATCCACGGGCACGGTCGAATCGGGCAGCATGGCCTTTGCGTAATGCCTGGTCTCCACACTGCTCGGAAAGCAGTGCGCGTTCGAATGGCGGTTTTTCTTGGCGCGATAGAGACTGGGTCCCCCGGTAAAGACGACATCGGCCAGCTTGAGCAGTTTCTCCTCACGATCGAGCAGTTGCTTGGGCGCGTCTTTGAAAGCCGAGAGTTCATCCATGCAGTCGTAAATAACCGCGCGGGGCGAAAGTCCATCGGCAAGCGGGAGAGCCAGAGGAGTGTAGAACCAAAGGACGTAGTGCTCAATGTGTTCGGCCGCGAGCAGTTCTGTAACGAGTCGCGCCAACACGGGCATCTGTTCATCGGTGAAGCCGCAGACTGAAAGCGGCGTGTGTGGACGGCAGACCAGAACATTTGGTTCGGCCATCTGCAATTCCCAGTGCGGCTCGGAAGCAGGATCCCAAATGGGTTCTTCAATCAGAATGACGCGATGATTTGCAGCTAAACGGGACAGCAAATGCTGGGGGCGTTGAAACACAAAATCCCAACGTAGATGGGAAAAAGCAATGATGTCGAAGCTGTAAGCCATTGTGCTCTCCTGGGTATACAAATGTTGGCCCTACCTATCCTCGACCGGGAAGACAGCCTGAGCGATATTGCGAGCTTTGAAGAAGCAAGAGAAATGCCAAAGTGAACGAATGTTCATTCGCATCAAGCTCGGGCGGTTCGCTCTTTACAACGATATACTTCCGAAGGTTAGATGAATTCTGAAGCGATACCAACTAAGGGACAAGTACTAAATACAACCTGTATCGGCAAAGGCGATCCGCAATTTCTGGAACGCTGCCGCGTAGGGCTGATTCAAAACGCGGGTAAGAATACCGCCGGGATCTAACTGCAAATCCCACAGACCGCTATTGTGCCACCGGTCGGGATGCTGCCAATCGAAGCGATCAATGATCGGGTAAAGGCACACGCCCTCGATCGGAGCGCCGTTGAGACGTGCGAGAAGAACTTCTTCGCCCATCTCAAGGATCCACCGGGCGCGACCAACGCCCACGTGGCTCGTCTCTGCCAAGAATAGCGGGCGGCGGTAACGATTGTAAAGGGCGATTAACAACCGATGTACGGGTACCCACCGATCATCGCGGGGCTCAGCGTGCCAGTGCAGCTTCCCATTTCCCTGGACTTCCCACTGATTGTCGCAGTAGAAATTCGCGCCCAGGATGTCGAGGAGGCCCGGATCACCTCCCAACTCCGGGTGCTGAAAGCCGGCAATCATATCCCATGCTTCAAACTGCGCTTCGTGATGCTGGCGGGCGATAGACGCGAGGTCGGGTCGATTGCGGGGCGGCATGGCCTGGATGAGCGGCTCCGGGAAAACGAAGCGCGCGCGCGCGTCGACATCCCGGATCGCATGACACGCCGCAATGGCCGCGCGGACGATCTGCCGCTTAATCCGGTTGTCTTTTCCGTGGGCGTAGGGAAAGATCAGGTCACGCGCGGCGCCCCAGGAAAGAAAACTGATCTCGTTCATCGGCGAATAAAACGGAACATCGTCGGAGCGCTCGCGAATGAAACGCGCCAGGGCTTTCGAAAAATTCGCAAAGCGGTCGACGAACGCGGGGCTGAAAATGTCGAGCCCGTCGGGCCAGCCATAATGGCACACATCCCAAATCACCTGCACGCCCTGGCGTTGGGCGGCCTGGAACATGGGCGCGAATGAGGACCAGTCGTAATGGCCATTTCCGGCGCGATCGATGAGATGCCAGCGGACCCCGTCGCGGGCTACTCGCATGCCGACCGATTGCAGCAGCGCATAATCGTGCTCGGCCTGGCTATCGTGCTGGACGCCGGCGATCATGTCGAGGCGCTGACCGAAGGAATTGATATGCGTTGCGCATTCGTAGCCGCCCATCCAGAAAGAACGGAAAAGCGAGGGCGGGGCTACGGAAGAAATCAGAGGAGCGGCTGGGACATTTTCCCGGCTGGGCGAAACGAGCATAAGTCGAAACCGGTTAGTGACGATCGGAAGCCGGCGCCGGGACCAGATACTGGTGGCGCTGGAAGTTCATGATCCTTTCGCGCCAGGCCCATTCCTGGCGGTCACGCTCACTCCGCGATCCGCGTGTCGCCAAAGCCATATCTTCCAGACGGAACTTGGGCGTACGGTCCGCGTAAAGCAGGCCATTCGCCTCCTGGTAGGTGTCCGTGAACTGGGTGTAGCAGAAGCCCGCCAGCGTAGGGAGGGAGCGGACCACGGTCACGAGAGCGGAGTAGCGTTCAGCGAATTGAGCGGCTGAATCGGACCTCGTATATCCCCACGTGCCGTGGACGTCGGGCGAATAGGCGATACCGCCAAATTCGGTGAGCATGATGGGCTGATCGGCGCGGGTGGAACCATCGAGCAGCAGCAGGCGTCCGCCCGGGCGCTCGAATTTGAACAGGCGGCTTTCCACTTCGGAAGCGCCGTACCGGACACCGATGCGCTGCGCGGACTCGTCGTAATCGTGGATGCCGATGATGTCGGTGGCCACGCTCTCCCAGCCGTCGTTGCCGATCACCGGCCGCGTGGGGTCGAGGGTTTTGGTGATGTGATACAGCGCTTGAACGTAGTGACGCTGCGCCGGGCTGTCGGGCAGGTCCGGCACGCCCCAGGACTCATTGAAAGGCACCCAGGCCACGATACAGGGATGGCTGATGTCGCGCTTGACGACTTCCACCCATTCGCGGGTGAGACGTTCGATCGAGTCTTTGGTGTAACGGTACGCGCTCGGCATCTCCTCCCACACGACGAGGCCGAGCGTATCGGCCCAGTAGAGATACCGCGGATCCTCGATCTTCTGGTGTTTACGGACGCCATTGAAGCCCATGGCTTTCGCAAGCTCGACATCGCGGCGAAGGGCATCGTCATCGGGGGCGGTCAAACCGGTATCCGGCCAATAGCCCTGATCGAGCACCATACGGAGCTGGAACGGCCGGCTATTCAACACGAAGCGGTCGCCCTGAATAGCGATGGAACGCAGCGCCGTGTAGCTTTTGGCGGAATCGAGGAGCTCGCCGTCCTCCGCGGAAAGTGTCATCTGAACCTGGATGAGGGTGGGGCTCGACGGACTCCATAGCAGGTCGTTCCGGTAATCATCGATCCCGGGATCGGACAGGGCGATGCGGCGATGCACTTCTCCGGCGACCACGGCGTAGCTATCGTCGGCAACCACTAGAGTGCCGACGAAAAGCTTCAGATTCAAGCGGAGCCCCTCACGGCGAACGCCATCCATGCGGGCTTCGAAACCGATTTCCCAACGTTCCACATTGGGGGTCCACTGAACATCCCCGATGTAGGTGGCGGAGAGGACCTCAAGCCACACGGTTTGCCAGATTCCGGTGGTGCGCGGGTACCAGATGGAGTGCGGCTCAAGCATCCAGTCCTGTTTACCGCGCGGTTTCGAAAGATCGGACGGATCGTCTTCGGCGTGGACCACGACGACCTGAGGTCCCGAGGGAAGCAGATACTCGGTAATATCGCCGCCGAACTGGGTGTAGCCGCCCTGGTGTTCGCAGGCGAGTGAGCCGTTGATCCAAACCGTGGTTTTGAAATCGACCGCGCCGAAGTGGATAATCAGGCGGTTTCCTTGAGGAAGAGAGGGAATGTCGAACTCGCGGCGATACCAGACGGCGCGGTAAAACCCCGTATCACCCACCCCACTCGCCGGGGTCTCCGGGCTAAACGGCACGGTGATGGTTTTGTCCCAGACTACCTGCGCGGGCGAGGTCCAGACGGCCTCGCAGTCCAGCGCGAACTGCCAACGTCCGTTGAGAGAGATCCAGTCTTTCCGTTCCAGCAGCGGGCGCGGATAAGCGTGAGAGATGATTATGTGTTCGTCGGAGGGATTCACCAGCGGGTTTCCTCGAGGGAGTGGAGACGGGTTGGAAGCCTTCTCCCGATTATATGCAGTTCGCGTGCCTATTCAAGACGCCAGAATTGAGCGAAGCCCTAAAGCGCCGGAGAACAACGGCCGATAGGAG
Organism: Bryobacterales bacterium; assembly: GCA_963814235.1. GTDB lineage: Bacteria > Acidobacteriota > Terriglobia > Bryobacterales > Bryobacteraceae > Bog-113. The sequence continues at coordinate 38,698 of CAWFCA010000015.1, read as the reverse complement.
GGCAATGCTCCCGATTCTACATGGCAACCGAAGAACAACCCAGGATCCGCGAAAATATAATGTTTCGCGGGTACCTCTTCGACGGTTTCAGGCTCTGCTTGTCATCGCTCTTGCCTGCACCTTTTCACGAAACGCCCAGGCGCAAGCTCCGGCACCGGTATTCGTCAACGTGTATCAGAATTTCACGCTCACAGGCGGCTGGCAGACGACCGACATCGACGGACCTTTGGTCTCTACCGACAATGCGGCTACGGCGGTATTTTCGGGCAACTATCGATCGATCGACGTATTGCACTCGGGCGCAATCACTCTCGAGTTGAACATCGGCACGCCGACTGGTGTTTTCGACGACAGCGCGTGGCAGGAAGTAGCAACGCAGGCCAATGCTACGGATGCCATTTACGACAGCACGCAGATCCTTTTTGGGCTGAAATATGCCCCGTCGATGATGAAGGTCCGGATTACCGCTCAGGCTGGGACGAAGCTTTACGGGGTACGGGTGCAGTAGCGAGTTCCGTTTGGGTGCGCGATGCAGGGGGTGCTCGCAGAAGAGGCACAATAAGCAACCATAGTGTTCGATGAGGGACAGAGATCCACCGCGGAGCGAGGCCGGCACTTGACGACAACAAGTCTCGCGGAACCGATTACGGTCATCCTGCTGGTCATCATTGCCGGAATCCCCTTGGCGATGGCGCCGTACCTGTTTCTGGGTTACGTGACGATTCCCAAGTTGGTGATCGCGCTAATAGGGTCGGCCTGCCTGCTGATTTTGCCCGGTCTTTGGGGGCCCGGAACTCAGGCCTTGCGCAAGACTACATACGGCCGGATTTACCTGTTTCTGCTTTGCGCCCAGCTTGTTTCGCTTGGCGTCTCCACGCTGCATTCGGGGGACTGGCAGCTTTCCTTATTCGGCACTACCTCGCGCCGCCTGGGAGCCATCAGCCTGACTGCAATCGTCGTTGTCACGGCAATCGCGGCGAGTTATGCCGGCTGTCGGCCTCGGTTCGCGCGGCAGTCCTTAAGTGCTATCGAGATTACCGGAGGAATCGTAGCCGCTTACGGAATTCTGCAATATTTGGGCTTCGATCCGTTTCTGCCGCCCCAGTCGTATGAGAGCCGGCTCACCGGCGATGTGGCCAGAATTCCCGGGACATTCGGTCACGTCGAAGGTGACGGTTCTCATACAAAACAAGCCTTCTTGCGAAACCATCAATCAGAAGGCCACTAAATGCCGCCCGCTGCGTTGAGCGCGTCTTTTTTCGCAGCAGGGCTCAGGTTGTACATGCTTCATGAGCCGGTACAGGTAATTGGGATGGACGCCAAGGAGAACGGCAGCGGCGCGGTAGTCGCCCTCGGTTTGCGCCAGCGCGCGCTCGATGACGGCGCGTTTGGCCGCGTAGATGGCGTCGCGTAGCATTCCCGGGCGCTGCTGAGATGCGTCCTGAGTCTCGCCGGATGAGGCGCGAACTGCGTCTGGTAGATCCTCGGCCAGGATAAGATCACTGGCGCCCAAGACCACCGAGTGTTCGATGGCATTCTCAAGCTCGCGAACGTTCCCGGGCCACGAGTATGCCCGGAGCAGCGCGCGTGCATTAGGAGAAATGCCGGTAACCGCGCGGCCCACCCGTTCTCCCAGGCGAGAAGCGAACCGGTTAGCGAGCAGCAGGATATCTTCCGGGCGCTCGCGCAAGGGCGGCGCGCGAAGCGTGACGACGTTCAGCCGATAAAATAAGTCCTGCCGAAAATACCCGCGGCGGATAGCTTCCTCCATATTCCGATTGGTAGCGGCGATCAGACGGATATCGAGGCGGATTGTGCGGGTGCCGCCGACGCGCTCAAATTCGCGCTGCTGCAGGACGCGAAGCATCTTCGCCTGAAGGCTCAGCGGCATCTCGCCGATCTCGTCCAGAAAGACAGTTCCGCTTTCCGCAACCTCCAGCCGCCCGCGTTTTTGGGAGATAGCGCCGGTGAACGCGCCCTTCTCGTGTCCGAACAGCTCGCTTTCGAGCAAGGTTTCGGTTAACGCGGCGCAGTTGATGGCGACGAAAGGCTTGAGTGCGCGCGGGCTAATCTGATGGAGGGCGCGCGCCACCACCTCTTTGCCGGTCCCGCTTTCGCCGGTGATCAGAACCGTGACATCGCGGCGGGCGATACGCGCGATTTTGTCGCGGAGTTCGCAGATGGCGGGGCTCTCGCCAATGAGGACGTGTCTCAGATCGCCCCCGGACTCCAGCCGCTGGACCTCCTGCTCCAGGAACTCCAGATGAAAGGCATTCTCAAGCGCCATCGACGCCATCTGGGCGAGCGCGGCGGAGAGGAGGGCTTCCGGTTCGGTAAACGGCCCGGCCTCGCGCTCAAGATAGATCACGCCGGCAACTTCATCGCGCACCAGCAAGGGCGTAAGGAGAATGAAGCGTCCTTCGAGTTCGCGGAGAATCGGAGCGCGCGTACCGATTACTTCGGCGAGCAGCGAGGAGTCGATAGCGAAAGGGTTGGACGGGCGGCCGTCTAAAAAGATCGCGCCGGTCGCGGCGGGCACAAACTCCAGAAGCAGCGTGAGCAGGTGATTTTCAAATACGCTTCGCAGGGCGGCGGAACTGCGAGACGCATAGAGCTCGCGCACCGATTGGAGCAGCGTGCAGGCACGCAGCATGGAATCGAGATGTTCGGGGTGTGAGGCGGAACTCATGCCGCCTTCATCTTTTCACCTTTTGGTTCAATCGTTTCACCAAAAGATTCGAAAATCGCGGGATGGAAGCTTTGGGTGTGAGCTAAGCGTTTTGTTTTGAGTAACAGCGAACCTGGCACGCGGTGGCCTAGCGGGTGCATTCTCTTCCGCGTACCTAAAACCGGATCCCAAAGGGATCTAAAAGAGGAGAAAGAAAATGAGAACGAGCGTGAGAAATTTGCTGTTAGCGGTAGCCTCCCTTTGCGCGGCGGGACCGGGACTCCAGGCGCAGAGCTTCAATTACGTGGCGGATGTGCCTTTCAACTTCCATGCGGCGAACCAGGATCTCAAGCCCGGCAAATATTCGGTCCGGCGGAGCGTTGGATCAAACGTGGAATGGATGCGGGAAGTGGATGGGCGCACCCACATCGCCGTAGCCTCGGGACCCCTATCGATGGAAAAGCCCGGGGCGGCTCGCCTGGTATTCCGCCATCGCGGCGGCCAATACTACCTGGCCGAGATCTGGAACTGGGAAGGAAAGGGAACTGTCGTCCCGCAATCGAAAGAGGAAAAATCCATTCACGAGACCATGGCTGCCAACCGGAGCCAGGACGTGACCGTGTATCTGGCGAGTCTGAAGTAGGCAGGTTGAGGCCGGATATTGACAGGGATTCCGGGTTATCCCGAACGGGGACAGCCTGGAATCCCTTTTGCGTTTAGAGCTCCAGAAATTTCAAGAGGTCGGCGTTGATGGTGTCCGCTTCGGTAGTCGGCATGCCGTGCGGAAAGTTCTTGTAGGTTTTCAGAGTTCCGTTTTTTAAGAGCTTTGCCGACAATGGCCCCGACGCGACATACGGAACGATCTGGTCGTCCTGGCTATGCATCACCAGCACCGGAACGTTGATCTTCTTGAGGTCCTCCGTAAAATCGGTCTGAGAAAAGGCCACGATGCCGTCGTAATGCGCCTTCGCGCCTCCCATCATGCCCTGGCGCCACCAATTTTCGATGATGGCCTCTGAGGCTTTCGCGCCAGGCCGGTTATAGCCGTAGAAAGGGCCCGCCGGCAGGTCGCGATAGAACTGCGAGCGACTGGCTGCCAGTTGCGCCTGCAAGTCATCGAACACATCTTTCGAAAGGCCGAGCGGATTGGACGCCGTTTTCAGCATTAGGGGCGGCACAGCGCTGATCAGCGCTGCCTTGGCGACCCGGCTTTCGCCATGGCGGCTCAGATACCGGGTGACTTCTCCGCCGCCGGTGGAATGACCGACATGGATGGCATTTTTCAAATCGAGATGCGCCGTCAAAGCCGCCAGGTCGTCGGCGTAGTGATCCATATCGTGGCCGTCGGAGGTCTGGGTGGAGCGGCCGTGGCCGCGGCGGTCATGGGCGATCACGCGATAGCCATGATGCAGGAAGAACAGCAGCTGCGCGTCCCAATCGTCTGCCGACAGCGGCCATCCATGGCTAAACACGATCGGCTGGCCCGAGCCCCAGTCCTTATAGAAAATTTCCACGCCGTCGCGGGTGATTACAGTGGGCATTGAACTCCTTTCGTTCGTTTACTAACGCCGCGATTAAACCATACACTGGCGGGAAAAGATATGATCGTGGCCATGAACCCGCATTTCCTCCTGTCCGCGGCGATAGGTCTGGCACTCGCGTTTGCTTTACAGGAGCCGGCTCTTGCCCAAAGAACGGCGACGCCGAACTACACCAATCCTCTCTCTCTAAACGATCCCGCAACGGGCCCCGTTATCAGTTGCCCCGATCCCGCCACTATCAAAGAATCGAAGAACGGGACCGACACCTGGTATCTCTTCTGCACCGGTGATCCGCTGAACACCAACGACACCAATCCGAATGGTTCGCTGAAGAACCATTACATTTCGTCGTTCCGGTCCAGCGACCTGATTCATTGGACCTATATCGGGGACGTGTTCCCCGCGCCGCCCGCGTGGGCCGATCCGAACTCCAATCTATGGGCTCCCGCGGTGAAGTATTTCAATGGACGTTATTACTGCTACTACACGGCGCCGTCCACGCTTCCGCTTGGGAGCGGCTCGGCGATCGGAGTCGCGACCGCGCCGAGTCCGGCGGGTCCTTGGACCGATAGCGGTAAGCCGCTGATTCCACCGGGACCGCGCGCCGTCATCGACCCAGACGAGGTTCAGGACAACTCCGGCCAGCGTTACATCTCCTTCGGCAGCTTCTATGGCGGAATCTCGATCGAGAAGCTGTCGGCCGACGGGCTCACCGCCGATGCGTCCTCCATCCAGCAGATTGCCATCGATAACCGTTACGAAGGGGCCAGTTTCTACCAGAGGGATGGATACTTCTACCTGTTTGTGTCGGCAACCAACTGTTGCAATGGCCCGCTCACGGGTTATTCGGTTTTCGTTGGCAGAGCGACGACCCCGCTGGGGCCGTTTGTCGACCGAAACGGGGTCTCGCTGCTGAGCTTTGCGCCCGGCGGGACCGTCGCCATGGAAGCCAATGGGAATCGCTGGGTGGGACCGGGCGGGAACGTGGTGTTCGAAGACGACGCCGGCCAGACTTACATGCTCTACCACGCGGTCGATCAAAAATCGCCTTACTTTCCGTTGAACCCCGGGTTCACGCGGCGGCCCGCTCTGATCGACCCGATTGTATGGGTAGACGGCTGGCCGCTGGTACGCAGCGGTTACGGACCATCGTCGCTGCCGCAGCCCGCGCCCGCCGCACAACCGGGACAAGTGAATGGCTATCGCCCGCCTCCGGCTAAGCCGCAGGATCAACCGGGAACGCTGATCCCGGCGTTGTCGGATGAGTTCAATTCGACCACGCTCTCGTCCCAGTGGCACTTCATCCACCCAATGGCGAATAACTCGTACGTGCTGACTGGCCAGGCCTACCAGGTAATGACACAAGGTCCGGATGAGAACAGCGATCCGGCGCAGGTCAGTATTCTGGGCGAGCCGATCCCGGTTTCCGGGGACTATCTGGTCGAGACCAGCATCACTACTTCCGTGCCATTCGATAACAGCTGTTGTTACAACTACGCGCAGGGAGCGCTATTCATTTACGGAGACGATCTGAACAGCATCAAGGTGGATGTCTTCCCCAGCTTCGACACCCGGCAGACGGAGTTCGGTAAGCAGGTTGGGCCGGTCGCGCCGAACTACCCAACTTACGGCAATTCGGTGATTGGACCCCCAGCGCCCACGACTTTCCTGAGGATTGCGGTGCATCGCAACAAGGGAGCGGGGGAGCGCTACACCGCGTATTCCAGCGTGGACGGGATCAACTGGGTGCGCGGCTCAACGTGGTTGCACAGTTTGGGAGGGGGTGCGCAGATTGGCATCGCTGCCCAAAATACGCCGGGGTTCCAGATGAGCTTCGATTACGTCCGGGTGTATACGCTTACAACGGCCGGACAATAAACTGCAGGATGGCGCGGCCCAGGTGGATCTCGTCACCGGGCTGCAAGGCCGCGCCGCGCGAGTTCCGATGCACGGGCTGGCTGCGGCCATCGCGCACGATCCACAGACCGCAGTTGGCTTCGGCATCATTGCCCAGCTTGTAAAACCGGTCGTTGAAGATGCGATACTCGCCGGACTCCTGGTCGCGCAGAATGTGGGCGTGCTCCCGCGACACCGACCGGTTGATTTCCGTGTCATCCGCAAAAGCAATATCGTTCCGGCGCGAAGGGCCGGCGTTCGTGAACACATCGACCGTGCGGCCGATATTGGTTCGTGTTTTGTTCAAAACAACCTCGTCCTGATTGGCGCGGCCCTGCGTGACGACCAGAGCCCCTTCGCTCTTGAGCTTAATGAGGGACGGGGCGGCTACCCTGGCGATGGACTCGGCTTCGACGCGAATCCACGTCTCTTTCGGACCGGGCAGTTCGGGCGTGGTTTCCAGTTGAACGCGCAGGTCGTCCGGATAGCGGTAATTGGCCCGCGCGAGGCCGGCGCGCAGTTCCTGATCGAAGTATTGAGCCATGAACTCGCTGCGGAACGTCTCAGCCTGGTTTTCCGGAACCCCGCTGAGGTGAATGCGGACGAGATTGAAGGGAAAGACCAGCTTACCGGCCACGCGGTGACTCTTGTTCTTGATGGCGTCGATGGCGACCAGGCGGATTTCGGCGAGCTCGGGCACGTCCGCGGAGATCCGGGATGCGGTGAACGGCGCTTCGAAAATGGCGCGGCCGAGCTTTTCAAAGAGATCAGATAATGGCACACGCACCTCTAAGGGGTTTGGATAATTCCGAGGTCGCGAGCGGCTTCGACGGCTTCGCGGGCGATCGGCGCAGCGGCCCGCGATCCATATCCGCCGTGCTCGACGATGACGGCAAAAGCGATCCGGTTTTGAGCGGCGGCGCCATACGGGGCGAAGCCCGCGAACCAGGAGTGCGGCTCCCCCTGCTCGACTTGCGCCGTACCGGTTTTTCCGGCCACGGGCAGCGTGAGACCGCTCATCGCGCTGGCGGCCCGTTCCGTTGGTCACCACGTTGCGCATGGCATCGGCGATCACGCGCGCGGACTCCTCGCTCACGACACGGCGGGGACCGTTCGTCCGGCCATTGCTGCTGTCGATCACCCAGCGCCCCTGTGGCATCTGACCCCCGTCGGCAATGGTGGCCGCGACACGCGCCATTTTGAACGGCGTGGCCAGCACGGGTCCCTGCCCGTAGGCCGAAAACGGCAGCATCTGTTTGAAGTTGGCGGGATCGCCGGGCTGCAGTTCCACCGACTCCGTCATGCGGCGCAAAGCCGCCGAACCTACGGTGAATACGCCGAGTTGCGCGAAGTAGGCGTTGCAGGAAACCGTGATCGCTTGTTCCATGTCCAGCGTTCCGTGCGCATGATCCTTGATGTCGTCGCGGATGGGGCGGTTCCAGCCTGTGATCATGGTCCCGGTGCGGCCGTCCGGGAGGCGTGAGCACGAGTAGGTCTGTTTGGCGGATTGCGGGTTCAGGCGGAGCGCGGCCATCGCGGTGACCAGTTTGAATGTGGATCCCGGCGGATATTGCCCGTAGCGCGCGCGATCCAGCAGTTGATCCGGAGCGCTGACCATTGCCAGCACGTCGCCGCTGTTCCGCATCCAGTACGATGGCCGCGCCTTTGCTGCCTGCGATCGCCCATGCGCCGCTGCACGCTGTCGGCTAAGCGCATTTGGAGGCGGATATCGAGCGAGGTTTTCAGATCGCGATTACGATCGAGCAGCGCGCGCATGTGCGGGTCATTCGGGATAGTGCCGGTAGCGGACGGCGGGGGCCAGCTCCAGCAAGTCGCGTAGCCCTGCAGGTGCGGATTGGAATCGTGCTCGATCAGCGAAGCGTTGGTGGCGTGGAAGTTCTCTCCGGTCCGCAGGTCGCCGAGCAATTGCGCCGTCTACGAGCCGAACGGATAGTGGCGGCTATCCAGACGCGAGCGAAGCCTCGGTCGAGGCGATACGCCGAGCTTCTCATAATCCGCGCGGTGCTTTTCGAGTTCGTTGCCAACTGCTGGTGGCGAGCAGCACGCCGTTGCGGTCGTAGATGTCGCCGCGCGGAATCTGTGCGCACAGCGAGTTGAGGCGCGGGTTGTGCTGCGGGCGCTTCACTCCGTCTTCGCGCGATAACGCTGCGTGTCGCGAGCAGGTATTCGCGGTCGTGCGATCACCTGGATAGTAAGCGTCGCGCGCAAGCGAGCAGTGCCACAGCGAGAGCCAGCGATGGCAGACGCCGAGAATGCGAACGGGCTGCGGAGAAGGCGGACAGTGGATCATCGCGCCGCGGGCGCTCCTGGTTCGAGATCCCGAGCAGCATGGCGAAGATCAGGAAATTCGCGAGCATCGCGGTGTTGCCGGAGCTGAGGAATGGCGACACGACGCCGGAGAGCGGGATCGCGCCGAGGACGCCGCCGGAGATCAGCAGCATCTCGCAGCGCGATCAGCGCTCCGAGGCCGAAGGCGAGGAAGAGGCGTACTCGTCGGACGCGCGCAGGGCGATGCGGAAGGCGCTCGCGACCAGGAACGCGAACAGCGCCGAAGACCGTGACGACGCCGACAAAGCCCCACTCTTCGCCGATCGAGGGCAGCACCAGGTCGGTGTGGCCGGCGGGAATCATGCCGGGATCGCCCATTCCGGGGCCGGAGCCCCATGGCCCGCCGGTCGAGAGCGCCCACAGCGAGTGCGCAATCTGATCGCCGCCGCGGATGTCATTGTCCCAGGGCGAGAGCCACATGGAATGCGATCCACCACGGTATGCGGAGCGCCCATTCGATAACCAATGGCAGACGCCGGTGACCAGGAGCACGATACCGAGTAACGCCAGACCGGACGCGTCCGCGCGCGACCGCGAACATCGAGAGAAAGAGGAAGCCGATGACCAGCGCCGGGCCCAGATCTTTCAGAACGAAGAACAGCAGCAACGCGACAGCCACGCCGGTCATCACCGGCAGCACGTGCGAGAAACGCGGGAACTCCGGCCAGTGAAGCCAGCGCGGAATCAGAGTTTTCTGACGCAGCTCGCGCAGCCATTCCCAACGGCGCGCGAAATAACCGGCCAGGAAGAAGACCAGCAGCATCTTGATGATCTCTACCGGTTGGAAAGGACCCAGGTTCACTTTCGCGTCGCTGCCGGTGGGTCCGGAACCTTAACCAGCAGCAGCGCGAAGAGCAGGAAACTCAGCAACAGCGGCGTATAGACCCAGTGGGCGAAGTGGCGATCCTGGAAGAAGCGGAACAGCGGGAGCAGGAGCAGCAGACAACCGAGCGCCGACGCCCCACGCAAACTTCCTGAACTCGAGCGTGTCGCGAAGCGGGTCGCGCAGACTCACCGCGAGCATCAGGCCCATGCCGCTAAGCAGATGGAGCGCTGGTAGAATCGACCGGATCGCCACGGAACCGCATCGCGCGCCAGGCGAAGTGGACGAACCAGAAGGAGAGCAGATACAGCCCGCACCATTCCAGATACTGGATGCGGAATTCGGCGGGTGTCCGCACGACCAGAGACGGCTTCCACCTGGCGAGTTGCAGCTTGTGCAGTTTCGCGAGCGCCCCCACGTTCGGCAAGGGCCGCGCGATTTCCAGATAGTCCTCAATCCGGCGAGGGTCCTGAACATTGGGGAGAAATCGGGTGATCTGATCGAGCGATGTGGGAGCGTTCAGGTTCAACAGCTCGCCTCGATCGAGGCGCGGCTGAAAATCGCTGAAAGGTTGCGTTTTTGCAAAGTAAACAAGCGCCAGACCGCAGGTGACCAGCACGGCGGCGAGGAGCAGAAAAAGGAACTCGCGGCGGCGCTCCTGGGGCGCGGGCGTTTTCGCGGGTTCTCCTACGGATGCCGGGGCCTCCCAACTGCGGGTTATTGCCATTTCAGGTGGCTCAACAATTTCTTCAGGGGATCGAACGAGCTCTTGGCATCCGGGTCGTTCTGCGAATCCTCGGAAGGGGGCGCTAATTCATTGGCGCGCACCTCATCCTGATCCAGGCGATTCAGGTTGGCGCTTACATTGGAAAAGCCCGAGATCGGTTCGTAAAGCTTGCGCGCGCGTTCCAGGTCGGACCGGGCAAGACGGACGTCCTTGTCTTCCTCGCCCTTATTCGCGGAAACCTTGTAGGCTTGCCGGAGTTCCCCTTCCGCACGGATCAGATAACCGTCGGCCTGCTCCTCGATCTCACGGGGGCCGAAGTGAAAATTGAGGCGCTCGGCTTGCTGAAACTCGGCCATCGCCTTGCCGATATTCAGATACGAATAGACGTAGAGGCGCGCAAGCGCCAGATGCGGATCGGGGGACTTGGGAAGCCGCGAAGCAGCGCGGTGGAAGCTTACTTCACTGCGGGCGGCGCCGGGGAGTTTGGAATTGTGGATCAGATTCACGTAGCCGTCGGCTAGCGCCAGTTTTCCGGAGATCACGCGGTCTTCCGGGGCGAGTTCGAGAGCGTGCCGCAGGCAGAGTTGCGCTTTGGACCAATCGACGCTGAAAGGAGAAGGGTCGGAGCTGTTGCGATATCCGTCGATGGTGTCATCGGCCGCGGAGAGCAGGCTGGCCTTGATGTCGTGCGCGCGCCAGCGGGCGGGCGAGAGCGGTCCCAGGAAGCTGTCCCGCTGCTTCATCTTCAGGTATTCGGACCAGTCATTGTTGATCTCTGCCGGGGTGGCGCGCGCGTAGTCGATGGGCGCGCGGGGAGGCCAGAGCTGGTTGCGCAGGCGGCCGGCTAAGTAGGCCAGCAGAAAAATGGTGACGATTCCGAACAGGATGGAACCGAGGCGAAACCAATCCACGGTGCGCGCGCCGCCGCCGGCGTTCTTCGAAACGCGGCGGGTGACGTTGTCGTAAGCCGCGCGGAACCCGCCCTCGCGTGGCTGCATGGTCACGATCTCGCTCTTTAACTTGTTGAGGGTTGCGTTGCTCTGCCACCAGGACGGCACTTTGCCATTCGCCGGTCCCGTGGGCTTGCCGGCGAGAAAGGCGCGGAGGTCCTTTTCGAAATCGGCCGCGGTGGCGTAGCGGCGGTTGACGTCGGCGGCGAGCGCCTTCGAGATGATCGCTGCAAGCGCCGGAGGGCAAGTTGGAGGAAGAGAACGCGGCGGCCGTTTGGATTCGATCAGCTTCTCCAGCTTGCGCGTGTCCTGCGCCTGGTAAGGGGGTGAGCCGGCCACCATCTCATACAGCGTGACGCCAACCGCCCAGAGATCGGACTGCGCGTCCACGTGGCCCTTGGCGAGCCGCTCCGGCGAACAATATGTGGGGCTTCCGAGATTGTGCTGAGTCAGGTTGCGGGTGGATGTGATGACTTTGGCGATTCCGAAATCCAGCAGGCGCAGTTCGTCGTTGGCGCCGATCTGAACATTGGACGGCTTGATATCGCCGTGCACAACAGCGCGCTTATTGCCATCCACATCGGAGACGAAGGAGTGAAGGCGTTCAAGCTGGCTGCAGATTTCAGCGGCGTAGCGGGCGGCGCGCCTGGGATCGAGCCGCTTCTCAAGCTGCAGAATCTGATGCAGATTCTTGCCCTCGAAGTACTCCATCGTGATGAAGAAGTGGCCCTGGGTGACGCCGGATTCGTAGATCTCCAGGATGCGGGAATCCAGGCGGTGCAACTCGCTCTGGATCTGCGCGCCGCGCTTTTCGGCTTCGATAATGGTCTGCGTATAGTCGTCGCGCGATTCCTCGATGAGCTTCAGGATGATGCGGCGCGCCATGCGCGGATCGAACGCGAGATAGACGTCCGTCATGCTGCGCCCGAGCTTGCGGATGATCTCGTAGCGAGCGAAGCGTTTTGTTTGTGAGACCGCGGCGTCCATGGGTTATTTTCTTTTCTCGGCGGACTCAATGACGTTGTTCTGCAGCACGGGGCGCGCGGTAGGCTGCGTGTTGATCGCCCCACCGGAAAGATGATTGCCCACCAGTCGCGGCGAACTCCCGCCTTCCACCAGGATGCCGCAGGGCGCGGACGCGGTCGATGGGCTGACCAGGATGTTGCTGGCGCGCAGAACGCCCGCCGAGTTGCCGGTGAAATGCACTCCGCAATGACTCGCGCCGGCGACCTCCAGCTCATTTGCTTCCACGCTGGAATTGTCGATCCACAGACCCGTGGTTAAAGGGTTGGCGGCGGTGCCTTCGATGCGAAAGCCGGTCACGCGCGCGGCTTTTAAGTTATGCGCGACGATGCCGATGCCAGGGTCGGCGGTGGCCTGCGGGTCGGCATGAATTACGGTGTCACCGGGGCTTACGCTTTGCACGTCGATCCCTTCGCGGAGCTCCATGGGGCCCAGATATTCCCCCTTGGGAACTTCGATTACATCGCCGGCGTGCGCCCCGGCAAGAGCTTCGGAGATGGAATGCGGGTTTGCGGGGTTCGCGAGAATATGCCTCGCGGGACTGGCCGTCGGGGAGGGATCCGCTGCGGGACGGGGCAAAAACCGTTCGGATGAAATAAGACCGGCGATCCCCAGGACGGCTCCCGCAGCCAGCCAGAGGAGACGGCTGAGAGCCACACTCCAGGCGCCGCGAATCGGCTTCATGCGGGTCGTGGAATGACGCGAACGCGCCTCGAGGATGGCCTGCGCTTCGGTGCCGGCGAATTCCGGGCCGGCGATGAAGACCACGGTGATATTGTCTTTGCCGCCGGCATGATTGGCGGCATCCACCAGCTCCTGCGCCACATGCTGCGGATCTCCGGAATAGCGCTGGACAATGGCGTTCATCTCGGCGTTCGGAACCACGTCGGTAAGTCCATCCGTGCAGAGCAGGAAGGCGGCATCGGAACGGAATGGAAACGTCCGGATCTCAATGAACTCTTCGTCGTCCGGTTCATGCGGGTGGGAACCCACGTCGCGGAAGACCTGGTTGCGGCGCGGGTCCCGCATGGCCTCGGCTTCGGTAAGATCGCCGCGATCTTCCCGCTCCCCCACCGGCGAATGATCGGACGTCAGTTTACGCAGGCCGCCCGTCCAGGCCAGATAGAGGCGCGAGTCGCCGACGTGCCCGACGGTCAGCTTGTCGTCATGCGCCACCGCGCACGTGAGGACGCAGGCCATACCGCTCCAATCGTCGTGCGTCTGCGAGAGCCGGAAAATTTCGTTATTGGCGGCGGTGATGGCGCTGCGAATGCGGCTCCCGACGTCGCCGTCGCGTTCCTCAATCAGTTTCGGGATGATGGCGACGGCGGTTTCGGCGGCTTTTTCGCCCGCCGCATGGCCGCCCATTCCGTCAACCACGACGAAATACGCCGCTCGCTTCATCGACATGCGCGCGGTCCTCGTTATTGCTGCGCTGCAGACCGGCATCCGTGCAAACGCCAGCGCGAGCGTGGATGGAGGCCTTGGTCATAGGGAGCGCCCTTTGCGGCCCGCCAGCAACAGCGCCAAAGCAACGAGCGCGAACACGATGACGAACGGGATGTGAAGCCCGTAGTAGCCGATCATTTTCGTAACCGGAACGAGAGCGTGAGGACTTCGGCAAGCGCGATTTCGGCGCTCTCCGGGAGCACTTCTCCTTCGCCGCGCTTCAGCCGGCGTCCGTTGAGCCAGGTGCCATTGGTGCTCTTATCGATCACCGTAAAGATGCCGGAAGCGGGATCGCGCCGGATTTTGAGGTGCTCGCGCGATACGTCATCGGGAGCGTACAGCGCCAGGTCCATGAGCTGGCCGTCACCTCCGCGGCCGATGGAAAGCTCGTTCTGAGTGATCAGGTAGAGCTGCGGCCCGGAATCGTCCTCATAGTGGATCTCGGCGTACACGCGGTCGGCCGACCTCCTGGTTTCGGCATGCAGCGTTTGCGTACGCGCCGAGGTTACGGAGGGTTCGCGCCCGATCAGTGTGGTCTTGGTACCGCGAAATCCGGGTTCGGCCGTTTCGTTCAGTTCGGAGTGGATCTCGATGTCGCCGACAGGGACCTCGCTATTGGCGAGAAACTCAATGATCCAGTCCTTGCAGGCGATTTTGTAGTCCTTGGCTTTGCCGCCTAATTTCAACCCGAGGAGGGATTTTCGGGTGTTCAGCTCGGTGACGCGGGTGCGAAGGGCGCGGCGGGAATCTTCGGTGATGAGGGGAAACACACCGCTGAGGCGGGCATGATCGTCCGGGTTCAGGTAAACGCTAAACACGCAGGGAAACAAAACGCTATACGCAAGTTCGAAGCGCCCGAGTTCCATGTTTCGGATGAGCTCGCCGACAACGGTTTGCCCACTTAACGTACGAACGCCAGCATTCTGACCGTTTTGCGCCACGGGACCCTCTACTACCTCTACGTTTAACTATAACGGGAGTTTCGAGGGATGTCGGCGGGCGGGGTTAAAGTCCGTTCACATCGGAAAAGCGGCCCGGGCGAAGCCCGCATACGGGGGACTTCGTCAGGGCCGAAGTGAGACGAAGGGGCACTACCGGCTATTAACGGCCGGCCGGAGCAGGGAACAATCGCGGACGGATCGCCCGTCATTCGCAACTGGTCGAGTACAGCGATCCCGTGACCCTTATGGAAGGCAACGGAAGGCTCCGCGTTTCCGTTGACCATCTGGCCCGGGTGCGTGATCAGCATGATGCTGCCGGCCGAACCGGAGATACGGACTAGGCCCGCCTGATTCTCGCGGATGAAGCTGTAGTTGCCTGCGGGGAGAGTAACAGTCCCCGCGCGGAATGCGAACGGAACATTCACGCGAATCTGACCGAGCTCAACGGCTCCGGCGGGAACGACGGATGCTGCCAAGGAAGCAACGGACAAGGCAAGAATGGAAAGTGATCGTGTGGTCATAGTTCTCCTTTGGATTTCAAGCTTGTGATTTCACGTTGGTGAAGCCACGAATGGTGCGCTCCACAACGCGGGATTGCGTTGCGGTTGGTGCAATTTCCACTTGGAATGTGAAGGTCCTCTGAATGAAGAGGGAACTACGGAGGGTCTACCGGGACTGGCGTCGCCGGACTAAGTGCGTCCGCAAGCGACATCTAAAGCCTACCAACTAACGCCAACTCCGCGCCAATTGGAAGTTTTGATGGGTTTAATAGCAATGAATTGTAAGAAAAGCCCGAGTAAGCAGCTACTCTAATGCGCCCAAAGTCAGGGTAAGCGGCCGGTCGAATTCTTTCGATGGATCACGAATTCGGGATATGCTCCCGCGCTTCGCGCAATCGTTATGCGCATGGTCGCGACTTCGCCGGCGAGCTGGAGTACCTGCGTGAGGCCGACCCTGCCGATCGGGCAGAACTCACTCAAAGGAAGAGACGAGGCGAGCACCAAATGCTTGCGAGCCATTGATCAGGCTTCCCAAAGTGAAATGACGATTCCGCCCGCCACGATCAGAATGCCGCCGGCCAGAACGCTCTTTCCCGGAGGCTGATGGAAAGCCAGCCAGGAGATGAGTTGGGCGGTGATGAAGAAAAAGACGACGTAGAGCCCCAGTAGCCGCCCGAAATCCCAGGTGGGCGCGTTCACAGTCCAGCCATAGGCGAACAGCACCACGGCGCCCAAGGCAAACATTGCAAGACGGGCCAGGCCCCCGGACCCACGCATGGCCGTTCGCACAATCGCATCGCCACCGGCCTCCAATAACGAAGCGAGCAGGAGAACCGGAATCGCGCCCGATCGGCTCACAGCAAACTCCACCTAAAAGGAGACCAGGGGATCGACATGCGATTACTATCCCATGCGCTACTCGGGCTGCAACTGTTTCGGGTCAGATGCTTTCTGCGTCGGCAAGGGTTTGTGAATGACATCGATGACGCGCAGGTAGACGCGGTTGCGTACTTCGAAGCGGTCCGCGGCGCGCGTCACGAATCGAATCACGGCGTCAATGCCGTTCGCGGCGGGACGTAAATTTACCGAGGGACTCGCTGGAATCTGACTGAGCCCGTTCTGCCTTGTCACGCGCTTCCATTCGGACTCAGCCAGTTTCGCATCGGCCTCTGTTTCCTGCGCGACCGCTTGTTCAATTTCCTCCAACACCAAGGAAATGTTGCCGGCGGGCGGAACGCCAACCCGGATCTCATCCCACATCCATTGCCCGGCGGTGGAGAAATTGAAGTACTGGCCGGTGACGGCGAAGCTATTGGTGAAGGTGACCCGGCGCCCGGTCGGATGGCCTTTGCTGGTCCAGTTTCCGGTCTCGAGCATGGCCGTGCGGAAGACACCGATCTCCACGATCTCTCCACCCACGCCATTGATCTCCACCCAATCGCCTACCCGGATGCCGTGCTTTCCCATTAGGACGAACCAGCCGAAGAACGCAAGGATGAAATCCTGCAGGACCACCGTGAGGCCCGCCGTAGCCAGGCCCAGGATGGTAGGCATCTGACGCGGAGTTCCGAAGATGAGCACCAGGATCGTAATTACGCCGGCGACTTGGATGGTCAATTCGAGAAGGGTGCGCAGCGTATGCATCCGGCGGCGGTCGAGCGAAGGCCGCATCACCAGATGTCGTGCCCCGGCGTCCAGCAGAATGACGCACAGGACTACAAACGCCAGAAGGGCGAACGACTGCAGCAAGAGATGGCCACAGGATGCGGTGCTGCAGGCGAACCTGATCCTCCCACTTGCCGTAGATGGCCGCGAGTTGCTGGTCGGTCTGGATGCGATCGTCATAAATGCTGAGGATCTGACGCTGGGCGCCGCGGGTTTTCAGATTCGCCAGTTTTTGATTCCGGTTCGCCGGCGAGCCCGGTTCGGCGGAATCGGAAGGCGCGGTGTTCGCGGAATGTTCAAGCCGATTGTGTTGCGCGGTCAACGCGGCGACGTCAGCGAGAGTGTGCTGGCGCGCGTCTTCCAGAAGTTGAAAACGGGAGCGCTGGTCCAGCCACGCGCGCAGCCGTCCGGCGATAGTACTCTCCCTCTGCATCGAGACAAGGGCGACCTGCCCTTTTTCGGACGCACCCAAATCGTACTTGCGCATGGCAGCTTCATGCGCCGCCAGCTCCTGCTGGATCCGGCCGCGTTGATCTCCGGAAGCGCGCGCCAGATCCTGCTGCGCATCGGCCAGTTCATCGGAATCGAGACCGAGCTGGGCTTTGGCAAGTTCGAGGTCATCCGCGACAGCCGGCAAATCGGGACGGCTCTCCGCCGCTGGCTTGCCCGCGGTTGCCGCCGGAGTGAGCGCACGCACGCGCTCCGCATCATCCTTGACCACCTGCTCCAACTCGGCCACTTTCTTCGAGAGCGCAAGCGCCTCGCCGCTAAGCGACCGTTGCTGCAGGCTCACCTGGCGCAGCGCGGAGGCAAAGGACTGATCCACCTCATGGTCGGCCAGCCGCTCGGTTTCCCGCGCGAAGTTCAGCTCCTCAGAGGAGGCAGCCGTGGCAGCCAGAAATTGCGCCGTTTCCCAGGGCCGCAGGTCCACGATGTTGTCCGGCGTGGAGACGGTGTTTTTTTGCGGGCCCGCGGCTTTCAAAAAGGGCAGGTGGGCCATGGCATCCCGCGTGGCCCAGGAGAGCGCAAGGCACAAAACAAGCACCGCCAGGACCGTGGCCGTGACAATCAGCCGTATCCGGCCGAACTCGCCGATACCGGAAGCGGGACCATGAAGCGGATCTGGGGCTCTTGGGACCATCTCCCGATTGTCCCAAGCGGAACCGCTGCGCTACTGTTCCCAGCCCCCGCCGAGCGAGTTGTAGATCTGCACTAGCGCGAGCCTCTCGTTCAAGCGCGCCCCAGCTAAATTCAGGTCGGCCGAAAAGGCATTGGTCTGGTTGGTAAGCACTTCGAGATAACTGCTTACGCCGCCCGAGTAGCGCAATTGGGCCAGGTCCGACGCGTTTCGGGCGGCCTGCGCCAGCAGCTCCTGATGTTCCCGGAACTCGCGGTATTTGCGATACGCAATCAGCGCATTCGAAACATCGCTGAACGCCTGTTGAATGGTTTGCTGGTACGTGAAAACCGCCTGTTGCCGCTGCGCTTCCACCAGCCGGACATTGGCACGAATCCGGCCCGCCTCGAAGAGCGGCTGCGTCAGAGCTCCGGTGTAGTTCCAGATATGAGAGGATGCGTTGAACAGAGTCAGCAGGGAAACGCTTTCGAATCCCGCCGATCCCGTCAACGTGATATCGGGGAAATAGGCCGCGCGCGCCACACCGATTTGAGCGTTGGCGGCAACCAGTTCCTGCTCGGCCTGCTGAATGTCGGGCCGGTGCTCGAGCAGGTGCGACGGAAGCCCGGGTGGCACCGTGGCAGGAAGCGCTTGCGCGGTTAAGGGCGCGCCGCGCACAATCGCGGAAGGGTTCTGGCCCAATAAGATGCTGATCTGGTTTTCAAGCTGCTGAGCCTGCCGCTCGAGTTCCGGGATTGCCGCCGCCGCCGTTTCCACCAGCTGTTCGGCCTGACGAACGTCCAGCAGACTGACCGCGCCACCCTGCTCGAGCGTTTGCGTGAGCTTCAGCGATTCCTGGCGAGCCTGGAGCGCGTTCCTGGAGATCTCCAGTTGCAGATCCACGGCCCGAAGCTGGAAATAGGCGGTGGCGACGTTTGCGACCAGCGTGCTGACCACCGCGCGCCGGCCCCATTCCGTAGCAAGCAGCGTTGCGCGCGCCGCCTCGGTGGCGCGGCGGTATTTTCCCCAGAAGTCTAAATCCCACGAGGCCGAGACGCCGATCTCGCCGGCGTTATAGGAATACGACGGAATAATCGTGGTGATCGCGGGCGATCGCGCGCCACTCACCTGGGCGCCTCCATTGACGGTGGGGAACTGGTTCGCGCGCGTGATTGTTACCTGCGCCCGCGCCTGCAGCACGCGGCTCGCCGCTATCCTCAAATTCAGGTTCTGCTCCAGCGCGGTGCGGATGAGCGTCTGCAACTGCGCATCCTGGAAAACGGTCCACCACCGGGCATCGCCTAACGACTCGGCGGTGGCCACCGAAGTCGAGTCCGGCCCGCGGTAAGCCGGCGGCACAGGGATGGCCGGCCGTTTATAGTTCGGGCCCACCAGGCAGCCGGTCAGCGCCAGGGCGAGCGCCACAGGAACAAGGGCGCGCATCTAGGCCGCACCCCCTTCCGGAGCCGGCTCGGGAAGGCTGGCCTGTGCGGGCTCCGGCTTCTTTTTGCCCCGCGTAATCAGACCTTCCACGACGTCGAACGTTACTGGAATGAGAAAGATCGCAATCAGCGAGGCGGCCAGCATGCCCCCGATCACAATCGTCCCCAGAATGCGGCGGGCCGCCGCCCCGGAACCGGAAGCCGTCCATAATGGAATGCAGCCCAGGATGAACGCGAACGCGGTCATCAGAATGGGCCGGAGACGCAGGCGGGCGCCGGCCAGGGCCGCTTCAGCCACCGACTTGCCCCCCTTCTCGTATTCGCTTTTGGCAAACTCCACAATCAGAATGGCGTTTTTAGCCGATAGACCGATCAGCATGATCAATCCAATCTGCGCGAAGACGTCATTTTCGAAATGGCGGAGCGACATTGCCAGATAGCCGCCGAACACGGCAATGGGGGTACCCAGCAAGCACGCTGAACGGCAGCGACCAGCTTTCGTACTGCGCGGCTAAGATCAGAAACACGAAGATCAGCGAGATCCCGAAAACCACGCCGGGGGGGAGCCCCTTGGAAGCCTGCTGCTCCTGAAAGGACATGCCCAGGTAATCGAAGCCCATCTCGCGCGGCATGTTCTTCGCGAACACGTCTTCCATCGCTTTGGTCGCCTGGCCGGAGCTATAGCCGGGCGCCGCCGCCCCGTTGATCTGCGTAGCGCGGTACTCGTTATAGCGCATGGTGAACTCCGGGCCGTTAATGGTTCGTAAGCGGGTGACCGCGCTTAAGGGAACCCTCCCGCCGTTGGCCCCGGTAACGTAGAACTGACCCACGTTTTCCGGACGCGTCCGGTACTCGCCCTCGGACTCGACGTAGACTTGCCACTGCCGTCCGAAAAGGTTGAAGTAGTTGACCAGATAACCGCCCATGAACGTCTGCATCGTGTTGTAGACATCGGCGATGTTCACGCCCTGCCGGACTACTTTTTCGCGATCCACGTCCGCATACACCTGCGGAACGCTCGGCAGATAGGTCGTGTTCAGACCGGCAAGTTCCGGGCGTTTGCGGGCGGCGCCCAGAAACTTGTTGAGGTTGTCGGTGAAGAACTGCTGGGTGCCGCCGGACCGGTCTTCCAGAATGAACGTCACCCCACCGGAGGTCCCCACGCCCGGAATCGAGGGAGGCGGAAAGGAGAAAGCGATGCCTTCCTGAATGCCCGCCAGGCCCTGGCCGATGTGCTGACTGATCGCTTCAAACTGCTCCTCCGGTTTCTTGCGAGTTCCCCATTCCTTTAAAGGCACGAAGAAGAACGCGCTATAGGTGTTCTGAACGTAACTGAGCAAGCTGAATCCGACCACCGAAAGGCAGCCATCGACCCCCGGAGTACTTAGGACTAGCTTCTCCACCTTCCGCGCGGCGTCGCTCGTCCGCTGCAGCGATGAGGCATCCGGCAGCTGCATCGCGACAAAAAGATATCCCTGATCTTCCTGTGGCAGGAACGCCGACGGAAGCCTGGAGCCGAGATACAGCGCGGCCGCCGCAACCAGGGCCAGGAACAACAGACTGATTCCGGATTTGCGAATGAGAACGCCGGAGAAGCCGACGTAGCCGTCCGTAGCTTTCCCGAAGCCCCGGTTGAACCAGCGGAAGAACCCCGCCAGCGGCCCTCGCTTCTTCTCTTTCGAACGCGGTTTCAGCAGCAGCGCGGAGAGCGCGGGACTTAGGGTGAGCGCATTGAAGGCCGAGAGCACCACGGAGATTGCGATGGTGACCGCGAACTGCTGGTACAGGCGGCCGGTGATGCCGGGGATGAAGATGGTTGGAACGAAAACCGCAACCAGGATCAATGCGATCGCAGTCACCGGTCCCGCCACTTCCTCCATCGCGCGCAACGCGGCGTCTTTCGGGCTCATGCCCTCGTCGATGTGGTGTTCCACGGCTTCCACCACGATGATCGCGTCGTCTACCACCAGTCCAATTGCCAGAACCAGCCCGAAAAGAGAGAGCGTGTTGATGGAGAAGCCCAGGAACGGGAAGATCATGAAGGTTCCGATCAGCGACACCGGAACGGCCATGAGCGGGATCAGGGTCGCGCGCCATCCCTGCAGGAAAAGGTAGACAACCAACACCACGAGCCCCAGCGATTCGAACAGCGTCCACTCGATTTCCGTGATTCCGGACGATACCGCCTTCGTGGTATCGAGCCCCACGGTGTATTCGAGATCGCTCGGAAATTTCGCGCGCAGCGAAGCCATCTTGTCGCGAACCGCCTGGGCAGCTTGTACGGCGTTCGAGCCCGGGAGCTGGTACACCGCGAGGATGGCCGACGGTTTTCCATTGAACCGGCCAGTGACGTTGTAGGTCTGCGCGCCAAGCTCGATGCGCGCGACGTCTTTCAGGCGGAGCAGGGAACCATCGGCGCCCGACCGCAGAATGATATTGCCGAACTCTTCCGGCGAAAGCAGCCGTCCCTGCGCCCGCACCGCATAGGTATACTCCTGACCCTTGGGCACCGGCTCACCACCAATCTGGCCTGCCGGGTTCACCGTGTTTTGCGCCTGCAGCGCGCTGATGATTTCGGGAACGGTAATGGAAAGCTTCGCCAGCTTGTCCGGCTGCACCCACACGCGCATGGCATATTGGCCGGCGCCAAAAACCTGTACCTTGGAGATGCCAGGGACCCGCGTCACTTCATCCACCAGGTTGATGTACGCGTAGTTGGCAAGGAAAATACTGTCGTAGCTGCCCTTTTTGGATTCGAGGGCGATGATCATCATGGGCGCCGATTGCGACTTCTGCACGATCAGTCCGGATGTGTTCACCTGCGCCGGCAACTGCGATTGCGCCTGCGACGTACGCAACTGCGTCAGAACCTGATCGATATTCGGATCGGTCTTCACGTCAAAATCGACCGTGATCAGGGTCTGCCCGTTGTTGGCGTTGATCGAGTACATGTAATTCATGTTGTCGACGCCGCTGATCTGTTGCTCGAGCGGGGTCGCGACCGACTGCTCCAGAGTCTGCGCATCCGCGCCCGGATACGTGGCCTGCACCTGAATTTCAGGCGGAACGATGTTGGGGAACTGTGCCGTGGGAAGGCCGAGCATGGAAACCAGCCCGACAATCACCATGAGGATCGCAATAACGATTGCGACGATAGGACGATTAATAAAGAATTTGGACATGAGGGGTGACCTGGAATGCGCGGCGGGCTTACTTCTGGAGATCCCCGGAGCTGTCGGCCTTCGGATTCACAGGCATACCGTCCTGTACTTTTCCGGTACCTTCAGTGATCACCTGCTCGCCCAATTTCAGGCCGCTCTCAATGACCCACATGGACTTGTAACGGCTCCCTACGTTCACGTTGGTAATGTTCACCTTGTTACCCGCGCCTATCACTGCAACCTGATGCCGTCCCTGTAATTCGGAGACCGCGCGCTGCGGCACCAGCAGGGCATTTTTCTGGAGGCTGGTGACCGTGCTGATGCGGCCGAATTGTCCCGGCCTCAACAAGTTCCCGGTATTGGGGAAAGCGCCCACCACGCGAATCGTTCCGGTCTGGTTATCCACTTGACGGTCGGTGAAGATGATCTTCCCGTGTTGCGGGTAAACGGTGCCATCCGCCAGCGTGAGGGTGAGCGGCGCCGCCCCACTCGCCCGCAGCCAATCGCCGGAGCTTCCCGGCTTCAAGTTCGACGCGACGTGAAAGTATTCCTGTTCGCTGATCGGAAAATAGGCCTTGATTGGATTCACTTGCGACACGGTGGTGAGAATGGTTGCCGGACTTACCAGGTTCCCGATCTGCACGGTGGCAATACCGGCGACCCCGTCGATGAGAGACAGGACGCGCGTGAAGCTCAGGTTCAGTTGGGCCGTGCGAACGGCCGCCTCCGCGGATTGAATGTTCGCCTGCGCGGACTTAATCCCGGCCTGCCCCGTTTTCACCGTGGCCTCAGCGGTAGCCCTGGTCTGAGTGTCGGTGTCCAACTGACTTTTCGCAATTGCGCGCGCCTGCGCCAGAGGAGTGTCGCGATTCACATTGATGTCCGCCAAGCGGGCCTGCGCCTCCGATTGGCCGAGTTGCCCCTGCGCTTGCGCGAGACCGGCCTGTGCCACCGCAAGCTGACCCTTGGCCTGATCGAGCGACGCCTGAAACGGGCGCGGATCGATCTCAAAAAGCACCTGGCCCTTATGCACGTAGGAGCCTTCGCGATAGTTCTGGCGGATCAGATAGCCCGACACCTGCGGCTGGATTTGCGCGTTCACGAAACCATCGAGCGTCGCCACCCAATCGCCGGTAACCGGAACGTCCGCCTGCGTCACCGCCACCACGCCCACCTCCATCGGCGGCATCGGCCGGGGGGCTGATTTAGTCGCGCACGCGCTCATCAGCGCTGCGGCCGTGAGCGCGGCCAATGTGGGCGCCAAAACTTGAATGGGTTTTGAAACGCTTCCTTCACAATTCCGATTCCGGATGGACATAGTCAAATGGTTTTTCTATAGATGACCGAATAGAGATTTGGTTCCAGTGTGGTTTTGCAGTACGGAATTGCGGAGCTTCGGAGGACTGGCGGGGACGGGAAAGGGTGGTGAGATCCGGCGGTTCCGGTCATCGGGGACCGGAGCGCGAGCAGGACGAGGCTCGAGCTGTAAGCGCCGGCAGGATTCTAACGAAGGACTCTTAGAACTGGTTCCACAGGTACTGGTTATAAATCTCGTGATGGAATTGCACTTCCGGCGCTTTTACGATGGTGCCCAACAGGCGCGAACAGCGGTCCGCGGATGCTTTCTTGAGGTCGGAGTAGCGCGTCTTCACATCCTGTCCCACAAGCGTTGCGATCCACTCGGACTTGTTGAAGTGATCGAGCGCGTCGTAGATGTTGTCCGGCAGGTAGCGTTTGGCCGTGCGCAGATTTTCGATGTCCGCGATCGGGCCTTCGATTCCGGTGCGGAAGATCGAATACAACGCGAGATACGGGTTGGCATCCGGCCCCACCGACCGGACTTCGACACGCGCGCTGCGCTCATTGCCGATCGGAATGCGGACCATGGAACCGCGATCGGTGGCCGACGCGATGATCTGATTGGGCGCTTCGAAATGCGGGTCTAAACGCCGGTAAGCGTTTACGCTCGCGTTTAACACCGCACAAAGGTCGTTGCCCGCCGTGAGGATGCGATCCACAAATTGCCAGGCATAATCGCTGATTAGTTCCACTCCGTTGGCATCCCAAAACAAATTTTTCCCGCCTTTGGTCACGGATACATTGGTGTGCATGCCGCTCCCATTGACGCCCACCACCGGCTTCGGCAGGAAACTCGCCGTCATGCCCATCTTGGTCGCGACCTGACGGCAAACCAGCTTATAGAGCTGGATGGTGTCCGCGGCGGTCACCACTTCCGAGTAGCTGTAGTTGATCTCAAACTGTGACGGAGCGACTTCGGGATGGTCCTTCTCGTTCTGAAAACCCATAGAGCGTTGCACATCGGCCGTCGTGTCGATGAACGAGCGAAGGGGATCGCCGGGAAGCGAGTGGTAGTAGCCGCCGGTATTCACATACTCAAAGCGGTGGGAATGGCTGAAGTGTCTCTCCGCGTCGACGCCCTGGAAAAGGAATCCTTCGATCTCGTTGGCCGCGTGCAGGTCCAGACCTTGTTCCGCGAACGCCTTCCGCGCGTAAGATTTCAAGATTCCACGCAGGTCCGCTCCGTAGGGGCTGCCGTCTTTGTCGATGACCTCCCCGAACACCATCACCTTTCCAGGACCGAAGATATCGGCCGGCACCCAATAGAAGGAACTCCAATCCACATTCAGGCGGAGATCGCTCTCGCGCTGCGCCGTGAAGCCCCGGATCGAGGACCCGTCGAACGTCAGGTTGTCCCAGCTCTTGGTCAGGAATTTCTTGTCGTAGTCGAGCATGTGGAGCCGCCCTTCCAGATCGCTGAACAGGAGCGTGACGGCTTTGATTCCCTTTTCATCAGTCAGGTACTTGATCCGCTTCTCCCGGACCTGGTCGTCCGGAACCCGCTTCGTACGGTCGGCTTTTGCCTGCAGATTCAGCTCTTCCAGTTCTGCGTAGGAAAGTTGTAGAAAGTTGTGCATTTCGCTCATTCGTGACCCTCGTTTCAAAAGTTTGGAGTGTGCCCTCGGGTCGGAGTTAACAGTCAGTCCGGCGCGCAGCGCACACTCTCTGTGATTTACAAGATGGTAACTCGCCTTGCACGCGGCCGTTGTCTTCAGAGAAGGCGGAGGGTGTAAGACAGGCGCCTCTTTTCAGAGGCGCTGAACGAAGATTTATCAAATTTTGTCGGGAGGAAGGATGAATATCCCGTAATAATAACTGGCCTAAATAGAACGATTTGTAAGTTTCGGCAACCCAATGAGCCCGATAGAAAAAATCTGGTCTTGTGTGATACATCCGAGCCTTGGTTCAGTACGTTTCACTATTGAGGCCCAACGCCAAGCCCGGCTACAATTCACTCAAGACCTCCGTTCCTCGTCTTTTTTCTCTCCGATTAGTGGGACCGATAAAGCGGGAGCATGCACAATTTTGCACAAAGGGCCCTATGGAAAGTCTTCTCTCACCAGAATGCATTACTACGCCACCGGTGTCGCCGGCCGATTGGTACGCGGCTCACGTGCGCGTGAATCGGGAGAAGGCGGTGGCCAACGCTTTAGCGGTGCGGGGCTTGGAGTCGTTTGTTCCGTCTATCGCGAGAAACGGAAATGGTCCGATCGCGTCTCTGAACTCGAGCTTCCCCTTTTCCCGGGCTATGTGTTCTGCCGGATCGAACCTGAGAAGCGCGGGCCGGTGCAGATGACGCCCGGCGTGGTGCGGATTGTTGGGTCGGGGCGCGTGCCGCTTCCAATCGAACATGCCGAGATGGAGATGGTGCGCGCGCTCGCTGACTCCGATGTTCCGCGGCGGCCATACCCGGAGATTGCGGTCGGCGATCGGGTGGAGATTCGTGGCGGTCCTCTCAGCGGAGTGAAGGGCGTGCTGGAGAAAATCAACGATCGCCGTAATCTGGTGGTCTCGATTACGCTCCTGCGTCGATCTGTAGCGGTTGAGATTGATGATACGTGGGTAACGGTAAAAGCGGAACGCGTTTAGAAAACAAGCTGGTGTCCGAAAAAAAGGTTGTGCGTATGTTAAGCCAAATTGCATTGATCATCGGAGTAAGTGGTCTGTTGCTGACGCAGCCTGGTTCCCGGTTGCGGGCGGCCGAGAGTCCGGCGGCAGTCACGCCCGCCGGAGAAGCCGCGACGCTGCTCGGGCCGGAAGACCAGGTGAACATCCGCGTCCTCGATGACGATGAAATTCCCGACAAGCCTTTCCGGATCGATTCGGAAGGCTTCCTACATCTGCCTCTCGCCGGGGAAGTGAAAGCGGCAGGCCTTTCCACGCGGCAGCTGGAGGTCATCCTGGCCGGTAAGCTTAAGCCTTTCGTAAAAGATCCGCAAGTAATCGTAACGCTCACGGAAGGCCACAGCCACCCGGTCTCGGTGCTCGGCGCCGTCAACACGCCCGGCGTGCACCAGATTGAAGGCCCCAAGCGGCTGCTTGAAGTGATTTCGATGGCGGGCGGCTTGCGGCCGGATGCCGGCGCGACGGCGCGCATTACGCGCCAATCGACGTGGGGTGAGATTCCGCTGCCGAGCGCGCGTCAGGATCTCTCCGGGAAATACAGTGTGGCCGATATCGATCTCGACAGTCTCATGCGGGGCAACCACCCCGAGCAGAATATCCTGATCGATCCGCAGGATGTCATCTCCATCTCCAAGGCCGATCTGGTCTATGTGTTGGGCGAAGTCAAGAAGGCTGGCGGATTCCCCATCCTGGCGCACGAGAAGATTTCGATTCTTTCGGCGCTCGGTCTCGCTGAAGGCATGGCTTCGACGGCCGCGCCGCGCAGCGCCCGGATCCTGCGGGAAACCACCGATGGCCCGAACCGCACGGCGATTCCGGTCAATCTTGCCCTCGTGATGCAGGGGAAAGCGGCCGATGTCCCGCTGCAGCCCAACGACATTCTGCTCGTGCCGCGGGATAATGCCCGGCTATTCGCAATTAAAGCCGCCGAAGCCGCCGTCGCCATTGGTACCGGCCTCGTCATCTTCAAGCGCTAGGTAAAAGACAAACATGGAAAACTACAAACCAATTCGGAGAAGGGACGACGGCGGGCTTCCCGTGATCCAGGGCGGGCCGGCGCTGCAGCCCATCCGCGAGATCGAGGTGCCCTTCAACCGGTCGCTGACGTCCGCGCACCCGTCAGCGCCGCAGCCGGGGCTGCTGCAGTCCTATTTTCGGGTGATCTCCCGCAATCGCGGAAAGATTCTGCTCTTTGCCGCGCTCGGCATTGTCGCAGGCTTGCTCTTCACTCTCGGCAAGGCCCCGATGTACCGCGTGCGGACTTCGCTCGACGTGCAGAGTCTGAACGAGAACTTCATGAACATGCGCGCGGTCGATCCGAGCGGCGCTTCCGGAAATTACTCCGCCGAATCGAATTTGCAGACCCATATGCGGCTGATCGAATCCGACATGCTCCTGAATCGCGTGGTGCATCGGCTGGAGGCGGAGTCGAACACGAGCGTGCCCAATCGCGATCTGTTTTCGCAATTCGCGGCCAAACTCGGGATTCTGCACAATCCTTCCACGCCCCGCGATGTTCTGGTTGCGCGCACGGCGAAATCGGTGAAAGCCAAACCGATCGGGCTGACCCGGCTAATCGAAATCACCTGCGAATCGCAGGATCCCGGGATTGCCGCCGAGTTCTGCAACACGCTGGCGAAAGAATACGTGGACCAGGATTACGAAATCCGTGCCGAGACCGCGCAGCAGACCAACTCGTGGCTGACCAGGCAGGTCGCCGACGTGCGCTCCGATCTGGAGCGGAAAGAGTCGAAGCTGCTGGCGTATGCGCGTGACAACAAGATCCTTTTCAACCAGGAGACCGACAGCGTCAACCAGGAGAAGTTGAAGCAGGACCAGATGGAGCTGTCGCGCGCGGAAGCCGACCGCATCGCCAAACAGTCCAGTAACGATCTGCTGAATTCCGCCAATGCGGACTCGCTGCCCCCGGTTCTCGACAGCGGCCCTCTGAAGACCTATCAGGAAAAGCTGACAGAGCTGCTGCGCCAGAAGGCGGATCTGACCCAGAGTCTGACGCCCAGCCACCCCAAGGTGCTGCATATACAGGCGCAGATCGACGAATTGCAGTCGAGTATCAACAAGGAAAAGGCCAATATCCTCGGACGCATCCGTAACGAGTACACGGCCGCGCGCAACCGGGAGCGTCTCCTTAAGGACGGCTACAACCAGCAGGAAGGGGTGGTTGCCAAGGAAATCGCCAAAGAGGGCCAGTTCAATCAGCTGAAGCACGATGTCGATTCGGAGCGCCAGATCTACGACACCCTGATGCAGCACGTGCGTGAAGCGGGGCTGCTGTCGATGATCCGCACGAGTCCCGTCCGCATTGTGGATAAAGCCGACAGCCCCCGAGCGCCTTTCTCCCCCAATCGTCCGGTAAGCGCGATCGTCGGTTTCCTGCTGGGCAGTTTGTGCGGGCTGGGGTTCGTCTTCTGGAGCGATCGCACGACGCCGAAACTGCGCGCGCCCGGCGATACGCGCATGGCTTTCAACGTCCGCGAGCTGGGCGTGATTCCTTCCTCGCGTCTGAACGGCAAGGCGGCGGCCGGAGCGGGGCTGGAACTGGTGACTTCGCAAAAGTCGCAGTCGCTGATGGCCGAATCGTACCGCGCCACCATGAACTCGATTCTCTTTGGTCTGGCGCCGGGCAAGGGCGCGAGCGTGATCGTGGTCTCGAGTCCCAACGTCGGTGAAGGCAAGACCAGTCTGGTGTGCAATTTAAGCATCGCGCTCGCGGAAACCCGGCGGCGCGTCATCCTGATCGATGGCGACTTACGCCGCCCGCGGCTGCACGATGTGTTCAAGCTCTCGAACGAGTTTGGGATCAGTAACGCACTGGCCGGGGAGAGAGACGTGTCCGATCTTTCTCTCGATGCTCTGGTGCAGCCGACCGCGGTGACCGGGCTCTCGGTGATCGCGAGCGGCTCCCATCGCGGCGCGGCGATCTCCACCCTGCTACACGGCAAAACGTTCGAAGATCTGCTCGCGCGCCTGCGCCGGGAATGCGATCTGATTCTGATCGACACGCCGCCGCTGCTGCACATCTCGGATGCGCGCATCATCGCTCGCCACGCGGATGGCACGGTGTTAGTGTTCCGCTCGGGACTGACGACGTGCGAAGACGCGAGTTCCGTGCAGAACATCCTGGCCCATGATTCGGTGCGCGTCCTCGGGACCGTGCTGAACGACTTCAACCCGGGGTCGGAAGGCCGTTACGGCTATTACAAGAGCTACTACGCTTACAAGTCTTAAATCATGGCATCCTCCTCAGTGATCGAGATTGCCGAACCCGAGGTGCGGGAAAGCGCCCGTGCGCCGTTTGCTCCGCGGACGCTGCTGACGAGCGCCTCGGCGCTGGTGGTGGCAACCGGCGTCGAGCGCGGCTTCGGCTTTCTCGCCAACCTGCTGGCTGCCCGTTGGGGCGGCGCGGCGAACTTTGGCGGCTACTCTCTCGCGATGACCACAGCCAACAATATTGCGGCATACGCGGGCGCGGGCATCGGCGCGACTGCCACCCGCTTCTCCGGCGAGCACGCCGACGGCACGGCAGCGGCCCGGTCGGTGGCCCGAGCGCTGGCCCTGGTCTCGGCCGTATCGGCTCTGCTCGCGTCGGCTCTGTTATTCGGCGGAGCGAAACCGCTCGCCGCGCTGCTGCTTGGAAAGCCCGGCCTCGCCCCGTTACTGCAGTGGGCTTCTCTTTCGGCCGGCGTGATGATTCTGTTCGAATGCTGCCGCGGCTTTCTGGTGGGGCAGCGCCGTCTCGGATCTCTGCTCGTTTTTTCGGGGGTGATGGGCGCGGGGATGATTGCCCTGTTGCCGGCTCTTTCGCGGCGCGGTCCGGTCGCCATGGTTTGCACGCAGGCGGCGGTGGCGGCTGCGGCGATCGTGGCCGTGTTGCTGATGCCCCGGCGCAAGTTTCTGGCGGCCGATTCGCTTTCGGGCGCCCCGTCTCCGGCCGGCGCGGAGACCAGCGTTGCCGGACTGGCCCGGCGGGTGTGGCACTTCGGATTCGTCCAGCTTCTGGGAATTGTGGGACTGAATGCGGCCGGCTGGTGGCTCGCTTCCCTGGTGGCGCGCTCCGATTCGACGCTGGTCGAGATGGGCCTGTTCGCGGTGGCCAATCAAGTTCGCAACATCGCGGCGCTCGTTCCCGGCCTGCTGACGCAAAGCAGCTACGCGCTGATGGCGAGTGAGGATTCCGAACCCGGACGGGTGCTGATTTTCTGCACCTTTGCCGCGACTCTTCTGATGTTGGTGTTGGGCGGAGTCGGGATCCTGGTATTGCCCTGGGTGCTGCCGCTCGCATGGGGCAAAGCTTATGGGGCGGGGGTTCTCGCGGGGTCACTGGCGCTCGCTACGGCGATCGTCCATATGTCGGGCTCCGCGGCAGCGGCCCGGCTCACCATCCTTTCGCTGCCGATTACCGGGATGATCAACGCGGTCTGGTCGGTGATGGTGATCGGCGCTTCGCTCGTGTTGGCCACCGGCAAATGGGGAACCGCGACCGCGGCCGCGGCTATGGGGATTTACCTCGCGGCGCACCTGCTCTCGTCCGGCATGGTGCTCGTGGCTCTCCGGCGGCAACACCAGGCCCCATCCGGTTTAGTGCTTCTTTACGGCGTCGGCAGCGGCGCGGCGCTGGCGCTGGCGGCGTTATCGACGATGCGCGCGGCCGCCCCGGCGGCGGGCTCCGGCGCTCTTCTTTCGAGCGGCGCCATTGCCGCGTTGGAAGCTCTCGTCGTGTTGATCGCCACGGCCGTCGTTCTCACGGCCGGTCATGCGCGCGGCTTCTAGTCGCGGGCGTGTTCGGACCGCGTCTGGCGGGCCTGCAAAGACTGGTGGCAAAAAGGCTGGTTCCAAAAGGCCGGAGAGTCACCGTATGAACTGGCAATATCCTCGATGTCGGCAGCATCTGGCTGAAAGAGTTCGCGTCCGCGCTGAGCCGGCGCGTTCCGGTAGTCGCGTGGCAGCCGCGGATGCAATGGCTTCCGGCCCGCCGCGCTGCAGACCTCGAGACGGAGCAGGTGCATCGTAATCCCGACTCAAAATCCGCTCTTTTCCGCTGCAACGCGGCTACGCCCGGCTGCCATTCTCGGCTGTGGCGCCGTTTGCCCCGGGCTTGCTCGAACGCCTGGTCCGCGCTACGGATGACGCGCGCCGCTGGTCCTGATTTGGACGACGCCCTATTACGCGCCCGTAGCCGAACGCTGGCCGGGTACGGTCGTCGACTACCAGACCGACCTCACGGTGGCTTACGCCGGCGTAAATCCGCGCCTGGTCCGCAGCCTCGATCAGCGGCTGTGCCGGGTGGCCCAACTGGTCTGCCCCAACTCGGAACGGATCGCGGTATATTTCATGGAAGAGGCGTGGTGCCCGGAGCGCAAGATCGTGGTGATTCCCAATGCGACCCGCGAATCGAACGTGTACGGGGAACTGCCGCAGGGTCCCGGGCCGTTACCCTCGGATGTTCCGAACTTCCCCGGCCCATCGTCGGCATCATCGGAAATCTGGCCGCGAACAGGACTGGGTTTTTCTGCGCCAGACGATCGCGCGAACTCCGGGCTTTTCCTGGCTCTTCGTCGGCCCCACCTCCATGCCGCTATGCGACGCGCAACAAAAAGCCGCGCGCGCGGCCGTGATGGCGATGGGAAATCGCGTGCGCTTCCTGGGCGCCCGTCCTTACGGTGACCTGCAGTCTTATGCGCGCTCCTTTGATGTCGCCCTGCTGCCTTACCGGTTGAGCGAACCCACGTTTTCCGGCAGTTCCACCCGTTTTTATGAGCATCTGGCGGCGTGTCGGCCCATCTGGCTATGTGTGGATTCGCGGAACTGCTCAAGAAAGAGCCGCTGCTCGAACTGGTCGATCGTCCGGAGAGCGCGGCAGCTGCTTGGGCACGTTTGCAGGCGGCGGGTTTCCGCGACGGATTCGAAGAACAACGCTGGCGTGCGAGCTTCCAGGGGACGTGGGAGCAGCGCGTCGAAACATTACGGGACGCGGTCGCGCCATTGACCGCGGAAAACCACTGCCCGCTGCCCGAGCCCGGCGCCGGCGGTGCTCACTACGAGTGCATTATGGAACATCCTCGCTTACGTTCATCTCCGCAACATTTATCGCTCCACCGGCGCCGGTCGTGCGCCCGTGAGATGACGGAGCACCTGGCCGTGTTGCCGGGCATGAACCTAGAAATCCTGGCCGATCCGGGCGATCATCGCCGCATCGTGCCGCAGGTCGGGGCGCCCTGGACGGGTACAAGTATCACTTCATGGCAAGCGAAACGTCGCGGCAGCAGGCCCGCTGGTATCTCACCGGCGGCCCCGCGGCGGAAGACTACTGGCCGGAAGCCGACGTGACCTACTGCACGGCGGAATCCTACGTTCCGGTGCGCAAATCGCGCCTGGCCGTGACCGTTCACGACGCCCAGTTATTTGAACCGGGCGCTCATAAGAGAAACGCGGCCCTGCTGGTACAGCGCATGAAATGGAGCCTGCTGTTCTCGCGGCTGGCGCGGACGGCCGACGTGTTCCATACCGTTTCGGAGTTTTCGGCGGACCGTCTGGGTCACTATTTTCCGGGTATCCGTTCCCGCCTGCGAGTGGTTTACAACGCCGTGTCGTCCCGTTTCTTCGATCCGGTGACGCCCGAAGGGATGCGGATTTTGGACAAGCTGGCGTTGCGCGACCGGCCGTTTGTGCTGGTTCCCGGCGGGCTGCATTTCCGCAAGAACGCCGAGCTGATTCTGGAAGCCTGGCCGCTGATCCGGGAGCAGTGCCCGGACGTTTCGCTCGTTATCGCCAATCATTGCGCGCCCCAGTATCTCGAACGCGCCCGCGCCCTGCAGCCTTCGCTTGTGCTGGCCGGCTTTCTCGAGGAAGAGGAGTTGTGCGCGATCTACAATTCGGCGCAGCTGGTCTGGTTTCCGTCGCGCTACGAAGGCTTTGGGTTGCCGGTCCTCGAAGCCATGGCCTGTAACACACCGGTTGTTACCAGCAACACGACCTCGCTGCCGGAGATCGCGGGCAACGCCGCCATTCTGGTGTCTCCGGATCGGCCGGGCGAACATGCCGATGCGATCGCGGGCTTGCTCGGCGATGCCGCCGGGCGCGAACGTCTGCGCCGCGCCGGGTGTCTGCGCGCACGTTATTTCACCTGGGAGCGGTCGGCCGAGCAGTTGGCCGCGCATTTCGCTTCGATCGTCTAAACGTTTCCGTACGCGCTTTTTCCCTCAACCCTCATGAATGTTGTCGTCGTCCATCGCGGAGCTCGGGACAGTTACCAGGTAGCGCTTGCCATGGCAAACGCGGGTAAACTGGAACGCCTCGTCACGGATATCTACTGGCGTCCGGATTCGCCGCTGACCCGATCTGTGGAGCGCCTGCTGGGCGCGCGCGCCGGGAAGCTCCTGGGCGCCCATGCGCGCAGCCCGCTCGCTTCGAGCTCCGTCGCAACCTGCGCCGGGAGCGGCTGGCCTTCGTTTCTGCTCGATAAGCTGCCGCGCGCGCCCTTTGCCTGGCGGTCGCGCGCGACGCGCTGGACCGATGCCGCGCTCGGCCGCACCGCGGGGCGGATTGCGAGCGAAACCGGTTGGCCCTCCTGAGCTACAGCTACTACGGGCATAGCGCCTTCTCGGTGGCGCCCGGTGTTCCTAAAATTCTCTTTCAAGTGCATCCGCACCCCCGCAGCATGCGCCGCATTCTGAGCCGCGAATTGGCCGAACATCCCGAGTGCGCGTCTTCCCTTGAAAAGGAGTGGGAGCTGGCGCTAGCCGAAGACGATTTCGCGCGCCTGTGCGAGGAGCCGGCTATGGCGGAGCACTGGATCGCCGCCTCCTCGTTTACCAAGCAGACGCTTATCGAAAACGGCGCGCGCGAGGAGTCGGTCCACGTCACGCCGTACGGGGTCGATCTGGAGCGGTTCCGCCCAAGCGGCAACCCGGGCGACCACCCGCCCCACGCCGGCCGGCCCTTGCGCGTGCTCTTCGTCGGCACGGTGAATCAGCGCAAAGGAATCAAGTACCTTCTCGAAGCCGTGAATCTGGTCGGCCCGCGGCAAGTCCAGGTGGTGATCCGCGGGCGCGCGGTCGACGACCTGCAGCTCGTGCGGCGCCTGGCGCCCAATGCCGATATCCGATTGGGCGTGAGCCATGAGGAGCTCCGCGATGCCTACCGCACGAGCGACCTTTTTGTGTTTCCTTCGCTCGGCGAGGGATTCGGGCATGTGCTTTTAGAAGCGCTGGCCAGCGGACTTCCTATTCTGAGCACCACGCGCACGGCCGCGCCCGATCTGATCAGCCCCGGCGTGGAAGGGTTTATCGTCGAACCGCAGAGCTCTGGCGCGATCGCGGATCGCCTCGAATGGGCGCTGACCCACCGCCGTCAACTGGCGGCGATGCGCCTGGCCGCGCGCGAATGCGCCGAGCAGTTTACCTGGCCGCGCTTCCGTTCGCGCCTGGCCGGCATCGTGGAGACGGCGCTGGAACCCGCGTCGGCGGAGCTATTGGCGGGCCGCCATGTTTGAAGCGCTTCTTTGGGCGGCCGCAGCTCTGGTCGCGCTCGCTCTGATTCTGGCGTGGGATTCGAGCCGCGACATCCTCCACCCGCTTTTTTTTCTCGGTCCGATGTTTGCGTTCCTCTATGCCTGGATGCCACTGAAGCTGCTGCGCATCGGAGCGCTCGATGCGTTTTTCGATCGCGGACAGGTCACGTTCGTACAAGGGGCCAACGTGGTGGGGACTGCAGCTCTGCTCTTCGGCTGCCTGGCTGCTTCCTGGGGCGTGCGTAAGGCGAGGCATGCCGGGCGTTTCCAGATGTCCGAAACCATGGCGCGGCGGCTATTGATCGGCGGCTCTATTTGCGGCGTGATCGGCTCGGCCGCCTGGGTTATCTCGATTGTCAATGTCGGTGGGTTCGTAACGCCTTCAGCCAGTCGCACGCGGGCGGCTGGGACGATAGCGGCTACGTCCGGGATAGTTCGCTGCTGCTGTTTTCGTCGGTGATTCTCATTCTCTCCACGGCCGCGGCGCGCGGTTTCCGTCCGGTGCACCTCATTCTGCTTACGATTTTTGTGCTCCCGGTCCTTTCCCA
This sequence comes from Bryobacterales bacterium, assembly GCA_963814235.1. Lineage (GTDB taxonomy): Bacteria > Acidobacteriota > Terriglobia > Bryobacterales > Bryobacteraceae > Bog-113. Next base: position 3,384 of record CAWFCA010000015.1, on the reverse strand, counting down.
GGCGCTGCTCGGTTCGCGACGCGGCCCCACGTTCGCCATCTTTACCGTTCTGATCATGAGCTGGTTTCTGTTCCGTAACACCCGGCCCTCATCGGTCACCGCGGTCCTCGGTGGCGTGGCGCTCTCGTACCTGATTCTGTTCTTAATCGCCAACCGAAACCAGATTCATTTTGGCTCTGACTTTGCATTCACCACCGATGTTGCCTCCCGCATTGCCGAGACCGATACCGGGAACGAGTACATCTATGGAACCGGTTGTTTGCTGGCCGCCGACCAGTTAGGGAATCATTTCTGGGGACGCCGCTATCTCGCGCAGATCCTGGTTCGCCCGGTTCCGTCTTCGGTCTGGCCGACCAAGTACGAGGACTTCGGAGTGGAAGCGATCAAGCAGAACGCGGGTACCGACCTCGGTATTGCGGACGCGCTCGGGTGGCGCGGCGCCACGGGCTCGGCGCCCGGCATCATCGCCGATCTTTTCGTAGAAGGCTCCTGGCTCGCCATTCCGTTCCTGGCCTTTCTCGGCTGGGTCTACGGGCAGGTCTGGAAACGCGCGGTGCTGCGGGGCGGAGTATGGGCCGCGCAATATGCGATCCTTTCCGCGCTTTCGATCTATCTGGTAATGCAAACCATGGAGGCGGTTATCTTCCGCCTTCTGCTTCTCTCCATTCCCATCTGGCTCACGTGGAAATGGGCTTCCCGACCTGAAAACGTCTGATTTCCCCATGCAAGTTTTGACCGCGCCTCCCGTGCGGGCGGAAACGCCTGCTTTCCTGCTACGCCCGCGAACCCTCGTTCTATGGGCGGGTGCGATCTTACTCGCCTACCTGCTCCTCGCGGCAGGCGACGCTCGTGCGGCCCTTCCGTGGTGCGACGAGGCGTGGCTGTCCAACCCGGCGCTCACGTTCTTGCGGCACGGCTACCTCGGCACGCCCATCCTGACGGAATTCGGCTGGGGCCCCCCGCAGACTTTGCTCCACATCCAGCAGCGCACGTATTGGATCATGCCGCTCCACATGCTCAACCAGATCCTGTGGTACCGGCTATTCGGTTATAGCCTGCTGTCCCTCCGGAGTCTCTCCATCGCGTGGGGCGTGGTGGCTTTAGGCGCTCTGGGCACCATCGCGTTCCGGCTCACGCGCGACGCACGCACGGCGCTGCTTGCCACGGCGCTGGTAGCCACTGATTACTTCTATCTCACGCGCGCCATCGACGGCCGAATGGACATGATGGCGGCTGCGCTGATGCTCCTGTCCCTGGCCAGTTATATCGCCTGGCGCGAGAAGTCCCTGCACCGCGCCGTAACGATGGCCGGCGTCTTTGCGGCGGGCAGTTTCTTTACGCATCCGGTGGGCGGGTTCTTTACGCTCTGCGGCCTGCTGTTCCTGGCGTTCTATTTCGACCGCCGCCGGCTGCGTCTCCAGCATGGCGTAATCTTCGCTATTCCCTTTCTGGTCATTGGAACGGCCTGGGGCGTTTACGTGGCCCAGGACCTTCCCGCGTTCCGGCAGCAGATGGCCGGGAACGCGCAAGGCCGCTGGGAGGGAATCACCAACCTGCCGATGTCGGTCTATCGCGAGCTCCGGTTCAAATATTTCCAGGCATTCGGCCTGAACGCCTTTAACGGAGTCACGCTGCAACACCTGCGGCTGATTGCTTTGGCGAGCTACGTTGCCGCCGCTATTGCCGTGGCTTGTACGCCCGCGCTCCGGGCGCGCACCGGCGTCCGCGCCATTCTCTGGATCACTTTCATTTTTGTCTTCGGCGGCATGCTGTTCGATGGCGCTAAACGCTGGTACTACCTGGTTTACGTGGTTCCGTTCTTCGCGATGCTCCTCGCGATCTGGATCGTCCAGCTCTGGGACGGCCGGCGCGCTTCGCGACCGGTGCTTGCCAGCCTGGTCACCGCCTTTTTCCTCATCCAGATCGGTGGAACCGTTTACCGCATCGAGAAGAATGACTACAAGAACCAATACCTGCCCGCGGTCGCGTTCCTGGAGGCTCACAACCCGAGCCATGAACCGGTGAATGGGGAGGGAGAAGTCGGCTTCGGGCTGGGCTTCCCGGACTATCTGATCGACGATGTCTCGCTGGGGTTTTTCAGTCACCAGCAGGCCAAGTTCATCTTCATCCCGAGTACGTATTGGGGCCTGTGGCTCGACGACATGAAGTACCGCTATCCGGCCGTGGGCCGCCACATTCTGGACACCCTCGGCCATGACTATCGGCTGGTCTATAACCAAAATCCGTACCGGATTTACGAACGCAAGAACTAAAAACGTCATGACTCATTCCGTTCTGGTTGCGCCCTCCGCGGCGCCTCCCGATCTGCCGCTTTGCGTGGATCTGGACGGCACCTTGTTTACCACCGACACGCTGCTCGAAGCGATCCTGGCCCTGATCAAGCAGCGCCCCTGGATGCTTTTCGTGGTTCCTTACTGGGCTCTGAAAGGCAAGACGTACCTCAAGATGAAAGTTGCCGAAGAGAGCCCGCTGGATGTGACACTGCTTCCGGTGAAGCGCGATTTTCTCCGCTTTCTCGAAACCGAGCACGCGAGCGGACGGCGGCTCGTGCTGGCCACCGCGACGCACATCCGCTTCGCGCGGCGCATTGCCCAGCATCTAAAAATCTTTTCCGAAATCCTGGCCACCGACGATGACCGGAACTTGCGCGGCCGCGAAAAGTCGCGCATCTTGTGCGAACGCTTCGGCAGCCGCGGCTTCGACTATGCGGCCAATGCCTACGCCGATATTCCGATCTGGGAGGAAGCGTCCGGAGTGATCCTCGTGAACTCGGCGCCTTTGCTCGCATCCACCCTCGACCGCCGGAGAATCCCTGTGATGCGCGTCTTCTCTCGCGACCGGGGCGCGAGCAAGGCCTTTCTCAAATCCATTCGCATGCATCAGTGGGCCAAGAACCTGCTGGTCTTCGCGCCGCTTCTGCTGTCCCACAACTTCGGCAACCCGCGGCGTCTGTTCGCGTCGGCGCTGGCCTTCGTCGCCTTCTCGCTCTGCGCTTCCGGGGTCTACCTGCTGAACGATCTGCTGGATCTCGAATCGGACCGGCGCCACCCCAAGAAGCGACTGCGGCCGCTCGCATCGGGTCAGCTTTCGATCCCGACAGCCGTCGCCGCGGTGCCCGTGCTGACGGGCCTCGCGTTTGCCATTGCCGCGTTCGGTTTGCCGGCCAGCTTCCTCGTCACCCTCGGCTGCTATTGGGTGGCCACGATGGCGTACTCGTTCTGGCTCAAGAGTCAGCTCCTGGTCGACGTGGTCACGCTAGCTGCGCTCTACACCATACGCATCGTTGCGGGCGGCGTGGCTACCGGAATTGCGGTATCTCCCTGGACGCTTGGCTTTTCCGTGGCGCTTTTCCTGAGCCTCGCT
>CAWFCA010000014.1:0-722453 GCA_963814235.1 Bryobacterales bacterium | reverse complement strand
CAATCATTCGAGGCCATGTAACGATCCAGCCGGTGCGGCTTCAAGCGCGCTTGCGCCCACACCCGCTGCACCGTCGATTTGCTCAGCCTCAGTGCCTTCGCCATCTTCCGGCAGGACCAATGCGTCGGAGCCGTCCAATGGCTTCTGTATGTATTTCAGCAGCGATCCGCCTTCCCGCCACGCATCGCCCGCGCGCCGCTCGCTCCCTTGTGGCGCGGCTCCAGGCCCGCCATCCCTTGCTCTTCGAAGCGCCGCTTCCAGCGCGCAATCGTCGGCGCCGGCATTTCCAAGGTTTGCATGATTGTTCTGTAGCTGGATCCATCGGCCAACGCCAGAATCAAGCGCGCCCGGAAAACGTCACCGGCCGGCAGCGTCCGCGACTGCGCCCACTTGCTCAACTCAATCCGCTGTTCGTCCGTGATCACCGACGCTGCTGATTCCGTCCATAATTATCAGACGGACCAGAATCAATAACGTTATGAACGGGACATCTTACTAGTTGCTTCGTCTGGTCGGGGCTGACGGATGTGGGACCCCTACATTCATTCCACCCTCAACCATCTGCCGGAAGCCCGGCGCAAAAGTGGTTGATAAATTTCATATAGCCAAACACCTGTCCGAAGCCGTGGATCTTGTGCGTCGCCGTGAGAACAGATAACTGCGGGCCGCTGGCGACGACCGGTTAACCGGCACTCGTTACGACTGGCTGCGGCATCCCACAAAGATGGAACCGGCGGACCAGCGCGCATTCGCCGCCTTAAAGGATAGCGCACTGAAAACCGCGCGGGCATGGCCGCTGAAAGAATCCATGATGGCCTTCTTCGATTATTTCTATGAGCGGCCCGGCTCGCAGAGCACTACCGCTGGTGGCACAACTGGGCCGTTCGCAGCCGCCTGCGTCCGATGATCGAAAAGGCTCGCAGGATTCGACAGCCGCTTCGACACATATCGTTACCTACCTACAACACCGGATTACCAATGCAGCCAGCGAATCCATCAACTCCAAAATTCAATGGGTGAAGTACACCGGCTCGCGGTTTCCGCAAGCAAAACGAACTTCGCAACCGCCATCTACTTCCACTGCGGTGGACTGGACCTTATGCCCTCCACCCACTGAAATCCCTGAATGCCCTTCTTTTTCAAACTGACCCACTACCGACTCTTAAAACGGCAATATGGGATTTTGGCACCGTGAGCGCTCTAGGGGCAGCGTAATCGACGCTCGAGGTGCGGAGACTTCCCGAAAGGAACGGCAGCGTGGGACTAAGCATCAACAGTTTGCCCGCACCACTCAGGGCGCGTGGTGCGATGGATGCGACCGTTCCGGGCGACGTGCTACCCTCACCGCCTCCATAGGCAGCGTACCTTTTCTCCAGGTCGGAACCGGCTCCCGATGGAAGCCCAAGACGCAGCGCGGCCGCCTCCGAAGAGACGGCCTGCTCAGTGGGATCGGATGAACTGCGCTATTGGTTCATCTTTTCCACGAGGTGAGCCGGACGGGCATAGATCACGAAACGTCTGGGACTCGCTTGCTGCACTTGAGCGCTACAGTTGTTCGGCGTCACCAGCCCTTTCGACACGATCTCGCTGACGCTGAAGCTGGCCTGATTAGGATTGGGGAAGCAAGGCACGCGACTGTCCGGGAAGACCCGTAGCCATTGCGACTCCGTCGGGTGGATCGTTAGCGTCCCTATCCCGCTCTTGTCGGTCGTCACGCGAGTGTGCTCGCGCGAGTCTTGACCGCATCAGCGGACAGGCCGGTGAACACCAAAACGTGCTCGTCCGCCATCGGCTTTCCGTTTCGCCCATCAAAAACCTGCACTGTGATGTCCAACGTCTTCTGCATTCCTGCATTCTGCGCCTTCGCCATTGCGCCGAACAAGAGAAATCCTCCCAGCGCACAGATGCCTACACGATTCACTCTTCCCTCCACCCACCTTTCACGTTGCTGGCCTCCCATTGGCGGCCCCCGTGAGCACCCATATCTCTTACATCCACTAAGAAGTGGATGATCGAACCGATGGGCGTGTGCCAAGTAGGTCCAACTCGCTGTGAAAGGCAAAGGACGGGCGCCAGCGCCGAACTTCGCCTGAAACTCGCACCAGTGCGGGACAGGATACCAGGCGGCCATTGTGCGAAACGCGGGTGTAAGTGGCGTTCGCGCAACACCATGTTCGCTTCGAATCCATGATCAAGCTCACGCCCTGTCGAAATCCCGCAGTTCTCGTTTTGCTCGTAACAGCCGCAGTTCGGGAACAAATACCGGAGGACAACACAAAGAAGCCACCGCCCAAATATGACCCGGTGTCTGTCGGCGAGGCAGGAGTACGTTTACCAGCTCCTGCGGATTTTGTCACGGATCTAGCGCCAAGGGCGGCGAGAAGGGTCCCGATCTCTTGCGCTCCGTTCTGGTCCTGGATGATGAAGGCGGAAAGTGATTGCCCCAGTGATTATCAGGGCCGTCCGGAAAAGGGCATGCCTCGGTTTGCACTCCCCGCCCAACAGATTGCCGACATTTCCAATTTTCTTCACGACAGCATAGAAAAGACCAAGGATCGCGATAATTACAAGATTCTCAATATCGTCACCGGAGATCCCAAGGCGGGCGAGGCCTATTTTGTCGGACGAGGCGGTTGCAGTGCCTGCCACGCAGTGACGGGCGATTTGAAGGGTATTGCGAGCAAATACGACCCGATCACTCTTCAGGGCAAGTTTCTGCAGCCGAATTATTCATGGATGGAAGGCACACCACCGCAAAAGGTTTTCGCGGTTTCGGTGACGGTAACGCTGCCAGATGGGAAATCTACACGGGAATGCCGGTTGCTCTCGATGACTTCAACGTTTCGTTACGTGACGCGAGTGGGCTGTATCAGTCGTTCAGGCGAACAAGTGATCTTCGTATCGATATTCATAATCGACTGCAGGCACATATGGACCTGATTCCTAAATACTCTGACTCAGACATTCATAACCTAACTGCTTATCTGGTGACCCTGAGATGAAGAGGACGCTAGGAATAACCGCAACGGGTGCTGTGGCCGTTATTCTTTTAGGACTGCCCAGTTGGGCGCAATTGCTCGATCCGGCACTTCTGACGAAGCCTGCCACCGATGCGTGGCCCACTTACAACGGCGACTACTCCGGACGCAGGTTCAGCTCTTTGAGTCAGATCAATCAATCGAATGTAAAACATCTAACCCTTTCGTGGATCTTCCGGGTTAAAGTTGGCCTCACGCCGAACGCGCTAGTTGGGGAGAGGGACCAGTTCCCGAGGGGCCGCCGAGCGATCCCGGTGTTTCCACCATAAAGGCGACGCCGCTGATGGTGAACGGAGCTCTTTACTTTTCCACGCCTGATAACGCGTGGGCAGTGGACGCTCGTTCCGGCCGCGAGATCTGGCACTACGCCTGGAAAACCAAGGGTGGGATCCACATCGGCAACCGGGGCATGGGGATGTACGGGAACTGGCTGTATTTCGAGACACCCGACGATTATCTTGTTTCCCTTGATGCACAGACCGGAAAGGAACGCTGGCACGTCGAGATCGCCGATGTAAAGCAGGAATACTTTGCCACACCCGCCCCAATTGTTGTTGGTAACCACGTGATTGTGGGAATAGGCGGTGATTCGCTCGATGTGCCCGGATTTTTAGAAGCTCATGATCCGGAAACTGGCGCTATTCAATGGAAGTGGTGGAGCGAGCCTTTGAAAAAGGGCGATCCCGGCTTTGATAGCTGGCCGGACGAGTACGCGATGCGGCACGGTGGTGGCATGACGTGGATTCCCGGCACCTATGATCCGGAGTTACACCTTTATTTCTCGGCACGGGCAACCCTAACCCTGTCCTCACCGGGCACAGCCGGAAGGGAGACATCTTTACACCTGCTCTATTGTGGCCCTCAACGTCGATACCGGCAAACTCTCCTGGTACTTTCAGCCGTCTCCCCATGATACGCACGACTGGGATGCGGCGCAGACCCCGGTTCTCATCGACGCCGACATCGAGGGTAAACATCGTAAGCTCCTGGCGCAGGCGAATCGCAACGGCTATTTTTTCTTGCTGGACCGCACTAACGGGAAAAATCTCTTGACAGCTCCTATGATTCGCTCAATGAACTGGTCGAAAGGGGTTTCGGCGACTGGTCAGCCTACGCCGATCCCGGTAAGGAAGCTTCGGTCGACGGCGTGCTTGTGTCCCCACCGACAGGGGGTGCTACGAACTGGCCGCCACCCAGCTACGATCCGGAGACGGGGCTTTTTTACGTAGGCACAACCCAGCAGTTCAGCATGTTCTACCTCACCGACACCGATCCTCACCCTGAGGGATGGGGGGCTGCCGAGCGTGACGCAGGCTTTTTCGGCGGAGATCGGGAAGCCATTGATATCAAGACGGGTAAGGTAGTCTGGGACCACCACTATCCGTTCGTAGTGTCCGTAGGTATTTTGACCACGGCGGGGAAGCTTCTGTTTACCGGAGACGGCGCACAGCATCTCGTGGCCTTTGATCCAGCCAACGGTCACATTTTGTGGCATGCGGGCCTACCGGATGACGTGAGCAATGGGCCCGAAACTTACCTGCTCGACGGCCAGCAATATCTGGTTGTCGGGGCGGTGATTCGTTGTACTCGTTTACTGTCGAACCCTAAACTGACGAAGGAGACTGGCTTGCCGGGAGCTCTCGGCCAAGCCTCGGTAGGCCTAACCGAGATCGAAAAAGATATACGTCTAAGCCAAACGAATCGCCCGGAAGCCCATTTCCGGCACCAGGCGTTTTTCTCAGTTCGGGTTTTAACGGCGTTTCTCCGATGAATGGTCGTGACCATTCTCCAGCCCCCCTGTCCTTACGCCCGCTTTGCGCGGTCTGGAGATCGCCATCCTTACGCAAAAACTTTTTCGTGGCCTCCGATGGTGTGTAGATTTCGCCGTCGATCAGCATACGCCCGGTATATCCTCCACCGGGAGCGAACTCCCAAGCGACATCGTGCCCTTTTTTTGCGAACTTCGCCCATGCTGATCGTTTGTCGGCGTTCTGTTCGAGCCAGAAATTTCCATCGCTATCGGTGAATGACCGAAGCTTGGTGTGGCCGGTGCGTTCGGTCCACGTTTTCATGTCTGTGAGTTTTGGAGGCACTCTCCAGATGGTAGCGACGAAATAGACACCTTCCGGACCTCCCGCAATCCTTCAGTTAAACCAATATGCCGCAAGGCGATCGGGCCAAATCTGACGAGCAGACCATGGATGGCCCCGCCGAGCCGCCGACTCTTTCACAACGCGGATACAAACACCCGATTTGATAAGGGGCATTCCCACCCGACTGCGAGCGGAACACAGGGTTTCCCAGGCCACGATACTGACGAAGGATCAAGACTACAGCCTGCCCCGCACAAACGAAACTCCCGTAACGCCTAGTCCTCCACCCACCGTAATCGTCACATTCCCCTTAGGCAGATCCCCCGCCTTAAGAGTAAATCTAACCTCCCGGCTTTCCGCCGCCGTCAAGTGAATGCGCTCGAAACCCTTCAGCTCCCGCAAAGCCTGGCTTGGCAGTCCCGCGTCCCCGAGATGCCCTTCCAGATATAACTGCGCCACCTCATCGCCGTCGCGCAAAGACGTGTTCGTCACCCGAACCGAAACCTCAGCGCCCTGCGCTGTTCTCCGAGCCCGCAATCCCGCGTACCGGAAGGTCGAATAGCTCAGCCCAAACCCGAATCCATACAGCGCATCGCCTTTGAAGTACCGGTAAGTCCTCCCATCCATCCCGTAATCGTCGAACGCGGGTAATTGATTTGCATCTTGGTAAAACGTCACCGGCAAACGACCCGCCGGATTGTTGGTGCCGGACAAAGTCTGTGCAATCGCCGTGCCCGCCTCTTCGCCCCCATACCAAAGCTCCAGTAACGAACCCGCCTTCGCGGCCGCATCGCCCACCCCGAGCGCGCTCCCGCTCGTTAGCACTACTACCACCGGCTTGCCTGTTGCGAACGCCGTTGCCAGCAGCTTCTGCTGCGATTCCGGCAGCTTCAAATCTGTCCGGTCACCACCGGAAAAGCCAGGGATCGAAACCCGCATTTCCTCGCCTTCCAGATTCGGATTTAGCCCCACGAACGCCACCGTCACATCCGAAATCTGCATCGCCTCGGCCGCCTGCGCCAGCAGCGCGGGGTCGGGAGCCATCCACCTCACCTGTAGTTCCGCATCCGCGCTAGTCTGCGTGCCGGATTCCACCCGGAACGCATACGGCTTGCCGGCTTCAAGCGCCACCCGCGCACCCGCCGTCACTTCCTTCTCGTCCACAAAGATCCGGATTCCCGGCCGCCCCGACCCGCTGAACGAATACGCCCCCGTCACCGGCGGCACCAGTGGCCCGTTGGGCCCGTTCGGAAGTGCCGAAGCCGGAATTGTCGTAGCCGACTGCGCCGCATACGGAGCCCCCATCGCATACCGCACCACCGCCCTTCCCGCAAATTCCTTCTCGATCCCCTCCCGCGGTGTCACCTGTTTCGACGAAACGCCGTTGTAATTCCCCATCAACGCCACTGCGTCGTCGGCCGAAGGTCCCACCACCGCGATACTCTTGATTCCGGCGCCCAGCGGCAAAATTCCGCCATTTTTCAGCAACACAATCGACTTTTTCGCAGCCTCTAGAGCCAGCTTCCGATGCTCCGCCGAATCCACCTCCGAATAAGCAATCTGCGAATACGGAACCCGCTCTGCCGGATCAAACATGCCGAGCTTGAAGCGCGCCGTAAACAGCCGATCCAGAGACGCGTTCACTTCGGCTTCCGTGATCAGCCCTCGCTTGACCGCCTCCGGCAGCACCCGATACTCGTTCCCGCACGTCAGGTCGGTCCCCGCCTTCACGGCCGCGGCCGACGCCTCTGCCGCGTTCGGCTTGTATTTGTGCCCGACGAAGATATCGTGAATCGCCCCGCAGTCGCTCACCACAAAACCCTGAAAGCCCCACTCTCCCCGCAAACTCTTCTGAAGCAGATCGGTGTTGGCGCAAGCCGGAACCCCGTCCACACGGTTATAAGCGCACATCACCGAATCTGCCTTGCCCTCCGTAATCGCCGCGCGGAACGCCGGCAGATACGTCTCTTTCAAATCCCGAGCGCTCGGCCTCACATCGAACGCGTGCCGAGACGTCTCCGGTCCGCTGTGCACCGCGAAATGCTTTGCCGTCGCGATGACCTTGTAGTATTTCGGGTCAGTCCCCTGTAGACCCCTGATAAACGCAACCGCCATGCTGCCCGTCAGAAACGGGTCTTCGCCATACGTTTCCTGCCCCCGCCCCCAGCGCGGATCCCGAAAAATGTTGATGTTCGGCGACCAGAACGTCAGTCCGAAATACCGCGCACGATTACCGTTCCGGATTGCCTCGTTATACTTCGCCCGAGCCTCGGTTGAGATCGTATCCGCTACGCTGTGCATCAGGTTCTTATCGAACGTTGCCGCCAAACCGATCGCCTGAGGAAACACCGTCGCCAGCCCCGCCCGCGCCACCCCATGCAATGCCTCGTTCCACCAGTCGTAGGCCGGAACACCCAGCCTTGCAATGGCCGGAGCACTGTTTTGCATCTGCAAAGCGCGCTCATCGAGCGTCATCCTCGAAATCAGATCCGCAGCCCGCTTCTCTGGGGGCAAATCCGGATCCTGGTACGCGTTCTGGGCCAGCACGGCCCCGGCCAATAGGAAAACCGAAAAGCATCGCCCGAACATACGCTGAAATCAATACCACACTGCATCCGCTGAATGATGCATCTGCAGTTCACGAACGGGACCCCAGCGCAGCGCGAATTGGTTTCGGTGTTGAAGTCCACCAGCGCATCTCTGGCGTCCGCCGTCTCCGTACCCGGCACTCGCGCTTCATGCTAGAAGTTGTTGTTGTTACATGAACCCCTGCCCATTCATGTAACGACTGCACCGAGGTGAAGACAGAGCGCCGGTCGCTGTGCTGCTCGGCGGTCCAGTCCCGAATGTGAGCCTTACCGTAAGCTCAACTCGCGCCTTGCCCGCCCAACTTCCCGTTTGCGCGTGATCCGGCCAGAGCGAGACGGTTAGCGCAAGCATTGGCCTTCCAGGCAAAACTCTGGGAAGATGTCTTTCGTGCCATCTCCAAGCGATAGACCCGATCAGGTTTTCGTGAAGCTGTTCGTGTCTGCGTACGAAAACTTCGCATGGAAAAACTCCCAGATCTGCTGGCTAGATAAGCACCTAGACGGTGCAGTCGAGGCGCTTGTGACCCGGCCAGACGGTGAAACGATGGCGATCGAACACACGCTGATTGAGCCGTTCGTCGGCAACAAGGATGATTTCGCGGCATTTGAGAAATCACTCGAAGCGTTAAGAGATCAATCTCTGGCAGTTCAGAATGCCGGGATTGAGGTCTACATTCCGGCTGGCACGATGAATGGTCAGAAGCCCGCAAAGCGCCAGCAGATCGTCGAGAGCGTGCGTTCGTGGATCGCGGCGAATCGTCTTCAGCTACGCGAAGGCGAGCATCGTTATGAATGCCAAGTGCCGGGGGAGCCGATCACGCTAACGGTGAAATTCCAGCCGTGGAGGAATGCAAATGGCCTGAACGGCATTCTAGTGGTCGGCCGAGCAGCAGATGGTGAACGATCTGGACAAGGTTGTCGAAAAGGCGCTCCGGAGAAAGTTGCCGAAGCTGGTCAACACGAGGGCTGATCGGCACGTTCTTCTGCTGGAACGCGAGGATTTTACCTTTGATCCGGAACTAATTTTCGCGGAGATTGAGCGGCAGCGCCCGAGCTTTCCGTTATTGAACCGCGTCGATGAAATCTGGGAAGTCGAGACGGTGGGATACAAGTCGATCGGCTACGTGGGATTCAATATGGCGCTGGGTCCCAATCGCCCTGCAACGATGTCTTTCCAAAGTGGCGTCCTCACGGGACACTCAGGAAAAGACGGTATTCCATACCAAATGTGACGCTACTCCGCCAACAAATCATCGAAGTGAAATTAGCCGCCGGACCGGTGCTCTTCACACTTTTTGTGGAGACGGTTTAAACAGGGTCTGCTTAAGCTCAGAAAAAAGGGCGGACCATTCCGATTTGACCGTCATCGAACTGCCTCTGCGCCTGGCGTTTGTAGATGCTCTCTGGCATGGAGTAGATGATTCGTTGGGCGTAGGCTTTGTCCTCGGAAGCCAATATCAATGCTGTGTTCCGTCTCGCGTACCAGCCGACACAGACCACGCCGCGTGCAGCAACAGTTCCGTTGCGTCCACTCTGCTGACCGGCTCCTCAATCTTCGCCGTTTCCTCCAGCGATTGCGCGACATACGATGCGCGCGGATCGGCCAGGCGGCAACCGCAGTCCTCTTGTAAGCGTTCTTGCCGACCGTTGCGGCAGCGAAAGCCTCGTCGGCTATGTCAACGACTCTGGCGTCGGGAGCGAAACGAGCCACTGCCGCAAGAGCTTGGCAGCGGTACCACGGATCGGAGACCACCCTCGCAAGTGGGAGCGCCTTGGCAAAGTCCACAACTGCCATCTTTGTCGCAATTTCGCGCTCTCGAACTGCCGACATAATGACCTTCAGAGTCGCATGCTGTTCACGTTGGCGACGACTACGGTGCGAAACCTCGCGGCCAAAGTGACGGATCGTCCCCGGTAGAGGGCGTTATCGGAAAGTGACTCTCCCCGGCTAGATCGCGGGTAGCGGAGCAGCGTCTTGTGACGGCTCCGAGTGGCGCCGCTCTGGTACGCTCCCCCGAAGTCCGGTTCGAGGACGCGTACCCGCTACTGATTCCTCTCCACCTAAGCTGCGAGCCAGCTAGGAGCTTCTTTGTAGGTAAAGCTAGCCGATCACGAGTTTCCGTAAGACCCACGTAGTCATGCAGCGTTGGTTCTGGACAATCGTGGTTTTTATCGGGTCAGCTAGTTGAGCGCCCAGCTCATCCGCAAGGGCATGCAAAAAGGAAGCGTCCACCAGATACCGCTCCGTCCCATCCGGAAGGATGAATCGACGTCCTTCTACTCGCTTGACCTCGTGTTCCATTCCGATGGAGGAGGCGAGCCGACAAAAGAACAGTCCAGATGGTTTCAACATCCGCCACGTTCCAAAAAGCATAGCCCTAAACTCCTGGTCGTCGCGCGCGAAGTGGAGGACAGCGTTGCTGACCACGACATCAGCGAAGGATGCTGGGAACGACATTGCTTCCACAGCTTCGACCCGAAAGTTTCTTGCTGGCAATTGGGGCGCTAAGCAGCCAGCGAGATCGCGCACATATTCGATAGCGTGCGGATCTGTATCTACGGCGAAGACCTCATACGCCTCGCGCAGAAAATATAACAAATTGCGGCCAAAACCGCAGCCCGCGTCTAGCACTCGCATTCCGGGAGTAATGCGACCGCGAAGGATCTGATCAAAAGATAAATATCGATGTCGCCGACTTGCTCGTTCAGACCAAGCACAAGTGTTTATGGATACCACGCGGGGAGCTTCGCATAATCCCGCTTTCAGAGTTCGCGGATTCGCCTTTGGGGACGTTCAGGCAATCGCAGAAGCCGAAGATCTGACTTCCACGCTAGAGACACGAATCTCGATGCTGCCGCAGCAAACGCCCCGCTAGGTTCCCGCTCGCCTCGTTCCCAGCGAGCCAGCGTGCACGGGTCAACCCCGATTCGTTCGCCGATTCCTTCTGCGAGATCCCGAGACGAGTCCGGCACTGCACCAGTCGCTCCGACCATTTATTTGAGGGTGGGATCGGGTTGTAGCCGAGGAAGCGAATAATGGTAGGCATGTACTCGAAAGCGGGTGTTGTCCGACTCAGCTCCCAAATTGCCTACGCTGGATTTGTCTACGCCAATCTGCGTCGCGACATCTTTCTGCAGCAGCTTGAATATGAGCCTCCGACCGAGCAGGTGATCGCCATTGTGTTCAGTTGATCCGGCACGCGGTTCCGGGTCGAGATTGATGAGATCGTGGCAATACCACGATCTCGCCGACAAATCGCAATCCGGGTATGACCTTGCGCTGGCCGGCTTTGGTGTCGGGATCGGAATGAGTCGCCAGCAAATCGCAGATATGATCGTGCATCACCGGCGATTACATGGTGCCGCACGAGCGAACACATTGGATTACTTTCGCCGAACGATCTCAAAAGCAGAAACGAGATCAGTCGAAATCATCGCAACGACCACGCCGCCGGTACCCCGTGATTGCGCCGGTTCGGGATCTCTTATTGCGACCGTCGCGGAAGGTCCTGACGGCGAGGCCATGCGGAAAGCCAGGCTTTGTGAGCAGATTTCAGCGGCCATGGGAATTCGGGTTATCCGGATTCTGAAACTCACAGGAAAAGACCCGGTGTACTTTCTGGATTTGGAACAGGGACGTGTCGAATTCCCGAGCGTGCGGACTCTGATCACGTACAAGACGTTTAGAGAAATAATCGCTGCGAAAACGAATAGGCTCATACCTCCATTCAAGGGGAAGTCTTGGGAACAACTGGCGCAGACGATTCTCGATGCGTGCATCGATATCGATGGGACCGACGAGCTGCAGTTGGAAGGAGAGGCCCGGAGCTATATCTCGCAGTACTTGTCCGAGACCCAGTTTCTGTCCTCGCTTGAAGACCCTGCAGGAACCCTGCAACGGCCCGTCATCAGAGATGAGAGCATTCTGGTCTCTTCGGCTGATCTGCAGATGTTCATCAACAAGACCACGATGCAGGCTCTCTCGGTTAAACAAGTGGCTTCTATGCTGGCCGCGCTGGGAGCGACCTCCTACCGCCTGCGCGGTGGTTCCTTCCGAGAGCAGAGCCGGTGGGCTTTGCCCTTAGATGAGTTCGATTCGAAAGACTATGCCAATCGCGAGGGGCTTTAACTGTGCCGAACGACCGCGCTGCTGAAGCATTGGAAGCGATCGGGCAGCGCGATTGCCCGCTAACCTCCGAATACCGCATTTTCGGGCCGCCGGGTACCGGCAAGACTACGTCGCTTGCGTACCAGATCCGGCGCGCCGTCGAACGGTTCGGCCCCGAGCGAGTACTCGTTACAAGCTTCTCCCGCGCGGCCGCTGCGGAACTGGCTGGTCGCAGTCTGGGCATCAAGCCGGACCGGCTCGGAACTCTGCACGCACATTGCTTTCATGCTCTCGGGAAACCGGCAATTGCGGAGGCGCACGTCAACGAGTGGAATTCCAAACACAAGGGACTCCTGCTGACTCCTCTCAAGAAGCAGGCGCGGCTCGATGGCGAGGATGCGCCAGAAGAACAGAGTGGCTGCCGCGGCGACCATTTCGCTCAAGCTTTGAATCTCTATCGCGGGCTACTCGCCGATGTGGAATCCTGGCCCACGGATGTGCGGCGTTTCAGTGAACAATGGGAGGAGTACAAGAAGTCGCGCCGTCTCTTCGATTTTTCGGATCTGATCGAAATCTGCCTCGAGATGTCACAGCCGCCCCCGGAAATCCGGCGGCCATCTTTGTCGACGAGGCGCAGGACCTAAATCCAATGCAGCTTGCGCTGATCCGGAAGTGGGGCGCGCAGGCACAGTACTTCGTCATCGCCGGGGATGACGATCAGACTCTATATTCCTTCGCGGGCGCGTCGCCGGAATTCGCTACTTTTCCCCGCCATCCCACAAGACCAGCAGATCATTCTGGAGCAGAGCTATCGCGTACCTCGGCAAGTGCATGCGTTTGCCGACCGGTTGATCCATCGGGTTTCGTCTCGATTAGAAAAGCGGTACCTCCCGCGACCGGAAAACGGAGCGGTGCTGCGCCATGCGGCAGGGTACAAGTGCCCTGATTATGCGATCTTGTCGAGCGCAATGCGGCATGTCGAGGAGGGCAAGAAAGTGATGTTCTTGGCCTCCTGCGCTTACATGCTTGGTCCACTTCTCACCGTACTTCGGAAGAACTCGATTCCGTTTCACAACCCTTATCGGAAAGCGAATGGTGTGTGGAACCCGCTTCGGCTCACCAAGTCATCAACCGCCAGCCGAATCGCCGCGCTCCTTGCAGGGCAGGCGCAATCGGAAGGCGGGCGTTGGTGGACGAGGCAGGAACTCGAGCTCTGGACCGAGTGCTTGCGTCCCGGCATCGTTCAACAGGATGCGCGGGATCGGCTCCCGTATATAGACCCGCAATGCCAGGTTCCGCTCGAATGCTTGCGTGAAGTTTTCGTCGCCCCCACGCTGGAATCCCTGCTCTCGTCCCGAGACCAAGGAGACCGCGCCCTGATCTCCTGGCTGAGAAACCGGGTCTCGCTCGGAGTTCCACGCCCGCGTCCAGTTTGCCGCGGACGTTGCGGCAACGCAGGGCCACAGGGCGCTCACGGGCGTGCCGCAGGTTGTCGTTGGGACTATCCATTCGGTAAAGGGCGGCGAAGCGGACGTGGTGTACCTGTTCCCGGATCTCAGCGCAGCGGGCGACTCGCAGTATCGCGTACCCGGCGCGCGGCAGGATTCCGTCATCCGGGTGTTCTATGTGGGGGCGACGCGGGCAACGGAAACGCTTTATGTGTGCGGGTCTTCGGGCGCGAGCGCCATCCCACTCTGATGAAAAGAAACGACTTGCCTGTTTCTAACACGAACGCTATGCTTCTCGTGCTGACGGGAGGAGTCGGTTTGCCGCAACGGGTGCAACATCCCAAAGTGAACGAGTGCCGGGATCGCGGAACGCCGTACTGGTTTTTCCGCTATCGCGAGGATCAGTTGCTTCCGGACGGGACAATCAAGACTCTCCGCAAACGCCATATCGTCGGGCCGAGTAAGGGCCCGAACGCGATAGGAAAGAAGCAGGCTGAGCTGGAGCGCGATCAATTTCTCGCCGGCGTGAACGCGATATCTGCTGTGTGAGTCGGCGGTGACAGCCAGAGAGCCAGTTCAGCCGGGCGCGATTCTATTTGGCAAGCTCGCGCAGATGTGGCGTACGGACTTTGTCGAACGCGAGGTTGGCGGGCGCGCTCTGATCGCCGCATCCACCCGAGCGAAATACATCAATCATCTGGAGAACCACATCCTGCCGCGCTGGACTCACACCCGCATCGCCGAGTTTCGCGCGAAGGAGGTTCTGGACTGGCTGCAGAGCGAATGCGAGTCTTGGCACATGATGGCCGACCTCCGAAACATCATGAGCGGCATCTTCACGAAAGCGCAGGAGTGGGAGATTCTGCCGGACACGTTCGCGAATCCGATGGCTCGTGTGAAGCTGCCGAAAAAATGGGACGTCAGAGAGAAGCGAATTCTGGATGAAGATCAGACCGCACGGGTGATGGCCCGTCTCGAAGACCCTTACCTGCTGATCTGCGAAACCTGCCTGGACGCCGGAACCCGGATCTCGGAGGTGACCGGTCTTCAGATCAAGCATGTCGATTTGCCCTCGGGTGCATCCGGATCGCGCAACGAAACTGGCGCGGCAGATATCGACGAGCCGAAGACAGCGAAGAGCAAGCGGACGCTTGCACTGGGATCGTTGACGGAACGTTACCGTGAGATGGATCGCGAGTCTGGAGATCAAAGCCCTGACGTCATGGCTCTTTCCGCAAGCGGACGACAGCAATCAACCCCTATGGGATTCGGGAGTTGCGCATCGCGTTAAAGGCGCCGCGGCGGCAGCGAAGGGTGCGACTTTCCGGGGTTCGGTCCGCATTCCCTTCGGCGCGCGAACATCACGTGCGGCAAGAAGTTGGCGGCAGCAGCATCGAGACGTCACAGATTGCAGGGCACGCCAATACGAAGATCACGGAGGAGTACACCGTCGTGCAATTGCGACGCCAAGATGAATTGACACGGCGAATTCAAGCCAAGCGGCTGAAAGCGCGGAAGCGTAGCGGGGGACTGCCTGTCGTGACACAAAACGCCGCAGCATAATCCAAGAATCATACACAACGTCTCTACTGTGGAAAACCCTCAAGATGCAGTTGATAACCACCTTTTTTACAGATATTATCTAACTGAGAGGTGGTTATCGAGTGTTGTTCCAAATTCCGCCCTTAAACCGTCAGGAACTGAAAGCACTGCAAGACATTGATTCTACAAGGGAAAAGTTAAAATACGCTCTTCGAGCACCAAGAAGGTGGGTAGGCCTCCTTCGAAGGAACATGTTTGCTCGTAACATTCGCGGGTCCAATAGTATCGAAGGTTACAATGTGAGCGCGGAGGACGCGATAGCTGCGGTAGCAGCGAGGAACCGAATGACGCCGAACGTGAATCTTGGCTGGCGGTTAAAGGCTATCGGGATGCGATGACGTACGTGCTCCAGCTTGCATCGGACCCTCACTTCCGCTACCACGAAGGGTTCTTGCGCGGACTGCACTTCATGATGATTAGCTACGATCTCACGAAGAACCCCGGTCGATGGCGACCCGGCCCGATTTACGTGCGAGATGATCGCAAAGGAGAAGTTGTCTACGAGGGACCAGACTCGGATTTAGTGCCGGAGCTAATGCAAGACCTTAGTCTAGAACTCAACCTCTCGGAAACGGCTCCGGTCATGGTAAGAGCAGCTATGGCTCACTTGAACTTGGTTATGATTCATCCGTTTTCAGACGGGAACGGACGAATGGGAAGATGCTTACAAACTTTAGTCCTGGCCCGCGAGGGCATCTTGGAATCTGAGTTTTCCAGCATCGAAGAGTACCTCGGGAGAAATACACAGGAATACTATGATGTTCTCGCGGCAGTCGGTAAGGGTGCGTGGTCGCCTCGAAACGATGCACGCCAGTGGCTTGATTTCAGCATCACGGCCCACCATATTAAGGCTGTCACGCTTCTCCGAAGAACTAAAGAAACGGAACGGGTCTGGAACGACTCGAGCATATTATCCAAATGCGAGGCCTTCCCGAGCGAGTGATCTATGCGCTATCCGATGCCACGTTTGGGTATCGTATTCGGAATTCGACGTACCGGGTGATGGCCGAAATAGCCGATGCTGTCGCCAGCAGGGATCTTAAACTGTTGGTTGACAATGGACTCTTGTCGACTGACGGGGAGAAGCGGGGGCGCGGTTACGTCGCAACTCGGTTCTCCGCGGCATCCGAGAAAAAACGAGAGAGCCGAAGCCTCAACACCAACAGATCGGGCTCTTCGATTGAAGCTGGTTCTTTAGGACGCGGGTTCTGCACAGCGTGTGCTTTTTCTAGTACATCGTCCGGAGAAACCCGAAACTCCTGAAATTTACCCAATCCCCATCGAAGTATTTCTCACAAAACCGTCGACCTGCCGCCCCTAACGCTTCCCGGTATTGGCCGGCGCCTCCGCTGTCGACTTTGCATCTCGTGTGCTGATCGTACTGCAACGTAATCGTGAGTGAGCTGTCCGATCATTTTCCTGTGCACCGGCGGGCGAAATTGCTGCGGCGCTTCAGCGGGAGATCGCAGTTCAGATGTACGGCTGGATGCGGCGGACGAACAAGCGCTCGATCAGGGGTCCAAGTCAGCGGGAGATGTGCAGGCGCTGGTGCCCACCTGATAAGGAAATTTCAATGTTGTTGTGACACCACAACATCGAGTTTCTTGATCGACCGCGCGCAAGGCACGCGAATAACCAAATTTTCGAGGTCCACCTGAGGTCCGAACGAGGTCCTCAAGCCTCTGAACCCTGCCTGCGGTCCATTTGAGGTCCACTTGCTTCGCGCGCAAGTCTTTTGTTTTCACTGACGATGCTTGTAAGTAATTAATTTAGCTACCTTGACACGGTAGAGGTCTCCAGTTCGAGTCTGGGCGGGCCCACCATAGAATCAATAACTTACACCGTAAAACGAGAGAAATCTGGGCCCAACTCGGGCCCATGTAGAGTGTCCCGCGCCAGATTCCTTTCTACAGCAGTAGGGACGAATTAAACGAATTATACGAACTAAGGCAACGCCCGAAGATGCCCTGTTCTGGTTAGGCGCGAGCGCGTGTTCCGAATGCTCTTCAGTACGCCCATTTCTACTGCAATTTCGCTGTGCCAATCAACCTGTCGAACATTTTCCCAACCTGAGCTTTCTCGCGCTCGGGATCCATTCATTCGTTGATTGTCCCAAGTGGTGCTCGGCTTCGCATGTCCGTCACTTTCTGGGCTTCGAAGGGATGCGCCCCCGCATCCTGGCGCCATGAAATATTCTGCCGGCGGAACATATTAAGTCCAATCCTGCGAAGTAGATTTTCAAGCCTTCCGCCACCGGTGAGTAGACGATGCTGCAGGAGTGCCCGATCGTCGTAAAGATCGCCGTTCTGATCTGAGTGAAGCACCATGCGTCCGGCTCTCGCGCGAGCGGCTTAAGGTGGTTGGCTTCGTGGGCCAAGCTGCCGGATGCGACGGGACGCTTCGGATTTCGGATCGTCCATGTTGCCGCGGTGCCATCGGCGTGAGACCGTAACGGTTCCATTCGCGAAATCGAAATCGTCCCACTTCAGCCCGAGAATTTCAGAGATGTTGCCGAAGAGCGGTACCGAACGCCAATCGAATGATCGCCCGCATCTGATCATCGACCGCGGCGAGCAGGCGCCGCAGATCTCGTCGCCGGTGAGCAGCTTCTTCTCGCGCTTGACCTTCTTGCGTCCGACGTCCACGCCGATGCAGGGATTGTCTCCATTCCACATCTTCCACTCGGCCGCCTTCGTGAAAATAGCTAATGGTCAATTCTTCCCGAAGGTCAAGCCGCGTCCACCACCCGAGACCCTCGGCCTCCTTCACGTTCAACCAGGCCTCGATCGTAGGGGCATCAATATCGACCAGTCGCATACTTCCGAACGCGGGTAGAATGTGGTTCCCGATGTGAAGCCGATATTTGTTCTGCGTTGCCGCTCCGAGCTTCGGAACGCGCGCGGCAAGAAACTTGGTCACGAGGTCACCGAAGGGAATCTGCGATTTGATAGTTACGAGGATGCGCCCTTGGTTGATGGAGTCCATGATCTCTTTCTTCCTCTGCTTCGCTTCCCGCTTCGTGGTTTCGTCGCAGAACCCGAGCGTGAACCGCCGTCGCACTCGTTTCAGTCCGCGGTCCGCTGTAATCGTGGGAACATACGCCCGAATGAAGTAGAACTGGTCAGCTACACGTCATCCCGGATTTCGATCTGCGGATCCTGCCACTCACCTGGCCCGATACACTTATCCTCTCCATCCAGGATGGAGCGAGAATTATATCGAGGCTTGGCACTGAGTTACGGGATAGACGGAGAGGTTGAAGATGGAAACTCTAAAGAACGGCGAACCAGCACTCAGCCGGGCGGCCCCTGGTCTGATCCATTCGGGCTTGCGCCAGGTTGAATCGGGCAAGCACCTGGAGCGCGCGGTCAATTTCGGACGACTGTTTGTTGCGGTTGAACAACTGCTCGCTGATTTGTTTTCGCGTCATCCCAGCCAGCCAGTAGTAGCGCAAGGCTCGCAGGATCGCGTCCGCCACCTGATACTACGAGTGCATCACCAAAAACGAATCCAGCTTAACCACTACCGCAGTAGCGCCAAACCTAGAGCGCCGCGGCGAGATGCTCAATACCGAATCGCCGAAGAGAGCAATTGCAGTAACGCAACGGGTCGCGAAAGCCGCAACGTCAGAGCCTCCGCGCGTGACGTTGCCGCCCCAAGCATGCCCGGCTTGTCGGCGCCCGACTGCTCGTAGACTTCAGCCCACATTTCTTTGGCTTCTTAGTCGCACAGGATCTCCCCGCACTTCCTGGCGAAGTCCAGCGCCGCGCGCAGCCTCCGGATGATCGGGGCGAAGTCAACTGAGCCAAGATTGCCGCCTTCCGGAAGGGATTTCGAGCGCTTTACGCTCACCCACAAGAATCGATTTGCTAAGCCGTTGGCGGCTTCTGTCGACGTGAGGTAGCGCGGCGAGCTCATCCCGGGTGATGTGCCCAATAATTGAGATGTGAGCGCCCGTCGACTGAGCCGGATTGCTTTTCGTGAGTACGCGGAGGTTTCCGCTGTCGAAGGCTTGGCGGATGATCGCCGATAACGTGTTTCCGTCGCGCTCCGAAACGCGCAGCACGCAAAGCAAACTCGGCCTCAACGTCGAGCAGTCGCTTATCCGTGATCCCCGGGTCCGTAACGAGGTCTCTGGTACTCAAGGACCTTCTTGGTTTTCGCTTCGCGAACGGGCTCGGTTTGGGTAATTGGGTCTCGCACGGCCCAAATCAGCCCCTCCCCGCTCGATAGGCCGGACTGGACACGCTTGTCTTCCCAGTGCTCATCCGCTGAACGCATAGAGATCTGCGAACGGGGTTCCAGGAAGAGCCATTTTTTTTTTTTTTTAAAAAAAAAAAATTTTTTTTTTTTTTTTTTTTTTTTTTTTTTTTTTTTTTAAAAAAAAAAAAAAAAAAAAAAAAAAAAAAAAAAAAAAAAAAAAAAAAAAAAAAAAAAAAAAAAAAAAAAAAAAAAAAAAAAAAAAAAAAAAAAAAAAAAAAAAAAAAAAAAAAAAAAAAAAAAAAAAAAAAAAAAAAAAAAAAAAAAAAAAAAAAAAAAAAAAAAAAAAAAAAAAAAAAAAAAAAAAAAAAAAAAAAAAAAAAAAAAAAAAAAAAAAAAAAAAAAAAAAAAAAAAAAAAAAAAAAAAAAAAAAAAAAAAAAAAAAAAAAAAAAAAAAAAAAAAAAAAAAAAAAAAAAAAAAAAAAAAAAAAAAAAAAAAAAAAAAAAAAAAAAAAAAAAAAAAAAAAAAAAAAAAAAAAAAAAAAAAAAAAAAAAAAAAAAAAAAAAAAAAAAAAAAAAAAAAAAAAAAAAAAAAAAAAAAAAAAAAAAAAAAAAAAAAAAAAAAAAAAAAAAAAAAAAAAAAAAAAAAAAAAAAAAAAAAAAAAAAAAAAAAAAAAAAAAAAAAAAAAAAAAAAAAAAAAAAAAAAAAAAAAAAAAAAAAAAAAAAAAAAAAAAAAAAAAAAAAAAAAAAAAAAAAAAAAAAAAAAAAAAAAAAAAAAAAAAAAAAAAAAAAAAAAAAAAAAAAAAAAAAAAAAAAAAAAAAAAAAAAAAAAAAAAAAAAAAAAAAAAAAAAAAAAAAAAAAAAAAAAAAAAAAAAAAAAAAAAAAAAAAAAAAAAAAAAAAAAAAAAAAAAAAAAAAAAAAAAAAAAAAAAAAAAAAAAAAAAAAAAAAAAAAAAAAAAAAAAAAAAAAAAAAAAAAAAAAAAAAAAAAAAAAAAAAAAAAAAAAAAAAAAAAAAAAAAAAAAAAAAAAAAAAAAAAAAAAAAAAAAAAAAAAAAAAAAAAAAAAAAAAAAAAAAAAAAAAAAAAAAAAAAAAAAAAAAAAAAAAAAAAAAAAAAAAAAAAAAAAAAAAAAAAAAAAAAAAAAAAAAAAAAAAAAAAAAAAAAAAAAAAAAAAAAAAAAAAAAAAAAAAAAAAAAAAAAAAAAAAAAAAAAAAAAAAAAAAAAAAAAAAAAAAAAAAAAAAAAAAAAAAAAAAAAAAAAAAAAAAAAAAAAAAAAAAAAAAAAAAAAAAAAAAAAAAAAAAAAAAAAAAAAAAAAAAAAAAAAAAAAAAAAAAAAAAAAAAAAAAAAAAAAAAAAAAAAAAAAAAAAAAAAAAAAAAAAAAAAAAAAAAAAAAAAAAAAAAAAAAAAAAAAAAAAAAAAAAAAAAAAAAAAAAAAAAAAAAAAAAAAAAAAAAAAAAAAAAAAAAAAAAAAAAAAAAAAAAAAAAAAAAAAAAAAAAAAAAAAAAAAAAAAAAAAAAAAAAAAAAAAAAAAAAAAAAAAAAAAAAAAAAAAAAAAAAAAAAAAAAAAAAAAAAAAAAAAAAAAAAAAAAAAAAAAAAAAAAAAAAAAAAAAAAAAAAAAAAAAAAAAAAAAAAAAAAAAAAAAAAAAAAAAAAAAAAAAAAAAAAAAAAAAAAAAAAAAAAAAAAAAAAAAAAAAAAAAAAAAAAAAAAAAAAAAAAAAAAAAAAAAAAAAAAAAAAAAAAAAAAAAAAAAAAAAAAAAAAAAAAAAAAAAAAAAAAAAAAAAAAAAAAAAAAAAAAAAAAAAAAAAAAAAAAAAAAAAAAAAAAAAAAAAAAAAAAAAAAAAAAAAAAAAAAAAAAAAAAAAAAAAAAAAAAAAAAAAAAAAAAAAAAAAAAAAAAAAAAAAAAAAAAAAAAAAAAAAAAAAAAAAAAAAAAAAAAAAAAAAAAAAAAAAAAAAAAAAAAAAAAAAAAAAAAAAAAAAAAAAAAAAAAAAAAAAAAAAAAAAAAAAAAAAAAAAAAAAAAAAAAAAAAAAAAAAAAAAAAAAAAAAAAAAAAAAAAAAAAAAAAAAAAAAAAAAAAAAAAAAAAAAAAAAAAAAAAAAAAAAAAAAAAAAAAAAAAAAAAAAAAAAAAATTTTTTTTTTTTTTTTTTTTTTTTTTTTTTTTTTTTTTTTTTTTTTTTTTTTTTTTTTTTTTTTTTTTTTTTTTTTTTTTTTTTTTTTTTTTTTTTTTTTTTTTTTTTTTTTTTTTTTTTTTTTTTTTTTTTTTTTTTTTTTTTTTTTTTTTTTTTTTTTTTTTTTTTTTTTTTTTTTTTTTTTTTTTTTTTTTTTTTTTTTTTTTTTTTTTTTTTTTTTTTTTTTTTTTTTTTTTTTTTTTTTTTTTTTTTTTTTTTTTTTTTTTTTTTTTTTTTTTTTTTTTTTTTTTTTTTTTTTTTTTTTTTTTTTTTTTTTTTTTTTTTTTTTTTTTTTGTGTACTCGGCTTGCGGGGACGTGTCATCGTCTCGGAACCGATTCCTGACAGCCCTTAGATAGCGGGCGCATGCGTCCTCTGCTCGATTTGCCGCGCACGAATCGACGGGGCTATTCCAGGGCAATTGTCGGAGGGCGTAGAGGAATGTTTCGATAGCGTATAGGTGCGCCCAGGCTTCGCCTCTCGAGAAATGTTTTTGATCACACGAGCGCGCGAGATCCCGAGCGATCACTTCAACGCCCTGGGCGGCTGTCCCGAACGGAGCGCCAGAAAACACGCTGCGGATCGCCGACACTACTTCCGGATCGGGTTCGAGTCTACGGATGAGACTCTTCTCGGGCTCTTCAAGCGGCATCGCGCCTCCCACGATTCCTCAGAGTTTTCGAGCCGCCAGTGAGTGAGGCTCCCACTTCTCGCCTGGCCGGGCTAGGCGGCTACAAACATTTTACAGCAGAAATGTAGTGGAACTTCATAGCGCCAAAGGCATCTGCCGGGCAAGCAGCGGCTTCAGCGCCAACTGGTACGCTTCGAACGCGCTGCGCACGCTGGCCTTGAAGTCCGTGTCTCGCAGCTTTCGGTTGCAGTCCGCGCAGATTAACCAGGTTTGCGTGACGCGGCTTTGATGCCGGCTGAACCAGTGATCGAACTCTGCGGTTTCCAGACGCCCATCGGCCGTACAGACAGGAACGGTTTGGCAGCACGGACACAGACCGTTCCGGCGCGCCCACGTCGCTCTGATGTGAATCTCGCGCGTCCGCGTCGACAGTGCCCGGCGCTGCACCGGCAGGCTGGCTTTGATCTCGCGAAGATCCGCCCACATTGAGCGCTGGCCCTCGTGAATCGATTGGATCCGCTCCGAAACGACAGTGAGCATCCGGATTAGCGGAAGCTGCTGAAGGTTCGTGGGCCGAGACCACGGGAGGTTCTGTAACGAGCGCAGGCCGCGGAACTGCTTTCGGCTCCGTCGGGCTCCGGAATCACTAGGGCGAGTTGCATCAGCTTACTGTTCCGGGACGGGCTTCTGCGCAAGCGCCCAATCGAGCAGCCACTTGATCACCGCCGCGCTTCGAGTCGCGAAACGATTCTTGAAGCAGAAGTCATCCACGCGCTTCAACAACTCCGGATCGATCACAAAGTTCAGATACGGTTTGTCAGACGGGGGCATCTCAACACGATTATAAACGGTAGAAACGCTATTGACAATAGAAACGGGGCCCTGTATATTGATCAGTAGTTGTTCTATTGATTGTACCGATTAAGGAAATAGCTATGCGCAAAACGTCAAAGACTACTGCCCAACGGTCTCAGTCCGTGAACGAAGGCCAGCTTAGAGGAAAAGGAACGCATTCCGAGCAAGAACAGCCCCCGCTACGTGAGGGGGCCGTCCTACAAAGGCTGAAGCGCGCGCCCGCGAAGTCCGGGCTCAGCGGTCAGATTTTCTTGTGGGCTGCCTCCGAGTCCGAACGTGCTGCGGCGGTTCGCCTGGTCCGAATCCTCCGCACGAACTACTGGTTTTCCAATTTGATGGAACAGTTGTTAAGGCTCGAAGCGGACAACCCCTTTCAAGTGACGATTGAGGCGGTCCGGAAGCAGATTGATGGTCTCGAAAGCATCGAAACCCTGGTGAAGAAAATCCAGTTCATTGGCAGTTCTCCGGGCAACTACTTCCGCGATCACCCTGCGGTGCGTGCCGTTCACGGAGGAATGGAGGGACGTAGCAGAGTACAAGAGCGAATACAGGGTTCGCGAACTCATTGAGTCCGCAAAAGCAAGCGGCGGAGGGCGCGAAAAAATGATCGCGTGCCCGCTACCTGCAGATCCGACAACGGAAGACGATCGGCCAATCTTAGTTCCCGCTCGGCCACGAACTCCCATTCAACGCCAATACATCGAGACCGCGATCAAGTACGCAGAAGGAATGCGGGAGTGGTGGCTCGAAAAGGAAACGGCTCGCATGAAGAAAGAGCTAGAGGAGGATTAAGCGCCTGCTCGTAACGCGCAATGGTTCGGGGTCCATCTTATGGCGCTCCCCATGTTTTTTGCCCGCCCAACCTTCGCATCCTGCAAGTTGCGAAGCCTAGAAAGGAACTGCCCCATGTGCCCCGCCCTCCTAGATCGTCCCTGTTGAATCGCATCCACCCGCGGCGCCACTCGCGCGCTTTGCTCCCTGGATGAGCGTAATATGCCCACGCTTGCCGCGCGAGAAAGCATTTCTATCGCAACTACCGGGCTGACTGGCGCGCCTTTCGAAGCCTGGTGCGAGCAGAACGACAGCATAGCGCTTCCGGCCGCTCCTGAGACGCTGGCGGCTTACTGCACGGCATTGGCTGACCGGAAGCTGTCCGCGTGCACAATCCAGCATCGGGTTTCTTCGGTCGCCACCCGCCACACGGCCGCCGGGCTCGAGAAAATCCAGCAGCGGAGCCGCTCGTGAAGTTCATCCTGGCCGGGATTCGCCGGCAGCTTGGGACAGCACAGAAGGGCGAAGCCCCGACACTCACCGGCGACATCGCCGCCATGCTCGGCCGCCTGCCGAACGAATCTACTCGGGAAACGCGATCGCGCGTTGCTGCTGATCGGGTTCGCCGGCGCGTTCCGGCGCTCGGAACTGGTCGCGCTCAACGTGGAAGATATCGAGTTCACCGCGGACGGCGCGAAGGTCCTCATCCGAAGATCGAAGACCGATCAGGAGGGCGCCGGGCAGACTATCGGGATTGCGCACGGGGGCGCGCTTTGCCCGGTTCGGGCGGTCCGGTAGTGGTTGCGGACGCCGCCGGAATCACGAGCGGCCCTGTGTTCCGCCCGGTGCGCAGGTATGGCCAGGTGCAGCCCGAGAGGACTTGACTGGGCATGCCGTCGCGATCGTGGTGAAGAAGTACTCCGCCGAAGTGGGGCTGGATTCTAGGAACTACTCCGGGCACTCCCTCCGCGCCGGGCTGGTCACGCAAGCAGCGATCAATGGCGTTCAGGAGCTCTCGATCATGAAGCAGACGCGTCACAAGTCCAGCGACATGCTCCGGAAGTACATCCGCGACGCGAGCCTGTTCCGGGACAACGTGAGCGCGAGAATTGGGCTCTAGGACGAGCTGGATCCCAAATCGGGATCAGGATTAAATTCGGACAATACGCGTAGTGACTGTAGGTCCATTCCAATAACTTCATCGATCAACCCAAGCCAATACAGGCGCCGACTCCGAGAGTCACCACGCCTATGCCGATAGCAGCACCAATTCGCCGGTGAACATCTTGGCCATAGGTAATCTCAGTAATCGCGGCCGCCGGAATGCTGATTGCGTCCTCGTTGCCCCTCACGAACCGAATGCGGTTCTGATCGAGGTAAAACTTCAGCCCGGTCCCGGTCTTGATTGTTGTGACGGAACCACCGTCATAACTGAGCTTGTACGAACCATCCCCGGCAACGCCCGGCAAGGTCAGCATCAGGCACAAGGCTATAGCAATCCAGATCTTCAGGGTAATTCTCCAGTCGGAAGATGGTAACAGAGATCTCCTGCTACTGGACAAACTTATTTTTGAGCTTGGCGATTTCCGGGGTAAATCGAGGAAGTGCTCAGAAGACTCTGGCTGCTGCTCTCGCTTGCCTGGATGCTGCTCGTTCTGTCGATCGGCCCATGGCAGACGATCAACGGCCTTCCAATCAGCCAAGACGGCGCGATCCGGATTTTCGGCGTTGCCGTGTTCCCCTTCGTCGCCGGTTGGCTGCTCTCCAAAAGCGCCCGCTTCGTGATTGGCCGCTGAGCCCGGCTACTGCGGGCCTTCGACAGTTTTCCTACCGATCTGGCGCGCCAGTGTTGCGGCCTTGGTCGCTTGGGACGCAATCGCAATCGGATTGGTAAGCGGGATCTTCAAGCCGGTCGTGAGCAGCCGGACACCCTGCGGACTGTCGAGCGGCGATCCCGAGCGCACCGGCGCCCGCGTTGGCCGCCCCGACAAGCACCGGATGGTAAGCGGCCGCGCCGGCTCATCCGATCGACATGATTCCCCGGAGCCCGTTCATGGCGCCAGTGTTCGATGGGTTTGCTGTCTCTGCGGTCTTCTTGGCCAGAAGAAAGAATTTGTCGAGGTCCTTGATCTGGTAGGGATTGAAAAGCGCCTTCTTGGTCGAGTCGCCCAGGTTCTGCCATTTGCGCAGAATCCCCGCCTCGCGAGAGAATCCGCCCTCTTCGGTTGCCGTGTCGAACAGGTTCTGCAGGAACGCTCTGCCGATCTGCGGGCCCGCTTGGGGCGTCTCCTTCAGAACGCTGCGCAGGGTGTTAATGTTGGCGTCCTGCGGTGCTGTGAGCTTCTTGAACGTGTTCACCGGCTCAGACGCGGCATTCGTCACCGTGTCGAGTACGCCCTGAGTCTGATACTTCGCCGCAGTCGCCGCGCGGCCTTCCTGGAGCGCGTTGATTGCATCGGGCCCCGCCTGGGAGACCGCACCGTGGATCTGCTGGTTGAGTGCATCGGTCATTTGCCCCGCCAGGTACTTCGCTTTCGGTGTGGCGTTCGGATCGCGAAGGATGCCCTTGAGGGCCCCTAGATCGTCTTCCGCAACGGAAGCCGAAAGGTAGTCCGGCCGCTTGAGGATCGATTGCAGGGCCGCGAGACCGGGATTCATCTGCTGCTGGGCAAGCGGCATGCGCTGGGTGAGTTCGTCGACCAGAGGGTTCCGCGATTGCCTTGATCGGCCCCGTGCTCACCGGGATCGGGATGCTCTGCATCACCGGGGAAGTCATCGGGTTCCCGCTCGCGTCCACCATGGGTTGCCCGTTCGATCCAAGCATTGGCTTCACACCAGTCTGGACTTGCCGCGCGTTCCTGGGATCCGCTTCAATCTGCCGGAAGCGACTGTAAGCCGCGTTTGCCGCATTGCCCGAGTCGGATGCTTTCGCCGCGAGAGCGTCCTGCGTGCCCTGCCCGGCCAATTCTGGAGAGACGTTCGCCGGGTGAACCTGATCCATGAGTTGCTGTCCGGTGTTGCTGAAGCTGCCTGGCAACCCGCCCGCGTGCGAGCATCGCTGGAATGGAGCCGCCAGGAGTCGCCGCGGTCAACTGCTGCGCGCCTTTGATCACCGGGTTATTGGAAACCTGAGCGGTGTTGATGCCGTGCGCATCCCCGAAGTCCACGGCCGCCTGCTCAGTCGTATTAAGCCCGCGCGGGATGCCCGAGCCTCACATTGGCAGTTGCCGGGAGCGCCTCGAGAGCCTTGGGAAGCAGTTGCATGCCGATGGCGCCAGCGAGCGTTCCAACCCCTCCCGAAATGTTTCCGTCCATGAACTGCTGTCCAGCCTTCGAACCGGAAGCGACAGCGGCGGGCCCGACCAGCGGAATCGCCCCAAGCGTATGGATCGCAGCGGAAGCCAGTGATGGAGCCATGACGCCCGGCGTCCCTTCGAATGCCCCGCGTACATCCTGCCCCGCTTGGCGCAACTGATCCGCCGATGCGTCTACAATCCCCTTGCCGATGGCTTTGATGGGTTCGTAGTTGCGATCCGAGGCAGCCCCGATTGCGGCCGCCGTGCGCACGAGACCCTCCCCTACGGGCTTTACCTGATCCCAGAGGCTCCCGAAGAGGCCGCGCTGCAGGTTTGCCCGGTGGACCTGATCGAAGATGTCTCCGCCGCTCTGATTGGCCGCGTGGATCTGGTCGAAGACGTCAGGCATTACTGAACCTTCCATCCGGCGCGCGCCGCCAACTGCCGGGCTTTAGCGGGATCTCCGCCGGCCGCATCGTAGAACTTCTGCGCGGTCGCCGCATCGATCGCACCGCCGCCCCCGTTCGGCAGTGGAGGGCCGCCGATGCCGCGCATTTGCCTCGATCGCATCTGCCCGCCGAATCTCTGCTTATCGGCGTTATCCATCACCACGCGAGCATTCTCTTCCACGCCGTTGAGGGCGCCAGTCAATAAGCCGTGATCCATCTTGACGTTCGGAGAGCTCTGCTCCAATTGCTCCATGAGCTGCTGTGGCATGCGGCCGCCCAGCACCGCTTTACCTTCCTGCAGAACCAGATACCGCATGCGGGTTCGAAGCTCTTGCGCTGCCGCCGCAGCTGCCGGAGATAAACCAGTGGCGACCCCGGTGGACTGCTCCATATTCCCGAGGCGTCCCATAATCGGCCCGATATTGGCCGCGATTTCCGGGTTCTGCATCGCCTTCCGGACGAATTGCGTGCTGTCGAGCGCGTTGCGCGCCGCCGTCTCGGATTGCTTAGTTGGCCCAGTCAAAGGCGTTGGGAGTGGGAGCCCGGTCGCTTGCTTGAACTTCTGACCAACTACGCTGCGAAGCTCCGCAGGCATTTCCTTGATGGAGTCGGGATTGTGGGCGATCTGATCAACCCAGTATTCCTGAGTGCCGGGCCCATACTTCATGCCGTTCACTACGCGCTCCTGCTGCAGGCGGCCGGCATTCACGCTGGCATTGAGCCGCGCGGTCGACTCCTCGCTGAGATGCGCGCGCTTCGTTTTCGCTGCGTTCGCCGCGGCCTGGTCCGTGCTCACCTGCTGGTCCGGAGTCATGCCCATCTTCTGCACATAGGCCTTGGCCGCCCCGCTTAATTTCGAGGGAATCTTGCTCTGAAGGTCAGGCGGTAAAGACGCCTTCCAGGCATCCCAACCCGGCTGATCGTTTACAGGGTAGAGCTGCGAGATTGCGTCCTGCGTCATCACTCGCTTCGCATCCGCCCCGGCTTTCTGCGCATCCGCGTTGTTCTTCGCGACCGTGGATTGCTGCTCGGCCTGCTTCGACATCGCGCTACTCGAAAGCAGGGTTCCCTTATAGAACTTGAGGCCCTGGATCGGATCGCCGTTGCCCATCTGGATCAAATGCGGGAGGTCGATTTGCGAGAGTTGCTGCTTCGTCTGAGGCGGAATTGTAGGGTCCTGCAGAAGCCCCTGAATGGCGCGCGGGAGGTTCTGCTGCAGGTTTTGCGGGTCTCGAAGCAGGTTGTCAGCCGCGCCCGCAATCCGGTCATTGATCGCATCGCCGTTTTCACGCGTGGCCTTGTCCATGGCAAGCTTTGCAGACTGGGTCGCCAGTAGATTTTTCTGCAGCATCAGGAGCCCGTCGCCGGAAACGCCGTACTTCGTGGCAAGCGGGAGGATCTGTTCGTTGTTACCCTGAGTGTCCCCTGCAAACGCCTTGCGGATAGCCTGCTGGTCCGCGAGGTTCATTTGCTGCTGCTGGAGCCCGAGTTGCTGGCTCTGCTGCTGAATCTTCCCGGACTGGAGATTCTGCATCATGTTCGCCAAGCTCATCGCTTGGCCCGCTTGCTGGAGCGGATTCGCTCGGGCTGGCCCGCCAGTGCAATACTGGGATCTACCGGCATCCTACCCTCCTCCTGTCATGTCGAGCGTTGCGAAGTCACTGAGGTTCGACGGGTAGCTTGGCGTGGGCATAGCGCCGCCGCCCCCGCCGAATCCGCCAACCGGCGAAGTCAGCCCCATGGCGCTTGCGAGGTCCATATTCGCGTTGGGCGCCGGATTCTGGAAGTTGGAGAATTTGGTCCCACATGTTCTGAGCCCGCGCGTTACTGATTCCGCTGTTGATGGCATTTCCGGCGCCCACAAAGCCCGAGGCCATCGCGTTGCCAGCGCCAATAGTGTTCGCCCCGATCTGCGATGCCGCGCCCATCTGAATTCCTGCGACGTTGTTCGCCGCGTTCGACCCGGCCGAGTTTAACTGCCCAACGCTCGTTTGCCCAAGTCCGGCGAGTGAAGCGTTTCGGTTGAAGACGTTCTGCTGACCTTGCTGGAATTGGTTATAGGCTTGTTGGTACTGGGTTAACGCATTACCGAAAACCTGCTGATACGCGTTGGCCGCATTCGACTGGGTGTACTGGGCGAGCGCCTTTGCCGCCCCGCCGCTGTCAGCCACGCCCCGCGCCGCCGCGCTTCTCGATAGAGCCTGCTGACCTTGCTGAAGGTCAAACTGATACGCGGGATCATTCTGCATCGTTACCCGAGTCCGGCGCCTGGAACTGCTGGGTCCATTGCTTCGCTAGATCGCCGCCGGGCTGAAGCATCTGCGCGAGGTTGGTTACCGCTCCCTGCCCAGCTTGGACGAATGGTTTTTCGTTTGCCTGCTGGGTGTTGAAAACGTTCTGCTGGAAGCCCAGCGAGTTCGCCGCGGCTTGAGACTGGAGGTCGGAGGCGTGGTTCGCCGCGTCGGCTTGGATTGAGGCCGCGCCAACCGCCCCAACGCCTTGAGCGATCCCGCCGATAGCGGCTCCCGGGTCACAAGGCCGGTCGGGTAGCCCGTGACTGAATATAAACCGAATCATTTCGTTTCCTTTGGCCGGTAGAGTTCCAGCAATATGCGGTCGTACACTTTGCCCGCTCTTTCTCGAAGCTCTGCTTATCGATCCCGAACTCCTTATTCCCCACGTCGCGCGCCATCTTCAAGGCAAGCCGCCGGCACTCCGCCACCATCCCGATGACCTTCAACGCGCCGGTGTTGCTCCAAACCCAATCGAGCGCCTTCCGGCCGGCCTCCGGCCCCGTGCCCCGCGCGCGCCGGGAAGGATGTAGATGTGAATTTCCAGGCACACAGCCGACGAGGCAACGCCAATGAAGAGCGCCAGGATCTCGTCGCCGTCTTTCGCAAGCAAGTGAAGGAACGAAGGGTGCTGCACCGGCGGATTCCCAAGGACCTGCGCGAGCAACGGATAGTCGACCGTCTTTTCGATCGTCACGGCCGAGTTCACATGACACCTGCTGTCTTGACCGGAAGAAAGCGGCACATGAAGTCCGCCCGATGGACAGAGAACAGCTTTTCGTCTACCGGCAGCCCGTTGCGTAACTTCTGCCCCCGCAAATACCCCGCTTGCTCCGCTCCGAGTTGCTTCCAGAGCGTGCACATTGGTTCGTCATCGGCGAACAGAACTGCGGACACCTTAGCGATGCTGCCGCGAAAGAGCTCGTCCAGCACGCGCCCTACGCCCTCAAACACAACGGGGGTTCCGCGCACCGCCTTGTCAAAGTAAATGGCGAACATCAGGGCGAAGTGCGGCAAGGTTGGCTCAACACCGACGAATCCACAGACGCGGCCCTGATAGACGACTGCCCTTATGAGACTTCTGGGGGCACGCAGGGCCATTTCTGCATGGAACGCTTCGATCGTCCGCGGCGCGTAGTCATCGAAGTAAAGATCCCGGTCCTCGTTGACCCATTCCCAAACCCGCGGGAGATCCTCGCCGGGGAACTGTCGAATCTCTGACATCGTCTAAGTCGAACTCTGCCGGGGTCACTGCACCGCCTCCGAAAGTAGGCTCATACTCCCAAAGGCAGCCATTGCGGCTTCGTCCCGGAAGTGCTCCGTTCTCACCCAGAGCCACTCGAGAACAAGATCCAGGGTGTTGCTTTCCCAGATCGATCGGCTCAGTCCAGGCGATGGCCCCCATCTGGACAACCCAACCGTCGAAACCTGGGTATCTGGCCCGGGCCCGGTCAAGCGCTTCGCTAACTTCGCGACAGACGGCATCGAAGCCCAGTTCGGGATGGACGTCGAAGTACGATCCATGCAGACGCATCTGGAGATCGCTTACGGGTGCAAGGTTGAAGCCGAATAACGGGAAGTCGATCGAGCTTCGATGCCGCTTCCTCCTTCGGGCCTTCTACGAATTTCACAATGAGGCCCCCGCTGCCTGGCGCGCTGAGACTCACATCGCTCTTGACGTTGTCTCGATACTTCTCGGGCTTGGCGCCCTTCAGGAGGAAGATCAGCAACGTGTTTGTAAAATACTTCCGGACAGTTCCCGCATACCGCGCCCTGGAACCAAACCTGTTCCTCGACGCCATCACGAGCCCTACTAATCGCCTCGTCTTCGAGCGCTTCACACGCGAGTTCTTTCGCAGCTTCGAAGGCCGCGCGGTACTCTTCGTCCTCTTGCTTCCAGACGTAGTGGCTTGTTCGATCAATCTCCGCAAGCTCGGCCGCCCTGGATACGTTCGCCACCCGCATATAGGCCGCGAGAAACGCGCGCTGTTTCGGATTGGTGAGCTTATCGAGCAGCACCATTACGCGGAAACGAGCTCCGGGGTCTCAGGTTGAAATGTGGGGGGTTCTACTGGAGGATCGAACGGGACGCCGGCGAGCGCCAGCACGCGTTCCATGTCTTCGCGGGTAACACGGCGCAGGCCGCGGCCGGGTAAATCTTTAGCGTCTGCCATCAAATTTCCTCCGTTTAACAACGGTGGTTACAACCCAGGAATTGACTTTGATAGCCGTCCCCTATTTACAGATTTGATTATAGAGCTTTTTCAGACGTTTGTCTTTCACGTCGCGCCGGGGCAGTGTCCTAAGTCTGTTTCGCGCTACCCTGATTCCAGATGGAACCGGACGAAGGCGACGATTACGGAATTACTTCACTTCGGGGTCCAGTAGACCGCAAAGACGGCAAGACGACACTAACGATCCCGCTGGATATCGGCGGAGATCAGCTTGCACTTGTCGCGACCCATTCAGGCAAGATCAGCGGCAACGATCTCGTGATAACGATCCCCGAGCCCGTCGCCGATATGATCAGGCTTATCGATGGGGATATCGTAGCCGTTGACGACCGAGACGGGAAGCTTAATATTCATGCAATCAACGCCCTTCCGCTGCAATAACCCTCAAAGGCACATTTAGGAATTACGGTCGCCCGGAGCCTTTCTAGGCTTCACAACATGGCAGATGTGAAGGCTTAGACTAGCTCGATTCAATCGATCATAGGGTTTCGCGGGAGGGATTAGCCCGCATTGCTGATCGAGAACTCCTTGAAGTTACTCGAGAGCAACTCTTGGCCCATGATCCGCCAGATTGGCGCCGGGTTTTCGTTAACAGGGAATTCTAGGATGCAGTCCGTAAAGAGGACATTGCGGAGGCTGCTTGGACGTCCCTTGAAGACGACCCGTGATCTTATAAAATGCACGTCGAAAATCCGGTCGCCGTCCAGAATGAGCACTTTCCCAATCAGCGCGTCCTCGTTGAAAGTCCTGGGACCGATTTCGGAGTCGCTGACTGCCAGCGGATGATCGTAGTCGACTACACCCGCCGCCAAGGAGGCCGTCGCGAACCCAACGAACTGCAGGACCGCCGGCCGAATATTCCGGCGTTGATTAATTCGTTCCTTTAAGCTTCTTCGCCACGTCTTGAAGCGTTGCAGCGGACGCATCGACCAAACTGGAGGGCTGCTCGGCGACTCGCCTCAGCGCTGGGAGAGACCGTTCGAAGTCTTTCTGATTGAGTGCGACGATCTCCTTAAGGAGTCCTTTCTCTTTGGATTTTGCGAAGCCGTTAGTGTCCTTAGTGACCCCTCGATAGCGGCAAGCCTGTCCTCCGTGTGAGTTTGAAATTGAATCGCCTGTTTCCATTCGACCGCTAGCGCAATTAAAACTGCGACAAAAACGGCGGTCGCGCCCCAGATCGCGCTCCAGCTTACGCCCGTTTTCCATTTTTTTATCTCTTCGGTCACCCACTTCTTGTCAGGATCGCTTAGCCCCACAGCCTCACCCTCGACGCACCCGTCCGGCGCCTCACATTCAGGCTCGAAGTCTACTACAGGGGACCCGGACGAAATGGACGGATCGTTCATTGCGGAGACATCCCCTTCAGCCTGGCAATCGCATCCAACTGCTCGATAAACATTCGCATGAAGCTGAGCGCCTGTTCCACATTGGCCTTCAGCTCATCGGTTTCGGGATCGGCGTGCAAGGCGCGCTCGAGCAATGCCATGGCGGCCTCGTGCGTGCCGATCATCTGAGCCGCGAGCATTCCCTGAATCCCCGATGCCGGCTTGAATTCCTTTAGCAGGCAAACCGCTTCCATCCCCTCCTCGCCCCTGACGCCCAGCGCGTGCACCTGGCGCATGAGTCTCGAGGCCGATTCCGGAGTAGCGGCCCCAACCTCGCCGCAACCGTGAAATTTCGTTTCCGTGTCGACCGATGCAGCCGGCACCAACCCTGCCGTCGCCCCGGCACGCGGGCTGCATGCAGCCTGCACTTTGGCTTTCGCCGGTCGCTTCGTTTTTCGTTCGTTTCCTTCGCTCATGCGTTGTCTGCTCCTTTTTTGTGGTGTGGTTTTTCGTTGAAAGCCGGACATCTGAGGACATCTCGGGCCACCGGCCGCGCGAAACCCTTCGCGGGGTTAGTTCGTATTATTCGTTTAATTCGTAAGCGTAGGAGTGAACTGGAGAGAATGGCCCATATGTATAGCAATTTGATATACATACATACTTTTACGCATTAGAACTAAGTCTTATAGACGAACAAAGACGGTCCCAACCCGGACCCAATGTCGCTCTTTATTCGCCATTCCGGGCCTAGTCCGGACCCAACTAAACAGGAGCTAAGGCGTGTGTTTGCAACCAGGGTGCCTGTAAAACAAGGTGCAGGCT
Organism: Bryobacterales bacterium; assembly: GCA_963814235.1. GTDB lineage: Bacteria > Acidobacteriota > Terriglobia > Bryobacterales > Bryobacteraceae > Bog-113. The sequence continues at coordinate 688,532 of CAWFCA010000014.1, read as the reverse complement.
ACCTTGACACGGTAGAGGTCTCCAGTTCGAGTCTGGGCGGGCCCACCACGATTTTCGTAGAATCACCAGCCAGTCCGTACCGGAAGCGCTAGCCAGGCGAACAGGGTCGTCTAAGATCTATTGCACCTGAAGCCCATTCGGGAGTACTGCTTCTTCGCTCGGATCAGTGATCCAGATTGATAATGGGCTGCGGAGCGGCGACCGCATTTGCGGTTACGGTCGCGGTAAGCGTAGTCGGATTCACTACAGTAACGCCGCTGACCACCAGACCAGGAACCGCGGTGACGATGGTGGCTCCCTGCGCAAAGTGGGTGCCCAGGCCAGTGATGGTCAGCGTAGCCGTCGTCCCATTGACTAAAGTGGCTGGCGTGATTGAAGCGATGATCGGCTCCGTCGGTGGTAGCAGCTGATTAAAAGCCCCTCGCATGACAAAGACTGCCATGTCCCCGCGAGTAACAAGATTAGCCGGGCAGTAATTACTAACGCTGCAACCCGAAGTAATATTGTCCTCTTTCATGCGTTGGATATAGTTGTAAGCGAAGCCCGTCGTCGGTACATCCGCGAAGTAGGGTGTCGGCGTGTAATCGAAGACTGTCTGGGATCCATAGCGCGCGCGGATAATGAACACGGCCATTTGAGCGCGAGTAACCGAATCATTGGGACAGTACAGAGCAGGTCCGCAGCCCGCGGTGATTCCCAATTCGTACATCTTCTGGATCCAGGCAAATCCGAAGGCTGCCGGCTGAACATCGTTGAAATGGGGCGTCTGGGAGTAAGTGAAGGTATCGCCTCCGAGGACCGCGCGAACAATGAAGATCGCCATCTCAGCGCGCGTCACATTCAGCGCAGGGCAGTAATCGGAGACGCTACAGCCCGAGGTGATCTTCGTTGCTTTGAACAGGTTAACCGCGTCGAAGTAATAAGCCGACGGAGCGACATCCTGGAAAAGTCCGGTGGTGAAACGCTGAGTCACCGTAAGTGGCAGACCGTTGACGATGATCGTGGAGGTGAGATCCGCGCCAGTAGTGTTGGCTGCCAGCGTCAGTGAGAGGATGCCGGAACCGGTCCCAGAGGAAGCGCTGGTGATCCAGGATGGAAGGTTCGAAGCCGCCCATTGACAATTACCTGCGGCGGTCAGCGGGACAGTTAAACTCTGCGCCGCCGAATCGGCAGCAAGGATGGTGCCGACGGTAACCGGACAGATCGTCAACTGTCTTACGGCATTGTTGTTGAGATCGGTGACGAAAACGGCGCCGCTCGCTCCAACCGCAATATTGGCGACAGAGTTGAACGTCGCGTCGATAGCCAGACCGTTATCGCCGGAGTACCCGCGCGCGCCGGTCCCTGCTATCGTCGTGATAATCCCAATTGCCGAAACCTTGCGGACCACGTTGTTGCCTTGATCCGCGATGTAGAGATTCCCGCTTCCGTCTACCGCAATGCCCGTGGGAAACTGCAGTTGCGCCGATGTCGCGAATCCGCCATCCCCCGAATAGCCGGACATTCCATTACCGGCAACCGTGGTGATTATGCCCGTTACCACCGATACTTCACGGATCCTGTTATTGTAGGCGTCGGCTATAAACAGGTTCCCCTGAGCGTCGATAGCCAAACCTTGAGGGCCGTTCAGAAGTGCCGCGCCCGCCAGGCCGCCATCACCGCCAAAGCCGCCCGGCGCTTGCCCCACGACGGTCGTAATCGTTAGAGTTCGGTCCACTTTGCGGATCACCCCGTTGCTTCTATCCGCAATATAAACATTTCCGCCGCTGTCAACCGCCAGCCCCCAGGGACTGTTCAAGGATGCACTGGTAGCGGGCTGGCCATCACCGGAATACCCAACTGTCCCATTCCCTGCAAAGGTAGTTATCGTTCCGTCGGGTGCCACTCTGCGAACCACATAATTAAGATCATCGGCAAGATACAAGTTGCCGCTTCCATCTTGTGCGATGCCGGAAATCCTGCTCATTTCCGCATTGACCGCCGGTCCCCCGTCTCCGGTGTTACCGTAAATCCCATCACCCGCGACTCGCGCTACAACCCCCGCTGGACTTACCTGCCGAACGACGTTGTTCCCTCCATCCCCTATATAGACGTTTCCCGCGCCTGTCGCCGAGACGGCACTCGGCCCAAGCAGTTGCGCGTTAACAGCCGGCCCACTATCTCCGGCTTCATTGATAAAACCGTTCCCCGCAATCGTGGTAATGACGCCCGCCGGACTTACTTCGCGTATCCGGCTGTTAAGCGCATCGGCGATGAGCAGATTCCCATCCGCACTGGTCGCTACGTTGTTCGGATAGTTCAGAGCGGCATTCACCGCGGACGCGCCGTCTCCGGAAAAGCCGGCAAGCCCGATACCCGCGAACGTCGTGATTGTCCCCGCAGCTGAAATTTTTCGGATCCGTGCATTGCCCGTGTCGGCGACATAAATATTTCCGCTCGCATCCACGGCAATCCCCTGTGGGCCGTTTAGTTGCGCGTTAATTGCCGGTCCGCCATCCCCCGAGAACCCCGATGTCTGGTTTCCGCCGATGGTATTGATAATTCCCGCGCTCGAGACCTTGCGAATCACGTTGTACGTAGGATCCGGAAAATAGACATTTCCGCTTGAATCGGCTGCCACTGCGTAGGCCGTGATCCTCGCATTCAAGGCCGGCCCGCCATCGCCCGAGTCGCCCGACGCGTAATCGTTGCCAGCGATCGTGTTGATGGTTCCATCACTGGACACCCTTCGAATATTCGCAAAATCGCTAATGTAGAAATTTCCGTTCCCGTCCGCCGCGACCGTGAGATGGTAAAAGTCCCCGATTTGCGCAGCCGTCGCCGGGTAGCCATCTCCGGAGTACCCTCGAGTTTCGTTGCCCGCAACCGTTGAGATAAGGCCGTTGACAACTTTGCGGATTCGACAGTTTCCTGCGTCCGCAATGTAGACCGCCCCGTTCTGGTCCACCGCAACACTACGAGGAGTATTCAGTTCCGCGCTGGTCGCGGGTCCACCGTCGCCCGAGTAACCGGACTGCCCCGTCCCGGCAAAAAGGGTCACGGTTCCCCCGCTGACTTTATACACAACTTGCGCGATGTTATCAGCAACATATACATTGCCGGCTCCATCCGCTGCTGCCGACGAATACTGCCCGCCGATTGAGATAGCTAACGCCGGCGTGGGAAAAGGAGGAAGACCGCCCCCTGCAAATGGAAATATGTTATAAGATTGTCCGCGCATGGAGGGCACGGCCAGCGCAAGGAGTAGCAGGCCAGCGAAAAGCTTCATGAATGTTGGGCTCGCATCAGGCTAGCACCGGCCGGAAGAAAATGCCAGCGGTCCCGCGCACTTGTTGGGCCACAACGATCCCATCGCCGATCTCTTACGTGGGAGCGGGCGACGCTTACCACCGTTTGACATAAATAACTCCAATCCGGAGGTGAAACGGATACCATCCGAAACTCACTTATCGGAGGAGAGGACTCTATGCTCCAGAAAACGAGCAGCGGAAGCGCGACCAGCGCACCGCTGACACCACAGTCATTCGCTCGGCTCTGGTAATTGCGCTCTTCGCGGTGCCGGTCTGTCTGCCAGACCGGACACATCCACCAACTTCACTACAACAACTCGACCTGGGCAGACACGGATCTGACTGCTTTGACCGGCGGCGGCATACCTTCGAGCTACGCAGCAGCCGCGGCTTTCTACACCACACCGAACTCCAATTGGGTCGATCAGGACCTGACGGCAGCGGCCGGTGGTCCTCAGGCAGGCCTGGGCCCGATCCTGGCCTTCGCCACAACTCCGAACGGCCAATTCCACGTGTTTTACCAGGACTCCAACGCGTTCGATCTGCATCAGCTCTATTTCAATAGAACGTCCTGGAGCGATGCGGACCTCACTTCACTCACAGGCGCGCGCTGCTACCCCTCCTGGCTTGCCGGCTTTGCGATTCAGAACCAGCAACACCTCTTTTGCCCGGGATTCGGGACCTAATTCCAGCAACCTTGATCTCCTTCACATCTACTACAACAATGCAAGTTGGGCCTATGAAGATGCGACCTATAAGGCGGGTGGCTCAGAAACGCCGATGGGGAGCGCGGGGGTTGGGGCGTTCTATGTTCCGAACGGCAAAACCATCACGATGGAAGTATTTGCTGTTACCAACGACCAGCACGTCCATCAATTTATGCGCACCGGTGGGACATGGACCAACCTTGACTTATCCGCGTCATTCGGCCCACTTACCGATTCGGCTTTTGGTGGGATGGCCGCGTTCCGAACGGCGCCCAACAATCAATTTCATGTTTACTACGCCCCCACGGCAGAGCTTTACCAACTCTACTTCAACGGCACGAGTTGGACTTATAACGACTTGAGCAACAGGGTGGGCACGGCATCCAGCAACGGGGTTGCCGGTTTCTCGCTCGGCAATTTGCAGTATGTCTACTACATCGCGAATTGAAAGCGATATGAGCCGATAAATGAATCACCCGGGACGAGGCCTACGGTTGTACGGTTTGCGAGATGGGCGCGGAAGCGCTTGTTCCATCATTCGCGTCCCCGCCGTACGCCGCGGATACGGAGTGTGAGCCCGCGGTTAGGGACGTGCTGCTGAACGTGGCTGTCCCGCCTGTGAGGGTAGCGGATCCCAGTGTTTTCGAGCCGTCTTGAAACGTCACCATCCCGGTCGCGCTACTCGGTAAAACAGCCGCTGTAAAGACGATCGATTGTCCTACCGTCGATGGATTCAACGATGAGCCAATGGTTGTCGAGGTCACGTTCTTAGTAACGGTCTGCGTAAGCGGAGCCGAGGTGCTTGAACCATCGTTCGCGTCCCCGGAGTAAACCGCGGTTATCGAGTGGGCCCCAACGTTCAGACTGGAGCTCGTCAAGGTCGCGGTTCCCATCGCCAGACTCGCAGTTCCCAAGGTTTGGGAGCCGCTCTTGAATGTAATCATTCCCGTGGTCGTCGTCGGCGAAACAGTGGCGCCAAAAATCACGGCCTTGCCGTAAGCCGACGGGTTTGCCGATGAAGTCAGCGTGGTGGATGTTACGATTTTGGAGACTTTTTGGGTGAGCGCGGTGGAGACGCCCGGCGCGTTTTTCGCATCTCCGCCATAATTCGCAACCAGGGAGTGGGAACCCGTGGCCAGACTGGACAAAGTCAGGCTTGCGGTTCCGCCGCTGAGAGTCACGATTCCAAGCGTTGCCGAACCATTCTTGAAGGTCACCTTGCCGGTCGCACTAGAGGGAGACACGTTCGCCGTGAGCGTAACGCTTTGCCCGAAGATGGAAGGGTTTGCCGAGGACGTTAGCGTCACTGTGGGCACAATTCGGTTCACAGTCTGTGTAAGCAACCGGGATACGCTTTGGCTGTTGGTCACATCCCCGCTGTAGGATGCGGTCAAGAGATGCGATCCGGCCGTAAGCTTCGAATCGGTGAGGGTAGCCGAGCCGTTCGTTACCGCGATCGTCGAAATCGCCACGGCCCCATCGAGAAACGTCACGGTACCCGTAGCCGCCACCGGCGTGACGGTCGCTGTCAGAGTGATATTCTGGCCGACCGTTGATGGGTTGAGCGAGGAAACGAGACTCGTGGTAGTCGCGTAGACTGAGGTCCCCAGCAGTACGGTAATGTTGCTGCCCATCAGATTGGCGACGATTACGTCCGTCCTGCCGTCCCCGTTAAGCTCCGCGCTCGCGGCGAACTGCGGCCCATTGCCCGTGTAATAGCTCCCGCCAACCTGGAAAGTCCCGTCTCCTTTGCCGGTTAGGAGATCGATGCCGCTCCAACCCTGGTCAGCCAGAGCAAGGTCAAGCTTGCCGTCTCCATTGAAGTCTCCAGCAGTGATTGCGTAAGCCGAGCCACTCCCGGCAGCGTAATTCACCGCTGCCCCCGAAAGTCCCGTCTCCAATTCCTAAGAGCACACTGGCGCTAGTGCCGCCTTGGTTCGCCGTGGCGAGGTCCGCCTTGCCATCGCCATTGAAATCCCCGGAGACGATCGATTCCGCCGGCCCGCCCACGTTATAAGCCGTCGCTCCCTGGAAAGTTCCATCGCCATTGCCCAGCAGCACGTTTACAGTTCCGTCCGTGTGGCTGGCGATAGCGAGATCGGACTTGGCCGTCTCCGTTCCAATCACCCACCACTACGGAATAGGGCTGAGTGCCCGCGGCGTAGTTGCGAGAGGCTTGGAACGTTCCGTCGCCCGATCCGAGGAGCACGCTCACGTTCCCGCCCTGGGCGTTCGCCGTCACGATGTCGGCCTTCCCGTCGCCGTTGAAATCCCCTACCGTGATCGAGGACGGCGCTCCGCCCAGAGCGTAGCTCATCGGTGGCTGAAAGGTTCCATCTCCGTTACCGGTTAAAATCACGGCGCTGCCCGACGAATTCGCGACCGCAATATCGGGGTTCCCGTCTCCGTTGAAGTCGGCTAGGGTCACCGCGGCCGGATTGGTTCCTGGGGCAATATATTGCGGGGCTTGAAATGTTCCATCACCGTTCCCCAGCATCACCGCCACATTCCCGAAACCGGAGTTCGCCACCACCAGATCGGTCTTCCCGTCCCCGTTTAGATCTCCGGTTGCAAAGCCGGCCGGGCTCGTGAGGTTCCCATAGCTGACGGCTGACTGGAATCCGATTGCTGCCACCGTGTTCACTGCCTGGGAGAGAACGGTTGAACTGCTCGCGGTGTTATTGGTATCACCCGCATAATAGGCGCTCAGCGACCGCGTCCCCGACGCGAGTTGCGCTGTGTGGAATGCCGCCTGTCCGGCCGTCAGACGTTCACTTCCGATGATGGCTGTTCCGTCGTAGAGTGTCACGGTGCCACTTGCGCTCGCGGGCGAAACGGCAGCGGTAACGATAATGCCGCGGCCGTAAACCGAGGGGTTAGCGGAGGACGACAAAGAAATTGTCGTCGGCGTAAGCGGTAAAGTGACCGGCTGTGTCAATCCCTCTGAACTACTGGACCCGTAGGTTCCATCGCCTCCATAGATGGCGGTAAGCGAATGCGGCCCGGCCGTGAAGCTGACGGCTATCGTCGCCGCGCCCTGGATGACGTTTGCCGTTCCGATCACGAGCTGGCCATCACGAAAGGTCACAGTCCCGGTTGCCCCTGCCGGAGAAATCGTCGCCGTCAGGTTCACCATCTGGCCAGCTACGGACGGATTCGGATTTGTGGCTAATACCGTCGCCGTCGCAAGTCCACTGATTGTCTGGATCAGAAGCGCGGATGTGGCCGCCCCATTACTGCTGTCGCCGCTGTAAAACGCCGTCAACGGATGCGATCCGATGCCGACCGATGAGACCGTAATAGCTGCATTTCCTCCGCTCAGAGTACCTGTCCCGAGAATTGCCGATCCGTCCAGAAACACCACCGTCCCGGTCGCCCCCTGCGGCGTTAGAGCAGCCGTCAGGGTGACACTCTGGCCCGCACTTGCGGGGTTAATGGACGAACTCAACGCGATCGAGGTCGTGGGCGGGGGCGTTGCGGCCAGAAGCAGGCTGAGAGAATTCCCGCCGTCGTTGGCGATCGCTAGGTCGGCCCGGCCATCTCCGTTGATATCCCCGGCCAGAATGAAGGAAGGATATGAGCCCACGGGATAGATGACCGGAGCTTGAAATGAGCCGTCGCCGTTGCCCAAAAGCAGCGAAACTGTGCCAGCGCCATTTGACGCGTAATCGGCAACGGCTAAGTCCGGCTTTTCATCCCCGTTAAAGTCTCCAATCGTGACGGAATCCGGTTGCGAGCCGGCCGGGTAAGCAACCGGTTGCTTGAAGGTTCCATCCCCATTGCCTGCGAAGACACTCAGTGTTCCGTCGCCTCCGTTAGTCACTGCGAAGTCCAGTTTTCCGTCCCAATTGAAGTCTCCGGCGATGACTCCATTCGGCGCGGAACCCGCTGAGTAGGTCTGTGCGGCTTGAAACGTGCCGTCGCCTTTGCCGAGAAGCACGCTCACCGTATTATCGGTCGAATTGACGGCGGTCACGTCCGTGATTCCATCACCATTGAAGTCACCAATGGCGAGAGACGACGGGCTCTTTCCGGTCGCGAATGCAGTGGGGGGTTGCAAAGTTCCGTCGCCGTTCCCGAGAAGGACCGCGATCGAAGCCCCCGCCCCGTTTGCCACCACGACATCGGCGCGGCCGTCGCCGTTGAAGTCCGCAACAGACACCGCTACCGGACTGTTCCCGGCGGGAAACATCACCGCTGGTTGAAAGGTTCCATCGCCGTTCCCCAGCAGCACCGCTACGTTCTGATTGTCGTCCGCGGTGACGATATCCGCTTTGCCGTCGCCGTTGAAATCGCCGGTGGCAACCGCGTAAGGCGAGTTCGCAAAGTAGGCAACGGGGGCTTGAAACGTCCCGTCGCCATTCCCAAGCAGAACAGAAACGCCGGGAGACCCGAAAGTAGCGACCGCGAAATCCAGTTTGCCATCGGCATTGAAATCACCCGACGCAATCGCAACCGGATCTGGGCCCGCAACCTGGTTTAGCACGGTCTGGAATCCGTTCCCGGGCAAGGAACTCACCGCCTGCGGCAGAGATGGGGAAGTACTCGCCCCGTCCGCGGCGTCCCCCCCGTAATGCGCCCTCAGGAAACGGGCTCCCGAGGGCAGCAGGATGGTCGCGAGCGCCGCCTGACCGTTCACGAGGGGCTCCGTTCCGAGTACCGTCGCTCCGTCATAGAAGGTGATTTCTCCGGTGGCGCTCGAAGGCGACATTGCGGCCTTCAGTACCACAATTTGGCCGTATTGCGATGGACTGGGAGAGATGGAGAGAGTGGCCGTAGCCGGCGTTGCCGGGGCATTCACAATCTGACTCACCGGGTTCGAAATGCTGGGTGAATCACTGACATCTCCCGAGTAAGCAGCGGATAGCGAATGGACGCCCGCAGCGAATCCGGTCTGCAAGACTGCGGAACCCTGGATCACCGGCGCGCTCCCGAGCCTCATTCCTCCATCGGAAAAGGTAACGATTCCTCCAGCCGTTGCGGGGGCTATCGCGGCGGTTAAGAGTGCCGCCTGTCCAAAGGCGGATGGATTCGGAGAGGAGGTGAGCGTGGTGGTCGAGGTGGCCATTGGACTAACGGTTTGCGTCAGAACCGGCGATGTGCCGGCCGCGTCGTTGCTATCCCCGCTATAAGCCGCTGTGAGAGCATGCGATCCCGGCGCAAGCGTCGAGAGAGCGAGTGCGGCCACGCCGTTGACCACGGGCGCCGAGCCGATCGGAGTACTTCCATCCAGAAACGCCACTGTCCCGCTAGCGGAGGCAGGCGCCACTGTGGCCGTGAGGATTACGGTCTGGCCGGTGATCGATGGGTTCAGCGAGGAAACGAGGTTCGTCTGGGTGGGGAGTAGCGGAGGCGGAAGCGCAAATGAGTAGAACTGATTGCTCGCGGTTCCAATCGGAGCAGCGGCCGGGAAATTGTGGTACCCGCTTCCCCAGAAAAGCATGCCACCCGTGATCGCGGGCGCAGCGTTCACCGAACCGGGGGCTTGGAACGTCCAAAGTGTGTTACCCGTGCTCGCGTCCAGCGCGAACATGAGGCCCGCGGTATCGGCGCAGTAAAGGATTCCGTTCGCCACCGTTACCGCGCCGAGCGCCATGGCGGGAGAGCCAATCTTGATGGGGTCCATTCCCGGGTCGGGGACTTGCCACAGGAACTTTCCGGTACCGGCATCCAACGCGGCCCAGGAGCCGCCTCCCCACGGCATTCCCGAAGGTTGCAGCGCATACGACGCGCGCCGCGCGTTGCTGAGCGCGATGTAGATTCTTTGATTGTCGGTAGCCGTTCCCCACTCGATACCGCCCAGAATTCCACCGGGGCCGACCGCCTGCTTCCAGACCACGGCCCCGGTTGACGGATTCAAAGCCCAATACACCCCGCTTTTCTGCCCCGCCCCGACCAGATCGGTCCGAACGCCGTTGATGGTGGCCGTGAAAAAATTGGCGCCCGCGCCGAAATCGTAATCCGCGCCCGGGGGCTTCGGGCAGGCACTGCCGCCCGCAAGACAAGTGGAGATCCAGGCATCGGTACTGGAACACTTCGTTCCCCACTTGATTGCGCCCGTAGCCAAATCCAGAGCCACAATGGAATCTTCGTAATTGGCTGGGTCCTGACAGGCGACCACGGCTCCCGCGTTGTTTCCCGCGGCTACCTCGCACGCTTGCACGGACCCCGGAACCGAGTAGTTGTTTCCGGTCGTAACGTATAGCTGGTTGCGCGTGAGATCGATCGCGGGAGTACTCGACCAGATCGGTGCCCCGGAGTATCCCTGGGGAACCATATACGTTTGCCAAAGCACCTGCCCGCTGGTCTCTGAAACGGCGATCACGCTTCCCCGAAACGTCGGCGCTGTGAGCTGCTCCTGGCCGGAGGAAACTCCGATGTAGATCACTCCGTTGTAGACCACGGGCGACCCCGTGATGGTCGCCAGCAGGCTGGAATCCACCAGTAACCGCCAAACCAGATTGCCGGTTGTGGAATCCAGCGCCGCCAGATATGCGCCTGCGCTGGAATTGGAATGCCCGAGCGGAACTCCCGCACCGATGATAACCAGATTGCCAGACAGGGTCGGTGTTGTGCGCGAGATAAACCCGGCCGGTAAGCCGTAGTCGGTCAGCGGATGCGACCAGATCACCGCTCCCGTGGCCAGATTCAGCTTATAAAGCTTCCCGGACCAATCCGGGAAGTAAACTGCGTTCGATCCTGTATCCACCGAAGGTGTGGCGGAAACATCGTTTTGGGTTGTGAACGCCCATTGCTTTACGAGGGAGTGGGCATTCGAAACACTTATCGTTGACTCACTCGCATTCCATCGGCTGTTGTGGATGTCAAAACCCGCAAGTGGCCAAGCTGGATTCGTTTGGGCGCTTATGCAGGTGATCGAGAATGCCGTAAGGCACAAGAACGCGATCGCGCACCGGGACTTCAACTTTGTCATGTATTAGTTTCGGTAGGATAAGTACTTTACATAAATCATACAGGTTTTCCTTAAGAATGGGTCACGCGCTACGGAATGACTCGAGACGAGGAAGCATTCGGTGTCACCAACGACCAGCACCTCTATCAATCTACGCGCACCGATTTCCCACGACGGAGGTGACTAACTCTACTTCAACGAAACGAGTTGGGGCCTATAACGGTTTGATCGATCCGAGTTAGCACGGCATCCAGCAACGTCGGGGTTGCCGGTTTCGCGCTCGCCACTTTACCGTACCCCTGCTACGTCGCGAATAGAAGACTACACGAGCCGGTGGACACATCGGCCAAAGTATTTGCCCCAAAAATCGTCGGCTAAGGCGTCGCTATATAGCCCAAAGACGCGCACGTGCTGTCCGCGTAATGTCCGACCACGACGGCTTTATCGTTCAGACCGCCGCCAGCTGTTTGATAAGCGCCCGGTACATCGATGGTTAGGAATTTGCCGCCGGGCGTCATCAGAAAACCGTGTTCGTTATAGCGCGTGTCCCAATAATGACCGGAGACATATCCCGCAGTGTTGATGCCCAGCGGCACGGTGCCGGCAATAGGCCCGGAGACGCACGGGGCGGTTCCCGGTGTCGTGGAAGCAGCCGGAACGTCGATCGTCGAGAGAATTCCTGCCGCGGTTCGCATCCAGCCGTGATAGACTCCCGCCGCATCCTTGTAGTCACCGACCGCGGTGCCGGAGTCGTTGAGCGCCTCGCAGTAATTCAACGCCGAACCATTCACGGTAAACGGGGTCACCGTGCCGCCGGCTTCTACGAACGCCGAGATTAGAGTATAGGGAGGCGGGGTAAAGTATCCGCAGACTTCCCCCTTATTATTGATGCCCGTAAGCGCGTTCGTGGTGTACTGCGGTTGCCCGGGAACGCTATAGGTTACAAATTTCCCCGTGGCGCTCTTGTAGATATAGCCGAGGTAAGCGCCTTGTGAGGTATCGAAGAACTCGCCCGCTACCGCACCGGCTCTGTTGATCTGGGCCCCCGCGGTGTAGCTGGGTGTTGTTGTATCCAGGGGATCTGTGTACGGGGTTACGATCCCGCTGCTCGAGCGAAGAAACCCGAGCGTATTATTAGCGGAATCGACATAGTAACCCGAAATGGTTCCTGCGTTGTTGATGGATTCCACGCCGAGAGTGGTTGCGCCGCTCACCGTGAAGGTCGTGAAGTTGAATCCCTTGGCCCCCTGGTCTTGCGCGCTGCAAAGCACGGCCGACGCGAGTAAGAGCATCAGAGCGGACCAGGAACCCCTGGGTCCAAATGGTAATTTCATTGAATCGTCTCCTTTGAATCTGCCCGGCGCCCTGCCGCAAAGTCCGTTGCGAATTATAGCTTGGAACTGAATCCTTGCACAACCGGTACTTTTCCGAATTCAAAAGAGACGATCGATCAGTTCCGTAAGATCGGACGGGGCCCCGGGCTTCCCCATCTCTTCCCGCAAGCGTTTCTTCTGCTCCGGAGTAAGCAGCTTGACAGTGTCCGCGATGGACTGGCCTTTGATCGATAGCAGCGTCCCTGCAACTTGCTTCAATTCGCCGGCTAACTGCGTGCGCAGCGCTTCATCGGGCTGGTCGGCAAGCATGTTCTCGTAGATCCGCTTCACGATTCCCGCCATGCGCAGAGCCTCGGGGGCGGCTTGCTTCTCGGAATCGCTCTTGATCCGGAGCGCCGCCTCCTTCTGCGCGGCCGTCAGGGCAAGCTTCGGATCTTTCGCTGCCTCCTGCGCCGCCAGCGGCTGCCAGGGAAGAATCAGCGCGCACAAAAACAGCAGGAGCCAATAAGGACGGCACATAAGCATCGCTAGTGTATGCGAGAAGCGAAAGCGGCGCAATGCGTTTTCGGTACACTCGGCGGATGCTGGTCTGTCCCGTGCGCGGCTGCCACCGGGAGCTGCGGCGGGAAGAGAATCGGGTCCTTTGCCCGCTCGGACACGCCTTCGATATCGCGCGCAGCGGCTACATCAACCTGTTACAGCCGCAGGAGCGCCGCTCCAAACAGCCGGGCGATTCGAAAGCGGCGCTCGCGGGCCGAGGGCGTTTGCACGAACGCGGGATCACGCAGCCCTTCCTGCAGGCCATCGCGGAAATGCTCCAGCCCACCCATGACAGATACTGTTCTGGACGCCGGATGCGGCGACGGCTTCTACCTGGGCACGCTCGCGCAACAAGCCGGCTTCGATGCGCACGGCGTGGACATCTCGCTCCCCGCTATACAAACAGCCGCCAGGCGCTTCCCCGCGTGCGAATGGATCGTCGCCAATGCGGATCGGTTCGTGCCTTATGCTGATGGCGCCTTTTCGATCATCCTCTCCATCACTGCGCGCATGAACGCCAACGAGTTCCGCCGCGTGTTGCAGCCGAAGGGCCGTCTCCTGGTTGCACTGCCGGCGCCCGAAGACTTAGCCGAACTGCGCGGCGCCGGACGAGACCGCGTCGCACGCACCCTGGAAACCTTCGCGGACGGCTTCCAAATCGAAGATCAACGCCGCGTCCTGACCACGGCTGACCTGGATGCCGGCGCGGTTCAGGACGTCCTCTTTTCCATCTATCGTCCGCTTCGCTCGCAGGGCGTGGAAGCCATGCGGGTGACCTTCGGGCTGGACCTGCTGCTGTTCCGCGCCGTGTAGCGGCCGCGTCAGCGATGGTACGGCACCCGGAAGACCGTCACCGAATACGGAACCAGATTCGCCTGTAAGCGGCCGGACTCCACAGCGACCTGTTTCTCCACCGGCGCGACAGCTGCGGGCGCCGCCATGGTGTTCTCCGCGTTTAGATCACTACTCGCGAGGACGAAAGCGCGGCCCGTGGACCCGCCCAGTCCGGGAAACGCGATCTGCACCGCGCGCGCCGTCGCGCTCACATTCACCGCCTTCACAATCGCTTCCTGCGTGCGCTCATCGAGCATGGCGCTCGCGTAGAGCCCATCGGCAGGGCTCGCCGCCTGGTTGTCGATCGTGACCGCGGCCATGCGCGTTCCCACGTGGTTCGCAAACAACTTCTGCACGTAGTAATTGGTCGTGCCGTAGGAGTGTAGGTTGTCGAACCAGATCAGGTCGGGCGTCCACTGCCAGGCGTCGACGTGCGCGAATAACGGCGCATAGGAGGCCATCCGCACCACGTCCGCATTACGTTCCAGGCCGGTCATAAACGCGGCTTCGGCGATCGCTCCCCGCCAGTTGTTGCGATTGTCCGGACGCGCGACGCCGGAGGTCTGCGCCGCATATTCCCCGGCGAAAACTTTCGGGCCGGACCGGTCGTAATGATCGTACCGGCCCGCATTCTGCAGGAACCAATCCGGAGCCGCGTAATAATGCTCGTCGATCAGGTCCGCCTTCAGCTGGCGCAGGTTCGACCAGAGATAGTCGAACTCCTTACCGGCCGGGGCCGGACCCGCGCTGCCCACCAATTCGATTTCCGGATGCTTGGCTTTTAGCGCCGCCGCGAACAGGCGGTAACGCTCGAGGTATCGCGGCCCCCACTGCTCATTGCCGACGCCGATCATCTTCAAATGGAACGGAGCGGGATGCCCCATACGGGCCCGCAGTCCGCCCCATGTGGTGCTGGTTGCCCCGTTGGCAAACTCAATCAGGTCCTGCGCGTCCTGGATGTATTGGCTGGTCGTATCGAGCGCGGCGGTTTCGCTCGAGTTGAACTGGCAGGCCATCCCGCAATTCAAAATCGGCAGCGGACTCGCCCCAATGTCCTCGGCGAGTTGGAAGTACTCGAAGAAGCCGAGTCCGAATGACTGGAAGTAATCGGGAGCCGGTTTGGTATCGGCGAACTCGTCATTCCACCGGTTCACGATGGTGCGCCGCTCGCTCACGTCGCCCACGGTCTTCTTCCACTGGTAGCGCAGCGCGAGGCGCCGCCCTTCCACGATGCAGCCACCGGGAAAGCGGATGAAGCCGGGCTTCAGGTCCGCCAGCAACTGCACCAGATCCTTGCGCAGCCCGTTCGGCCGGCCCTTCCAGGTGTCCGCCGGATAGAGCGAAACCATGTCGAGATCGACATTGCCCTTCTCCTGCACGAAGACGTTCAACTGTCCGTGAAGAGCCGTTTTCGAAGCCCGTATGGTCGTCTCGTATTTCTTCCACTCGCGGCCGAAGCCCTGAAGGGTGCCGGTTCCCATGGCGGCCCCGGTTTCGTCCTTTAGAACCGCGTGCAGCGCGTGGATGCCGTTCTCGGGTGCGCGTACATAGGCCGAAAACACGTATTCCGCCCCGCTTTCCACCCCCATCCCGCGAAAGCCGGAGTTGCTCACGCCGAAGCCCGCGCCTGGTTCGGAGACGTGCATGCGCAGATAGTGCGGATTGTTTTCGTTCAGTGCCCCATCGGTGCGGATATCGAGCTCGCCAACCGCGGCACTGAACAGCTCCATCTGCTTCCATGCACTCAACGGCTCAGTAAATTCGAACGACCGATTCTTCACCAGTTCCGGGTAGAGACCGCCGTCAGCGGCGAAGTTGATGTCCTCGAAGAAGATCCCGAACATGGTCGGAGCGACGTCTTTTCCCGGGTGATCCCACTGCACTGTGATGAGATGGGACGCTGGGGAAGGAGACTGAGCCCACGCCGCCAGCCAACAAACCGCCGCTATACTCCCGGCGAGAAGGACGCGAAAGCGCCCGCGAACGACCATTTTTCTACACCTCTCTGGGTCGAATATACCGGATGGGCCCGCGGACCCGTATCGCGCGGAAAGCGGGATTTCCGCTTTGAGCGCAACCAGCGGGCCACGCGGCGCGTACCGTACAGGGTTGCCGGTAAATGCGATTTGCGCTTCCACCATCTCCTCGCGCGTGCGCACCGTGCTGCTTCTGATCGCCATGGCGGCCGGTACGGCGCTGGTGCATGGCTACCATTTGGGGACGGACGATGCGGCGATTTACGCGCCGGGAATCAAGCGCGCCGCGGATCCCGCGCTTTACCCGAGCAACGCCGAATTCTTCATGGGCCACGCCAACTGGTCCATCTTCCCGCAGATGGTGGCGTGGACGGCGCGCCTCACGGGCCTGTCGATCGACGCGGCCATTTTCCTGTGGTACCTGGCATCCACCCTCGCTATCCTTACCGCGTCGTTTCTTTTTCTGCGCGCCTGCTTCTCGAGCGCCCGCGCACAGTGGGCGGGCACGGGATTGCTCGCGGCCGTCTGGAATGTCCCGGTAGCCGGCACGGCGCTGCTCATTGCCGATCCTTACCTGACAGCGCGCTCGCTCTCCACCGCGACCACGCTTCTCGCGATCACCGCCATTGTCACCGAGCGATGGCGCCTGGCGGCCTGTTGGATCGCGGCATCGTTTCTGATCCATCCGCAGATGGCGATCTATGCGGCGCTCTTTGCGCTTTGCCGCTGGCTAGCGAAGAGTGCCGTGAAAGAGCGGCTGCCGGAGCTGCTTTCCGAAGCCGCGCCTCTGGTCACCGCGGCCGCGCTTCCACTGCTGCTCCTCGACTTTCATCCGGCGGGCGCCGTGTATCGCGAGATTCTCGCCACGCGCTCGTACTTCCTCGTCTCCACCTGGCACTGGTGGGAATGGGTGGGGATTTTCGCTCCCCTGGCAATCCTGGCTTTCCTGCAACGATCGACGCTCCGCACGGCGCTGCCCCCACTCCACGATGCGTGCCGCGCTTGCGTGCTGCTGGGGTTGATCGCGACCGCCGCCGCCGTGATCATCGCCAGCTCGCCCGCGTTCGAGACCGTCGCGCGCATCCAGCCCATGCGCAGCTTTCATCCGATTTACCTGATCCTGTTTCTGCTGCTCGGCGCGCTTCTCGGAGAGTACGCGCTCAAGCGCACATGGTGGCGCTACGTCGCCTGTTTCGGAGCGCTCGCCGGAGCAATGCTCGCGGTGGAGCTTGCCACCTATCCCGATAGTCCGCACATCGAATGGCCCGGCACGGGCTACCGCAACGGGTGGCTGGCGTCGTTCCTGTGGATTCGTTCCCACACGCCGAAGAGCGCGCTGTTCGCCATCGATCCCGATTACATGCTACACCCGGGCGTGGACCTCCACGGCTTCCGTGCGCTCGCCGAACGCAGCGCGCTGGCCGACAACGTCAAGGACAGCGGCGCCGTCTCCGTCTTCCCCGCTCTTGCGGCCGATTGGGAAAGGCAGACGGATTCGCTGAAAGGCTGGAGGCGTTTCGGTACGCGCGACTTCGAGAGATTGCGCACCGGGAGCGGCGTGGAATGGGTAGTGCTCGCGCGCGCTCACGCAGCAACCGGTTTGCACTGTGTCTTTCATAACGACGCGGTGCAGGTCTGCCGCATTCCGTAGCTCATTCAGAAACTCGTTTCGCCGGGAAGTTTGTAATATGGTCAGGTTGTTTGGCGGCGTGCGCCCGCCGGAAAGCGAGGACCACCGTGAAAATCAACGCCTATCTGGGCTTCGATGGAAACTGCGCCGAAGCCTTCAAACATTACGAACATGCCCTTGGCGGCAAAATTGCATTCATGATGACGTTTGCCGACGCCCCCGCTTCGGCCGGCGCGCAACCTTCCGACCGCATCATGCACGCGCGCCTGGAGGTTGGCGATCAGGCCTTGATGGGTAGCGATCATCCGGCCGCGTCGCTCGGATTGGCCAAGAATTTTGCCGTCAGTGTCACCGTCCCCGAGCTCGCGGAGGCGGAGAAGATCTATGCCGCGTTGTCTGAAGGCGGCTCCATCGAACTGCCGCTGCAGCCGACGTTCTGGTCGAAGGGTTTCGCCATGTTCCGCGATCGCTTCGGCATCCCCTGGATGATCAATTGCGAGTAAGAGTGCTCGTGGGCACCCGCAAAGGCGCCTTCGTCCTGCATGCGGACGGCAAGCGCGAGAAGTGGCAGATCGACGGCCCGTACTTCGGCGGGTGGGAAATTTACCACGTCAAAGGCTCGCCGGTGGACCCGAACCGGATCTATGCGTCGCAATCGAGTAGCTGGTTCGGACAGCTCATTCAGCGTTCGGACGATGGAGGCAAGACCTGGGAGCCGGCCGGGAACAAGTTCGACTACGAGGGCGATCGCGGCACGCACCAGTGGTACGACGGCACTCCGCATCCGTGGGAGTTCAAGCGCGTGTGGCATCTCGAGCCTTCCTTAAGCGATCCCGACATCATCTACGCGGGCGTGGAAGATGCCGCGCTGTTCCGCTCCCAGGATGGCGGCCGGACCTGGCGCGAATTGAACGGCCTGCGGAGACATGGCACCGGTCCGGACTGGCAGCCCGGCGCGGGCGGCATGGGTCTGCATACCATCCTGATCGATCCTCAAAACCACCAGCGGATTTTCATCGCCATCTCCGCGGCCGGCGTATTCCGCAGCGAAGACGGCGGCGCGACATGGGTCCCCGCCAACCACGGTCTCCATTCGCAATTCCTGCCGGAACCTACCGCTGAAGTGGGCCACTGCGTCCACCGGATTGCCCTGCACCCGTCACGCCCCGACACGCTGTTCATGCAGAAGCATTGGGACGTGATGCGTACCGACGACGCCGGCGGCACGTGGCGCGAAATCAGCGGCAACCTGCCCACCGACTTCGGCTTCGTTGTCGATGTGCACGCCCATGAGCCCGAAACCATCTACGTCATCCCGATCACGAGCGACTCTCTGCACTACCCGCCCGACGCGCGGCTCCGCGTCTACCGCAGCCGCACCGGCGGCAACGAGTGGGAGGCGCTCACCGACGGCCTGCCCCAGCAGGACTGTTATGTCAACGTACTGCGCGACGCGATGGCCGTGGATTCGCTCGATTCGTGCGGCATCTATTTTGGCACCACCGGCGGCCAGGTTTACGTATCGCCCGATGCGGGCGACCATTGGTCCACCATTGTGCGCGACCTGCCGCCCGTGCTGTCGGTAGAGGTGCAGACGCTCTCGTGATCCGGGTGACGCTGCCCTGGCATCTTCGCAATCTGGCGAGGATCGAAGGAAAAGAGGTGCGGATCGAGGTCGCGGGCGCGGTTACGCAACGTTCGGTTCTGGACGCGCTGGAAGCGGCTTACCCGGTGTTACGCGGCACCATCCGCGACCAGACTACCCAGCAGCGCCGCGCCTTTCTGCGCTTGTTCGCATGCCGCGAAGACATCTCGCATCAGGACCCGGACCTTCCTTTACCGCAACTCGTGGCGGAAGGCAAAGAGCAGCTGGAGATCATCGGGGCGATCGCGGGCGGGCTAGCGCAATGAGTACGCAATGCCGGCCGTCGATTGGAACGAGTTCTTACGGAAGCCCGGCGCCGGGTCATGCAGGTAACTATCCGAGACTCCCAGGTTTACGCTGAGCCGCTTATAAGTAGGGAAGATTACCGTGGCGCCGCCGATTGCCGCGAATGCCGACGTGTTGTTCCAGGACGGCGTGAACGTGAGCGCCTGCGTGAATACAATCCCGCGCGGCAGCTTTCTGAGATACGTGTCGCTGAATTGGGAACCGATCAGGTTCTTGTTGTTCGCGGCCTCGCTGAAGGACTGGCGGATGTAGTCCGCGCTTATCTTCAGATCGAGTTGTTGGTTCTCGCGCTTCACTACCGTGACGCCCACGCCGCCGCCGTAGAGTTGCTGCAGGTCCAACCCCTGCGAGAAGTTATGATCGAACGCCAGTTGCCCAAAGCCGAAGCCGCGCGGCGAGAAATACACGTCCTGCTCCAGGCCGCCATGATAGATCTCGGTTTTGATATCCGGAGAATGCGGCTGCGTCACTTTGGCATAGGACACATTCACATCAATGAGGGTGCGGCTGCGCATCTCCACCCAACTCGCATCGGGCTCCTTGCGCGCTAGAGACACTCCGGCGTTGTAGCCGCGGGCGGACTGCGTCGCCTGAACCAACGAGAAGCCGCCGGTGACGCCGCCCTGCCAGTCGCCGAAGATGCTGTGCGGGGCGCTGACCTTATCGAAGTCCGGTTGCGCGACGACAAAGGCAGTGTCGGCGATGGGCACCTCGCGCGGCGTGGCACCCGGCGCCGGCGTCACGCGCAGGGTCTTACCCACCATGCTGACGGAGCCTTTGGGAACGGACGCGATGGCCTGCCGGCCGGTGACCCGGACGCTCTTCGGAATCACGGCGTAAGCGCCCGACGCCTGCAGCTCTTTCACCTTGTCCCAATGAATCGAGACGACGCCCGCAGTCTCGCTTTTGAAGCTGATGGCCGCCGCCGTGGCACTCTCGAAATGACCCACCAGGCGTTCTCCGTTGTTGAGCAGAAGGACATCGGGCTCTTGGCCAGGCAGCGCCGGCTTTTCCTGGGCGGGCAAGCGGGCCGCCGCTAAGAGCGTGAGGGAAATGAGAAGAGAACGCATCCAACCATTGTCGAGCGTCCTACGTGATTGCGAAAGTCTTCAATCTGTCCAACTCGTGAAGCTCTACGGTCACGGCGCCCGTGGCACTTAATCGGACAAGTCTGCCGTTGCCGTCAAAGAGGAAATAGGTTCCATAGGTGCAGGCCGCTCCGCGAAAGGAAGGGCGCCGCTCGCTCCAAGGGACAATCCCAATCCTTCACGAGTTCAGCGTGAAGCGAAAGCGCATGTCCGAACGTTACCAGCAACGCCGAAATAACAAGTAACTGGCGGAAGGATTTTGTCACAGCCCCTCACCTGCTCATCTTAAATCTGCCGTGCTTTGATGCGCGGCAGAAAGGCCGTCAACAAGCCGAGGGCCGGGAGGTACGCGCAGAGCCGGTAGACCGCAACGATGCTGGTTGCGTCCGCCATTTTCCCCAGGACCGCGGCGCCGATTCCGCCCATGCCGAACGCGAAGCCGAAGAACAAGCCTGAGATTAGGCCCACTCGGCCGGGCACCAGTTCGTGAGCGTAGACGAGGATGGCGGAAAAGGCGGACGCGATGATGAATCCGATAATCACGCTGAGCACGCCGGTCCACAAGAGATCGGCGTAAGGCAGCAGCAGCGTGAACGGCAGAGCGCCCAGGATGGAACACCAGATCACAAGCTTGCGCCCGAAGCGGTCGCCCACCGCGCCGCCGACCATCGTTCCCGCGGCTACAGCGCCCAGAAAGACGAAGAGATGCATCTGCGAGTTCAGAACGGAGACGTGGAAGCGGCTGATGAGATAGAACGTGTAGTAGCTCGTAAGGCTGGCCAGGTAGAAGTACTTCGAGAAGACGAGCAGCATCAGAACGAGCATCGCCGCGGCGACCTGCTTCGGCGGCAATGGCAGGGATTGCGGGCCCGCGTGTTCCGATGGATGCCGGGGGCGCAGCAGGCGCGCACGGTACCACTGGCTCACGCGCGTGAGCACCACGATGCCCACTAGGGCGGCGAGCGAGAACCATGCGACACCCGCCTGTCCTCTGGGCAGAATGATGAGCGCCGCGAGTAAAGGACCGATCGCGGAGCCGGCATTTCCACCGACCTGGAAAAACGACTGCGCCATCCCGTGCTGGCCGCCCGATGCGAGACGCGCGACCCGTGACGACTCAGGATGGAAGACGGCTGACCCGATGCCGATCAGCGAAGCGGCCGCGAGCAGCAGTCCGAACGTGGGAGCGGCCGCGAGCAGCAGCAAGCCGAGCAACGTGGTCGCCATCCCCAGCGGCAGAGAGTACGGCATCGGTTTCCGGTCCGTGTAGTGGCCGATGAACGGCTGCAAGATGGACGCCGTAATCTGAAACGTCAGCGTGAGTAAGCCGATCTGGGTGAAGGTCAGATGAAAGTTGCTCTTCAGAATCGGGTAGATGGCCGGCAGCAGCGCCTGCATCATGTCGTTGAGCAGATGGCACAAGCTCACGGCGGCCAGCACGGGGAACAGCGCCCGGTCGAGGCTCACTTGGGCCGATGCGGTTTCGCTGGAAGCGCTCGGCACGCTCACGACACTCTCCTCATTGCACCATTCATCTTTTGATCAGGCAGCCAACTCGGTTACAACTTCGGCGCGGGTGCTCCACGGCACGGGCCTTATCTGATAATTTTGGAACGCCTCAATGACGCCACCGGCAATCGGCGGCTCCGTGTCATTCAGCACGGCATAGGCTTTTGCGTCAGCTGGCCGGTTGGACCGCGTGTCGTTCCACGCGTGGAGAAACGATTGAGTCTTCTCGCGTGTAGGCGTGGTTATGGCCTGCAGGATGCGCTCGGGCTGGCGGCGCGATTTCGGAATCACAAAATCAAAGAAATGGTCAAAGCCGCTGGTGCCCGGAAACTTCACACGCGGCGTGTAGCGAATATCGTTGGCGTCCAGCCATGCAATCACGGCTTCAAAAAACAGGCTTTCGACCACCGGCTTCGAGACATAGAAAAGATCATTCACCGCCAGCATTGCCTGAATCAGACTGTGTTTGCGAACGGGAAAGTTCTCCGCCGTGGCATGCACTTCCAGAGCCTCTCTGTTCAGCGCCACGCCAAAACCGTTCAGCGTAATTTTTAAAAGGTCTCTCCGCTTCTCCGTGTCCAGTCCACATCCCGAGGCTTCAAGGTCATGGATGATATAGCTGTCGTCCGTAAGCACAAATCCGCCATTCTCGCGGCGCGCATAAATCTGCAGCGCGTCGTTATGGCGATCCAGATAGGGCGTTGTAATTTCGACGTATTCGCCGTTCACATCCCGCAACGTGGTTCTGTCCTTCAGCCAACGTTGATAATCGCGCAAAAGCGTTTCGATCTCGCCCACACCCGCGTTCATGAAAACAGGCCCTTCTGGATATTTGGTGTTTGCGTGATGTTGCAGTGAGCCATGAACGCCTCAAAGGTGGTAAACAGGTCAGCCACATTCGGGTACCGATTTACTGGTGCTGGCGACGCCCATTTGTCGGCGTAGCCTTCGATGTACCTATGCAGATGCGGGCAAGGAATAACCTGACCTCTGTATGGAGCCAGCCATTCAAAATCGGGTGAGGCTGGCAGGCTCTCGGGATTAAGATGCGGGGGGCCGTCAAGGTCAAGACGCATGAGGATAATGGCCTTTCGCGCCCGGTTCTGATACGTCGCCTTCGTCAACCTGATCGTTGCACGCGTGATGTCGAGCATGAAACTTTCTCGCTTGTCTGGCGAAATTAGCGGGACAAAAAGCCGCGCGCCAGCTTCAGGGAATGTCCAGGTCTTATCCTCCTCGCGATGCTTCTCCATAGCGATAAGCGCGTCCGCCTCGGCCTGCGTGATGTCGATGTCAGCCAAGCCAACCCCGATGCTTTCTGCCCACGCCTACTCTACTTTAGAACTTCTGTTTCGCCGTCAAAGAGCCCACGTCCGCCATATAGGACCAAAGCGGTCCTATCTGTGCTAAATTCGATTGTTTGATGTAGCGCAGGTGGGTTGCTGCCTGAAACCACTTGAACTGGCGGCTTCCGGATTACTTTTGCCGAGCTACCCGGAAGCCCCAGTGAATGCCGAGGACCGATGTGGCCCGCGACTCTCCTATTGTAGTCGCGCGGCTGCACGCTCCGGATCGAAAAGGAGACGTGTGTTCCGCTTCAGAAAACTGTTGTTCTTGGGGATTGTTTTTCTCCTTCCGCCGCTGCTGGTCCACGCCGGGGAAGGGCCGTTCTTTGTCACCTACACCCACCAGATGGAAGAGAGCGGAAACCTGGAGTTCGGGGTCAAGTCGATCGCCGCCAATCCTTCAGGCATCGCCGCGTTTGGAGGAGCCACCGCGGAATTCGAGTACGGAGTGCGCGGCTGGTGGACCACTGAACTTTATCTGGACGGGCAGACGACGTCCGGCCAAAGCACCGTCTTCACCGGGTATCGCCTGGAAAATCGCTTCCATATTCTTCCCCGGGAGCATTGGATCAATCCGGTGCTTTACGTGGAATTCGAGAACATCAACGGCGCGGACAAAACCCTGCTGGAAGTAGTGGGGACCGACGGCAAACAAAATCTCAAAGGAACCAATGCGGCCGGCCGCCGCGAAAGGCTTCGGGAACTGGAAACGAAGTTGATCCTGAGCAGCTTTGCCAAAGGGTGGACGATCGCCGAGAACTTCATCGTCGAGAAAAACTTGGCCCAAGAGCCCTGGGAATTCGGTTACTCTTTCGGACTGAGCCGGCCGCTTGGTCTCACGGCGCGGGCTTCAGTGTGCGATTTCTGCCCGGAGCAATTCCAGGCGGGTGTCGAAGTTTATGGCGGGCTCGGCGTCTATTCCCGATGCGGCTTTCGCGATACCTCTCACTACCTGGCTCCGACGCTCGCTTGGAATCTCTCGGGAGGAACCCGCTTCCAGATTTCCCCGGGGTTCGGTCTAACGTCTCGCAGTATCCCCTTCACTTTGCGAATAGGAGTCTCCTATGAAATTGCCCAAGTAGGGCGCGAGCTGAAAGCCTTGCGGCACAGGGCGGGCGCGCAGAGATGAGCCGCTCCGGATTGGTGTTGCTGCTGGCGATCAGCCCATTGCTGGCTGCCGGCCGAAAACACACCACTCTGTTGCGCGACGCGCCCGCGGCGGTGACCACGATGTCGGCGCATGTTCCCGATGGCGCCGAGGCGCGGGCAGCAGGCGCGAAACTCTTTCAGCAGCGGTGCGCACCGTGCCATGGAGTAAGCGCTGCCGGGATTGGAAAAGCGCCTCCGCTTCGTTCGCGCGAGATGGCGGCCGCCACTCCGCAGGCCTTGTTCTGGGTGCTGCGCAATGGATCGCTGCGCCGCGGCATGCCCTCGTTCGCCAGTCTTCCGGAAAGCCAGCGATGGCAGCTCATCGCGTACCTGCAGTCATTGAATCCTCAGATCCGGTGAAAGGCTTTCAGAATTTCGCGCGTGCGAGTATTGCAGCGCGATGGGGCGGCCGTGCGGGCAGGACATGGGGTACTCGGTCGCGGCAGAGCTCGCGCAGGAGCCACTCCATCTTGGCGTGGATCCAGGCGCGTGTTGATCTTGATGGCCGCGCGGCAGGCGATGGAGGCGGCGATGCCGCGCCGCAGATCGTCGAGCGACACGCGGCGCAGCTTCAGCTTCGGCGATCTCCAGGATTTCGAAGATGACGCGCTCCAGGTCGCCGAGTCCGATAGCGGCGGGGGCGGCCTTGATCGCTATGGTGCGATTGCCGAACGGCTCGGTTTCGAAGCCGGTGGCGTGCAGTTCGGCCGCGATGCGGGCGTATTCGATCTGCTGGCCCGGCGGTCAGTTGCAGGACCAATGGCATGAGCAGAGCGCTGCACTTCCACGCGGCCGGCGGCGCGCTGCGGAGCACCTTTTCGAACAGTATGCGTTCGTGGGCCACGTGCTGGTCGATGATCCAGAGGCCATCGCGCCCGCGGCGATGATGAAGCTTTCGTGAATCTGGCCGAGCGGGCGAAGATCGCCGAAGCCCGCGAGCGAAGGAGGCTGCGGTGATCGGCGCCGATGGGAAACGCGCCGTGGGTATCGGGAATGCGCAGCTTGAAAGCGCTGCGGGCGAGGGTGCGTCATTCGCATCGGGCGTGCGGGGCTCGTAGAAATCGAGGCGCGGCGCGGGTCCCTGTTGCGGATGCAGAGCGAACACGGGGACCTCGTTCGCGGCCGGCTCGGTCAGGCTGTCCGGACATCGCCGGGATCGTTGTCCATCGCCTGCGAGAACTCCGAATAGGGCAGCAGGGCGGCGGGCTGCGGCGGAGGGCTCGCGCGGAAAGAGGGCGCCGGGCGCGACTCCATCAGCTGTTCGCGGATAGCGTCGCGCACGAAATCGTGGACGAAGCTTTGCTGGCGGAAGCGCACCTCGGTTTTTGAAGGATGCACGTTCACGTCGACCTCTTCGCATCGCATGCGAGGAACAACAGCGCGAAGGGAAAGCATGCCGGCGGCATCAGGTTGTAATAAGCCGAGGAGATGGCATGCAGCAGCAGCCTGTCGCGAATCAGGCGGCCGTTGACGAAGATGTAGATCGAATTGCGATTGTTCTTCTGCACCTGCGGACGCGAGACGAAACCATGCAGGCCGAAGCGCAGCGCGCGGTTCGTCCGGGATCGAGTTCAGGCGTCTTCGTCGCGGCCGGCAGTTCGATCAGATCCTGCAGGATCTGGCTGCCGAAGACCTGGAACACGCGGTCGCGCATGTGCTCCACGGGCGTCACGCTGCAGCAGTTCGCGCGCGCCGTTCGCGCAGTTCGAACGTCTTGTCGGGATGCGCCAGGCTGTAGTGGGTGACGAGCGAGGCGACATGCGCGAGTTCGGTCTGTTCACGAGCGCAGGAACTTCTTGCGCGCGGGCACGTTGAAGAACAGATCGCGCACGGTGATCGCGGTCCCGCCGGTCTGCGGCAATTTCCTCGCAGCTCAGCATCTTGCCGCCGGCGATCTCGACGCGGGTGCCGGTCGTTCCTCCTCGGCGGCGCGGGTTTCGAGCAGCAAGCCGCGACACCGAGGCGATGGAAGGCAGCGCTTCGCCGCGAAAGCCGAGAGTCGCAATGGAGAGCAGGTCCTTGACGTCGTGCAGTTTGCTCGTGGCATGGCGTTCGAAGGCCAGCATGGCGTCGTCGCGCAGCATGCCGCAGCCATCGTCGACGATGCGGATGAGACGGCGCCCGGCGTTTTCGATCTCGACGCGGATGCTGGTAGCGCCCGCGTCGATCGAGTTTTCGAGCAGTTCCTTGACGACGGACGCGGGCCGCTCCACCACTTCGCCGGCTGCGATCTTATTGGCGACGTTATCGGAGAGAACCCGGATGCGACCCACGCTGCTTTTAGTGTTTCACGGTGTTGGCGCGCACGCGGGCCGCGAGTTCGCGCGCTTTGGCGAGCACCTCATCTGCATTCAGGGTGAGCACGCGGCGATCGCGCACGATGAGGCGCCCGTTGATCCACACGTCGCGAACATCGGAAGCTTTCAACGCATAGACGATCTGCGAAGCCACTCCGTAGAGCGGGACGGCGTTCGGCTGGTCGAGGGCAATGGTGATGAAGTCGGCGCGCTTGCCCGCTTCCAGCGATCCGATCTTAGCATCGAGTCCCAGCACGCGGGCGCCGTCGATGGTCGCCATCTCGATGATTTTGCGGGCGGGGAGCGAGCGCGGATCGCGCGTGATCAGCTTCTGCAGCTTGCCCGCCAGGTCCATCTCTTCCATGAGGTCGAAGTCGTTATTGCTGCCCGCGGGTCCGTCCGGACCCAGCCCCACGGTGATTCCGTGCTCAAGCATCGTGGTCACCGGAGCCGCGCCGCTGGCCAGTTTCATGTTGCTCGAAGGGCAGTGCGCCACACCTACATGGTGACGGGCGAGGATATCGAAATCCTGCGGCTGCAGCCACACGCAATGCGCCGCGACCGTCGGCCCGTCGAAAACGCCGAGCCGCTCCAGCGCCTCGACGGGCGTTCCGTGGCGCTCGGCTCCGGTATCCTTCAACTCCTTCTCCGTCTCGGCCACGTGGATGACGATAGGCGCGTGATAGCGATCGGCCAACGCGCGCGCGGCTTGCAGGGTAGCGTCGTCATTGGTGTAAATCGCATGCGGCGCCACGGCGGCGGTGATCCACTCATCCCCGGCGAACTCTTTCAGGAAAGCCTCGGTATGCTCCAGGGCATCGGCGGGAGTTCTTGGCGTCGGGAGCCGGAAACTTGATGATGGTCTCGCCCATGACGCCGCGCATGCCGGCCTGCTTCGACCGCGCGCGATGCCACGGCCTCGAAGTAGTACATGTCGGTGAGCGTGGTGGTTCCCGAGAGCAGCATTTCGAGGCAGGCGAGCCTGGTGCCCCACTCGACGAACTCGGGCGTGACGTTCCTGGCTTCGGCGGGGAAGATGTAGTGCTCGAGCCAGTCCTGCAGGGTTAAGTCGTCGGCGATGCCGCGCAGCAGAGACATGGCGGCATGCGTATGGGTGTTGATCAGCCCCGGCATCAGCAGGGCGTTGGCGCGATCGGCGTGATGGGCGGCGGTGTAGTCACGGTCGATCTCCGCACGCGGCGCTACGGCTACGAGGCGATTCCCGCGTACCGCGACCGCGCCGTTCTCGATGATCTGGAACTGCGGATTCACGGTGACGACATAGCGCGCCGGAGACGATCCAATCGACGGGCTGCGCGGCGGCCAGGCGCAGGGCGCAGAGAAGGAGGAGGCTATAGAAACGAGGCATCGAACGCCCTCGGGAACAAGGTCGAAAGCGGCATGGTTTCCTCATTGCCCGTGAGATTGCTTAGGATGATTTCGACATCGCCGCAGAACTCCCAGAGGATCTGCCGGCAGGCTCCGCAGGGCGGCGTGAGTTGCGCGGTATCGGTGCAGACGGCCACGCGCGCGAAGCCGCGAGCGCCTTCGCTGATGGCCTTCCAGATGGCGACGCGCTCGGCGCAAACGGTGAGCCCGAAGGTCGCGTTCTCGATGTTGCAGCCCGTGAAGATGCGCCCGTCCGCGCATTCGACGGCCGCGCCGACAAGGAATTTGGAATAGGGCGCGTGCGCGTGTTCGCGAGCCGCGCGGGCCGCCTCAGTCAACTTACTCATGATCCTCCACCAGCCGTGGCAACACGGAACGGAGCAGCGCAATGAACTTGTCACGCGAGCGCAAACCGACTTCGAGGACTTCGGCGTGATGCAGCTTGCCGCCCAGTCCCGCCGCCTTATTGGTGACGCAGGAGATCCCCAGCACGCGCATGCCGAGCGCATTGGCGACGATCACCTCGGGGACGGTTGACATGCCGACCAGGTTCGCGCCGATGCTCGCGAGGTACCGGATCTCGGCGGGTGTCTCGTAACACGGCCCGAGCACCGCGGCGTAGACGCCTTCCGGCATGGTGAATCCTCGCGCCTGCGCCGCTTCCTGAGCGATGGCGCGGTAGCGTTTGGAGTAGGCCTCGGTCATATCCGGAAAGCCGGAGTTGGGTCCGACGAGCGGGTTCGAGCCCTGCAGGTTGATGTGATCGGAAATCAGCGCGAGGTCGCCGGGGTTCATATCGTGGCTGATGCCGCCGGACGCGTTGGTGACGACCAGGGAGCGCACGCCGAGGCTGTGGAGATGACGCACGCCGAAAGTAACTTCGCGCGGGGTATAGCCTTCGTAGAGATGCGCGCGGCCGGCCATCACGGCGACGGGCAGATCGCCGAGCATACCGATGATGAGCTTGCCCGCATGACCGACGGCGGTGGACTGCGGGAAGCCAGGAATCTGCGCGTAGGGCGTGGCGATAGCGCCGGTGAGTTCATCGGCGAACGCGCCCAGACCGCTGCCGAGGATGATGCCAATTTTGGGTGTCATCATGGATTGACCTGCAGGACCTCAAGGATGCCGTTCCGGATTCGAGCGATTCGGCTCCCGGAATAGGAAAGCGCGAGAGTGCCCTCGGGAGATTTCCAACGGAACTCTGACTTTTCCACCCCAGACGAGCAGTCGAAGACTCGCAGGCGATGGATTCCTACCCGTGGATCAGATACATCAAGATGATCAAACAGTGTGCTCAGAAAGGTATAACCGTATTCGTAGATTCCGAAGCGGAGTCCGGACAACGAGGTTATAAACCTGCCGGAAGGCTGCGTACGGTGTTGGTATTGTGGCTGCCCGTTCAAGTCAGAGACTATTGCTCTGGACGGGTCGTGGTCAAAATACGCCAGTAATGACGCATTTAGGTATACAGGATTTACTCCAAGCCAAGATGACAGTTGAGACAAGCCCTTAAAAGAAACCGCGCTTGAGCTTCCGTTTGCATGGAGTATTGTGACCTCCTTATCCCCCGACCTATCGCTGACAAGAAAAGCCCGGTCCCCCGGAACGGCTTTCTGCAACCTGAAGTCGAAGACTGTTTCGTGAAGGGAGTCGACGTCTATCATGATCGTCCTTAGGTCTACCGCTTTAGCCGTGTCACTTCGCATGACTGCGACTGTAATGCCAAGAGGCGAGACGACGAGCGGCGAACGTCCGGGAATGGGAGCGCCACACCGTAAATCGGAACCGCAGAATTTCAGCCCGCTCTCACTCATGACGGCAAATCGCCCACCCGCGATCGCCTGAACCGACCCAAACCATTTTTCGACGGGCATTTCGGCCTTCGCAGTCACATGCCCGGAGCGTAGATCAATCAAAACCAGCTTCGAATCTGGACTGTCGCCGAACCATCGAACAGGCGTTCCCGCTGAACGCTGATTGATGGAGATGAGAAGAAGGTCATCCGAGAGAAAGGCCAGATCTGTAAAATTGTTCCGCGGCCGGCTCGGCGCGTAGCCCATTTCTACGTAGCCGAGATCCCGCAAATCCAATTTGAAGGTAGGGCTCGGTTCCGCCTGCTTTGCCGATAATTGCCCGGCGAGCAGCAAGCCGGCAATAGAGAGGCTTACGCTTACCCGAGCCATCTACAAAAGCATGCCCGCGATGCACGCGGACATGAAGTTCGCCATCGAACCTGCGGCTACCGCCCGCAATCCCAGGCGCGCCAGATCGGTCTTGCGGCTGGGCGCGAGCGCGCCGATGCCGCCGATCTGGATCGCGATGGAACTGAAGTTCGCGAAGCCGCACAGCGCGTAGGTCGCGATGACGAACGACTGCGGATCGAGCTGCGCTCTGATCTTGCCGAGTTCCATGAAAGGCCACGAACTCGTTGAGCACCAGGCGCGTGCCCAGCAGCTTGCCGATGGAGGCGCAATCGTTCCAGCTCACGCCCAGCAGCCAGGCGACGGGCGCGAAGACGATGCCGAAGATGGTCTGCAGCGATGCCGGGAGCCAGCCGAGATAGCGCATGTTGTGCAGCCCAGCCGAGGATGCCGTTCACCAGCGCGATCAGCGCCAGGAACGCGATCAGCATGGCGGCGATGTTCAGCGCCAGATGCAGGCCGTCGCCGGCGCCCTGCGCGGCCGCGTCGATGACGTTGACGCCGGTCTTCTCCAGCTTCGATGTTCGACGCGTGCCCGCGGTCGCCGGGATGTCCGGTTTCGGGCATCAGCATCTTCGCCAGCATGATGGTGGCGGGCGCGGTCATGATCACGGCGGTCAGCAGGTGCTCGATGCTCGACGTGCGCCATCAGCACGTACGCCGCCATCACCGCGCCCGAGACGTGCGCCATGCCGCTGACCATGATGGTGAACAGCTCGGATTCGGTCAGGCCGGCGAGGAAGGGCCGGATGGTGAGCGGCGCTTCGGTCTGGCCCATGAAGATGCTGGCGGCGACGTTGATCGATTCCGCGCCGCTCGCGCCCATCACCTTCTGCATCACGATGGCCATGCGCCTTGACCAACACCTGCATCACGCCGAAGTAATAGAGGATCGCGAAGAAGCGACGCGATGAAGATGACGATCGGCAGCACCTGAAAGGCGAAGATGACGCCCGAATGGGACCGGTCTGCGAGCCGAGCGGCCGAAGACGAACTTGCTGCCGGCTGCGGAGTAACTGAGCATGGCGTTGACGCCGTCGCTGGCGGCCTGAAAGATCTTGCCGAAGCCGGTTTTCAGGACCAGGAAGGCGAAGCACGAACTGCAGGCCGAGGCCCCAGAGGATCACGCGCGGCTTGATGGCGCGCTTGTGCGTCGAGAACAGATCCAGGCAACCGCGAGGATGACGACGAGCCCGAGCAGACCCGGTGAAGCGGTCCATGCCGGATCTAGCCGACCACTTCGAGAATCAGCTCGCGCTCTTCGGGCTGTCTGCTGCGAGATGCGGAAAGCGTCTTCCACCATTTCCGCAGCTTCTTCGAGGCCGTCTTCGCGGGTGTAATAAAGGCGGCAGAGCACGGCGCCGGCATCCACCTTCTGGCCGATCTTGACTTCGAGGATCACGCCGACGGCGGGATCGATCGCGTCTTCCTTCGTGATCGCGGCCCGCGCCGATCATGGTGGAAGCCTGGCCGATGTCCTCGGCGTCGATGGCGCTGACGTAGCCGCGCGCGCGGCGACGCGATCTCGCGCACGCCGGTGGCGTTGGGCAGCAGCTCGAAGCGGTCCAGCACCTGCGGATTGCCGCCCTGCGCCTGCGACCACTTCGCTTGAACTTGCGGTAGCCGGAGCCGTCGAGCAGCTTGCTTTCGGCGAGTCTGCGCGCTTCGTCCAGCGTCGGGGCGATCTTGCCGAGGAAGATCATGCGCGCGGCGAGTTCGAGCGGAAAGGCGCGTCAGATCGGCCGGCCCGGCGTTCTGCAGCGTCTGCGAAACTTCCATCACTTCGAGCGCGTTGCCGATGGCGTAGCCGAGCGGCTGGTTCATGTCGGTGATCAGCGCCTGCACCCGCTTGTCCATGCGGCGGCCGATGCCGACCATCATCTGCGCCAGGCGGCGCGCTTCCACCTGCTTCTTCATGAACGCGCCCGTGCCGACCTTCACGTCGAGCACCAGCGCGTCGACGCCCTCGGCCATCTTCTTCGACATGATGGACGAGGCGATCAGCGGAATGGATTCGACGGTTGCCGTGGCATCGCGCAGGGCGTACAGCTTGCCGTCGGCGGGCGCGATCTCTTCGCGTCTGCCCGATGAAGCAGAGGCCGATGCGACTTGAGCTGGTCGCTGAACTCCGTCGACAGTAAGGTCGGTGCGGAAGCCCGGGATGGATTCCAGTTTGTCGAGCGTGCCGCCGGTGTGGCCCAGCGCGCGGCCGGACATCATGGGAACGATCACGCCCGCCGCGGCCGCGATGGGAGCGGCGATCAGGCTGGTTTTGTCGCCGACGCCGCCGGTGGAATGCTTGTCGACTTTCATGCCCGGAACTGTCGGAAAGATCGAGCATCTGCGCCGGATCGCATCATACTTTCGGTGAGGGCGCTGACTTCGCGGTCCGTCATGCCCGGAGAACACAGTGGCCATCAGGAACGCGGACATCTGATAATCCGGGATATCTCCGGAGGTATACCCCTCGACCAGGTATTCGATCTCTTCCGGAGTGAGTTCTTCGCCATCCCGCTTTCGGTGAATCAGGTCGACAGTTCGCATGTAAACGAACTTCAGGCTAGCATCTTAAGCACTTGAAAGTAAAGGAGAATTGGCCAGGAAGCACGGATGTGCGCGCGGTCCGGGCGGCTTATTCGGGTTGAACGGAAGGCATGGGGAAGCGATACTCGCCCCGGAAGACCTCGGCAAAGAGGTCCAGGATCTCGGCGTGGATCAGCCCGTTGTCGACCAATAAGTGGGGGTCGCGGACGCCATGCGGGTTGCCTTTCATGTCGGTCGTACGTCCGCCGGCCTCGCGGATGAGCAGGGTACCGGCGGCCAGGTCCCAGGGATTCAGGCCGAATTCCCAGAACGCCTCGAGACGCCCGCAGGCGACATAGGCGAGGTCGATGGCGGCCGATCCGCCGCGCCTGACGCCGTGCGTGGCCATCGCCAACTGGTGATAGAAGTGGATGTTGGCGTTGAGGTTGCGCTTCCGACTGGGGAAACCCGTGGCCACCAGGCTGTCTTCGAGACGCGCCGCTTTCGAGACGTGGATCGCGTTGCCGTTCAGGGTCGCACCGGCGCCCTTTTCGGCGGCAAACATCTCATCGCGATTGGGGTCGTAGATGACGCCGGCGATCATATCCCCCTCGCATTCGAGACCCATCGTCACGTTGAAGATCGGGAACCCGTGGGCGAAATTGGTGGTACCGTCGAGCGGATCCACATACCAGCGGTAGGGGGACGAACTCTCGTGACCGCCGCCCTCTTCGGCGACGATGCCGTGGCTGGGGAAGTGTTCGGTCAGGCGCTGGATGACGAGCTTTTCGGAAGCGCGATCGGCCTCGGTGACCAGGTCGAAATCGCCTTTCAACTCAAACCCGATCCGGCGGGCCAGGAAATCAGACAGCAGGGCTCCGGATTCCCGCGCGATTTGCGCGGCTGTTTCCACGTAAGACAGCATGACGATGTTTAGGATTCCCGCTCGGTCAGGTACTTGATGTCGTGCTTGAAGATGAAAAGGTTGGGGCCATCGGCGCGCGTGACGCGGAGGAAATTCGCGTCGTAATACTCGATAGTGCCATCGACCAGCTCATTATTGCTCAGTTTCAGGCGCACCGGCGTGCGCGCTTCGATCAGGCGCTTGAGATACTTCACTTCCGCAAACGTCTGTTCGGGAGCTTTGACGCCGGATTTTTGGGAAGCAGGCATTCTCAAGGAGAGGACTTAGAAGCGGGTTCCGGGAGCGACGAAGATGCGCGCGCTGCCGGGCTGCCCGGGTTCCGACTCCCCATAGTAGCCGCTCCGGGTGGAGATGCGCAAACCGGGGCGGCTCATCTGGACGGTGACGCGGTGGAAGCGGTCGCGGGAGGCGGGGACCTCCCTGGGGTAGTACGCGACCATATACTGGGTCCGCAGTTCATGCACGATCTCCTCGAAGGCGTGATCGAGCGAGGCGCCGAGAGTGGGGATGAAGACGCGGCCTCCGGTGTTTTCGGCGATGGTCGTGAGCGCGTTCTCGCCGCCGACGTTGTGGCCGGCTTCGTTTTCGATGGGCACGATGAGAACGGGGAAGATCACGACGTCGGCCCTTTGCGCGGCTTCCACGGCGGCCTGGAAATCCTTGCTGCTGGTGGTGTCGCCGCCATCGGTGACGATGACCATCACGTGGCGGCCCTCGCGTCCATAGAACTCGTTCGAAGCGAGATACATGGCGTCGTAAAGGGCGGTGCCGGCTTCGCCTTTCAAGCGACGCAGCGCCTGGTCGATGGAGGATTGCTGGCGAGTGAAGCCGGTGTGTTTGATGACCTGGTAGTTGAAGCTGTAGAGCGCGGCGCGGTCCTTGTCATTGCCGCCTTCGAGAAGCGCTTTGACGAAACGGCTGACGGAATCGGCCTCAAACTTGAGATTGCGGGCGGTGGAAGCGCTGTTGTCGATGAGCAGAGAGACGGAGAGCGTCTGCGCGGTCTGGCGCTCAAAGACAGCGACCTTCTGTTGCACGCCGTTGTCCTTGATGCGGAAGTCTTCCGGCGTCAGGTCGGTAACGACGTTGCCGGCGGCGTCCTTGGCGGTTACCAGCAGTCGGACGAGGTTGACCTGGACCCGCAGAACCGGTTCTTCCTGCGCCAGCAGCAGGCAGGCGGCGAGGGCCAGACTAACGAGCAGCCGCATGGTCATCCCACTCGCCGTCCACCCAGACCGCGCCATCGGCGAAATGCTCCTTCTTCCAGATCGGCACGGTGGCTTTGAGGCGATTGATGGCTTCGAAGCAGGCGTCGAAAGCCGGCTTGCGGTGCGGGGCGGCAACCACAATCACTACGCTCGCTTCGCCGACCGCGAGGGTACCGAGGCGATGCACGATGGCGACCTGGTCGACGGCATGCCTGGCGCGCAGATCGTCCGCGATATCTTGCATGAGGCGCAGCGCCATCGCCTCATAGCATTCGTACTCGAGAAAGCTGGTGGCGCGGCCTTTGGTGTTGTCACGGACAACGCCTTCGAACGTGACTACCGCGCCGTCCGCACCGCGTTGCGTCTTCCGCACCAGAGCGCGGGTATCGATGGGATCCCGGGTCAGTGCGATCAGTGGATCCGAGCCGCCGCTGACCGGTGGCAGGAACGCGATCTCGTCCCCGGCCGCGACCGCGGCGTCCAGGCTTGAGAATTCGTGATTGCGCGCCAGGCGGACGTGGCTTTTGAGTTTCTCGATGGCCGGAAAACGGGCGGCGTAGTGTTGCCACACCGAGCCCAGCAACGCGGGCTCAGCAAGCTCGATTTGCTCGGAAGCGAAGCCGGTGATCTCCTTCAACATGCCGAAAAATAAGACCTTCACCTGCATTGGCAAGCCAACACTACCAGACGGTGTTTCGTGATTGTTGCGTTACACTTTTTTGATGCCGGAGTTCGAGACGAGGGTGCGGGTGCGGTATGCGGAGACCGACCAGATGGGAGTGGTCTACCATGCCAATTATCTCGTCTGGATGGACGTGGCCCGCGTGGCCTTTTGCGAGCATATCGGATTCGATTACCGGCAGATGGAGACGGAGGGCGTGGTGATCGCGGTGGTGGATGCGCAGTGCAGGTATCTATTTCCCGCGCGATTCAACGAGGACATTGCGATTCGTGTCCGGGTGCTGGAAACCACGGTGAAGTCGCTGCGGTTTGCTTATGAGATCGCGCGCGTGCAGGACAATCGGCGCATCGCCACGGGGGAAACCGGGCACCTCTATTTGAATCGAACCAACTTCAGGCCAACCCGGCTGCCGGAGAAATACCACGAGGCATTCCGGATCAACGGGTTGCCGGAAGACTAGTCTTCTTTCTCGTGGCTTTCGCCGCTGTTGGCGCGCCGGGCTTCGCGGCCGAGGCTGTGCATTCAAAGCGATGCCCGCTTGCGCTTCCGAACTCGTCCTGCGCTTTCGAACCTCATTCAACTTTTCCAGGGAAGCTATCGCCTCGTCAATGCTCTCGAGCTCAGCCCGCAGTTCTCCTATTACCAGACTTAAATCCATGGGATATATAGATTCAGACTTCGGGATAGAACTCAAAAAAAGCGTCGATCGATTCTTCAAGCTGGCGGCGAACATGTTTCTCGGTCTCCCCTTCGATCAGGTGCATGGTTACCGAGGCGCTCTTGCCATCCTTCAGATTGATACCAGCCTCGTGAATGGATTCTAACTCATCGGCAGGCAACAAACGTAATCCATAGACCAGCGCAAGTTTGGGCATCAAATAAACATCTCTTCGTCCTGCGTGGCGTTGCTGACGCTGGCCTTGCGGCCGCGGGCGAAAGTCGCGAACGCCGCACCGATACCGGTGAAGACTCCGTCAATCTCACGGAACGGCCGCAACACGGCGTGCTTGGCGGATCCGGCGGCGGATTGCACCTGGACCACGGCCTCATCGAGCGCACGATCGGCCTGAGCGACGTGGACTCTGGTGCGCTCGGCGACGTCCTTCGAGATGTCGGCGTAGCGATGCGCTTCGGTCTGGACAAGGCCCGAGATGTCTTCCGCTTTAGCTACGAATCCGCGGGAAACCTGGCTGTAATGGTGGGCTTCGGTCTTGACGAGTTCGGACAGATCCGCCGCTTTCACGGCGAAGTCTTTGGCTACGCCGCTGTAGCGCTGCGCTTCGACACTGACTAGTTTGGACACTTCGACGGCGTGCGCGGAGATGGAAGAAATCTTGGGCTTGAGATCGGCGGCGGTCTCTTTGAAGGTGCCGACCAGCGGATTCACTTTCTCAAGAATGGGGTCGAGCCTTGCCTTTAGTTTGAAGGCCACTGAGGCCAAGAGCGCGGCCACCACACCCAGCACTAGAAACGAGAGGGCGGCTATGATGACGCCGCCCGCTACTACAATCCGAAATGTCTCGTCCGACATGTTCCGCCTTTTAAGATACAGCTAGTGAGCGCAAAGGTAAGCTACGCGAGCGTCTCGGAAACCTTTGGCTCGACCTTATCGCGATAGGCCTGTTTGCCGGCTTCGACAGCGTCGTTCAGGTTGCTCTTCTGCTTGCTGACAGCGTCCTTACCTTTGGACACGAGGTCATCGGCAGTGCTCTTCCAATCAGAGGTGGCCTTCTTCAGATAATCGGCCCCTTCATTGGCTTTGTCTTTCAACACGCCGCGGGTCTCGTCTCCGGATTTCGGTGCAAAAAGAATGCCCAGGCCGACGCCGACGCCAATGCCCAGCAGAAAATTACTCAGTCCGTCTTTGTCCATGATGAACGCTCCTCTTCCTTGTGGGCTCAGCCCTTAAAGTATACTCTCGACAAGACGAGGAGCAAGTTTAGTTCCAACGTGCGGACGCCGCGCAACAAACTGGCAGCGCAAGGCTTGTTCGAATACGCGGTGCGCTCGTTGGGGCAGCGGGCGCAATCGACTGCGGAGCTGCGCGCCAAACTGCGGGAGCGCGCGGCGGACGCGGCGGATATCGACGGCGTGATCGCCCGGCTGCGCGAATACCGCTACCTGGACGATCAGCGGTTCGCGGAACAATTCGCGACGGCACGCCTGGAGAACCAGCGCTTCGGACGGGCGCGCACGCTGCGCGATCTGCGGGGCCGCAAGGTGATCGGGAGCATCGTGGAAGCGGCGGTGGAGCGTGCCTATCAGGAGACCGATGAGGCCGCGCTGGTGGAAGAGTATATCCGGCGCAAGTACCGCAACGCGGACCGGGAACACCTGTTCGAATCGGATAAAGATTTGGCGGCGGCTTACCGGCGGCTGCTGCGGGCGGGCTTCCGATCGGCGCTGGTGATCGCGGTGTTGAAGCGGTTTGCGAAAAACCCGGAACTGCTGGATGCGATCGAAGAGCCGTCCGAATAGCACGCGCCGTTACACTACGGCGGCAATATTACTGAGCGTACCGATTTCAGGAATCTGAATATCGACCTGATCGCCGGCCTGGAGGGCGGCTTCCTCAGTGACGATGATGCCGGTTCCGGTCAGGAGCACGGAGCCAGCCGGGACGTTGTTGGAGCGGAGCAGGAATTCGGTGAGCTGTTCGAATTTGCGATGCAGGCGCGCGGTGGAGACGGACCCGGAGAAGCGCATCTGGCCCTGGCGCTGGATGGTGCAGGTCATGACGAGCGCGTAGGGATCGTGAATGGCGCCGGCGGTGACAATCACGGGACCCAGCGCGCAGCAGGCGTTATAGGACTTGGACTGCGGCAGGTAGAGGGCGTTCTCGCGTTCGATATCCCAGGCGGAGACGTCGTTGGCGAGGGTGTAGCCGAGGATGGCGCCGTGGCTTCCGAGGACTAAGGCGAGTTCGGGCTCGGGGGCGGTGAAGTGCGAGTCGGCGCGGATGCCGATGGGGCGTCCGGGACCGACGCACGCGCGGGCCGTGCCTTTGAAGAAGATCTCGGGGCGGGGCTCATTGTAGACATGCGCGTACATGCCCTGGAGCGTGCCGGTTTCTCCATCGCGAAAAGAGGCGCTGACTTCATAGGTGCAGCCGCAGCCCCAGACCTCAAGCGGGTGAATGGGGATGATGGGCGGGGCCGGCTCATTCTGGCGGGAGGCGAGCTGGTCGGCCAGTTGCGGGAGCGGGATGCCTTTGGCTTCGGAGCGGTGGATGAGATCCACGAGGGTGTGAGCGGGGATGGCGCGTACGCGATCCTCCTCAAAAATGGCGGCAACGACGGCGCCGTCTTTCCGTATTTGACCGATTCGCATGTGGATTTCGCAGGTTTAGTATTTCAGATAAACGGTCTTATAGTCGCTGTAGAATTCCGCGGCGGCGGGACCTTGTTCTTTGGGGCCGAAGCTGGAGTCCTTGGTGCCGCCGAAGGGCAGCTGGTATTCGACGCCGGCGCTGGGGAGGTTGACGGTCAGCAGGCCGGCTTCGGCGCGGTAGACGAAATCGAAGACGCGCGAGACGTTGGTGGTCTGGATGGACGCGGAGAGCCCAAACGGGATGCTGTTGGCGATGCGCAGGCAATCCTCAAAATCTTTGCCGCGCTGGACGGAGAGGACGGGGCCGAAGATCTCTTCCTGGGCGATGGTCATGGATTCTTCGACATCGGCAAAGATGGTGGGCTCGACGAAGAAGCCTTTATCGTAGGCGCCGCCAGTGAGCTGGTTGCCGCCCACGCGCGGGCTGCCGGCCTCTTTGCGGCCGATCTCGACGTACTTGAGGACGGTTTCCATCTGGCCGCGGTCGACGCAGGGTCCGATATCTATGCCGGGTTCCATGCCGTTACCGACTTTGAGTTTGCGGGTGCGCTCAACGAGGGCGGCGAGGAAGCGGTCGTAGATGGCATCTTCGACGATGACGCGGCTGGTGGCGGTGCATTTCTGGCCGGTGGAGAAGAAGGCGGCGTTGACGGTGTTCTCGACGGCGGAGACGAAATCGGCATCGGCGAGGACGATGGTGGGGTTTTTGCCGCCCATTTCGAGCTGGATGCGGAGGCGGCGTTTGGAGGCTTCGGTATGGATCCACTGGCCGACCTCATTGGAGCCGGTGAAGGAGATGGCTTTGACGGGGGCGGCATGGATGAGTGCGGCGCCGAGTTCCCCGCCCGAGCCGGTGATGAAGTTGACGACGCCGCGCGGGGCGCCGGCCATATGGAGGGCTTCGACGATGCGCCACGAGCTGAGGGGCGAGACGGAAGCGGGCTTGACGACGATGGTGTTGCCGCAGATGAGCGCGGGGGCCATTTTCCAGGCGGGGATGGCGATGGGGAAGTTCCAGGGAGTGATGAGGCCGACGACGCCGATGGGCTTACGGATGGCGAAGGTGTGGACGCGATCGCGCTCGGAGGGGATGAGGATGCCGCCGGCGCGGGAGCCTTCCCCGGCGTAATAGCGAAAGATGTTGATGGCGCGGCGCACTTCGCCCTTGGCTTCGGGAAGGGTCTTGCCTTCCTCGCGGGTCATTTCGGCGCCGAGCGAATCGAACTGATGCTCCAGGATGTCGGCGGCTTTAAAGAGGATGGCGCCGCGCGCGGGGCCGGGCATGGCGGCCCATTTGGGAAGCGCTTCGGCGGCGGCGGCGGCAGCTTTGCCGATATCGGCGGCGTGGCCTTTGGGATGGAGGCCGACGATCTCATCGGTATTGGCGGGGTTGCGGTTCTCGATGTAATCGCCGGAATCGATCCACTCGCCGGCGATGTAGTTTCCGAATATAGGGGTGCTCATGGGGCGTCTAGAATTTCTGGTCGTCGGAGACTTTGGGCGCGGTGCGGGCGCCGGCGTCGGTCTTGAAGTACGCGTTATTAGGTTGGAAGCCGGAGATGGAGGCGACGATGTTCTGGGGGAAAAGCTGGAGCTCGGTGTTGTAGTCCTGGACGGCCTTGTTATAGACGCGGCGGGATTGCAGGATGCGATTCTCGGTGCCTTCGAGCTGGAACTGCAGACTCTGGAAGTTCTGATTGGCTTTGAGGTTGGGGTAGTTCTCGACGATGACGAGCAAGCGGCCAAGAGCGCTATCGACCTTGTTATTGGCAGCGATTTTCTCTTCGGGCGTACCGGCGTTCAGGAGGCCGCTACGCGCCTTGGAGATCTCATCGACGACGGTGGTTTCCTCCTTGGCGTAGGCCTTGACGGTGGCGACGAGGTTGGGGATGAGATCGGCGCGGCGCTGGAGGTCGGCATCGATCTGGGCCCAATCGGCGTTGACGGTTTCGCGCTTGACGGCGAGGTCGTTACGGACGCCGATGAACTTGCCGCCGACCAGGAAGACGGCGAGCACGATGACGATGAGGGCAATCAAACCAACTTTCATAAATCTCCTTGTATGCCGGACCGCGGGAGCGGGCGAGGTTCCAGCCGGTCTACGGCATCGATGATGATGCCAATCTGTGTCAGGTAATCGGCGAAGAGCGGACGGGGATCGAGTTCACCGATTTTACTTTTTTTCTCGCGGACGTCGAGGAGGCGTGAGAAGGGGCCGGGATCGACGGCGAAATGCTGGCGGGCGAGGTCCAGGATCTCACGGCGACGGTGGGGGGCGTCGACGCCATGCAGAAGCAGGGCATGGCGGGTGAGGAGGCAGAAGGTGCTGACGGATTCGAGAAGGAGGCGGCCGAGGAGTTTGCGATCAGCGAGGATGGCGGCGGCTTTCTGGCGGAGGCGCAGGAGCTTGGAGCGCAGCTCGTATTCGACCTGGGTGCGATAGAAGGTGTCTTCGACGCGGAGGCCTTCAACGACATCGCGGCCGGCGAGCAGGCGGCGCTGCTGGAGCATGTCGTGGAATTCGATGGCAAAGCAATCGGTGGAGCTGGCGACTTCGTGTTCGCTGAGCAGGAGGGGGACGGGCTTCTCATAGGCGCGCCACCAGGCGAACACGGGCTGGGATTGGGCGAGCTGGCGGGGCGTGACTTCACGGAGGACGCAGAGGACGTTGATGTCGGAAAAGCCGGCATCGTGCTGACTGGGGTTGGCGGCGGACCCATAAAGGATGACAGAGACGAGGTCATTCCCATGGGCTTTGCGCAGCCGGGCTACGAGTTGATCGAGCAGTTGGTCCATGAAGAGTGACTCTCGATTCTAAACCAGCGGGGTGGGCGGGTTACCAACTGCTGGAGGCGCCGCCGCCACCGGCATCGCCGCCGCCGAAACCGCCGAAGCCTCCGGAAGAACCGCCGCCGCCATCGAAGCCGCCGAATCCACCGCCGCCTCCGCCGTTGCCGCGGTCGCGGCCGCCGAAGCCGCCGCTCATGAGGTTTCCGAGGAGCATGCCGGTGAGGAATCCGCCGCCACCGCCACCGCGGCCGCCGCGCGAACCGCGAAAGAGGAAGAAGAGAAGGATGGCGGCAACATAGACGAGGGTTAACCAGGGAATGCCGGTATGCGGCGGGGGATCGTCAGCGGGGCGGGTGACGGGCGGAGGCGGGACGGGCGAGATGTTTTTGCCCTGGGCTACGGTCTGGCCGATGCGCTGGGCGGCGGTCAGAAGGGCATGGCCATAGTGGCCGGCCTGGAGTTCGGGGCGCATTTCGAGCAGGATCTGGCCATCGAGACCGTCGGGCAGGATGGGTTCGAGGCCGTTGCCGACTTCGAGGCGGCTGCGGTGATCGTCAGTGACGAGGAGGAGCTGGACGCCGTTGTCTTTACCTTTCTGACCAACGCCGAACTGGCGGAACAGGTCGATACTGACGTCTTCGAGAGGCTGGCCGTCGAGGGTTTTGAGGGTAACGAAGGAGAGTTGGGCGCCGGTGGCCTTTTCGAGGGCGGCGGCATAGGTCTCGATGGCGGCGCGGCTTTCAGAATCGACGACGCCGGCGAAATCGCTGACGTAGCCCTGGGGCTTGAGGGACTTGAGATCGAGCGCGGACGCAGGGATGGCGAGGAGGGTGAGGAGGACGAGTGAAAGCGGCTGGATCAGGCGGGGAATGGCGCTCACGCGGGGGAAACCTCTCCGATTGAGGGTATCAGGCGGGCAAATCAGGAGGGGATTTTGCAAAGCTCGAAGGCCTGCTGCTGTTCGGGGGTGAGGAGGCCGTTGGCGGCGGCGTGGCGGACGAGGGTAATGGCGGCTTCGGCGTAAGTGGCGGGATCGGACTCCGCGGCTTTTTTGCAAAGCAATTCGGTGGTGGAAGTGATTGACGCGGCGGGGGTTGCGGGGGCGGTGGTGGTGGCGGCGCGGGATTTTTCGGCGGCGAGGCGCTGGGTGTGGAGGGCGAGCATGTGGTCGTACCAGATCCAGGCTTTGCACTCGGACTGGATGAAGGAGTCGTTGCTTTTTTTGAGGCGGGCGGCCTGGAGGCGGTCGAACTCCTCGGTGATTTTGAAGAGGGAGCGCTGGACGCGGGCTTCGTGGCGGCCGAGTTTCTCGAAGGCGTTGGGACCGTCGCAGTCCTCGCGCCAGGTGGCGGCTTTGCCGCACATGCCGACGGTGCGATCGCCTGTGGCAGCCACGCGATCGCCATTGGCGCGGGTGTG
Source organism: Bryobacterales bacterium (assembly GCA_963814235.1). Classification (GTDB taxonomy): domain Bacteria; phylum Acidobacteriota; class Terriglobia; order Bryobacterales; family Bryobacteraceae; genus Bog-113. The sequence continues at coordinate 645,498 of CAWFCA010000014.1, read as the reverse complement.
GGCGACGAGCGAGGAGTGGAAGAGATTGTTCTCGACGGCGGAGATGGTGTTGAGGCGCCAGTTGAGGTCGATGATCTTCTGGGCGAGTTGGGTTTCGCGGACGCCGACGGGGCGGAGTTCAGCGATGTACTCGGCGCCGAGGGTCATGTAGGCCGGGTACTCGTCCTCTTCGAGGAACATGTTCTGACCGGTGAGGCCGTTGGTGAGGGCGGTTAGGGAGATGCGCTGGGGGGCTTGGGTGGCGGGACTGGTGGTCATGCTTACCTCTTTGAGTCAGTTACTCAGTTACTTAGTAGCAGGCTGGAGTGGGGTGGCGTGCTTGGTGGAGGGGTAAGTGGTGGAGGGGGTGGGGGATATGTTTTTGTGCGGGTGGTGAATCGATCCGCAGCAGGCCGTGGTTTGACGTTAACAAACGATGGAGCAAAATCAGTTCTTTCTCGAATGAGATACTAGGCCGTGCCCACCGTTCTTTTGGCAGGGCATTACCGAATGTGTTTCTATAGCCACGAGCCGAACGAACCGCCTCATATCCATGTGGATCGCGACGATCGGTCCGCAAAATTTTGGCTGGATCCAGTCGTGCTCGCTCGAAACCTCGGGTGTGGGGCATCAGAACTGAGGCGCGTGCACCGGCTGGTTGCGGATAACCGCACTCTGTTATTGGGGGAGTGGTATGAACGTTTCTCATCCTAGTCCCGGAGAACGTGTACGGGACGTGCACGTCACGGAGGACGCGCTCGCCGTCGATCTTCTGGATGGGCGGACGATCATTGTTCCGCTTGCCTGGTATCCGCGGCTACTGAATGCGACGACAGAGCAACGTGCGCGGTGGGAGATTGCTGGCGCGGGGTATGGGATTCATTGGCCGGAGCTGGATGAGGATTTGAGTACTGACGGTTTGCTGCGCGGGGCACCTGCTTTTGCGGAGCGAGTGGACATTCGAGGGTAGCGGGATCGGGAAGGTAGTGTAGGGTCGTTATTGCACACAGCCTTGGGCCGGCACAACGTCGTTTAATGGCGAAGTAGCCCCGGGCTCAGCAACATTTTTCGCAATCGGGACCCGCCGGGCGGACCCAACGAGTTCAATCCAACTGAACTACCGAATCGCGCGTTACGCAAAACCTATCGGGAATTCTTAACTGAAGCGGACCCTTTGCATTGTCGATCCGGAACGTATACCCTCAATGCATTTCAGTGCGGGTAGAGGCCGATCACAAAAAATGCTCCAACCAGGCCTAACAGCACGCAGAATAAGACTAATAAAAGGATCTCAGTTCCGGATCTCTGAGTGGCACAGTAGTAACGCGATGGGCGCTTAGGATCGAATTTCAAGAAGAAAGTTTCGCCACTTCTATACGGGGGAGCGCTCTCATCACCGTTGATGCTGATTGATTTTTCTATTAGCTTATTACCTGCACGATAAGAGAACGACACAAGGTAGTTCCCATATCCTACGATCTCCATGTCGGGTGTGAATCGGCAAGTATGGACTGTCGCCTCGCTGTCGGGCCACGTTGCGATTCCTCGCCAGTCGTAGAGCAAATCAGACAACTTGTCGGGGATAGCAGAGGCGGGAAGTTGTTCGAACACAGTATGAAGTCTGGGACGAGCGTTACTCATCAGTGTAATTTAGAGCCGTGTCCGTCACGCTGCTTGCAGCTTACCTTTTTCCCCGATCATCACCTTTGTGTCAACAATTCGGAAGTTGGACCTGCTGGCGCTCGCGCAGCAGGATCGGCAGCAGTTCTTCGAAGAACATCTCGGATGGGCACAGTACTCCGCAGATCGAGTCCTGGGCACGGCTCTTTGTGAAGGCGCCGCATCGCACTACGTGCGGGGGACGTGGGCATCAATGATTTCGACGTTTATACGTTTTATGCTGCAACCCTGAGCGCACGTGGTACGCAAAGCGCATCGCCCGGCTTGATTTCGGAAGCCCGATTTCCGGCCGCGGTTATATCGGGAGGCGTGTAGACCTGTTAGGGCGGGCGCTCGACTTCCCAGTGGGAACCGACTTGGCGGATGCGCTCAGACGCTATCTGCGCGCAAGGTGGCGATCGCGCGGTCTCCGTTCATGGTGAGGAGCATCGTTATTTCATTGTCCTCTACGGGTAGATGGCCCGAGCGGGAACTCAGGACGAGATAGGTCCCACTTTCTTCAAGTTCATGGCAGAACTGTTCTGTGAAGCGACGGTTTTCGGCGACCGTTTGGCACGAAGGGCAATGGTACGTTTTCGCGGTGTTCGGACATCGATGTGGCGAGCCGGGGTGTAACTGAAGAGAAGCGCTCGCCGATCTGCGTGAGGTGATCGAGTTGCACTTTGAACCGCCGGTGTCCACGCGCTTCCACTTGTACGCAAATCGAGGCAGAGTTGGGGCGGCTTAGCCCGCTTCCATTTCGTGAATCAACGCAGTCCGAATGAACCATGATGCAACTGATGCTAACCTTAATGCATCATGAGCATCAGGACTACTGTTTCTCTGGATGACGATGTCGTGGCGCGCGTGAAACGGGAGAGCCTGTCAAGGGGAGCTTCGTTCCGGGATACCCTCAATGATCTGCTTCGAGCGGCACTGTTGGGTGTCGACTACAAGCCGCGCCGCCGTGCGCTCGCAATTCTACCCACCCACATGGGGCACAAACCAGGGCTGAATTATGACAGCATCGAGTCGCTCCTGGAGTACGGCGAGGGCGACCGCCATCGATGACCATCATCGACGCCAACCTGCTGCTATACGCCTATAACGCTGATGCGCCGCAGCAGAAGGCCGCTGCACACTGGCTTCAGGAACTGCTCAAGAGTGGCGGACTAATCGGCCTGCCTTGGGTAACGTTGTGGGCATTCATTCGCATCAGCACCAATTCCAGAATCTGGGCGAATCCGAGATCTGCCAAGGAAGCATTTGCAATCGTTGGCGAATGGCTGAGGCAACCCGGCGTCATTCCATTGCATCCCGGACCACTTCATGCTGAGATTCTGGAAAAACTCGTCAGTGACCATGGAGCAACCGGTCCGTTGGTAACGGACGCTGTCCTTGCCGCACTCGCGATGGAACATGGAGCCCTGCTGGCATCGACCGACCAGGACTTCCGCCGCTTCCCGGAGCTACGGTGGTTGAATCCACTCGGCAGTTAGCACTGTGCGCCGGGTTACCACTTCGATGCCTAGCACATGGCCGCGAAAAGCGATTTAAGCCGAACGATCGTCCCGTCGTCAGCGCCCCAGGCGATTGTTGCCCGTGTGAGAGCCAATCCACACAACAGGATCGTGTCGGCAGTCACTTGGCGGGAAGCGCTACCCGTCGAAGTATCGGTTACGGGCGGTTTGTCGGCATCCGGAAGTTGGGTCCGCGAAACGGCGTTGCCGCAATCTGAGCCCGATCAGAGCGGGAACCGTAGCTTGCAACGGAGGATCGCACGGCCACCAAAGTGCGCTGTTGAGGTGTACGGCCGTGAGATGACTTTGAGCAGGGTTCGACCGGATCTTCAAAGGGTAATCCGGGCCTCGCGACGACGTTGGCACGGACGCGGGGCTTTAGGGAGCGCTCCTGCGCCAGGTCGACCGGGGAGCCCAAGCAGGTCCGAGAGCCGGTTTTTGGGGCGACGAGATCGACATCGTTACCGGTTTCGCCGCGGGCTCCAGAGCCGAACAGGCGGAGACGGGCAATGCCGGCAGCCATCACGTCCTGTTCGTGCGCACGCAGGGTGGCGATCACGCGGTCTCCGCTCATGGTGAGGAGCATCGTTAACTTACTGTCCTCTACAGGTAGATGGCCCGCACGGGACTGAAGAGGAAGCGCTCTTCAATCTGCATGAGGCGATCGAGTTACACTCTGAACCGCCGACGTCCACGTGGCGCGCACGCGTTTACGGGCGAGTGGCCCAGGCTAAACCGTCGGGCTCGCCGCCGACGTCGATGTGGCCGGTGATGGCAAAGGTTTTCAGGTCCAGGACGGCGACGTAGTTATCGGGGCCGCAGGCGATGAAGGCGCGAGTGCCATCGGGGTCCATGAGGATGCCGGCAGCTCCGTGGCCGATGGGCACACGTTTGAATTCCTGGCGTGAGGCGGCGTCGTAGATGACGAGGTCGCCATCGCCAAGCGGGAGATCAGGACGAGCTTGCCATCGGGCGTGAACTTCAGGCGGTTGGCGCCGGGGACCTTCGCGTCGAGCGTAGCGGTGACGGTGCGGGCGGTGAGATCGACGATGGAGAGAGTTCCGTCCTGGGCGTTGGCGGTCCAGAGTTCGCGGCCATCCGGGGAGACGTCGAAACCTTCGTCGCCTTTGCCGACCGGGATCACGGTCTCATTCCAGTCCATGCGCGGCTGGTTGCCGCCGGGCGGAGGCGGACCGGCGGAGGCTGCATTCCGGGTGGACGCTGCATTCCGGGCGGCGGCTGCATTCCGGGTGGAGGGCCGGGTGGGAGCGTGACCTTCTCGAGGATGCTGACGGTGGCGGAGCTGACGTTGGTGGTGTAGATCCGCTGCGCGTCCGGGGTGACGTAGAGCATGTGGGTGCGGTTCTGGCCGGTGCCGAGGATCCAATCGATCTTCGCGGACGCCGGATCATAGGTCGCGATGGCCTTAGCGCCTTCGGCGGTGAACCAGATTTTTCCGGCCGCGAACACGAGGCCGTGCGGGCCGGTGAGCGCGCCGGTGTCGAGATCGGGAAGGGCTTTGTGCGCGACCAGATCGATGACCGAGAGAGCATGATAGGCGCCGCCGCCATAGATGGAGACGTACGCGGTCTTGCCGTCGGATGAGGCGATGACTTCGTGCGGGTCGGGTCCGACGGGGGCGGTGGCGATGACGTGCAGTGTGCCCGGGTCGACCATGGCGAGGGTGTGATTGCGCTTGGAGAGCGCGAGGAGTGTTAGGGTGGGGCGCGTCTGGGCGATGGCTGGGCGCGCGGCGCAGAGAGAAATCGCGAGAGCGGTCAAAAGGAGTGCGGGGGTTGGGAATCGCATGGCATTCAGGGTGGGCAAGCGGAGGGCTTCCGCTTTTCGCGATGGGAATTGGCTCATTTCTCGTTCTCGATGTGGGGTGGCGTGGTTGTGTTTTGTGGCGTCTTGGAAAGGGCCGGGGTTACCGAGGAAAGCGCTTGCCCGATTAGCGGTTAGTCATTTCGATGATTGCCTAAGTAACCACGGACACGGATCCGTGGTCTTACGGGTGAACACACATGCCGCCGATTTCGAATTTAGACTCAGAGACGAAAGCATCCGCGCCGCGGAGTAAGGCGAACTGGAGCAAACAGGTTCGGCAGTTGCATCTGTACCTTGGAATCTTTTTTGCTCCGTCGATTCTCTTTTTCGCTCTATCGGGAGCTTTGCAGCTTTTCGGTTTGCATGAAGGTCATCCGGGGGAACCGTATCAACCGCCGGCATGGATTGCAAAGCTGGCATCGATTCATAAAAATCAGACGCTCGCCGAGAGGCATGGGCCGCCCCCGGGCGTGGGTGGGGGACAAAGGGCACCGGAAGGCGGCGAGGCGAGAAGGCCCGCACCGGGGGGTGAAGGCCGCCGGGAAGAGGATCGGGCGGGACACACGTCGACGCTGGTTCTCAAGTGGTTCTTTCTGGCGATGGCGCTGGGGCTGAGCTTTTCGACTCTGTTGGGGGTGTATATGGCGTTCCAATTCAACCGGAAGCGCGGGCTGGTTTGGGCTTTACTGATTGTGGGAACGCTGATTCCGGTGGCGCTTCTGGCGAGTATGGGGTAACGTCACTGCCCAATCCCGGCCGCGTACTTTTCCGGCAGGAAAGTCATGGGGCGGCGGGTTCGCGCCGCAGCCTGTAAGATAACTCGACAAAGCCGTTCCTGTAAGCGACTACGTTGTTCAGCTGCCAGGCCTGCTCGCCGCCGGAATCATCGAACAGGCGCAGTCCGGCGCCCAGAGTGACCGGAGCTATCATCAAATCGATTTCATCGACTAAGCCGAGCTTGAGAAAACTCTGGCATAACACGGCACCGCCCACCAGCCAGATGTTTGTGTAGCGAGGCGCGAGTATTTCACCGATTAATCGCGTGAGATCGCCGGCGTAGAATTCCACGGTCTTCCTTGTGGACGGCAGTTCCCGATGGTGACCACGACAACCGGAGTATCGCCATAGGGCCAGCCGAGCTGTAGGGCGTGCTCATAGGTGCGGGAACCGAGCACGTAACAGTCAATTAACGGGATGGCGTCAGCGTTGTCAAAGGTAACGCCTTTATCGTAGGCGTCGCCGGGACTGTCCATCCACGAAACACTGTTGTCCTTGCTCGCGATGAAGCCATCGAGGCTTGAGACTACGTGAAGGGTTACCTTCGGTCGCATTGGAGTAGCGTATCTTCGCGGGTGTTACCGGGTCAAGCTCAGTTCCTGCCGCGGTTCTGGAAACGGCTGCGAAAACCAGAAGGAGTACTGCGTGGAGCCGTGCTCCCGATAGTGGCTCAAGCGATCGTTCGCCTCATCAATAGTGGGGATGTGTCCCTTTGGAATCCACCAAAGGGTGTAGATAGGAAGTATTGCCTTCTCGAACCACTCGGCGCGCCGTTTGAGAAATTCGACGTGATGCGACTTGTAGACGTAGCCGCGAAGCGCGTCGATCGATTCCCACACGGAGATGTTCACGATTTCCAACGGATCTTCGGAGTAGGGGATATCGGTTGCGTTGCCGGAATCGGACTGCAGCCGCCAGACAAAGCCGGGGGTGGCTTCTGCCAGGGCATTGATGCGGTTGAGGTTCGCTTTGAACTCCGCCATGACCGGGGAGTCCATGGGACCGCGAATACGGCCGATGTTGACTTGAGCCAACTGCATGCTCCACTCATGTTCGCATGCGACTATAGTTGTCCGGAAAACGGACCCGCTTCACTTCCTGTGGTCTTTCTCCAGTTTTCGTGCCTGCTCACGTACCCAGATCAGCCATGCGTCGTCGGACGAGCGCAACTGTTCATTGACCGGCGCCAGCGCAGCCCAGTTTACGGTGAATGCGCCGGTCTTCCTCTTTTTGAGGAAGAGAAGATATTGCATGCCTTTCCGATATGAGTTTGCGAAGCAACTGCCTGCTCTGCCGCCCGGTCTGACGAAGCTATAGGGTGCCTGCCGGTCGTTGAAATCGTCGGTCGGCACAAGGTATCCAGGCAGGACCAGCCCGGAGGCGTCCGCACCGCGAATTACCTCCAGTTGTTCGAATCGCACCTCCGAATCCGGCACGCCTGTTGTCCGCATACGCGGGTCCGACGGCGGTTTGGCGTAGTCCATGGCTTTGGCTCGAATGATCGAATCCGCTTCTTGAACCAGCTCGACGTTCGAGGCTATTCCTGTAACGGAGCACGCCCACGCGACACCCGTCGCGACGAATAGTCCCATCAAGATGGAACACGGGAACATTTTCCTTAACAACATGCACACCTCTGGTGAATCTTACGCCGATGATGGACCTTGCGTTCCCGGTTCGGTTTCGGCGTGATCGGTGATGACCTCAGGAGACCGCAATGTGCATGTTGACGGAATCCGGCGTTTGTCGCGGGGCCATCGGGCTGCTGCAAGGTGCAGGTTGGGCGTTTCTCGGCCAGTTGAGGAGCCGGCTTTCCGCAGTGAGTAAAATAGGCGCCAAATGTTTGAGGATGCTGCTCTCGTAGATTGCGTGCTCCGCTCTGCTGAGTCCAATCTTGTGAAGTTGTACCCCGCTGTTTCGGAGGCGGCGGCTGATCACGTCCCGATCGGGCTAAGACAGGTGAGTCGCCGAACGACAGGTTTCACACATAGCTCCAAACGCAGGAACAAATGGATCGGATGGGATGGAGAAATCCGGTGGGACGGGGAATTGGGATCTGACTACCTGCAGGATCAATTCGGACCTCTGGCATATGGACATCGGCCAGGACGGTTGCGGAAATCGTTAGATTTTTCTGTTGGAACCCGAATGGATCGCCTGCTCAGGTATTGTGGGCATCCCATGACGCGCGCGTCACGCTGGTTGCCGAGGATTCCGTCCACGAGTTTATTAGGAAGATCATAACCGATACCGAGCCCTTCCTTGACTATATCGGAGCTTGCGAGCGCGAGATTTGGAATCAAAGCCGCAGGGTATTTCGCTCGAAGAGGCCTGCGCCTCCACAGACCAAGTAATCCGCGAAGTCGCGGGCGGACTCGGTGGAAACTTTGGTGAGGTCAGTACGACCTTCCATAGCGTTCATTGCGACGTCTAGCCGGCAAACCAGACATTGAGATCACGCTGCGGTCACTCTGTCTCGAAAAGTGATTTTGGGAGTCCGGACTGTCGAATGATGCTCGCCAGCGTGCCGCGTCGGAGCCAGTCATGAAGACGCGTCATCGCGGAAATCGTGCAAGCGAATCGGATGTGCCAGCGATATGATTCGGGAGGCCGGGACGGGCGTCGGCCAATTTGGGAGGACACCAACATGAAGCCAAAGAACACGATCTGTCTCTGGTTCGATAAGGACGCGCATGAGGCGGCGCGCTTCTACGCGGCCACGTTTCCGGATAGTCAAGTAACCGCGGTTCACGAGGCACCCGGTGATTATCCGGGCGGCAAGAAGGGCAGTGTGTTGACGGTGGAGTTCACCGTCCTGGGCGTTCCGTGTCTCGGTCTCAACGGCGGCCCGGCGTTCCGGCACAGCGAGGCCTTTTCCTTCCAGGTCGCGACGGAGGATCAGGAAGAGACGGATCGTTACTGGAACGCGATCGTGGGCAACGGCGGCGCGGAAAGCGAGTGCGGTTGGTGCAAGGACCGCTGGGGCCTCTCCTGGCAAATTACGCCGCGCGTGCTCATGGAGGCGCTAGCGGCCGGCGGCGGCGAGGCAAAGCGCGCCTTCGCGGCGATGATGACGATGAAGAAGATCGACGTCGCCGCCATCGAAACCGCGCGGCGGGCATCTAGTCTTCCGACGGCGTAGATTGCCGCGTATTCACAGAACGTTGGGGAGACATCAAGATGCGTGTTTTTGTGACCGGGGCGACCGGTTTCATCGGTACGGCGGTGGTGCGGGAACTGATCCAGGCGGGCCACCAGGTGCTGGGATTGACGAGATCGGAGGTTGGGGCCGAGGCTTTACGGGCGGCGGGAGCGGAGGTAAAGCACGGCAATCTGGAGGATCTCGATAGCCTGCGCCAGGGAGCGGCGGAGTCGGACGGAGTAATTCACCTGGCCTTTAATCATGATTTTTCGCAGTTCCAGAAAAACTGCGACGACGACCGGAAGGCTATCGAGGCGATGGGCGAAGTGCTGCTGGGATCCAACCGGCCGTTCCTCATGACCTCCGGCACGGCCATCGCAAACAGCGTGGACGGCAAGCCTGCGACGGAGGATGGCCCGACTTCGGCTTGGAATCCGCGCGCGGCTTCGGAGGCGGCGACCCTGGAGCTGACGAAGCAGGGCGTAAACACAGCGGTGATGCGGATGGCACAGGTTCATGACACGCGCAAGCAGGGCCTGGTGCCCTACGCCACGGCAGTCGCACGCGAGAAGCGGGTGTCGGCCTATGTCGGAGACGGTAGCAATCGCTGGCCGGCGGCGCATATTTCGGATGTGGCGCGGCTGTATCGGCTGGCGTTGGAGAAGGCGGAGGCGGGCGCGATCTATCACGCGGTGGACGAGGAGGGCGTGCCGATGAAGGCGATCGCCGAGGCGCTGGGACGCGGATTGAAAGTGCCCGTGATCAGTATTTCCGCCGAGGATGCCGGGACTCATTTCGGCTGGCTGGCTCAATTCATGGGGCACGACCTCACGGCGTCGAGCGCCATCACGCGGCGGAAGCTGAACTGGACGCCGTCCGGACCGGGCCTGATTGCCGATCTGGATGGGATGGACTACGGGCAAGCTGCGGGAGCGATATAGAATCGGCTGATGCCAACAGTATCAGCACCGAGCGTTGTAGGCCGCGCACAACCGAGGCGTGGACAACCGCTCAAGATTTTCAGCGATTCCCTGTACGTCAAGCTGGGGGCCGCGGACACCGGCGGTCGGTACTCGCTGATCGAGGATGTGACGCCGCCCGGGGCGGGAACGCCTTTGCATGTGCATCATCGAGAAGACGAGGGCTTTTACGTCCTGGAAGGCCACTATCTTTTCGAAGCTTCGGGCCAGCGCTTTGAGGCTCGCACCGGTGATTTCGTCTTCGTGCCCAGAGATACGCCCCACCGCTTCCTCAATATAGGAGAAAGCTCAGGAACAATGTTGCTGACCCTGGAACCCGGCGGCCTGGAAGTCTTCTTTGAGGAACTGGCGGCAATTGCCGGACCTCCGGACCCGGCACTACTCGCTCCCGTCTTCGAAAAATATGGATTGGAGTTGCTGGGGCCTCCATTGACCGTTTAGCGCCAGCGGGCGGGAGGAGGAACGAAATTTGACATGACTATTTCGTTCGAAGGACAAGTAGCACTCGTAACCGGGGCAGCCTCCGGACTGGGGCTGGCAACAGCTAAGGCTTTCGCGGAGTCGGGGGCGTCCGTGGCGCTGGCGGACTGGAACGAAAACAAGGTCCAGGCGGAAGCCAAACAGCTTGCCGACAAGGGGCACAAAACCATGGCCATTCGCTGCGATGTGCCCAACGATTTGGAAGTGGAATCCATGGTGAAGCAGACGGTCGCCAAGTTTGGACGTCTGGATGCCGCATACAACAACGCGGGGTGCAGAATGTGCTTGCGGACACGGCCGATTCGCTTCACCCCGACCTTCGGCTTCCATCTTGTCGCTCATAGGCGTACGAATCATGCCGGGACAAATGTCATTCACACGAATGCCGCGCGCTGCATATTCGAGCGCAGCATGCTGGAGACTTTCGTTCCCATGAAGCGAGAAGCGCGGCCTGAGGAGATCGCCCACGCCGTTCTCTTCCTGTGCAGCTCTGCCGCAAGCTACATCACGGGCCAGTCGATCTCGGTCGACGGCGGATTTGTGATGCGCTGAAGAAGAAGAGAACAATGCGTGGATGCAGCGCGCGGTCTCCGGGTTTGTGGCGATCGTAGTTTCACGAAACTGCTGAGAGCGCCGTACGGCTGGCCTTGACCGCCGGTTCGCTCATCCTTACCGCGTGCTAGTGCTTGGAAAACGCGGCGGATGGAGTTTGGTGCGACCCTGGATCGCTTTGTCCCAGGTCCATGCGTTCAATCAGACCGTTCACGATGGTGTAGATGTGCCACACGTAAGTATCTGAAAGGACGTCGCCGCCGAAGGTCTTCACGAACTGGTGAACCTTCACATCGGTTTTGCTTGATTCGCGATCGATCACTTCGACCGGTTCCACGTGAGGGTCAAACTCCTTCCACTGACGCGTCCAGTAGGCGCGAATCTCTTCCTTCCCGACGACACGCCCGCCTTCCGATGCTTTGGGCCAGCTCACGTTATCGCTCATGAGCGCCAGCGCACCATCGATATCGCGGCGGTTGAAAGCAGAATAGGCGGCGGCGATGAGCGTCTGTGTGTTCGCCAACCGGTCCTTTTGGGTGGACATATATGTAGTTTAGAGTCTGATTATCTAATCGAGTCACCGAAGAGGATCCCTGCCTGCGCGGGCGAGCAGGCTTTATGATTCCCAAGCCATTCATCTGGACCACGTAGGCCCGCGACATCCTGTAAAAAGTCACGCGCGCTCGCAAGACGCGGCTTTGACATGCGCCTGCTGGATGCGGTCCACTTCCCATGCCTGAACGCGCGCGGCACGCTGTTTAACGGTTCAGAAGGTGTTGCCGCTGTTCAACGTATTCGTCGACTCTATGAATTGTTTCGTGTCGTATCGGTGTCCATGGGTCAGGGCCCGGGACTCGCGTCCATCTCGGAAGCCCGCGCCAGTGCTTGCGTGTCGATGTACTCCCGGATCTTCGTCACCTTGCCGTTTCGAACGGTGATGGCGAAGACCCAGTTGTCCTTGAACGCCCTATTCGTGGCTTTGATTTTCCCCGTAGCAACGCCGACGACCAGAACCCGGTCTCCCTGCGCCACGAACTCGGGCGGCTCTGGGTACGAAGTTTCCACCGTCTCGTTAGCCTTCTGAAGCACGTCCGCCAATCCCGCGTGCCCGCGGTGCGTGCCGGCCAGAGGCCAGTCCTCACCCGGAATGATCCACTCAATATCTGCGGCAGACAACGCCAGCAAACCGTGCTTATCACGGCTGCCCATTGCTGCAAAGAAATCTTTCACAACCTGAACATTCTCTTCGATGCTCATCGAATATCTCTCCTTTCCCTTACATCAGATTTGTCCGATGTGATTGGATGTTTCGGAACCATCCTTCCCGGGCCAAATCACACGGCCGTAGATCGACTACTGTTCCTTCTTGAACAAATCCTGGAAGATGAGCTGACCCCAAGTGCGGCCGCGTGCGTGCACCAGCGCGCCACCCTCGTTGAGCTTTCCCAGCTTGACGGGTGCGAACCCGAGTTGTTTGGCCAAATCCGCCACGGGAGCGATCGCGTCCTCGTCGTCGCTCGACAAAAAGACAACCCGGTGCCCACCCTCGACGATCGGGTCGGTAGCCAGTTTGGCCGCAACCAGGTGATTAAAACCCTTCACCAACTTGGCGCCGGTGAACGACTTCGCAACGAACGCGGAGGACGGGAGACCGTCCAGTTCCTCAGGTGGGACTGGAAACGAGTTCATCGCGTCGATGACCGTCTTGCCTTTCCAACTCGGCAGGGCCTTCGCAATCTCGCGATGTTCCCCGAACGGAACCGCCAAGATGATTGTGTCGGCCTCGAGTGCATCCCGCAGCGACTTGGCGACGACCGTGGATCCAATCGCCCGAGCCTGCGGTGCCAACGCCTCGGGGGGCCGGCGGCTCGCAACGGTCACGTCGATGTTTTTACGGGCGAAGGCGTGGGCGAGGGCCTGACCTATCTTTCCGAATCCTACAATTGCATAGCTCATAATCTTTCTCCAATGTGTGTTGATATTGATTCCCAGCTTTCGACGGCGCCGGACATCAAATTCCGTTCTGTGGCGACCTTCCGTGAAGATCCCGCAGTAAATCGCTTTGGCGGGCGGCCGGAAAGTCAGCCGCCAGCTGAGGTCCGCAGACGTTAGATCGCCGACAAGCCGCCGTCGACGGACAACTCCACCCCATTCACGAAGCTAGAATCGTCTGAAGCAAGAAACAGCGCGACCGTCGCGATTTCCTCAGGTTGACCCATCGTTCCCCGCGGGATCAGGGATTCGAACATCTCCTTTGCCTCCTTGGTGAGGACTTCTTCCTGCATCGGTGTGGCGATCGGCCCCGGGCCCAGCACGTTCACGCGGATCTTCCTGCCCTTCAGTTCGTTGAGCCACGTACGTGCGAAGGAGCGCAATGCTGCCTTGCTCGCCGCATACACGCCGAAACCAGGAAAACCCTTCACCGAAGCAACTGATCCGGTCATGATGATCGATCCGCCGTCGTTGAACAGCGGCAACGCCTTCTGAACCGTAAACAGCGTTCCGCGCGTATTCAGGCCGAATGCCGCATCGAAGTGCTGCTCGGTAATCTCGCCCAATGGTAAAGCCTCGCCCCTGCCGGCGCTCGCGAACAGGACGTCGATCTTGCCCTTTTCCCTCTTGACCGTGTCGAACAGGCGGTCGAGGTCTTCGAGATTGGCCGCGTCACCGCGCACGCCGGTCACGTTCCGGCCAATCAGCTTGACGGCCTCATCGAGCTGCTCCTGCCTCCTGCCCGTGATGAAAACGTAGGCACCTTCTTCAACGAACAGCCTGGCGCTCGCCAGCGCCATGCCGCTCGACCCACCCGTGATGACTGCAACTTTTCCTTCTAGCTTTCCCATAATGACTCCCTTCGGTAGATGTGAAACATTCGCTACAGTGGAGTAGACTCCTCTGGCGGTGGACGGGAACTGCTCAGGAGTCCTAATTTTTTGTCTATTCGTCCAAAAGAAGGAGGCAAGTTGGACCCTATAACAGACATCTTCAGAACGATGCACGTAACCGCTTTCGGTCTGCACAGGCTCGAAGCCACAGCCCCGTGGGGCGTAAAACAGGAGAAGCCAACCGAAGAAAAAGTCACGCCGTCTGACAAAAAGACTTCACCCACAGATTTGGCGCACTTCGCCATGCTTTCGCGCGGCAACTGCTGGCTGAGTGTGGCAGGGATTGCGGAGCCGATTCCCCTCACCGGTGGTGATTGCTTTTTGCTGGCCCGGGGAACTTCGATTGTTTTGCGCGACAGCCCGCGAACACGTCCCAGGTGGACTTTCCGCGAGATTGGGGCTAGAGCCAACAGTAATGTCGCTCATTACGGAGGCGGTGGCGCACCGACGACAATCGTCTGCGGGTCCTTGAGTTTCGATCGCGCCAGCCTGAAGCCGATCACTCAGTTGTTGCCGAGCTTCATTCTAATCAAGGACGATCGGGCGCGCACGCTTGCTCTTCACAACACAATGCAAGCGCTGGCGTCAGAAATGGGAGAACAGGTGCCGGGATCTGAAGTAGTCGCGACTCGGCTAGCCGAGGTCCTATTTATCCAGGTACTCCGGGCGCATATCGCGTCGGGACGGGAACGCAACAAAGGATGGCTTCGTGCTGTTTTCGATCCTCAAATGGGCGCCGCTCTGAGTGCCATTCACGACAGAGTGAGTACACCTTGGACGGTCGCATCCCTGGCCGAAGAGGCGGGCATGTCTCGCTCCGCATTCGCAGCGCGTTTTAAAGAGCTACTCGGACAAACACCACTGGAATATGTAACCGAGTGGCGGATGCAGAGGGCGATGCAGCTACTACAGCAGCGTGACAAAAAGATCATAGACGTCGCTCGGTCAGTGGGTTACGAGTCCGACGCTGCGTTCAGTAAGGCGTTCAAGCGAGTTGTCGGGGCCAACCCTGGTGAATACCTCAAACGTGGTTTTGAAGACCAGGGTTCTGCCGGAATGGCAGAAGATTTTTGAAGCGGGCTTCGGGGCTCGAATCGCTGGAAACGAGCCCTTGCCGTTGTTACTGGTTGCTGCCTTCAGGCGGCGGGGGTGCGCCGGCGCCGTTGGGGCCGCCCTGGGTCCGCTGGCGCATGCGGTTCATCTGTTCCTGCTGCATGGCCTCGTACTGGGTGCGCTGATCGGGGTTCAGTATGGGCTTGATTTTGGCTGACGTTTCGGCGCGGAGGCTCATCATTTTGGCCATGCGGTCACGCGGGGCGACGGAACTGTCGCCGCGGATGGCCATCATCTGGCTCATCTGATCGGCGACGATCGGGCGGATGCGCGAGACCTGATCATCGGAGAGCTTGAGGCGTTGGGCCATCATCTGGACGATGCGGTCGGGGTCGGGAGCCTGGCGCGGGCCGCGGCCGCCACCATCGGGGGGCGGTGCGCCCTGGTCCTGGGAAGACGGCGGTGGCGGAGGCGCGTCCTGCGGGAGGGCCAGGGCCGCTCCGATACTCAGCAGGCTGGAAACGGCGAGGCAAAACATTCGTTTGTGCATGATTCTCTCTTTCGCTAACCAATTGTTAGCGTCCTTATTAGTATGAACGCCGGCGCGGACCCGGTTGTTACGAGTCGCGATGGTTAAAGTTTGTTTGTCTCCGGCGCGACCCGGAATGCTAGGATGCTCACGTGCGCGCCCACGCGGTTCCCGACAATGTCATCGACCTGATCGGGAATACGCCGATGGTGGAGTTGCAGCGCTTCGACACGGGGCCGTGCCGGCTTTTCCTGAAGCTGGAGAACCAGAATCCAGGGGGCTCGATCAAGGACCGGATCGCCGTGAGCATGATTCAGGCGGCCGAGGAGAGCGGGCAGTTGCGGGCGGGCGGGACGATCGTGGAAGCGACGGCCGGCAACACGGGGCTGGGTTTAGCGCTGGTGGCGGCGGCGAAGGGATACCAGCTGATCCTGGTGATCCCGGACAAGATGTCGGCGGAGAAAATTGCGCATCTGCGGGCGTTCGGCTGCGATATCCGGCTGACGCGGTCGGACGTAAAGCCGGACAATCCGGCCTACTACATCAACATGGCGGCGCGGATTACGGCGGAGAACCCGGGCTATTTATCACGTGAACCAGTTTCAGAACCCGGCGAATCCGCTGGCGCATGAGATGACGACGGGGCCCGAGATCTGGGAGCAGATGGATCACGACGTGGACGCGGTGATCTGCGGGGTGGGGTCCGGCGGGACCGTGACGGGGTTGAGCCGTTTCTTCGCGCGGGTGAGCCCGCATACGGAGCTGGTGCTGGCGGATCCGGAAGGCTCCGCGCTGGCGGGGTATGTGCATAACGGGATGCCGGGACGGAGCGGGTCGTATGCGGTGGAGGGCATCGGCCAGAGCTGCGTGCCGGAGATCGCGGATCTGTCGCGCGTACGAAAGGCATACTCGATCTCAGACGCCGAGAGCTTTGGGACGGCGCGCGATCTGCTGCGGCTGTTCGGAATTATGGGCGGCGGATCGGCGGGGTGCCTGACGGCGGCGGCGCTGCGCTACTGCCGCGAGCAAGTGACGCCAAAGCGCGTGGTCACGTTCATCTGTGATACGGGCAACAAGTATCTATCGAAGATGTACAGCGACTACTGGATGATGGACCAGGGCTATACGGAGCGGCCGCCGACGGGCGATCTGCGCGATCTGCTGACGCGCCGGTACGAGGAAGGCGCGCTGATCACGGTGACGCCGGACGATCCGCTGCTGACGGCGTTTCAGCGCATGCGCGTGGCGGACGTGAGCCAGGTGCCGGTGATCGAGGACGGGAAGCCGGTGGGCATTCTGGACGAATGCGACCTGCTGTTCGCGGTGCATGCGGATAACGGGCGCTTCGAGAGGCCGGTGCGTGCGGCGATGACGAGCAAGCTTGAAACGGTGGCGGTGTCGGCGAGCCTGCAGGACGTGCTGGGGGTGCTCGACCGCGGGCTGGTGGCGCTGGTGATGGATGGCGATCAATTTCTTGGACTGATTACGCGGTCCGACCTGCTGGCTCATTTGCGGCGCAGTCTGAAGTAAATCAGGCTGAAGCCGATCAGGCATTCTAGTTTCATGGCTTACAAGTTTGGAACGCGTGCGATCCACGCGGGGCAGTCGCCGGACCCGACTACGGGCGCGATCATGACGCCGATTTACGCGACGTCGACGTACGTGCAGGAGAGCCCGGGGGTGCATAAGGGCTTCGAATATTCGCGGAGCCACAACCCGACGCGCTTCGCTTATGAACGCTGCGTGGCGGATCTGGAAGGGGGCGCGCGGGGGTTTGCGTTCGCGTCCGGGCTGGCGGCCATGGCGACCATGCTGGAACTGCTCGATGCGGGCGATCACGTGATCGCGAATGACGATCTGTATGGCGGGACGTTTCGTCTGTTCGAGCGCGTGCGGAAGCGGTCGGCGGGCTTGACGTTCACGTTTTTGGACTTGACGGATGCGGAGGCGCTACGAAGCGGCGATCACGCCGAAGACGCAGCATGATGTGGGTGGAGACGCCTTCCAACCCGCTGCTGAACCTGGTGGACCTGGCGGCGGTGGCGGGGATTGCGCGCGAGCATGGGCTGATTACGGTGTGCGACAACACGTTCGCTACGCCGTGATCTGCAGCGGCCGATCGAGCTGGGCTTCGACATCGTGATTCATTCGGCGACCAAGTATTTGAACGGGCATTCGGACATCGTGGGCGGGATTGCGGTGGTGGGCGCGGACGCGGACCTGGGCGAGCGGATGGCTTTTTTGCAGAACTCGCTGGGGGCGATCAGCGGGCCGTTCGATTCGTTTCTGGTGCTGCGCGGATTGAAGACGCTGCATCTGCGGATGGAGCGGCATTGCGAGAATGCGGCGGGCTTGGCGGAGTGGCTGGAGGGGCATCCGCAGGTGGAGCGCGTGGTGTATCCGGGCCTCGCGTCGCACCCGCAGCATGCGCTGGCGAGGAGGCAGATGAGCGCGTTCGGCGGCATGATCACGGTCTATTCTGAAGGGCGACATCGAGAACTCGCGGCGTTTTCTGGAGCGCTGCAAGGTGTTTGCGCTGGCGGAGAGTCTGGGCGGCGTGGAGAGTCTGATCGAACATCCGGCGATCATGACGCACGCGTCGGTTCCGGCGGCGCAGCGGCAAGCCGCGGGGATTGGAGATACGCTGGTGCGGCTGTCGGTAGGCGTAGAGGACTTCGAGGATCTGCGGGCGGATCTGGAGCAAGCTTTGGACGGGGCGTTTTGAAGCGTTCGGCGCGGTAAGGGCTCCGCATGATTCTGATCGTGATCGCGGCGTTCCTCGCGGGGGCGTTGAACGCGGTGGCCGGGGGCGGCAGTTTCTTAACGCTGCCCGCGATGATCTTCGGGGGAATGCCGGCGGTGATCGCGAATGCGACGAGCACGGTGGCGCTGCTGCCAGGTTCCTTTGCGAGCGCGTTCTCCTATCGGAAAGGCGTGACGAGCGTGGAGGGAATCAGTCTGCGCACGCTGATCGGGGTCAGCCTGGCGGGCGGAATTGCGGGGGCGATTCTCTTGTTGGTCACGCCGGAATCGATCTTTGTGGGGCTGATGCCGTGGCTGCTGTTATTTGCGACGGGCATGTTCGCGTTCGGCAAAGACATTGGGATGGCGCTGAAGCGGTACATCCATTTCGGCTTCGGCGCGCTGCTGGTTTCGCAGATTGCGATTGCGATTTACGGCGGCTATTTCGGCGGCGGAATCGGGATCATGATGCTGGCGGCGCTGGCGATTTACGGGATGACGGACATCAATGCCATGAACGGGATCAAAACGATTCTGGCGGGATGTTTGAACGGCGTGGCGGCGGCGGTGTTCGTGATCAAGGGAATCGTGGCGTGGAGGGAAGCGCTGTGGATGATGGCGGCGGCGATTCTGGGCGGCTACTTCGGGGCGCATTTCGCGCAGAAGATCCCGGGGAAGTATATCCGGGTTTTTGTGATTGCGACGGGCGTTTTGATGAGTGGGTATTTGTTTGTGCATGCGTACGGGTAGATTGCAGGCGGCGGGATCGAAGCGAGACCCAGGCGAAGACTGAGTTGGGCTAGCTATTACGCTTGACGTACTACCTGTCGCGCGCCCCCTGGGAACCATTTGGATGCTCTTACCAAGGACAGAGCGGGCCAGCATAGCATCAGACTCAGCGGCAAGTGGAGACTCTGTTTCGAATAGCGAGACGGACACGCTTTCGATGTTGAAATCGTAGACTTTCACGATTGATGTGCTTCATGTACTTAAGGTTCAAGTCGAAGTAGGAGAGCTGAATGCCAATCAAAATGCTTCCTCCCGTCCATCCCGGCGAGGTGTTGAAAGAAGAGTTCATCTTGCCGCTGAAACTGAGCATCAACGGCTTGGCGCGAGAGTTGCGCGTCGCGCCAAACCGGATCAGCCATATTGTGAATGCCGAAGCATGCGATTACCGCAGACACGGCGATTGAGATTCTATTTCGAGCAGATAGCGGTGACGAATCGGCCATCGACCGAATAGAACTGCTCGTCGATAGTGAGGCCGCCGTGTTTGCGCAGCAGCCAGGTGAAGGCGTCGGGAGTGTAGAGGTAGCGGAAGTTCATGAAGACGCGCTCGCCGCGCGCGAGGGCGATTTCGTCGCCGGCGTTGGAGAAGCGGAGATCGCGGTCGGCAAGGAAGTGCTTCTTGATCATGGACAAGCCGGTGTGGCGGGAGTCGGCTTTTTCCTCGAAGCGGACGCGGCCATCTTCCGGGACGAGGCCGAGGCTGGCCAGAGGGGCGAAGACGAAACTGCGCGAGGAGGCGGACTCGAGGTGGGCGAGAGCATCGGGCGTATGGAGTTCGCCGTCGATCACCAGGCGATCGCCGGAGCGCATGGCTTCGCCGATGTTCTTGAGCTGTTCCATGGGGTCGAAACCGCCGAGGGTGTTGCCGGCCATGAGGAAGAGGCGCGGGGCTTCGGCGGCGTCGGCCGCGAGGAGGACGTGCATGCGGCTGGAGATATCGGCTTTAATGCCGACGGTTTCGAAGTCATCCTCCTCGGCACCGGCGCAGGCGGCTTCGAGCAGGGTCTGGCTGGAATCGACCGGAAAATACTTCACCACTTTGCCCGCGGATTGGATAGCGCGCAGCACGGGGCGATCTTTGCCGCCATCACCCGCCCCCAGGCTGACGACGGGGACTTCGGGGCCGAAATGGGCGGTCAGATCGCGGGCGCGTCCGCTGACGGCGGTCCAGGCATTGTTGAGTTCCGCGTAGGCAGGCCCGGCGGTCAAATTGCGCCATTGTTTTACCGAAAGCGGGAACCAATAGAAGAATTTCTCCGGCAGGTCACGGGCTTCGAGGGCTTCCTGAAACTCACTGGCAATCTCCGCTTCGGTAAGCAGAATTTCAATGTTCATGGCGTGCCTCAAGCTTAACGTGTGTGGGCGGGCGGGATAAATCGTGCAGGAACGCACGTTGGAACGTGACGCGCAATAATCGAAGGGAGGAGAACACTTAATGCGTGTGTCAAGGATGGTTTTAGTGGCGGCGGTGGCAGTAGCGCCGTCACTGTTTGCAGGTGAAAATCCGAGCAAGCGGTTGAACGATGCCAGTACGGTGATTAAAGAAATGATGGGGATGAGCGATAAAGGCGTGCCCCAGGAGCTTTTGGAAAAGGCGCAATGCGTGGCCGTGATCCCGAACGTAAAGAAGGGCGGCTTTATCATCGGCGCAAAGTATGGCAAGGGCTTTGTGTCGTGCCGCAAGACGGCGGGTGGCGCCGGTTGGACCGGACCGGCGGCGATCGCGGTGGAAGGCGGCAGTGTTGGATTCCAGATCGGCGCATCGGAGCAGGACGTGATTCTGCTGGTGATGAACGAGAGCGGCGAGAAGAAGCTGCTGCAGGATAAGTTCACCATCGGTGGCGACGCGACGGCGGCGGCGGGACCGGTTGGCCGCGACTTGAGCGCGGAGACCGACGCGCAACTCCATGCGGAAATTCTGTCGTACTCGCGGGCTCGTGGATTGTTTGCCGGACTCACGCTAACCGGCGCCACGATGCGGCCGGACCGTGAGGCGAACAAGCAGCTCTACGGCTCCGAGATGGGAAGCAAAGAGATTCTGGAAGGCGGAACGCCGGTACCGCCGGCGGCAGCCCAGTTTGTTCGTTTGCTGAGCCGCAACTCGATGAAGAAAGAGTAACCTTCCTATCAGTAGTTAGTAAGAAAAGGGGCAGTCCTTCGGGGCTGCCCCTTTTTTATTTGTGCGGCGCTGCGAGCGCGAGGGCGGACGCGCTGGTTCCCTTGACCGCTTTATACAGCTGATCGTTCATCTCGTTGTCGTCGTTCCGGTCGGCATCGCGCAGATCGAGGCGAGCGGTATCGGAGCCGCCGCGTGGCGGATTGCGCACGGTGAGGGAAGTGCGCGGCTGCTCGGCGGTATAGGGGGTCGGGTCGGGCGCCGGCTGGAACAGCGACGTCATCACGCGCGCGCCAGCATCGAACTGCGTCATGGGCCGCATGCCTAAGAGCAGTTCCATAGTGCGAAGTACGGACGTGGTGTTGTACATGGTGCCATCGACCGCATGGCGCCTGACGAAGGGCGAGATAACGAAGGCCGGCGAGCGGTGCGAATCGACGTGATCGGGGCCGTTTTGGGCATCGTCCTCAACGATGAAGACGGCGGTGGAAGACCAGAAGCGGCTTTTTGAGAGAGCTTCGATCAGCATGCCGACGGCGAGGTCGTTATCGGCGGCGGCGCTGAGTGGAGCGATTTTACCGGCGGCGAGACCGGAGGTGTGGTCGTTACCGAGGCGCACGAAGCTGAGCGCGGGATACTTGCCGGTCTGCTCATAGGCATTCAGCTCGCGGATGAATTCCCTGGTGCGTTCGACGTCGGGGTAATCGAGATCGAAGCCACGATAGCGCAGGTCGGTGACTGGCTTCAGTTGCGGGTCGCGGACGCTATCCACCTGAACCTCACCGGGGCCGGCGGGAGTGATCTTGTTCTCGACGAAGTAGCCGTAATTGCGCATGGAGACGCCCGCGAGGGTGGCGTTACTCCAGAGATAGCCTGCGGGAGGAAGCGCGGCCGGCTCGCCGCCTTCGAAATCGTAATGTTCGCGGCGCTGCCCGTAGTTGGCGGGCCAGAGCTTCTGCACGTAGTCGGAAGCAATGGCGGCGGTACTCCAGTTGTGGCCGTCGGCGCTGACATCGGCATTGACGTAGAAGTTATCGAGCAGCACGAACTCGCGCGCGAGCTTGTGGAGGTTGGGCGTGACGTTTTCGCCAAAGAGAATGAGGGAGGGATCGCCATTGCCTTCGTGGACGTCACCGAGCACCTGATCGTAAGTGCGGTTTTCTTTGACGATGAAGATGACGTGGCGGATGCCTGGCGGGAGGGCGGAGGGAGCGTCGAGCTTAGCATCTTTGTAAGTGGCGTGAGCGATAACGGTTTCGGTGTATTGGGCGAGTTGGGCGAGGTCGGGCGCCGGGATCACACTCACGCTGCCTTTCTGAATGAAGCCGACGTACTGATACTCGGAGGGGTTGTTGGCCATGTGCGCGCGCTCGACGGCTTTGGTGGGGTTGGGGCCTTTGGGATTGGGGAAGGAGCCGCCGCCGCGTCCGTTCAAGACGAACAGGCGGCCATCGGGGAGGGCGCGCGCGGCGGTCGGGTACCAGCCGACGGGGATATATCCGGCCAGAAACATCTGCTCCTGCGAGAGGTCGATCTGAGCAACGGCGTTGGCATCGGAACAGACGACGAAAAGCGTCTTGCCGTCCGCGCTGAGCGCGAGCGCGCTGGGGGTCATGCCGAGAGGCTGGCGCGCGGTGAGAGCGATGCTGATGCTGGGGCCGCGGGTCATCTCGCCGCTATCGGGAACGTTGACCGCATAGACGGAATTGGTGTTGGCGGCGGACACGAAAAGGGTGTTTCCTGTTTCGGTGTGACGCCAGACCATGTCGGTGGGATGCGGGCCGATGCGTTGGGAATCGAGCGGAGAACCGTCGGAGGCCTGGTAGCGGGTCATGGTGCCGTCGGCCCAGCTGGTTACGAAAAAGGATTGGCCATCGGGATGGAAGAGGATGCGATAGGGGCGGCGGCCGGTTTTGATGCGGCCGATGACGACCCCGGAAAGCGGGTTGACGACGAGCAGCGAATCGCGATAGAGATCGGCGGCGTAGAGCAGGCGGCCATCGGAACTGAACGCGAGGTCGCCGGTGAAATCGTGATAGGTGCGCTTGGCGGCGTCGATGAGGTAGAAGGTGCGGGCGGGAGTGAGTTTTCCCCCGGCGTAGGCGAATTCGAAGATAGCGGCCTGAGAGCCGCCGCCGACGTAAAGCCGGTCACCGGCGGGGTTGAGGGTCAGGCCGAGCCAACCGTCAGCAACGGGCGTGCGGCTTACCTCCTGTTGCGTGGTGACATCGAGAACGCTAAGAGATACGGGGGCCACGCCGGCGTTCAACACGATGAGGTACCGGCCGTCTTTCGACAGCGCGCTCGACATGGGAAACGTACCGACAGGGACCTGTGTGCCGGCAGGTGCGAGAGTCCAGCCGCTATTCAGGAGAAAGCCGCCGGAGGGGATGGGGCCTACCTGTTCGCGCGGCGCGGGTTGGGATATGAGGATTCCGGCGAGAAGACACACGACGGCGAGCGCTGCAAAGATTTTCATTAGGTTTATTCCTGGTAGTTCTGGGCGATCGGAAAGCGGCGGCCGATGCCGAAAGCCTTGGTGGTGACGCTTCAAGCCCGGCGCGGCCTGCTGGCGCTTGTATTCGTTGCGGTCCACTTTGCTGGCGATATCCTGCGACCAGTTCGAGGGGCAGGTTCAGGTTATCGGCGATCTCGCGCGGGGCCTGGAGGTCTTCGACGTAGCCGCGCAGGATGGCATCGAGGATGTCGTAGTCGGGAAGCGAATCGGTATCCTTCTGATCGGCGCGCAGTTCGGCCGAAGGCGGCTTTGTGAAAGACGGACTCCGGAATGGCGCCGTGGAAGCGGCCGATTGGCGACGCGGCACAGCGAGTAGACCAGGGTCTTGGGGACGTCGCTGATGACGGCCAGGCCGCCGCACATATCGCCGTACAGAGTGCAGTAGCCGACGGCGAGCTCGCTTTTATTGCCGGTGGTCAGGACCAGCGCGCCGAACTTATTGGAGAGCGCCATCAGGGTGACGCCGCGCAGGCGGGACTGCAGGTTCTCTTCGGTGACGTCCGCGGGAAGGCCCTGGAACATGGGGCCAGCGAGCTCTGGAACTGCTCGATAGGCGGCGCGTGATGGAGACCATCTCGAAGCGGATGCCGAGGTTGTGCGCCATGCGCGCGCGCGTCGTCGACGCTGTGGCCGGAGGAAAACGGTCCGGGCATGCCGACGCCGATGACGTTTTCGCGGCCGACGGCCTCGACGGCGATGACGGCGGTGAGGGAGGAATCGATGCCGCCGCTCAAACCGATCAGGACTTTGCGAGAAGCCGCACTTGCGCAATATAGTCGCGGGTGCCGAGTGACGAGGGCCTCGATAGACGGCTTCGCATTCGTCCGCAAAGTTGGCGTGATCGTCGCCCTGGCCGGTGAGCAGTGTCGACGAGGACCAGGTCTTCGGAGAACGAGCGCGCGGTGGCGATGATGTCGCCCTTGGCGTTCATGGCGAAACTGGTGCCGTCGAAGACCAGCTGATCGTTGCCGCCCACCTGGTTGACCATAGACGACGGGCAATCCGTAGTGGCGCGCGGCGGCAGTAAACATGTCGCGGCGGAGCGCGCGCTTGCCCATGTGAGTAGGGGGAGGCGTTGATGCTGAGGAGCAGATCGGCGCCCGTCTGGAGCCATCTCTTCGACGGGATCGCGGTGTAGAGGCGGCGCGACCAGAACTGCTTGTCGTTCCAGGCGTCTTCGCAGATGGCGAGAGCGGCCTTGTAGCCGGCGAAGCGGAAGATGTCGTGCTTGACTCCGGGAACGAAATAGCGGACTTCGTCGAAAACATCGTAGGTGGGGAGCAGGCGCTTGGTCTGTTGAAACAGGACGCCGCCGGATTGCAGGAGGGCGGCGCGGTTGGCGGCATGCTTGCCGGTCTGGTTTTCGGATTCGCCGACATAGCCGCAGACGATGCCGATGGAAAGGTGCGCGGTTTTGCGGGCGAGCGTGCGAAGGGCTTCCTCGGAGCGGCGGATGAAGCTGGGTTTTTCGACGAGGTCGCGGGGCGGATAGCCGGTGATGGAGAGTTCGGGGAAGACGATCAGGCCGGCATTTGCGCCGGCGGCTTCGATGGCGAACTCAACCATGCGATCGACATTGCCGGTGAGGTCACCGACGGTCGGATTGGTTTGTCCGATCGCAATTTTCATCCATTTTTAGTTTAGCGGGCGAGGCCGGGGACGGACGGTTACGGTTGGGTTGCGAGCGGGCTCTCAAAAATTCTTTCCCGCAGGGCAGCACCCCGGAAAGCGTCCGGTACCTACGGCTCCCAACCAAGACCGGAAGCAAACGAATTCGTGACAGAGAAGCGGACTCCGCCCATTGGGCCCGCAAGTTTACCCGCCGGGAGTCCGCGGGGTTAATCCGCTCAGTCGGCAGGCGCCAGCAAGCGTGAGGGCGCAGCAACCTCAGCATAATTTATCCATAATTCCTGAAAAAAATCTTCAGAATCAGGAGGATTATTGAGGCGGGCGGAGCCTCTCTGCGCCCACCACACAGAAAAAGATCCCCAAAAGAAATAATTAGTTTTGTTCCTTACAATTCGCTTTATTATTTTTTGATTTTCCTGTTATTGTTATCTCAGAATTTTCTTTCGCTAGAGCCAATAGCTATTCGTTTTCCACTAAAAAGGTTTGAATGCTAAAAAAAGCAGCCGTACGTGGAGTGGCAGCGCTGGTCTGCCTAGTTCCGCTCGGGGTCGCCCAAACCCTGCCCATTCCTTCTCAGTATCAGGATGCTTATAATACTGTAAACGCTAATGTTACGAGCTTCAGTGCGACGGTGAATGCCAATTGGGGCGGCGCCGTGTCCCCGGTGGTATATGCCCCCCAACTCCAGACCGCGACGTCCGCATTAACGACCAGTCTTTTGCAGCCTAATTATTATCAAGTGACCGTTTTGGCGGAGTTGAATTCCTTGCAGGCGCTAGGGGTTACAGGGGTCACTTTTCATATTGATTTCCCCACTCTCTACCAGCCGTTTTATTCCAACCCAGCGGATTACCAAGCCTACCTGAGCTTCTACACCACACTGGTCAATGAAATTCACGCCCGAGGCCTGAAGGTGGTCATTGAAAATACGATTTCCCTGGTCTATCCCGGAACGAACGGCGCATCGTTTATCCCGTATTACCAATCTCTGGATTGGCCTACCTACATGAGTCAGCGCGCCCAATTGGCGGCGAGCATCGCTCAACTGCTGCAGCCCGACTACATAGTGCTGGTCGCCGAACCGGATACGGAGGCCAACGCGAGCGGCCAGGTGAACGCCAACACCGTAAGCGGAAGCACGCAGATGGTCCAGGGGATGATCGCCTCGATCCGGGCGACCGGCGCCACGGGCGTGCAGATGGGCGCGGGCTGCGGTACCTGGCACCCCTCGTTTTTGCAATTCATCCAGAGCTTCACCACGCTTCCCTTAAACCAGATCGATATGCACGTTTATCCAGTGAACGTCAACAATTTACCGAACGCCCTAAACGCGCTGGGTCTGGTCCAGGCAGCCGGTAAGCAAGCTTCGATGAGCGAGTTCTGGGCCTACAAAGAGAGCGATGCCGAATACAATCAGGTGCTTCCTTACACCACCGTTTACGCGCGTGACGTATTCAGTTTCTGGGAGTCCACAGACATCGCGTTCCTGCAGGCGATGAAAAACTTCGCCAATTTCGGGAAGTTCGCGTTCCTAAGTCCCTTCTGGTCGCACAACTTTGCTGCCGACCTCGACTACGCCGTGTATGGCGGACAGCCGGACGCTACAGTGATCACGACCGAGAGCGCCGCGGCGACCGCTGCCAATATGGCGGGCGCGTTTACTGCTACCGGGCTGGCCTGGGAAAACATGATGATTCCTGCGCCCGACGTCACACCGCCGCTTGTGCCGGCGCCTCCCTCGCTACAAGGGGTGTCGCAAACCCAAGCCGTTGTCGTTTGGACGAAGACCAGCGATAACGTCGGCGTAGCGGCTTATAACGTGTATCGCAACGGAGTACAGGTCGGGACGGTAAACACGCCGCCCACGTTTTACGATAGCGGCCTGACCCCACAAACATCATATTCCTATACCGTTGCAGCTTTCGATGCCGCGGGAAACCTGTCCCCACAGTCGGCGCCGTTGTCGGTAGCAACCCTTGGTTATCCCGACACCACGCCGCCGACCGTCCCTTCTGGAATTCGTGCAGCCGCGCTTTCAGATCTTCAGATCAGCTTGGCCTGGACGGCTTCCGTCGATAACGTGGCGGTCAGCGGTTACGAGATCTACCGGGGAACCTCGACCTCGACCATCGTCCCGTTTAGCTCGACGTCAGCGAACTCCTATCTCGATCTGCAAGTCGTACCGGGAACCACGTACTACTACCAAATCGACGCTTTCGACACGACCGGTAACCACTCCGCGAGAAGTGCGATATTCAGTTCCAAGACTCTGCCGGACACCATGCCTCCCACCACTCCGGCCAACGTTGCCGCAGTGGCGCAGACCGGCCCCTCGACAGTAATCACCTGGAGCAGTTCCACCGACGATTACCAGGTCGGCAGCTACCAGATCTACCGCGGTCTCTCCCCTACGAACCTGCTCCTCATTGGCGGGGTTCCCGCAAGTACGCTGACGTTCTCCGACATGCACCCCAGTTTGGGAAAAACCTATTACTACACGGTTGTCGCTCTCGACATTGCAAGGAACGCGTCGCCGATGTCATCCCCGGTCACCGTAACGTTCGCGCCGCAAGCCCCGCCTTCCGTACCCACGGGAATCCGGTTGAGTCCAACCGACGTCCAGATCAGCTTGACGTGGACCGCTTCCACCGACAATGTTCCGGTGGTGGGATATGAGATTTACCGGGGCACCAGCCCGACGTCGATTACGGCACTCGGCACATCTCCGGTGCCTTCATTTACCGACCTGCAGGTTTCGCCTTCGACGACGTACTATTACCAGATTGACTCCTACGATGGGTCCAACAGCACTCACTCGGCAAGAAGCGCGATTGTAACCGCGACCACACTGCCAGATACAACGCCGCCAACGACTCCCACGAATGTTTCGGTAGTGGTACAAGCGGGCCCGCTGGCAACCATCACCTGGAACGCTTCGACGGACAACTACCGGGTAGGCAGTTATAAGGTGTACCGGGGCACCTCAAGTACTAGCCTTAACGTTGTCGGAGGAGTTGCCGCAACCGCCTTAACGTACGCGGATACGCACATCACTTCGGGAAAGACCTACTATTACTCTGTGGCGGCCGTTGATGTTGCCGGGAATGTTTCGGTAATGTCATCGCCCGTGATGGTGACGGCGCCGTAAACGGAACGGAACCAGGTAGTTCAAGCGGGGGGCTGTCGTTTTTGTCAGCCCTCCGCCTTTGCTCGTCAACGGACGTAAATGGTCCATTGCGTCCTGCAACGTCCGCGAGGAGCAGCCTTCAGGAACTGGTGACATTCAGAAGCACCTCTACCCAACGGAATTCAGGGAACGCATCTTTACTCGTCGCGGTCTCTGCCCGAACAAGCCCTTCCACCGTTCTCCCTAATTTAGATACGCGACGCGCCTCCGGTCGGTTAGACGGTGTGCGCGTCGGGGTGTTTCCACGGGGCGCGATACGGGCGGGCGAGACGTTGTTGGCTTCAGGATCGTTGGCGATTTCGCCTTTTTGCGCGTCCCAGGTGAGGCTGCGGCCCAGCTTCATGGAGAGGTTGGCGAGGATGCAGCTGGTGGTGGAGATGTAGCCCTGCTCGATGTCGGCGACCGGTTTGGCGCGGGCATCGATGGCGGCGAGGAAGTTCTGCATGTGATGGCGGATGGCCGGGGCGCACGTGCTTTTCCAGATCCTTCTCGGTTTTGTCTTCGGGGTACTGCTCGAGCTCGTAAGTCACGTCCTTGTGGATAGCGCCGCCGCCGCTCGCGGGCGTGAAGTCGTAGGCGTAGACGCTGGCCTTGAGGGTTCCCTTGTCGCCATAGAAAGTGGCTCCCCAGTCGTATTTCGGATCGGGGACGGCGACTCGCCCCAGGAGCGATGCTGCCAGACGACCTTCAGCTCGCCGAAATCGAAGGTCGCGGTCTGGGTGTCGCTGATGTTGGCTTTGCTGGCTTTGTCGACCAGGATGCCGCCGGAGGACGACACGCTTCGGGCCAGCCGAGGTCGAGCATCCAGCGGGTCATGTCGAACATGTGAACGCACATATCGCCGACGATGCCGTTGCCGTATTCCATGAAGGCGCGCCAGCCGCGCGGGTGGATCCGACTGGTTGTAGGGGCGCATGGGCGCAGGGCCGGTCCACATTTCGTAGTCGAGATTGGCGGGCGGCGCGGTATCCGGCGGATTGCCGGTGGCGCGCATGTGGTAGTAGCAGTAGATCTCGACCAGGCGCGATTTTGCCGAGTTTGCCTGTCCTTGATGATCTGGTCGCGCGCTTCGACGAGGTGCGGGGTGCTGCGGCGCTGCGTGCCCACCTGGACGACGCGGTTGTACTTGCGGGCGGCGGCGAGCATGGCCTGGCCTTCCACGATATCGACGCTGATGGGCTTCTGGACAGTAGACATCGACGCCGGATTTGACGGCTTCGATCATGGGCAGGGCGTGCCAGTGGTCGGGCGTGGCGATCAGGACGATGTCGAGGTCTTTCTCGCGCAGCATCTCGCGGTAGTCGTGAAAGGTGCGCGGTTTCTTGTGGGAGCGCCTGGCGGGTGGCGACGATGTCGGCGGCATCGGCGAGCATGCTGCTATCGACGTCGCAGAGCGAGACCACTTCGACCGGCGAGACCTGGATGAGGCGGAACAGATCGGATTTGCCGTACCAGCCGCTGCCGATCAGGCCGACGCGGCGGGTTTTGGCGGCGCCGTAAGCGGCGTAAGGACGTGCGGCCGAGAGCGCCAGGGCGGCGGCACTATTCTGGAGAAACTGGCGACGTTGCATTGATGTAGTGAAATTATATTCTGAGGGCGCAAACAGTGGAAGTGTTACACGACGAAAACAGGCAGCGCTTCGAGATCGATCTGGGCGGGAAGCGGGCCTTGTTGGAATACCGGCGCATCGGAAATTCGGTGGCGTTCACGCACACGGAGGTGCCGCGCGAGTTTGAGGGACGGGGCATTGCCGGGAAGCTGGTGGAGACCGGACTGGCGTGGGCGAAGGAGCAGGGCGCGCAGGTGGTGCCGCAGTGCTCCTACGTGGTGAGCTATATCCAGCGGCATCCGGAGTGGACGAAGGTGGTGGATGCGGCGTGGATGGATAAGGTGCAGCGGTAGCCGGCTAGAGCGATTTCGCGACGATCTGCTGCGCTTCGCTGACGATGGACGTCCAGATGCTGCTGGCTCTTCAGGCTCTCGGCGTAAAGCTTGTAGATGTTCTCGGTGCCGGACGGGCGCGCCGCGAACCAGCCGTTGGCTGGTGACGACCTTTAAGTCCGCCGATCGAGGCGCTCATTGCCCGGGGCGCGGTGTGAGTTTCGCGAGTGATCGGCGTCGCCCGCCAGTTCGCTCGCCGTCACCGCTTCCGGGCGATAAGCTTCTTGAAGCGCGTTCTTCTGCTCCGGGCGTGGCGGGCGCGTCGATGCGCGTGTAGTACGACGTGCCGAAGCTTCGCCGTGAAGCGGGTAGTGCTCGCCGGGATCCTTGCCGGTGCGGGCGGTGATTTCGGCGGCCAGCAGACCGAGGATGATGCCGTCCTTATCGGTGGTCCAGACCTTGCCGTTGCGGCGCAGGAAGCTGGCACCCGCGCTCTCCTCGCCACCGAAGCAGCAAGCTGCCATCGAACAAGCCGGGCGCGAACCATTTGAAGCCCACGGGAACCTCCCACAGCGTGCGTCGAGATCGGCGACGACGCGGTCGATCAAGCTGCTGCTCGACCAGCGTCTTGCCGACCACCGCCGTTGCGGGCCACTCGGGGCGGTTCCGCAGCAGGTACTGGATGGCCACGGCGAGGTAATGATTCGGATTCAGCAGGCCGGCGGATCGGGTGACGATGCCGTGGCGATCCGCATCGGGATCGTTGCCCCAGGCGATATCGAAATCGTCTTTCAGCCCGACCAGGCTGGCCATGGCATAAGGGCTGGAGCAATCCATGCGGATCTTGCCGTCGTGATCGACGGTCATGAAGGAGAACGTCGGGTCGACCGTCTTGTTGACCACGGTGATGTTCAGGCCGTAGCGCTCGGGCGATGGGCTCCCAATAGGGCAGGGAGGCGCCGCCCAGGGGATCGACGCCGATACGCAGGCCGGCGGCGCGGATCGCATCCATGTCGATTACGTTGCGCGAGGTCGTTCGACGAAACGGCGTGGACGTAGTCCCGCTCGTGCGTGGTGCTCGCGCGCTTGAGCCTGACTCGTATGGCACGCGCTTCACATCCGCCATTGTCCGCTGCAGGATCAGCTCATTCGCGCGGTTCTGAATCCAGTTGGTGACGGCGGTATCGGCGGGGCCGCCATCGGGAGGATTGTATTTGAAGCCTCCGTCGGCGGGCGGATTGTGCGAGGGCGTGATGACGATGCCGTCGGCGAGACCCGTCTGTGCGGCCGTCGGTTGTAGCGCGAGAATGGCGTGGGAGATGACGGGCGTGGGAGTGAAGCCGTCGCGCTCCTGGATCATCGTTTCCACGCCGTTGGCGGCCAGCACTTCGAGCGCAGTGCGCTGGGCGGCGGCCGGACAGCGCATGCGTATCTTTGTCCCATGAACACAGGGCCGGTGATAGCCCTGGACGCGGCGGTATTCGCAGATGGCCTGCGTGATGGCGAGGATGTGCGATTCGGTGAAGGTGCCGTTCGGAGAGGTGCCGCGGTGGCCGCTGGTGCCGAAGCTGACCAGTTGCAGCGGATTTTCGGGGTCCGGCTTCCGGGAGTAATAAGCGGATTCGAGCTGATGGGGGTCGATCAGCAGTTCCGGCGGGGCAGGCTTTCCGGCCAGTGGCGAGAGGTCAGGCATGGCCGTCAACATATCATTAGCGGCTTTGGCCTTGGACGTACAGAGTTCCTGTACACTCGATTTCGTGGCGACTGAAACGACGTATACGAAATTGCGGGAAACGCTTTCGACGGTTCTGGATCAGGTAGTGAACGATCGCGAGACGGTGATCGTGCGGCGGCGGGATGGGCGGGACGTTGCGCTAATCACGGCGAGCGAGCTGCGGGGGTTGGAAGAGACGGCGCACCTGCTTCGGTCGCCCAAGAACGCGGCGCGTCTGTTCAAGGCGCTGCGCAAGGCCCAGAAGGGGATTCAAAAAGGGGCGAGCGCGAAGAAGCTGCGCGAGGAATCCGATCTTGTCTGAAGCGGTGTTTCACGCGGAATTCCGCAACGATCTCCGATACTGGAGCGCGACGGACAAGAGCATCGCGCGGCGGGTTCTGGATCTGGTGGATGCGGTGATGGCCGACCCGTACGAAGGTATCGGAGAGCCCGTCGCGCTGATCGCCGTTTTAGAGGGCTGCTGGTGCCGGCGCGTGGAGCGGGAGCATCGGCTGGTGTACCGTGTGGAAGCGGACCGGGTGGAGTTCCTGCAGGCGCGGATGCATTACTAGCAGGCTCCCACGAAGAATTGCTTGTCGAAGAAGGTCCGAGAAAAACTTGGCGAGCAAATTATGGTGGCGTTCTGACTTAGCTTATCCTACTCAGTAGGTCACGTACTGCACGGTAATTTAGAAGGGTTAACATGGATTACATTCTGCAGGCGATCACGACGCATCCATTCAATGCGATAACGCTCGTCATTGCGTTAATTGCCGCATTGTTTACTGGATGGCAAGCTCTTGAGGCGAGGACGGCCAGGCGTGCCAATGAGAAGGCCATTCAGACCCAGGCAGACGCCATTCGAGAGCAGGTCGGGCTTGCAAAGGAGAGCACACAGGCTTCAAAGCGCAGTGCTGATGCAGCCGAGGAAAGCGCTAAAGAGACTAAGCGGCTTTCGGAGACCGGCCAAAGAGCGTGGGTGACCTATTAAAAGAATGAAGCTACTTTGGACACAAGCTCGATACCGACATTTATCAAAATTGTCCTAAAGAACGGTGCTGTGACCCCGGCGTTGGAGTTAGAAACCTACGTTAACTGTGAGATTGAGCCAGCGATAGATATGAGGCCAGAAGTTCAGTTCGCAAGTTCTAAAAATTTTATCGGAGCACTTGGTCCCAGCAGTGAGACGCTTGTAGGGTTGTTTATTAATCTGTCCCCCGAACAAAGAGAAGGGGTGATAGCGGAACGCGCATATATAATGGTGTATGGATACGTAAAGTATAAGGATGTTTTTACCTCGTCAACACACACTACTGAATGGCGACTCCGATATTGGCCAAAGGTACAAGTGTTTTGGCCATACACGATGGAAAACAAGAGCGATTAACTCAACAGCAAGATGCCGTTCTGTTGACAATACGGTACACGCGGCTTGATACCGCGAATAAGATTGTTGACCCTTACCAATCTAGGGTGTCAAGCTGATGGGGGGAGCTAGTGATTCTTTTTTAATCTTATTAGCCGGAATCCGTTCCTTAGCTCCGCGCTGGATCTCTGAAATCCGGGAGGGAAGCCTTCCTGAACTCCCAGCCAACATTTGTTAACTTGCCACGATGAAAGTACCCCGACGTTAGTAAATGCATTCTTTCGTGGAAGCGGCAGCTCCGGCCAAGTCTACTGATCAGGCCGCCAGCGGCCCCATCAGCTTCTCCCGCATAAACGCCAGCACGGCGCCGGGGGCGGTGATGCCGTCCATGGGGACGCGCATGAGGCCCGCAGGCGTGAATTGCGCGCCGGGGGTGGAACTCACCAGGTTCATCAACTTCACGGCATCGACGCGCGTCTCTCTGTGGAACTTGATGTTGAGCACGCCATGGCGGCGATCCACCGCTTCGATGCCGATCTGCTCGGCCGCGGTTTTCAATTCCGAATATTCGAGAAGGTGTTTGACGTCGTCGGGAATGGGTCCGTAGCGATCGGCTAGCTGCTGGGCGACTTTGTCGCGCTCCTCCGCGGTGGGCGCGTTGGCGATCTGGCGGTAGGCGCGCAGGCGCTGATTTTCATCGCTGATGTAGCCGGGCGGAATGCGGATATCGAGACCGAGATTGAGTGCGGCGTGAATTTCGGGAAGCACCTCTTCGCCCTTCATCTCGCGGACGGTGTCGTCGAGCATGCGCACGTACATGTCGAAGCCGATGGAGTTGATATGGCCGTGCTGCTCGCCGCCGAGCAGATTGCCGGCGCCGCGCAGTTCCAGATCGAGCGCGGCGATTTTGAAACCGGCGCCGAGGTCGCTGAACTCTTTGAGCGCGGCCAGGCGCTTGCGGGCGATCTCGGTGAGCTCGGTGTCGGCGGGAACCAGCAGGTAGGCATAGGCGCGGCGATTGGAGCGGCCCACGCGTCCGCGCAACTGGTACAGCTCGCTTAAGCCGTAACGCTCGCGCATCTTCGATGATGATGGTGTTGGCGAGCGGGATATCGAGCCCGTTTTCAACGATGGTGGTGGAGACGAAGATGTCGTACTCATGCCGCATGAAGCCGAACATGGCCTTCTCCAACTCGGCTTCCCCGATCTGGCCGTGACCGACGCCGATCTTAGCCTGGGGCGCAAGCTCCTGAATGCTGGCGGCGCGGGCCCAGATGGATTCCACGCGGTTATGCACGAAGTAGATCTGGCCGCCGCGCCCGAGTTCGAGCTCGATGGCGGACTTGATCAGCGCGGCATCGAAGGGCGCGACGACGGTCTGGATCGCAAGGCGGTCCTTGGGCGGGGTTTCGATCACCGACATATCGCGCAGTCCCAGCAGAGACATATGCAAGGTGCGCGGGATGGGCGTGGCGCTCATGGCCAGAACGTCGACGCTCTGCTTCAACTGCTTCAGGCGCTCCTTGTGTTTCACGCCGAAGCGCTGCTCCTCATCGACGATCACCATGCCGAGATCTTTGAACTTCACGTCCTGAGAGAGGAGGCGATGCGTGCCGACGGCAACATCGATCTTGCCTTCCTCGAGATCGGCGAGCGAGGCTTTGAGTTCCCTGGGAGAACGGAACCGGCTGAACATGTCGATGCGGACGGGAAAGGACTGGAAGCGTTTCTTAAAGGTCTCGAAGTGCTGGAAGCTGAGCACGGTGGTGGGCGCGAGCACGGCTACCTGCTTGCCGTCGCCTAACGCTTTGAAGGCGGCGCGCATCACTACTTCCGTCTTGCCGAAGCCGACATCGCCGCAGAGGAGGCGATCCATCGGCTGTTCGGATTCCATATCGCGCTTGATGTCGGCGATGGCGGATTTCTGGTCGCGCGTCTCGGTGAATTCGAAGGCATCTTCGAATTCGCGCTGCCAGTTGGAATCCGACGAATAGGAGAAGCCGCTGGCCATTTTGCGCTGGGCGTAGAGTTTGAGAAGCTCTTCGGCCATGTCGCGCATTTTGGCTTTGACGCGGGTTTTGGTGCGGTCCCAGGTGGCGCCGCCCATGCGATCGAGCTGGCGGCTTAGCGTCACCGGCGGCGCGGAAGCGCTGGATGAGGTCCATGCGCGTTAAGGGCACGTAGAGCTTGCTGCCGCCCGCGTATTCGAGCAGCATGTAATCGCCCTTGGAATCGCCCTGCGAGATTTCGCGGAGGCCGAGGAACTGGGCGACGCCGTGATCGGCATGGACGACGTAATCGCCCGGCTTGAGGTCGAAGTTGTCGCTGGAAAAGGTGCTGAGCAGCTGGCTGGCGCTGGGCTTACTGACCAGAGCGGAAGCGTCGAACAGATCCTCGGAGCCGAATATGGACAGTTGGGATTCGGGCAGGACGGCGCCGCGGGCGATGCGGCCCTGAATGAGGAAGATGTTGGCGAAGTCGCCGGCCATGTAGGCGCGCTGGGCCAGGTATTCGGGAGCGGTGGTCGACTGCTCGAGCCCGAGCTGGTAGGGAACGCTGTATTCGTGGAAGATGTCGGCAACGCGCTCCACTTCCCCGGCGGTGGCGCCGAAGAACGCGACGCGCTGGCCGGCTTCGACCAGATTGCGGGCTTCGGCGATGGCGGCGGTCATGTTGCCGTGAAAGGCGGTGGCAGGCCGCGAGTTGATGTGGAGCGCTTCGGCGGCGGCGGTGACGTCGAGCTCGCGCAGGTCGATCTCGGTGAAGGGCCGGGAGATCTCGCGAATCTCGTCGTAGGTACGGAAGACGCGCTCGGGCGGGCACCAGGAGGGCCGCTCGGGGTCATTCAGGCGGGTCCAGAGCCGGTCGGCGGCGGCGCGCGTGAGCTCCGGCTCATCCCAGATGACAATGGGCCGATCGGAGATGGAGAAGAGATCGCCGGTGCGATCGCGAACCAGCGGCATCAGGAGTTCCCATCCGGGGAAGGCCGAGCCATCGAGCGGGAGTTCGCGCGAGGGCATGCCGGCTTCGCGCAGACGCTCCGCGAGTTCAGAAAGCAGCGGGCGCGATTGCTGGTATTCGGTGAGGGGCAGCAGCGTGCATTCGCTGACCTTCAGGACGGAGCGCTGCGACTCCACTTCGAAGCGGCGAATGGATTCGATCTCATCGCCGAACATTTCGATCCGGACGGGCTTGGCGCCGGGGGAAAAAACGTCGATGATGCCGCCGCGGACGGAGTATTCGCCGACCAGTTCGACCGGCTCGCGCTTCTCATAACCGATGCTGTCCAGGTGCGCGATGAGCGCGTCCTGTTCGATTTCCTCGCCGGGGCGAATGGTGAGCGCGAGCTGGCGGTAGAAGGAGGCGTGCTCCACGCGGAGCAGCGCGGAGGCGATGGGCGTGACGGCTATGGGAGTGCGGCGCGTGGCGAGCTTCCAGAGTCCGGACGCGCGGCTCTCAAGAATTTCGGCGTGCGGCGACATTCCCTGGCCGGGCGCCACGTCGAGCGCGGGCAGCAGTTCCGGCGTGCCGCGATCGGCGGAGGGCATCAGAACGTGGAAGAAGGTGCTGAGCGCTTCGCACAGCGTCTCCGCCTGGCGGGAGCCGTCCGTCACGACCAGGAGCGGGCGTTCCGTCAGTTGGTGGAGCAGAACCAGGTAGAGCGCTTTGGCGGTGGCATTCAGGCCGGAGATGGAAAGGCGGTCGCCGGATTTCGCCGTGATGCGGCGCAGCAATTCCTGGAACGCCGGGTGGCGGCCAAGATTGCTGAAGAGTTCGCGGATGGAAGGATGAAACAACTTAGCGCGCCAGGATAGTTTCGACGATGCCGGTGGTGGAGTAGCCCGGTTCCAGGGCCAGGGCCTGTACGACGCCGCCCGCGGCTTCCACCTCTTCGCGGCCGGCGATGAAGTGAGCCCAGTCCGCGCCTTTGATCAGAACATCGGGAAGCAGTTCCGCGATGAGCTCGCGCGGGGTGTCCTCGTCGAAGAGGGTGACGGCGTCGACGGCTTGAAGCGCGAGCGCGACGGCAACGCGATCCCGCTCCGGTAATAAGGGACGCGAAGGTCCTTTATAACGTTGCACGCTGGCGTCGGTATTGAGCGCGAGCACGAGGACATCGCCGAGGGAGCGGGCCTGTTCCAGCAGCCGGATGTGGCCGGGGTGCAGCAGATCGTAGCAGCCGT
This sequence comes from Bryobacterales bacterium, assembly GCA_963814235.1. Classification (GTDB taxonomy): domain Bacteria; phylum Acidobacteriota; class Terriglobia; order Bryobacterales; family Bryobacteraceae; genus Bog-113. Next base: position 607,988 of record CAWFCA010000014.1, on the reverse strand, counting down.
TGGTGAAGACCACTCGCCAGCCGCGCGCCTTCCACCGGGCACGCTGGGCAATCAGCTCCGGGCGGCTGTACTCTTCTGCCATGGATTCTGCATATTGCGTCCCGTCTTGAATCGATCCCGGCATTCTTTGGAGCAGAAGTACGTGGTCTTCCCGTCGTTGATGAGGCTGTAAGGCGTGGTGATGGCAACGAAGGTCCCACAGACGGGATCTTTGCGCAGCTCACCGGAGTTTCGCATCTCAGGCGCGGCAGGGCTCTGCGCCTGTTCCCGGTAAGCGGGGTTGGGTATGGAACCCGAGTTCAGCGCCCGCGTGATCATGGAGACCATCGCGCGGACCAGGCCAAAGACGAAAAGGGCTGATATCAGCTCAAACAGATAACGGAACATCTAGCGGACCATCCGGGAGACTCCTGAGCGATCGGGCAGTGGGGACCGCGGGTCGCTCACCAACACTACTTCTTTTTGGTCGACTTCTTGGCGTCGGGGTTGACGTATTCGGTCGCGACCGCGCCCTGCATGGAAGCGAGCATGGCTTTGGCGGCGTCGGCATTCGAACCGTCCGGCTTCAGCTGCAGGTATTTCTGGAAAGCCTCAACCGTTCCGGCGGGCGGAATCACTTTTCCATCCTTATCGGTCTTGGCTTTGCCGACCAGGCAAATTCCGTACTGATATTGCGCGTCGGCGTAGTTGGCATCGACATCGATGGCTTTCTTGAAAGTGCCGCAGGCCGACTCTCCCTGGCCGCTGTTCATGAGGAGCGCGCCCAGGTTGTAATAGTATTTGCCGGCGTTGGCCGGATCAAGCTGCGCCGCTTTTTCGATGTTGGTTTGGGCGTCGGGGATGTTCTTCGAGCGGCCGAGCGCGAGCGCGTAGTTGTTGTAATAAGCGGACTCGTCGGGCTTCAAGGCGATGGCTTTCTTCCAGGCGTCGAACTCTTTTTCGCGCATGGGCGCGGCGTCGGCCGGTTTGGCTAAAGCCGCGCCCTCGTAAGCGGCGGCCATCTGGGAGAAGATCACGGGCTGGGTGGCGTCCATTTCAGCGGCTTTGTTGAAATTGGTGATCGCCTCGTCGAAGTTCTTGGCTTCCAGCGCCGCTTTGCCCGCGCCATAGGCGTCGTTCAGGGCTTTGTTCTTGGCGAGGCGGGCTTCATTCTCCTTGTTGGTCTTGTCGAAGGCGGCCTTCTGTTCGGCCGTCATACTGTGTTCCTGCTCTTTGGTGAGGGTTCCGGTGGCGGCAGCCTGCTGCAACTGCTTAGCCTGGGCCATGGTCTTTTTCTGATCGAAATTCTGGATGATGGGGTCGCCCGGATGGGTCTTGACGTTGTTGAGCTTGTCCTTCACCGCGCCGTCGATTTGCAGGCTGACGTTGTAGGTACCGATGGGCAGGCCGTAGTGGCCGTAATGGCCCTTCTTATCGGTCTTGACCTCGTAGTGGCCTTTGATGTCGGTGCGATCGAAAACGATCACAGCGCCTTTGACGGGCTGCCCGTCTTCACCGGTGACCACGCCTTCCACGGATGTTACCTGGGCCCAGGCGGCACCGGCAAACACGACAAGGGCGGCGGCGGACAGAGCCAAATTCTTCAATCGAAAGAGCATAAGCAGACCTCTGAGGATATTTGATCCTCAAGCATACTACAGGGGACGTGTTACGGATTTCAACCGTTACCGAGGGATTTTAGAGAGCTCGGAGGGTCTTCTTCGTACCAATCGTAACCGTGAGGGGCGCTGGCGACGGGGGTTGCACGGACGGGCCGCCCGTGGCGCGCGAGGATGGTCTCGATTTGCCGCAGGACGCCGTCGTAAGCAGAATCGTAGAAGATCAGGACGGAGGGTCCGGCGCCGCTCAGCACACAGCCGAACAGCCCTTCCGCCCGATGGGCGAGGACTTCGGAAAGTCCGGGAATCAGCGTGGCGCGGAATGGCTGGTGGAGGCGGTCGGCAAGCGCGGTGCGAAGAGCGGCGGTGCGGCCGGTCGCGAGCGCGGCAACCAGGAGCCCGGCGCGCTGCAGATTGAAGACGATGTCCGCGCGGGGATAGGTCGCGGGCAGTACGGCGCGGGACTCATGAGTGGGAAGCACAAAGTCCGGAATCGCGATGGCGAGCGCGCAGCCTGCCGGAAGTTCCAGCCGGATGGCGCAAACGCAACCGGAGTCGTCAATGGCGCTGACGGCGATGCCGCCCAGCACGCACGCCGCGACGTTATCGGGATGGCCTTCGAGCCGGGCCGCTTCGTCGAGGACCCCGTCGCGGGACCAATCGAGGCCGAGCAACCGATCGGCAATGACGACGCCGGCGGTGAGGGCGGCGGCGCTCGAACCTAAACCTTTGCCGAGCGGGATGGCGTTGGTGATCTCAAGTTCGATGGGAGGAAGCGGCAGGCCGGCGCGGTTGGCGACGCCGAGCGCGGTTTGCCAGATGAGATTGGATTCGTCCGCGGGTATCCGGGCGGCGTCGCAGCCGGACGCGGAAATCAGGAGCCGCTCCGAGGGGCGGAAACGGCACTCCAGGTAGACATCCAGCGCCAAACCGAGGGCGTCGAAACCGGGGCCGAGGTTCGCACTGGAAGCTGGAACCCGCAGCCGCGCCCAGGACATGGATGGTAAGTTTAGCGGAACTCCAGCAGTTCTTTTTCTTTGACGCGCGCCGCGGCATCGAGCTTGGCCATCTGGGCGTCGGTGATCTTCTGCGTTTCATCCAAGGCGCGCCGCTCTTCGTCCTCGGCGATGGTCTTGGCTTTCGTCAGCTTCTTCACGTGCTCGTTGGCGTCGCGCCGGATGTTGCGCAGCGCCACGCGGTGTTCTTCCGCAATCCCATTGAGCCGCTTCACCATTTCGCGGCGGCGCTCCTCGTTGAGCGGCGGTACGGGAAGGCGGATGATCTTACCGTCGTTGGCGGGGTTGATCCCGAGGTCGGACTGGCGGATGGCTTTTTCGATGGCGTTGATTTGCGAAACATCCCAGGGCTGCACCGTAATCATGCCCGGCTCGGGCACATGCAGATTGGCAAGCTGGTTCAGCGGAGTGGCCGTTCCGTAATAATCCACCTGAATGCCATCCAGGATGTTGATAGAGGCGCGTCCGGTGCGCAGGGTGGTGAGCTCATGCTGGAAATCGGCGACGGCCTTTTCCATGCGGGTTCGCGATTGGGTTTCGATCTCTTTGACGGAATTCATAACGGTGTCAACGGATGACGGTGCCGAGGGATTCTCCCATCGACATACGCATTATATTGCCGGGGACATTCAGGTTGAAAACGATGATGGGGAGCTTATTATCGCGGCACATGGCGATGGAGGTCGCGTCCATGACGCCGAGCGACTGGGCCAGAACCTCGGTGTAGGAGATCTCGGGGTACATGACGGCGTCGCTGAACTTCATCGGATCTTTGTCGAAGACGCCGTTCACTTTGGTGGCCTTGGCGACAACCTGGGCTTTGATTTCGAGGGCGCGGAGGACAGCGGCCGTGTCGGTGGAGAAATAGGGATTGGAGGTACCCGCGGCGAAGATGACGACGCGACCTTTTTCGAGATGACGAATGGCGCGGCGCCGGATGTACGGCTCGGCGACCTGATGCATTTCGATGGCGGTCATGACGCGCGTGTGCACGCCTATGAGTTCGAGCGCGTCCTGAAGGGCGAGGGAATTGATGACGGTGGCGAGCATGCCCATGTGATCGCCCGTGACACGGTCCATATTCTTGGCGGCCAGGGCGACGCCGCGGAAGATGTTGCCGCCGCCGACCACGAGCCCGACTTCGACCCCCTCGCGGGCGATGGCGCCGATCTCGACCGCGAGCGCCTTAACGCGCTCCGGGTCAATGCCGAAAGCGGCGGGGCCGGCCATGACCTCACCGCTCAGTTTCAACAAAATGCGCTTATACCGCGCCATAGCTATTCGGCCAGGGGTGCAGCCGGGCCGGTGCCGTCGCCGACTTTGAAGCGGACAAATCGGGCGATCGCGATGTTCTCGCCGAGCTTGGCGATCTTCATCTTGATCAGCTGATCGATGGTGTGGGTGCTCTCCTTGACGTAAGGTTGTTCGAGAAGGCAGACTTCCTCGTAAAACTTATCGAGGCGTCCCTTGACGATGGCATCGTGGGCGCGCTCCGGCTTGCCTTCATTGATGGCGCGATGGCGCGCGATCTCGATTTCCTTCTCAACGAGTTCCGGAGAGACGTCTTCTTTCCGGAGGTAGAGTGGGTTGGCCGCTGCGATGTGCATGGCCAGGTCGCGGGACAGATTGATGAAGTCGTCGGTACGCGCGACGAAATCGGACTCGCAGTTGATCTCGATCAGCACGCCGAGCTGCCCGCCGGGATGGATGTAACTCGCGACCAGTCCCTGCTGGGTGGTGCGCGAGGACTTCTTGGCAGCCGAAGCGATGCCTTTCTTGCGAAGGATCACTTCCGCTTCTTTGGGATCGCCCTTGGCCTCTTTGAGCGCATTTTTGCACTCCATCATGCCGGCGCCGGTACGCTCCCGCAATTCTTTTACTTGTTGCGCAGAAATCTCCGCCATCTTCTCTTTCCTTTGCGACTCGAGGTCTTCCTGGGGCTGGTGCTGCTATCGGGTTAGCTGGCGCTCTCGACCGGAACCGGTTCGGCGGCGGGCTCGGAAGCCGCTGTCTCGGAGGCCGGTGACTTGCGAGAGGAAGCCGAGGGAAGCTCGTCTTCCATCAGGCTTTCCGTCATGATTTGGGCCACGTACTTCTCGTCGACGTACTGGTTGTACTCCGGCATGGTTTCGTCGCCGGAGCCTTCATCGGTGATGAGCTTCTCGGGCGTGAAATCCTGTTCGGTGGCGAGCGCGCGTCCTTCGACGACGGAATCGGCAATCTTACTGGTGAACAGGCGGATGGCGCGCAGGGCGTCGTCGTTGCCGGGGATGACCCAATCGACTTCGTCCGGATCGCAGTTGGTGTCGACGATGGCGACGACGGGAATGCCGAGGCGGCGGGCTTCCTTGACCGCGATGGCTTCCTTGTTGGAATCGATGACGAAGAGCAGGTCGGGCAGGCCGGGCATATCTTTGATGCCGGCGAGGTTGGAATCGAGATGCTTGCGCTCGCGCTCCAGCCGGATCACTTCCTTTTTGGGCCGGGCCGCATAGCCGCCGTCGGTGGACATCAGCTCCAGTTCCTTGAGGCGCTTGATCGACTTCTGCACCGTCGCCATATTGGTCAGCAGGCCGCCGAGCCAGCGGGAGTTGACGTAGTACATCTGGCAGCGGTTGGCTTCCTCCGCGACCGCTTCCTGGGCCTGACGCTTGGTGCCGACGAACAAGACGTTCTTGCCCTGGGCGGCCATTTCGCCCACATAGCGGGCAGCGTCTTTGAAGAGCTTCAGGGTTTTCTGAAGATCGATGATGTAGATACCGTTTCGTTCGCCGAAAATGTATTCTTTCATTTTCGGATTCCAGCGCTTGGTCTGGTGCCCGAAGTGAACGCCTGCTTCGAGCAATTCTTTCATACTGATTGCGGGCAAGAAAATCTCCTGAGTAGCGCTGCTTGGCAACGCTGAAGTTGCGCCTCAATCCGATCGAATCCGGCATGCGGTCCAAAGCGGGAGTTGCACGCCTGCGAACGGCTGAGGGTTAAATGGACAAAGTAAGGGCCCGGAGTCGATCCGGGCCCGGAATGCGGAGGGACTCGAACTAGCGTTTCGAGAACTGGAACCGCTTGCGAGCGCCTTTCTGACCGTACTTCTTGCGTTCGCGGGAACGCGCGTCGCGGGTGAGATAGCCCAGTGCTTTGAGGGCCGGGCGGAGTTCCGCGTTGAACTCGATGAGGGCGCGGGAAAGACCCATGCGGATGGCCTCGGCCTGACCGGCGATACCGCCGCCGCGCGCCAGCACCAGGACATCGAACTTCTCGACGTTTTCGGTGGCAATGAGCGCCTGCCGAACGGGGAGCCGGCCCGCTTCACTGGGAAAATAATTTTCCACCGTCCGGCCGTTGACGGTGATGTTGCCGGAGCCGGGACGCAGGAAAACCCGCGCTACCGCTGTTTTGCGGCGTCCGGTTCCTAAATACTGCACTTGTTTATTCGCTGCCACTCTAATACGCCTTTCTCAATCTCACGCGACAGCAAGATCTCTCGGCTGCTGCGCCTGGTGTGGATGCTTATCACCGGCGTACACCTTGAGCTTGCGATACATCTGCTTACCCATTTTGGTCTTGGGAAGCATTCCAAAGATAGCGTCTTCTACCATCCGCTGCGGACGGGTGGCGCGGACTTTACGCGCGCCGGTTTCGACCAGGCCGCCCGGATAGCCGGTAAAACGGCGGTACACCTTCTGATCGTCTTTACGGCCGGTCAACTTCACCTTGGCCGCGTTCACGACCACGACGTGGTCGCCGGTGTCGATAAAAGGGGTATAGGTCGGCTTGTGTTTCCCCATAAGGAGAAACGCGGCTTTGCTGGCGAGCTTGCCGAGAACAATGTCGTTGGCGTCAATCACATGCCAGCTACGGACGATGGCTGGCTTGGACGGGAACTGGGTACTCATGAAAACACACTTCTCCGGTCGTAGTTCTTCTACTCGTTTAGGGTAGCCAACCTGTAAGCAGGTTGTCAAATTGGGGCGGGTGGTGTGGAGACGATCGCGATCTGGGCCGGCTCGCGGGCAGCCGGCCCAAAACGGCTGACTATCTTAATTAATGGGTAGCCACGTAGCGCACGACGCCGTGCGCCAGGAGGTCGTAGCTGGGGTCTACGGTGTTCGAACCCGACACCCGCGGCGCGGCCAGGAGAGCGGCCAGGTCGATGACTCCCAGATAGCTCGGCGGCGAGCTGTTGGCCATTAATCCGTACGCTTTGGAATCATTCGGGCTGGTGTAAGCCGTGACTGTGTGGGGATCGTCTCCGGCCACGAATTGTCCGAATGAAGGGATATTCGGCATGGTCGCAAACGCGAAGTCGAGGATCGACGGTGTTCCGGTTCCGGATGTTGCCGGAAGCTGGAAGACGGCGAAGGTGTTGCCGCCGAACTCCCCGGTGACAATCCCGAGGTGAGCGGAACCGGGGGCAACCGAGATTCCGTCGGTTCCCGCGCTAAAAGAGGTTCCCGGAAGCGTTTGCACCTGCCCGGGCGCACTCCATGTACTAGAACCCGAATTAAATACCGCCTGGGTCAGATCGGTAATGTAAACAGAGCTGGTCCCTTCGATAGAGGACAGTGCGATGCCCGTAGAGCAATCCTCCGCAGCTGAGTCCATCTCACCGGCGGCGGGAATCGAGTTCCCAAATTCCTTGATCGTGGAGCCATCCGATTGGATCTGATAAAGCGCGTAGTTGTTGCTCTCATCCGGCGAGAGGATCAGGTTGCGAGTGGGATCGATCGAGATGTTTTCCGAAATGTAGTTATTGGTCGGGATGGGCGCGGCCAGTGTATTGGTGTTGAGATCGAGGAATTGGATGCCGGTTCCGGACGTGGCTCCATTCAGCCCCATGGCGATCACGGCTTTGTTGGTGAGCGCGTTGATCGCGACGCCGCAGTTGTTGCAGCTTCCTCCTGAGAAATTAGCCTGTGTGTTGCTGCCACTGGTGAGGGTCCTATTGAGGGAAGTACCCGAGATCAGATAGACATCGGTGTTGTTGGCGGTGCAGACCGTGCCGCCGGTAGCGGGGTTCGAAGAACAGGAGTTCACGGCGTTGGGGGTGGCGATGGAAGAAGGGGAACCGCCTCCCTCGACCGGAACGACCTGAATTCCAGTGTTGCCGGAATCCCAGGCGCCATTGGGAACGTAGGCTACCACCGGGCCCGGTTTAGACGGTGCTAACACGGCCAGGGAACTGGTGGGGATGCATGCGGAGAGAGTCGGGTTGGTGTGCGTGACTTTGACCGCGGAACAATTACTGCTGGTGAACGCGGCATCGCCGCCGGTGTTGTCGCTGATCGACACGAAGTAATTGCCCGCGACCAGGGTACCGGGGATTAAGAAGCCCACGCGCTCCGAGGTTCCAATAACCCGCTTGATGCTGCTGGCCTTAGTGGTGGCGGCTACCGAGCCGCCGCAGGTATTGGCGACGACCACTACCACGTTGGCAGCGTTGTCGGTACCCGAGGGAAATCCGCTGCCGGTGATATTAACCGTCGTGATTCCGGCGACACCGTTATCGGGAGCGGTCGCTGTGTTGAGCTTGACCGCGGTCGCGCCGAATGCTTGGGGGGCCAGGATGATCAGGCCGACGCAGGCGACTGCCGCTAGACCGGCAATTCTCCGAAAGCCGGCAAGCCGCTTCGGCAATCTGGTGAGCACGAGGAGCAGAAGTCCCCCGCCCAGCAGGGCCCAGGTCCCCGGTTCCGGGGTCGCCGTTGAGCCGGTGGTCGCGTAGATGATCGCCAGGTCGCCGTCCTGCAGTCCATTGGGGTTCGAGGTGATCGACGCCGAGAAGCTGCCGCCGATGGTGACTACCGACCCGTCGTTCAAGGTGACGGTGGTTGGACTGAACATTCCGGTGAGCGTGGCGTCAATTGGCTGCGGGTTCGTGCCGCCGATCGGGATGGTGCCGCCGTTGAACGAGAGCCCGTCCAATGCCGTCGTGAAGGTGGAACTGTCGTAGGTGACCGGCGGACCGCTGGTAAAGTCCACGAGCATACTAAGGCTCGAAAACGAGACCGGGGTGGTCACCGGGAAAGTGGTATCGGGCGCGGTGGATGAGTTTGGCCCGGTTTGATTGATGATGTCGAACTCGGCGGTAGCGCCGGGGCTGGTTATGTTGTAAGAGAAGTAGCCCACTGCCAATTGATCGGCACGAGCGGAAAGTGCGAGGGCTCCTGCAATGACAAGGGGGAGCGTTCGCGAGTAGTTAATATGCATCTTGCCTCCTTACCCGCAACCTGGCGGGAATGCGATGCAGAACAAGAATGTTGGATTTACGAAATATCGTCAAGAGGTTTTTGTGAGCTGAATGCAGAACACTTTTCGAAATGTAATCTCCGTCACGAATTCTGAGCATTCTTCAGCTTCCTGAGGATCGGATGATAGGAATGGCCGTCGTATGTCCGGAACGCTCTCCCGCCGCACGTTCCTGAGCTTTACCGCAGCCGCCTGTTTACGCGGGGGTGAGTCCGGAACGGCCGTGCGTTTGGGCGGACCGGTTTTCCGCGATTCGAATGATCCTCGTGAGCTGGCGCGCGAGCACCGGCGCCTCGGATACAGCGCGGCGTACTGCCCCGCAAGCGCGTCCACCGATGCGGATCGGATCCGCGCGATCCGCGAGGCCTTTGCCGCCGAGAACGTGGTGATTGCCGAAGTGGGCGCCTGGAAGAATATGTTGGACCCGGACCCGGAGACGCGGCGCGCCAACCTCGCCTACGTGGCTGACCGGCTCGCGCTGGCGGATCTTGTTCAGGCGCGCTGCTGCGTGGACATCGCCGGATCCTATCACCCAAGCATTTGGTACGGAATGAACGCTAAGAATCTTTCCCGCGAGTTCTTCGATGCAACGGTTGCCAACTGCCGCCACGTGCTCGATGCCGTGAAGCCTTCGCGCACGCGCTTCACCATCGAAATGATGCCCTGGAGCCTGCCCGATGGCCCGGACAGCTACCTCGACCTGATTCGCGCGGTCGACCGGCCGCAGTTCGGCGTGCACCTGGACGTCTGCAACGTGGTGAATAGCCCGGCGCGTTTCTACAACAACGCTGCGGTCATTCAGGAGTGTTTTCACAAACTCGGCAAGTGGATTGTGTCGTGCCATGCCAAGGATCTGCAGTGGGTTCCGGAGTACAACGTGCACTTCGCGGAGGTGATTCCCGGCCGTGGAGAGATCGATTACGCGACGTATCTGAGAGAACTGGCCAGGCTTCCTCAAGATGCGCCGTTGATGCTGGAGCATTTAAAGACCGCCGCGGAGTATGACGAAGGCCGCGGCTACATACAGAAAGTCGCGGCGCAAACGGGCGTTCGGCTGGCCTAGATCCGCGCCTGTAGATTTCGCAACTGCCGCACGCCTTCAGCGGCGACCGTCTCATCGGAATCCTTACTCAGCTTTTCCAATGTCTCGACGCTCTCGCGGTTTCCGCTTTCGGCGAAGACCTGGGCGAGTCCGACCTTTTCATCGCGGGTCGCGTCCGGGAGGATGGCACCGAGCGCGCGGCGGACCTCGGGATTGCGCCCTGCCTCTTTCAGGTAAGCGAGCGCATTCGCGCGGTAGGAATTGTTGTTCAGCGAATAAACCAGGTAACGCAAAGGCGCATATTCGGTAGTCGCGAGATTGCCGTCCATCACCAAAGCAAAGGCCAGGGCCACACGCGGCTCATTGCGGGTTTCGCGGTCGAACGCGGCCTGCAGCGTGCGGGCATCGTCGATACTGGCCAGGCGCGCATAGCCTTCGGCGGCGATCGCGCGGATGCGCTCGTCCGGGCTTTCGAGGAAACTCGCAAACAACTCGCGGTCCGTCGGCGCTGGCATCATGGCGACGGTGGAGAGCGCGGAACGCCGCACGCGCTCCCGGTCGGTACGTTTCAGGATGGCGCGGATGTCCGGTATCGCGATTTTACACCCGAGCACGCCATTGGCAACGATGGCCTCGCTCTGGATCTTTTCGTCGAGATCGTTGAGCAGAAAATGAATACCCGGGCAGGCGGCGGGATCGCGGATTTTTTCGAGCGCAATCAGGGTTTCGAGCAGCACGTCCGAATCGCGCGAGCGAATCGCATCGAGGAGATCGGGGACGGCCGGCTTCGCCCGCAGCACACCCAGGGCGCGCGCGGCCACGGCGCGGGAATCGAGACTCGAACCATTCTTCGCAACCCGGCCGAGCGCGCTGACCACGTCCGCCCTTACCTTGATATATGGATCGATTACCTGATCGTCCGGATCGCTGAAGCGCGAACGGATGTCCGATCCCACGCGACGCAGCGGCCCGCCGAAACCGGTTCGGACGTAACCCGGCAAATAGACGTTCACCAAACCGTTGGCCGCGGCGATCTGCACCTGGGCTTCGTTGTCGTGGGTGGCGCCGATCAGCGCGTCGATGGTGCGTGGACCGCCGATTTCCACAATGGCGCGCACCGCCTCCAGACGCACTTTGAGATCGGGGTTCACCAGGAAATGCTGCAGTTCGGGCAGCGCGGACGGCCCCTGCTTCGCTACTTTGCGAACGTCTTTGGCGGTTTGCGCGAAGGCCAGCGCCGCAATCAGAAAAGTGAGACCGAGTCGCATGACTAACGCGCGAATTCCACTTCCACACGGTGCGGAATCAAACCGGCTTCGAAGCCCAGGTCCAACAGCTTCTGCGCCGCTTTGGGGATAACGTCGCCGCAATCGACGGTGTAGTGGTTGACGTACATTCCCACGAATTTTTCGGCGAGTCCGCGATCCAGATCGCGCGCGAACTGCATGGCGTACTGGAGAGCCTCATCGTGGTTATCTAATGCAAACTGAATGCTTTCTCGCATCATCCGCGTGCACTCGCTGCGAACTTCGGGTGAGAGGGAGCGCAGCAGAACGTTGCCGCCCAAGGGCAGCGGCAGCCCGTATTCCTGCTTGAACCACTTGCCCATATCGATGACGCGGTGAAAGCCGGTCCGGTTATAGGTGAGTTGGGCTTCATGAATGATCAGGCCGGCATCCGCGGTGTGGTTCTGCACCGCTTCGAGGATCTTGTCAAAAGGAGTCACCACGGGCTCGAAGTCCGGCTCGAAAATTTTCAGGGTGAGGTAGGCGGTGGTCAGCAGCCCGGGGACCGCGATGCGTTTGCCTTTTAGGTCTCGCGGCTCCATCGGCTTGAGCCCCACCACCATGGGTCCATAGCCGTCACCGATGGAAGATCCGCTCGCCATCAGGACATATTTATCGGCAACGTAGGGGTAGGCGTGATAGGAGATTGCGGAGAGCTCGTAGACGCCCTGGCGCGCCTCGCGGTTCAGCGTTTCGATGTCGGAAAGAACATGGCGGAACGTGACCAGGGAGGAGCGGATTTTGCGCGTTGCCAAACCATAAAACATGAACGCGTCATCGGAATCCGGGCTGTGAGCGGCCACAATTTCGCGAGGCGCTGAAAGAGACGACATAAGGGTCTAAAACCGTTCTACAGTATGGCATGGCGATAGCAGGTTCGCGCCCGCCGGGGATGCCTCGCACCAAGACGTACTCGGCGGCCAGCGGCTTCGTTTACCAATACCGGTTCCAGTCGCATGAGGCGGATGCGGCGGGCGATCGCTATCGCTTCGAGACGACGCAGGACCGCCGGGCTTCTTTCCAAGTCACCGTGCTGTTGCCCGCGGCGGCGACCGCGCTTTGGGAATCTGAACAGGGCCGCACGCTTTCGCCAACCGAACGGTACGCTTTGGCCAAGATGGCGCTGTTCACCGCCTTTGACGATGCCGGGGGTCCGGAAAGCCTGCCGCGACCGGTGATCGCGGACGCCGATCAAGTGCGCGCGATCGCACAGATCCTCGATCTGTGAGTGGGATATTCTTATGAGTGCCGTGACGCCGGCCGCGCCCATCCCGCCCCCTTTTCAACACCTCGAAGGGCGTAATTTCTCGTTCCATCCGCCGATCCGAGCGATCGAGTCGAACGAATGGACGTATCGCCACGCGACGTGGTCGGAAATCATCGTGCGTCACACGGCTTCCAAGCGCGATCTGTGCGTTCCGCGGCGCTTTCTGGGCGAGGCTTCGCAGTTGGATCGACCGACGGTGATCATCGGTCTGCTGGAAACGCTGGAGTATCGGGAAGGCACGGTGTGGCCGGTGCGCCGCCGCGTGCTGGAGATGCCGCGAGCGGTGGGTGAACATGCGCGTACCCGGCCGGAGCTTTCGGGACCGGCGCGGACGGAGCCGAAGCATCTGGCTCCGGTGATCGGCATCCGGCTGGAGCCGCGCACCGAATCGCGCGCGAGCCGCCTGGCCGGTGGAGCGGTGGCTCTGGGCGTTCTCGGCTGCCTGGCGGTAGTTGGTTATTCGCTGGAGGGCGGCGATTCGCATCGGCGCGCGGTGGTGAGTTCGCTGAACCACACGTACCTTGCGCTCGGGCCGGCGGATTCCTACAACAGCGTCATCCAGGCTTTAGGGCTTCCCGATTCGGACCGCTGGGTGATCACGCCGGTGGGGGATCGGCTGCGGCTGCTTGATTATGCCGACCGCGGATTTCGCGCCGTGCTGGCGGCCCGCGCGGGGCAACCGAACGGTGAGTACATCGGCGCCATTGATGAGCACGGGCGCGTCCTGCAATCGGTGCTGCTTCCGGAGAACGGCATCAGCAGCCCCATCCTGCACGGCCTCGAAGACTTCTGAAGCATGCGGCGGATTGCGGCTCTCATCCTGTGGGTTCTAGTGGCCGCGGGCGGTGCGGTTGCGCTGGGGATAATCGCCCGCGGGCGCGGGGAGCCGATCAACAGTCTCTGGCTGATTGCCGCCGCGGTCTGCACTTATGCGATCGCGTATCGCTTCTATAGCGCCTGGATCGCCGCCCGCGTGATGGGCCTGGACGACCGCCGCGCCACTCCCGCCGAGCGGCTGCGCAATGGCCATGATTTCGAACCCACGAACCACTGGATTGTTTTCGGGCATCATTTCGCGGCAATCGCCGGGCCGGGTCCGCTGGTGGGCCCGGTGCTCGCTGCGCAATTCGGCTACCTTCCGGGCACGCTCTGGATCATCGCCGGTTGCGTGCTCGGAGGCGCTGTGCAGGATTTCGTCACGCTGTTCGCGTCCCTGCGCCGGGATGGCAAGAGCCTGGGTGAAATCGCGCGTGAGGAAATCGGAAAAGTGGGCGGCGCCATCGCCCTGATTACGGTGCTGCTGATCATGATTATTCTGCTGGCGGTGGTGGCCCTGGTGGTGGTGAACGCGCTGGCCGGAAGTCCGTGGGGCACGTTTACGATTGCCGCTACGATGCCGATTGCGCTGTTTATGGGGCTGTATCTGCGCTACCTGCGGCCGGGCCGCGTGCTCGAATGCTCGGTAATCGGTTTCGCGCTGGTGATCGCAGCCGTGATCGGCGGCCAGTGGGTGGCGCAATCCCCATCGATCGCTCCCCTGTTCACCTGGACCGCGCCTACGCTTGCGTTTGCCATCATCGCGTACGGATTTCTGGCGAGCGCGCTCCCGGTCTGGCTGCTGCTGGCCCCGCGCGACTACCTGAGCACTTTCGTGAAACTCGGCGTGGTGTTTTTGCTGGCTATCGGAATCCTGATAGTGCATCCGCCGCTCGCGATGCCCGCGCTGACGCGCTTCGCGGACGGTACGGGCCCCATCTTTGCCGGCAAGATTTTTCCGTTCTGTTTCATCACCATCGCGTGCGGCGCGATTTCGGGGTTCCACTCCCTGATTGCGTCGGGCACCACGCCCAAGCTGATCGCGCACGAGACGCATGCGCGGCCGATCGGGTATGGCGCGATGCTCCTGGAAAGTTTCGTAGCCATCATGGCGATGATTGCGGCCAGCGTGATGCAACCCGGAATTTACTTCGCCGTGAACGCGCCGCCGGGTATCGTCGGGAAGACCGCGGCCGCGGCGGTGGCGACGATCACGGGTTGGGGATTCCCGGTCTCGACTTCCGACATGCAGGACCTGGCGCGCAGCGTGGGGGAGATTTCGCTGTTCGGACGCACGGGCGGCGCACCTTCGCTCGCGCTCGGAATGGCCCACATTTTTTCATTCTCCGGCAGCGCCTTCGCGGCGGGGGCAGCGCCCTGATGGCGTTCTGGTATCACTTCGCGATCATGTTCGAAGCGCTGTTTATCCTGACCATCATCGATGCCGGAACGCGCGTGGGGCGCTTCATGCTGCAGGATGCGCTGGGCCATCTCTGGAAGCCGCTGGGCCGTACGAGCTGGATGCCCGGCGTGTGGGGCGCCAGCGCGGTGGTGGTGGGAGCCTGGGGGTATTTTCTCTATAACGGCGTGCGCGATCCGCTGGGCGGTATCAATTCGCTCTGGCCCTTATTCGGCATCGCCAACCAGCTTCTGGCCTCTATTGCGCTCTGCGTAGCCACCACCATCGTTCTGAAGATGCGCGGGTGGAGGTTGCCTGGATCACCGCGGCGCCGCTGGCCTGGCTGCTGACGGTAACGCTGACCGCGTCCTGGCAGAAGATCTTTTCGGCCTCGCCGCGCATCGGCTTTCTGGCGCAAGCCGATGCTCTGCAAACCGCGCTGCAGAGCGGCAAAGTGCCGGCCGCGGCTATCGCGTCGACGCAAACGCTGATCTTCAACGCGCGCCTGGATGCGGCCATTTGCGCGACGCTCGCGGTCCTGGTGATGGTGATCGTTCTGGATTCGCTGCGTGTGTGGATGCGCATTACGCTGGGAGCGGCGGCTCCGAGTGTCAATGAGACCGCATTCGTACCCAGCAGGCTCAGCCCTGGTGCCGTATGAGACGTTTACTTCGGGCATTGCTCGCCATCGCGCGCGAGATTAGCGATGAATCGCCCTATCGTCGTTACCTAGCCGCGCGCGGAATCGCCCATACTACAGAGAACTGGCGCGCCTTCTTCGAACAGCGCATGCGCGAAAAGTACAGCCGCGCGAAGTGCTGCTAGTTTCGTCACTCTTCCTCATCCATGCAACACATCCTCACGCAGCTGGCGCACTTCTTTGCTTCTTTGGGCGGCGTGGGGCTGCTGCTGCTGGGCATGCTCGATTCGTCATTCCTGTTTCTGCCTCTCGGCAACGATCTGCTGCTGGTTCTGCTGACGGTGCGGAACCCGGCGCACATGCCTTACTACGCAGTGATGGCTGCGCTCGGCTCGCTCATCGGGTGCTTCATTACGGAATCGATCAGCCGCAAAGGCGGTGAGGCGGGGCTCGAAGGCCGCGTGTCTCCGCGCCGCCTGCAGTATGTGCAGCGCCAGGTCACCAAGCGAGCCGGTCTGATGCTTGGCCTGGCCGCGTTGATGCCGCCGCCGTTCCCGTTCACGCTATTTGTGATTGTCGCCGCGGCTTTGAAGTACCCGCGGGTGCGCCTGTTGGGGATTATCGGTGTCGCGCGCCTGGCTCGCTTCTTTATCGAGGGTTTCCTCGCGCTGCACTACGGCAAACGCATCCTGGCTCTTTCGAACGCGCCGGCGGTGCAGGCGATTGTGCTTGGGATTGTAGTGATTTCGGTAGGCGGCAGTGTTTGGTCTATTTATACGTGGGTGAGGCGGAGCCGGAAGGCGCGGGGGAGCTAGGTGCAAATGGCGCTAGTAAACGCTGTGCGACATTGCGCTGCGTATCTACTCGAAACGGCCGCTAAGCGACGATCGCAGTCAATTGGAGCGCATGCTCGCCTAAGCGTAGATCGCCTTCAATCTTCACCCGGCGCCTGGCAGATCCAGTGTCAATTCCTTTTGTAAAAAGGCGCCACGCCAACTCCTGCGGTACCGTCACCTCGCAAGCTGTAGCCTCAGAGGGTTGCGTAACCAGGCTCCAGGCAAGGCATCCCCGTTTCAGCAGCCATCTCCCACCTGCCTCGCCAGAGATGTTGAACGCAACCACTGTCCCCTCTGGTGCTTCGATGTCCCGGTACAGGTGAGGCATTCCTCGAAGAAAGCAATCCAGAACCGGGTAATAGACGTCCCTCGTCATGCTGCCAGGCTTCTCCGTCGCAAGCCGAATCTGTTGTTGATGATGCCACCGCTCGGTTAGCTCGCGGGCCGTATCAAACCAATTCAATGACTGCGATTCGCCTGCCCAACTTACGCTGAAAGCGGCCAGCGCGAAGGGATCTAGTGACTCATGGAACTCGGCGCTTTGGCTGCACGCTTCCTTCGTCAACTGAATGAGGATCGATGGGCTCAAACGTCGATAAACCGTGACACCCTCCCGATTTAGCCGGTTCACAAGCTCAGCCACGTCTTGAGGTGTTCTGATTTCAACTGCCTCTGCTGTCCAGTGATCGCGCACCATCGACAGTTTGCGCAGCGCCGTATCGAGCAAGTGTGCCGCGACGTCACGAACCCTCCAAGCTGGCACGATCGTCTGTTCATCCCACTCCTCAGCCGTTAGTGACGCTAAAAGATCGAGCAACGCGTTGTCCACTCTTCGGATGAGGTGGGCGCAAAGGATCGGGCCAAGCGCATAGCCCGAGATTTCAGCCACCAATTCAGGGTAGCAAGCACCAATAGAACCCGTAGGACGGCGGACTGTTTGCGAATCCAAATTAACGCCAGCCGACAATCCCGCTGAACGCCGAAGAGCCACGACCACAAAGGAACGGTTGCGGGTATGCGGCCAAGTCGAAATGTTGTGTTATCAAATAGCTCAGAAGGGGCCGAATGATCAAGACCTGTATGTTCCTGGTCGGCGCGCTGATTCTAGCGCTACTACTCCCGTTAATCGCTACCGGCCAGTCGAGTGCTAGACCTGAAACCGCAGTGGTGCACGACGGATCAATCACCCTGCACGCACTGCTCTGGCGCCCTCAGGGGCGGGGCCCGTTTCCAGCGATCCTGTGCAACCACGGCAGCGGCCGCACCCGCGACGAACTGGAGCGGCTCGGACCATACGAAGGACAGGCTGAAACACTGGGACCGGTGTTCGCGCGGCATGGGTATGTCTTTCTGTTTCTTTTTCGGCAGGGCGTTGGGCCGTCCGCCGATCAGGGTGCGAGTGCCGTCGACTTAATGAACAGTGAGTTCGCAGCACACGGGGAGGATGCCCGTAATGCTCTGCAACTGCGATTACTGGAGAACAGAGAACTGAGTGCCGCCGCCGCGGGGCTCGCTTTTTTGCGTGGGCTTGCTGAGGTCGATGCACACAGGGTGGCACTCGTTGCCCACTCGTTTGGGGGTTCCCTCACACTCCTGCAAGCCGAGAGGGAACCGGATCTCCGGGCGCTTGTGCTTTTTTCCAGCGCTGGGTATAGCTGGGACCGATCGCCCGAGCTGCGAAAGCGACTTCTCGACGCAGTGGAGCATATCCGGGCACCTATCTTCTTCATCCATGCCGCGAACGACTATTCGGTCAACCCTGGCAAGGCCCTTGATGCGCGCCTTGTTCAGCTTGGTAGACCGCACCGCCTGAAGATTTACCCGCCGATCGGCCGCACATCCGATGACGGGCACAATTTCCCCCTCCTCGGCGTGAGTATTTGGGAACCGGACGTGTTTGCCTTCTTGGATGAGTACGTGCGGAAGTAAAGCCGCGATGAGCCGGGCAATGCCCAGGCATTGTCAAGTTGACGGTTTGTCGGCAAACCGAACAGTGAAATGGTGATATTTTGTTTGGTCTCGAACAGCGATCTCGCCAGTTGCGATTACCGGACGATACTGGCCATCGTGCCGCGTCGGGGTTGATGGTGAATAGGTACGGAAACGTTCGATCAGACATCCGCCGATCCCGTGCGGGCGATGGTGCTCGCGAACGTGCCGATTTGCTGCGCGGCCGCCACACACAATTAGCAAACAGCGCGCTTTTATCGAATCCACCTCTTCAGGTACACTCGTTTCTTGAAGCAAACTTCTGTTGGAGTGAGCTATGCCCTATACGGTTGACTTCGAGACAGTGTCGACGGTTGGCTTGGAGTCGTCGCCGGTGGCGGCTGCGCTGGCTGGTCTACGGGCGCACGAGGCCCGCTACTTCAAGACCAAGTACAACCATGTCTTCACGGTGGAACCAGCCGCCAAGGCCAAGGAGGCAATCGCTTGGGTGGAACGTATCCTCAAGGAGGAGCGCGACATCGTCATCTCGTCTCGCCCGCTCGAAGCGACAGCCTTCCAGATCGAGAACATTCGGATGGCATACGTGTTCTACGCGAGTGGTCTCGCGATCAATGTGATGTACACCATTGATGACCCCAAGAAGCGGGCTGTCGGGTTCAAGCTCTCTGAAGGCATGGAAGTCCCAGCCGAGCTTGCCCCGCGGTTCAAGTTTGCCACCCAGAAGTCGAAGTTGGCTGGCGTCATTCGCGGTTCGTACTTTGCGTTCAAGGGAGACTACTGATCGGCGTTGACCAGGCGACCCCAGGCTTCCCCAGTGTATGTTCGAACCTGTGTCCCCTCATAGGCTTAAAGGCAAAATCGCGATTGCGGCAGGAGCCAGCCGGGGCTGTGGACGGGGTATTGCCGTGGCTCTCGGTGAACAGGGTGCTACCGTCTATGTCACCGGCCGTACCGTACGCGGCGGTACGCCGCCGATAGACGGGGCTTCCGGCAGTATCGAGGAAACCGCTGAGGAAGTGACGCGTCGAGGTGGCGTCGGTATACCGGTGCAGGTGGATCATGCTGACGCGGAACAGACCAAGATTCTTTTCGACCGCGTGCGAGCGGAATACGGCCGGCTCGACATACTGGCGTGTGCCGTATGGGGCGGCAACGCGTATTTCGTGGATGCCCGATGGAAGCAGCCCTTCTGGGATTTACCGGCGGAATTCTGGGGCGAGTTCATGGGCGCGGGGCCCCAAGCGTTCTGGATGGCCGCACGGGAAGCCGCACGGCTCATGGTGAACCAGCATTCCGGATTGATTGCGGTGGTTAGCGAACCCATGATCGAGCCGGACAAGCTCAGCGGTAACGTGCATTGGGACCTGTTCGAACACCTGCCCCACTACGCGCTGAACCGCCTCGTTATGACCCTGGCGCCGGACGCGAGCAAAGCCGGTGTGACCGTGCTCGGGTTGTTGCCGGGATTCATGAAAACAGAACGCGTGGAAGTTCACATGAAGAACGAAGCCCTGCAAAAACTGTACCGGTACGATCTGGCTGAATCGCCTGAATACACAGGCCGCGCGATTGGAGCCTTGTCTGCGGACCCCAATGTGATTGCGAAATCCGGACAGTTGATTTTCGTCGGAGACGCCGCAAGGGAATACGGATTCACCGATATCGATGGGCGTTACATCGAGAATTTCTATCGGGCTACTGGGCAATTGTAACCGTGTTCGCGCCATCGCGTCCGCCGCTTGACTCTATACCTCGGTATAAGGTGCATTGTTTAGTGTGCGCATCGGCGAACTGGCAAGAAAGGCGGGCGTCAACATTCAGACTATCCGCTTCTACGAACGTGAGCGAGTCATTCGCGAGCCGTCACGGACGGAAGCAGGATACCGGTTGTACGGCGAGCGCGATCTGGCGCAGGTGGTGTTCGTCAAGCAATGCCAAAGTCTCGGATTCACGCTGAAGGAAGCCAGAGAACTCTCCGAGATCCATGGCTCTCTCGATACGATCCGCGACGATTCTGGGAATCCGCCCAAAGAATTCCAGCGCATTCTGACCATTGCCGGGGAGCGGCTCCAGTCGATCGAGGCCAAGATATGCGCACTCGAGCAGATGCGTGGATATCTGCGCGGCCTGTTGGGGAAGCGGAAAGCGTTCTGGCGGGTAAGTGTCCGGTTCCCAAAATGAGGAATCCGAAATAATTTTTCGAACGGCCTCTTGACTCTATACGCAAGTACAGAGTGCACGATCGAGATGGAGGTTACCAACCATGAAACTAACGGCCCTGCTGGTGATATTCGCGGCTGCCGCGTTTCCCCTTTTTGCCCAGACCGACTTCTCCGGCAGCTGGCAGCTAAGCCCAACCAAGAGCAAGAACATCGGCATGATGGCCCAGATGAAACTGATCGCAACCATCCGGCAAACGCCCACCGAACTACTGGTGACCAATGCCACTACTTTCAACGGTGAGGATGGAACCAGCGAAATCCGTCTCGATCTTACCGGCAAAACCGTACCGAATAAGAACCCCATGGAAGCGGTCGCGGATACGGTAAGCAAGTGGGATGGGCCGAAACTCGTGACCACGTGGAGCAGTCCGGGTTCGATCGCGGGAACGACCGTCAAGCGCACGGAGTTGCGATGGCTTTCGAACGACGGCCGCACTCTTACGGTCGAGAGCACGCGGGGCGGGGCCCCCGCCATTGTGATGGTCTACGACCGCAGGTAAGGTTCGTGATGGCGACGATAGCTCTTGAAGATTCGCGCGTCCGGGGCCGTGCAAACACGCGGGCGCGCGGCCCGCTTCTGGTCCTGCTGTTGGTATTCGCATTGGCGGTGTCCGGTTTCGTTTACCGGCGAAACTTCTGGAACGCGGGCAGCGCCGCGCTTGCGCCGAAGATCACCGCCGTGAGCCCGCAGCTGCGCAAGCTGAGCGCCACGGTGACGGCCACCGGAACCTTGCGCGTGCCGAGCGGCGCGGAAGTACGGGTGGGCGCTCAGATCTCCGGCATCGTGACGAAGCTTCATGTCAAGGTCGGCTCGCACATTCGCAGAGGCGATGCGATCGCCGAGATCGATTCGCGAGGATTGAATGCGCGGATCGAGCAGGCCAAATCGCAAATTCTAATCGACAGCGCAGCTTTGGAGAAAGTGGAGCGCGGACTGGCCAGAAGCCGCGCGCTATTGAAAGAAGCCTTGATTGCTCGCCAACAAACAGAAGAACTGGAAGAGGACGAGAAGAGCGCGCAGGCCAGACTGGCAAAGTCCCGCAGCGATCTGGCCGTGGTCGAAAGCGACCTGCCCTATCTGCACGTGCGCGCCCCGATCTCGGGAACGGTGTCGTCGGTGCTCACGCAAGAAGGCGAGACGGTGGCAGCCTCGTTCAGCGCGCCCAATTTCGTTACTCTGATCGAGGACCAAGCGCTGGAACTGATCGCCATGGTCGACGAGACCGATATTGCGAATGTCAGGCGAGGCGATCCGGTCGCATTCACCACCGAGACCTACCCATCCCGGGAGTTCGAGGGGACTGTCGAGCGCGTGGCGCCTACCGGCACGATCATCTCCGGGGTGGTTAATTACGAAGTGGCGGTCGCGATCCGAGCGGGCATCGCCTCTCTGAAGCCGAACATGACTGCGAACGTCTCGATCCAAACGGCAAAGAGAGAAGCGCTGATGATTCCGGCGGAAGCGGTTCATAAAGAAGGCGCGGGGCGCTTCGTGTACATCGAGAAGTCCGCATTTCCGGGCGAAGGGTTTGCCGGAAAAACGCGAGATCGTCACCGGCCAGCGCGACGGGTCATGGATTGAGGTTATGCGATCGCTAAACCGCAACGAACGGGTTCTGCTGGGGATCGTATGATCGAGATCGAACACCTCTCGAGGACCCACCACCGGGGGGACGGGGCTCCGGTTCACGCCTTGAGCGACGTTAGCTTCTCGATTGCCGATGGCGAGTTCGTCACGGTGCGCGGTGCTTCCGGGTCGGGAAAATCCTCGCTGCTCAATATCCTGGGCTGTTTGGATCGCCCGAGCGCCGGCGTGTACAAGCTTGCCGGGCAGAACGTCACAGCGTACTCGGATCGGCAGCTCGCCGCCATTCGCAATCGGAGAATAGGCTTCGTGTTTCAGTCTTTTCAGCTATTAGCGCGGACTACGGCTGTCGAGAATGTGGAGATCCCGATGGTCTATAAAGACGGCCGCGTGGATCGGGGCCGAGCCATGAAAGCGCTGGAGAGGGTCGGTCTCCGCAGCCGTGCCCGGCATTATGCTTCAGAGCTCTCCGGCGGCGAACAACAGCGGGTCGCGCTGGCCCGGGCGCTGATCAATGACCCACCGTTGATTCTGGCGGACGAGCCCACCGGCAACCTCGATCAAGTTGCCGGCAACGAAGTTATGCAGCTTCTGTCCGATCTTCATGGAGAAGGGCGAACGATCGTTCTTGTGACACACGATGACGGCGTTGCGGCCTGGGCGAAGCGGGAACTGATCCTAAGGGAAGGTGCTCTGTTGTCGGATCGAAAGGGAAGCGGGAATGAAGTACTTCGCTGAGCTTCGCCAAGCACTGCGCGGAGTGATTCGCTTTCGCCGCCGGAGCATTTTCATGATGCTCGGGATCACGGCCGGAATCGGTTCTCTCACGGTACTCAACTCCATCGGAGAGAGTACGCGGCGAGAGACGGTGAAGCGCGTGAAGAACATGCTGGGCACCTTCGATACGGTGCTGGTCCGCCCGGGGGACGCACACGAGGGATGGTGTCACTGGCCAATGTGGATCCGGTCTTGAAGTTCTCCGATGCCGAGGCGATCGCCAGCGAACTCCCGGAGATTAAGCAGGTGGCGCAGCTTCAGAATGCGTTTGACGTCGATGTGAGCTGGCGGGACCGGCAGGCATCGCCCGCGGTGTGCGGAGTTTCGGCCAATTGGCTCGACCTGCGCGGAGACGCTCTGGATCGAGGCTCGTTCTTCACGGCGGATGACGAGCGCTCCCTGGCACGCATCGCGGTGCTCGGGCCGGACGCGCGACAGGCTTTGTTTCCGGACGATGATCCCCTCGGCAAGGTGATTCGGATCGGCGGTGTACCGTTTGAAGTTCGCGGACTTCTCGCCTCACGCGGGGCGGGACCCGCCGGCGCAAGCCTGGACAACCTGGTCCTGATCCCGGTAACCACGGCGTCACGGCGACTGTTCAATCGCGACTTTCTGACGATGATTGTCGCGCAATTAAAGGACCCCGAAAGGGGCGATCAGGCTGTCTCGGATATCACCGCGCTTCTGCGCAAGCGCCATAACCTGGCGCGCCCGGCACTCGACGACTTCAACATCACGAACCCGCAAGCTGTCATGAAGCAATTGACTGGCGTCGCTTCCACTTTGTCTCGAATCCTGACGGGCGTTGCGTCGCTCGCCATGTTGACCGGCGGGGTGGTGATCATGAGTCTGATGACGATCGGGGTTTCGGAGCGGCGGAAAGAGATCGGGCTGCGGCGCGCGGTGGGGGCGGGCCGCTTCGACATTGTGTTCCAGTTCCTGGTGGAGGCGGTGATTGTTTCGCTAGCGGGGGGACTGCTGGGAATCGCCATCGGTTTGGGGGGGGCGAATGCGGTGGCAGCTAGTCAGAAGCTGCCCTATTTGTTCGAGAAAGACGCGCTGGTTACAGCGGTCTTGCTCGCCGTGGGGATGGGACTGATCTTCGGGATTTACCCGGCTTGGCGCGCTTCGCGAGTCGACCCGGTGAATGCCTTACGATCATGAGAATCCTTCGTTCCGTTTGCCTCGTCCGCACATCGCTTCGGGTATTGTGGCGGTTTCCGTTGCGATCGGGACTTACGGTCTTGAGCGCGTTATTGGGGGTAGCGGGCGCAGTGTCGTCCGTGAACTACGCGCTCGGGGGACGCGAGAAAGTCGTGCATCAGCTGGCGCGCATGGGGACCAATCTCCTGATTGTGACGCCCGCACAAGGCCGGAGCATTGCGGATCGCGCGCGAACCGGCTCCCTCGTCACGACGCTCACGGAAGCCGACTACGCGGCCATTCGCCGGGAGGTTCCCCTTTTCGCGAGGAGTTCCGCTTTCGCCGGTTTAAGTCTTCTCGTCAAAGCAGGAGACTTGGCGAAGCGCGATTCCCCGGTTATCGGTATCGAGCCCGAGTACTTGACGATCAAGGGATGGCAAACGCGCGAGGGCGAACCATTCACAGCGATGGATGTGCGCCGTTCGGGCCGCGTAGCGCTGCTCGGGAGCAAGATCACGAGGGAGCTGTTCAACGACGCTTCGCCGGTCGGCGAACGGATTCTGATTAATCGCGTTCCCTTCGAGATTGCCGGGGTGATGACGGAGCGAGGGCAAAGCCTGGATGCGGCGAACGAGGACGATCAGATTTATGTCCCGCTATCGACGGCCATGCACCGGCTTTCGAACCGCGCCTCCTACACCGGCATTCTGCTTGAGGCGGGGGATTGGAAGGAGATGGACCGAGCGGCGGAGTCCGTGCGGAAGGTGCTACGCGAACGGCATCGCGCACCAGGGAAGGCGGATGATTTTCAGGTTCTCAGCCAGAAACAACTGGTGGATGCGGAGTCGGCGACATCCGCGCAAACGCTGTTCTTCGTGCGATGGATCGGGCTGAGTGCGTTGACGGTTTCCGGGCTGGGTGTGCTTGCGATCGGCTGGATCGGCGTGCGCGAGCGAACTCGCGAAATCGGTACGCGACGAGCATTGGGAGCGACGCGGACGGACATATTCACACAGATACTCGCGGAGGCCTTCGCGCTCGGAATCTGCGGCGCAGCGGTGGGAGGCGCCCTGGCTTTCGAGGCCACGGTCTGGCTTTCGAAGTGGGCCGATCAGCCGATCGTGTTCGACGCGGCAAGCGCGCGCATCGCGATGGGCTTCTCGGTGATGCTGAATCTGCTGTTCGCGGTCATTCCCGCGCGGACAGCGGCCAGGTTCGATCCGATTCAGGCACTTCGTTTCGAGTAGTGCGGTTGAGACCGGCCGAGGTCGTGCCAAGAGATACGGCCAGTGGACCGGGGGCGGATGCGTGCTCCTGCTGTACACGCTTGAAGAGGTAGTCATTCTGAAACGCCCGGGACAACCGGTGAGTTCCGGCGGCGTCTTTGCTGCGCTTCTTTAAGGGCTATTGCGCTTATATCTGGGCGTTGGACAGATCCGTGTCTCCCTCCACTTTCCAGATGATGGGGTCACTCTTATCGATGTTGGTTCCCGTGAAGCCCTTGTATTGCGTAGTCAGCCAATCCGCGAAGATGGTGTAATGGCGCTTGCGGAGAGCCTCTCCGGAGTGCATGACGCTGTCTTTATCAGTGAGAAAGTTCGCGTTCGAAGTTGGCCTGGTGGGCTTGGCCGGGTCGGATGCATTCGGGTATTCATCGTCGTAGCTGATCATGTGGCCGAACTCGTGAGCGGCAGCGCGCTGCGGCATGCTGGCGCCCTTATTGACGCCGGTGACATCGCCCGTATCGAACTCGGCATCGGAGCCAACGAAGGGGCGTTCGCCTTTTACATAACTGGTAGTGAAGTCGTCCGTTTTGGTCACGTTGAGGTGGTAGTGTTTGAAAATCGTGGCTCCCGTTTTGGTTACGATCTCAAACTGGACACCGGCCGAACGATGGAAGTAGCCGCTGCTTCCTTTCAATTCGAACTGACCGTCCCAGACGTTCTTAACCACATTGCCGAAGGCCTGGGCAAAGGCGGTTTTCTCGGGATCGGTCCAGACGAGCGCCTGCCCAGCGGTAGCGGGCTGCTTACTGACTCCGTCGCTGAACTCCAGTTGGACCACCACCTTGCAGATCAGCACACCGTTGCCTGAGCCATCGCTCGATTGCATCAATCTGAGATCCGCGTAGCTCGCCTTCTTGAGCGCCGCGGGAGAATTTACATCACTCTCTGAGTAATCGATTTTGTCGGAAGGGGTAACGCGAAACATGGTGTGCCTTACTTCGGGCGGAAGCTCCGCATGGCGTCTTGCAGCAGGGTTGCATATTGCAGGCCGCCATCCTCCAGCAGCGTGCCGGTGATGAGGAAAACCCGGACCCCGTTTTGGCGAAAAATCTGATACTGGCGGAAGCGGCTATCTTCGGCGCCCCACTGGTAGGAAAGGCTGATCTGGCCGGGAGCATTGGTTTGGGGCGGCACGAGCATTTTGAAGTTCTTAAGCTGTGCTTGCATCTTTTTCACCTGAATGGCGGCGTAATCGGTGAGTGTCTGTCCGGGCGGCAGATCGTCGAACTTAATTACGATGCTCGGGTGGAAGCGGCTGGCAGCGGCCAGCGCGAAACAGTACGAGGACGCATCCACCGTGTCCGGAGGAAGGTCGATCTGAAAATATGGCGAATCGAAACTGGACATCCAGGCTCCTCAAAAGATCGCACCGATGGCGGCACCCACCGCCGCAACCACGGCGCCGGCAGCGTCGGATACCGCTTGCACAATACTCGCGCCGAGGCTCGCGGCGGAAGCGGCATCGGGACCCGCGCCATCGATCGCGTTGTCCGCATCCGAACCGGTCTCAACGCCCTGGCTGGCCCAATCCGCGCCGTCACTCCGTTTGGCATCGGCAGGGTCTACGTTCGTGACATCCACAAAAACTGCACCGACCGGCGGATCGTGGTCAAGGGTGTTTTCAGAATCCGCCTGTTCATGGCCGCGCGCCACTGAGTTGGGCCCGCCGCTGCCCGCGTCCTTGAGCACCGTGACATCGCGATAACAAGCGTCCTTGGTGTCGGAACCGGTTGGTTGAGAATCATCCGGCTGAGTCGGGGGATCGGCGTCGTCGCTCATGGCACTTTAGCTTCAGAATCCGTGAATCTGTTTGATCTTCTGCCGCGTGGCATCGTCGAGCTCGCCGCTCTGCGGCAACTGGTTATCAGCCTGAAACGAGGAGAGCGCCTGCTGGAACTTATCCGTGATCGCATCGCCATCCTTTTCGCAGTCGTAACCCAGGTTGACGAGGCGATCCTTGATGCCGGATATCTTATCGAGGGGATCGAGGTCGCCGAGAATCAAGTCGTGTTCTTCCGCGACGCCGTTGGTCGTGAGCACCAACTTGCCCTGCGACGCGTTGGGCGGAATGGCTTGCTCGATGCGTCCCTCGGCATCGGTCTGACCTTTATAAAACTTGCCGTCGATGACCAGGGTGTAGGGAACATTCGCTCGCGGCTTCTTATTCGTCATCAAGCGAAGCTTGAGCTTCGCCGGGCAACCTTTCCGGACAAAGGAGTGCTTGGCGTCGGTGGGGCGATCCTCGGTCTTTAAACGCAAGTCCGGAATAAAGATTTGGTCGTTCTCGGCAAGAACATTGGGGTCCTTGCGCAGGGTTCGCAGGTCCGAGTTATTGGGATGGTTCCAAAGGGTTTGCCAGTAAAACCCGTGCTGGAAGGCGATACTGCTGACGCAATCACCCTCGCTAACGGTATACCAGCCACTCACGGGTGGTCAGTTTAACATAGTAGCGCGAGCACGTCAGCACCACGTCCGCAAGGGCGGCGTTTAAATCAGGTGGCGACCGGTTGACCCCGCTCGTCCGGCGAGATGATAGCATCTCCCACGGAGGCGCGACTTGGACCAACCGAATCCGGGCTTAGTGTGGGATACGATGACGGCGCACCAGCGGAGCGCCGCTTTGAAGGCGGGCATCGAACTGGGTGTTTTTGACGCTCTGGGTGACGGGCCGCTGAGCGCGACGGATCTCGCGGGGAAAGCCGGTGTGCCGGAACGCGGCATGCGTATCCTGTGCGACTATCTGGCGATCCAGGGTCTCATCGGGAAATCCGATGGGCACTACACGCCTACTCCGACCAGTGCAGTCTTCCTGGATCGGCGATCCCCGGCGAGCATGGCGCCGACGCTCCCCTTCATGATGAACAACAAAATCATGACTGCGTTCCGGGGGCTGAGGGAGACCATACGCATGGGGCGTACCTCGCTCGAAGAGCCAATGGCAGGCGAGGAAGTGGCGGAGTGGGTGTTGTTCGCGCGCGCGATGCAGCCGATGATGGCTGCGGCGGCCGAGTTCATTGCGGAAGTAGTGATGCGTGGCGGTATCCCTGCCAGGGTGCTGGACATAGCGGCCAGTCATGGTCTGTTCGGATTCGCCGTCGCGCGCCGCGCTCCGGGTTGTGAGCTTGTGGTGCAGGACTTCCCCAGCGTACTGGAAGTGACGCGTCAGAACGCGGCGGCCGCGGGTATCCCGGTAACGCTGCTCCCGGGAAGTGCGTTCACGGCCGATCTCGGCACCGGGTATGACCTCGTGCTGGTGACCAACCTCTTCCACCATTTTTCGATAGACGAAAACATCCCTCTGATGAAGCGCTTTCACACAGCCCTGCGGCCCGGCGGGCGCATGATGATACTCGAAATGGTCCCGAACGAGGATCGCCTGACGCCGCCCGTCGCTGCTTCGTTTGCCATGATGATGCTGGCGAGCACAGTGTCGGGTGACGCTTACACGATGACTCAGTACGGACAGATGCTGGACGCGGCGGGCTTTGGAAAACGGGAGTTGATGGATGTGCCGATGTCACCCCAGCAACTCATCGTCGCTACCCGCTGAGGCTCGGGCCGCCGATCGTTCCTGATCATGCAAATCAACGACCCAACGGTGATGGCTGAACTGACGGCGCAGCACGCCATCTTTGAGAAGGCTCTGATGGAGAACGATGTTGCCGCGCTTGACGCATTGTTCTGGGATTCTCCGTTTGCGCGTCGCTATGGAGTGATGGAGAACCTGCACGGCTCGGCGCAGATCCACCAGTCTATGGAGGTGCTCACCCTGGGCAACGACACGGGCGTGATTAATCTGGAATTCACGCGCTCGATGGAGGGGATGGAGCGGCAGGGCCGCCAGACGCAGATTTGGGCGCGGCTACCCGAAGGATGGCGGATCGTCTCCGCGCATGTTTCGCTGATTCCGGCGGCGGCCTCCTACGTCGATGCCGCGTCGGCTAAGCTCGGCCTGACGCTCACGCCGGCCAGCCGCGGCGCTGTCCAGGGTGAGTTGGAGCGCGTGACGGCAATTGCGCAGTTCGTGATGGAGTTTCCCCTCGATCCCGGCATCGAAGCCGCCCCGGTGTTCCAACCGTGACCTCCGCCATTCCGGGCGCGCTCGAAACGGCGCGCGCCGTGAAGACCCGCGAGACCACCGCGGTAGCCGCGACCGAAGCGGCGCTGGCTCGCATCCGGAATCAGGATGCCGCGCTCAACTGCTTCACCGCGCTGTTCCCAGACCGCGCGATGGAAGACGCGCGAGAAATTGATCAGACGATTGCCCGTGGCGAGGATCCGGGACCGCTTGCGGGCGTTCCGTTCGCCGTGAAGAATCTGCTGGATGTTCAGGGGATTCCCACGCTCGCCGGATCGTTGATTCGCGCGAATGCGGCTCCCGCGCGGGAGGATGCAGCATCGGTGGCTGCCTTACGCCGCGCCGGGGGCATTCTGGTTGGCACGCTCAACATGGATGAGTTCGCGTACGGCTTCACCACCGAAAACAGCCACTACGGGCCGACGCATAATCCGCATGACCTTTCGCGCGTGGCAGGCGGATCGTCGGGCGGATCGGCGGCCGCGGTCGCTTCCGGCATGGTGCCGCTCACGCTCGGCTCCGATACCAACGGGTCCATCCGCGTGCCAGCCGCCTTCTGCGGCATCTTCGGTCTGAAGCCCACGTATGGGCGCGTTTCGCGGCGCGGAGCGTTCCTGTTAGCCGCGAGCCTGGATCACGTTGGTCCTTTCGCGCGTTCGGTCGAGGACCTCGCCGCCGCGTACGACTTGCTGCAAGGCCCCGACCCGCGCGATCCGGTCTGTACCGAACGCCCGGTCGAATTGTCCGCTCCCGAAATCGGCCGCGGCATCGGCGAGTTGCGCATCGCGACCGCGGGCGACTACTTCCTCCGTCAGGCCGAACCGGAGGCGCTCGAAACGGTGGAAGCAGTGGCGCGGGCTCTGAACACGAAAAGTTTCGTCAACATTCCGGAATCCGCGCGGGCGCGTGCCGCGGCCTATGTGATCACTGCGTCGGAGGGCGGCTCACTCCATCTCGACGACCTGCGCACGCGGGCGGATCAGTTCGATCCGCGCACGCGCGACCGCTTTCTGACGGGCGCGCTGCTGCCGGCCGCGTGGGTGAACGTGGCGCAACGTTTCCGCGCCTGGTACCGGGACCGCGTTCGGGAAGTGTTCCGCGACTGGGATGTAATCCTTGCTCCCACTACGCCTTGCCCGGCCATCCAGATCGGACAGAACACCATCGTGTTGGACGGCAAAGAGGTGCTGGCGCGGCCCAACATTGGGATTTTCACGCAACCCTTTTCCTTCATCGGCCTGCCGGTGCTGACGGTTCCGGTGCATCATCCGGGGCGCATGCCGATGGGCGTACAACTGATCGCCGGCCCATATCAGGAAACGAAACTTTTGCGGGTGGCGAGGGAGTTAGAGCGCCAGGGCGTGGCCGCCGCGCCGGTCGCGAGCGGAGACTTAGGGCATCCGCAGGAAGCCGTGCGCGATATCCCCGGCGTCCTTGTAGTACCCGGTGATGACCGTTGAGGCGTTGATGCTTTCACCAAAAGTGTTGATGCTCCCAGGGACATCGAAATTCACAATGGTGCCGCTCGGATCCCGCACGAACCCGTGCGAGACGCTCTGCGCGTCCGTGTAGGATCCACAGATCCAGCCTTTCCCGTTGATGCTCGTAGGATCGGTAGCGGTACTGCCGGCAACAGTATAAGTCGTAATGACTCCCTGCGCGCTTCGCAGAAAGCCGGGGTACCCGCTGGCGTCCTGATAGGAGCCGACTACCGCGCCGTTAGTGTCGATGCTGGTCACATAGTTGTTGAAACTTCCTTTCACCGAGAACTCAGTGATCTTGCCTTGCGCAGTTCGCAAAAACCCGTGGTAGGCGGCGGCCGCGTCCTGATAGGAGCCGGTTGTGGCGCCGCCGGTATTGATGCTCACCGCAGACGTTCCGGTACTCCCGCTTACGCTAAAAGTGGTGACCGCACCTGCTGCGCTGCGAACGAAGCTGTGGTATACACTTTGTAGGTCCTGGTAGGATCCCGTAATTTCTCCTGACTTGTTAATAGCTGAAGGGTATGTGGCGGAACTGCCCGGGACGTCAAAAGACAAGATCCCGCCTTTCGCAGATCGTAGAAAGCCGTGGTAAATTCCCTTGGAGTCCCGATAGTACCCCGTGACCGCACCAGCGTCGTCAATGCACCTGGGGTACGTGTAAGCACTGCCTTTCGGGTCAAAAGCGGTGATCACGCCACTGGCATTCCGAACGAATCCATGGAGCACGCTAGCGGCATCCACGTAATAACCCGCAACCGCATTGGTGGAGTTGATGGAAAAAGGAACGGTGCCAATACTGGCTACAACTTCAAAAGTTGAATAAGTCTGACCGCTGCCGGCGGCGGCTGCGGCAAACAGAAACCCAAGTAGGCGAAAAGGAAGAGAGGGCATAAGATCGAAGCAGTCTAACATGGAATTCCGCGAAAACGCGTGCCGGCGCGACGTTGGGGTGAACGAAAGTACTGGCAGCCCTCGGCACGAGGTCCAGACGTTAGCTCAAATGAGGCGTCAGTTGGACCGCTACACGGTGGTCCGTGGCTCGCGAGGCATTGGCGATGCTTGGCCAGTTAGATCCCCCTGAAGCGATGCATCGGGATCAACTCGTGCAGGAAATCCAGCGCGTAACTGACGATCCTAACGCCTCATCGGAAGATCGTCGATGGGCTGAATTCTATGCGCGGCCAGCCGAAAGCTCAGGTATAAGAAAAATAAAACCGGCCACCGATTAGCATCCCTCCTTTACCGCGGTTCTCTCGTATTGATCCGCTACTCGCGAATAACGCGCTTTTCCCTTTTTCAGTCTCGTGAGTTGCGGCGCTGGTTTTCCGGCCGCCGCTCTCCCCGGTTACAGGCACAGGAACGAGACGATTCGGTTTCTGAATGTTTGTTTGTAAGATTCCATGATGGCCAGCGACTGTTGTTGTAAGTAGTTATACGGGACAAGAGAAGTATGGATATGAGCGGGGCAGGGCTGGAGGGGATTGTTGAAGTCCATGCCGCTATGGTGCGCCGCATCGCGACCGTTTATGAACGCCACCCCGACAGGGTCGATGATCTTGTGCAAGATGTTTGGATCGCCGTCTGGCGCGCGTTACCCCGCTTAAACGACCGAGCTACCCTAAAAGGGTATATTGCCCGCATCACGCAGAATCTCTGCGTCACCCATGTCCGGCGGGCGCTCATACGGCAGGCTCAGCCGCTCAGCGACGCCCATCCCGATCCGGCTCTGCCGCTTGATGAGGAGAGAACCCATGCGGTGCGGCTGGCAAGCCTCATCGAGGCGGTGCGCAGCCTTCCTGAAAATCTAAAAGCCGTGGCGAGTCTTTATCTCGAGGATATGCCGATCAAGGACATAGCCCTCACGCTGGGGATCAGCGAAAGCAACGCCTCGGTGCGACTCCACCGCGCCAAATCCGCAATCAAGCTCAGCCTCGGAGATCCATCATGACTTCTCTGCCTCCCAGTGATCCCCTAGTTGCCCTTTGGCAGACCACGCCGAAGACCGACACACAACACGTTCTGCAGGACTTGCAGCGTCTGAACGCACTGCATCAACGGCTCAACCGAAGCATATTTGCAATCGTATGTGGCGTCGCCATCCTGCTGGTCTTTGAGGAAGCAACAGGACGCCTCAAGTCTCATGGCCTCCTCAGCGTGATGTGGATTGTCGGTCTAATCATCGGAGTAATCCTGCACCGGCGCGCTCAATGCTTTCGCTCCGACGCTCTCACGCTGGACACGGTGAGCTTGCTGAAAACGATTATTGTACGGGCGAAAAGGGATTTGTTTGTAGCCCGATGCCTCTACGCCGGCGTACCCGTCGGCGCACTGGTTGGCTATGTGGTGACGCAGGCCATCGGTATCGGTACATCGTCAGCGGGCTTTGCCCCACGGTCGCATCTGCACTGGATCCAGACCGGAGCGGGAGTGGCAGCGCTGATCATCATGATCGTGACCGGTGCCATTCTGGCTCGTTCCAGGCGCCTTCAGGTTCAGGAGTTCCAGGAAAAATTGAAATCGATGACAACCGACCTGTAAGATTTCGGTCGATGGTGCGACTGGAGCACTGACGGTGATCACGATAGAGTGCGATCCGTCTTTTTAGGAGGAACATGCCCCGACGACTCAACACCACCATCATCACTGCTTTATGCACCAGCTTTTTCCTCATAGCGTTTGCCTTCGACCAACGCTATGGAGCTTGGATCACGGTGCCCGCTGGCGGGCTTTTTGTCGCCGCCGCGATTATCTGCTTGTTGCCGGTGTTCTACGCTTTATTTCGTCGCGATACTTGTAGGGAAAAAAGCTAGGCGGTAGATGATTGGGTACACGGCGCGCCTTTTCGAGAGCGGAAGTCGCGTGACACCGAGAGCGGCCTCGCTAACAGGAGACACGGGCGTGGCCGCCAATCGAACCGATCTGCGCGCCGAAAACCCGGTATGATTCCAAAGTGCCTTTCCATCGCGCCCTTGGCTGCATTATCCTCTGCGCTTCAGCCGCTTTCGCCGCTGCCCCCGTTCCGATCACCGCCCCGCAGCTGATTCTGCTTTCCAAAACTCCGTCCGACCCCGCCTTCGCCGCAGCCCTCCACACCGTTTTCAAGGACCAGCAGCTTCTCGAG
This sequence comes from Bryobacterales bacterium, assembly GCA_963814235.1. Classification (GTDB taxonomy): domain Bacteria; phylum Acidobacteriota; class Terriglobia; order Bryobacterales; family Bryobacteraceae; genus Bog-113. The sequence continues at coordinate 574,196 of CAWFCA010000014.1, read as the reverse complement.
GGCAAAGCCGCGTTCGGGCGTGACTCTGAATTCCTCTGGGCCATCGATTCCGAAAAAGAGCCGCTGCTCACCATCGATGATGTCCCCTATCGCGCCATGACCCGCATCAAGGGCACCAACTTATGGTTCCAGACCGGCCATCTCACCACCGGAACTTCTCACACGTACTACTACACCGTCGATGGCGCGCGCAAAGGCGGCAGCTATGACCTCGCCGCGTACGGCCCCGACTCCTACGCGCAGAATGTCCCCCACGGCACGATTTCCGAGAAGCTGCAGTTCACGAGCAAGATCTTCGACGGCATGCTTTGCGATTACTGGATCTATGTCCCCGCCGGCTATGATCCGAAGACCCCGGCCGCTCTCATGGTCTGGCAGGACGGACACAACTTTGTCGATCGCGATGGCGGCTCCCACCTCGCGAACGTCATCGACAACCTGATCGCGCAGAAGAAGATCCCGGTCATGATCCAGCTTTTAATTGATCCCGGAAAGCTCGGTGACAAGGCTCTGCGCAGCGTCGAATACGATACTGTTTCGGACCGCTACCCGCGCTTCCTGCGCGATGAAATCATCCCGGAGATCGCCCGCCGGTACAACCTCCGTAGCGATGGCTACAGCCGCGCCATTGGAGGCGAATCCTCCGGCGGCATCTGCTCCTTCAACGCCGCCTGGTATTTTCCCGATCAGTTCACGCGCGTGTTCTCGCGCATCGGCAGCTTCACCAGCATCCAGTGGCATCCCGGCGAGCTCGAAGGCGGCGACATCTATCCATTCAAAATCCGCAAAGAAACGCAGAAGCGCAATATCCGCGTCTGGCTGCAGGACGGTGCCGAAGACCTTGAAAACTCGCACGGGAGCTGGCCCCTGCAGAACATCCAGATGGCTAATTCCCTCAAGCTCATGAATTACGATTTCTTCTTCAGCTTCGGCTCCGGCACCCACAACACCGCGCAGGGAAATGCGCAGATGCCCGAAGCGCTCACCTGGCTCTGGCGCGGCTACGATCCCGCCAAAACCTCGCAGGAATTCACCATCGATCCGGGCGAGCAAGCCAAACCGCCTTTCCGCGTGCGCATCTATAACCGCTAATGCGCACGCTGTTGGCTTTTTTCATGGCGGCCTCTCTGCAAGCGCAGCCGCCCACGCCGGTCTGGAAATTTGCGGTCTCCGGAGACTCGCGCAACTGCGGCGGCGTCGTGATGCCCGCCATTGCCGCGGGCGTCAAACAGGCCCAGGCTGAATTCTACTGGCACCTCGGAGACTTCCGCGCCCTCTACACCTTTGACGAAGACTTGGTTCCACCCGCGTCGCTGCAGATCAAATCGAAGCCTCTCCTGATTGCCGACTACTTATCCGGCGCGTGGCCGGATTTCATCCGTGAGCAGCTCCAGCCTTTCGGAGACTTACCCGTATATCTCGCCGTCGGCAATCACGAAACGATCCCCCCGGCTACTCGCGATGCCTGGTTGATCCAATTTGCGGACTGGCTGGAACAACCTCCGCTGCGCGCCCAGCGTCTCTCAGATGATCCACTGGATCATAAACTTCACACTTACTACCATTGGATAAGTCGAGGGATTGATTTTATTACTCTCGATAATGCCTCGTTCGACCAGTTCGATGTGGCGCAGCTCGCCTGGCTACACACGCGCATCGCCGCCGATGAAGCTTCGCGCGGGATCCAGACCATTGTCGTCGGCATGCATGCCGCGCTTCCCGGCAGTGTAGGCCGGTCGCACAGTATGGATGACTGGGCCCAGGGTCAACAGAGCGGCCGCGAAGCTTATGAAATGCTTCTGCATGCGCAAAACACGGCTGGTAAGCGTGTGTACATCCTCTGCAGTCATTCGCATTTCTATATGGATCATGTCTATGACACGCCCGATTGGGCCGGCCGTGTCATCCCGGGCTGGATCGTCGGAACAGCCGGCGCGGTGCGCTATAAGATACCCCTGCAGGCCCAACCCGGTAATCACGGACAAACCAATGTCTATGGCTATATGGTAGGGACCGTGATGGATGACAACTCCATTACTTTCTCGTTCCAGCAGCTCTCCGAGGCCGATCTGACGCGATCGAGTCCGGGCCGTCCGCGGAGTCTAGTGCATTGGTGCTATGAGGAAAACCATCAGTAGTCTGTCTATATCGCCCATCAAATTCTGTGATCCGGCGGCTCTACCGTTAAACCCCGGAAACCCTCCATTCGCTGAGAACTTTTGTAAACTCCGCATTCTTTTGCGAACCATTGCGGGAGGCCTTACGTCTGATAGGCATGAGCTCGAATGCCAATCAAGAGCACAATCGCCTGGATCAGTTACAGTCTGAATACCGTAGCTCCTGGCATGCTTTCACGGTCGCTGTTGAAGACCTGCAATCCAAATTGAGCGACGCTACCGCCAGTAGCGAGACGATCAACGACGCGCGCCGCCGCGTAGAATTCGCGATCCGCGAATATCGCGAGTCACGCAACCTCCTCGCCGAGCTTCTCCTGGAAGGAGATGCCGCGCGGGGCGGGTGCGCTTCCGCGCAAGCCGCTATCCTGTCTCGTTCGCAGGCTGCTTAGCGGTCCGTTCGTTCGTTTCTTCCTTCTGTCCGTTTCTGAATCATCTCGGCTTCTTCATCAGGTGTAATGGCCTGAGCGGGTCGCCAGCGCGGGCTTCCCACCGCTTACCTGCACCATCCGTTAGAGTCACGCCCGATTGATAGTTGCCGGTTCCCCACCGGCTGTAACCAATCGACGCCTCGGCCCGGACCTCCCGAGCGGCAAAAGATAGAGCCCATCCGAGTTCCCGCTGACCACTCACATCTCCATACACCGCCCCTAACTCGACTCTGTCGCCTTCAGCTCCACGCATGTGCAAAGTCGGACTGCCCGTCTCTCCAAGCCCGAGGCTGAAGCGAGGTTGCGCCCGGTAACGGCCGGGCAAGTCGGCAGGTCTGTCCGCGCCGTAGAACAGAAGGTGGGGTGAGTAATCGCCATTGTTGGTTCCGGCTTGAAACCGGGGCACTCCGTGTGAATCAAGGAAAACAAGTAAGGTGCCTTTGGGGGTAGTCGCCGGAATGTTGCGATCCGCATCAGGTCCCCAGTAGCTCAAGAGGCGTCCGGACGGTTCGATCACCTCGAACCGCTCTGCGCGGATCGTGGCGGGTTTTGCGATTACCGGGTCGTGCAGCGCACTGCCGAGAAAGCCGCCGCCAACAGCAACGATCCCTACTACAATGTTTTGCTTGATTGCCGCTCGGATTGACATCGTGTCCACAACATGCAGACACCGCCGAGGCGATGTCAGTTCCTCGGTGTAGGCGAGACCCTGCATTCGCCCACGCACCGGGCGTAGAATTATGCGTGACACCGAGGCGCCGATGAAACTCCCCATCTCCCTGCTCCTGCTTCTGGCTGCGCTGCCCGCGGCGCGCGCTCACGACACCAACGCCAACATGGTTCAGACCGCGAAGGCCTTTCTCGCCGCCCTCGACGACCAGCAACTCGCCAAAGCCAAATTCCAATTCCCTGACGATGAGCGGGAGAACTGGCACTTCATCCCCAAGCCGCGCAAAGGCCTTCCCCTGCGCGAAATGACGCCCACCCAGCAGCACCTCGCTATCGCCATGCTCAGCTCCGGGCTCAGCCCGCATGGCTTCATCAAGGCGCTGGAAATCATGAGCCTCGAAGACATCCTGAAGCAGATCGAGCATGGAACCGGACCGGTGCGCGATCCGCAGGGCTACTTCTTCAGCGTCTTCGGGGATCCCGCGGAGAACGGAACCTGGGGCTTCCGCATCGAAGGCCACCACGTGAGCCAGAATTTCACCTTCGTTCAAGGCGCGCTTGCCGGCTCTCCGGAATTTTTCGGAACCAATCCCGCCGAGGTGAAGGAAGGTCCCCGGAAAGGTCTACGGGTCCTCGCCTCCGAGGAGGATCTCGGACGTTCGCTCGTCCAGTCGCTCGACCCCGCCCAGCGCAAGCTTGCCGTCGTGGCCGACGTCGCCTATAACGATATCTTCACCATGGCTTCCCGCCAGGCTGCTCTCGAAGGTCAGCCCAACGGTCTGCCCGCCGATCGCCTCACTCCCGCTCAGCACCAGCTTCTGCGATCGCTGCTCGAGGAGTACGCCAACAATGTCGCTTCCGCGCTTGCCGCCAAACGCCTCGAGCAGATCAACAAGTCCACCAAAATGTTTTTCGCCTGGGCCGGCGGCACCGAAAAAGGACAGCCCCATTACTATCGAGTCCAGTCCGATCGATTCCTGATCGAGTACGACGATACGCAGAATAACGGCAATCACATTCACAGCGTCTGGCGCGATTACAAGGGCGACTTCGGCCGCGATCTGCTGCAGGAGCATTACCGCTCCAGCCCCGATCACGCGCCCAGCCGCTAGTTCCAGTCACAGCCATTTCGCGCTGCAAACACTCGACTTAGCCCATCGGCGTGGTCCCGGTCTGCTTTCCTCGGATCAGGAGACCTTGCGCCCTTGCCCCTTGCCGGAATCGATGTATCGCATTTTAATGGCGAGGTGGATTGGACCGCCGCCTCCAATTCCATCACTTTCGCGTTCGCCAAAGCCACCCAGGGAGTCGGCTTCGTCGATCCGCGCTTTGCCCAAAACTGGCTAGGAATGCGCGATGCCGGCGTGCAGCGAGGGGCGTATCACTTCTTCGATCCTTCTGAAAACGCCGCCGCGCAGGCCGACCTTTTTCTCAACACGGTGCGGCTCGATGCGGGCGATCTGCCGCCGGTCCTCGACATCGAAATGCTCAAGCGTTCTGCGCTCACCTCCACCCTGGATGGCATTGCGGTGTGGCTTGCCGCCGTTCAGTCGGGTACCGGAACCACGCCGATCATCTACACCAGCCCCGGCTTCTGGGCGCAATTGGGCAACCCGCCTAACCCCGGCAACCATCCGCTATGGGTCGCGCACTATGGCGTGGCGAAGCCCAGCGTTCCACCCATCTGGAACTCCTGGACGTTCTGGCAATTCAGCCAGCTCGGCCGCTGCGCCGGCATCAAAGGCTATGTGGATTTAAACCGCTTCAGCGGTTCTTTGGATGACTTGAAGGCAATGGCCGACGAGAAGACCCCGGCCCTCTACCAGAAGTAACTCGCCACCACGCTCTGCGACGCGGCTACACCGGAAATTACTTTGGTATGCAGCACCAGCTGCAGATTCTTGGTCTCCCAGTCCGCCGGGGCGCGCTGCAAGGCCTTCCGCAACAGATCCGGACTCGTCACCAGTTCCGCGGCCGCCGTCGTGCCGTACTGCGTGATCCCCGCCAGTTCCACCAGCAGATTGCGCGTGTCCGGATGAAACACCCGCGTCACGATCGCATAATCCTCATCGGTATGCTTGTCGGGCGTCAGATTCGGCAGCGACCAACTAGTCGGCTTTCCGTTGTCCAGAACCATCAGGGGCCGGCGCTCTTCATCGATGAAGTAGCGCATCTCTTTACTGATCTGCTTCCAGCGCGTAAAGGAGTAGCCGATCAAGACGGTCGGTGAGGTCCGCATGTCGGAGAAGGAGACTTCCGTTCCGATCTTTACCTGAAACGACCGGTGCATGCGATTCAACATCTGGGACAGGCTCGCGACCGCAAGCAGGTCCCCGCCGCCTACAAACTGATCGTTCAACGACGTGAAATCCGCGACGCTCGCCGGTCCGCCGCTTCCGGGTGCGCGGTTCATGAAGTACACCGGCACATACGAAGCCGTCAGCACCACGGGAGTCGACGCCTGCTGCAACACCGATTCCCAAAACTGATCCACGGTGTTGCGCGGCGTCAACCGCGGCTTCACCCCGTAGAACAGAAAGGCCGCCAGCACCGCTCCGGCCAAAAATGCCGCCGGTATCAGGAAGCGCGGCCGCCACAATGGCCGTGCAGGTGCGGCAGGCGCGGTCGCCGGCGCATCCGCCTGCGGGACGCGAAACTCCGGAATGTAAGCTCCGCCGGGAAGCTCAATGCGCACAGGATTGGTATGTCCTTCACCCGCGTAGTACAAGCCCAGCCGTTTCCGGACCTCTCCCGCTTTGACTCGCACGGTCGCGTCATCGCTCGGCTCGTAGGAAGCCGGACGCCCGAAAACATCCACCCCGATCGTCCTTTCCTTGAGTTGATCGGCACGCCCGTCGAGCGCGGTTTCCACGACGTAACGCAGAAAATCCTGGCAGCGTCGGCTTGCGCGGAACTCCTGGCTGCCCAGCACGCGGGCGAGTTCTTCGCGCACGGCGGTGGCACTCACGCCAGGCGCGGAACGGGGCATTTCGGCGCTCGGGATCTGAGGCGTGATGGGGCGCCCTCCAGCCATCGCCTATCCTCCCTTCGGAAGCAATGCTGGACTATAACACAGTGCGGCGGCGTGCCCCGCACCCGACGTTAACTGCCCCGGCTCTTACGGTTTCCCTGTTTCGATCCGCTGCGGACCAAGCACCCCCACTTGCACCTCGTCTTTGTTGCGCTGCGCCTCCGCGGACGTCTCCTTAAACAATGCCGATTCGCGATCCGCTTCCGCCTTGCGCCCCGCATGCTGCAACGCGATCGCCGCGTAGTAATGCACGGTCGGGTTCCGCGGATCCAGCTTCGCCGCCTCCATCAACGGACCCACCGCATCCGCAGCCCGATCCGCCGAAAGCAACGCCCGTCCCAACCCCGTGTACGCGTCGGCGAAACCCACGTCCAGCTTCCCCGCCTTCGTGAAGTGATCGATCGCCGCCGGCCACTGTTCTTCCTGGCGCGCGATCTCGCCCAGCACATACTCCGCGCCGGCATTCTTCGGATCGATGGCCAACTCCGCCTCAAACTCCCGCCCCGCATCCGCAAACGTGGTGTCCGATTTGGGTTGGGACAGGATCAGCCGGCCGATCCGGTAGTGAATCCCCGGCATCCGCGGATTGCGTTCCAGCACGGTCTTGTACTCCTCGATGGCGTGTTGCCAATCGCCCCGCACCTCCATCGATTCGGCATTCAGTTCATGCACTTCCGGTGATGCCGGATTGGTGTTGAGTAACTCTTCCGACGCCCGGGTCGCGAGATCGGAGTAGACATGCGTCGACAGATACAGCACCGCCGCGTCATGGGGAAACGCACGATTCAAGCGATCTAAGAACAAAGCCGCTTCCGCCGGCTGATTCATCGTCATGGCGCAACGCACGCCCGCGATTCCGATCCGGCGCTGCCCGTCCTTGTCGCCCGCCGGAACCGCCGCCGTCCGCTTCAAAAGAGGAAGCGCCTCCGCACAACGGCCCTGCTCCGCCAGCTGCACCGCGTGCGTTGGCGATTGAGCCAAACCCGCGGCGCCGCCGGCCAGAACCAAAGCAATTGTCGAGGCGCGCTTTCCCATCCACCCGCTCCGCTAGAAGTAGAACTTCATTGCGAGTTGAATGTTGCGCGGATTCTGCGATCCCGTGATCACTCCGGTCCCCCCGCCGTTACACAATCCCGTGCTGCCGGTATTGCATCCCAGGCCGGGCGAGTTGAGCTGCACGGAGTTCGTGGCGTTCACGAAGTCCGCGCGGAACTGCAGCCGCTTAGTTTCCGTGAATGCGAAGTCTTTCATCACGCTCATATCCACATCCGCGTAACCGGGGCCCCGCACCACGCCGTTGCTGCAGTTGCCGAAGGTGCCCGAAGCCGGTTCCGAATACGAGGTCGGGTCGAACCACTGAATGCCGCCCGTGCCCGCCCCGTTCGAGTACGCCGTGTTCAGAATATGATTCGGCGCAATGCAGTTCACGCGATACGGAAACACGTTCGTCAGCCCCACTCCGGCCGTTTCCGACCAGGTGTAAGGCGTCATCGGGAAGCCCGTATGCCAGGTTACGATGCTCGAAACGTTCCATCCGCCCGCCACCGCGTTTACCACGGGATTGGCATTGGCTACCGAAGCGCCGGCCCTTTCCGAAAGGCAGCTCATAGAGCGCGTAGGTCGTCAGGTTATGCGTATTGTCATAGAAGCACGGCCCCCACTCCGACCGGCTGTTATACACGTTCTGCCAATACGTGGGCCCGAACCAGGCTTGCGTCTGTCCCCAGGACCCGTAATAGCCGCCGTTGTTCGTCATGCACTTCGAGTAGGTGTAGGCCACCTGGAACTGTAAGCCATTGCTATAGCGCTGCTGCAGCGTGGCCTGCAAAGCGTGGTATTCCTGGCTGCCCGCCGGTGACGTCCCTGCGATCACGCCCGCTTCGTTCTTGAGCGTCGGGTTGCCCGCGATGTACGGACCCGGCGATACCGATCCATTCGCGTTCAGCACGCCTTCGGAAAACAACATCGGCTGCATCAACCCGGTGTTGTGCTGCCCGACGTAGCTTGCCTGCAGGGTCGTGTTCTTGGCCAGTTGTTGCTGGATGCTGAAGTTCCACTGCTGCGCCGCCGCCGGACGTATGTTCGGATCCCACAGCCGCAGTTCCGCGCCTGCGAACGGATTCCCCGCCGGGGGTGTAATCAACCCCTGCTCTGTGGTCGTCGATGGCAGCGCCTGGTTAGTCGGATACGAAACCGAGAAGTTGGGTTGCCGGATCGGCGGATTCATCGTCAGCCGCAGATTCGTCCCCGTCCCTTCCAGGTACGACGAGAGCGTGTACGCCCCGCGAATCACCGTCTTGCCGCCCAGGCTCGGCGGCGTGTAGGCGAACCCGATGCGCGGCTGCCAGTTCAGAATCCCGTTATAGCTGTTGTAGAGTGCGTTGCAGTCGCTGTAAGGACAGCTCTTCCCGGCCAGATAAACCTGCCCGCTGAACAGACCGAAGTTCGCCTGCCGGTTCTTCACCTCCACCCAGGGCGTGTGGTCTTCATACCGCAGGCCCAGGTTCAGCGTCAACGACTGGCTCACCCGGTAGTTGTCCTGAACGAAGCCCGCCACGATGTTGGCGCGCTGGCCCCACGTGCCGTTCTCCGCGCTTCCGCCCCGGAATCCGTTAGGCAGACCCAGGAAAAAGTCAGCCTCCGCGGACCCGGTGTATTGCCCCGAGAAAGAAATGCTTCCGAGGTTTCCATTGTTCCCGGCGTAGTACACGTTGATGCGCTCCCGGAAGAACTGGAATCCTGCGTGGACCGTATGTTTGCCTCTTGTGATGACCACCGTGTCGTCGAACTCGCCCACCGTCGTCGCAAAAAGCTGCTGATTACCGACCAGGCTGCTGCCCAGGCTGCTCGCGTAATTGTTCGACGTGAAGTTGAGCCCCAGCAGACCCGGGCCCGCGATGTTCGCGTTCGCAATCCCTAGCGTCGTCCCCAGGTTTCCGATGCCCGACTGCGGCGTATATCCGTTATTCACCAGCACATAGTTCACGCCGAATCGCGCTTCGTTGACGATATTGTTCCCGATCGTGTGCGTCCAGTTGATCACGCCGTTGTGCGCGTTATCGATTGTGTATTGATTGTCCGAAAGCGGAAAGTTGTTGGTCGTCGGATCGTTCGCGTACAGGCGCGAATAGCGCACGTACAGGCGATCGTTCGTTCCGTGGTTGTAGTCCACCTTGATGTCGCCTTGATCCTGGTTGGTCTGCGTCCCGTTCGAGGTGGTGAAGTTGTTGGTCAGGTTGCCATTGGCCGGGGCCGGATAGAAGCCCGAAGCGAAAAGCTTCTGCGCCACGGGGTCGATCATCGAGATCGGAATCTGGTTGTTCGGGAAGATGGCTCCCGTGAACGGATTCTTCAGTTGGATCGGCGTGCTCAACGTCAGTAGCTGCGAGAAGTCTCCCTGGCGCTCCGCCGCCGTCATCACCGTGGTGGTCGCGATGGAAGGCGGCGTATCGAAGCGCTGCCCCTGATAATCGGTGAAGAAGAACAGCTTGTCCTTCAACACCGGCCCGCCGATCACGCCGCCGAACTGGTTCCAGCGCAAAGGCGTCTTCGGGATGCCCTGCCACTTGTTCTCCCAGCTATTGGCGTTCAGCGCATCGTTCCGGAAGAACTCAAAGACATCGCCGTGGTACCGGTTGGTGCCCGACTTGATCGTCGCGTTGATAATGCCGCCCTCGAAGTTGCCGAACTCCGCCGAGGCATTGTTCGTGATCAGGGTGAACTCCTGGATGGCGTCCGCGTTCGGGCTGTACCCCACGAGGTTGTCCGAGATCTGGTTATTGTCCATGCCATCCAGCAGGAAGTTGTTGGCCTGCTCATGGTTGCCATTAATAAACGGACGCGAAGCATCGTTGCCGCCCGGTCCCAAACCCGTGGTGATCCCGTTGGTGAATCCGGAAGGGCTCGGCGTCACCGCGCCCGGCGCCAGCAGCGTCAGCTGCACATAGTTGCGCGAAGCCAATGGCAGGTCCGAGATGGTCTTCGCATTGATATTGGTGCTGAGCTCGGTTGTCTCGGTCTGCAGTACCGGCGCTTCCGAATTCACCTCAACGGTCTGGCTCACCGCGCCGACCTGCAGTTTGATATCAATCTTCGCCGCCTGGTTCAGGACGAGAAGCACGGACCGTTCCACCGCTGTCTGAAAACCGCTCGCCTCCACCCGGACACTATACGTGCCAACCGGAAGCTGGGAAAGGTTATAGATTCCGGCGTCGTTTGTCCGCGCCGACACCTGCGTGCCCCGATCCTGATCGGTGGCGATCACGGATGCGCTCGGGATCGGCGCTCCGCTGGGGTCGGTGATCGATCCCGTGATGCTCGCCGTCACTCCTTGCGCCCGCGCCGCCTGCTGCAGAATTCCAACGAAACTCAGCAAAACCAAAATGCGGATTGCCGGCAATTTTGAAATGGATCTGAATGCCTTCATGGAAACTCCTCCCTCTGTTCGCGATCTGAGTTATGCTCCACTGCCTTGAGTTAGTTGTCCAGTTCCCAACGGTTGCCGAACGCCCTTTAACAGGTTCGGTACGTCCGTAACGCGGGAAAAGGCAACAAAGACGGGGTAAAACGCAGCGACGCGGCTTCCGCAGTTTTGCCTGTTGTAACATTTTTCGGACCGGTTCTCAACCCTGCATAATTAGGGTTCTGCCCGCCGTCATCTCGTTTGCCGCCGCGCTTCTAGCGTTTTTGGCGATCCCTCGCTCCTTCGGAATCTCCGGACCGCTCGCGCCCCATCTGCCCTCCGCGTTTGTCAGCTTCGCGCTCCTGCTTCTGCCATATTGGGCGTTCGGCTTCGATGCTGCTCCGCGCGTTGCACGCGTTCTGGACCGTCCGGCAAAGCGTATGGCCGCGGCATGTCTGCTGCTGGTCCCGTACCTTTTGTTCGTAGTCCCTCTGCATGCATTCCGGTGGGACATCTGCCTGACATTGCTTGGTCTGATCCTGCTTTTTACCGCGCTCCTCGAACACGGCCCGCATTTTTTCGCAGCGCTGGTCCTGCTCGCTCTCGCCGTCGAACTCCCGTTTCTTCGCGACGCGTTTCCCGTCCCTGGACTGAGCGGGCTCTCGAAGCTCCTCTTCGTCGACCTCGGCCTGTTCGGCTTCCTCGTCATCCGCCCGATCGGCGGGATTGGGTTCGATTTGCGAATTCGCCGGCGGGACGTGGGCATCGGCCTGCGCGAGTTTTTCTACTTCCTCCCGATCGCCCTCGCGATCGGCTTCGCTTTGGGATTCCTGCACGCGCACCCCACCGGCTTCCCCGCCACGCGTTTCGCCGCCGCCTGGTTGTTCACCCTGTTCTTCGTCGCGCTTCCCGAAGAAATCTTCTTCCGCGGACTCTTGCTCAACCTTCTGGAAAGACGCTGGGGCGCCCGGACCGCACTCGTCGTCACCTCCCTGGTTTTCGGCCTGGCGCACTTCCCCAAACGAGCCGTTTTTAACTGGAGATATGTGATCCTCGCAGCAATCGCCGGATGGTTCTACGGCCGCGCGTGGCTCGACCGGCGCCGCGTCTCGACATCTGGAATTACCCACGCCACCGTCGACGCGGTCTGGTCGATCTGGCTGCGTTGACTTGAGCGCGAGCTGGGCTGATCAGGTTTATCACGCAAGCAGCGAAGTTCTTCAATTCGTTTCGGGTGACCTTCACCGTGCCAGTCGCCCGCGTCTTGCAATCCGGCTGCCGTCGCCAACGGGAACCAGCCGCCCCCGTCTCTCGGCTACAGTTGGCGCACAACCCCAGGATGAGCAAATTTTGCCGCGCCCGGAATCCCGGTGACTGCACTGGCAACAATTCTTTTCCTTTCCCCTTAACGACTTAGTTGCAATTCTGCACAATCCGGCCCTCCCCCGTGTGCCCAAAATAGACCAGGAGAGAGGTCGCGCATGTCGTCCCAACTCACAGTCCGCAGCTTCAACAAAAATGTTCCGATCTGGTCCGGCCGGAAAAAGCGGCAAGTCGTCGTCGAAGTCGATTACCAGAGCATCCGTGCGGAGACTTCACGCTGATCCACATCGCGCGCATGCGGGATTCCGCCGGCAACGACACCTGTTCCAGGCCCATCGAAGTCCGCTTCATCGAATAAGTTCCGAACTCCCGTCCGCCGCTTCCCCCATCCGCCTTGCGCCGCGGCTTTCGATCCGCTACCGTAGGCAAAGAAAAGGCGAAGCGTGAATCTCTCCCTGTCGTTCCCCGAATCCCCTCTCGATCTCACCGCCGAACGAAAACGCCGTAGCGATCCGTCGCTCGACGCGGTCATGGCTTACTTCACGGGCCTTAGCACCCGTGAAGAGTCGCCCGTTCGCGCGATTCGCCATGAACCCGCGCGTCCGGGGGTGTTCCTCCCGGTCCCGGATGCCGTGTCCTCCCGCCATTGCCAAAGTTCTTCAGGCGCGCGGCATTGAGCAGCTCTACTCGCACCAGGCCGAGGCCTTCGAGCGGAAGTCAGCCGGGGCCGCAATGTCGTCATCGTCACGCCCACCGCCAGCGGCAAAACCCTTGCTACAACCTGCCCGTTCTCAACCGGCTCATGCACGAGCCCGGCGCGCGCGCCATGTACCTGTTTCCCACCAAGGCGCTCGCCGAAGATCAGCTGGACGAATTGCACGGCGCTCATCGAAGCAATGGGCTCCGACCTGTGCGCGTTCTACCTACGATGGCGATACCCCCAGGACGCGCGCCGCGCCATCCGGCAGCGCGCCAACGTGGTGCTCACGAATCCCGGACATGCTGCACACGGGCATCCTGCCGCACCACACGAAATGGGCGAAGCTGTTTGAAAATCTGCGCTACATCGTCGTCGATGAGCTGCATTATTACCGCGGAGTTTACGGCAGCCATCTGGCGAACATCATGCGCCGGCTGCGCCGACTTTGCGAATTTTATGGCTCGAAGCCGCAGTTCATCGCCTGCTCCGCCACCATCGCCAATCCCCAGGAACTGGCCGAGACGCTGATCGGAGCGCCTTTCGATCTGATCGACCGCAATGGCGCGCCCGGCCGGCGAGAAGTCTTCGTCTGCTACAACCCGCCCGTGGTGAACCGCCAGCTGGGCATCCGCCGCAGCTACATCAACGAATCCCGGCGCATCGCGCTCGAGTTCATCGATCAGCGCCAGCAGACGCTGGTGTTCGCCAACAACCGGCTGGCGACCGAAATCCTGGTCACCTATCTGAAGGACGCCTGCGACAACGGCCGGATTCCCACCGAATCGGTGCGCGGATATCGCGGCGGCTATCTGCCGCGCGAGCGCCGCGAGATCGAAAAGCGCCTGCGCGCCGGCGACATCCGCGCCGTCGTCGCGACCAACGCGCTCGAACTCGGCATCGACATCGGTTCGCTCGATGCCGTCGTGATGGCCGGCTATCCCGGCACCATCGCCTCCACGTGGCAGCGCGCGGGGCGCGCCGGACGCCGCAATACCGCTTCGCTCGCCATCCTCGTCGCCTCCAGCGCGCCCGTCGATCAATACGTCGTCGAGCATCCGGAATACCTCTTCGACCGTTCGCCCGAACACGCGTACGTCAACCCGGATAATCTCGAGATTCTGCTGAGCCATCTGAAATGCGCGGCTTTCGAACTGCCCGTCGCGCGAGGCGAGAAGTTCGGCCCGCACGAAACCGCCGACTTGTGCGCGTTCCTCGGAGAGACCGGGTTTGCTGCACCGTCGGGCGATGCCTGGCACTGGACCTCCGACACCTATCCGGCCGATACCGTCAGCCTGCGCTCCGTTTCCAGCGATAACTTCGTGGTCGTCGATATCACCGGCGAGCCCAAATCATCGCCGAGGTCTCCTTCACCACCGCACTCACCACGCTGCACGAGAAAGCCATCTATCTGCACGAGGCGAAACAGTTTCATGTCGAGCGCTTCGACTATAAAGAACGCAAGGCTTACGTGAAGCGCGTCGATTGCGATTACTACACCGATGCCATCGATTACACACAGGTCAAGCCGCTGCGACGAATTCGAAACGAGCCGCTTGGCCACGGCGTCGAGCGCGTCATGGCGATGTGCGCGTCAACCGCCAGATCGTCGGCTTCAAGAAGATCAAGTTCTACACGCTGAGAACGTCGGCGCCGGGAAGCTGTCCATGCCCGAACAGGAGATGCACACCACGGCCTTCTGGCTGCACTTCCCGGCGCACGTTCCTGGCCGAGCTGGAGCGTTACACTCCCGATGAAAGGCAGAACGGCCTTTCCGGCCTCGGCAATGCCTTGCGCACCGTCGCTGCCTTGCTGCTGATGTGCGACCCGCGAGACCTCGGCGTCGCCCTCACAGAAGACGTCACCGGCGAGCGCCGCTGGGCGCCCGATTTATTCCTTTACGACAGTTACGCCGGGCGGCGTCGGCCTGAGCGCGCCGCTATACCGATGGCGACCGATCTTCTCCGCAGCGCAATCGAACTGATCGCCGCCTGTTCCTGCGAATCCGGATGCCCGGCCTGCGTCGGCCCGCCCGGCGAGATCGGCGATCGCGGCAAGGAAATCGCGCACAAACTGGCACAATCTTGCACAACCAGCGCCCCCTAAAGCGCCCCGTGGTAGCATTCGCCGTGCCCGTGAGCCCCAACTTCGACGCCATCGTCCAGCGCGAAACGGGCCTGGAACGGAGCCTCTCCACCGGTCAGCTTTCGATGATCGCGATCGGGGGCGCCATCGGCACCGGCCTTTTTCTGGGCAGCGGCTTCGCGATCGGTTTAGCCGGCCCCGGCGTGCTGGTGAGCTATGCGATCGGCGCGCTGATCGCGCTGTTGCTGATGGGCTGCCTTGCCGAGATGACCGTCGCCCACCCGACTTCCGGTTCCTTCGGGGCGTGGGCCGAGTTTTATATGGGCCCGCTGGCCGGATTTCTGGTGCGCTATGCCTACTGGGCGTGCATCGTCTTCGCCGTGGGCACGGAAGTCACGGCGATCGCCGTCTACATGAGGTATTGGTATCCCGCATGTGCCGGGCTGGCTCTGGATCCTGGGCTTTTCCGCCGCCCTGATCGCCATCAACGCCGTCCAACGTGAAACTATTCGGCGCAGTGGAATACTGCTTCTCCGCGCTTAAGATCGCCGCGATCCTGGCCTTCATCGTCCTGGGCGCTTAGGATTCGGTGCGGCCAGCCTCGGGAATCGGGTTCGCGAACTACACGTCGCACGGGGGATTTTTTCCCAAAGGCGCGTGGGGCATGTGGGTTGCGGTGATCGTCGTCCATCTTCAGCTACTTCAGCATCGAGATGATCGCCGTGGCGGCGGGCGAAGCGCGGGACCCGCAGCGAGCGATCACGGGCGCCTTCCGCGCCACCGTGTTCCGTCTCGCGTTCTTCTATCTGCTGACGCTCGCGGTGATGCTCGCCATCGTCCCGTGGGCGGCGGCCGGGACGGCGGAAGCCCCTTCGTGAAAGTGATGGCCGTCACGCACGTCCCCGGCGCGGCGGGAGTGGTCAATTTCGTCGTCCTGGTTGCGGCGCTCTCGGCGATGAATAGCCAGCTTTACATCACCACTCGCATGATGTTCAGCCTGTCGCGGGCCGGTTAGGCGCCGCGCCGGCTTCGGCGACGCTGAATGCGCGGGGCGTACCGCTGGCCGCACTGCTTGCTGTCCACTGTCGGCATCGCGCTGGCCGCCGTCCTGAATGTCCTTCTACCCCGAGGCTGCGTTCACGCTGATGATGTCCATTTCCATCTTCGGCGCGATGTTTACGTGGCTGATGATCTTCGTCACGCATCTCTTCTTCCGGCGCCGTCACGCGCTGCGATTTCGCCTTTCGGATGTGGGGCTATCCCTATACAACTCTGGCGGGAGCGGGACTGATGCTCGCGACTCTGCTCACGACATCCTTCACGCAGAGAATTCCGGATGACGCTGATCTGCGGCGTGCCGTTCTTGCTTCTGCTTGCCGGCATTTTCGTTCTGCGCGGTGCGCCGGGCAAAGGTCGCGGAGCAAGCGATAGCATAGCTGTATCACCTCGATGAGCGCGGATCCTCTGCTCGCGTGGCGTAAGGAGTTTCCGATCCTTGCGAACACCACCTATCTGATCAACCACTCGCTCGGCGCGATGCCCCGCCGCACGGCTGCCGCGCTTCAGGAATTCGCGGACACCTGGGCCGCGCGCGGTATTCGCGCCTGGGAAGAAGGCTGGTGGGACATGCCTGTCACCGTCGGCGATCTGATCGGCTCCATTATCGGCGCCGGTGCCAGGTCAGGTGGTGATGCACCAGAACGTCTCCATCTGCCAGACCATCGTGACCTCGTGTTTCGATTGGAACGGCCCGCGCAACAAGCTCGTCACCGAGGGCCTGAACTTCCCCTCCAACGACTACATCTATTACGGTCTGGAACGGCAGGGCGCGCGCATCTGCCGGGTCGATTCGCCGGATGGGATGACCGTTCCCCTGGACCCTTTGCTGGCCGCGATCGATGAGCAGACGCAGCTGGTCTCCATTTCGCATGTGGCCTTTCGCAGCTCATTTCTGCACGACCTGCCAGCCATCATCCGGCGGGCGCACGCCGTCGGCGCGAGGGTGATTGCCGATCTTTATCAGTCGGCCGGAATCCTGCCCCTGGATGTCCGCGCTTTGAACGTCGACTTCGCCACCGGCGGCTCCGTGAAATGGCTGTGCGGCGGACCGGGCGCGGGATACCTTTATGTGCGCCCCGATCTTCTGCAGCAATTGCAGCCCGCAGCCACCGGCTGGATGGCCCACCGGCACCCTTTTGAGTTCGAGCCGGGCCCGATCGACTTCGCGCCCGATGCGTTCCGCTTCCTTAACGGCACTCCCAACATCCCGGCCCTGTACTCCGCGCGGTCCGGTTACGAGATCGTCAACGAGATCGGAGTGGAAGCGATCCGCGCCAAGTCCATCCGCCAGACGGAGCGCCTGATCGCGCTGGCCGACGAGGCCGGACTGCCCGTCCGTTCCTGCCGCGATCCGCAAGCCCGCGGCGGCGTCGTGGTGGTCGATGTCCCCGATGGAAAGGAAGTCACTCGTGAGCTGGCACGGCGCGAGGTTCTGGTCGACTACCGGCCGCACGCCGGCATCCGGATCGCTCCGCATTTTTACACGTCGGATGAAGAACTGGACCGGGCCATCGGAGAGATTCGATCGATCCTCGACGCGCGGCAATGACGCCGGTTACTGCGGCTCGTCGTTACAGACCGGGCTTGTGGAACCAGCCGGCGGATGCAAGAAACCTCGCACCTTCGCCACCAGGCTGGCTTGCGACGCCCACTGCGTCTTCACCTGCTCGATCTGAATGCGGTTGAGCTGCCAGGAAAGCGGCGCTCCTCCACCGGGAAATCCGAACGTCACGTTGCAGAAGGCGGCTTTATCGCGCCGCGCATTTTCGAAGGACCGCAATTCCTCTTTGTCCCGCAGAAGCTGGCCGGTGACGCGAACGCTCTCCAACCCGTCCAAGGGCGCGTACACCTGGTAGAACCAGGTCGTCCATTTCGCGTCGGGTATCTGATCGGGCGGGAAGGAGCGGATCTGCAGCACCAGAATCTCGGGCTTCGGCGCGTTGCCGACCGGTTGATCGAGCGCTTCGGCGAGCCACGCCATCAAGCTCGACAGCCCATAGTTGTCGTAGTAGCCGCCGTCTACCAGGTGGTGAGCGGGGCCCTTTTGCAAAGGCCGCGCGGCGGGTGTCACGAACGGAAAACTGGCCGCCAGCCGCGCCGCCGTCACGATCCTGGTGTCGCGCCCATAGAACTCCGCAAAGAAGGTCTTACGATGCGCGATTTTTTGCTCGATCTTCACGCTCGGGCTGTAAGCCAGACCGGATGTGGCGAACAGGAGCGGCTCACCGGTTTCCGCGATGGTCGAGTTGAAGATGAAAGCGGGCCGGTAGCCAGAGGCGACGCCGTGCGTCCAGGAAGAAAGACTGACATCGCCGATCTTGCGCCGCCAGGCGTTTTCGAGAGCGCGTCCGCGATCGTCGAACTTCCAGGCGCCCCATTTCAAGAACGGGAACAGCACGCGCCCCAGGTCCGGATTGGTGAGACCCCACGCCACTTCGTTCAATGTCGGGGTTTCGGCGTCGCTGACGATCTTATTGAGCGTCGGCGCATCGGAAGGGAAGCTGGTATGTTCTGCCCCCTCATAATGCGCTCCGAAAAACATCATGCCGACGGCGCCTCCGGAAACGCCGCTCAACAAGGCAATGGAATCGGCGAAGGCGGGCTGGCCGGGCGGCGCAGCGATCGCCCGCTGCAATTCCGTCAGCACTTCCGCCGTCCACGCCGCGGCTTGGATGCCGCCGCCTGCCGTCGCTACCACCACGATCCGGTTCCCGCTCTTCAGTAGAAAGCTATGGAAGGTCTGAGCCGGGGCGGGAAGATGTTCCAGCGGTGGATTCGCCTTGAAGACTTCGTAGTAGTGGTCCGACGACGGAAACCAGAGCGGGGGCGTCCACGATGCCGGGAGAAGCGCCGGCAGCGCGTTCAGCACGCACAACGAAAACAGAGGGACGATGAGCGGGACGCGATAACGGTCGAGGAAGAACGAAATACCGGCAAGGAACCACGTCGTCAGGAAAAAGAGTTGCAGGAGATAACACAGCGCGGGGACATCGGGGACTCTTCGCGAGTCCCAGGCCCATGAACAGCAGAATCGATAGGATGCAGGAGGAGATCGCGATCCAATGGCCACCGTAGAGCCTGCCGGTGTGATCGAAATACCCGCTGGGGAAGGCCGCGCCGAAGACCTGCCGCCACTGGCCGATCCACCTCCGGATCCCGCGATCGGGCGGCCCCGTTCGCGTGGGCTCAATCCGGTCCGCCCACCGCAGCGCGCGGTTCTGCCACGCAAAGAAGAGCGTGAAGAAGTGATCGGCCTGGACGTGCCCCTCGGGCGCAACCAGCGCCGCGAAGAAGACGGCGAGGAAGGACAACGCATAGGCCAGCGCGAAGCCGCCCGCCGCGGCGAGCACGTAGCTCAGCCAGCCGGGCGCCGGATCGTTTTCGTTTTTCGAGAAGAAGACCGCGATGAGCAGTGGCACGGGCAGGAGACGCAGCAGCAGCTTGGCGCGCCAGTCGGGCGGGGTTGCGGCCGGTGGACCTGGGAGCCCGAACCGCTCATTCCGGTTGATCGCGACGATCCGGTAGGTCACCTGGATCGACCATGCGAACACATAGGCCGCCGCCGTGCACCAGAAGAGGTTCCAGGTGGTCAGGACGAGCAAATTGCGCAGCAGGGTGGGCGCGAGCCACAGACAGATGGCAGGAAGCAGGACCAGCGCTGCGCCCGCAATAATCGGGACACGACAGACATACAGCGAAGCGAGCCCGCGCAGCAACCACGACGCAAGTGCAGCGACTCTCTGCGCCGCGGTCGGGGTTACAGGCGGGACTGCGGCGATCGCCATGGCTGCATTCTCTTGAATTTTCCTTCCGCGGTCAATGGCTTCAGCGAATTCCGATATACACTGAGCGCATGCCAACAGGAAGCGGGGCGGGCCTTTCCGGGTCGACGCGGTTTCGCGTGGAAATCGACGGGCTCATTGCGAGCGACTTCTCATCGGTGTCTGGAATCGAAGCGGATGTTCCGGTCGTAGAGTATCGGTCAGGTAACGATAAAACCAGCGGTGCCCGCAAGCTGCCCGGCGAAGCCAAATACGGCAACCTGGTATTAAAGCGCGCCATGACGAAGGACTTGAGTTTGTGGCTCTGGATGCGGGAGACGCTGGAGGGTAAGGTCCAACGGCGAAGCATCTCGGTCGTGCTGTTGAGCGACGCCGGAGAAGAAGTTGTGCGCTTTAATTTCAGAGATTCGTGGCCGGTGGAGTGGTCGGGCCCAAGCCTCAATGCGGAAGCGAGCGAGGTTGCGATTGAAACGTTAGTGATGGCTCATGAAGGGCTGTCGGTTGTCGCTTAGTCCAAGAGTCCTGGAAGTATCCGGTGTTTCATGAACGAAGCTCCGGACATTCCCGGCGCCGATGAGCTGGTGCGCTGGTTTGGCTATTGGCCCAGCTTCCACGACGCCGAAGTGCTATCGATCGAACTGAACAGATCCGCTGGAGTCCGGATTCGGATATACGCCTTCGAAAGAACGTCCGAAGTCGACGCCAGCGGATACTATGTGCTTGCCAAACATGCGATTGTTACGTTCCTGCTGGAAGGCTTTACGCGGAACGAGGAAGGAATCACCAACACCCGCATCGACTTTTTTAATGCCCGGAACTACCTGAACGGAGTTCTAGTTGAGAAGACGACCGGCGGCTATGTTTTAACACTCGAGGCGGTCTATGGAGTTGACGGTGGATTTAGCTGTGAACGAATGAGCGTTAGCTATAAGCCCGGAAAGCCGGATGCACCCAACCCAACTACCGCTTTTTCTTTTGACTGAATAGCCCCAGCGCCACCGCCACCGCGATGGCAATCGCAATCCAGGATGATGAATCCATGTTGCCAGATTACCGCGACAGCACCCGGTTCGTCATTCAGGCTAACGCCGGATGAGATGTTCGGGCAGAACCGGCCTTCCGTCCGGCGGGGGAAACCAACCATAGAGCGCTTCCAATCGTTTGCGCAGCCAGCGGCTGGGCAGTTGGCGCGGCCCCGTTTCCACGTCGATGTCGCAGCAAATCCCGTGCATGTAGAGCGTCATCGTGTCCGTGAACGACTGCGCAACATACTCGCGGAATGGCTTTGACCGTTTGTTCGGCTGCTGGTCGCCGGGACTCCTTGCCAGGCTCTGTTTCCGGGACCAGCTCGGTTCGTCCACTTCGCCGTTCACCCGCTGCTCCATCTCCGCCAGGAGCAGCGCGGCGTACTTCTCGGTCGTCTCTTTACCCACGCGCCGGCTCAGCAGATGCGCCAGGGTATTGAAAAAGATCTGATGGTATTCGGACGGGTTCTCGTCGCGCACGGCGAAGAACAGTGTGGCGCGATCCTCTAAAAGGTACGCCGACCGCAGCCGGTTCGCCGCCGACGGGGACTGGTGCGCCATCAGCGGCGCTCCCCCGTTGGGCGCGCGTTCCAGGTACGACGTGAGAACGATCCGGACCGGCCCGATCGCCTCGCAAACGCTCGCCGGCAGCGACCCTACCGGCTCATGCAGGTACTCCCGCAAGTCTTCCGGGGCCATCGTAACCGCGGCGAAATAGAAGAAGCCGCGCCCCAGTTGTTCCAGTCCGGTTCCGAGCGATGATGCAAATTGGTCAATGGGAGTTCCTCTGGCCGGGCCTGACATTCCTTGTAAGTGATTGTAACGTTACTATGGAGATGCGAGGCTGCGTCGATATGCTTGCTCCATTTGGACGCAAAATCCTCATTTCCGCGGGCGAAGCCTCCGGGGACACCTACGCCGCGCTGCTGGTGGAAGCGCTGCGCGAACAGGATCCGGACCTTTCTTTTTTCGGCTGTGCGGGTCCCCGCATGCGGGCCGCCGGGGTCCGCGCGGTGATCCGTTCGGAAAGCCTTTCGGTGGTCGGTCTGGTGGAGGTGCTCGCGCACATCCCGCGCATCTACCGCGAATACCGCAAGCTGGTTGCCGCTATGCGCGCTGAGAAGCCGGATCTGGTGATCCTTACCGATGCGCCGGACTTCCACCTGCGCGTGGCGAAACAGGCCCAGCGTCTGGGAATCCGCGTGGTTTATTTCGTCGCCCCGCAGGTGTGGGCCTGGCGGAAAGACCGGCTGCCGCCGATGCGGCGCGTGCTCACCAGGCTGCTGTGCATATTCCCCTTTGAGGAGAAGTTCTTCCGGGACAACGGGATCGCGGCCACGTACGTCGGCCATCCGCTCGCCGGGCGAATCGCGCCAGCACAGTCCCGGCCCGAGTTCCTGAAGATGCACGGCCTGGACGCCACACGTCCGCTGGTGGCCCTTCTGCCCGGAAGCCGGCGCGGCGAGGCCGCCCGTCACCTGCCCGCCCTCATCGGGGCCGCCGAACGGATCGCGCGGGAATTCGGGGCGGCTTTTGTCCTGCCGGCGTCCCCAACCGTGGGGAAAGATTTCTTCGCGGAGCGCATTTTTAAGGAACGAATTCCGGCTGCATCCATCAAAATTATCGAGGGGCAGTCGTGGGATGCCCTGGCCCATGCGGATCTGGCGCTGGCAGCGAGCGGTACCGTAACCATCGAGGCCGCCTTGCTGGGGACCCCCATGGTGACGTTTTACAGGGTCACTCCGGTCAGTTGGGCGATTGGCAGGATGTTGGTGCGGGTCCCTTTCTTTTGCATGGTGAATCTGATCGCGGGCCGGAAAGTTGTTCCTGAACTGATGCAGAATGACATGACGGCCGCCTCGCTGGCGCGGGAAGCCGGCTACTTGTTGGGCGACCCGCTGCGCCGCGAAGAGATGCGCGGTGATCTGCGGGAGGTTGCGCTCCGGCTGCGCGGGCCCGACGATGCCATTCGGCGCGCCGCGGCGGAGATCTGGAATTTACAAGGAGAACGAATTGGGTCTGTTTCGTAAAGCACTGTGGATGAGCATCGGCCTTTGTGCCGCTCTACAAGCGCAGGAAAAGCGGGCGCGCGTGGATATCCAGCACTACGCCATCAACGCGGAAATCAAGCCGGCTTCGCAATCGATCACGGCCCATGTCACGGTTGATTTTGTGCCGCTCGACGACGGCATCAGTTCCATTCCCTTCGAGCTCAATAACTCACTCAACGTTACGAAAATTACCGACGAGCAGGGGCATGCCCTCTCACCGGCCCGCACCCAGAACGATTTCACGGTGCGCGTAACCTTCCCTACTTCGCTTCAGAAAAACACCAAACACTCCCTTACGTTCGACTACGAAGGCCGGCTCAGCGGCGAGGAAGACTCGCCCGTCTACGGCATCAAGTTCGCCGCCATCCACGAGGATTTTGCGTTTCTGCTTTATCCGGCGCGCTGGTTTCCGGTCAGTGGCTACACCACGGATCGCTTCGCGGCCGATATGACCATTCGGGTTCCGGCTGGATACACCGTTCTCGGCAGCGGTTCCGGAGCCGGTTCAGCGGGCGAGTTCACTTACAAGTTCGCCAAGGACTCCTTTCCCGGCAGCATCGGCATCGTGAAAGGGACGCCCGTCAAAACCAACGACGAAGGCATTCGGACCGACCTTTATTTTCGCGGGACGGAGCGTGACATGGCCGGTCAGTACGGCGCGACCATTGCGGCCATGGTGAATTACTTCAGCGGGCTCTTCGGGCAGGTCGCGTACGGGAACCTGACGATCATCGAGACGGAAGCGGGCGCGCCCGGTGGCTACTCCGCGCCGGGCCTGCTGTTCATGAACCCACGCACCATCGGTCACGACGTCAATGCGCGCGTGCTGGCCAATCAAGTGGCGCAGCAGTGGTGGGGAGTCGCTGTTTCGCCTTCCAACCGCAATCACATGTGGATCACCAATGGCATGGCCGCGTACTCCGAGGGCCTTTGGGCCGAGCATGAGAAAGGCGCGTCCGCTCTGGAAGCGCAGATGAAGACGGTGAGCATCGAGGCGCTGACCATCGACACTGTGCCGATGATTCAGTCCGCGCGGATGGAAGACTATTCGCCCGAGTATTGGGCGCTCACCGGAAGTAAAGGCGCCGAAGTCTTCAACATGCTGCGCACGGTGCTCACCGACGAGAATTTCTATAAAACGCTCAAGCTCTTTCTTACGGCGAACTATTGGAAATCCGCCGATACCGCCGATCTCCGCAAAGCGGCCGAGGAAGTATCCAAGCAGGATTTGAAGTGGTTCTTCATCGAGTGGGTAGAATCCGCGGGCACGCCGGAATTCAAGCTCGAGTACACTGTTTTCCGCACGCAGAAGGGCTTCCGCGTGGTCGGCAAGATCGCGCAGGATCTGGATACGTTCCGCATGCCGGTGGATCTGCGCATTGAGACCGAGGGCAATCCGGAGGACAAGCGCATCGATGTCGCCGGCACCTCTTCCGAGTTCTCGGTGGACACCTTCGGCAAGCCGAAATCCGTGACTATCGATCCGAATGTGAAGCTGTTGCGCTTAAGCCCCGAGGTGCGCGTTTCGGTAGCCATCCGGCGCGGCGAGCAATACGTCGAGATCAGCGAGTATACCGATGCGTTGAAGGAATATCAGAAAGCCATCGAGACCAAGCGCAACAGCTCACTCGCGCATTACCGGGTAGCTGAAGTCTATTTCTTCCAGAACAATTATCAGTCTGCCGCCAATGAATTTCGGGAGTCCTTGAATGGCGACCTCGATCCCAAGTGGGTGGAAGTGTGGGCGCACATCAGTCTCGGGCAAGATTTTCGATATCACCGGCCAGCGCGATCGCGCCGTGAACGAGTACGAGCAGGCCCGCCGCACGCGCGACAACACGCAGGGCGCGCAGGACGATGTGGCGAAGTATCTGCGCGCGCCGTACGAACGCAAAAAGAGCGAGGTTTAAGAAGCTAGCGCGGCGTGTAGCCGGGCTTGGCGCGCACGATCAGGCCTTCCTGTTTGGGACGGATGACGACCTTGCGGCCCGCGCGATCGCGCGCCTGATTGGTAGAGACGTAACCCACCTCGTACACCGCTCTCAGTTCTTCGCCGACCCGGCGTAGCGAGGCAGCGACATCGTCTTTGGCCGCATCGAATGCAGCGCCGCCCGTCTCCTGCGCGAGCCGGTCCATTTCGCGGATGCCGTAGCGATTGCGCGCGGTGAGGCGGTCGTGGCGAACGGACGTGTAGCGGACGGTGTAGATAAGGGAGTCCGCCGCTTGAGCGGCTTCGATGGCATCCATCAGGTCATGAGCGCTGGAGTTGTCCTCGCCGTCGCTAAACACCACCAGTGCTTTGCGTTCCGCGGCCGCGGGCTTCAGCTTTTGAAGAGCCGTGAAATAGATGGCGTCGAAGAGCGCGGTGCCGCCCTCCCTGGTGTCGTCGGGCTCCAGTTCGGGGAACCTGCGGCCGCTTCCCTTTTGATATTGATCGAGAGCTTCCACCAGGGCCGGTGCGGAAGATTGGAAGTCGCTGACCACCCGGATATGGTTCGCGAAGCAGACCAGCAGGGCGCGATCGCGCGGCGTGATCGAAGACGCTACGAAGTCTTCGATGTCGCGGCGATGCGGCTTCATGAACCTGTTCTGGCTGTCGCTCGCGTCGACGATAAGCCCGAGGCGCAAGGGGATCTCGTCGGAACGGCTGAAGAACTTGATCTCTTGTTGCACTCCATCTTCGAAAACTTCCACGTCGTCTTTGGTGAGCGTGCGGACGAGCGCGCCGGCTGGATCGTGAACGACAAAGGCAATATTGACGAGATTGACGTCGACCTTAATGGATAAAGGCGGCAGGTCCTGAGCAGCCAGCGTACCGAGAGCGAGCAGGAAGAACGCGCAGCGCATCTAAGCGGACTCGAGGCAGCGCAGGATCTCGCCAACGCTCCAGGCCTGCGCGATGCAGCCACGCGGGGCGTGCGGCGCGTCGCCATCGAAGATTTCCGAAATCTGTCCGATGCCCGCCGCGAGCAGGTGCGCGCGGAACGGCGCCAGCATTTCGCCTCTGTCCACTTTTCTGCCGGCGGCGCCTAGCGCATCGATGTAAGGTCCGAGCAGCCACGGCCACACGGTCCCCTGATGGTAAGCGCCGTCGCGCGAGGCCTGGCTGCCGCTGTATTGCCCCTGGTATCGCGAATCGCGCGGCGAGAGCGTGCGCAGACCGAAAGGGGTGAGCAGTTCGCGCGTGACGACGTCGAGCACGGAGGCGCGCCGCTCGGGAGCCAGGATGGGGTGATGCAGGCTAAGGGCAAAAAGCTGATTGGGACGGATGGCGCCGTCGCGATCCGCACCGTTGACGACATCAAACAGGCAGCCTTCCGCTTCGTTCCAAAACTGCTCATGGAAGCTCGCGCGTGCGCGTTCGGCCAGGCTCGCGCACGTTTGGGCGAGCGCGGCGTCCCCGAAGCGCGTCGCGAAATCCGCTATTGCGCAAAGCGCGTTGTACCAAAGCGCCTGGATCTCCACGGGTTTCCCGGCGCGCTCGGTGATCACGCGATCGCCCACCTTGGCATCCATCCACGTGAGCTGCACGCCCGCTTCGCCACCGGTCAGCAAGCCATCCGCGTCGATGCGAATGCCGAAGAGCGTGCCGCGCTCGCGCCATTCGATGATGCCGCGCAGCGCTTCGCCGCAATGCTCCCGGACAAAACCGTAGTCGCCGGTGTGCGCGGCGTAAGCCCGCAGCGCTTCGACGAACCACAGCGTCGCGTCGGTGGAGTTGTACTCCGGGGCATCGCCCGCATCCGGAAATCGATTCGGCAATAGCCCCTGATGGATCCAGGGCAGAAAGGCCAGCACCACTTGCCGGAAGACTTCGGTTTGGCCGGTGGCGAGCGCGAGGCCGCGAAGCGCGATCATCGTGTCCCGCCCCCAATCCGTAAACCAGTGGTAGCCCGCGATGACCGTCGTGCGCTCGCCCCGGGCAATCAGGAACTGTTTGGCGGCGCGTTGCAGGGCGGGCCCGAGGTCGGCCGAAGCCGGCAGACGCCGCGCGCTTTCCGCCCGCAGCAACTCTTCGAGGTTCCGGCCGTCCACGGGCAACGTGGACACAATGAGGCGCAGCGGTTGATTCCGCGTTGAGATCAGCCGTCAGTTCGAAAGGCTGAAACAAGTCCTCTTCGCAATCGAGCCCGCGTTCCTTTTCGAGCGGATACTGGAAGCGGCGATACCAGTTCCCGGTACGCTCCAACCGGGCGGTTCCATAGCCAAAATGCAGGACGGGAAGATCGGGGTAGGGTTGGACGGAAGCCGCAAGTGGCGATTCCGTTACGTCCGCATTGAGAGCATCATTGGCATGCGTGGTCGAATGATAATCGCGAAACGCGATCAGCGGACGCAGCTTCACCGAGACGGCCGGAGCGCCCGACAAGGCGTATTCCACGATGACGGTGTTTTCGCCGGCTAGCAGACAGACCGACTTCTCAATACGAATGCCGCCGAGGCCCCATCGCCAGATCGGCCAGGGGTCCAGTTGAAACTCTTCCAGCGAACGATAGCCTTCCGGATGAACGGCGCCATCGAAGAGATTACACGCGAGTTCGAAGGCGCCTTCTTCAGTGAGGATGGTTTCTTCGATCTTCGAGAGCAGGAGAGTGCGCCGCAGGGACGGACCGGAAGCCGCGATCAGCAGCCCGTGGTAGCGGCGCGTCAGCGCACCGGCAACCGTCCCCGAAGCGAACCCCCCGCAGGCATTCGTCTCCAGCCACTCGCGCGAAAGCGCGTCATCGAGGTTTTGGCAGATCTCCGATCCGAAGCGGATCATGTGGATAACTGCGGCGCTTAGGCCGCGGTCATGCCCGCGCTGCGTTGGGTGTGCGGGTTATCGAGGAACCATCGATATGTCTGGGTGATCCCTTCGCGCAAAGAGATGCGCGCGCGCCAGCCGAGCGACGTTAAGCGCGAGACATCGAGCAGTTTGCGCGGCGTGCCGTCCGGACGCGACGTGTCCTGAACCAGCTGGCCCTCAAAACCGACCACTTCCCGAACCATCAGCGCGAGATCGCGAATGCTGATATCTTCGCCGGTTCCAACGTTGACGATCTCCGCTCCGCTATAAGTGCGCATCAGGGTAATGGCCGCGTCCGCGAGATCGTCGACATGCAGAAACTCGCGCTTGGGCGTGCCCGTTCCCCAGATCACGACTTCGGAGGCGTGGGAGAGCTTGGCCTCATGGAACTTGCGCATCAGGGCCGGGAGCACGTGCGAGCTCTTCAGGTCGAAGTTATCGTTGGGGCCGTATAAGTTGGTCGGCATCAGGCTGATCGCGTCGAAGCCATGCTGGGCGCGATACGCCTGACACATGCCGATGCCCGCGATTTTGGCGATGGCATAGGGTTCGTTGGTGGGTTCGAGAGGTCCGGTCAGTAAATCCGATTCTTTGATCGGCTGCGGGGCGAGCTTCGGGTAGATGCAGGACGAGCCCAGAAACTGCAGCTTCTTCGCCCCGTTGCGCCAGGCCGAATCGATCACGTTGGTTTGAATCAGCAGATTGTCGCGAATGAAATCCGCGCCGAGGACGTTGTTGGCGAGGATGCCGCCGACCTTCGCCGCGGCCAGAAAAACATACCTGGGACGCGCGGCCGCGAAAAAGGCCTCGACCGCCGGCTGACTGGTGAGATCAAGTTCCGCGCGGGTCTTCAGGATCAGGTTGGAGTAACCCGCCGCGCGCAACCCGCGCACGATCGCCGACCCGACCAGACCCCGGTGACCGGCGACGTAGATACTATCCTGTTCGACCATTCCTGTGTTAGAAGCTCGCGGCGCCGCGCAGCGCTATGGTGTGGCCCGCGCGCATGAGGGTCTGCTCCTGCTGAGCCTGTTCGACATCATGATCCACCATCATCTTGACGAGCTCGTGGAAGGAAACCCGCGGCTTCCAGTTGAGCGCTTTGCGTGCCTTGCTGGAATCGCCTAGAAGAAAATCCACTTCGGTGGGCCGCAGATAACGCGGGTCCAGTTCGACGTGCTTCTTCCAATCGATCCCGATGTGGCTGGCGGCTTCCTCGAGGAACTCGCGCACCGACCACGCTTCCCCGGTGGCCACCACAAAGTCATCCGCCTGCTCCTGCTGCAGCATCAGCCACATGGCCTCGACGTAATCTCCGGCAAATCCCCAGTCGCGCTTCGAATCCAGGTTGCCGAGAAACAGCTTGTCCTGCAGGCCGCAGTAAATGCGCCCGAGCGCGCGCGTGATCTTGCGGGTCACGAACGTTTCGCCACGCCGCGGACTTTCGTGATTGAACAGGATTCCATTCACCACGAACATGTCGTACGCCTCGCGGTAATTCACGCAATACCAGTGCGCGGCCACTTTGCTTACGGCATAAGGACTGCGCGGATAGAACGCGGTCGATTCATCTTGAGGCGGCTTGGCGGCCCCAAACATTTCCGACGACCCGGCCTGATACACGCGGACCTGTTTGCCAACCTCGCTGTTATAGTCTCGAATGGCTTCGAGCAAACGCAGCGTTCCGGTTGCTACCACATCGGCCGTGTATTCGGCCTGGTTGAACGACACCTTGACGTGCGATTGCGCGGCCAGATTGTAGACTTCATCCGGCTCGACCTTCCTCAGAATGTGCCGCAGGGAGCTACCGTCGTTGAGGTCTCCGTAATGCAGAAACATCCGCGCCTCAGGGTCATGCGGATCCTTATAGAGGTGGTCGATGCGGTCCGTATTGAACGTACTCGCCCGGCGCACCAGTCCATGGACCTGATACCCTTTGTCGATCAGAAACGTGCTTAGATAAGAGCCGTCCTGACCCGTGATTCCTGTAATTAAGGCCTTGCGCACCTTTCTATCTTAACTGTTCTTAAAGGCGCGGCGGACGCGGTCAGTACTGGGTCAAGGCGTACTTCTCGGCGGGTCCGAACGGGAGAGCGACATCGCCATAGGCATCCAGGTTCCAGTTGCCGTTGTAATCCAGCAGGAACACGCCATTCCGGTACACGCCGGCTTTCGACAGCCCGGAGCCGTCCCAATCTCCGACGAGCGGAATGTCGCCGGCCTGACCAAGGAATCGCGCAGGCCCGTTGATGGTGTGTGAGCCGTTGGTGTCGAGGAGCCACTGTCCATTGCGGAAGACGCCAACCTTGGCCGAGCCGAGGCTGTTCCAGTCGCCGACCACGGGGACATCGCCCGCCTGTCCGAAAGGAAACACGACCTGCGGCTTACCGGTGGGGATGCCCGATAAGAGCCCGCTGAAATCAAGCAGGAACGTGCCGTTGCGGAACAGGCCGGCCTTCACGGTACCGCTACCGTCCCAGTCGCCGGCCACCGGAATATCCCCGGCCTGTCCGAACACGAAGGTGCGGTCCGCCGCGGTGTAATAGCCGTCGCCGTCCATGTCGAGGAACCAGGTTCCGTTCCGGAAAAGGCCGATGTACTGATGCCCCGTGCCGGCCCAATCGCCCACGATCGGAACGTCGCCCGGATGGCCGAAGCTGGCAAGGGTTTCGACCGCCGCGGTCACTCCGTTCGAGCCCCCGTTGTGCAGCGCATCGATCGACCAAACACCGTTGGAACTGAACAGGACGGGCGTCCACCCGGCGGGCATGCGAAGCACGATCGCGGCTTCCACGCCGGTGAGGCTCGTCTGGTAAGCGCTGGCGGTCGGGAAGTTGGGGGATTGGGACTGCCCGGCGACCACCACCGTTCCGTAACGGTCCAAAGCAATGGCCGCCGCCGAATCATTGAGCGCCCCGCCCCATAAGGTGCTGGAAATCAGCCCGGATCCGGCCGCATTCAACGTGGTGACAAACAGGTCGTAAGCGCCGGCGAGGCTGCTCTGGACATTGCGAAGGCTGGGGAAATCCGGGGACGCGGTATACCCGGCCAGGTGCGCGTTACCGGCAGCATCCACCGCGATTGCCTGGCCATAATCAGCATTCACGCCGCCGACATAGGTGCTGTACACCAAGCCTCCCCAGGGATTCAGCTTGGTAACGAAGGCATCGAGAAAACCTCCCGGCGTGGCGGTCTGGAAGGCGCCGCGGGTGACCGGGAAGTCGGGTGAGGCGGTGGTTCCGGTGACGTAGATGGAGCCGCTGTTATCCACGGCCACCCCGCTCCCCATCTCGGGAAGTCCGGGACTGGCGCCGCTTCCCCCGAGGTAGGTACTGAATCCGAAACTGTTGCCAACTGGGTTAATGCGGGTGACGAAGGCATTCTGGGAGCCTGCATTGTGAGGCTGAAAGGCGTTCACCGCCGGAAAGTTGGACGACTGTGTGGAACCCGTGATATCGACCGCGCTCGCGTAATCGACCGCGATGGCGGCGGCATGCTCGTCGGCGGTGCCGCCCAGGTAGGAACTCCAGATCACGCTCGATCCGGACAGCCCGAATTTGACCACGAAGCCGTCCAGGCCGCCGCCGCTCACCGGCTGGAGCGCGCGCACCGTGGGGAAATCGGTCGACTGGGTGTCGCCGGTCACGTAGATCTCGCCCTGCCGGTCGATCGCGATGCCGTTGGCCTGCTCCACGCCGCTGCCGCCCCAGTAGGTACTGAACACCAGCCCGTTCCCGAGCGGATTCAATTCCGCGATGAAGGCGTCCTGCGGACCGCGCCGCGTTCGCTGCAGCGCTTTCAAAACGGGGAAGTCGGACGAGCTGGTGACGCCGGCGACGTAGATGTTGTTCCAGCGGTCCAGCGCGAGCGCGAACGCCCGATTGTCCAGGCTGCCGCCGAGATAGGTACAGAAGATCAATTGATTCCCGGCGGCGGTGACCTTCGCGATGAAGGCCGTGGTGCGTAATGGATTCCCGATGACCGTTGCGGTAGGCGCCAGGTCCTGCGAAGTCGTGTAACCGGCGATGACGCTGTTGCCGCTGCTGTCGACGGCAACGGCGGTCGCCTGACTCTGACCCGAACCGCCGAGATAGGTGCTGAATCCGATTACCGGATCGAACACGAGGGTATTGCGATGATCATAATCGGAGACCCGGATACCCGCCGAGTGCTGCCCGAGGAGTCGGAACGAGCCCGCGATGGGCTTCCTTTCACCGGTGATCCGATTCACCTGAAAGACGCGCGGGGCGGCCTCGCGAATCGACCCACTACTCGCTTTGGCGACCAGCGCGCCGTTCTCGATCGTAAGAGAGTCCGCGCCTTCCACGCGCCAGCGAACGAGACTGGCGCTGGACCCCGGCTGCAGGCGGAATTCGGTCTTTAATGTTTCGCCGGAGACGGAGTAAACGACGTCGATCCCGGGCCACATCTCGTGATAGATGACCTGACTGAAGAGGGAAATATCGGAGCGCCAGTGGGACGCTTCCGCGCCGGTGAAGTCGTTCAGCTTGCCAGGAAGCGGGTTAGCGCCTTGCGGGACCACCGCGCGCGCTTCCCGATAGACGAGCCGGATGGTGCGCTCGGGTTCGTCGCCGCCATGCAAATGATAAGTCACACTGCCCGGTTCGAAATCGACCGCCAGGCCGGGGCTGCGGAGGTGGAACGAGCGTGTATCTGTGCCCTGGAAGAAGAAGGCTGCAAGCGCCGGACGGTCGGCCCGCAATCCCGCGAACAGCGCATGCCCGCTCAGTAGCGCGCAGAGCAGCAAGGGGATTCGAGGCGATCGCATACGGGTACGCTGAATAAGTTTGGCGGGAGGCCGAAACTCTCTCGAAACGCGCTTGGCTCTTCCCACGCCTTCGCCACTGTCCTCTTCGAAAATTCGCAATCCGCTCGATCTAACTTCACGGAACTGCATCCGCTCCGGACTTGGAGTCCATGGTGGAAATGGAGATTGACTGCGAGGGCAGGCGGGATTGTTTCCGATTCCACAAGCCGTTTGTAGGATCGAGTTGCATACTGAACTCTCCAGAGGACGGCGTGGGTTAAGCGTATCTTTACAACGAGTCAGGATGAAAAAAGCTGGCAGGAAGAAGTGGCGTCCCCAGGGGGATTCGAACCCCCGTTACCGCCGTGAAAGGGCGATGTCCTGGGCCTCTGGACGATGGGGACTGGTGCGGGACCGCTCTCTGGTTCAATCTTACACCAGAGGGGGTGGCCGCCTGCCGGACCGCCCCGTTCGATCGCTAAGATGGTAGATCATGCCCGGGTCTGAAGAGTTCTATCGCATCCAGAAGCTGCCGCCTTACGTCTTTGCCGTCATCAATGAGATGAAGGCGAAGGCGCGTCACGACAATCTGGATGTCGTCGACCTCGGGATGGGCAATCCGGACGGGGCCACGCCGCGGGCGGTGGTGAACAAGCTGATCGAATCGGCGCGCAATCCGCGCAATCACCGCTACTCGCAATCGAAGGGGATTCCGCACCTGCGGAACGCTATCGTCGAGCGCTACCAGCGCAAGTACGGGGTTCATCTGAACCCGGACACCGAGGCCATTGTGACGATCGGGGCTAAGGATGCGCTCGCTCACCTGATGTTCGCGGTGGTGGGTCCGGGGGACGTGGTCGCCTCGCCCAACCCGGCCTACCCGATCCATCAATACGGCGTGCTGATGTCGGAAGGCCATGCGTGCCTGGTTCCCAT
Source organism: Bryobacterales bacterium (assembly GCA_963814235.1). Taxonomy (GTDB): domain Bacteria; phylum Acidobacteriota; class Terriglobia; order Bryobacterales; family Bryobacteraceae; genus Bog-113. The sequence goes on along the minus strand of CAWFCA010000014.1, from coordinate 540,977 downwards.
GCCCGATCCCGCGACATTCCTCATGCACCTCGAGGAGATGTACAAGACCAGCCGGCCGCCTAAGATTATTCTGATCTCCTTCCCGCATAACCCGACGACTACCTGCGTGGACCTCGATTTTCTCAAGGCGATCGTGGAGTTGGCCCGGAAGCATGGCTCCTGGATCATTCACGATTTCGCTTACGCCGATCTGGGTTTCGATGGTTACAAGCCGCCGAGCATTCTACAAGTTGAGGGCGCGAAAGACGTCGCGGTGGAGATCTTTTCCCTCTCGAAAAGCTACAACATGGCCGGTTGGCGGGTGGGCTTCTGCTTGGGGAACGCCCGGCTCATCCATGCCCTCGCGCGGATCAAGAGTTATCTCGATTACGGGGTCTTTCAGCCGATCCAGATCGCTTCCATCATTGCGCTGCGGGAGTGCGAAAGCGACACCGAGAAGATCTGCGCGATGTATCAGAAGCGGCGGGATGTGCTGGTGAAGGGCTTGAATAAAGCGGGGTGGCCGGTGGAATCGCCGCAAGGGTCGATGTTCCTCTGGGCCGCGATTCCGGAGCGCTTCCGCAGCATCGGCTCGCTCGAATTTGCCAAGCTCATGATGGAAAAAGCGCTGGTGGCGGTGTCTCCGGGTGTGGGTTTTGGACCCATGGGCGAGGGCTTCGTGCGGTTTTCGTTTATCGAAAACGAACACCGGTTGAAGCAGGCCGTAAAGTCGATTCAGAAATTTCTGGCTGACTAAAACGGCCGCTACTGGATCGTCACGGGCACTTTGACTTCGACCGTTTTGGGCGGGAAGCAGGCATTGCTGTTACAAGCCTGATAACGCAGCTTGCCAGTAAGGATCGTCCCGCCAGTGGGCGCGCTCGCGGCGGCAACGAACTTCGTGGTGAGATCGAAAGCGCCCGTGACCACGCTCAGCGGCTTCTCGGAAAAAGCGTACTTCTCCATCTGGGGCTTCGGGTAAACGATGTCTTTGGCCGTTACGGGGCCGGGTTCCCACGTCAGTTTCAGGGGAATCAGGTTTTCATCGGAAGGCGTATGGCTGTTGGCGTGGAAGCCTTCGCTCAGAGTCGCGACCAGCTTGAGGTCGGCCGAGCCGCCGCGCTTAATGGAGAGCGGGGGCGGGCTGGAGATGAGCAGTTTGGGTGATTGCGCCTGCGCGGACGTGAGAGACGCAGCAAGCAGGGCCAGAAACAGCAGGGGATGAAACAGCGCGAGCGCTCGCAACTTTCGCCTGGTTGTCGTGGAGCAGTCGGTCGATGGCATCTTCAAATTCCTTCCTCGGGGTTAAGCCTACGTGGGTGGCGGCGATGCGCCCGTTCCGGTCGATGAGGTAGGTGGTCGGCAAGGCTTCGATGCCGCCATACTGATCGGCGGTCTTATCGTCGCCGATAACCACGCGGTAGTTGACGTTGAACTCTTTCAGGAACGGCTTGACGACGGCCCACCCTTCGTCATCTTCGGCGACGCCGAGCACGGCGAAGCCCTGATCCTTCTTACTCTTTTCGAACTCGGTGAACCAGGGAATCTCGACCTTGCAGGGGCCGCACCAGGTGGCCCAGAAATCGAGCACCACGACCTTGCCGCGGTAATCGCTGAGGTGGACGACGCGGCCGTCGATGTCCTTCAGGGCGAAATCCGGGGCGGGTTTGCGGCTGGCATCGCCTTTGAGCGCGCCGCCGGCGCGGACCGATTCGGTGGAGCAGGCGGTCCATCCCAGAAGCGCCGCCGTGATCAGCGCCGCACTTCCGAGCCGGGTTACTTTCGCGAGCCTGGAATAGTTTGACAACGAGGTGCCCCCATCTGGATTATAGCGGCGCGTCCTAGATCTTGAGACCGCCGGCCGCATGCGCGGCTGCAAGAAAGCTCCGCATCCAACGTGCGCGCAGGCGCCTGGCGGCGGCCGGGAGCGTGATTTCGTCATGCGCCCGTAGCGAAAGCAGGTGCGCGGCGGCGGTGTCGCAGAAGCTTTCGCAGAGGTACTCCCGCCAGCGTGGCGTGCGCCGCGCGCGATTCGCGGGAGGTAAAGCTTCCTTGCGCCATTGCGCGGACCAGCCCATCTCTCCCGGCAGCGCCGCGGCTAACTCGGTTTGAATGATGGCCTCATATTGCGAGCGGGTGGACGGGGCGAGCTTCCACCAGACGAAGTGGAAGATTTCATGGGCCAGGATGCGATCGCGCTCGCGCGGATTGCGCAGCAGGGCCCGGTCGAGGACGATGCGGCGTTGGTGTAAGAAGCTGGCCGCGAGCACCGCGGTTCCGGCCGCTTCCCCGCATAGCAGCTTGCCCCGATGCGCGCGCAAAACGGGCTGAAATTCAATCGGGATCGGCGGGCCGCGAAAAGCCACAGCCATCATCTACACTGATCATATATTGGCGGCTGAAAAAACAGGTCTGGTGGTGCATGCCGCGTCCGGTTTAGGCATTCTCCACCGTTTGACAGGGGTGATTGCCGAGCACCTGGGCGATATCGCGTCGATCGCGATTCTGGAGGACGGCCAAGAGGGATCGCGGATTTACTTCGAGGTGGTCGTCGAGGAACCGGAGCCGCTAATCGCCGACTTGCGCAAGCTGGACATCGTTCGCGAGGTGGAAAGGGTCCGCGTGCTCGAAAAGATCTACGGCAAACGCATCATCATCATGGGCGGGGGCGCGCAGGTAGGCCAGGTTGCTATTGGGGCAGTCTCCGAGGCGGACCGGCACAATATCCGGGGCGAGCACATCTCGGTGGACACGATTCCGCTGGTGGGGGAGCAGCAACTGGCCGAGGCGGTGCGCGCAGTAAGCCGGCTGGCGCGCGCGAAGGCGCTCGTTCTGGCGGGGGCGATTATGGGCGGCGATATCGAAGTCGCCGTGCGGGAAGTGCGCGCGAAGGGCATGATCGTGATCAGCCTGAATATGGCGGGCAGTGTCCCGGCCGCCGCGGATCTCGTGGTGACGGATCCGGTGCAGGCCGGGGTCATGGCGGTAATGGCGATCGCGGACACGGCGCGGTTTGCGCTCGAGCGCCTGAGCCGCCGCATCTACTAGGCGCTATTTCAGCTCGAGGCTAAATTCCCTTACGCAGCGAGCGGAACCGGGCGGGAACAGGCGCACGTAATAGGACCCGGGAGCGAGTGCATGCGCAGTGCGCACCTCCACGCGATCCGCGTGGTCCGGCACGGTAGCGCGTTCGATGGTTTTCCCCGAGGCATTCACGATGTCTACCCGGACCTGAGGTCCGAGTGCCAAGCCCCGGGCGTCCATCTGTAAATCGAGCCGCCGGTAGGAGGGCGCGGCGCTCGATTCCCCACGCTGCGAAATCAGCGCCACGGTGAACAGGCCGGGGTCAGGCGCAGGATGGGTGCGCGGAATTCCCCACATTATGAGCACCGCGCAAACCGCCGCCGCCGTAAGGGCCATAGCCGGCGAAGGCAGTGCAAGCCCCCGCATCCAATCCCAAACCCCGTCCCTTGCGGAAGACTGGTGTTCCCGCTCCGCGCGCACGCTGACCGCTGCCGCTTGCATTGCCCGCACATAGCGGTCCGTGTGATCCAAGCGGACCCGGCATCCTTCGCAAATCAAGAGATGTTCTTCGATAATTTCGGTATCGGTCTCGCCGACCCTGCCCAGAGAGTAAAGTTCGAGCGCCTCTTCTCCTGGATGCTCCTCAAATTGAAAGTTCACGCAATCTCCATGCCTGCAGGGCTCTCTAGCCCGTTAGAGGAAAGGTTCCGCAGGTCCGGAAAAGTCTCTAACAAATTTTTCGCGCATCCGATCAGAAAACGCGGAAGTTCTTTCGCGAGAGCTTGCGTTTTCCGAGCTCCCCGAACCGAGCTTTGGCGCGGGACTTCAGGAGACGGAACTGGGTTTCGGTCAGGTTCATGTCGCGGCAAATATCCTCCTGGCTCTGTTCTTCCAGGTAGAAGCGCGTCAGAATTTCGCGATCGCGGCGGGAGATCCCATTCAACACGGAAACCGCCAGGGCTTCCTCTTCGTTGGTCATGGCGGCCGCTTCGGGGCTCATCCCGGCATCGGGCAAGGGAGCAGAGGTATCGAGATCCACCTGCTGCCTGCGCTGCTGGACCGCGGTATCGATGTGGCCCGCGATCTGACGGCGCACAATGGTGCGCGCGAAACCCATCAGACGCTCCGGCTCGCGCAGGTCGCCTTTCCGTATCGCCTGCACCACGATCAAAAAGCTATCGTGGACGCGGTCGTCCAGATCCTGCGGCCCCAGTTGCCGGCAAAGGTAGTAGCGCATACCTTTGGAAAAGATCCGGTACAGTTCTTCCAGCGCGATGGGGTCGTCCTGCTGGATTTTCGAGACGAGGATGGCCCAGTTCGGCTGTTCCGTTTCGCCCGCCGCCACCGTGACACTGCTTCGTATTGCTTCCGCTACTAAGGACATGCTCCCTCTTATTCGTTGAATTTTCCGGATTTGCGCTACTTCAAACTTTGCCGATCAGAAAATAGCTTCCCCAATATTCCGGATTAGCCCGGAACCCGTGCGAATAAATCATCTCCAGCTGAGCGCGCTGGAGAGCGATGGCGGCTCCGCTCGCGGGGTGTTCCCGCAGGTTGCGGTAGAAGCCGGCGAAAAAAACTCCGTCGTCATCGAGCGATGGCCAAAGGGTTGCCAACACGTCGTCCACGCCGGCCCCGAGCCACGCGCGCGTCAATCCCATCAAACCGCTGGCGGGCAAGGCCTCCGCGTCCCCGGATGCACAGCCGCTCATCACCACCAGTTCCGCCCGCAGAGCCTGCCGGATGATGTTACGCATGTCGAAGAACTGCGGTTCCCCCTGTGAATCGAGCCCCAGCACGATCATGCCCGCCCGCGTATTGCCCGGCGCGGGGATGACATGGGTTGCGAGATGAAGAATAGTCGGCCTTTGTTGAGAAATTCTCAAAAGGTTTGATTTGGTCGCGCTTTCGCCGGTAAATGCGGCGCCATTTCCCCAGGATTTCACGGCGGAGCGCACTTCCTCGCCGCTTCCTGTCAGCCGGGCCAGGTGCCAGGTGTCCTTCGGGCGGGAGGCAAACGGGTTCCAGCGGAGCCCCGCCGCTGATGCTCTCCAGCGTTCGTCGGCCTGGTTATAAATCGGATCTCCGATGGCGATCAGCTTGCCGTTGAACATTGTTGCCGTGCCCGCCGCCTTGAGCAAACGAACGCCCGGCGTGAGCAGAATCGCGTGATCTTCCACGAGATACCGCCCTTTCCATCGCAAGGCGCCCATCGGCAGTTGAAACAGTTCCTGATCAAGCGCTACTATCCACTTGGGCTTGCGATGAGCGTCCAACGGCAGCTTGCCCAGCAGGATTTCCCCGAGCGCATCTCCCAGACCGGTAGACGCGGAGCCGCTGCCGACCGCGTTTCGGAACTGTTTGGCGCGCTGGCCGAGTTCCGCCTTGGAAGGCAGGGGATACACTTCGAAACTCTGCCGCGTGATCACCCATAACCAGGACGTCTCGGGACCCAGATGGAAGGAGAGTATCGCGGTGTTGGGATCGAGGGCATTCTTCGCCGCCTGTACGGCTGAGACTTGGCCCGGTTCTTCCGCGCACTCGGCGCGAGCTTCAATCTGACCGAGGCTAACGCGGAGTTCGCGCACTTGCATTTCATTCACCGCGCCGGGTTTGGTCAACAGGTTTCGTTCGGCAGTTTGAAGCTGTGCGAGAACCCCGGCATGTTCGGGGGGGAGATGGGTGCGCCACCCGTTCGGTTGGGGCACCAGGGCGCGCAGACTCGCGGCACGGTTTTCTTCCGCCGCCTCGAAGATCTCGGCTTTCAAGCGGGAATCGCGGGTCTCAAGGTAGAGACGATTGCCGCAGTCGATGAACAGGGCATAGAGCTCGGCCAAGCCGGATTCGAAGGTGATGCGGTCATCGTCGGTAGGGATGACTTCCAGGCGGCGGGCAAGTGCGAGCGCGGCACGCAAATCGGGGAGCGCCCCGCGCAGGTTGCCCTTCATCATCCGGAGCCGCCGCGATCCAGAAGAAAACCCCAGAGGTCAGCCTGGCTGTTGGGATCGGTCATGGCTTGGGCGGCTTCGTCCAGGAGCGCGGTGCTGGTGCGCAGGTCGCCCCGGGCGGCGAAGACTTCGGCCAGGTCTCGCAACGAGACATCGAGATCGGGAAGGTGATGGAGCTTGCGCAGCCGGAAGCTTTCCGTGAGCGCGGATTCGGCTTCGGCGTAGCGGTGCGCGGCGGCGTAACCGCGTCCCTGGAAATACCACGCATTAGCGGCAAAAGCGAGGTCGCCCGCATCAAGGGAACGGTTGATCGCTTCCGAGAAAAGGGCGTCGCTGCGGTTGAAATCGCGCTCTTTTGCGGAAATGAGGGCCCGCAAAGAAACCACGCGCACGTCGTATGTTCCGAGATCCTTCTGGGCCGCTATGGCCCGATCGGCAAACTCCGCCGCGCTCGCAAGGTTATCCATCTTCAGATAAATCCAGGCGATGCTGTTGCTGGTGTTTACGAGCGCTTTATTATCGCGTCGCGCGCGCGCCAGATCATGCGCGGGAATGAGGGACTGCAGAGCGTCCCGATAGTTTCCAAGAAGCACCTGCGCCCCGCCGACCGCGCTGTTGATGCGCATGACCTCTTCGGGACGCGAATGGGGAAACCGGCGCAGGAGCAACTGGCCGGCCTGCACAACTCCGCGGAAGTCACGCTTCCCGAACAACTGAATGAGCCGGTCGATCTCCACCCGGGGGGGAGAAGACGCCGGCTTGGAAGGCCGCGCCGGGGCGGAGAGTCCGCTCCGTCCCGACTGGCCGGTTAGAACGACAACGAGAATTGTGAAAAGAGCGGACCGTAAGACCGGAAAATGCAATTCATTCTCTCTGCCAGTCGATAAGTACTAATTAAGACATACCACTAAAACCGATAAGTCGAAAGATTTTTTTCCTTAACGCTACGGTCTTACTTAATGAGTTGACTCAGGACTTACCCCGAAGAGCCAATCAAAAATCGACTTAAGCGGCCAAATGACAGGTGGTTCATGCATTGATCTGTTCTCCTTACGCTGAGCGTTATGCGCGGTTTTTATGTGCCGCGTTTCTCTGGCTTGAACGTACGCGCCGCAAGAGCTTCTCTCGGACACAGGATTTTTCAACTGCATGCAAGGAAAGGGGATATTTTCCAGAAATCGCTGTGATGAGGATTTTTTGAGCCTCTCGGTAAGGCAATTTCGAACCTAAGAAAGCAGCCAACTCGTTGATCGGCTGCCGCAGTGAGGGACGTTAGAGTGTGGCGCGGGAAATTTGAGAGCCAACCCGCGAATTAGTGCGGGAATTTTCGCTTAATCACGGGGAAGAAAATCTTTTTTGGGTGTGTTTTCAGCAGCCTGCGGAGTAAACTGCCGCTAAGCACTCAAACGGCTGGTAAGTGATTAGACAAAGAAATCGCGTTTGGTGAGCCGGTTTCTCGCGGCATGTCAGGAGTTGCCGCATCAGGCGCCGTGAGGGTGGAGACCTCACGGCGTCCTCGCGTCACGCAACCTCCGATTCGAGTTCGATCGTATCCCCTGCCCTCACGATCCCCTCCGACACCACGCGGGCGTAGATTCCGGAGAACCCCCACAACGGCGAAGAGGCGTCCCCGGCCTTCACGCGCGCATCGAAGATTGCGGCATCAATTTCCTTCCCATAGACATACAGGGTCCGGCACGGGACGCGAACCTGCGTCAGTTGCAACCTGGCCGAGCCGGCGCGGTAAGTCTGCCCGGTGCGCCATTGACGCGGGTCCAGGCCATCGGTCGTGAGGTTCTCGCCCAAGGCCCCAGGGTAGACAGCAAAACCCTGCGCGCGCACGGCTGCGATCACTTCCGCTGCAAGCAGGAGCACGGCTTTGGCGGGACCGCCATGGTAGCGCGGGTGTGCCCAGTAATCGCCTTCAAGCCCCTGGAAAGAGACGCGCCCCAGAGCGATGGCCCGCTTCGGAATGCCTCCCGGAGACACGCTGACCTGCACGATCGCGCCCTGCATCTCACTGAGTGCTTAGCGGGGCGTGGTTGGGGTTGCTGCCGGTGTTTCCAGCGGCAGGGGCTCCATCCGGATGTCGCTCGTGAACATATAGCGCAGAATCACCCATAGCGCATCGAACGCATCTTTCAGCCCGATCTTCTTGCCTTCGTCATAGGTGCGGCCGTGATAACTGATCGGCGTCTCATAGACCCGCGCCTTGCGTTTGGCCACCTTGATGGTGATCTCGGGCTCGATGCCGAAGCGCTCCGAGCGAATGGGAATGCTCTTTAGCAGCGGTGTACGGAAAGCTTTGTAACAGGTCTCCATATCGGTCAGGTTCAGATTCGACGCCATATTGCACAGCAGCGTGAGGAATTGATTGGCAACGGAGTGCCAGAAGTAGAGCACACGACGTTCGCCGGTGGAGGCGAAGCGCGAGCCGAAAACCACGTCGGCATGCCCGTTGAGAATGGGTTTGAGGAGCCCGGCGATCTCCTGCGGATCGTACTCCAGATCGGCATCCTGAAACACGCAGTATTCCCCGTCGGCGAGCGCGAGAGCGGAGCGAATGGCCGCGCCCTTTCCCCGATTCACCGGGTGGCGGCCAAGACGCACGATGCCGGGATACCGCGCGGCATACGCCTCCGCAACCCGGTAGGAGCCATCGGTGGAGCAGTCATCCACCAGGCAGATTTCCCGTTGCAGGTTCGCCGGCAGGGTCGCAGTCAGAACGCGGTCGAGCAGCGTGCCGATGAATTCCTCCTCGTTATAGAGCGGAATAAGTATGGAAACCACGTTGGCGCGCATGGAAGCGGAAGATTGTTTAGAATACCCTAGTCCAGTACTTGTGAAAGCCGGTTCTTCTCCGGCCTTGCGAGAATTTAGGCCCTGGTAGGCCATGATAGGTGCATGCCCGACATGACCCCTGCTTCCTCCCGGATTGTGATTGCCGGGGCCAATGGGCAGGTCGGCCGCATTCTCGCTCGTCACTTCCACGGCGCGGGGCATTCGGTACTCGCTCTTGTGCGAAAACCCGTTTCCGAACCCTGGGAGACTCTCGCATGGAATGGCCGCGACCTGGGGGAGTGGTCGAACCGAGTGGACGGGGCGGATGTCGTCATCAATCTCGCCGGCCGCAGCGTAAACTGCCGGTACAACGCCCGGAATCGCCAGGAGATCATGGATTCGCGGGTCGACACCACGCGGCTGATCGGTCAGGCCATCGCCCGCAGTTCGCGTCCGCCGCGCGTGTGGCTGAACGCCAGCACGGCGACCATCTACAGGCATGCTCTCGATCGGCCCATGGATGAAGCCACAGGCGAACTCGGCGGGTCGGAGCCCAACGCGCCGGATACTTGGCGCTTCAGCATCGACGTAGCCACGCGTTGGGAAGAAGCCTTTTTTTCGGCGCCCGCTCCGAACACCCGGAAAGTTGCCATGCGCAGCGCGATGATCATGAGCCCGGATCGCGGCGGCATCTTCGACACGCTGCTGCGGCTGGTACGATTCGGTTTTGGTGGACGGGCGGGCTCAGGCGATCAGTTTGTCTCGTGGATCCATGAGACCGACTTTGTCCGGTCCCTCGAATTCCTGATTGCGCATCCGGAGCTCGATGGAACCGTAAATCTCAGCAGCCCGCACCCTTTGCCGAACCGCGAATTCATGCGGACGTTGCGCCGTGCGTGGGGTACGCCGCTCGGATTACCAGCCGATGCCTGGATGATTGAAGCCGGGGCTGTTTTCCTGCGTACCGAATCGGAGTTAATTTTGAAAAGCCGCCGGGTGATCCCGGGACGCCTCCTGGAAGCGGGCTTCCCCTTCATCTACGCGGAATGGCAGGCCGCGGCTCAAGAACTGGTGGACCGAGCGCGCCGGCACAGAAACTAAATATCGTAATAGAGCGCGAATTCGTAAGGGTGCGGGCGCAAGCGCACGGCATCGGCCTCATACTTGCGCTTGTAAGCCACATAGGTTTCGATCAGCTCCTCGGTGAATACGTCGCCCTTCAACAGGAACTCGTGGTCTTCCTCCAGGCAGTTCAGCGCCTCTTCGAGCGAAGCGGGCATGGACGGCACGTTCTTCGCTTCCTCCGGTGAAAGATCGTAAATGTCCTTGTCGAGAGGCTCGCCGGGTTCGATCTTGTTCACAACGCCATCGAGACCGGCCATCAGCATCGCCGCGAATGCCAGGTAGGGGTTCGCCGCCGGATCGGGCGGCCGGAATTCCACGCGTTTCGCTTTGGGGCTGGTGGAGTACATCGGAATGCGAACGGCCGCGGACCGGTTGCGCCGCGAGTAGGCAAGGTTAACGGGGGCTTCGTAGCCGGGAACCAGACGCTTGTAACTGTTGGTCGTAGGCGCAATGATCGCCGAAAGGGACCGCGCATGTTTCAGCAGCCCTCCGATATAGTGCAGCGCCATCGGGCTAACGCCCGCGTAGCCATCGCCCGCGAACAGAGGCTGACCGCCTTTCCAGATGCTCTGGTGGGTGTGCATCCCGCTGCCGTTATCGCCAAAGATGGGCTTCGGCATGAACGTGACCGTCTTGCCGTACTGCGCCGCCACGTTGCGGACGACGTACTTGTACAGCATCATGTTGTCGGCCGATTTCAGCAGCGTGTCGAACCGCTGATCGATTTCGCACTGGCCGCCGGTGGCGACTTCGTGATGGTGGCATTCGATCCGGATGCCGCAGTTGACGAGCGTCTCCACCATCTCGGCCCGTAAGTCCTGGTAGTGATCCGTGGGCGGAACCGGGAAGTATCCTTCCTTGAAGCGCGGGCGGTATCCCAGATTGTCGCGTCTGCGGCCGGAGTTCCACCGGCCCTCCTCGGCGTCGATGAAGTAGAAACCCGAATGCGCGTTCTGGTCGAAACGCACATTATCGAAAACGAAAAACTCGGCTTCCGCCCCGAAGTAAGCCGTGTCGCCGATCCCCAGATTGGCGAGAAAGAGTTCGGCTTTGCGGGCGATCCAGCGCGGGTCCCGCTCGTAGTTCTGCTTGGTGATGGGGTCTTTCACGTCGCCGAGCATTACGAGCGTGGGCACCTCATAGAACGGATCCATGATGGCTGTGGTGGGATCGGGAATCAGGAGCATATCGCTCTCGTTGATGGCGGCCCAGCCGCGGATGCTAGAGCCGTCGATGCCGAATCCGTTTTCGAACGCGTCTTCACTTAGTTCGCTGATGGGATACGAGATGTGATGTTGCAGGCCGGGTATATCGGTGAACCGCACGTCCACCTGCCGTGCGCCGTGCTCTCCGGCAAAAACGAGAACCTCTTTTGCTGTCACGTTGTCTTCTCCACCGGTCCGGAGCCGCTGCCGGCTTCCGACCGAAAGGCTATTTTAATGAGCGGCGGCGCGATCAGCGTGGTAGCCACCGCCATGAATACTACAACCCCGTAGATTTTATCCGTAAGGATTCCCATTGCCAAGCCGAGTCGCGCGACCACCATGCCCACCTCGCCGCGCGGGATCATTCCCACGCCCACCCGGATCGCGTTCCGGCGCCCCAGACGCAGCGCGCCGATTCCGCACCCCACGAACTTCGTCACCACCGCGACCGCGAAAACGGCCAGAGCCAAAACCATTACGGATGGATCTTTGAAGACGTCCAGATTGATTTGCAGCCCGAGCCCGACCAGGAAAAAGGGGACCAGGAGCTCGGTGGCTCCCTGGACCAGCGTATGGACGCGAACTCCCACGCTTTCCCCGAGCGCCATTCCAGCGAGAAAGGCCCCGACGATGGCCGCCACACCCGCATAGGTGGCTAAGAGCGCCAGCCCGAATAAGAGGCAGATGGAGAAGGCGAACTCGGCTTCCGCGAGCTTGAGCCTGTTTTCCACCCGGGGCACCAGGCGAGTCATCGCGTGGTTTCCCCACACGGCGACAATCACAACGAAACCGGTTGCGAGCAGCAGCGTAATCGCGAGGTCCAGCGTCTTGAGAGAATCGCGCGCCATCCCGCTCACCACCGCGAGCACGAGCAAGCCCAATACGTCGTCAATGACGGCCGCGGTCAGGATCACCTGACTAGCTTTGCGGGAGAGCAGGCCTTTAGCCGCGAGCACCTGGGCGGTGATGCCGACGCTCGTCGCCACCATCGAAGCGCCCAGGAAGATGGACTCAATCCGGGAGCCGCCCCAGGCCAGCAACAGCGCCCAGCCGGCCACAAACGGGATGATCACACCGAGCACGGCCACCAGAAAGCCGGTGCCCCCCACTTTGAGCAGCTCCGAAGATTTCACCTCCATGCCCACTCGGAAGAGAAGGAACATCACACCGAGATCGGAGAGGGCGTTCAGGACCTCGTTCGGCGCCACCCAGCCTAATACGCTCGGCCCGATCAGCACGCCGGCCAGGATTTCGCCCACGATTCCGGGTTGCCCCAGTATCTCGAAGCCTTCCGCGAGCACCTTTGCTGAACCGTACACGAGCAACATCAGCAGCGGCAGCTTCAGCGGGGCCTGGGTCAATTTCACTCAGCATAGCGGAGTGGACCCGCAGGTGACCGGTTGCGCGGCGCGGTTCATAATCGAGGTATGTCCCCCGCCAAACTCGATTCCATCGATCACGTAGCCCTGCCGGTCAGCAACATTCGCGAGGCCGTGGAATGGTACACGCGGACATTTCAATGCGATGTGCGCTATCAGGATGAGACGTGGGCGCTGCTCGGCTTCGCCAACATGCGACTGGCCCTGGTGATTCCCGAGCAGCATCCCGCGCACGTCGGCCTGGTCAGCGATGAAGCCGAGCGTTTCGGCCAGCTGAAGACGCACCGGGATGGAACAAGGTCCTGCTATGTCCAGGATCCCGGTGGCAACTCCGTCGAAATTCTGGCTAGCGACTCGATGCCGAAGTAGAAAGGCTCAATCGCCGCGGATGGCGTGCCGCTGGATCGATGAAGCCTTCCCGGTGGACTCATCCACCTCGAGGATCACCGCGTGGAGTTCGACCATGGTCTTGGCGGCTTCCATGCGGACCGGAAGCGCGCTGAGGAAGCGATGCACGATGATTTCGCGGTCCACGCCGATGACCGAGTCGTAAGGTCCGGTCATTCCCGCAATCGGTCTGGTAAGCGGTGCCGCCGGACAGAATGCGCGTGTCGGCGGTGGGGATATGCGTGTGCGTGCCGATCACGGCCGAGACCCGGCCATCCAGATACCAGCCCATGGCGATTTTTTCGCTGGTGACTTCGGCGTGGAAATCGACGAAACGCACGCGCGTCGCTTCGGGGCAAGCCGGCCAGCAGCTCGTCGGCTTTGCGGAAAGGGTCGTCGATCGGCGGCATGTAGCGTGCGGCCCTGCAGATTCATCACGGCGACAGGCGATGCCTGTTCCGGTCATGCCCGCGTACAAACCCGCACCCGGAGCAGCCCGCCGGATAATTCGCCGGCCGGAGCAGCCGCGGGCTGGCGCGCATGATAGTCGTAGATTTCCTTCTTGTCCCAGATGTGGTTGCCGGTGGTGATCACGTCGATTCCGAGGGCGAGCAGCTCTTCGGCAATCAGCGGCGTGATGCCGAAGCCGCCGGCGGAGTTCTCGGCATTGGCGATGACCAGGTCGATTGCGTGGGTCTTTCGAATGTCGGCGAGATGGTCGGCGACGATGCGGCGGCCTGCGTGCGCGAAGATGTCTCCGATGAAAAGAATCTTCACGCGGCGGACTGGTAACCGCGCCTTCCGAAGCCGAGCCCACCAGCGCGACGTATTTGGCGAACACGCCCGTGCTGTAGCGCGGCTGCGGGCGCTTCCAGTCGCTCATGCGCGCGGCAATTTCCTCTGCCGGAACTTCCAGGTTCACGACGCCGCCATCGACATCGATCAGAATGAATCGCCCTCGGCGACCGCGGCGATCGGCCCGCCGTTGTAGGCTTCGGGCGCCACGTGCGCCATCATGAAGCCGTGCGTCGCGCCGCTGAAACGGCCGTCGGTGATCAGCGCGACACTGTCGGACAGCCCCGCGCCGACGATCGCGCCGGTGACGCCCAGCATCTCGCGCATGCCCGGGCCGCCGCGCGGACCTTCATAGCGGATCACCACCACGTCGCCCGTATTGATCTTGCCATCCTGTCACCGCCGCCATGGCATCTTCTTCGCGATCGAACACGCGCGCCGGCCCGCGATGCTGGCGCTTGTTGTGCCCGGAGAGTTTGATCACGCAGCCATCGGGCGCCAGCGTGCCGCGCAGAATCGGCGAGGCCGCCGGTGGGCTTCAGCGGCTGGTCGAGCGGGCGGATCACCTGCTGGCCCGGCGTCTCCACGGCGTTCGCCGCCTCCTCCGCGAAAGTCTGCCCGGTGCACGTCATGCGCGGACGCATCGACGTAGCTGCCCTCCACCAGCCGCTTGCGCGATCACGCGGATGCCGCCGGCCTTATCGACATCGACCGCGACGTACTTGCCGCCGGGTTTCAGGTCGACGAACAGCGGCGTGCGGTTGCTGATGCGTTGAAGTCGTCGATTTCCAGAGGCACGCCGGCCTCGCGCGCCATGGCCAGCAGATGCAGCACGGCGTTGGTCGAGCCGCCCGTGCGCGGCGACGCCCGCAATGGCATTTTCGAAAGCCTGTGCGCGTCACGATGTCGCGCGGCCGCAGATTCTGACGGACGCAGTCCATCACGATCTCGCCGCAGCGGACGCGCCACGTCGTTCCTTGCGCGGGTCCACCTGCGGAACCGCGGCGGTGCCCATGGGCGAGAGGCCGATCAACTCCATCACGGTGGCCATGGTGTTGGCGGTGAACTGGCCGCCGCAGGCGCCCGCGCCGGGGCAGGCGTGGTTCTCGATCTCCAGCAGTTCCTCGTCGGAGATCTTGCCGGCGGCGTGCGCGCCCACCGCTTCGAACACGTCCTGGATCGTGATGTCGTGGCCCTTGTAGCGGCCGGGCAGGATCGAGCCGCCGTAGAGGATGACGCCCGGAATATTCAGGCGCAGCAGCGCCATCGCCGCGCCGGGAATGGTCTTGTCGCAGGCCACCAGGGCGACGATGCCGTCGAACATGTGCCCGCGCGCCACCAGTTCGATCGAATCGGCGATCACCTCGCGGCTGACCAGCGACGCCTTCATGCCTTCGGTGCCCATGGTGATGCCGTCGCTGATGGCGATGGTGTTGAACTCCATCGGCGTGCCGCCGGCGGCGCGCACGCCTTCTTTGACGTGCACCGCGAGATCGCGCAGTTTGTAATTGCAGTTCATCGTCTCGGTCCAGGTGTTGGCGATGCCGATGATCGGCTTCTTCAGATCCTCGTCGGTGAAGCCGATGGCCTTCAGATAGCTGCGCGCCGGCGCGCGGTCCGGACCTTGCGTGATGGTGTAACTCTGCAGTGACATGGGAAAGTTCAGTGTAACTTGGGCGGCGCCGCCCGCCGGATCCCGCCGCGCGGGCGTAGCCGCCGACATTGTTAGAATCGGGGCGGAGATTCTCTCGATGGCCGAACCGGTTGCCCGCCGCGACTTTCTGAAATCCACTGCCGCTGCCGCTCTCGCGGGGGCGCCCGCACTGCTTCAGGCACAGAGCCCGAATGAGCGTCTGCGCGTGGGTTGGATCGCCACCGGCAGCCGCGGCCAGCACGTGATGAAGCAGATGTATCTGCTGAGTAAAGAGGCAGTGACCGTTACCGCCGTCTGCGATACCTACCAGGGCAATCTGAATCTGGGCAAGGACATTGTGCAGACCAACGAGGCGGGCCACGCGCCCAAGACGTACGTTGCGTATCGCGAGCTGCTGGCCGATCCAAACGTGGACGTGGTGTTCATCTGCAGTCCGGAGCACCTGCACTTTCCGATGGCGATGGAAGCGATCAAGGCGCGGAAGCATATCTATCTGGAGAAGCCGATCGCACACACCATCGAGGAAGGGCAGAAGATCGTGGAAGCGGCGGAGAAATCCGATCGCGTGCTCCAGGTAGGTACCCAGAACCGTTCCAATAAGCTTTACATCCGCGCCAAGGAGATGGTGGCGAACGGCGATATCGGCGAGATCCACTATGTACGCGCGTTCTGGTATCGCAACTTCGATCCGGCGGCCGATCCGGCGAAGACAACGCCCGCGGCGTGGCGATACGTGGTTCCGTCCGATTCCGATCCGGCCAACACCGATTGGAAGCGGTTCTTAGAAGGCGCCGACCACAAGGACGTGGCCTTTAGCAAGGCGCGTTACTTCCAGTGGCGCAATTACTGGGACTACTCCGGCGGCATCTCGACCGATCTTCTGGTTCACCAGACCGACATCAGCAACTTCGTCTGCAACCAGACCGTGCCTTCCACCTGCATGGCTTCGGGCGGAATCTATCAATGGGGATCGGAGTTTCAGGACGACCGCGAAGTGCCCGATACTCTGAGCGCGATCTACGAGTACCCCACCCGCTTCCATCTGAATTATTCCTGCTATTTCGGCAATGACCAATACGGTTATGGCGAGCAGTTCATGGGGCACAACGGGACGATCGAGGTGATGGACCGGCAGAACCTGCACTACTACCCGCAGCCCAAGTTCATCAAGGGGCACGAGCCTTTCTCCAAGAGTGCGGAAGTGCATCTGAATAACATTAAAGACTTCCAGCAGCCGGATGCTACGGCTGATCACGTCCATAATTTTCTGATGGCGGTGCTGGGGAGGGAAAAGGCGATCGCGCCGGCGCGCGCCGGTCAGATCGCCGCGATTCCCGGCCATTTGGCGACCTTAAGCTACCGCAACAACAAGAAGATCTTCTGGAATGAGGAAGCGGGCAAGTACCGGCTGTCGTAAGCGGTTTCGAAACGCCCGGCCTTGCCGCAACTTTCCGATTTCGATTACGAACTTCCGGAAGAACTGATCGCCCAGTCGCCGCCGGAAGAGCGCGATGGCGCGCGCATGCTGGTGGTGGAACGCGCCTCGGGAAGCATCCGGGATCTGCGGTTTGGCGACTTCCCGGATTTTCTCGGAAGTGGCGATTGCGTGGTGCTGAACGACTCGCGCGTAATCCCTTCGCGGCTGTTCGGAAAGAGCGAAGCCGGCGCGATGGTTCAGCTTTTTCTGGTGCGGTCTGTGGGCCATCTGCAGTGGCTGGCTTTAGGGCGTCCTGGCCGTCGTTTACTTCCGCAGCGCACGCTGTTCTTCGATCGAGGATTGACGGCCACCATCCTTGAAGTTCGGGAACGCGGCGAGCGGCTGGTGCAGTTCGCGGGAGTCGCTGATAACGAGGCGCTGCTCGATGCATTGGAAGAGCTCGGCCACATTCCGCTACCCCCTTATATTCACCGCGCCGATACGGACCGGGACCGCGAGCGCTACCAGACCGTCTTCGCGAAAGAGCGCGGGTCGGTGGCCGCCCCTACCGCGGGACTGCACTTCACTGCGGCGAAGCTCGACCGCGTTCGCGAAACCGGCGCGGAGATTGCGCGGGTGACGCTGCATGTGGGGCTGGGGACATTCCAACCGTTGGCGGAAGGGAACGTCAAAGATCATATTCTGCATTACGAGCGGTATGAGATTGAGCCCGAGGCGTGGCGCAAAATCGAAGGCGCGCGGCGTGTGCTTGCCGTTGGGACTACGAGCGTGCGGACCATCGAGTCGGCCGCGCGCACGGGCCAGTTCAGCGGCGAGACGAACCTATTCCTATACCCCGGCGCGCAGTTCCTGAAAACGGGGGCGCTGCTGACCAACTTCCACCTGCCGAAATCGAGCCTGTTGCTGCTGGTGTGCGCGTTTGCCGGGACCGAACTGATTCTCAACGCTTACCGGCATGCCGTGCGCGAGCGCTATCGCTTCTTTTCTTACGGGGATTGCATGTTGATTGTCTAACTAAAGCGGGATATTTCCATGCTTCTTGCGGGGCATGGAATCGACCTTGTTTTCGAGCATGCGCAGCGCGGAGATCACGCGGGCGCGAGTCTCGCGCGGCTCGATGACGTCATCGATGAAGCCGCGCTCGGCGGCAATAAACGGGTTCGCGAAGCGCTGGCGAAACTCCTCCGTTTTGAGGGCCAACACGGTTTCATCCTGCGCCATCAGCTCGCGCCGGTAAACGATTTTGGCGGCTCCTTCCGGACCCATGACGGCGATTTCCGCCGTCGGCCAGGCCAGATTAACGTCGGTCCGCAGATGCTTCGAGCCCATTACGCAATAGGCTCCACCGTAAGCCTTGCGCGTAATCACGGTGATCTTCGGGACGGTGGCTTCGGCATAGGCATACAGCAGTTTTGCGCCATGCCGGATGATGCCGCCGAATTCCTGATCGGTTCCGGGCAGGAAACCTGGAACGTCCTCGAAGGTCAGGATGGGGATGTTGAAGGCGTCGCAGAACCGAACGAAGCGCGCGCCTTTCACCGACGAGTTGATGTCCAGGCAGCCGGCAAGGAAAGCGGGCTGGTTCGCGACGATCCCGATTGATCGTCCGTCTATGTGCGCAAAGCCGACGACGAGATTGCGCGCGAAGTGTTCCTGAACCTCAAAGAAGTAGCCGTCGTCGACCACGTGGCGAATGACGTCTTTGATGTCGTAGGGCAGACTGGATTCAGTAGGAACGATCGTATCCAGGGGGGCGGCAGCGCGGGTGGCGGGGTCGTCCGTTTCTTTGCGCGGCGCGTCCTCGCGGTTGTTTTGAGGAAGAAAGGTGAGCAACTCGCGAATCATGCGGACGCAATCGGCGTCACCTGGCGCGACAAAGTGACCGACGCCGCTGACGGAGTTGTGCGTCATCGAGCCCCCGAGGTCCTCTTTGGTCACGTCCTCGTGAGTGACGGTCCGCAGGACATCCGGACCGGTGACGAACATATAGCTGGTGCCTTCGACCATGAAAACGAAGTCGGTGATGGCGGGGGAGTAAACCGCTCCACCGGCGCAGGGGCCCATGATGGCGGAGATTTGCGGAACGACGCCGCTCGCCAGGGTGTTGCGGAGGAAAATATCGGCGTAGCCGCCGAGCGAGACAACGCCTTCCTGAATCCGCGCGCCTCCGGAATCGTTCAATCCGATGATGGGAGCGCCGCTTTTCAGGGCGAGGTCCATCACATTGCAGATTTTTTGCGCGTTGGATTCGGAGAGCGAGCCACCAAAAACCGTGAAATCCTGCGCGAAGACGAAGGTGAGGCGATCGTGGATGTAGCCGTAGCCGGTGACGAAGCCGTCGCCGGGTACGACCTGCTCATCCATGCCGAAATCGCGAGCGCGATGCTGGACGAGTTTACCGGTTTCCTCGAAAGTACCCGGATCGAGAAGCAGGTCGATGCGTTCGCGGGCCGAGAGCTTACCTTCTTTGTGCTGGCGCTCGCGGCGCTCGTCGCCGCCGCCACGTTCGGCCGCGGCATGGCGGCGGCGCAGCTCGTCGAGCTGATTCATCGGTGACTAAGCGGGTTGCGGACGCTCGCCGTCGGCAAGGCCAGGAAGCCGGCGTCCGCCTTCCGGACGAATCACCTGCTGGGTGTGGTCAGCGGTGTCCTTGGTGACGCCCGGGGCGCGCGGAGGCAGATTCCCGCCATCGATGAGGGTGCGGACTTCAACACCATCCAGCACTTCCCGCTCGAGCAGCGTTTCGGCAACTTTCACGAGGGCGGCGGCGTGTTTCTCGATCACGGAGCGAGCCAGTTCGTAACCGGCCTGGACGAACTTCTTCACCTGCTCGTCGATCTTAAGGGCAGTCTCCTCGCTGTAATCGCGATGCTGGGCGATCTCACGGCCTAAGAAAATCTGCTCGTCCTTCTTGCCGAAGCTGAGCGGCCCCAGGTCACTCATGCCCCACTCGCAGACCATTTTGCGGGCCATTTCGGTGGCGCGTTCGATATCGTTCCCCGCGCCCGTGGTGACCTGGTTCAGGTACTTCTCCTCCGCGATACGGCCAGCCATGAGGATGGCGAGCTGGTCCTGGCAGTAAGCCTTGCTGTAGTTATGCTTGTCGTCGGTGGGCAGCTGCATCGTGACACCGAGCGCCATGCCGCGCGGGATGATCGAAACCTTGTGGAGCGGGTCGGCATTCGGGAGAACGACCGCGACGACGGCGTGGCCCGCTTCATGATAGGCGGTGGTCCGCTTTTCGGCCTCGGTAAGGATCATGGACTTGCGCTCAGCGCCCATCAAAACCTTGTCCTTGGCGAGTTCAAAGTCGATCATCATGACGACTTTGCGGTTTTGGCGGGCGGCGTTCAGAGCCGACTCATTCACCAGATTGGCCAAGTCGGCTCCGGCAAGACCGGGTGTGCCGCGAGCGAGGACCTGCAGATCGACATCGTCCCCCATCGGGATTTTCCGGGTGTGAACTTTCAGGATGGCTTCCCGTCCACCAACGTCGGGCCGACCGACGACTACGCGTCGATCGAAACGGCCGGGGCGGAGCAGGGCAGGATCGAGAACGTCCGGGCGGTTCGTGGCGGCAACCAGGATCACGCCTTCGTTCGATTCGAAGCCGTCCATTTCGACCAGCAGCTGATTCAAAGTCTGTTCGCGCTCATCGTGTCCTCCGCCGAGGCCGGCGCCGCGATGGCGGCCGACGGCATCGATTTCGTCAATGAAGATAATGCAGGGAGCATTCTTCTTACCCTGTTCGAACAAGTCGCGGACGCGGCTGGCGCCCACACCCACAAACATTTCGACGAAATCCGATCCGGAGATCGAAAAGAAGGGGACACTGGCTTCACCGGCGATGGCGCGCGCGAGCAGAGTCTTCCCGGTTCCAGGAGGCCCGATGAGCAGAACGCCCTTCGGGATCCGTCCGCCCAACTTCTGGAACTTGGCCGGCTCGCGCAGAAATTCAATGATTTCGGTAAGCTCTTCCTTGGCTTCCTCGACGCCCGCGACGTCCTTAAAGGTGATTTTTTTCTGCTGGGTCGAGTGTAAGCGCGCGCGGCTCTTTCCGAAACTAAGCGCTTTGTTTCCGCCGCTTTGCATCTGGCGCATCATGAAGATCCAAAACGCGACCAGGAGGATGAACGGCGAGGCCTGGACTAGAAAACTGACCCACGGCGTGCCGTTCGAATCTTTGAATTCGACGTTGATCTTTTTGGTGTCCAGGCTCTTAACGACGTCCTGGTAGTTAGCGGGAAGCAGGGTACGGAGGGTGGCGTTCTCATTCACGAAATCGGCGTGGGCTTCCGTTCCCGTGATCACAACGTTTTTGACGTTGTTTTTCTCCACTTCGTCCATGAACTGGGTGTAGCTGATGGCGCGCTCGGGTTTGCCCTTCCCCGCGTGAACGACGGTCCAGAGCAGCACAGCTATGCAAATCAGGACCGCCCAAAAAAGAATCGTTTTAACGTTAGAGTTCACTCTGTCTCCACTTCAATGGGTCAAACCGCAGTCTGGGTTTTCACCTTATAGACGTAGGACGCCCGGTACCTGATTCCGGTTTTGGGGAAACAGTACTGTATTTATATTCCTGCTGTTCTGAAATCGTTTGTCGTTCCGACACAACGACGAGGCGCCCGGTTTCCGGCTTAGGGGCGTGCGCGGCGGACACACCGAAGCGCCTGGACCAGACAATTTGGCTAGCGTCGGCGAGAACGGGCCAAAGGCGGCGTTCCCAAAGAGGCACTCGCGCAGCCTGAAAAAGAGTCTTCAATTTGGTTTCGCAGGAATTGTTCTTCGGGCGGTACTGATCCCCCGGCTGCCAGTTGCGCAGCACGAGAGTACCGGTAACGCAATCGGCGTCGAAACAATTCACGTCCTCATTATATCGGTAATCGGCGGATTCGACTTTTAGCAATAGGGCAGGCGAACCGGGCGAGAGGGAGAACTCGCCGGGAGGCGTAACGGGCGTGGAATAATGCCGCTCACCTCCGTACGACCCGGGATTTGCGAAACGAACCCAATCGAACGAGCGCAGGACGTCGACCCCGGGAGTCTGGAGGCGGCCGCTGCCCTCACTTTGAGCGATCAAAGCGCGGATCTGTTCGACGTGGGCGAAATCGATGCCGCGAAGATCACCGCGCACGCACCCGACCGCGTGCCGGATCAGGCGACGGCACGCAGCAGTGGATACTGCTGCAAACGCGGAGGTTGGCACGACGATAGAGGGTCCGGGGCCCGACTCGAAATGGTCGCTGGCGAGGGAGTCAATGACACTCTCCCAATGTTCTTCTTCGGCGAGTGCCCAGGCCGCGGTCTGAGCGAGTGTGTTTTCGATGGAGGGATTCCATTCGCGGGCCAGTTGAGGAAGCAGTTGAAGGCGAATCCGGTTCCGGTCTAAGGAAAGGTCGGCGTTGGACGAATCTTCGCGCCAGGGCTGGCCGATCTGGCGCAGATATTCGCGCGTATCCTCGCGCGAGACATTGAGAAGCGGCCGAACAAAGCCATTGTGAAGTGTTGGGCGGATACCAGCCAGACCGGAGGAACCGGATCCGCGCAGAAACCGGAATAGAACGGTTTCGGCCTGATCGGAGCGCGTGTGACCGAGGGCAACTTTGCGCAGGTTGTTCGGACTTTGCTTGCTTCCCTGAATGTACGACTCGAACCAGGCAATCCGGAGATCGCGAGCCTCCTGCTCCAGATTTCCGGCTGCAGGGATGGGAAGATCAGCAATTTCGCAAAACGAACCCAATTGGGCGGCGAGGTCCCGGACAAATTGCGCGTCGTCGTTGGATTCGGAGCCACGGAGCTTGTGGTTCACATGCAGTACACCCAACCGGCAGCGGTGCTCCGCCGCAATCGCGTGTAAAGCGCGAAACAAAGCCACCGAGTCCGCTCCGCCGGAGACCGCGACGCCGACCTCCGACCCCGGGGTAAGCATCGCGCCTTTGCGAATGGTTTGAAGCACGGTACGGGGGAAATCACCGGGAGACACAGTGACTATACTGGAACATATCTCTCCCCGAGGTATCTAAAAGATGTTCAAAGATATCTAACAAGAGGAGTAGACATGCAAAAAGCGACGTTTGCGGCAGGATGTTTTTGGGGAGTGGAGGCGGCGTTCCGGGCACTCCCGGGAGTAGTCTCTACGCGGGTGGGCTACGTGGGCGGACACACGGATAAGCCGACGTACAAAGAGGTTTGCACCGATCGAACGGGGCATGCGGAAGCGGTGGAAGTGACGTTTGACCCGGCGGTTATCTCGTATGACCGGCTGCTCCAGGTTTTCTGGGAGAATCACGATCCGACCACGCTGAACCGGCAGGGACCGGACTGGGGTTCGCAGTATCGCTCGGCCGTGTTCTTCGAATCGACGGGGCAGGAAGCGACGGCGAGGGCATCGATGGCCGAGGCGCAGAAGAACTTCAAGCGCCCGATTGTGACCCAGATTGTGCCAGCGACAACCTTCTTCGAGGCAGAGGATTACCACCAGCAATACCTCGAGAAGCGGGGTCAGGCACACTGCAGGGTTTAGCGAGGACGAACGGGGAAGATCCGGTGGGATCCTCCCCGCCTCCTTTTAGAACTCAGTCGTTGATTGCGCCCCAGGTTCTAGTGGGCCTGTAAGAGAGTAAGCAAAGCCTGAGGCGCGGAATTGGCCTGGGAAAGAGCGGCCACGCCGGCCTGCAGCAGAATTTGCGCCTTGGTGAGGTTGGCAGAAGCCTGGGCGAGGTTGGCGTCCCGGATCTGAGATTCCGCAGCCGTTTCGTTGGTGAGCTGCGATTGCGCCAGGTTGGCGGCATAGGTGAATTGATTTTGGCCGCGGCCAACGACGGCCTGCGAGTTGCCCAGTGCCGTAACCGCATTCGAAAGCGCAGTTACCGCCGCTTGCGCGCTGCTCTGATTGCTGATATCGGTATTGCCTCCAGTACCGATGACCTGGGAGCCGGCATTGAGGCCCTGGGCCTGAGAACCGAGACTGTTGGTGGCCGTAACGCCGCCGGTGCCGGTCGCGGTGGTACCGACCGAAACCTGGAAGGTGGACGTACCGCTGAGGAAGTTGATCTTTTCGGTTCCGGAAGAATCGTCTTTGACGGCGACAATGCTTTGTAACGTCGCCACATTCGATTTCTGTAGCGCCGTATTGATCGTTGCTATGGCCTGATCGATAGTCGCGGCATTTTGAACTCCGGACGTTGCGTTGTTACCGAGGCTGATGGTGAGCGGCGCGGCATTGCCGCCCGGACCCGTGGCATTGATGGTCAGGGATTGAGTGTCGCTTCCATAGGCGATCGCGTTGAAGCCCAAGGCCTGCCCGGTAGCGACGCCGCCGGCGAGAACACCAAGCTGATTGGCTCCGCTCGCATCGAACGTTGCGCTGGTTGCGGACGAGGAGGCATTCCCCGCAAAGGTCTGGCCCGCAGCGCCGAAGCCGACGTTGGTTCCGGTGGAGGTGACCTGGAAGGCGGTTCCGTTATTGGAGCTGAAGCTGATGACGCCGCCCGATTGGCTCGCCACGAGGCCCGCGCTCGACAGTGCGGTGTTGAGGTTGATAGCAGCGTTGAGAGCGCTCACCAGGTCAGCCGGCGTTCGTCCCGAGGTTCCGGAAACCGCGTCGCCAGCCGTCAACAGCGCGGAGATGCTGTTTGCGCTGGAAGCGCCGCCGTTGAAGGAGAATTCAAAAGACGCTGTGCCCGTCTTGGTCACGGTGTCGACATACGCAGCACCAGCGGCAATGGAGGTGTAGCTGACCGCACTGCCGGCGCCGGCCAGAGCGGAGCCAAGTCCCAGTGCGTTGGTGGTATCGCCCGACGCCTGGACGGTGAATTTCTCGCCGGAGCTGCTGGAGAAGACCAGGGCGGAGCCGGCGGTTCCAGCGGTAACGGTGATGCCCGCCTGCCTGAGGGACGCGTTACCGGCTACCTGAGCGGTCAAATCCGTAATAGCCGCGCCAACCGTGGCATCGCTGCTGGGCAGCTGCAGATCGATCGGACCCGAGAGGCCCGCGCCCTGGAAGCGGATGGTCACGTTGTTGGCGAACGAGGCACCCGCGGCCGCCGTGGCAACCGAGCCAGTGACGGTGGAGACGAGTGCCGCTCCGGTGGTACCCGACGAGACGTTCCCGAGCAGCGCGTTGGCGGTGCGATCTCCGGCTTGTACCTGGAAGGCGGTGTTGCTGGAGTTGAAGGCTAGGTGCTGGCCGCCGGCCGCATCGGTCACAACGGTCGCGTTGATGTTGGCGTTCTTAAAGGCGGTCGCGAATTGGGTGCCCGCCGAACCCGCAGCCTGAATAGCGGCGTTCACCGCGTTGGCCAGACTGGTGGTGTCGGTGACCCCATTCAAGTTGACCGAAAGACTGATCTTGTTGCCGTCGCTAAAGCCTGGCCCGGCAATCTTAAAAACGGTGTTTCCGGCAGCGGCTTCCGAGGAAACGTTCGTCGCGTTGGAGAGGATATTGGCGACGCTGGTCGCCTGTCCGGTGCTGAGATCCACACCCGCTTTGCCCGCCACCTGCACACCCTGTAAGCCCAAGCTTTTGGCGTCGACAGCGGAGTTGCTCAGGTCGACGGAGACGGAGCCATTGGCGGTGGAGTTGATGCTGCCCTGCGAACGGCCGCCGCCGATGAACACGGAGAGGTTGGTGGCGAATTGGCCGCCCGAGTTTAAACCAATTGACTGGGCTTGCCGGTCAATTTCCTGAAGGACACTTTGAAACTCGGCGTTGAGCGTCACTCGCCCGGCATCGCCGCTTGCAAACGTTCCGGACGCGGACTGAGTGGCGAGGGTCCGGGCGCGATCGAGCAACTGAGAAATGTTGTTTAGGCCGCCGTCGATGGTCTGTAGCTGACCCTGTCCGTCACCGGCGTTGCGGATGCCCTGGGTGAGCACGGCTTCATCGGACCTATAGCCATTTGCAATGGCGAGGCCGGCGGCGTCCGTGCCGCTCTGTGTGATGCGAAGCCCCGAACTGACCTGCGCGACGGTATTGCCCTGCAGTGTGCTCGAGGCCGCCAGATTGTTCTGCGCGACCAGCGAGGCGATGTTGGTGTTAATCGAAAACATGGTTCGCTCCCTGAAAAGTTTCCCGAAAAGTCTTTTTTCGGGATCCAGCAATTCGGCCGGATGCAAACTTATCGGAGCGGAAATCAGAAAACTCGAATAAAAAAATTGGGGGCCCCCTATTTCAGCACGTGCAAGACGCTACTCAGTACGTCGGAGGGGATGTTTTGCACGGCCAGCGCATTCTGCCGGGCGGTGATGGCAAGTTCGCTACGCAACACCGGGACTTGGCGGGGGGCGCGGATTCCGAGCTTAACCTGATTTCCGCTGATTTCCAGGATCTCGAGTTCGACATTGTCGCCGATCCGAAGAGCCTCGCCGACGCGGCGGCTCAATACGAGCACTACTGCACCTCCGGGTAAGCCGTAAGCAAGGGATAAGCATGGGAGTAGCGGGCGTCCCCGCGGACCGCCTGAACCCCGAGCCGCAAGGCCGGGCGAATGACAATCGGGGCAAGCATGTTGACGGTCGGAAGGCGGTCCGCGGCAACGGAAATCACGAAGTATAAAGAAATTTCAGCCTCCCGCCGAAGGTTGGTCTCAGAAGCGGTCCGACGCGGAAACAGGAGGTCACGGTCCCTGGGTTCCATGCGGAGCTGATAGCCGGGGTCGACGAGCGCGGCGGGAACTAGGATGAAACGGGGTTGCGGGGGCTCCAGACTTTGCAGATAAACGAGAGGCGCCAGTTCGTGAGGATGGACGAGAGAGAAACGTTGGTGATCGGGGAAACCCGGGAGGCCATCCGGAAAGACCAGCACGTCTTCCTGGCAGAACCGGTTCATCTCGGCCCGATCGAGCCCCATCTCTTCCATGTTTGGATTCCGGCGTGTGGTGGGCGGTGCGCCTGTTGAAGGAGTGTCGAACGCGGTTGGCGTTCTCAGATGTTTCTGCGCTGCGCGGTGGATGTAAGTGGATGTAAAGTGATCGAGGGGTCTGGATCCAATATGTTCTCGCGGTTCTTTCAAACGGGGTGGCCGACGCTGGCGGTGTGGGCGCCCCTGATCGTACTCCTTCCGGCCGGCAGCGCCTTCGGTCAGGAGCCGGTTAAGATTCACATCGATGCGGGGAAGAGTCTTGGGCCCTGGAAGGCGATCTGGCCGTACTTCGGTTACGATGAGCCGAACTATACGTACGCGAAGAACGGTTCCAAGCTAATTGGAGAGTTGGCGGGAACGGGCGCGCGTCCGGTCTATTTCCGCACGCACAATCTATTGACCACTGGCGACGGGACCGCGGCTCTGAAGTGGGGGTCGACCAACGCATATACCGAAGACGCGCAAGGCAAGCCGGTTTACGACTGGACGATCGTCGACCGAATCGTCGATACGTATCTTCGCGCGAAAGCCAAACCCTTTTTGGAAATCGGTTTCATGCCGAAAGCACTATCAACGCAGCCGGAGCCTTACCGCCATGATTGGCCGAAGACCCGGATCAAAGCCGGGTGGGCGTACCCTCCGCGGGATTACCAGAAGTGGCGGGAACTGGTGTACCAGTGGGTGAAGCATTCCGTGGACAAGTACGGTGCGGCCGAGGTCAACAGCTGGTACTGGGAAGTCTGGAACGAACCGGATATCGAATACTGGCAGGGAACGCTGGAAGAGTACGACCAGCTCTACGACTATGCGGTAGATGGGGTGAAGCGCGCCGCACCCGGAGCTCGCGTAGGCGGCCCTGCGAGTACCGGTCCGGCGAACGCGAAAGCCGCCGCGTTCCTGACACAATTTCTGGCGCATTGCGATCACGGAAAAAATCCGGCGACGGGTGGGACCGGCGCGCCGCTCGACTTCATCACCTATCACGCAAAGGGCGCGCCGCGGCTGGTGGACGGCCATGTGGAGATGGGGCTCGCGAAAAATCTGAGAGACGTGTCCGAAGGCATAAAGATCGTCACGTCCGTGGAGAAGTTCCGCCACTTGCCCATCATCCTCAGCGAATCCGATCCGGAGGGTTGTGCGGCGTGTTCGGCCCGGAATCATCCGGAGAACGCGTATCGCAATGGCGCTCTGTATCCCTGCTACACAGCGGCGGCGATGGGCAACATTCTCAAGCTCGCGGACGAGCGCAACGCCAATATCGAGGGCATGCTGACATGGGCGTTCGAATTCGAGGGCCAGCCGTACTTCGACGGCTTCCGGACGCTGGCAACCAACGGAGTTGACAAACCCGTGCTCAATCTCTTTCGCATGGCGGCGATGCTCAATGGAAATCGGGTGGAGGTGCGGAGCAATTCCGGAATAGAAGCAGACGCGCTGATGGAGGCCGGCGTGCGCGGGCAGTCCGATGTGAATGCCGTCGCAACGCGGGCGGACCGCGAAATCGTTGTACTGGCGTGGAATTATCACGACGTGGATCTCCCGGCGCCGGACGCGCCGGTGACTGTGCAGGTGAGCGGCCTCCCGGCTGACATCGACGCAGTGCGCGTGCAGCATTACCGGATTGACGGCGGGCACAGCAACGCGTACACGGTGTGGAAGGAGATGGGCTCTCCGCAACAGCCGACAGCCGCGCAATATGCCCGGTTGGAGAAGGCGGGGCAGCTACAGGAAATGGGACCGAGCGAAAAGGCGCGGGTGGGGGCGGGCGAGGTGAACGTATCGTTTGCGCTCCCGCGTCAGGCGGTGTCGCTCGTGCGCTTCCGTTGGTAGAAGGTCATGTTTGGATGAGGAGAATTTGACGGATGCCATCGGAGAGCTCGGAGCAGCACCGGAGATGGGCGGCGGAGCGGGGGCCGGTGCGGGTGGCGATCGTAACGGTCAGCGATTCGCGAACGGCAGAGACGGACACGAATCGGCATTTCCTGGAGGCGGCAATCGGGGATGCGGGGCACCGCGTGGCGGCGTACCGGCTGATCCGGGACGAACCGGTGCAGGTGGAAGCCGTGCTGGAGGAACTGGCGCAAACGGCTGCGCAGATTCTGGTCTGGAACGGCGGGACCGGGATATCGCCGCGCGATACGACCTACGATGTGCTGAGCCGCAAGCTGGAGAAGGTGCTGCCGGGGTTCGGGGAGATTTTCCGGATGCTCAGTTACGAGCAGGTAGGCGCGGCGGCGATGCTGTCGCGAGCGGTGGCCGGCACGTATCGGGGGAAGGTGGTGGTGTCGACGCCGGGATCTCCCGCGGCGGTGAAGCTGGCCTGGGAAAAACTGATTGCGCCGGAGCTGGCCCACCTAGCGTGGGAGATTGCGCGTTAACGCAGGGGAAGCGGCGCATCGGCAAGCGCGCGGTCGACCTTCGAGGCGAGAATGAAATCGCTCTCGGTGAGTCCGTTGATTTTATGCGTCCAGACGCTAACGCCCACTTTGCCCCAGGCGAGCGTGAGATCCGGATGGTGGCCCTGTTCTTCGGCGAGAGCGCCGATGCGGTTGACGAAAACCAGGGCGGTGCGGAAATCGGGAAAGACGTATTCGCGGGTGAGGTGATGGTTAGCGATCACGGTCCAGCCGGGAATTTGCTGCAAGAGGTCCGCGATGGTGGACGGCGGAAGCGGAGGAACGCCGCCACGGCAGGGTACGCAATCTTGATCCGCAAGAGCCATACAAAAATGAACCTTTCGGTCCATTGTAGTGGGGCGCCGGGTCCTGCATAGTTAGAGTATGGAAACGGCCACCCCGGACGACTCGGACCGAAGACGGCGTCAACGGTTCGAGATCACGTGCGACTTGCGCTTTCGAGTGCTGGACGCGCGGCGTCATTTGCCGCAGCAGAGCGGAAAGACGATCAACATGAGCAGCAAGGGCGTATTGTTCGAATCGCCTTTTGATCTTCCGGTCGGGAAGCGCGTGGAACTGGCGATCGCCTGGCCGGCGATGTTGAATGAGAAATGCCGGCTGAAAATGGTGGCGGTAGGGCGTATTGTGCGGGCCGAGAACGGCCGCATTGCGGCGGTGATCCAGAAGCACGAGTTCCGGACGCAGGGCGCTGCGCTGAACTAGCCGGGAACTACTTCTTAGCAGCTGGCTTCGTCTTTTTTGGGTGAGGCGGCACCTTCACGCCGGCCTGACGAGCTTCGGAGAGCCCGATGGCAATGGCTTGTTTGGGATTTTTCGGGCCGCTTCCTTCGTGCAAGCGGTCCATCTGTTCGCGCACGAATTCGCCGGCCTGGGTCGAAGGCGCTTTGCCGGCTTTCTTGTCATGAGCGGCGCGCTGGAGTGTTTGCTTCTTGGGCATCGGTTGCGGCCCTCCTCAGGCCGTTCATCAGGCAAAGGCGGAGCAATTCGATTTCCGGTTGAACCGCCGGGCGTTAGCGCACCAGCGGGTCGTCGATCCAGGGTGGCGTGGCCTCGATCAGGTTTCCTAAATCCGGCTGGATTTCGGTGATGCGGGTCTTGATGTCCCAAGCGATGGCGCGGTAGCTGAAGTGGCCTTTGACGCCGCTGCGGACACGGGAGATGTACTCGGCTTCGGCGAAGTCCATCTTGAAAAGGAAGCGCGATCGCGCTCCGAAAGGCAGCAGGTAGTGCGCGCCCGGCGCGGGGAGATTGCGAAGGGTCGCTAACGCGTTGTCCATGGCGGCGCGATAATCGGTCTCGGCGCCGGCGTCGGTGAGCAGCGCGGGCGTTTCATAGCCGTGGGCGCCGGAAAAATCCTGCCGGAGTTGCACACAGCGGCGGTGACGATGCATATCGCGGTAAGCGCCGATGTCGATCAGCATGTCGAAGCAGAAAGGGGCCTGGCGAAAGGCGCGCGGGAGTTCGTCGCGTGTGCCGCGGCAGGCAGTGGCCACGCCGATCACCTCGCGGCGCTGGGCGTCGCTCCAGTCGCGGATGTGAAAGTACAGGGTGCGAAAAGGCAGGCTGGTCACGCCATAGAGCAGCGAAGCCGCCATTTCGGTTTCGGGGTGATCGGGGCAGATCAGGTCGACCCGGGGCGGTGTTCCGGGATCGATGCTGCTAAGATTTTGAGCCGCCCAGGCGCGCAGATTGGCCTGGGACTGCAGCGCAAACTGGTCCTGTTCGGCATGGCGGGCCAGAGTGGGGGCGAGCGGCTCGCGAGCGGCGTCGTCCCAACGGCAATCCGGCTCCCGGGCGCAGGCGGTTGAAATCTCTTCGGCGAGATCGCGCAGTTCGGCGTAAAGGGAAGCGCGCAGGCGGCGAATCTGCTTTTCCAGCGTACGGATGCTCGTGACCTGCCCCACGTTGGTGGGCACGCCCCAGAAAAGCAGGTAGCGCGCGACATCGAACGCCCGCGCGCGCAGGTTTCGCTCGTAAGCGTCGGGCTTGAGAGAGTCCGGACGCGGAAGTTTGCCGCGCAGGTGCTCGAGCGCTTGCGCGTGCACCCGGGCGTAAGCCGCCAGGAGCTGTTCGGCAGCGGCCTGGTAAGCCAGAGCTTCGGGCGGGCGGAAATCACGCGGGGTGAGGAACCCGGACGTCGAAAAATCCTGGTAGCGGGAAGAT
Source organism: Bryobacterales bacterium (assembly GCA_963814235.1). Taxonomy (GTDB): domain Bacteria; phylum Acidobacteriota; class Terriglobia; order Bryobacterales; family Bryobacteraceae; genus Bog-113. The sequence goes on along the minus strand of CAWFCA010000014.1, from coordinate 509,820 downwards.
TTGGCCTGGCCGTCCCAGAGCGTTTCGTCTTCAACTTCGGTGGCGGCGAGTTCGGAGATGCCTTCAAAGCAGAAAACGGTGTGACCCAGGTCGGCGATCGACTGATGACCGTACTGGAAATAGAAGTGTTCGAGGAAGCTTTGCGAATTGTGGGTGCGCACCCAGGCGAGCGAATCGCGAATGGAATCGGGCGAGCGGCTGTAGCGGGCCAGGGCGTAGGCGCATTTCTCAGGCGGCATCGGCGATACCGCGACAACTCGGCTGCGCTGGTCCATGGAGCGAATCCGCTATGATAGCGAACTCCCTCCCGATGACCTTACGCATCCGCAGGCTGCACCCGGAGGCGCGGATTCCCGCGTACGCCCATGGGCCGGACGAAGACGCCGGGATGGATCTGCATGCCGTGGAAGCTGTGGATCTGACGCCCGGGGCGCCGACGCTGGTGCCGACCGGGATTGCGATCGAACTGGCGCCGGGGTATGAGGCGCAGATTCGCCCTCGCAGCGGTCTGGCGCTGAAGCATGCGATCACGCTGCCCAATAGTCCGGCTACGATCGACCCGGGGTACCGCGGAGAGATCCGCGTGATCCTGCTGAACCTTGGCCGCGAGAGCTATCGGGTGGAGCGCGGCGATCGGATCGCGCAGATGGTGATCGCGAAATACGAGAGGGTGGACTGGGTGGAGGAGGAACTTTCCGAAACCGCGCGGGGACCCGGAGGGTTCGGATCGTCCGGATTGTGACGAGGTGGCGAGCGACGCGGTAAGCACTGCATCATTGCGCGTCCACCACACAGCGAAAGCCCACCGTTCCCGAACGGTCGTAGCTGGGCGCCATCAAGAGCAATTTACCGTGCTGGTTGTTTCTGTAAGCTTCCGGGAAATACCAGATGGACCCTTGCGGCTGGTAGTAGTTGCCGCCGCGCAGGATCGCCGCCGCGCGTATGTTCATCCTCGTATTCGTCGGTCCACTGCCAGACGTTTCCGGCCATGTCCATCACACCGAAAGGGCTTGCACCCTCGGGGTGAGCATCGACATTGTCCGGCGGACGCAAGGTGCGCGAGGTATCCGGGACGGGAACCGCCGACGCTTTCCACTCGTTGCCCCACGGATAGGTTCGGCCGTCCGTGCCCTGCGCCGCGAACTGCCACTCCCACTCGTGAGGAAGCCGCTTACCTGCCCAGGCGGCGTAGGCACGCGCGTCTTCGAGCGACACCCAAGTAACCGGTTTGCCGCCCCAGCCTTCCGGATATTGGCCGTTTTTCCAATCGCGCAGGAAATTCAGGGCGTCCGAAGGGCGATATGACGTCGCGTCCAGAAACGTCTTGAACTGCAGCATTCGTGACCGGAAATTTGTCCATGAAAAACGGCTTCAGCTGCCATCTGTGTTCATGAAACCGCCGCGGCATCGTCTCCCACGGGTACTGAACATCCACGCCGATGTCGTTGGAGCCTTCGATCTCGATGCCTTCCACTTTGAAAACATAAGTGCCGCCCGGGATGCGAACCATATCTTCGGGGGCGGTCGGCCCGCGGCTTAGTCGGGGCGATTTCGACGAGGTGCTGGGGAAGTGTTTTCCACTCTGTCGGAGATAGCTCGAGAGTGGCTCTGAAGCCAACTTGTCTTCATGTTGTCCATAAGCCCGCGAATAGTCTGCGCCGGCTCGTTGAGTCGAGTCGCGAGAATCGCGCCGTAGCCGTGCGCCTCAAGAGCGAAAGACAGAACGGACCTGGCCCCCCGATCCCTCTTCGGCGTGAGCTCCACGCCGTGATAGAGATCGAAGTAGCGCATTCCGGCCGCCGCAGGCGCCGACATCTGGCGCGCGTCGACATCGTATTCGTTGCGGTTCACGATGGTCCAGACGGTTTCGCCCGCAAGCGGCCAGCGGCTCGCGTAGACGCCATAATAGATGCATCGGGTAGAACGGTTCCCAATCCTGGCTGACCAGGAAAGGAGCGAGGCCGCGCTCCATAGTGGCCACTCGCCGGGTGGCCTCGCCGTCGCGCGGCGTGATGCCGTTCCAGATGCCCCAGACGTTTTCCCAACTTTCCCAGCCTTCGCCATTGAAAAATGCGTACTGCAGATCGTCGGTCTTCGTCGCGCTCCCAGCGGTCGGAGATATTCACCATGTGGCGCGGTTCGAGCCAGCGATACCTGTCGACAGCCGGGAACAAACGGGAACTGACCGCCATACTGACCCCAGGTCAACACGTTCCAGGCGAGCGCCTCATCCGAGGGACTACCCTCGGGCTCAAAGGCCAGCGGATGACCGATCTTCTCGGCAGCTTCGGAGAACGCGACGGGAACGCCATCCTGGGTATCGCCGTTGATGCCGTCGGCGCCGATCTCCTTCATCAACTCGGCAATCGCCTGCGGCCAGGGCTTGCCGGGATCGCGCGTGCCCTGATCCCACATCATCATCGGAAACAGCACGCGTACGCCGCGGCGGTGGAAGCCGGCGATCATCTCCTTCACTCCCGCAATCCCGCCCGGCATGGCGGCGATCATGTCGTGCTGGTTGCGGTGTATCGATCCCCATATTCGGGTAGGTGGGCCAGATCAGCACGGCGTCGATGCCGCCGTAGCGTTTCCGCAGGTCATCGAGGTAGCGGTCAACCGTGTATTTGCCGGCTGACCGGATCATAGAAGTAGCGGTCATGCACCATCATCTGCGGTTGCATGAAGCTGCTTTGGGTCCACCGGAGCGCGGGTTCTTTATAACGGCGGTCATTGAGAGTTAAGCCGGTGCGGATTTTTCGCTCGTTGCGCCAGTGTCGGATGTCATCCAGCCATTGTTCGTGGGTGGCGGCGGTGCAGGGCGTGTAGCCGCCTTCCCAGGCGCCTTTCAACGTTAGGCAGGCAGGGGCGGGGATGAGCTGATTTTTGGGCGCGGAGCGGGTGTCCTGCGGCGCCGCCGGCAGGGCCAGCAGCAGTGCGAGACAGAAGCTACGTAGATAAGTTCGATTCATGGGCCGATTCCGAATGATGCCAGAAATGGCTGATCGCCGTTGTTATTGCACGAACAGAGTCGCCGCGGCGGAACTGGCGAGCGTCCCTGCGGAAACGATAACGGCCTGCGGGCCGGCGGCAAGTCCGGTGGGAACCTTAGCGTTGACCTGGAGCAAACTGGTGGTTTCTCCGGGCGCGCTGCCCGTGTAGGTCACAGAAGCTGAGCGGCCCCCGATCGTTACGGTGATGGACAGAGCCGGAACGGGGTAAGGGCCGAGGAGAGGCGTGAGGGCACCCGCTCCTGATGCTGGCAGGAGCACGCCCGTGCCGGTTCCGAAGAGGGACACGATGGAGCCGGCGGGAGCGGGGTTCGCGGCGGAATTTAAAGTGCCGTCCTGGTTGACGGCGGCAACGGAGCCCGCGCCCGAACCATTGGTGGTAAATAGGCTGGGGGCCGCGTTCGCGAGCGCAACCGGGAAGAAGTTTGATAAAAAGCCCTGATGTTCAATCTGTATCGATGCCGTCGTTTGCCCGGCGAGTTCGAACGGCAGAATGGCATTAATCTGGTTAGCTTGGACGAAGAGGATCGGGCACGGAATTCCGGCGGCAAAGACCTGCGTATCGCCAAGGACTGTTGAGAAGGAATCGGACGCGGTGAGCTGCCCGGGTAAGCCGGCCGGCGGCCCTAGATTTGACCCGAAAATAGAAACGATTAGTCCCGGAGCGAGCGATCCCAACCCGGACGCGGCATTGGTGACGCCGGCAACGAGTGGCGCGGAAGCCGGTCCGACGGTGAGCGTTACCGGAACCCGCGTTGTGGTGTTCGAGGACGCAGTGACGGTGAGCGCGGCTTCGTAGACACCGTCGGCGAGGCCTGTTGGATCGGCGGCAATGACGTAGGTGTTTGCGGAACCGGCTGGGGAGATGTGGATCCAAGGCGCGTTGGCGGCGACGGCCAGTGAGAACGCGGACGCGTCCGCGAGGGTGAGCGATTGAGTTGCGGGGACGACGCCGGCGGCCGCACCGAACATCAGGGCGGGAGGGCTAACCGCAATCGCTTCCGTCGAACTGACCGTCAGAGTCACCGGAACTGAAACCCGCAGCGGAGCGGCGTTGACCGGATTGGCGCTAATCTGAACGGTTCCGTAATAGACGCCGGACCGAGAGTCCAGTGATGTCGGCGGTGATTGTGAGAGATCCATTGCTCGCGCTCGTGGCGGGGGCGACTGATAGCCAAGGGGTGCCGATCGCCGAGGCTTGAAGCGGGGTGCCTGGGGCCAAGCCGGTCAGAGCGAGCGTTTGGGTGGCGGTCGCGGGTCCGGGCATTGACGCGAAGGCGAGAGCTACCGCGGGCGGGGCGACGAGCAGTAGGGGCTGGGGCGCGACTGTGGCTGTAATCGGGATCGCGTACGGGGTTACGCCACCGGGAACGGAACTGATGTCTACGTCGCCCTGATTGTTGGAGCCGGAAAATCGGGCGGGGTTGACAGCAATCGAAAGCACGGCCGGGAGGGTGCCCGCTGCCGGTGTGATCGAGATCCAGGGCTGCGAGGCCGAGGCGGTAAACGCCGCGCCCGCGGGCCCGGTTACCGTGACCAACTGCGGCGCGGTGGACTGGTTGGGCGGCACTGCAAACGTCAGCAGCCCGCAGGCGGTTAACGTGACGAGCGGGGCTGGCTGACCTGACCCGGCAAGCGCGGAGAAGCGCGGGACGGCGCTCGGCTCGACCGATCCACGGGGAGCTAATTCCACCGCAACAGTAGGCGCGCTCGTAAGAACTGTTCCGGCCGCGGTGGCGAGCGAAACGGGAACGGTGAAGGTTTCCAGGCTAATGGCGGATGCGGCAATCACGTTGTAAAAGACCGTAGAGTTGCTTTGAACCGCGAAAACCGGAACTCCCGCGACGCTGCCTGTTCCGGATTGAACTGTGGTGCTGCCCTCGGCAGTGACCAGTTGCGCGGATCCGCCCTGGTCGCTGTAGATCATGAGGGGCAGATTCAAGGTGACTCCCGGTGTAAGTTGCCCGAACGTGACGGCGAACTGGGTTCCGGAAGCGGCCGGACTGGCGTTCGGCGTGGAATAGCCGCTTTCCGATTCGCTACGGGGCGGTTGGGAAAGTTGAGGTTTGAAAGCTCCCGGAAAGGTGTTACTGATCCGAATCGCCAGGGGCGCGACGGAACCGGCCGCGATGCCGGCGTTGGCGCTGCACGCCGAGATGGAACCGGTGATCGCCGGAACCGGCGCTAACGCAGGTAGCGACATCGCCACAAAGATAACGGGACTGGGGGACCCGTTGGTAATCGCGATTTTGGAAAACGCCAGGCTTTCGGAAATGGTGCCGAACTGGGCGCCTGCGCTAGCGGGCACAAAAGCGGGGGACGCGTCGGCCCGAATGCCACTGATGACGAGCTGAAAATCCGGCGACGGTACGGCGATCGAGACAAAATGCGCCATGATATTGGCCGGTTGGCCGTTTTCGAGAAGAACTGGTGAGGCAATGAATGCGGCCGGGTACGTGGAGGTGATCGTCCGCAAGGAGTCGGTGAGGGTCACAGACGCTTCACCGGCGCGGCTGGTAATCGGGACTGTGCCCGCGTTCAAGGAAACATCGAGGTCGAAGGCACCGGAAGGAACGCCGGTGCAGAAGAGGACTGCTGATCCGACCAATTCGGTCTGTCCTTCGGAGCGGATTGTGGGAACACCGCCTTCGAGAGCAAGGCACGACTGGGCGTGAACTACTTCACCGAATATCAGCAGGAACGCGACTGCCCAGAAATTGCGCATGGAGAAGACAGCGCAGGCAGCCTGCCGTTTCAGGAGCTGATTCTAAACGGAAAGAAACCTATGGAGTGGGGCGGAACGACCCGGGGCGTGGGGAAATTGGTGGACGGCATGGGGTTCGAACCCACGACCCCCACGTTGCGAACGTGGTGCTCTCCCAACTGAGCTAGCCGCCCAAACCCGACGCCCTGAATATAGCACGCCGGGGTGCATCGTCTTCGAACTCGCCTCGGACTGAGCAAGCTCCGGGCGCGGATCGCTCCGGCGAGTGGAAGTGGCTCTCCCCCTTCTCCCCACAGAGGCAAGGCAGGGGGCGGTCGCGGGTACCTAGGCCGCGATCACCCGGGTCTCGTCGTTTGCCTTGGCGCCCTCGTCGGAAGCACCGGCCGCTTCCGCGTGTTCCTGTTTCTCCTTCCGTCCGGTGCGGCGCTGCGCCCAGTAGCGCTTCATCCGTTCGGAAACTTCTTTGCGCCCCTGTTTGTCCATGAACTTGCGTCCGCGACGTTTGAGCGTGGCGGGGGCTTCGTCGGTGGTTTGCAAACGTTCTAGAGCGATAATGATCCCGTCGAGCCGGTTTCTTTCGGCTCGTAACTCCTCAACGACTCTTTCAATATCCATCCCATCCTCAGTCAACCCAGGCAAAAGAATTCTCGCCTTTATTTCTAACAGCGTATCAACGGGTTAAAAAAGGCCACCGCGGAATGAAAAAATAATGCATTTTAATGGCGGTGAACCAGGCAGCGGCAGCTAACAACAGTAATACTCCGAGGGTTACGAGGGAGATGGAAATCCACGGAAGTCGTTTGCCCTCACGGTTGAGCACCAGAACGTAGCTCGCAAAAAGACCGACATAAAACAAAACGATCATCGGCGTGGCAAAAAGAAGCAGATTGAAAACGTCGGGAGTCGGCGTAACAATGGCGGCGATGATCACGATGATCAGAATGGCGTAGCGGCTGTGCTTGAGTAAGAACCGGGGCGTGACCAGGCGCAGCAGCGTAAGGAAGAAAATAAGGACGGGTAATTCGAATACGAGCCCGATGCCCAGAGTCACATTGACGAACAGGTCGAAATACTCGTTGATGGAGACGAGGGGTGTGACGTGGACATCCCGGCCGATGCCGAGCAGAAAGGTCAAGCCGTACCGAAAAGCCACAAAATAGGCAAAAAGGCCGCCCATAATGAACAGCCCGGCTGTGGAGATCACAAACGGAACGGCCCATTTGCGTTCCCGCTTGTAGAGGCCGGGAGCGATAAACGCCCAAACCTGGTAGAGCAGCCAGGGAGAAGAGAGGAAGATCGAGACCAGTACCGGGACCTTCACCCAGATCACATTGAAGGCTTCCATGGGGGTGATCTGGCTCAGGTTGGGTGGCTTAACACCGAGGGTGGTCAGCGCGGACACCGCTGGCTCGCTTACCACAGCCCAAAGCTCTTTACAGAATGTGAGGCTCAGGAGGAAGGCTACGATAAACCCGCCGAGAGCATAGAAGATACGGCGGCGCAGTTCCTCGAGGTGATCGAGGAAACTCATGCGAAGCATGCCGTCCTCTTCATCGTCGCCGTCGTCGCCTCCTCCGGGGGGCGGGGGTAGCAGCCGTCCATTGCCGCCGGCGGACGGCGCGGGGCGGGGGCGCGATTCCGGCCGGGGCGGCTCCGTAACCGGGACGGTGGTCGTCAGGGACGTCGCGGTGGACGGCGTGTCGACAGGCATGGTATTACCTGGCTGCGCCGGACCATAGTTGAAGTCGGTCGTGTAGTAAGGATTATCGGTGATCGGGGCAGCCACAGCGGGATCTTCGTGGATCGGGGCTGTGTTCCCGGTAAACGTGGGGGTAGCTTCGAGAGACGGATCTCCCACCGGTTCATCGTGCGACGCCATGCGTTTTAGCTTCTCGGGTATTCCTGTGCAGCGTCGATATGCCCCAAATCCGAGGCCGGTCCAGGTGGGATATTCAGGGTTTGCTCAGTCGGAAGCGAACCACTGGCGATGTTCCCAGGTGCCGGGGTCACGGTCGGGGCAGGCCGGTTCTCGGCTGCCGTCAGTGGGACGCCCTGCGTTGCGGATGCGCCTTCAGTGGAGTGATCCGGGCCGGAATTGAGCCCGTTTGCGGAATCGGAAACCGCTACCTCAGGATTATACGGTGTTCCAGTATCATACGACGAATAATCGTAATTATACGAATCGTGAAAGTGGGTGTCGGTCTTTTCCTTAACGACTTCCGCTTCGCGCTCCAGGTTGCGCATCTCGCGGTCAAAGGTGGAACGCAACTCCGCCGATGCGCGGCGAAACCGGTGATTGCTTTGCCGAGAGTGCGCCCGAGTTCCGGAAGCTTTTTCGGCCCGAATAGGAGCAGAGCCAGAACGACAATGAAAACGGTTTCTGGCCAACCGAGCGGACCCATCCCTCACCTCCGTTTTAATTGTAATCGAACCTATTCGGAGCCTTCGTCCAGGATGCAGACATCGCGCAAGTTCCGGTACCGCTCGGCGTAATCGAGGCCATACCCCACCACGAATTCATCGGGAATCGCGAACCCGACGTATTTCACGTCGACCGGGCGCAGGCGGCGCTCGGGTTTATCCAACAGGGTGACGATCGCCAGTGACAGCGGCTTGCGCTGTTCCAGGAGCCGAGAGAGGTAGTCGAGCGTTAGACCGCTATCGACGATGTCTTCCACAATCAGTACATGGGTGCCTTCGATGGAAGTGTTGAGATCTTTGGTGACCTGCACCTGGCCGGACGAACTCTTCTCCCTGCCGTAGCTGGAGATTCCCATGAAGTCGAGGAATGCGTCGCGCTGGATGGCGCGTGCCAGATCCGCATGGAAGATCGAGGCGCCTTTCAGGATGCAGATGAGGAGAAGGTCGCCGTCGGGATAATCGAGGTCTATTTGGCGGCCGAGTTCACCGATGCGTTCTCGAATCTGGCTCTCAAGTAGAAGAGGACGAAGCGGCACTGACGTAGTTTACACGGGGGAGGACGGAATGGCCGCTCCCCCGCGTAAAGGAACGGGGGAAGCTAGAAGTTCGAACGTCCCGATGCCCCGGCTTCCGCAGAGTTCGCAGTGCGATCGAACTCGTCGTATTGCCTCTGCGCTTCATCCCGTGTGATGCCGTAGCGCTCCTGGATCTTTCCGACAATCTGGTCTTTCTTGCCGGCCATCATTTCCCAATCGCTATCGGTGAGTTTGCCCCATTTTTCGCGGGCTTTGCCTACAAATTGTTTCCAGTTTCCGCCAATAGTATCGCTGTTCATGTCAGAAACCTCCTGGCCAGACTAGGAGCATCTTCGGTGCCAAAGCAGCCTTCCTGGGGAGCGCTGCAAAGCGAAGTGCGTCGCGGGAGCGGCGCCAGCCCGAATTCCTTGGGCTCAAGAGGAAGTTCCGGGAAGCTGTTACAGCTTTGACTTGCGCACGCGCGACCAGTACCACCAGTTCTTCTGTTCTGCGGGCAGATGGGGGTTACGCGCCTGCGCGACCGCGCAACGGAAGGTGTCGAGCACACAGGGGTCCTGGCGCATGCCGCGCAGGCGTTCCAAACGGCGGTAGAGCTTCTCGCCGTCGCTGCGCGCGAGTTGATCGACGGAGCGAATGCCCAGCAGTTCGAAGTCTTCCAGCATCGCGGGACCGATCCCACGAAGATGCTTCAGAGCGGAAACCTTCTTATCTTTGAACGCGACCGGAGGCATCACCTTTCACCAGGGTGTTCACTTCCTCGAGAGTGAACCGGTTGAAGTCGCCGGGGATGGAGTGCTTGAGGCACGAAGCAGCCACGGCGAATTCCAGCGCGTCGCGGTGGGACGGGAGCGCCAGAAGCCCATAGATTAAGCCGCCGGCGAACGAGTCACCCCCACCCACACGGTCCACAATATGAGTGATCTCGTATTTACGGCTCTGAATAAACTCGTTCCGGTCGTGCATGCATGCCGACCAGCCGTTATGCGAAGCGCTCTTCGATTCGCGCAGCGTAATGGCGATGCTCCGCAGGCGCGGAAACCGGCTCAGGACCTTCTCGGCCAAAGCCCGGTAGACGCTCGCATCGAGCTGCCCGGAGTGCACATCCACGTCGGCCTGAATGCCCAGCGCCATCTGCACATCCTCTTCATTGGCGATGATCACATCCACATGCTCGACGATGCCGCCCATGACTTCGCTCGCGCTCTTGCCGTACTTCCACAGATTCTTGCGGTAGTTCAGATCGCAGGACACGGTGAGACCTTGCGTTTTGGCGGCGCGCACCGATTCGAGTGCCAGGGAGGCACAGGAGGCGCTGAGAGCGGGCGTAATGCCTGTAATGTGGAACCACCCGGCGCCATCGAAGACAGCGGCCCAATCGATATCACCGGGCTTGGCAAGCGCGATCGCGGCATTATCGCGATCGTAGACGACCTTCGAAGCCCGCTGATTCGCGCCCGTTTCGACGAAGTACACGCCCATACGGCCGGGCGCGCGAACGATGGAACTGGTATCCACGTTGAACCGGCGAAGCTCTCCGATCACCGCGTCCGCAATCGGGTTGGCGCGCGGGAGGACGGTCACATAAGCGGCCGGCCAACCAAAGCCGGCTACCGTAACCGCTACATTGGCTTCACCCCCGCCAAAAGTCGCCACGAATTGCGGCGTTTGCAGAATGCGCTCGAATCCGGGCGGCGAGAGGCGCAGCATGATTTCGCCAAAAGTGACCAGTCTCTTTTGCATAAGCCCGACTCATTGTTTATCACACGGGGTTCTCACCCCGGCGATTTAAGAAAAGATTCTGTTGCGTTCATGTTAACGTTGCTCTAATCGACAGATCGTTTGAGGGCGACCCCGTTTGCTTGCCCGGCCCTGTGAACGCCCAAAACACGTTCTGCCAACTTTTCCAGGGAGGGAATATGACGTTTAAACGGGGACTTTTGTTGCTGTCATGCCTATGCGTGCTGGCCGCAGCGAGCTTTGCCACAGACATTTCGAGGCGGCATCAACGGCGCTATTACGGACGCAAGCGGCGCGGCTCTGGTGGGAGCCACGGTGAAGGCCCTCAACATAGGCACCGGACTGCAACGCACGGAAGTCTCGTCCAGTTCCGGCGATTTCTCCTTTCAGGATCTTCCGCTCGGGCAGTACTCGCTGGCGGTGACGCAAGCCGGTTTCGAAACACTGAAAGTGGAAAAGGTGGAGGTGGAAGTCGGCAAGCTGACTTCGCTGAAGCTCACCTTGCGCGTCGCTTCACAGTCCCAGACCGTGGACGTTGCGGCGTCCGCCGTGGTGATCGACAGTGAGACCGCGACTCTGAACGAAGTGATTCCCGATAAAGCGGTGCAGGACGTTCCGCTCAACGGGCGCGACTTCACGCAATTGGTCAAACTGGCGCCCGGCGTGAATGGCGCGGGGTCGATCAACGGCGCGCGCATCTCGCAGAACAACTGGCAGATCGACGGGGCCGACAACAACGACCTGTGGCACAACTCGGCGGCGGTGAACCAGGGCGGCGTCTCCGGCGTGGCGGGAACGCTGCTGCCCATTGACGCCATCGATCAGTTCTCGGTGCAGTCGAATGCCAATGCCGAGGCCGGCCGCAATGGCGGCGGCTCCATCAACATGGTGATCAAGTCCGGAACCAACGCGCTGCACGGAACGCTTTATTACTTCAACCGCAACGACGCGCTGGCGAAACCGCCGCTTCGCTCCGGACGGCGCGGCCAAGCCCAAGCTGAAGAACAACCAGTTCGGCGGCTCGCTGGGCGGTCCCATCTTCAAGAACAAGCTGTTCTTCTTTCTGACTTACGAGCGCCAGAAGTTTATTGTCGGCAACGCGAACACCGCGACCGAGCCCTCCGACGCCTGGGTGACCCAGGCGACCGCGGTGCTGCAGCAGTATGGCGTTCCGGTGAACCCGGTGTCGACGAATCTGCTGACCTTCTGGCCCGCGCGCGGGCGCACGGGTCCCGCGACGTCCCCCAACTTCTTCAGCAGTGACGATAGCGATAACTACAGCGACAACGGTATCGGCAAGATCGACTACAACCTCAACGCGAAAAACAATATCGCGGTGCGCTGGTTCGTCGGCACCGGGCAGCAGACCGCGCCGGTCGGGTCGCCCTATCAGGAGTATTACCAGGTGGCGCCCAGCCGCATGCAGAACTATTCCGCGGTTTAGAACACGGTACTGACTCCGAAGCTGGTCAACCAGGTATTGGCCGGGGTGAATTATTTCAAGCAGACGTTCAACGACTTCAACACCGGCTTCAATCCGGTGGCCGCGGGACTGAACACGGGCGTCACCGATCCGAGTTTGCTGGGATCTCCCGATATTGCCATCAGCGGCTTCGATGAGATCGGGCTGACGCCGCCGCTGGGCCGTATCGATACGACGGGGCACATCGACGAGACGCTTTCCTACACCACCGGCCGCCATCAATACCGATTCGGAGGCGAATACCGCCGATCCCGCATGGATGTTTTTTATCAACGCAACGGGCGCGGCGGCTTCACCTTCGACGGTACGCAGGGCCCGTGGGCGAACGGTTCCACCGCGCCCGATAACATCAAGAGTCTGGCCGACTTTCTGGCCGGTTATGTATCGGACTCCTACATCAACATCGGGCACCAGCAGCGGAACTACTACGTCAACGACAGCGATCTTTTCGCGCAGGACACCTTCAAGATCCGGCAGAATCTCAGCATCAGTTATGGCCTTCGGTGCGAATACTTTGGGCCGTTCCATGACCCTACCAACGCCATTTCGACATTCATCCCGAGCAACGGCGGCATCGTTTTCCAGAACCCGAACACCATCGACACCATATATCCGGCGCGCTTCAACAACTTCGCGCCGCGGTTTGGATTCGCTTATTCCCCTACTGCGCAGTTAGTGTTGCGCGGCGGCTACGGCATCTACTACGACCAGCCGCCTTTGAATGCGTTCGGCGACAATCGGCCTCCTAATCGCGGAGCGAATGGAGTTCTCGCTAACCCGGCTGGGCCGGATCCGATCTTTACCGTCGATCGCGGCCAGTACACGATTGTGCCGGGGCAGCAGATTTTCGGCAGCGCGAATATCCCGGCGCCTCCTTATGGCGTTTTCTCGGTGGATCAGCATTTCAAAAATGCGTCTTTGCAGAACTTCAATCTCAATACGCAGTATCAGCTTTCGAGCGGCATTGTGGCGGAGGTCGGCTTCGTAGGCAGCCTGGGCCATCACCTGCTGACGATCCTCGACATCAATCAGGCACCGCTCTCCGCCGCCGGCACCGGGGCGACGCGGGCCGTGCAAAACACCCTCCGGCCCTATTATTCGGAATTCCCGAAGTTCGCCACGATCAATCAGGTGGAAGGTATCGCCAATTCGCACTATACGGGCATGATCGCGAGTATCCGGACGGAAGCGTGGCACGGACTGACTTCGAAGTTCTCGTACACGCTCGGACACTCCATTGACGACGCGTCTTACGTGCGCGGGGCCAATCCGATGGATAGCAATAATCTGCGGCTTGACTACGGCAACTCGGACTTCGACGTGCGGCACACCTTTACGAGCTACATCGCCTATAACCTGCCCACGCCGGCGCACGCCAAGCTGCTGCTCGGGGGGTGGCAATTGAATAGCCTGCTGACTTTTTACTCGGGACAGCCGGTGAACTTCACGGCCGGCAAGAATTTCAGCGGGACCTTTGAGGGCCGCGATCGCGTAAATCTTATCGGCGACCCCTATGCGGGCGCGAACCACAATATCGTCACCCAGGCTGATGGATCGAAGCTGGTGCAATGGTTCAACCCGGCGGCATTCGCCGAACCCGCGCCGGGCACGTACGGGACACTGGGCCGCAACTCTCTGCGCGGACCGGGCTTCTCCGATGTGGACTTCTCGGTGTTCAAAAACACGCCGATTACGGAGCGGGTCTCGACGCAGTTACGGGTGGAGATGTTCAATCTGTTCAATCACGTGAACTACGCGCCGCCGGGAGCGAATCTGAACTCCGGAAGCTTCGGGCAAATCAGCGACACGCTCGGCGACTATAACGGAGCGACAGGTATCGGTCCGGGGGAACCATTCAACGTGCAGTTGGCGCTCAAGCTGATCTTTTAGGCAGGTCTCGCGGGCGGCAAACCGGTAAGCGCCGCCCGCGCGTCTCGTACGGCCTGAGTTAACGGGTGGTCGCGTGCTCAGCCTGCTTGGCAGAAACCAGTTCGACGCCTTTGGGCATTTCGTTCTTGATCTGCTGGATATAACGCTGTGCGACGTTTCGCAATTCGTTGGAAAATTCGGAATGCGGCACAGCGTCTACGAGCAGCAATACCGAAACCGCCAGTTCAAACGGGGGCAGGTTGTTGGGCGGCGGTTTGCGGATTAATTGCTGATCGATGAGAGTCGGAACGTCGAAGCAATGGCGTACGCCATTGATCATGAAACAAAACTGGTACATACTTTTCTCCTTTTCGCGGCGGCCCTTGGTGAGGCCGCAATAGGTTCTGCGCACGGCCCGCAAATCGTTTCACCGCGAAAAAAACAATGCATTACGATGAGCAGTGATGATAAAGCAATCGTGTGATATCGGGCTGATCGGTCTTGCCGTGATGGGGCAGAACCTGGTCCTGAACATGAACGACCACGGGTTCAAGGTGGCGGTTTTTAATCGCACGACCTCCAAGGTCGACGATTTCCTGAGCGACGAAGCGAAGGGGACCGCGGTGGAGGGCGCGCACTCGATCCCGGAGCTGGTGGGCCTTCTGAAATCGCCGCGCAAAATCATGCTGATGGTGAAGGCGGGCGATACCGTCGACCACATGATTGACGCGCTGGTTCCCCATCTGGATCCGGGCGATGTGATCATCGACGGCGGCAACTCCAACTTCCTGGACACCAATCGGCGGACGCAGACGCTCACGGGCAAGGGAATTATCTTCGTGGGCAGCGGGGTTTCGGGGGGCGAAGAAGGCGCGCGCTTCGGGCCTTCGATCATGCCGGGCGGCAATCCCGCGGGATGGCCATTGGTCAAGCCGATTTTTCAGGCTATCGCGGCCAAAGTGGAAGATGGCACGCCGTGCTGCGATTGGGTGGGCGAGAACGGCGCGGGCCATTACGTGAAGATGGTCCACAACGGGATCGAGTATGGCGACATGCAGCTGATCTGCGAGGCGTATCAGTTGCTGCAGACCGGCTTAGGCTTAAGCGCGGACGAGTTGCACGAGGTATTCGCGGATTGGAACCGCGGAGAGCTCGACAGCTTTCTGATCGATATCACCAGCCAAATTTTCAAGAAGAAGGATGACGACGGAACACCCGTAGTGGATAATATTCTGGACGCTGCCGGCCAAAAAGGTACAGGAAAATGGACCGTAAACAGCGCACTGGATCTGGGCACGCCCGTGACGTTGATCGGCGAAGCGGTTTTCGCGCGGTGCCTGTCGGCGTTGAAAAGCGAGCGCGTGGCGGCATCGCATATATTGGAAGCGCCGCAGCGGCCTTCGGCTCCGGAACGCGCCGCATTCATCGAAGACGTGCGCTGTGCGCTCTACTGCTCCAAGGTGATCTCGTACGCGCAAGGGTATATGTTGCTGCGCGAGGTGGCGAAGGAACAGGGCTGGAGTTTGAACTTCGGCGGCATTGCCCTCATGTGGCGCGGGGGTTGTATCATCCGGAGCCGCTTCCTGGGAGACATCAAGGCGGCCTATGACCGCGACCCGCAGTTATCGAACCTCCTGATGAACGATTTCTTCAGCGGCGTTTTAAACAAATACCAAGCCGCGTGGCGGCGCGGTGTGATTCACGCGATTGAATTCGGAGTCCCCACGCCGGCCTTTTCCACGGCGCTTTCTTTCTACGATGGCTACCGGACGGCTCGTCTCCCGGCCAATCTGCTGCAGGCGCAAAGGGACTTCTTCGGCGCGCACACGTATGAGCGGGTGGATAAGCCGCGCGGCGAATTCTTCCATACCAACTGGACCGGCAAAGGCGGACGTATCTCTTCGAGCACCTATAACGTTTGAGCGCAAAGCCGTTTGACGTATGAGCCCCTCAGAGTCCGGGCACGCGGATTGTGAATATATCGTTGTAGGTTCGGGCGCGGGCGGCGGTACCGTCGCGGCGCGCCTGGCGGAGGCGGGAGCTTCCGTGATTCTCATTGAAGCCGGCGGTGATCCGCGCGAACTCACCGGCGCCGACTACGACGTGCCCGCGTTCCATGGCTTCGCCTCTGAAAACGAAGCTATCAAGTGGGACTTCTTCGTGCGGCACTATGCCGATAAAACCTTGCAAGCCCGCGATCCCAACTTCGTTCCGGATCAAGACGGCGTGCTCTATCCGCGGGCCTGCGCGCTGGGCGGCTGCACGGCGCACAATGCCATGATCTTCGTTTACCCCCATAACAGCGACTGGGACTCCATCGCGGATCTGACCGGTGACGATTCCTGGCGCGCGGCTCGGATGCGCCCCTATTTCGAACGGCTGGAGGATTGCCATCACCGGCCTTTTTACCGGGCGCTTGCGGCAATGGGAATCAATCCCACGCGTCATGGCTGGTCTGGCTGGCTCTCCACGGAGCGCGCTTTACCGGTTTCCCTTCTCGCCAACCGCGCGCTTGCCGAAACGATCGCGGATGCCGCGCTGGAAGCGTTCGGGGAAGATGGACAGCAGGCCGAGCGCGTGCGATGGTTTCTCGAGAGCGGGCTCGATCCGAATGATTGGCGTCTGGTTCGCGACGCCTCGGCGGGTGTCCGCTACCTTCCCCTGACGACGCGAAACCATGCGCGAACGGGAACACGCGAGAGGGTGCTCGCAGTGGCCAAGCGATTTCCGGAACGCTTGAAGGTGATGACCGAGACGCTGGTCACCGGCGTTCTATTCGACGAGCGGAACCGGGCGCTGGGGGTTGAGTATCTGCGCGGCGGTCAACTTTACCGGGCGGGAGCACGGGCGGCCTCGACGGCTGGCGCTGAGCCGGGAACCTTGCGCGCTTCGGCTGAGGTGATTCTGGCGGGAGGAGCGTTCAACACCCCACAGCTTCTGATGCTCTCCGGGATCGGGCCGCCGGATGATCTGGGCAAGCTCGGCATTCCCGTTCGCGCGGCCCTTGCGGGCGTCGGCCGCAATCTGCAGGATCGCTACGAGGTGAGCGTGGTGAACCGGATGAACTTCAAAGCCTGGAACGCGTACTCCGGCGCGAGCTTTAGCACGCAGGATGCGCAATACCTCGACTGGAGCAAGAACCGGTCCGGAGTCTATACGACCAACGGTTCCGTATTGACCCTGTTTCGCCGCTCTCCGGTTTCCCCCGCGCTTCCGGATCTCTTTTGCATGTCGGTGCTCGCGCGTTTTTCCGGATATTATCCCGGATACTCAAAGCAGTTTTCGGAACATCTGAACTATCTGACCTGGGTGGTCCTGAAGGCTCACACCAGCAACCGCTCCGGCTCCGTGACGCTGCGCTCGACAGACCCGCGCGATCCGCCGGCCATCAACTTCAACTACTTCGGCGAAGGCGGCGATGACGATCTGATCGCGGTCGTCGACGGCATTCGTTTCGTGCGCCGGCTGAGTGCCAAACTTCAGCGGCAGGGGTTGCTGGCGGAAGAAGAACTTCCGGGCGCGGCGGTTCAGGATGAAGCGGCGTTGAAGGACTTCGTGCGCACTCACGCGTGGGGCCATCACGCCTCCTGCTCCTGCCCCATTGGCGATCCTTCCAAGGGGGGCGTCCTCGGTAGCGATTTCCGCGTGCACGAGACGCGTGGATTGCGCGTTGTGGACGCTTCGGTTTTCCCGCGCATCCCGGGGTTTTTCATTGCCAGCGCGATTTATATGATTGGCGAGAAGGCCGCGGACGTGATTTTGCGCGATCGCCCCCTGCAGGCTTCCTGAACCCCACAAAGTTTGCACTGCAATCCTAAGTGCGACATAATAATCCGACTCTGAATAACTGAAGAAAGAAGGATCATGAATGCCGCTGGATGCTGTGCAATTGATGAAGATGAGCCAAAACGATTTGGATACTCTATTCAAATCCAAAGACGCGGGACCGATTCCGAGCGGCGAAGCCAAAGGCACCGCCATCGTTGCGCCGGGCACGCATTTCAGTCCCGAGATCGCCGAGTTCATCAGCTTCTTCGCATGGCAGGGCAAGACTTTCGACGGCAAACATGGGGTTCTCACCAATCGCATCCTGCCTTTCGGGATGAACGCGATCGTAGCCGAAGTGTATAAGGACAAGAGTTGGCTGGACGACCAGGAATGCATCGTCCTTGATTACTCCAGGACGTCGATGGTGGCCAAGTGGATCCGGGATGAGATCCGGCTGGTAGAGCCGAATCTCTACCTGGGCAAGGTGTACTGGGAGAAGAAGAGGCTAATCGATTTCTGCCTGGAATTCCCTGCCGGCGCATAAGGAGATCCTGTGAAAAGACTCCTGTTTTTCATTGTGCTGTTGATCCTGGTTGCTTCGGGATTCAAGCTGGCGGCATGGTGGCGGAGCCCGCGCATCGGCCACGTGAAAGATGAAGCCCTGCAAGCAGGCGTGGGCCCGGACTATTTCAAGGCGGCGGATGAAGATTACTTCCACGATATGGATCAGGAGGCAAGTGGAGTTGTCCCGCTCACGCCAAGCGAAGTCAAAGGCCGCAATACCTGGGTCGTCTGGACTGGCGGAAACGATCGGCTCTGGGACCAGTTGTCGGTCACCAGCTTCGGCGCCCTGGACTTCCTCAAGACCATCTCCTCACATCCCAAGCTGAAGGCCAGCCGCGATAACCGCTGGTCGTATCTAGGACTCGTCAACGAGCCCTGCTTCACGCAGGCGACCGGGCCCGATCCCAAGCGCTATGGCCTGTGGCTCGACCAGCGCGCGGCCGATTGCCCCGCCGATCCTTTTGAGAACGAGCAGAAGTATCCGGGTGTGAAGTTCGGAGCGCGCGGTAAGAATATCCCCGCCGGATCTTACTACGGTTACGCGACGGGCATTGTGGGCCTGCGCCTTCTACCTAATCCCGATTTCGATGAAGCTGCCCAGAAAAACTGGGATCCCGTCCGCTACTATAACGATCCCGCCTACTACCAGAGCAAGAACTTAGTCAAGCCCTACCGCGTTGGCATGTCGTGCGGGTTCTGTCATATCGGGCCGAATCCTATCCGTCCGCCGGCCGATTCGAACCACCCGAAATGGGAAAACCTGAGCTCGAACGTCGGGGCTCAGTATTTCTGGATCGATCGGATCTTTTATTGGCAGACCGATCAGAGCAACTTCGTTTTCCAACTGTTCCATACGTCCCGCCCGGGAACGCTCGACACGTCGTTAATCTCGACCGACAACATTAACAATCCGCGCACCATGAATGCCGTCTATTCCATCGGGCCGCGGCTGATGCAGGCGAAACGCTGGGGCAAGGAGACGTTAGCGGGCGGCGGCCTGAACAATAAGCAGGTGAACGACTATGTTGGGACCGGACCGCTGGCCACCTTTTTCCAGAAACCGGATGTCGTCTGGACGCCGCGCGTTCTGAAGGATGGATCCGATTCGGTGGGCGTTATGGGTGCGCTGAACCGCGTCTATCTCAACATCGGTACCTTCAGCGAGGAGTGGCTGCTGCATTTCAATCCGCTGGTCGGGGGAAAGCCGATCAGCCCGATTGAGATCAGCGTCGCGCGCGAAAACTCCGCGTATTTTGCGGCCACCGAAGCCCAGACTTTCGCAACCGCTCAGTTTTTTCTGAAGACCACCGATCCGCACCGGCTGCAGGATGCGCCCGGCGGAACGCAATACCAGAGTACGGACTCCTCCGAGCTGATGCGCGGTAAGGCCATCTTCGCCGACAACTGCGCGCGCTGCCACTCAAGCAAATTACCGGAGAACGCGGTGGGCCTGGACCCGGCTGGTTGCGCCGGCAAGGAATACATGTCCTGCTGGAATCGCTATTGGGAATGGACCAAGACGCCCGAGTTCAAGACCAGGATGGAGCAGATTGTTTTCGCGGATGATTTCCTGAAAGACAACACGCTTTCCGCGGAGTTCCGTGTTCCGGTAACGCTGCTGCACACCAATGCCTGCAGTCCCCTGGCAACAAATGCGCTCGGCGGGAATATCTGGGACAACTTCTCGTCGCAGTCTTATAAGGAGCTGCCGTCGGCCGGAGAGATCACCTGGTACCAGCCCCTGACGGGCGAGCCGCGCACGTTGACACTTCCCGGAGGAGGCCGCGGATTTACACGTCCGCCGTCGCTGATCAGTCTCTGGTCAACCGCTCCGTATCTGCTCAACAACACGGTGGGCCCGTTCGAGCCGGAGCCGTCCGTCGAAGCGCGCATTCGGTCCTTCCAGGCCTCCATTGAACAGATGCTTTGGCCGGAACGCCGCACGCACGATACGCTGCTCGGCGAAAAGGTGCCCGGGCTCATTGATCGCACGACGACTCCGAGTTACCTCCGGATCTCCGGCGGCTATCTGCCGCGCGCGCTCGAGCGACAGCTCAATTTAGGCGAGCGCCTGGCGCCGTGGTGGTTTGGAGAAGGCGGTATCCGGCTGGGGCCCATTCCCGCGGGCACGCCCGTCGGGCTTCTCACCAACATGAACCTTCTGGCCGAGGACGGAAGCAGTCAACTGGATCGGGACGAGAAGGTTTTGGCTCTGATTACCAAAATCAACGTAGACCTGCTTCGGCTTGGGTCCAAGCCCACCAATGATCAAGCCGCGCACGTTTTCCAGAACGTGGTCGAGCCGCTGCTCAGTCTCAGCAAGTGCCCGGATCTGGTGGTTAATCGCGGCCATTACTTTGGAACGGGTTATCTGGAACCGGCCGAGCGGAATAGCCCAGCCTTGCAGGCCAAAGCGTTGAGCGATCGCGGACCTGGACTGAGCGATGATGACAAGCGCGCGCTGATCGCTTACTTACTAACGTTCTAGTTTCCTGGAGTCGCGGATCGATTCAATCTCAGGGGATGCGCAGCTGCCGCGCAAACTGAGCGGCTCGCTGGAACTCTTCCTGCATGCGGCGCGTGCGCAGGTTGTCGCGCAGGTACTCGAGTTCCTGAATGTACGCGGTTAAGGCCTCCGCGATCGGCTCCGCGTTGGTGGCCGCAATATCGCGCCAGATCTCATAAGCGCTGAGAGCCAGACGCGTGGAGCCGATGAGACCCGGCCCCGCCAACACGTCTCGATCGGCCAGCAAGGACGCAAGGCCGGTGGACGCTAACTGCGGCAGATGGGAACTGAACGCCACCCGCCGGTCGTGTTCGCTCGCGCCGAGGATTACTTCCTGCGCTCCAATGGCCCGCAGCCAATCCCTGAGAGCGCTTGCAACCTCATGCTGTAAATCCTCGGGACTTGCGGGCGTCAGCACGTAGGGGCGCCCGCGAAACAAATCCGGCTCGGCATTCTCAACCCCGCGCGATTCCTTGCCCGCCATCGGGTGTCCGCCGAGGAACGCGCAACGCCGCAGATGCTTGCGCGCCGTCTCCACGATCACGTGCTTAGTGCTTCCCGCATCGGTTACCAGAGCTTCGGGCCGCACCAGGGCATTCAGTCCATGCAGTGACGCGAGAATGCGGCTGACCGGTTGCGCGAGATAGATCAGGTCGGCGACGCCTGCGGCTTCGGCCAAAGTGGCCCCGCGATCGATCGCGCCCCGCGCCTGCGCCGTTTCCACCGTCGCCGGCGAACTCACCCCGATCACTTCGCCCGCGAAACCCGCGGCTTTCAGAGCCAGTCCGAAAGAACCGCCGATCAGCCCGACCCCGACAATGGCAACAGTCCGCAAGTTATCGAAGGATCCCGTGCGCACCCGCGGCCTTCGCCGCCTCGGCAATCGCGTCCGTTACTTCGGGCTTCTCGCTCAGGCCACCGGGCGCGGCAATCACCGGAAGGTGCGTCAGGCGCCGCAGCTCCGCTATCGCGCCAACGTCCAGTACCAGACCGCTAAACGTACGCACGCCGCTTTCGCATAACACCACGTGAGGGTTGCCGCCCAGTAGCACGAGATCAGCGGCCGTCAGCCAGTCATCCACGCTGGCCGTTTCGCCGCGCTTCAGGATGACCGGCAAGCGTGCGCGCCCCAACTCCCGCAGCAGCGCCTCGTTCTGCATCATGGCGGCGGGAACCAGCAGCGCATCCGCGTGCGCCGCCAGCACCTGTATCTGTGAGGATTCCCGGATCTCTCGAATCACCGCGTCCCCGGGCAGGTTCACCACGTCCGCGCCGCCCACTTCCAGAGAGCCGATGCGCACGCGCGTGCCTTCGGGATGGGCCCGGCGCGCCGCCAGCTTCCAGCGGCTGGTAATGCGGATGGCCTCGCGCACGCCCGGAATGCCCCGAAACTCCGCGGCGTCGAATTTCTGGGCATCGCCAATCCCGCCCAGAACGGTATACGTCATACCGCTCGACCGGTGAACGTCGAAGCCCAGAGCAATCATGCGCTCCATTACGTTCTGGATCTGCTCGTCGGAAACTCCGGAATCCATAATCACCAGCATTATTTCTCCATCCGTTCCCGCTGTACCTTGCGCATTTCGTCGATGATGCGTTCAAACACGCGCTTGGCGGCATCTGGCGGCAGCGGACCGTGGTTGTGAGCCGCAATGTTTCGGAACACTTCCTCCTCGCGGCGGGGTTCATAGACCGGAAGACTCACCGCAGCCTTGATGCGCCCGATTACCTGCACGGTCTCCGTACGTTCGTTCAGCAATGCGAGGATGCGGCGGTCCACATCGTCGATCCGGTCCCGGCATTCCGCCAGCGCCTGCACCGCATCGTCCAGCGTCATTGCGGGAATCCGCTCTTCAAGGTGCGCGCGAAACCTTCGAGGCGCTGCTCCAGATCGGGGGCTTCCCCATGCGCTTCGATCAGGCTCATGATGGCGCTGCCCACCACTACACCCGGAGCGACTGCGCCAATCTCCGCCACGTGCTCGGGCCGGGATACGCCGAAACCGACGGCGATCGGCAAATCCGAGATCGCCTTCACCCGCGCCACGAGAGGTGCCACCGATAGGGACACTGCGCTCTGCGCGCCCGTCACGCCCGTCCGGCTCACCAGATAAATGAAGCCGCTCGAAAGCGCCGCAACCAGCTTGAGACGCCGGTCGGAACTGGTCGGAGCGCCTAGAAACACCGTATCTAGGCCTTGCTCGCGCATTACCCGCACGTAATCCGCGGCTTCCTCGACGCTGGCATCCGTCAGGAGGCAGCCATCGATCCCGGCCTCTTTCGCGTCGCGCGCCAGCCGCTCCACTCCGTACTTCTCAATGGGGTTGAGATAGGTGAACAGCAGGATCGGAATTTCGGAAGCGGCGCGAATCTTCCTCGCGATCTCCAGCACGCGCGCGAGCGTGGTCCCCTGTTGAATGGCGCGGTAGCCGGCGCGTTGGATCACCGGCCCGTCCGCGATCGGATCGGAAAACGGCACGCCCAGCTCGATCAGATCGGCGCCACCCCGTTCCAGGGCGGCCACCAGCGCCGGCGTGCGGTCCGGATGCGGATCCCCGGCCGTGATGTACGCGATCAGTACGTGAGTTTTCTCCGCGAAGACTTTGCCGATCCGGGTCACTCGGCGTCGAGTTCCTTCAGATTTTCGCGGTAGATGTCGATGTCCTTATCGCCGCGGCCGGAGAGATTTACCAGGAAAATCTCGTCTTTATGATCGGGCGCCAGGCGAATGGCTTCGGCCACGGCATGCGCTGTCTCGAGAGCCGGAATGATTCCTTCCGTGCGGCTCAGCCGGACCGCCGCCGCGAGAGCCTGCGCGTCGGTTGCCGACGTATACTCGGCGCGTTTGCCGTCATGGAGCGCCGCGTGTTCCGGGCCCACCGACGCATAATCCAAGCCGGCCGACACCGAATGCGTCAGCGACACCTGCCCATGCTCGTCCTGCAGCAGATAACTCTTGGAGCCATGCAGCACGCCCGGCGATCCGCCGCTGAACCGCGCCGCGTGTTGGCCGAGCTCGCTCCCTGTGCCCCCCGCTTCCACGCCGATCAGCTTCACGCCGGCATCCGGAACGAACGGGTGGAAAATACCGATCGCGTTGCTGCCCCCGCCGACACACGCCAACACCGCATGCGGCAATCGGCCTTCGGCTTCCAAAATCTGCGCCCGCGCCTCCACCCCGATCACCCGGTGAAAATCGCGCACCATCAACGGATACGGATGCGAGCCCAGCGCCGACCCCAGCAGATAATGCGTGCTTCCGATGTTGGTGACCCAGTCGCGCATCGCTTCACTGATCGCGTCCTTTAACGTGCGGCTTCCCGTACTGACGCCGACCACTTTCGCGCCCAGGAGCCGCATGCGAAAGACATTCAGCTTCTGCCGTCGCATGTCCTCTTCGCCCATGTAGACCGTGCAGTCGAAGCCGAACAGCGCGCAGACGGTCGCCGTCGCCACGCCGTGCTGCCCGGCGCCGGTCTCCGCGATGATGCGCGATTTCCCCATCCGCCGCGCAAGCAAGCCCTGCCCGATGCAGTTGTTGATCTTGTGCGCGCCGGTGTGCAGCAGATCTTCGCGCTTCAGATAAATGCGCGCGCCGCCCAACTGCTCGGACAGGCGTTTGGCGTATGTAAGCGCTGTCGGACGCCCCGCGTAGGTGCGCAGCAGATGATCCAGTTCCTGCTGAAACGCCGGATCCTGGCGCGCCTCCGCGTAAGTCTGTTCCAGTTCTTCCAGCGGAGACATCAACACCTCGGGCACATAGCGCCCGCCGAATGCGCCGAAGTGTCCGCCCGCATCGGGCTCGGAAGTTAATTGGTATTCAAGAGTGCCGGGTGACATGCTTTTAAAAACCGCGCCATACGCGCGTGATCCTTTTTCCCAGGGTAAGCTTCCAGCGACGAACAGGCGTCCAGGCCCCAGGGCTGCGCCTGCTCGATCGCGCGCTCAACATTCGATTCATTCAAGCCGCCGGCCAGAATTACCTGCCGCTTCCATCCGCCCGCCAGCCGCCAATCGAAGCTGCGGCCCGATGCCGCGCCGTCCAGCAGCACCGCTTCCACGTCGAAAGCGTCCACGTTCTCGGGCAGGCGGTCCGTCACTCGAAACGCTTTCCAGACGCGCAGCGAGCCCGGTACATCCGCCGGCGATTCCGATCCGTGCAGTTGCGCCACATCCAGTTGCAGCAGGCGGCAGATCCGTTCCACTTCGGCCACCGGTCGATCGACAAAGACCCCGACTCGCCACACCGCCGCGGGCACGCGATTCAGCCAGCTCGCCACCGCCTCGGGCTCCACAAACCGCGGGCTCTTCGGATGAAAGATAAAGCCCAGTGCTCCCGCGCCGCCGTCGACCGCAGCCTGCGCGTCGTCCCGGTTGGTGATCCCGCAGATCTTCACAAACATCGCAGTTCACGCAGCTTGGCCGCTGGATCGTCCGCTTTCATCAGGTGCTCGCCCACTAGAAAGGCGTGATAGCCGGCAGCGCTCAGCACGCGCACATCCTCGGCGGTCCGGATCCCGCTCTCGCTCACCCGGATGGCGTTGCCGGGCATCCTGGCGGCAAGCTCCAGCGAGGTTTCCAGCCGCACCTCGAAGGTCCGCAGGTCGCGGTTGTTCACGCCCAGAATCACCGCCCCCGCATCGAGCGCTTTCTGCAACTCTGCCGCATCGTGCACCTCCACCAGCGCGGCCATCAGAAACTGCGCCGCAAAGTCCCGAAAGCGCTGCAGCTCAGCCGCCGTGAGGATCGCCGCAATCAGCAGAATGGCGTCCGCGCCGTGTGCCGCCGCTTCCAGAATCTGCACTTCGCTGATCGTGAAATCCTTGCGCAGCACTGGAAGCTGCACGGCCGCTCGCGCGGTCTCCAGATGCTGAAGATTACCCTGGAAAAAGTCCCGATCTGTCAACACTGAAAGCGCCGCCGCGCCGCCTTGCTGGTAGGCAACCGCCGTACGGGCGGGATCGTAATCCGCCGTCAGCATCCCCCTGCTTGGCGAAGCCTGCTTGATCTCCGCGATGATGGCGGGCTTGGCTCGCCGCAGCGCCCCCGCAAACGGGCGCCGCTCGCGCACCGACTCTTCGGCGCGCGCCTCGAGCTCCGCCAACGGGATCGGCGATTCGCGCAGTTCCTGACGCTTGCGTTCCACAATGCGGGTCAGGATATCGGGGACCGTCGTCGTCAATCCCCAATGGTATCGCTAGTTCACCTTCCACAGCAGGCCGGCTCGCACGATGCGCGGGTCGCCGATGGTGGCCGTGGGCGTGAAGCCCGTATAGAACGTGCGGTCCAGCAAGTTCGTGATTTCCAGCGAAGCGGAAAGCCGCGGTACGATCTGCTCGCGCAGCAGCAGTTGCATCACGGCAAATCCGGGCAGCAGAAACCGATTCTGATCATCGTCGAATTGGGAAGTGGAGCTGCGCACGGCGACCGAGGCCAGCGTCCCCTGGTGCGCCCAGGTCAGCGTCGCCGATCCCTGGCTCCGCGGCACCTGCGGAACCCGCAACCCGGTCACATACCGCGAGTCCACGAAAAGGTAACCCGCTTCCCCGGTGAAGTCCCGCCACCGCCGATCCGCGCTGACTTCGATTCCCCGCCCAAGCGCGTTCCCCGCATTCTCACGCTCGCGGGTGATCGCGGTTTTGGTGCTGCTCAGGGTGACGTTCGTCACCAGCCCGTGCAGGTCGTTGCGAAACGCCGTCACTCGTACGCCCCCGCTTTCGGTCACATAATCGACTCCGATTTCCGCGCCGAACAGCGTTTCGGGCTGCAGTCGCGGGTTGGGCAGCGTGTCCGTGTTGCCCACGCGAAACTCACGGTAGAGCTCATTCAACGACGGTGCGCGGAACGCGCGGTAAACGCTGCCCCGCCCGCGCCAACGGCTCTTTCCCAGCACGAACCCACCGCTCGGACTGAAGAACTGGTGTCCGTCAAAACCCGTAAATTGGTGGCGCGCCCCCGCGAAAAACCGCACCGGCCCTGCGCTCCCATTCGCCTGCACAAACTCGCCGTGTTCCAGGATCGACCCACCCGCCAGTCGCACATTCTTCGCGGAAAAACGGTCGGTGCTGAAGCCGCGATCCTGCTCGGCGTCGGCCCCCGCCGTCAGACCCCAGCGAGCCTGGCTGTGCGTGTAGATTCCCGATCCGCCCAGCGCGCTTTCCGGAACCGTCTGCGTCGAGACGAGCCGCTCCGAATTCCGGCCCGCGCCGATTGACGAATAGTCGCTGTGAAACTGGCCGGTGGTACCGAATCCGGTCACCGCGAAACCATCGTTCGCAGCCTGGTATACATACCGGACCGCGCCCGTTCCCACCGCCGTCGAATTGTGCGTGAGGTACGTCCCGTTGCCGCGCTCTTCCACCACTGAGTTCACCCACGCGTATAGGCGCTGCGGGCCCTCGAACCAATCCAGCCGGACATCGTCATTCACGAAGCGCACATTGGCCCGCCGGTCGATCGGACCGCGCACGCCGGAGGGCACCACGTAATAACCATCGGTTGTGAAGCCCCGGCCGCCGAGCGTGATTGCATAGTGCGGGAACGCTTCGGTATACCCCGCCCATACATCGTAGGTGCTCTGGGTTCCCGCTTCCGCACCGGCGGATACGTGGCGCTGCCGGGGTTCCACAGGGAACAGATTAATTGCACCCCCCATGGCCAGATTCCCGAACACGCTGGTGGACGCTCCCCGCGAAATTTCCACACGCGCCAGATCTTCGGGCGTGAACCGCGTCCAATACACCCACCCGCCAAACGGATCGTTGAAAGGCACGCCATCGAACAGGACCAGCGTGCGGGACGCGCCCGAGGATCCAATCCCGCGCAGCGAAATCCCCTGTGTCGTCGGGTTTGCAATTTCACTCGACGTGCGCCGGAACAGACTGAATCCGGGTACCTGCCGCAGTCGGTCATCCAACTCAACGCCCGGTGTATTGCTCAACTGCTCTGCCCCAATCGCGCTGATGTTGGCGGGCGACTCGGTCGCGATGTGCTCATTGACCGTGATGGAAGTCTGAACCGTGGGCAGGGGCGGCGTCGCAGGAGCCGCGGTCTGCCCGATCGCTTTCGCTATAAATAGCGCACCGAGTGCGAACGGAACTGCTTGGATTCGTGGCGTAAAGCGCAGGATAGCCCAAGCGGTCCCCAATCCGCCTTCGCGAGAACTCTCAGGCTGTGGGATTCCAGACGTACTTTCCGTCTTTGTTGATGTACCCCTGCCGTTGGCCCAGCCACACCGGAGCTAATCCGTCGTGAAATGTCCCGGCCTTATCGTACTGGGGATTGATCACAATCCTGCCGCGCTTATCGATGTAGCCGAACCGGGCATCGAGCGCTATGAGAGCGAGGCCATCGCCGAAATCTCCGGCGGCATCGAACTGCGGCGGAATGGCCACAGCGCCTTTCTTATCGATGTACCCAAACAGGGCTCCCGACTTCACAACTGCACGGCCCTCATGGAAATCGCCAGCCAGTTCAAACTGAGGCCCGAGTACCAGATGACCAGAGGTGTCGATGTACCCGTGTCCGTTCCCTGAGCGTACAGCGGCCAAACCGTCCGAGAACGTCCCGGCTTCCGCAAACTGTGGCGCGATCACTACCGCCCCTTTTTCATCGATATATCCCCATTGCCCGTTGATGAGCGCGGGGGCGCGTTTCTCGCCAAACTGACCGGCTGCTTCGTAGTTCGGATTCACGATGTATCGACCTTCTTTACCGATGAATCCGAGCTTTCCCGCAAGCCCGACCAGCGCATACCCGTCGTCCGCGAAAGGGTCGGCAAGGTCGAATTGCGGCTGAATTGTCAGGGTACCCTTAGAGTTCACATACCCCCATTTCCCACCTTGGGAAACAGGCCCCAAACCGCGCCGGAATTCGCCCGCGGCTTCGAACTGCGGCTGAATGACGAGATTGCCCGATCTGTCGATGTATCCGTATTTTCCATTCAGCCGAACGGGGTAGAGCGATCTGTCCTGGAACAATACGAGGATAAGAGCAAGCAGCAGGCAAGCCGCAATAAGCCCTCCGACGACCAGAAAACGCCTCCGATCGTCCCCTACCGGACGTCCCCAACTTCGCGATTCGCTCCTGGCGACCATCGGATCATCCACCATTTCGCCCTCCGAGACGCACTAGGCAGTTTCAACGCCACATGAAACTACATTTAGATGGCAAGGGATTCTCCCGGTTTGGCTACTCGTTCGCAAGTAAGGTGGGGTCAAGAGCCGTTGAGGAGAGAAAATGCTGCCTGTCGAACGGAAACACCTCATCATCGCCGGAATTGCGTTAGTACTGGTGACCGCAGCCAGCGGAATGTGGATGCACAATCGGAGCGAGTCGTCGCCGGCACCGTACCTGCAGAACATCCAGCCAGTTGCGGCCGCTGCGCCGCTCAGCAACCCAGCAGCTCCCGAGCAGTCCGGTTACATTTCGAGCAATCCCGCTTCATTCTCCGGCCAAACGCCTCAAAACGTTCAGGATACGTCCGCCCCGGCTCAGGATCAGGCCGCGCAGCCAGGCAATTTCGCGCAACCCGCGCCGAACGCCAGCTACGCGTCAGATGCTAGCTACTCGCAAGGCATCGCCAACCCCTGCGGGTCCAGCGTCACGTCGCGAGTGACCGCACAAGCTTACGATCAGGACGGGTACTACGCGGGCGTACGGCGTCCGGTGTATGTTCACCGTGCCGCTTACGCCAACCCAGCGGGGATGTCCTATGTGGATCAGTCGTCCGGTTCTTACGAGGGGGGGTATCGCACCGAGCGCAATTATCGGGGCGAGTACCGCTCCGGCCGCTCTAAGAAAAAGTCGGTTGCCATTGTGGCAGGAACCGCGGGAGTTGGGGCGGCCATCGGTGCGGTAGCCGCTGGCGGTAAAGGAGCGGCACTGGGTGCGCTCGCCGGCGGTGGCGCGGGCTTCATCTATGACCGGCTCACGCATAATCACTAAAGTTTTTCCAATTTCCAAAGCGAGGGCTTCTTCTAGCCCTCGCTTCCGGTCTGGACCACCCGCCCGATCCACCAACCAGCCTCTTGGAACGTTGCGGGGGCGCTCGTGAACAGCACATCAGGATCCTCTTCGCCGGGGACCGGAACTTCCGCCTCCGGCCGCGCCTCGATCACCGCTAGCGTCCGCAGGATCTCGTAAACATCGACCTGTTCCGGGAACAGCAAATCCACCTGTTGCGTCCGGAATCGCAGGCGCGCCGATTCGCCGCTCAACACCCACACGACGGAAGCGCAACTCTCGATTGCCCGTTCAAACGCCTCGCCCGCCGGCCCGCGCTGATCGAAGAACACATAGATCGTGGAGCGCTCCTCACGCGCGAACTCCCGCACCTGCAGTTCCCGGGTATGCGCCGAGCTCTTCCAATCGACATGCCGCGCACTCTCGTGAAATTCGTAAGGGCGCAGCCGGTAGAAGTCCGACCCCAGCCCCCGCTGCTCGCGCTCCAGTTCCCCGCGCAGTTCGCCCAGAATCTCCTCGGTAACAAACGACTGGTCGAGCGCCGGATAAATCACGACCTCCGTTCGGATCGAGACCCGGGCGCGCCGCTCCACAAAGCCGAAAGGAAACCGCGTCGACACGACGAATAGGTTCTCCTGATGAACGCCGCGCTTGGGAAAAACCGCAGGCGCATCTACTGTGATCGTCGAACGCCCCGGCAGCGTGGGAAACACGATTGCCTTCTGTAACAGAGCCGGTTCCGCAGACGGGCGGCTGCTCAGATGGATCGCAAACGAGGGAAACCACTTCAGATTCCGCAGCCGCAGCCGCGCCGTCACTGGCTGCCGCGCCGCAATGTGCTCCGGCAGCGCCATCTCGAGCTCCAGCCCCGCCAGGCATAAACGGCTGACGAAACCCGAAACCATCAGTGCCGCCAGCATCGCCGCAAGAATGAGAAACAACAGATTGTTCGCCGACGCGATCGAGGCCACGCCCACCAACGCCAGCGCGCTCACAAAGAGATATCCCGAACGCGTCACCCGGTAGCGGATGCGCGAACGGAACAGCGCGGCTGCCCGGAGCAGAACGCCGGGCCACTTCCACGCCGCCCGCCTCATCTAATGGCCGGAGCTGTGGTGGTCGTGTTCGTGGTCGTGGGCGTGGACCGGTTCGGGTATGCCGTGACCCGCGCAAACTTCCTCCGGGGGACAGCAGTTCAAATGCTCGAACTGCACCGTGGTGTGCCGGATCTTGTACTGATCCGCCAATACGCGCCGGATGCTCTCCAGAATTACGAAGCTCTCCGAAGGCCGAACATCGTCGATCAGAACGTGACAGCTCAGCGCCCGCGACCGCGATCCGAGGCTCCAGATGTGCAGATCGTGAACATCGAGCACACCGTTCTGCAGCCGCAGCGACTCTTTCACGCTCCCCAGGGTCAACCCGCGCGGCAGCGCCTCCAGCAGGATGTTCAGCGACTCCCGCACAATGTCCCACGCGGACCAGACGATCATCGCCGCAATCGCGATGGACAGAACCGGATCCAGCCAAAGCCAGCCCGTATACCGCAGAACGACCGCACCGACGACGATTGCTGCCGAACCCACCAGATCGCCCATCATATGGACCAGCGCGCTGCGCAAATTCAGATCGTCGCGATGGGTGCGTGCCAAACCCCATACGATGAGGCCGTTCAGCACGATTCCGCCCATGGCCGTGAACGCCATAATGCGGTCGTTCACCGCTTCCGGATGCGCCAGCCGCGACGCGCCCTCGTAAAAAATCCACGCCGAAACCAGAATCAGGGTGATCGCGTTTACCAGTGCCGTGAGCACGCCCGCGCGCTGATAGCCGAAGGTGCGATTTTCGTCCGGAGGGCGCGCTTCCTGCCGCATGCCGAACCACGCCAGAATCAATGCCAGCGCGTCCGACGCGTTATGCCCGGCATCCGAGAGCAGCGCCAGCGAATGGCCGCGGGCGCCTGCCCAAATCTCGACTCCCACGAACGCAACCGTGGCCAGCACGGACCAGTTCAGGATGGTGCCGGTATGCGAATGCGGATGCGCGTGTTGATGCATCTACCTCAATTATAAAGCCCTATTCCGCCCGAACCGGGTTGCGCAGTTCTCCCAGACCCTCCACCGCAATCACCACGTCGTCCCCGTCTGCGAGCCAGCGCGGGGGCTTGCGCGCCATTCCCACCCCCGGTGGCGTCCCGGTGGCCACAACGTCCCCGGCTTCCAAAGTGAAAACGCTCGACAGATACTCCACCAGTTCCGGAATCTTAAAGATCAACTCCCGGGTGTTTGAGGACTGCAGCACATCCCCGTTAATCGTGCACCGGATCGGCAGTTCGTGCGGATCGGCGATCTCGTCGGCGGACACCAGCCATGGCCCCATCGGCGCAAACGTGTCGAACGTCTTTCCGATGGTCCATTGCGACGTCGCCATCTGGTAATCCCGCGCGCTCACGTCATTCAGGTTCATGTACCCGAAAACATGGTCGCGCCAGTCGGCCGCGGCGATGTACCGGCCACCCTTTCCGATCACAAAGGCCAGCTCCGCCTCGTAATCCGGCTTTTCCGAATGTCTCGGCAGCACGATCGCGTCGCCCGGTCCGATTACCGCCGTCGGAAACTTCGTGAACACGGTCGGCGTCGCGGGAATCTGCATGCCCGACTCGATGGCATGGTCGCGATAATTCAACCCGATACAGATGATCTTGGGCGGCCGCGGAATCGGCGCCACCAAGCGCAGTCCCGCCAGGGGAAGAACGGCTTCCTCGGGCGGCTTGGCTAACAACGCCGCGAGCTGCCGCGCCCCTTCCGGTCCAGCCTCCAGAAACGAAAGGAGCGTCGGGAACCCGGCGCTCTTCAGGCTGATCACGCGGTCTTCCGCGATCACTCCGGCGTGCGTGTGACCTTGATGCTGAAACGTGACAAAGCGCATGGGAAGGAGTAGTCTAACAGGCCTTCAGACGTTCTTTTGCGCTTCGGGCGGGGGTGCATCGTTCCGTTTGTAATACAGCCGCGCGCAGTCCTCACGCAGCACCCCGCCCACCATCTCCAGATCATTGCGAAACGCATCGGCGATAAAATCGGCGGTACCCAGGTGCCGCGCCTCGAAGTACATGCTGTGAACGTCGCCGCGCGTGGCGCCGAACACGATCCGCGAGATCTTCGCCCAGATGCACGCCATGGTGCACATGCCGCAGCATTGCAGCGTGCAGTACATGGTGCACCCCCGAAAATCTGTGGTCCTGAGTTTCTGCCCCAGCTTCCGCAGCGTCACGATTTCCGCGTGCGCCGTCGGATCGAAGGAGCATTCCGCTTCATTAAAGCCTGCTGCCAGCACCGCCCCATCGCGCACAATGACGCACCCGACCTCCCCCGCACCCGGTTGCGCCAACCCCTGGCAGGCCTGCTCAAGAGCCAGGCGCATAAATCGCTCGTCTTCGCTTATTTGGTCCATTTCGCTTTTCTACTCGCAATTCCAGCGCTACTCACGGCCGGAATCGGCGGTGAAACGTCTCAGGCCATCCGTTCGGTCGAACTCGATCCCGCGCAGAGCTACCGCGTGCGCGATCTCCAGTTCACGCGCGGCGACGTCCAGTTCTTCCTCACCGACGGCTATCTCACCTTCTCGAAGCCGGTTCTGGGCGCGCCCGTTGCCGCCGTGTTCTCGAGTCTGGTGGATGGCGGCGACGCCGAGTTCCTCCTGCTTCCTCCCGATCGCGATGAACGCCGCATTCTCAGCCAGCACGCGGGCAGCGGCAATCTGGAAGAGCATCTTGCCGACGCGGCCTTCTTCTTCGCCGACGACACGGCCACCGAGCTCATGCACCAGATCACGCGCGCGGGCACGGTCCGCAACGATCCCGAGAACGGTGTCAAAACAGCCGCGAAGTACAATGCCGCGCTCCGGCGCATCATGCCGCAATTCGAAACGCGGCTGCTTCTCGATCTACTGACGAGTCCCCACACCCGCGATCGCCTCTTCGCCGGCTTCCTCGGCGGGAAAACCCTCGGCGGTTTCAATTTCGTCTTCGATCCCCGCGCATCCGAGCAGGTGCTGGTCGGCAAACCGAAGCCGGGTGCGAGCGCCGGAGACTTCGACATCTGGGCGAGCTACACTCCCAAGTCGCTACTCCGCGAGGTCCGCCCTCCCGATTTCCATGCCGATCGCTACCGCATCGATTCCCAAATCGAGGCGAGCCTGCAAATGCGCGTCGAGACCGCCTTCACCGTCACCGCGATCACCGGCAATCTGCATGCCCTTTCGTTCGACCTCTCGCGGCAAATGACGATCACTCGCGCCGAGGTGGACGGCCAGCCGGCGGAGATCTCCGAAACGCCCAACGTCGAGATTCCCGGCACCGACCGCGGCGACCGTCTGTTCCTGATCGTACCGGCTCAACCGCTTCTTGCCGGTACCCAGCACCGGGTTACCGTGCTTCACTCCGGAAACGTCATCACGTCCGACCCGGACCATGTCTATTTCGTGGGTTCCCGCGGCCGCTGGTACCCCCACCGCGCGCTTGAATTCGCGCGTTTCGATCTCAAATTCCGCTTTCCCAAGACACTGGACCTCGTTGCGCCTGGGGAAACCGTGCTGGACACTATCGAAGGAAACGAGCGCGTCATCGAACATCGCGTCGATACGCCCATCCCGATGGCTGGGTTCAATCTCGGATCCTATACCTGCAAATTGCTCGATCAACCCGCATTCACGGTGGAAATGTGCAGTGTTCAGCCCACCGGTGCCGCCGATCAATCTTCCGTTTCGAATTCCGTCCTGGCCGCCAAAGTGGCCAGCGTTATGAACTTCTACTCCGAGCGCTTCGGACCGCCGCCGCTCCACAAATTGGTCATTTCCCCTATCCCAGGCAAGTTCGGACAAGGCTTCGGCGGCTTGATTTACCTGTCCACCATGGCCTACATGAGTCCCTCGGGCAAGGCTTTTTCCGAAATGAACCAGCAGTCGCAGCTCTTCTTCACCGAACTGATGCAGGCCCATGAGGTCGCCCATCAATGGTGGGGGAATCTGGTCCTCACCGCCGGCTACCACGATGAGTGGATCACCGAGGCGCTGGCCAACTATTCCGCGATGCTCTATATCCAGGCGCAATCCGGTCCCGAACCGGTCAAGGTCCTTCTGGACGCCTACCGCTCCGGCCTGCTGGAGAAAACCTCCGATGGGAGCGAACTCGAGCAAGCAGGTCCCGTCACGCAGGCCCTGCGCATCGACGTGGAAGGCAAACCGTCGGCTTGGGTGACCATTCTTTATGGGAAGGGCACTTGGATCATGCAAATGCTTCATGCCCGCATGGGCGACGCCAATTTTTGGAAGATGCTCGCTGAACTCCGCCGCCGGTATGAGCGCAAGAACCTCACGACCGGTCAGTTTCGCGAATTGTGCGCCTCATTTATGCCGCCGGGCGTTCCCGACCCGCAACTCCTCGGGTTCTTCGATCAGTGGGTTTACGGTATGGGCATCCCCCGCCTGAAGCTGGCCTCGGCGATCAAAGGAGGCCCTGGAGGCTTCCGCTTGACCGGGACGCTGTCCCAATCCGGAGTTGCGGACGACTTTTCGGCGGATTTCCCGGTCCAGATCGAAGCCCACGGCAAGAAATTCATCAAATGGCTGGAATCCTCCTCGGAGCCCGTTAGCTTCAACATGAGCCTGCCCGCGCGCCCCGATCGCGTCGCACTCGATCCCGATAACCAGTTTTTGCAGCGTTAACGCCAGCCGCGCGCCCGGAGAATCCTACCCACCCCCGTCCACTTCCCAGGCGGTGCCCCGCGAACCGCTGGTCTTCCCCGTAGCCGCGCTTGCCGTCGGCATCCTTCTCGCGCACGAATGGCCGGTCGATACCCTGCCGCTGCTCGCCGCAATCCTCGCCGTCGCCGCTCTCGCCGGATTGGCTTTGTTCTGTCATTTCCGCAAAATCGCGGTGGCCGCGTGCCTAATTGGCTTTGTTTTGTGCGGCGCCTTTCTCGAAATCGTGCACAATCCTGCACAACCGCCCCGCCTCGATGTACCCGATCTGTCCGTCACCATCCTCGAAGGGTGTGTGGTCGACCCGCCGGCGCTTACCGGCGATCGCGAAATGTTCGTCCTCGAAATCGGCTCCCATGCCCGTGCCCGCGTCAACATGTATGCCCGACCCGGCCAGACTCTGCCCGCCCTGCACTACGGCGATCGCCTGCAGGTGGAGGGAAGCCTGCGCCTGCCCCGTAACTTCGGCAATCCGCAGGCCTTCGATTATCGATACTTCCTCGCCCGCCAGGACATTTTCTGGACGCTCGCCGCCCAGCAGGTGACTCCCCTTCCCGGCCGCTGTGGGAGCGCCTTTGCCCGCGCGATCTCCGCGATCCGCACCGCGGCCCTCGACCGCATCGCCGCCCTGTACCATGGCGACCGCTATAACACCGCGATGATGGATGCCGTCCTCATCGGTGAAGGTTCCGGACTCGAACGCATGTGGACCGAGCAATATCGATCTACCGGGACTTTCCACGCCCTCGTGATTTCCGGCAGCCACCTCGCCGTTCTTGCCGGAGTTCTCCTGTTCCTGCTGCGACTCTGCCTGTTCCCGCGATTCCTGGCGACCCTGCTCACCGTGCTTGCCGCCTGGCTCTACGCGCTCGTCACCGGGTGGCAGGCGCCAGTGGTCCGCTCCGCCGCCGGAATGACGCTCTTCGCCCTCGGCAGTTTCTTCTTCCGCGAGCGCCGCATGCTCAATTTGCTGGCCGGCGTGGCCCTCTTCTTCCTGGTTCTCGACCCTCCCCAGCTCTTCGACCCAAGTTTTCAGCTTTCGTTCCTGGCAGTGGCGTTTCTCGCCGTTTTCGCGATTCCTCTGATGGAGCGAACCTCCGCACCGCTACTCCAAGCTGGTAAAGAACTCGATGACGACGGCCGTGATGTCCACTTGCCCATAGCTGTTTCCCAACAGCGCGTCGAACTGCGCCTCTACGCCGCTACCTTCTCCGCGCTCTTCCGCGTTCCCACTGGTGCTGCCCGATGGCTGGTTTGCCTGGCCGTTCGCATTAGCGTCTTCTTCTTCGACCTGTTCGTCACTTCAGCCGTCATCCAGGCCGGTCTCGCACTCCCCATGGCCCTGTATTTTCATCGTGTCTCGTTCACCGGCCTCTCCGCAAACGCCATCGTCGTCCCGCTTCTTGGACTGGTGGTCCCCACCGGCTTTTCCGCGCTTTTCACCGGCTCTCACGCCGTCGCTGCTATTGCCGCCTTCCTGCTCGATCTTTCCCGCCGTACCGTCGACTGGCACGCCCATTACGAACCAAACTGGCGCATCCCGGAGCCGCCGCTGCTCCTGTCTGTCGCAATCTGCGCCGCGCTGGCCTGTGCCTCCGTTCGTTGGAAGCACGCTTTCGCCCGCTGGTTGTCTATCGGCGGTCTCGCCGGATTGCTTTACATCCTGGTCGCTTTTCCTTTTGCCCCGCGCCTCGAACAGGGAAATCTCGAGTTCACCGCCATTGACGTCGGCCAGGGCGACTCCCTATTCCTCGCTTTTCCCGCGGGACAAACCATGCTGCTCGACGCCGGGGGCATCCCCAGCTTCGGCCACCATAGCGAAACCCTGCCCTCCCGCATGGAAATTGGAGAGGATGTGGTCGCGCCCTACCTCTGGACGCGTGCCCTCCAGAAGATCGACGTGGTGGCCATCTCTCATCTGCACGACGACCACGCGGGCGGCGTTCCCGCCATCCTCAATGATTTCCGCGTGAACGAGCTCTGGGTCGGCCCCACGCCGGCTTCCGAGCTATGGACCCAAATCCAGAAAAAAGCCCGCGAGCGCGGCACCCGGATCCGCCACTTCCAGCAAGGCGGTGAGATCCGCTTCGGAGGCGCCACTATAAAGTTTCTCGAGCCCGCCGCCGATTACATTCCCGCCGACGCACCCGGTAACAATGATTCGCTCGTCATGCTGGTTCAGTACGGGAAACGCTCCGTCCTGCTCACCGGCGATATGGAGAAAAATGTAGAAGCAGATTATGCGATCGCGGCAACCTGGCCGCATGCCGACATTCTGAAGGTCGGCCACCACGGCAGCAAGACATCTTCGACGCCCGGTTTTCTCGATCAGGTCCATCCCGGAATCGCCGTAATCTCGGACGGCCACGGGAACTTATATGGGCATCCGCATCCGGTCACGATCGGTAGCCTGAACGAGCGCCGGATCGCAACGTACCGGACGGATCTGGACGGACTCATCTCCATCGTGACCGATGGCCAACACGTCTGGCGCGAGTGAGAATCGACGCGCCCGGAAGCGCTAACCCGGAAAGCTCTCGCCCGGCAGCCCGGCTAATTCGCCTTCCCGCTCCGCCTGCTCAGCCGCCGCGGGACCCGCCTCTTGTGCCTCGGCGATCGCCTTCTGCGCATCTTCCGCCCGCGATGCCGGCACCTGCACCGAAAATTCGGTTACCGGTAGGGTCGAGTTTCCCGAAACGGTGAAGGGAATGTCGTTCGCGTCCAGAACCCCCTGGATGGACAGCGCTTCCATTTCGGCCATCGCCCCGGTCTCGCTGAAGACGGGTACCATGTCCATTTCCGAAGACGGATCCTCCGCACCGGCAGTCTCTGGCGAACGGTTTTCATCCTCAGGCAGCATGTCATTCAGAATAACGTACGGCAGAATAAGGGACGGCAGAATGGCGGATAGGCGGGATAACGTACACGCGTGAAAACATGGCCCCCTTTGCGGAAATCTGCGTGCGAGAATATGCACGGGAGATAACCATGGACAACAAAGCCAGCAGTTACGGGTGGTTCGCAGCGGGTGCCATCTTAGGAGCCGCCATCGCGGTACTCTTCGCGCCGAAGTCCGGCAGCGCCACGCGCGGTATGCTCGGCGACAAAATCAGCGAAACCGTCGACGACGGCCACAAAGCGATCACCGAGAGCAGCAAAGACATTATTGAACGCAGCAAGGATCTTTACGAGCGCGGACGTCAGATCGCTGAAGAAGCCGCCGAACTGTTCGAACGCGGCCGCCAACTCGTTCGCGGTTGATCGCCGCCGGGCACGGCTTTGATTGAAATCGGTAATCTGCGCATCCGCCTCTTACGCGCAGGCGTCTACTGGTGGGACGGCGGGGCTTTCTTCGGCGTCGTCCCCAAGACCCTGTGGAATCCGTTGATGCCCGCCGATGCCCTGAACCGTATACCCGCGGCGTTCAATTGCTATCTCATCGAAACGGCTGGCCAGCAGATCCTGATCGAGACCGGCGGTGGCCAGCGCCACGACGAAAAAAGCCGGGAGCGCATGCTGCTGCCGCCCGGCTCGGAGCGCATCCCCGTCGATCCCACCACCATCGACACCGTCATCAACTCCCATCTCCACTGGGATCACTGTGGTGGCAACACAGTCGACACCGACGGCCGTGTCGCTCCCGCTTTTCCCATGGCGCGCTACTACGCCCAGCGCGGCGAATGGAACCATGCCCGCGAGCGCCTGGCTCGCGACACCGTGAGCTATCGCGATATCAATTACGACCCGCTCATCGCCGGCGGTCAGATGACCCTGCTCGACGGCGACGCCAAGGTGGCTCCCGGAGTCGAAATGCGTGTGGCCGCCGGTCACAACCTGGACATGTGTATCGTCCTCGCCCGCTCCCGCGGCGAGACGTTCTGTTTCTGGTCGGACCTGATTCCTACCGCCGCCCACCTGCATCCAACCTGGATAGCGGCGTTCGATCTGTATCCGCTCACGGTGATCGAAAACAAGACGCGGCTCCTCGATCAGGCCGTGCGCGAAAACTGGTGGTGCGGGTTCGCGCACGACCCTAACGTCGCTTTCGCCCGGATCCGCAAAGATAATAAAGGACGGTTTTTCCTCCATGATGCAATTGCCTGAATTCCGCAACGAGCCCTATACCGATTTCACCGTTCCCGAAAACCGGAAGCGCATGGAAGACGCGCTCGCGAAAGTGAAGGCCCAGTTTGGTAACGATTACGACCTGCTGGTCTCCGGTGAACGGATTGCCACCCCTGACAAGCTGAAATCAGTGAATCCCTCGCGGCCGTCTGAAGTTGTCGGCGTGCATAGCAAGGCTACGCCCGAGATCGCGGAATCGGCCATTCGCAAGGTTCACGCGTATTTCCCGGTCTGGGCCGCCACCTCCGCGCAATCCCGCGTGGAAATGTTGCTCCGCGCGGCCTCTCTGTTGCGTGATCGCAAATTGGAGTTCGACGCATGGCTTTGCTACGAGGCCGGCAAGACTTGGCCCGAAGCCGAGGCGGAAGTGGCCGAAGCCATCGATTTCTGCGAGTACTACGCCCGTGAAATGCTGCGCTTCGCCCATCCGCCCGAGGTCGTGCAGCTCGCCGGCGAACGCGACGAAATGCGCTATCTGCCGCTCGGCGTCGGCATCGTCATCCCGCCGTGGAATTTCGCGCTGGCAATTCTCGCCGGTATGACGGTTGCGGCGCTGGTCACCGGCAACACCGTCATCGTGAAGCCTTCGAGCGAAACTCCCATCGTGGGCGCCCAGTTCGCCGCGCTTCTTCTCGAGGCCGGCTTCCCCGCCGAGAGCTTTTGCTATCTTCCCGGCAGCGGCGCGGCCATCGGCGACTTGCTGGTCCAGCATCCCCAGACGCGGTTCATCTCCTTCACGGGCTCGCGCGATGTCGGCCTTCACATCAACGAATTGGCGGCCAAGCACCAGCCCGGGCAGCTATGGATCAAGCGCGTGGTGGCCGAAATGGGCGGCAAAGACGCCATCATCGTGGATTCCGATTGCGATCTGGATAGCGCGGTCGGCGGCGTGCTCTTTTCGGCGTTCGGCTACCAGGGCCAGAAATGCTCGGCCTGTTCCCGCGCCATCGTACATGAGCGCGTGTACGACGAGTTCCTCGAAAAGCTGACCGCGCGCGCGGCGTCTATCTCCGTCGGGCCGACCGACGATCCCCAGCATTACATGGGTCCGGTGATCAGTCAGGGCGCCCGCAAAAGTATCCGGGCCTACATCGAGGTCGGCAAGAGCGAAGGCCGCGTCGTTCTCGACGGCTCGCAGGCCGAGGGCGACGGCTACTTCCTCAAGCCGACTATCATTGCCGATGTCGATTCCCAGGCCCGCGTGTTTCAGGAAGAGATTTTCGGTCCCGTTCTGGCTGTCACCCGGGCCAAAGACTTCGGCCATGCGCTTGCCATGGCGAACGATTCGCAGTACGGCCTCACCGGAGCGGTCTACTCGCACAATCCGGAACACATCCGCGCCGCTCGCGACCACTTCTTCGTCGGCAACCTCTACGTGAACCGCAAATGCACCGGCGCCATGGTGGGCGCGCATCCCTTCGGCGGCTTCAACATGTCCGGAACCGACTCCAAAGCCGGTGGCCCTGACTATCTGCTGCTCTTCCTCCAGGCCAAATCGATCGCCGAAAAAGTCGCGTGATCTGCTAGGCTGAAGGCTACCCCGATTCGAAGGGGACAAAGAAGTTGCGAGAATAGGATCAGTTCCTAGCCGCGC
Organism: Bryobacterales bacterium; assembly: GCA_963814235.1. GTDB lineage: Bacteria > Acidobacteriota > Terriglobia > Bryobacterales > Bryobacteraceae > Bog-113. The sequence continues at coordinate 468,764 of CAWFCA010000014.1, read as the reverse complement.
GTTGGGGCGTAAATCTTCCAGGTTTACGCCCCAAGCCGTTTCGGGCCACACTCCCATTCAGGTACTAGATAGAGTGCTGCGCCGGCCAACAACCCTATTCCTAGTGGCATTGACGCTTTACTTTTCCAGCGGACGGGTTTAGGATAAATGCAATCCCCCGAGCGACCCAAAGGAAACTGCGTTGCTTAAGCTCAAAAAAGTAGAACTCCAAGGCTTTAAATCCTTTTGCGACCGGACCGAACTGCGCTTTCGGGGCGATGGCATCGCGGCCGTCGTCGGGCCGAATGGCTGCGGTAAAAGTAACCTCAGCGATGCCATCAGTTGGGTCCTCGGAGAGCAGTCCGCCAAGTCGCTGCGCGGCGGCCGCATGGAAGACGTCATCTTCGCCGGCACGCGCGATCGCAAGCCGGTCGGGATGGCCTCCGTCACGATGACTCTGCTCGATCCCACGCCTGCCCCGGAGCCAACGCCCGATCAGCCGGTGGAGATTGTGGTCGTTCCCCTCGCGGAAAACGGTCAGAATGGACACGGCCCGGAGGCGGTCCGCAAACCTGCTCCGGCGCGCGTGGCCCCCGGCGAAATCACCATCACCCGCCGCCTGTTCCGGTCCGGCGAAAGCGAGTATCTGATCAATGGCCGCGCCGCCCGTCTCCGCGATATCCAGGACATCTTCATGGGCAGCGGACTCGGCCCCGAAAGCTACGCCATCATCGAACAAGGCCGCATCGGCCAGATCCTGAGCTCGCGCCCCTACGATCGCCGCGCGGTTATCGAAGAAGCCGCCGGAATCACCAAGTTCAAGTCGCGCAAACGCCTCGCCGAATCGAAGCTCGAAAGCGCCAAGCAGAATCTCGCCCGCGTCTTTGACATTCTCGAAGAGGTAACGCGGCAGGCCAATTCCCTCAAACGGCAGGCCGCCCGCACCAAGCGCTACGGCGAGTTGAAGACCGAGATGGATGAGCGTCTGCGAGCGCTTCTCGGCGGCCGCTCCCAGCAGCTTACGGCCGAGGTCGCGCAAGCCGCCTCCGATCTGGACAACGCGACCGCGGAACTCCGCGACGTCTCGGGCCACGTCACTGAAAGCGAAAAGTCCCGCGAAGCCCTGCAAACCGCCTGCTACTCGCTGGAATCCCAACTACGCGAGGCCCGCAAGACCCTCTCGGAACGCAACATTGAGGGCGAGCGCACACGCGGCAAGCTCGAAGCGCAGGTGCGCGAGAGCGGAACCATCGAAGGGCGCATGGCGCGCAACGAAGGGGAATCCCGAGACCTCGAAGCGCGCTTGGGCGAGGTCGATGCCGAGCGCGCCCAGTTGCGCCAGACCACCGGAGAGCTGGAACAGCAAATTGCCGCGTTACGCGCGCTGCTGCTGGAGAAGAACCAGACTCGCGAGGCGTTGCAGACGCGGCTGCGCGACCATGAGAAAGCCATCGAAACCGGCCGCGTTCTCGTGCTCCGTCTCCTGGGCGAGGCATCTACCCTCAAGAATCAGCTCGCCCAGATCGACGAATTCCTTGCCGGCATTGATCGCGAAACGACGCGCGTCCGTCGCGAGGAAGAAGGCGCCGCCGCCGAAGTGTCGCGTCTGGCCGTCGCGCGCGAGAAACTGTCCCGGGACGTCGGCCAGCAGCAGTTGGAACTCGAATCGCTCGCGAATGAACGCAAACGGACTGAACTCGATTGGACCGAACGGAAAACCGCCGCGGCCAATCTTCGCGCCACGATTGACCAGCTCAAGGGTGAGACGTCCCGCCTGCGCGCGCGCAAAGAATCGCTCGAGAATGTCCTGTCGCATCACTCCTACACCACCGAAACCGTCAAGCGGCTCCTGGGGGCCATCGAGCGTTCCGGGCAGGGGCTCAAGCCGGAAGGGGTGCTCGCCGACTTCGTCGAGGTCGACCCGCAGTTGGAGCGCGCGGCCGAGGAATTCCTGCATCACGAGTTGGAATATGTCGTTGTCCAGGATTGGCAGCAGGCCGAAACCGGTATGCAAATCCTGCGCACCGATCTGGAAGGACGCGCGACCTTCGTCATTGAGAGTGGCAGCGCGTCTCGCAACGCCGCTGTCCCCGAACTCCCGCTCCGCCGGCTGACCGAGCATTTGCGCTTCTCGAACGGCCTCACCGGGCAGGCCGGCTCCCTGCTTCCGCGCTTAGCCAACTGCTTTCTTGCGGATTCATCTGATCAGGCCCGCCAGTTTGCCGAAGCACATCCCGATCTCTATTTCCTCCTCGAAGATGGGCGCTGTTATCAGGGCTCTACCTTAACCGGAGGGCGCAAGAAATCATCCGGCCCGTTGGCTCTGAAGCGCGAAGTCCGCGAGCTCACGACGGCGCTCGCGACCAAAGAGCGCGAACTCTCCATACAGACCAAAACGCAGGAGGAACTGGCCCGCGAGATCGCGCAACTCGAAGCCGACGTGGACCGCTTGCGGCACGTCCAGCAAGGCCGCGAGAAAGAGGCGGTCGCGCTCCAGGCGGAGCAGCGCAAGCTGAGCGAGGAGCACCATCGGGCGCAATCCCGAATCAGCGTCGCGCGGATGGACCTGGAGCGGCTGGAGCGCGAAAAGGCTCGGTCGGCGGGGCAGCGCGCGCAGAATAGCGAAGCGGTGGCGCTGAAAGAGCGGGAGCGCGGCGAACGCGAAGGTGCTCTCGAAGGCGCCCGTACGGACCTTGAAGCGGTTGAGTTGGAAGCCTCCCGCGTCCGTGAAGAACATTCCGTCGTGCGGGCCGAACTGGCGGGCATCGAAGAGCGCTTTCGTGCGCAGAGCGCCGCGCTCCTGCGCCTGGATACACAATCGCGGGAGATCACCGGCCGCATCCAGAGTCTTGCCTCCGAAGTACAGCGTTTAGGCGAGCACCGTTCGCGCCTGCTTGCCGAGAACATCGAGCTCGATCGCCGTGCCCTGCAACTGACGGATGAAGTGCTGCACCTGGAAGCGCAAGTCGCGGACCTGGCCAATCGCGAGACGATCCAGCGCGCGGAGCTGGCGGCCGCCGATGAAGCGCTGAAAGAATTGCGCGCGGCAGATCGAAGCCGGGCACCGCCGCAAATCGGAAGTGGAGGTGGAGCTAGTGCGCCGCCAGTCCGAATTGAAGTTCCTGGACGAGACCAGCCGCAACGAACTCGGCGTTGCCGTCACCGAACTGGCGGTGCCGGAAATTCCGCTGGATGCGATGGCCCTCGCCGAAGCGGAACGACTCTATAAAGAAGTGAAGAGCCGCATCGAAGCGCTGGGGCCGATCAACCCCGCGGCTCTGGAAGAGTACGAGGTCTCGGTACAGCGTCAGGAGTTTCTCACCGTCCAGCGCAAGGACCTCATCGATTCGATCCGCGACACCGAGAAAGCCATTCACGAGATCGACCAGGTTTCGAAGGCGAAGTTCGTCGAAGCCTTCAACGCCATCAACCAGAACTTCCGCGAGTGCTTCACGACTCTGTTCGGCGGGGGCACGGGCGAGATGCGGCTGACGGACGAGGAGAACGCCAACGAGAGCGGGATCGACATCGTGGCTTCCCCGCCGGGCAAAAAGCTCCAGAGCATTCTCCTTCTCTCGGGCGGTGAGAAAGCCCTTGCCGCTCTGGCCTTGCTAATGGCGATCTTCCGCTTCCAGCCCAGTCCCTTCTGTGTTCTCGACGAGGTAGACGCGCCTCTGGACGAAGCCAACATCGGCCGCCTCACGCGCCTGCTCCACGAGATGAGCATCGATACGCAATTCATCGTGATCACGCACTCCAAGAAGACGATGGAATCGGCGCAGTCGATGTACGGGGTGACGATGCAGGAAGCTGGCGTTTCGAAATTGGTCTCGGTGAAGTTTCAGGGCGGCCGCGAGCATGCCCCGCAGACGGCAGTAGCGTAGTCCCAACAAGCGCCGGCAATCTTTACCGTGCATCGTTGATCGCCCGCCTACTGTTGCGTCTGTTCGCCGCTGCGTCCGACAGAGCGCCCGTAATCCCGAGTCTGATACGCTACGGCTTCGCTCGCGCTATGTCTAAATCCATTCTGCTTCCCGCTTGCGCCCTGGCGCTGACAGTCGGCCTCGTTCTGTTTGCCCAAGCCGATCACGATCTCGGCTTTACCGACACGCCGATCCTTCCGGGACTGCCGTGGCACGTTCACGATCCCAATCGCCCGCATCCGCCGGTCATCACGCCTTCGGATCAACCGGGCGGTCCTCCCTCCGATGCGATCATCCTGTTCGATGGGAAAGACCTCTCCGCCTGGGGAGCCCACCATAGCGACATTACCAAGGCCGGCGGGACCGGCGCGGCGGAATGGAAGGTGACCGACGGCTACATGGAAGTGGTGCCCGGCACCGGAGACATCGCCACTAAAGAGAAGTTCGGCGATTGCCAGTTGCATGTGGAATGGGCATCCCCGGCCGAAGTAAAAGGCCGCAGCCAGGGGCGCGGCAACAGTGGTGTTATTCTGCAGACCCGCTATGAAGTGCAGGTGCTCGATACATACCAGAACCCGACTTACGCCGACGGGCAGACCGCCGCGATCTATGGCCAGTGGCCGCCGCTGAACAACGTTGCCCGCAAGCCCGGCGAATGGCAAACGTACGATATCGTTTTCGAAGCTGCTCGCTTCGACGGCGCTAAACTGGCCAGCCCCGCCTATATCACCGTATTCTGGAACGGCGTGATGGTGCATAACCATAAAGCCTCGATGGGCCCCATGGTTTATCGAAATGTCGCGCACTATCAGCCTTCTCCCGCCGAAGACTCCCTGCTCCTGCAAAATCACGGCGACAAAGTCCGCTTCCGCAATATCTGGATCCGGCGTCTGCACGGCTACGATCAGCCGGAAAGCAAATGAGGCTTGCGGCGCTATTGATCTGGTGTCTGCTGCCGGCGGCGGCCCAGCAGACAATGACGGCCCGGCAGGTGATCGAACAGATCCAGCAACACGCGGGAGCGCCCTGGCAGGGCGAGACTGTCGACACCTTCAAGGCGGGCGATCCCGCTACGATCGTTACCGGCATAGCCACCACCTTTGCCGATACATTCGACGTACTGCGCCGAGCCGCGGCCGCGGGCGCCAACCTCGTCATCAGCCATGAGCCCACGTTCTATAACCACCAGGACGAAACCAAGGCGCTCGCCAACGATCCGGTGTACCGGGAGAAGCTTGCCTTCATCAACGCGCACCATATGGTCGTGTTTCGTTTTCATGATCACTGGCACCATCCGGTGATGAAGCCCGACGGCATCATGCAGGGCGAAGTCGCGGCGCTCGGATGGCAGAAGTTTCAGGATCACGATAACGAAATGATGTTTCACTTTCCGCCGATGTCGCTCGAAGCGCTCGCGAGTTCCATCCAGCGGAAGATCGGTATGCGCACCATGCGTGTCGTGGGCGAGCGCACGATGACCGTTGCGAATGTGGCGTTCGTGCCGGGTGCCGCGGGTGCCGAGACCCAAGTCCGCGCGCTGGAGCGTACGGACGTCGACGCCCTCGTCGTCGGCGAATCGCGCGAATGGGAAACGGTCGAATACGCGCGCGACGCGATGTCCGAAAATCATCACAAAGCGCTAATCATCATGGGACATGTCGCATCCGAGGAAGCCGGAATGGATTATTGCGCCACCTGGTTAAAACAATTCCTGCCCGGTGTGCCCATCACCTTCGTCCCCGCGGGCGAACCGTTCTGGAACCCGCTCTCTAAGCCGTGAGCCTTCGCAAGTCGATCGACAGCGTTCTCGACGTGCTCGGCTTGATTGGTTTTACGGTGCGCTCCGATCGCAAGAAGGGAGCCTGGAAGAAGCTGGACGACCGTGTCTGGGGGACACCCGTCGCGGGCTTTTCGTTATCGGCTCAACTGCGCCCGGCCCAGGCGCTACGGACCGAAAGTGTGAAAGCCGCAGTGGCGATCCGCAACGCTACCGGAGCGGACGTTCATGAACGGATTCCGGACTGGGTTCACTACTTCGCGATCACAGTCATCGATCCCAGCGGCGTGCCTCTGCAGCTGAGCGCCTTCGGCCAGCGCGTGATGGGAAGCGGATCGGGGACGAAAATCGCGGCAGTTTTTCCGGCGGCTGTGCCGGTTCAGAATGAGCTGCCGCTTAGTGATCTCTTTGATTTGAGCCGATCAGGCGTGTATCGAATCGCGGTCTCGTGCGCGGTCCCCGGAAGTGATGGACGAGAGCACTGCGAATCGAATCCTGTGGAGCTGATCAGAAGCTGATTGTTTTACGCGCTGAAGGAACTGCCGCAGCCGCACGTCGACTTCGTATTCGGGTTGTTGAACTTGAAGCCTGAACCTTCCAGGGTCTCGACATAATCGACCTGCGCCCCGTCGAGGTACAGCATGCTCGCCTGATCCACGTAGACTTTCAACCCTTCGTAATCGTAAGTCTTGTCCAGCATGTTCGGCTTATTCTCGAACTGCATGGAATAGCTGAATCCGGAGCAGCCTCCACCCACTACAGCGAGCCGTAAGCCGGCTGGCTGGGGATTCTGAGCCTCCAGGATTTCCTTGACCTTATTTACCGCCGTTGACGTTAGCTCTACCATAATCGATGTGCTCCGTTGTGGGCCACGCCCGTAACTATTATATCGATAGCGAAAGGCGGCGAGAAGTCGCGAAAAGTTCGCAATTCGAATCTGATACCCTGCGACAGGGAATCAGTCCATCGAAACCCCCCGCAGTTGTGGCGCGTATCTCACAGTGCATGGGAACGGTCAACAATGCGTTGGTTTTTCCGAGTTTGGGCGCTCCGTTCGCGGGAGCCCGGCCGGCGTTCAAGACCAGAGTGGATTACCAAAACACGCAAGAGAGCGCGCTGATCCGCCGTGCCCAGTCCGGCGACGAATCCGCGTTTGGCGAGATCGTCGAGAAATACCAGTCGAAGGTATTCTCCATCATCCACGGGATTGTGCGCCAGCGCAACGATGTGGAGGACATCGCCCAGCAGGTGTTTTCCAAGGTTTACTTTTCGATTCGCAACTTCGACTTCCGCAGCTCCCTGATCACCTGGATTTACAAAATCACGGTGAACGAGTGTTTCGACTACCTGCGCAAAAAGAAGGTGCGCAAGCTGGTTTATGAAAGCGACATGAGCGAGGACGAAGTCCGGCGGGTCGAAAACATCGAGCCGGTTAGCGACCGCACTCCCCGTACCGATCAGCGCCTCGCGAATCAGGATTACCTGGTCAAGTTAATGTCCAAGGTTTCCGAAGAGGAACGCACGCTTCTGATGCTCAAAGAAGTGGAAGGCTATTCGGTGGAAGAGCTCTCGGCCATGATGCACATGAACGAGAATACAATCAAGGTGAAACTTTTCCGCGCCAGACAGAAGCTGGTGAAGGCTTCTCAGCGCTTAGAACGGGCGGGTAGCACCGCTGGGTTGACCGTTAAATAGGATCTCTATGCATCGCGCTATTGAAAATCATCTGGAGGAGTACCTGGAAGGGAGGTCGAGCCGTGAGGTCGATGCTCATTTGGAGGCGTGTGCCGCGTGCCGCGAGGAAGTCTCCGCCATTGCCCGGGTCTCGCATGTATTGACCAGCTTTCGCAGCGCACAGCCGCCGTCTCCTCCGCTTGGCTTCCAGGCGCGCCTTATGCGTGGCGTTGCGGAACGGAAAACCGCCAGCGTCTGGGGCGTTTTCAGCGTGGATCCGGCATTTGCCCGCAAGCTCGCCTTTGGATCTTTGCTCAGCCTCGCCGTGCTGGGAAGTTACCTGGCCGTCGGCATCGACGATTCGATGGCCAAGGCCGACCATACTCCGGAAGCCGTCCTGGCCAGCCACGACATCTCGTCTCCGGATCAACAGCAGCACCGCGACGGAATGCTCCTGACCCTCGCTACCTATCATCAGTAAGATGACCGCAACCGAATCCGCCATTGCATCGCGGCCGAAAACGACACTGGTGACGCTGTTGTTCGTCGCTTTCCTTTGCGGCGGCGCGGCTGGCGCCGTCGGCATGAAGAGCTACGCGTTCCGTGTTGCGCATCATGAGATCCAGCTGTCGGAAAGCAAGAAAGATACGCTGGACAGATGGCGGCAAACGCTCAAGCTGAGCGATCAGCAAAGCGCGGAAATCGCCTTGATTCTCGACGACTTCAATAAGTATTACGACAACGTCCTGGCCGAAGGGCATGAGCGGATCATCCAGGTGCTCAACCCCGAGCAACGCCGCAAATTCGAGAAGATGGTTCACGAGCTTTACTGAATTCCGGCTGAAAGCGCTCAAGTCCGCTAGAATCGGTGAGGATGCGCCGCGGCCTTGCCTGTCTTTCTGCACTTCTCGTTCTATCCGCATGCGGGCCCGCGGGCAGCGCCATCCAAACATACAACCTGGGAGATCGCGTCGAAGCCGGCCCGCTCGTGTACCTGGCGTATGACACGCACTGGTATCTCTCTTTGGGTTCTCCGGAAAGTCCGCGAATTCCGGCCAATCGATTTCTGGTGATTCGCATGAGCATCACGAATGGGGGCGCGGTCGACAGCCACGTGCCCACGCTGACGTTGATCGACGATGCCGGCCAGAGTTTCAATGAGCTTGCCGACGGCTCCGGGGTTCCGGACTGGATGGGTATCGCGCGCAAGATCAAACCGATTGAATCCGACAAGGGAACCGTCGCGTTCGACGTCGCGCCCAAGCACTACAAATTGCGCGTGTCCGATGAAACCGAACAGATCGTGGCCTATATCGACCTGCCGCTCAATCTGGGTTCGGATGAAAAAGGGCAGTAGTTTGCGCCGGTTCCTGCTTTGCGCGGTGTTAGCCGCCGTTGCACCCGCGTGGGCTTCGGATCTGAAGATCACTCGTTTTGAGATCGCGCGCGTGGAGGACGGTCACGCGGTCTTTCCGCCGGACGCTTTCGCACCGGGGGAGACCGTGTACTTCAGCTTTCACGTGGAAGGCTTCACCCGCAAAGATAATACGGTAAAGCTGCAATTCGAAGCGCAGCCCTTGGATGCCGCCGGAGTTGCGTTGACCGCTCCCATCGTGAGCGAAGAAGCCAACACGCTGACGCCCGAAGACAAAGACTGGCACCCGAAACTTCGCGGGAGCTTCCCGCTTCCCGGGGTGTTGAGCGGCGGCGCGTACCGGATCGCCTTGCGCTTGAAAGATGAGCTGTCGGGAGCAGCGAGCACTATAGAAACTTCTTTCGTGGTGTCCGGCGTTCGCATCGAACCAAGTGCGACACTGGTCATCCGCAATTTGAACTTCTATCGCAATGACGACGATGAAAGGCCGCTCGACATTGCCGCCTATCGCGTTTCGGAGGAGATCCACGCGCGCTTTCAGGTCGTGGGCTATCAGCACGGCACCCAGGGCGCGATTAACGTGGTTTACGGAATTTCCATTGCTGATCCCTCGGGCCGCGTCTTGTTCGCCGAACCGGCGGCGGCCGAGGACAAATCCGAAGAGTTCTATCCCAAGCCTTACGTGCCGGGGATCCTCAGCTTTCATCTCAAGCCGGGAACGCCACCCGGCGAATATATGCTGCTCGTGACGGCAATCGACCAGCTTGGTTCTCAAAAGACGGAATCGCACCGTAGTTTCCGTCTGGAATAAGCGATGCATGGCGCTCTCATTTGGCTTTCGGTGCTGGTCGTAATCGGGCTCCTGGTTCTATGGGCATTGATCTTCAGGCGGTGAGACTTTGACGCAAAACCAGGGGCGCACCGCGGCGCTGGATGCGATGACTTCCGGAACGCTGGACGTTCTGGTGATGGGCGGCGGCGTGAACGGAGCCGGGATCCTTCGCGATCTCGCCCTTCGCTCGTCGGCCAAGCAGCCGCTCCGGGTTGCTCTGGTGGAACGCCGGCACTTTAGCTCCGGTACCAGTGGCCGCAATTCGCAACTGATCCATGGGGGCTTGCGCTACCTCAAAAACCTCGAATTGAAGCTGGTCTCGGAAGCCCTGACGGAGCGGGCGATTCTGCTGCGCACCGCACCCCACCTCGTCACGCCCCTGGCCTTCCTGATTCCGATGCGGGATCGTTTCTCCGCGGCCTTTTACGGAGCGGGTTTGTTTCTCTACGATTTTCTGGCCGGCAAAAACGTGATTCAGCGGCACCGCTCTTTCACCGCGAAACAGTTGCATGCGCTGGAGCCGCGGCTGGGGGTGTTCTCGTCGGGCGCGCGCTTTTTCGATTGCCGTGTGCACTCCGCGCGCCTGGTTCTGCTGAACATCCGCGATGCGGTGGATCGCGGCGCCTCGGCGCTGAACTACGTCTCGGTGGAACACCGCGAGCAGAACGCGGATGGCTTGTGGCATGTAGACTTGGCCGATGCGCTGACCCAGCGCCGTTATCACGTCCAGACACGCGCGATTGTGGATTCCACCGGCGCGTGGACGCAAGGCTCGAAGCTGCGCCTGGTGCGCGGATCGCATCTGATCCTCCATCGCATCGGCGCGAGCGACAACGCTATCTCCTATTTCGGCCAGGACGGCCGTATCGTGTTCCTGATTCCGTGGGGACGCAGGCAGGCGTACACGCTGGTGGGCACCACGGACGTGGACCATGAGGGCGGCCCCGACCATGTCCGCATCTCGCCCGAAGAAGTCCATTACCTGCTCAAGGTGGTCGAGGAAGTGTTTCCCGGAACGGGTCCTCACATTCCCATCAGCGCTTATAGTTCGCTGCGGCCCTTGGTGCGGGAAGAGGGTGCATCCGCCACCAAAACCAGCCGCGAGCACCGCATCTGGGCAGATCCGCCGGGCATGGTGCATGTCACGGGAGGCAAGTACACCACCTATCGGCGCATGAGCGAAGAGGCCGCGGATCTGGTGCTGCAACCGCTTTCTCCGGAGACGGCCCGGCTACACCCGACGGCGGAGACACCACTCGGCGGCAACACCGTGGCCAGCGTACAGGAGTGGCTGGGACGAGCCCGAGAGTTGGCGGACACGCATGCGCTCGATGAGGTCGACGTTCGGGACCTGGTGCGAGACTATGGCGTGGATACGCCGGCCGTGCTGGCGCTTGTTCCGCCATCAGCCCCGGCGTCGGGCGTCAATCGCCTGGAAGCGGCGCAGATCGCGTTCGCGGCCCAAAAAGAATTTGTCCAGCGTCTAAGCGACCTCATGTTTACCTCGACGTACTGGGGTTACGAGCAGCGCTGGTCGGCCTCGCTTCTGGAGCCGTTTGCGCGCGAGCTGGCCCAGCACCTCGGGTGGAATGACTACGCGATTCGCGCCGAGGTGGAACATACGCTGGCGCTCTGCGATCAACCCTCCGCCAGTTGATTCTCCAGCAGCGCGACCAGTGCGGCAGCCGCTTTGCTCTCAGCGCCTTTCTTGGAACTTGCACGGCCGCCGCCCCGCCACTGCTTCCCCACGCGCACCTCGGCCACGAACATTTGCGGGAAGCCCGCGTTCTCCGCGTGCACGGTGTATTCAGGACGAGGCAGGCCGCGCGACCGCGCCATGATTTCCAAGCTGGTCTTGATGTTATTGATGGCCGCCACCGCCAGGGCGCGAACGTCGGCATCGGCCACGATATGTCTCAGCACCACGGGCCGCAGCGCGTCTAATCCGCCGTCCAGGTAAATGGCCCCGAGTAGCGCTTCCAACGCATTGGCCAGCAGAGATGCCTTCTCGCGGCCGCCGCTGAGAGCTTCGCCTCGTCCCATCAGGAGATGCGGTCCCAGGTCCAGCCGCCGCGCGACCACCGCCAGGTGCGCCCGGTTTACCAGCCGGCTCTTGACGTTCGAAAGGCGCCCTTCATCGAAATCGGAGCAGGTCAGAAACAGATGCTCGCTGACGATCAGGCCAAGCACCGCGTCCCCAAGAAACTCGAGCTGTTCGTTATCCGCTTGCGGGACCCGTTCCAACCCGGCTTCGCCACGATGCGAGCTATGCGTCAATGCGCGGGTGAGCCATTCCGCGCGTCTGAATGCATAGCCGGTGGACACCTCCACCGCAGACGGCTGCTCCGCGCTCATGCCACGCCGGACTACGGTTGGGGAGCGGTACTCGGGGCGGGAGTCGTTGCGGGAGCGGCAGCCGCGGGAGGCGTGGAAGCTGCGGGAGCCCCCGCGCCCGCGCCCTTTTTCTGCATTGCCCGGGCCCGCTCCGCCTGCGCAAACTGCTTTACCGCGGGAACCGCATCCGGCGCGCTCATCGCCTTTTCCGCATTCGCAATCGCATCATCGTACTTGCCCATCATGTTTTGCGCCTGCGCGAGCCGCACGTAAGTCGCGGGCGTTTTGGTGACCGCAATGTCTATCGCACTCTGGAGCGCGGCGGCGGCATCGGCCGGCTTTTTCCGGACGAGCGCCACCTGACCCAGAATCTCGTACGCGCTGGCGGAGAAATCTTTCTTCGCGTCCTCCCATTGCGCGTCGGTCAGACTCGGGTTGGGCTTCACGGCGGTCTTGATCGTCGCGAGCGCATCGTTGGCCAGCTTTTCAGCCTTCTTCAACTTCTCGTCTTTGTCGAAGTCGGAGTCCTTCGTATTCTGGGCGTACTCGCTCGCCACCACCAGCATCGACTGGTAATTCTTCGGGTCCGCTTCGAGCGAACGCTCGCCGTAAGTGACCGACTTCGCAAAGTCGCCCTTGGCCTGGTAGTCACGCGCGATAAAGAACAGCGCGATCGACTTGAAATCCGTGTCGGCGAATTTCTCGATCACGTTGTTCGCAGCCGCGATCTGCGCATCGGGATCGGTCGCGTTGAACATGGCCTGCAGCGCTGTCTGTTCCGCCATCGATTTCGGCTTCTGCGCAAATGCGGTGATCGTAAGTCCGAACACCAATCCTACCGGCAAGAGAATTCGTTTCGTCATGTTCTGCACCCCGATGTGGTTTTCTATTATTTCGCAGCGGCCTTGAGCTCCGCTAGTCCGTTCCGTGTGGATTCGAGCGCTTTCGGCGACGCTCCCTTCACCTCCAGCGCCTGCTGGAACCACTTCACCGCTTCGTCGTTTTCCTTGGCAATGGCCGAAAGCCGTCCCAGGTAATAGAAGCTCCAGGCCTGTGTTTCGGGCTCGGGCGATGATTCCAACGTCTTCCGGAAAAGCTGCTCCGCGGTTTCGGGATTCTTTTGTCTCAGCGCGATATGGGCCAGGCCATAATACGCCTTGGAGTGGTCGGTCGCGCTGCCCGGCTGCTCCAGCGCGTGTTCGTACAGCTTGCGCGCGCCTTCCAGATCTTTCTTCTCGTAGTAGGCGTCGTCGGCTTGCGCAATGGTCTGTCCGGCCAGGCTCTCGGCGGCGGGCTGCTGCGCCGTGACCTCGACTCTGGGTACCGGCCGCTGCGGAAGCTCCGTCGCGAACTGGACGTCCTCCAAACGCTTACTTTCCTTCCGTACATTGATCGCTTTCACCATCTCCGGGAAAAACAGCTTCATGGACTGCGGCTGTTTCTCGTAGATCGCAAGCTGCTCGGAAAAGAACGGGGTCAGAATGTAACCCTCGCGCACGGCCTCATTGATCATGCTCGGATCCGCGCTTTGCCGGCTCTCGATGGCCTTGATCAGGCACTCGGTCGCCAGCAGCCCGAAATCCGTCCGGTACTGGCCCCGCAGCAACGGAGCGCGTTCCGCGATATCCATCAACGAAGCCTTCTCCTTCAGTTCCATGCCGTACTTGATGGCGAGGGGATCGATAGCGTACCGGTAATAGGCATGCCGGATCGCAAACACCGGCGGCTGCGCGGCAGGCGTGATCACGACAAAATAGTTGTCTCCAAAGCTGCGCGTCTGTACTTGATTGGGGGCGCCTAAGAAATCGACGAAGATCTGGAAATTGCGTCCCAGAGATCCTGAAGTCGACTGCCGCAGGTAGCCGTTGCTTTCCAGCACGGCTTTGGCAATGGGCTCCTGATACTTTTCGAGAACCGCGTCCACCGCGCGTTGCGATTCTTTCCAAAGCTGCGCGATCTTTGCCTCGTTGTAGAAGCGTGGCAGCATCTTGCGGAATTCATCGAGCGCCAGGGCGTCCGGGGGCACCTCGACCTGGCGCGTCGACCAGTCGAAATCGGGCGCGCCTTTGATGGAGAGGCCGAGAGAGAGAAAACGCGCGAGGTCCTGCGTTTTGTCCGGTTCGGGATGCGAGCGATACCACTCTTTCAGCTCTTCGACCACCGGAGCGTGCGCGGCTTCCACGCGGTCCCGCACCTGCTGCCGCAGCTTCGGCGAGGTGGCGAGTCCGGCGTTGTAGCCCGCCGCATTGGCCGCCGCCAGAACCGTAAACAGAGCTTCACTGGCATCCAGTTGCCCTTGTTGGGCAGCCTGTTGCGCGGCCTGAAGAGAAAAAACGCTGAGCGTGAGAACGAGCGGGGATAGACGGGAAATCAAATGCTTGCCTGTGGAAGCCAGTTTATCAGCCGCTCCCGTGGCTCAGCCTCCAGCTTAAGGCTCAAACTGGATGACGGTCACCGGGTGCAGCTCCCACGCAGTTTGCGGTTTCATTCCCACAGGCCCGACCGCGGGAGGAACATGGTCCACATCGAAGAACAGGGAACCGGTGACTTGAATCGGGATGGGAGGATCGAACTTTTCATAGCCCCTCGCAGGCAGCGCCGTTCCGCTTGCCGTGAAGAAAGCCTTGAACTGATCGCGCGCCGCCGACAGCGCGGAAAAGGAGTCGGCGTCGGAAGCGGGCAAGCCGGATACCTCCACATTGATGAAGCGCGCCGGCAGGCTGGGGTCCCGTCCCACGATGCAATGGAAATCGTTGTCGCTCTCGTGGCTGGACGCGTAAAGAAACGCGGTCACCGTGATCTGTGCCTGCTCGGAGTCCAGTCGCCCGGAATCCGCGGCCGCACTAATGTTCATCGCCCGCATCTGGTCGTCGGGAATCAGAGAGTCGAGAACGTCTCCCAGGTCGGTATACGGGGTTGGAGGGCCCGAGGCAATGGATAACTTAGCGGCCATGCGCGCCGTACCCTGATAATCGTCGCCCGCCGGTGAGCCGCCTCCCTGTGGGCGCAGCGCAGTCGGCTCATCGCTGTCCGGGGGGGCGACAAGCGTCCGTGTATAGCTCTTTCCCGAAGGCGATCGAAAGGTTGACGGGGATGTTGCGGCAGCTACTGGCGGTGCTACGGGCGCGGCGGCGCGCGGTGCGTAGGAGCAGCCGGTGAGTGCGCCAAGGAAAATAAGAAGAGTCAGTGCTGGAAACATTCGCCGTGCGTTCATAAATAGATCCGCCTTATTCCAGAACGCGCAAGCCGAGGTGTCGGGTGAAAAGATCAAAATCCCGGTCGTTATGCAGCAGCAAATACCCGCTTTCGATGCAGCGAGTGGCGATCACGGTGTCAATGGTCTTGCGCACCGTCACCCCGCGTTTCCTCAGCGCACGACAATTCTTGGCAGCTTGAAGCGCGATTTCCTGTCCGCCTAATTCGACGACCTCCAAGCATGTCAAAAGCTTCGCGGCTTCAAGAAACTCCTTATCGTTATGGAAGCCCTGCAAAACTTCAGTCAGAATCAGATCGCCAATGGCCAACGGTTCACGGCCAAGGAGTTTATCGAGCAGCGCGGTCTGGGCATTCGACGTCCCGTTGAAGTAGTCGATCCACACGCTCGAATCCACCAGAATCACCGATCGGCTCTCATCTCGTCGAGATCGCCGTGCCAGTGCAGCTTGCCACGGAACCGTCGGATCTGTTCCTGTTTATTCAGGATTAACAACGTTTGCAACCCGAGTTCCACGACCTCACGCTTGGTTTTCAAACCGGTGGCGCGAAGTGTGTCTCGCATGAGCTGATCGTCAATCACAATGTTGGTTCTCACGGGCGTGTGTACCACCTGACTAGATTATACACATAAAAGAGTAAGGGGAAGGTGTCCCGCTACCGCCAAGCTCTGATCTCCACTCCGCCGATCACCCCGCGGCCGGGCAGCGGGATGCCGAAAATTTCCTGGTAAGCCGTATTGGTCAGATTCGTCAGTTGCAGGAAAGGCTGCAGGCGCCAGCCCGACCATGCGGCGTACGCGTCCCATACGCCATAGGGATTGCGGCCGATCCGCTCCTCGGCGCCCACGCGCGATCGCAGCAGAAGCGGACCCACACTCCCCGTGTATTCCAATGCGGCGCTATGCTCGGGGAAGTTGAACGCGTATTTCGAGTAGAGGCCGCCGAGCGAGCCTGCCGCCCCTTGAATCGCCGTGTAACGAAGAGCGAACGTCTGCCGCTTGGCGGGAGATGTGATTAGCGCGCCTTCGAAACCTGTGAACCGGAGCCGGTCGAAATTGGTCGCCCGCCACACGTCCGCAAGCGAGGCGCGCACATAGTCGATGCCGTCGTAATCGCGCCTTTGAAAGACGGTGGCCTCGGCACGCCAGCCACGGGCGATTTCCCATTCCACACCGCCTTCATAGCTCCACGCATGTTCCGGCTTCAGCAGCGCATTGCCCAGGTTGGCGGGATCGTGATAGTACAGATCGGTGTAAGTAGGCAGGCGGAACGCCCGGCTGACGCCCCCGCGCAGGCGCACGCGCGCATTGACCCAATAGCCCACGGCAACATTGGGATTGAATTGACCGGAGCCCGAGTCGTAAAGATCCTCGCGGCCGCCGACACTAAGCGAAAAACGCTTCCAGGGGCGGAGGTCCAGCGACGCGTAAACGGAACCGCGCGTCCGCGCGTGGCTGCCCAGGTTGGTGCTGACCACCGATTCGTGCTCGAGTTCCACGCCGTAGTGCAGGCGCAAGGTATCGCTGAACGGCTCGGTGCGCCGCGCGGCTGCCTGGTAGCTCTCATCCGAATGGTGGTTCGTGTAAACCGCGGGCCGGTCCCGGAAAAGCACGAAGAGATCGCTGTGGCGGCGGTATGCGAATAGTGCCTCAGTGTTGGGCCCAAACTGCTGTTTGACCGCTGCGAACCAGGTCTTCGTGTTCTCCCACGATGGATAATTGCCGTAAAACTGATCAGCCCCGAACGGCTTATCCGCATACGCGGCCAGGATGTCCGTACCACCCAGGCTGGACCTGAGATGCGTTTCCGACTCGAAGGAGAGGTTACGGTAATCGCGATCGAAGCGGAACCCCGAAGAAAAATCGCGCGCGAAGGTGATCTGCTCCACCGCGTTCTTCCCGGCGAGCGTCAGCGCCCCGCTTTGTTCATTGACGCCGAAGTTCCCCACCGCCGTCCGGAGCACCAGTTCCGACGATTCCGGCGTCCGCGTAATGACGTTGATGACCCCGCCTACCGCATCCGAACCGTAGAGCGCCGATCCGGAACCGCGCAGCACTTCCAGGTGGTCGATCGCCGCCAGCGGAATCGGCAAATCCATGTTGTGGTGGCCGCTCTGGACGTCATTGAGCCGGATGCCGTTCAGCAGGATCAGGGTCTGGCCGAAGCTCGCCCCGCGGATGGAAACATCGGACTGCTCGCCGTCCGGCGCGCGCTCCTGCAGGTCGACTGAGGGCTCCGCGCGTAGCGCGTCCACCCAGGAGTTCAGCAGGATTTCATCGGCCCGCACCGGCAGCCGGGAAACAGCGCGGTCGAGCTCCTCAAGCGCGACCGGGTCAATGGTTCCGGTGACGACAATGGAATCGGACTGCGCCCAGATGCAGCGACTTCCGCAAAGCAGGATCAGCGTGGCAAGGCGCGAGACGAATCTCATCCGTCGAGTCTCGGTATCATAGCAGCCGCTCAATCGCCGGAATCCGGGTGATTGCCGGGTATGGCACGCGCCGTGCATTGGCATAGGCTGTTCTCCGGCGTCTTCTGAATCTTTCAGCCGGGCGGCAGCTTCTAAGTGTGGAGAGGATTTAAAATGGCTGGTACCGATACAAAAACGTTTACAGACACTGGCTTCGATAGCGAGGTTCTCAAGGCGAATGTGCCCGTGCTGGTGGATTTCTGGGCCGAGTGGTGCGGTCCTTGCCGCCAGATGACCCCGACGATCGACGCTTTGGCCTCGGAGTACACGGGCAAAGTGAAGGTGGGTAAGCTGAACGTCGACGACAACGGGCAGACCGCCATGCGCTACAACGTCCGCAGCATTCCTACCCTGCTGTTATTCAAGAATGGCCAGGTCGTGGAGCAACGCGTGGGCGCCATGGGCAAGAATGACGTCCAGAAAATGATCGACGCGCACGTCTGAAGGCGTTTGACGTGGAATTTCAAGGCAGGCACGCGCCTGCCATTTTTTTTGGCCTAAACCCGCCCGAGCAGTGCGGAAGAGGTATTTTCGAGAATCTCTCTTTCCGCCCGGTTGAATTCGTTTCGGAATTCCTCGTTGTTCAGGCGGCGGGTGCGTTCCGCAGGGGACAGTTTGTCGAGTGTGTCGAGTTCCCCTTTGACCGCCGCGCGGCGTGCTTCCGGCAGACTGCGGAACTGCCGCACGACTTTCCGCACCTGATCTTTCTGATGCGCGTCCAGATTCTCAAAATGGCGGTAGCGGTTGAGCAGCTGCTCGCGATCGGCGGGGTTTAATTGCTCCAGGCGGCCGATACCGCTCGAGATTTGCTTCTGTTGGTCAGCGGGCAATCCGGAGAGAGCGCGCTCGCGATCTCCGGCGGGCATGCGACTGAGCCGGTCGACGGTATCCGCCAAATTAGGCCGCGCCACGCGCGCCGGACGCTCGGGGCGATGGGGCCGCGCAGCCATCGGCCGTTTCGACGACGCGCGAGGCACGCGCGAGGCCACGGCCAGAACCGGAAGCCCTGCGCACACCAAAACAGCGATTAAAGTGCGTCTCACATCGCTTTCGAAGCGTTCGCGGCCTCGTCCTTCACCAGGTCCAACTGATGCAAAAGCTGCAAGTCGTCCAGAGCCTTATCGAGCTGTTCCGCGTCTCTAGGGGAAACCACGGCAGGGCTTGCCTGCGTCGCGGGACGGGCGACCGGAGGCTGCGGGCGCTCCAGGTAAAAGCCGGCGATGGCCAGCAGACTCAACGCCGCAATTGGCATAGCAGGCCGCGCTACCCACCTTGTAAGCAACCGCGCTAGCAGCCCGTGGAGCCGAGCGGGCGCCGATTCCTGAATACGCGCATAGAGGCGCCGGTTGAAGCCGGTGCTGACCGGCACCGCCTCCCAGCAGTCCAGCAACTCCCATATCTTTTGCTGTCCCTCCGCTTGCGCGCCGCAGATCTCGCACTCGCGCAGGTGTTGCGCCACCCGCGCCGCATCTCTTCCCCACACCCGGCCGGCGACATACTCCATCAGCAGGGCATTTCCGGACACCGATCTTGCCAGACACTCCATACCAACCTCTACTCTCATGGCATTAGGCCATGTGCGCCAGCCGCACCCGGAGCGACTCGTACGCTCGGAACAGCAAAGACTTTACGGCCGATTCCGAACAGGTCAGCACCCGGGCAATCTGCGCGTATTCCATCTCTTCGTACTTATGCATCAAAACGGCAATACGTTGCTTCTCCGGGAGCGCCGCGATCGCATTTCGGACTTCCTCCATTTTGGTGCCATACACCAGAGACTGCTCGATGCTCGGCTTCTTATCGGCCAATTGAAGGGAAGTTGTATCCGGCAACTTCTGATCCAGCCGCTCCTGCCCCCGCTCTTTCTTCTTGTCGCGAAGCCAGTTCAGCGCCAGGTGAGTGGCAATCCGGAACAGCCACGTCGTAAATTTGGCACTTGGCTCGTAGCTCTCGCGCGACCGGTAGACTCGCAGGAAAACCTCCTGCGCCAGTTCCTCCGCGACGGGGTGGTCCTGGACCATCCGGTGGAGGAAATGAATGACCGCGTTGCGGTGCTTTTCCAGCAAAAGCGCGAAGCTGGATCCATCCCCTTCCTTGACCCGAAGCATGAGCTCCGCATCGAAATCAAGGACCTGAACCCCTCCCATCATGGTTCTAACCCCCTGGGTGCGGAAAGGTTTCGAGCTTTTGCTATCGCCCAGCAACGCTCATTCCTCTTTTAGCGAACGGTCCATCAACCGGCGAATCGCCTCGGCCGCGGGCCGACCCGCTTCCAGCACGGCGCGCATCTCTTCCGCGATTGGCAGACTCACCGCCAAACGCCTGCCGAGATCGACGGCGACCGCGGCCGCGCGTACCCCCTCGGTGGTCGCGCGGCTTTCCGAAAGCACGTCGCAGGCCGAAGCGGACTGGCTCAACCGAATTCCCAACTGGCGATTCCGGCTTAGTTCACCGGTGCACGTCAGCACCAGGTCGCCCAGACCGGCAAGTCCGGCAAGCGTTCGGGGTTGCGCCCCCATTGCGGTGGCAACTCGCGTAATTTCGGCTAATCCTCTCGTGATCAACGCAGCGACCGCATTGTGACCCAAACCGAGCCCAGCGGCCATCCCGGCCCCAATGGCAACCACGTTCTTGAGCGCGCCGCCTAGTTCGACGCCCACGCGATCTTCACTCGAATATACCCGAAAGGACGGCCGGGCGAAAGCGCCCTGGACCTGGCGGCCCAGCTCGGCCGGGCCGGCCACCACCACCGCCGTGGGTAGTCCAAGCGCCGTTTCGATCGCAAAGGAAGGCCCGCTCAACACCAGCACCCGCTCCGGATCGATGCCCGCGCTGTCCGCGATCACTTCCGACATCCGCTGGAGCGTACCCGGCTCCAGGCCCTTGGTGGCACTCACCACCAGCGCTTCTTCCGGAATGCTTCCCCGGAGCCGGGTAATTGTGGACCGCACAAAGGCAGACGGAACGGCCACCAGGACAATCGAGGCCCGTTGCAGGGCGTCCTCCCAATCGCGGGTGATCTCGACGTTATCCGGCAGCCGCGCACCGGGCAGGTAGTGCCGGTTTTCCCGCTTTTCGGCCATCTCGCGCGCGAGCTCCGGGTTATGCACGATTGTGCAGACTTTCGAGAAATTCGGCGACTGCACAATCGCCAGAGCCGTGCCCCAACTGCCCCCGCCGATGATCGCCAGCTGGCTCAACGCCGCGAGGCCCCTAGAGAGAAGACGCTTTCCGTGCCTTCCCGCAGCCGCGCGATGTTGGCCGAATGCCGCCACAGAATCAGAGCGGCCGATAGCACCGAAGCGACGACCAGCGGCCAGTGCGGACGCAGAATGATCCAAACCGCCAACGGAAAGGTGGCGGCCCCCAGAATGGAACCGAGCGAGATGAAACGCGTGCGCCACACGGCGGCCACGAAAACCGCAGCCACCGCCAGAACGGCCACCGGCGCCAGGTAAAGGAACGCTCCGATAAACGGCGCTACCGCTTTCCCGCCTTTGAACCCAAGGAACACCGGAAACACATGTCCGAGCAGCGCGGCCACGCCCGCGGCGCAGGTCCAGATCTCGCTTCCGCCCGTCAGCTTCGCCGTCAGCCACACGGCCGCAAACGCCTTAAACGCGTCCAGAATCAAGGTTAGGATTCCGATCCCGCGGCTCGCGGTCCGGAAAACATTCGTTGCGCCGATATTGCCACTGCCGGCCGTCCGCACGTCTTCGCCCAGAATGCCGCGGACCAACAGGTAGCCGAAGGGGATGCTGCCTAACAGATAAGCAAGGAACAGAGCCAGAACAGGAAGCACGAACCGTCTAGTTTACTGAAAGGGGAAGGTGGCCTGCTTCTCGTAAACGGAACCGCCCGGCGCGGGGCGGCTGAGATACAGATGGAAGGCGGTGACCTCCATCCATCCGAATTCCGCGGATTCATGCTTCGCCACGGCGGCTCGAAGGTCGTCAAGCGCGCTCGCCGGTTTGACGCGCGCCAGGGTTACATGCGGCGAATAGGCGCGCGTTTCCGCCGGCACGCCGACGGCTTTGAGCGCCCGGTCCGTATCGTGGGCGAGTTGCGCCAGAGCCTGCGGCGCGCGAACCCCCGCCCACAAAACGCGAGGTGAATAAGGATTGGGAAAAAACCCCAGCCGCTCGACCGCCATCGCGAACGCCGCGGGCTTCGGAACCTCCCGCAGCGCGTCGAGGACGAGCTGCAATTTCTCGCTGGGCCACTCTCCGAGAAACTTCGTGGTCACATGGAGGTTTTCCGGCGGAGTCCATTGCAGGCGCGCTTTCAGTTGGAGCGGCCGTAGTAGATCCGTGAGGCTGCCCATGGCCGCGGGAGTAATGGCAATTCCGGTGAAGAGGCGCAAAAATTCACTGTCGCACAGAGGAAGCGAGACTCTCAAGGAATGCGGGCAGGGTCCATCTTAGATCGCGATTTTTACCGGCGGGGAGCTGCGGAGGTCTCTCGCGATCTGCTGGGATGCGTGGTCCAGCATGGCGATTGCGCCGGGAAAATCGTGGAAACCGAAGCGTATCTGGGGGGCGACGATCTGGCCGCCCACTCCGCGCGCGGAATCACGCCGCGAACGCGCGTCATTTTCGGCGAGCCCGGCCACGCTTACGTCTACCTCATCTACGGAATCTACGAGTGTTTGAATTTTGTATGTGAGCCCGAAGGATCCGCGGGATGCGTTCTGATCCGGGCGCTCGAGCCGGTGATGGGAATCGAAGAAATGCGCGTCCGCAGAAAGAAGGAAAAATTACGGGACTTGATGTCAGGGCCCGGCAAGTTGACACAAGCTTTGGGTATCACCCGGGCCCATAACGGAGCGGACGTCACCACCGGCAACTTGGTGGTGCGCCGCGGAGACCCGGAAAAGTTCGAGGTAATAGCGACCCCGCGGATCGGCATTACCCAATGCGCGGACTGGCCTCTGCGCTTCATCATCGCGGACAGCCCCTTCCTCAGCCGCCCTTAGCTTGGCAACGGGCTACGGCTTCACTTCGATGAAGCCGCGCGCAGGTTTACCTAGTAAATAGCGAAGGCGCCCACGCACCGTGACCGGCTTACCGTTCTCCTCGGCTGGCTGGAAGTGCCACTTTTCCACGTGATTCGACACGTTCTCGCCATCCTGAGGAGCCCCGCTGACCACCGATAGAACTTTGCAGTCGCCATTGGTGTCCACTTCGAGATCCAGAACGACCGGATCCGCGTCTTTGCCGTTGTCGCGCACCTTCCCGGACACTTGAAGGAGTTCCGGCCGGGTGACTCCCGGTCCCAGGGAGAAGAGCAAAGCGTTCGGGCCGAAGTTTGGCCGGTACACAAGCAACCTAAAGTTTAGTTCGATGCTGGCCACAGCATCTATGGGAGTTCCTTCCCTCTCCGCGGGTTGAAACTGCCATTGACGAACCGCCTTCTCGGCCATTTCATCCAGTCCGAAGCCGATTCCATG
The DNA here is from genome assembly GCA_963814235.1 of Bryobacterales bacterium. Lineage (GTDB taxonomy): Bacteria > Acidobacteriota > Terriglobia > Bryobacterales > Bryobacteraceae > Bog-113. The sequence goes on along the minus strand of CAWFCA010000014.1, from coordinate 445,736 downwards.
CGCAGTATGAACACTTTTGACGGAGCCATCGGTACCAATCAAAATCTGTGTCAAGACAGTTCCAGATACCCCGGCTTTTCTGGCCTCCCGTGAATATTGAGGGTCTCCCTTCCGGATTATCTGAGGGCTACGGAGATCGGGGATCACCCGCCCGCCCCCGAGTTCAACCTCCGTGTGCGGGGCGGCTTTACCCATGAGGAAAGTCAGGCGCCCACGCATCCCCACCGGCTTACCTTCCGACTCGGCAGGCTTGAAGCGCCAGCTTGCAACGTGTTTGGACACGGCGTCAACGCCCGCCGTCGAGCCGCTTACGACGGCAACCACCATACAGTTCCCGGCCGCGTCCACCTCAACATCCAGCACAACCGGCTCGTCCTCCTGCCCATTCTCGGGAAGTTTCACGGGAACATTGATCAGTGCGGGCTGCGCAGTTCCCGGAGTGTCGGGAAAAATCAAGGATCGTGGGCCGAAGTTGGGACGGCCTTCGGAAAGACCGACACTCACTTCGATGGTCGTCGTTGCAGCCACCGGCACTCCGTTCTTCTCAGCGGGTTGAAACTTCCATTGGCGCACCTGCTTTTCGGCCATGGCATCGAGGCCGAAGCCGACACCTCGGATCACTTTGAAGCTGCTGACGGATCCGTCGACGCCCACGCCGACGCGCGCACGTACGACCCCGAAAGCGCCGGCCCGCCTGCCTTCATCGGAATATTCCGGAGGTGCCATGCGGACGATCGCGGGCGGGTTGATGTGGACCGGCACGGAGGGAACGGGAGTCTGGGCGTAGCTCTGAAGCGTGATCGTGGCCTGGATCAGGACAGCCATCAGTGCGCGTCGCATTTGAGTCAGCATGATACTCCAATTCGTTCGGATTCCTATCGCCCGCTGACCTGGAAAAGCGCGACAGCCGCTCCCCGTCCGCGATGCAGTATCGTAAGTCCTGATGTCACGAATGCTCGAGGAAATTCGGCAGCAACCGGAAACGCTGGAGCGCACGCTGCAGGGAGAGTTGCGGCGCATCGAGAAGTTCCGGGAACTGGTGAGCCGGCGCAAGCCGCGGCTGATTGTGCTCGCCGCCCGCGGAACTTCGGACAACGCCGCGCAGTTCGCGCGCTATCTCATCGAAATCACTACCGGCATCCCGGTTTCGCTCGCGGCGCCCTCCATCTCCACTCTTTATCAAGCGAAGATCGATTATCGCGAGACCATGGTCATCGCCATTTCGCAATCCGGCGAATCGACCGATACCAACGTGGTTCTGGAAATGGCGCAGCAAACAGGACGCCATCACCGTCGGCATCACCAACGAATCACGCAGCGCGCTCGCCGGCTTGGCCGAACACGTCTTCCTGGTGCGCGCCGGCAAAGAGAAGAGCGTCGCCGCCACCAAGACCTACACCGGCCAGATTGCTGATGATGTACCTGATTGCGTACGCGCTCGGGGCCAAGATACGCCTGGCGGACCTGGCGGCCATTCCGGAGATGGTCCGGCTGGCGCTCGCGCTGGAAGCCGAAGTGGCCGCCCTTTCCGAACGCTATCGCTTCATGGACCACGCCGTCGTGATGGGCCGCGGGCTGAACTACTCGAACGCTTTCGAGTTCGCTCTGAAATTGATGGAGACCTGCTACGTGATTGCCGAGCGGTTTTCCTCCGCCGACTTTCAACACGGCCCGATCGCCATGGTGGAGCACGGTTTTCCCGTCTTTCTCTTCGCGCCGTCCGGCGTCACCTGGGAGGGAGTCAAAGCGATGCTGGCGCAGCTCAAAACGCTGAATGCCGAAATGGTGGTCATCACCGACCGACGAAACCCCGAGGCCTGCGACCTGGGGGCCCGCCTGATCTGCCTGCCCAGCCGCATCGCCGAGATCTTCACGCCCATTCCGTATATCGTGCCGGCGCAGCTATTCGCGGCTTCGCTCGCGGCGCAGAAAGGCCTCGATCCGGATAAGCCCCGGACGCTGAACAAAGTAACTAAAACGATGTAGGGCCCGGTTGATGGTACGGCCTAGCGGCTGACCACCTGCTGCTGCATCTCCGCGTACGTGCCCTTGTAGTCCTCGATGTTGCCGTCTTCGAAACGCCAGATGCGGGTCGCTACCTCATCGATCAGATCTTCATCGTGAGTGACCAGGAACACCGTCCCCTCGTAACGCTGCAGCGCGATGTTGAGAGCGTTGATCGCTTCCAGATCCAGGTGGTTGGTCGGCTCGTCGAACACCAGCACGTTGGGCTTCATCAGCATTAATTGACAGAACAGAATCCGGGCCGCCTCGCCCCCCGAAAGCACATCCGTCATCTTGGTGCCTTCTTCGCCTTTGAACAGCATCTGGCCCATGAGGCCGCGCAGCTGTTCGTTGGTGGCCTGCGGATCGAACTGCTGCAGCCAATCGAAGATCGTGATGCCCTTCTGAATCGCCGAGGTATGGTCTTGCGAAAAGTAGCCGACCTGGTTCTCGTGGCCCCAAACGACCTTGCCGGCGTCGAGGGCATCGGCAGGAACACGATTCTCCGGAACGATGTTCGCCGTGGTGAGCAGCGCGTTGATCAGCGTTGTTTTGCCCACGCCATTGCGGCCCATGAGTGCGACCTTTTCGCCACGGATTACCGGCGCATGAAAATTGCGGATCACCTCGTTATCGCCGTAAGCCTTCATCACACCCGAAGCTTCCAGAATGTGCTTGCCGGACGGGCGCTTCAGTTCGAACTTGATAAAGGGGCGCTGGATGTTGGAGCGCGCCAGATCCGTCGTCTGCAGCCGTTCCACTTCCTTTTTGCGCGAAGTCACCTGGCTCGACCGCGTACCGGCCGAAAACCGCTGAATGAATTCGCTCAACTGCGCGATCTTTTTCTCGCGCTGGGCGTTCTCCGATTCCACCCGCGACCGGATCTGCGTCTTGGCCAGCACCATGTCGTCGTAGCCGCCCGTGTACGTGATGATGGTCTGGTAATCGATGTCCGCGATGTGCGTGCAAACGTTGTTCAAAAAATGGCGATCGTGCGAGATCACAATCAGCGCGCCTTCATAGCGGTTCAGGAAATCCTCAAGCCAGTGGATCGAATCCAGATCTAGATAGTTGGTCGGCTCATCGAGCAGCAGAGCCTGGGGCTGACCGAACAACGCCTGCGCTAACAGCACGCGCACTTTCTCGCCACCCTGAATCTCGCTCATCTTGCGCTCGTGGAGCTCGTCCGCGATCCCCAAACCCTGTAGCAGGATCGCCGCATCGCTCTCGGCGGTGTAGCCATCCTCTTCGCCGACGACGCCCTCGAGTTCTCCCAGCCGAATCCCGTCTTCGTCCGTCAGATCGGGCTTCTCATACAGTTTGTCCCGCTCCTCCAGCGCGTCCCAGAGCGGTTTGTTGCCCATGATTACGGTGTCCACCACGCGATAGGCATCGAACGCGAACTGGTCCTGCCGCAAGACACCGAATTTGCGCGGGCGCGAGACATTTCCCTTCTGCGCATCGATTTCGCCGGTCACAATTTTCAAAAACGTGGACTTGCCGGCGCCGTTCGGACCAGTCAGTCCATAACGGCGGCCCGCGATAAACGTGGTGCTCACGTTTTCAAACAGGATGCGCGCGCCGTAGCGCATGGAAACATTACTTACGGAGATCAAGCCTCTATTTTAGCGAATGTTGGCAAGAAGTATGTCGGCCGTACGACGCAGCCGGCCTGACTCTTAAGCCGGGGACTTTCGCACAGTCACGTTTGTATACCTCGACAAGTGGCGTGCAGCATGCATTCGGGGTCCACCGAGGCAAGCACTCATGACGAACAATAGAACCACACTAGTTGCTGTATATGACGATTACGCTACAGCACAACGCGCGCAGAGAGATCTAATCGAGAGTGGATTTTCCAGTCAGGATGTACAAGTCACCTCGAATAACGAAGGACGGACGATGTCTGCATCGGGCGGGTCCGCTCACCAGACGGAGCGCCATGAAGGAGGGATCGCCGGCTTTTTCCATAATCTGTTTGGCGGCAGTGATGAGACCAGTAATGAGAGCAATGAGGACCGGGGCTACTACACCGATGCAGTGAATCGCGGCCAGGCCGTTGTCACCGCAAATGTGGACGATTCGAAGATCGAGACGGCAACCAAGACCTTGAACCGGTATCAGCCGATGGATTTCGATCAACAGGTCGAAGGCAACCGGACGGATAAGTTCAGCGGTTCCGGTACCCCGGCGCGAGCCGAAGGCGAGCGTGTGATCCCGGTTGTTCAGGAAGAGATGCAAGTCAACAAACAGGCGGCGCAGACCGGCGGCGTGCGCGTATACACCAGGGTCAGCGGACAGCCCGTTAGCGAAAACGTCACGCTTCGTGAGGAGCACGCCCGGGTGGAACGCCGGCCGGTCGATCGCGCCGCCACCGAAGCCGATTTCAATTTAAAGGACGAAGTGATCGAAGTCATCGAAACCTCCGAGCAAGCCGTCGTCGGTAAGAACGCGCGCGTGGTGGAAGAAGTGGTGATCGGAAAGGATACGACAGAGCGCTCCCAAACCGTCAGCGACACGGTACGACGCACCGACGTGCGCGTGGAACAGATCTCTCCGGAAGCCCGTCAGGACTTCCGTAGCGACTACGAAAACAACTATGCCAAGACTGGCGGCGACTCCTCCGGGTATGAGCCCGCCTATAGTTATGGGTATGGGCTCGGAAACGATCCTCGCTATCAGGGCAAGAACTGGAGCGATATTGAAAGTTCCGTGAAGTCCGACTATATGCGCGCGAACCCCAACAGCGCCTGGGACAAAGCCAGTAACGCGGTGAAGTACGGCTGGGACAAGGCAACGGGCCAGCGCTAACCCGCTGGATCGAGTGGGGATCACAGATCCCCACTCGCTTCGTGGATCGCACTTATGACTGGACGCTTTGAAATTCCTTTTATCTCCAAGAACGGCATCCGCGGTACTGTGACCTCCAGTTCCCCAACGCTAAGCGACGATCCCGAGCAGCCGGTCGTCTTCGAAACCGGTCGCCATGCAGTGGTCGCAAGACAATTCCTGCGTCCGGCTCAGGACGGTACTTACTATCTCGATCTGACTGTAGACCCTCGTCCTGCGGACACCGCGCCTGCGCAGGCAAATACGGGCGACATAGTGATCCCAAGAGTCGAAGAGAGTCTAAGCGTAAGTCGACATGTCACGGAAACGGCTCGGGTCAGGGTGAATAAGACAGTGGTGTCGCGGGAGGCCTCCGCGGAAGACTCCGTTGTCTATGAAGAGTATTCGGTAGAACGCGTTCCTATTGATCGCGAAGTCAATGAAGTGACTCCTACGCGCGTGGAGGGAGATGTCACCATCATCCCCGTCTATGAGGAGCGGTCGGTCACCGTCAAGCGTCTCGTCCTTAAGGAAGAAATTCGACTGGTGAAGAAGAGGCGGGAAGAACGCCATCCTCACAACGTCGTGCTCCGAAAAGAAGAAGTGACTATTGATCGGTTTCCCTCGACTCCAAAGTGAGACGCGGCCCCCGTCCCGGCTTATAGAATGGGAGCTCTATGAGAACCTGTGCGGCGCTGATCATTGGTCTTGCGCCGGTTTTGCTCAATGCTCAAGATCCAGCGGCGGTGCCTCTGCGGAGCCAGGCCGGTCCCACTTTCTCGGTCAGAGACGACCAGCTTCCCAGCCCGTTAACATTCATCGCCTATGGAGATCAGCGCTTCACCGATCCGTCCAATACTAAAGACACCGATCCGCGCGTCCGCCAATGGCTTGTGGGGCAGATCGCCACGGAGAAGCCCGCCGCCGTCATTCTGAACGGCGATGTGCCGCTGTCGGGAAGCGTTCAGAACGACTACTCGGTTTATCGTTCGGAAACGAAACCCTGGCGCGATGCAAATCTGCGCGTTTACCCTGCGCTGGGCAATCATGAGTTCCACGGCAATCCCGAACAGTGTCTGGAGAACTGGTGGTCCGCCTTCCCGGAGATGCGCAACCGGCGCTGGTATTCGGTCGCACTGGGATCGCGCGTGTACGTCATCGCGGTCGACAGCGACACTTCACTCTTACCGGGCAGCGATCAGGCGCAATGGCTGGAGCAGCAGGTCCGCGACCTGCCCCCTGCGATCGACTTCGTTCTCATCACTATGCACCACCCGCCGGTGGCGGATATTCAGACGCACCTGGAGGTGAGCCATAACCCGCGGCCCAACGAGATTGCGTTGCGCGACTTCCTGTCCCAGGCGGCGCAACACGCGCACGCGCGATTCCTGGTCAGCGCCGGGCACATCCACAACTACGAACGCGCGATTTACCAGGAGGTAACGTATCTGGTCTCGGGCGGGGGCGGCGCCCGTCCGTACTATGTGGAGCGGACCCGGGACGACAAATACCAAAGCAAATTATTCCCGAATTATCACTACGTCAAATTGACCCTGCAAGGCGGTACGCTGCATGGGACGATGTACCGGGTATCCAATCACGAAGCTGCGGTCCTGAGCCTCGAACCGAAGGACACGTTCGACATTGAAGCTAAACCGCGCTAGCCTATTGCCGGTCCATCTGGATGGACGGCTTTGGATGCAGCGGCTCGCGCGCCTCCGCAGGGTCGAATAGCCGCTTATCGGTGACCAGCCCGGAGTACGGCTCAAAGTCCGGCGTCTCCGTAAACAGATCCGTCAGATCGGCTGCAGCGGCATCGAACAGGTTCAGCGGCGGCAACCCGAGCAGAGCGAATACCGTTTTCAATATCGATGGAAAGCTGGCATTTACGTGAGAGACATAATTTTTCTTCACGTACGGGCTGATACCCAGAAACACCGTTCGATGGGCGTCGACATGGTCCTTGCCGCTTTGCGCGTCATCTTCAGTCACGAAGATGGCCATGTCACGCCACCACTTCGAATGCGAGAGATACTCCACAATTTTCCCGAGCGCCACATCGTTATCGGCCACGTAAGACGCTGCATAAGCATAGCCATCGGCGGGCCGCGGGTCAGCCGTGTGGTCGTTCGGTAAATGCAGAAAAAGCAGGCGGGGTAGCGGCACCTCGGTCGCGCCATACAGCCGCTCGATTTCGGCGATGAACTGGCCCGCCCGATACTGATCCGGAATATTCATGTTGAACCCCGGATAGGCACGCGAAGTATTGCGGAAGAGCGCATCCGGCATCGGCATATTGGTTAGCAGCCGCGCCCCGGTGGGCTCCTCGCCTTCGCGCTCTTCGTTTCCCGCGAACTCAAACCCCTCGCCGAAATTTCGAAAAGAAACGCCGTGCCTGGCCAGGTGCTGCCAGAGGCTGCCGGCCTCCTGCTGTTCTTCGGGATGTACCGAGGAGTTGCTCCCGGCGAACTGCAGGCGACCGGGCGCGGACTCATCCAGCTCGAACGATTTCTGCCCGGCGTAGGCGGCCAGCAGCGAGCTCTCGGTCCACGCGTCCGGGTAAGCGCCCACCACCCAATGATGGCCGTCGACGCTGACATCCGAATCCGCATAAAAATTGTCGGAAAAAGCGAAACGCAGGGCCAGCGCGTGGTGATTGGGAGTCACGTCGACGTTCTGCAGGCTGAATCGGGTCTTTCCCCCATCCGCATACCCGGCCGATCCGAAGCGCGCCATCGCCGGTATTCCGTCCACCTTCGCCCCTGGGACCGTAACGTCGCCCAAAACTTCGTCGAAAGTCCGATTCTCCTTGACGATCACCACAACGTGCTGGATCGGAGGATGCGGCCGGGGAAAGTCCTGGGCGGGCAGCAAACCATTGGCGGCCAAAACGAGCCGCGTCTGTTTGGCGAGTTCGGTTGCGTCGGGCAGGAGAAACACGGACACGCTGCCGCGCCGGAACACGCTGCCGAAATCGAGGGAGTCCGCCTGGAGGACTTTGGAACTCGGTCCCGTCCCGCGCCCTTTCGCGTTCGCGACGAAGACCTGCCCTTCCCGCACCGCCACGTCGACTGGGAACCAACCGGCCGGTAGGTGCCCCAACAGTTTGTTCTCTTTCAGATCGATCACACCGACTGCGTTCAACCCGGCTTCAGCCACGAGCAATAGGCCGCGCTTCTCATCGATGGCCATCCCCAACGGCAGCACACCCCGCAAATCCTGGAGCCCTGGGATTCTCAGAGGAATGGTCGAGCGGACCGCCAGCGCCTCCGGATCGATGACGTCGATCGTGTCGTTATGGGCATTCGAAACATAAACGGCGCGGCCAGTCGCCAGGATCCCGGAAGGGCCGCTGCCACCCGCACTTTCCGTCCCAAACGGCGCGCCGGTGTGCACGAATCCGACCACCTGGGGAGCCTCCGGCCGGGTCACGTCGATGGCGCAAACCGAGTTGGCTTCGCGCACTTGCGGATCCCCCAATGGCGGTACCGCGATCGGTTTGCCGCCCCCGTTCTTTACCTCGGTGCCCTGGGAGGCTTCCACCGACGGAAACCCGTAGGGCGGGAACGGAATGCCGGTCTCTTGCGGCCGCCTCCCGTCCGCTCCCGGAAGGACGTGATAACGGAACATTCCCACGTTGGTCACCCACACGCGCCGGCCATCCGGCGAGAGGGCGATGGCATACGGCAGATACCCTGTGGAAACGGCTCCGGTCGAAACGCCGCGCACGGTGTCGAACACGACGACCCGGAAATGCGCCTGATCCACGACGTAGAGCAGGTTCCGCGGCGCATCAAACGCGAGATCGCCGGAAAAGCTGTGGGCGACGCCGCCACCATCGAGCTTCAGTGTTTTCCTGACGCTCCCGGTTTCCAGATCCATCAGCCCGACCGTTCCGGACTCGCCTTCCGACAGCCAGATCTGCTTTCCGTTTGCCAGTGCCACCCCGCTAAACAACGAATGAAAGCTGTTCTCAGCGGTCGTCGGCCGGGGAGTGAGGATGTTTTGGAGGGTCCAGTTCCCTTTCCGGTCGGCGCGCAGGATGGTCACGGAGGAGCGTTCCGGGCCCAGGTTCGCGGTCACCAGCGTCGACCCGGAAGCGTTGACAGTCATCCCGAAAGGTCCCGGACCTGTCGGGAACTGGCGGCCGAGCGGCTGGATCACCCGCCCGCCCGGCAGAATCGACGCTCCGTTCGGTCCCCGAACGGCTTCCCGGTCTCCGGCAGGGGCTCGAAACGACGCTGCAACTACCGCGTCAGGCCCGCATAAAGCTGTGATTCCAACGCCACAAAGTACTTCAGAGAAGAATGATCTCCGTTTAAGAACTCTCAAACCTGACCCTCGCGTACTTCACTTCCGCCTGCGTGTTCTGGAACCTACTGAGCGAAAACGGCTTGGAATGAAACCGGTTGTCTACACTCCCGAAGTTCGAAGTGTCTGGCGATCGTTTTCTGTGTTAGTTGGCACTAAAGTTGCAACCTTATTTGGCGGTTTGTGTTCTAAATTTAGATTTCGAAACCCTATGAAAAGTGTTAGGGTTAATACTTCTCGGAGATAAAATGGCGACCCTTTCAAACACGGTGACCGCTTCCGTCCCGCAGAGAGATCTGGAAGACCCTCTTGCACACCTGCCTTGTTCCACTATTCTGGCATTCAAAAAAGGTCAGACGATCTACAATCAGGATCAGCCCTCCAACAATCTGTACCTCGTAATCGCCGGCAAAGTGAAGGTTTCACGCCTTGCCGAAGATGGGCGTCAGGTGGTCGTTGACATCTACCAGCCCGACGAGTTTTTCGGCGAATCCGCGTTCCTGAGTCTCTCGCGCCGGTCCGAAATTGCCGTGGCACTCGAAACCGTTAAGGTGATGACCTGGACCACCAACGACATCGAGGAAATTCTTATGAAGCGTCCAAAGCTGGCCATTGCCCTGATGCAATTGCTGGTTCAACGCTCGATGGATTTCGGCCTGCGGATCGAGAGCTTCTCGGTCGATAACATCGCGCGCCGGCTGGCTCGCACGCTGATCCGTTTTTCCGAACGGCTGGGCACGTCATCTGAAGATGGATCGGTGCAGATGATTCCGTTCACCCATGAACTGCTCTCGCAGTATGTCGGCACCTCGCGCGAGATCGTGACCCATTACATGAATCACTTCCGCCGCCAGGGCTACCTGCGGTATTCCCGTAAGGGCATCATGCTCTACCGGGATGCCATCCGAGAGTGGCTGCGGCAGCCAACCGCCTAGCGGATCACGCTGCCCGTCATTGAATCTGGGTCTTTTCGGATTGCGCGTTTCCCGCGCTGTTCATCAGATCTACTTCCACTGCGTGAATGGTTCCCGTTCCGCCTGTTACCGGGAAACGAGCCGTCATCTTGAACATCCCGCCCGCGTTGTACGCGGTCTGAAAAAAATAGTCGTAAAACGCCACCGTGAAGTCGGCCGTTACCGGATCACCGATAAAGGCTCCCGCCGCGTCGAAGAAGGAGAAGCTGAGCCTGCCGGCGGTCCTGGTGTTGTCGTAGCCAGTCACCGCCACGCTGACTGAGCTGGCATCCCGGGTCGCCGCAACGGTTTCGATCGCCACCGGCGCAGGCGCGAGCGGAATGTCCAGTTGATCTTCGGAAAAACCCCATGTTGCGATGAGGTGCAGCGTCCCTTGCGTGGTCCCCGTCTGCAACGTCAGCGAACTGCTGCCGTTGAAGCTCGCCGCCGTCTGTCCGACTACACTGGCGAACCCAGCCGTGCCGGAGCCGGTAGAAGGAAACAGAATCGCGGGGTCGGTCAACTCGATAGGACCGGTTGTTGCGAGAGTCATGGTAATGCTGCCCGCTAGTACCGCGGCCGGCGGCTTATCGAAGGTGATCGAGAGCGGGACCTGCTGGCCGCTCTGCAGAGGGCCGCTCGGGATGCTGATGTGGATCCCCGGCATTGGCGGGTGCGCTTCGATCGCATAACTGATCTGGTCCACGCTAACCGCACCGGAGATCGTGTCCGGTGAGGCGCCATTGCGGCTGACCAGCGTGAAAGGCGCCTGCTGCCCGGCGGCCAAAGTAAGCGGAAGGGGCGGCGCGTTCGCGATCGCCCAACCAGCGCTGGCCGCGAGCGACTGCACAGTAATCGGCCCGGTGGAGGGGTTCTCCAGCACGCAGGAAAAATGCCCGGGAAACGGGACGCTCTCGGTGACGATCAGGGGTGTGCCGCTGTGCGCCTGCAACTGACCCACAGCCGTCTGGACCAGCAAAGTCGCGCCCGCAATCGATCTCGCAAAGACAAAAATCGTGAGGGCATCGATCTGGATCGAGCCTGAAAACGAGCCGGTTGCGGTGGGGGCGAATCGCAGCGTGAGCGCGTGGGCTTCGCCCGGCTGCAGCACAAACCCCGAGTCGCAACACAGGGAAAAATAGAGCCCGGTGGCGGTCGCGCTTTGCACGGTTACCGCGCTCGCGCCCGTGTTGACCACGTCGAGCGCCACCGTTTCGAAATCGTTCAACGCCATGTCCGGCACGAGGTAGGGCGAAGCTAACGTCGCTCCGCTCGCATGCTCGCGTACGATCACCTGACCGTCGCAAAGGCTGCTCATCGTTAGCAGCAGAAACAGCCACCGCGTCATCGCCGCGCCGCTCCGGGGGGAAGCGGTCCCGTTTCCGTATGCGCGCGCCGGACCAACGGAATCTCGAGGAGTTGGCCCGCGCCATTAAGCAGCCACCGCCCGTTGATCGCGACGGATCGCGGACCGGCCGTCTGCAGTGTTACCACTTCAGCCGGAAGGGCCCATTCCCGAGTGCCCGACAGCAGCGCCGGTCCGCCTTTCACCAGCCACTCGCCTTCGAAAAAGACCGCCGGAGCGCTCCCATCGATGGGCGTTTGCGTCAGTATCGCCCCGCTCGCCGGAGAGACCGTCTCCGCCCAGAGTTGCGAGCCCGTGCGCGCCAGTACCGGGAGCCCGCCGGTGCCGGGCGCCCCCAAGGCCACCACTTCGTCCCCCAGCGGTAAGGCGTCCAGATCTACCCCGCCGGTCAGGCTTTCGATCCGCGAGCCGCCGGGAAAGTAAACGTAGGCCGGCTTGCCCGACGCATCCAAGCCAAATACCGCTGCTCCCGGGGGCGCGGCAATTTGGGACTGCACCGCCCCAGCCGCATCCAAAACGAGCAGCGCGTCCGCGGTCTTGACCAATCCGCCGGCCATGCCAAAGCCGGCGGCTACCACGCCTTGCTGATTGCCGAACGGAATCCCCGGGAGCAGGTTTCCCAGAACCCCGTTTATGCAAAGCAATTGCCCGTTGCCTCCCAGAACGATACCGGCCACCGGCGTGGCCGCTGTCTGGCCCAGCAGCGCAGCCGCAACGACGCAACCGAAAAGCAGCCTCATGGCTTTCCCACCGTCACCACCGGCGGTCCAATCACTGGGGGGAGTGTCGCCTTTGCCGCTCCGCCTCCACTTGCGTTCTTCAGGTACCCCGCCGCCGCTGCGGCCAGAATCACAGCCCCGATCTCCAGCACGCGCCCGCGCGGATGCCATGATCCCACCCGCAAGCTTAGATGCCGGCGCCCATCCGGGGCAATAAATTGCGTGGAAACGATTCCCGCGCGCGCCTCGCCCTTGGCCACGGTCAGCCGTACCTGGAACTGTCCGGCCAGACCGCCCATCACCAGCGATCGCAGCTCCGCACGTCCATCCTCGCCCGTTCGCAGGATCTCCGTCTTGAGCCCGTTGTGAAAAGTTCCCGTGATTCCGTCTTCCGGAACGCGAAAACTGACGATCACGTCGTCAATGCGCGCGCCCGTCTCGTCCGTCACCTCGACCACCAGCGGACGCGGCAGACGCGCTCCCGGGGCGCTCACCTGTCCGTCGCCCTCCACGATGCGCGCCTCCAGGAGTCCGGATTGCGCCTGTAAGGAGTACCCGAAAACCAGCGCCAGCGCCCCACCGATCAGGAAACGGATCAGGATATATGGATAAGAATAACCGTGATGTTGTCGGGCCCGCCGGCTTCGCGGGCTGCCTCGATCAGGAGATTGCACTTCTCACCGGGAGTGGAACGCCCCTCCGCGTCCTCTCGCAAGATTGTCTCGATGCGTGCGTTCGGCACTACGCCGTGCAGGCCGTCGCTCGAGATCAGGATCATGGCTTCGGGTTCAGCCGACACCTTGTAATACTTGACGTCGACCGTTTCCCCCACTCCCAAAGCCATGGTGAGGACGTGCCGCAAGGGATGCCGGCTCAGCGTCTCGTCGTCGAGGCCCAGCGGGCGCCCCACCTCTTCCACCCACGTCTGGTCTTCGGTGATCGCGCGCAGCCCGTGCGAGTCGCACATGTACGCCCGGCTGTCGCCTACGCTGGCAATGGCAAAGCTGTCTCCCAGATCGGCGATGGCGACCAGCGTGGTGCCCATTCCTTCCAGCTCGGGATCCGCTCGCGCTTCCGCCAGTACCCGCCGGTTCGCCTGTTCGAACGACTCGAGCAGAACCGCCGCATCCACCGTCTTCGCGGCGCGGCAAAACTGCACCACTGTCTCCACTGCCAGTTTCGAAGCCCGCTCGCCCGCCTGAGCGCCTCCCATTCCGTCCGCCAGAATGTATAGACCCAGATCGGGGTCCACAAAGAAGAAATCTTCGTTGTTCTGCCGCACTCTCCCGGCGTTTGTGCCGGCGCAAACTTTTCGCATAATTGCTGAACGTTCCCAACTATACGGCAATCCGGCGGCTGTGCGACGTTCGTTTTTGTATCCTGCGGGAAATCTTTCGATGCATCTAGTACATAGCAAGTACTCGCGCGATGACCCCGTTCGTGGCCCGTGATTTGCTTTGAAGGAATGTAACCGAATAGACTCTTCTTAGCTCCTAGTAGAAGGGATTTTCATGGCCGAGTCTTCCATCACACGCCGCGATGCAGCCAAGCTCGCCGGGGCTGCTACCGCCGCCCTGGCCGCTTCCCGATTACCCGCCGCCAATAACCGCGTCTCGTACGGGCTAATTGGAACCGGTAGCCGCGGCTCCTATCTGCTGCAGCATCTGAAGAGCATAGACAACGGGTACTGCGCCGCCATCTGCGATATCAATCCTGACGCGCTGCAACACGGAGCCGAGACCATCGGCACCAATCCGCAAAAGTACAAGGATTACCGCGAGCTGCTGGGCCGTAAAGACCTCGATGCGGTGATCATTGCCACGCCCCTGTTCGCACACTTTCCCATTACCCGCGATAGCCTGCTTTCCGGAAGGCACACCTTTTGCGAGAAGAGTCTCGTCTTTAAGCCCGAAGAGATTCATGCTTTACGCGCGCTCGCTAACGAGCGTCCCAAACAGGTCCTCCAGGTTGGCCTGCAGCGGCGGTACAGCGTGTTCTATCAAACCCTGAAGGAAATGATCGACAAAGGCGTGCTGGGCGACGTCACCCACATTCAGGCGCAGTGGCACCGCAACCCCGGCTGGAAGATGAAGCCCAACCCGGATCCGGCCAGGCAGAAGATGGCAAACTGGCGTCTGTACCGCGATTATTCCGGTGGCATGGCCGCCGAACTCGCGTCCCATCAAATGGACGTCGCCGACTGGATGTTCGGCTCGTCCCCCGAATACGTCACCGGCGTCGGCGGTCACGATTTTGTATTTGATGGCCGCGACATCAACGACAATATTCACCTAATTTTTAAGTATCCGAAAGCCCAGAAGTTCATCGGTACTTATATCAGTACGAACTCGCACCTCTCTCTCTTTAACTCCACCCGAACCGAGTTCGGCGAAGTCATTATGGGCACCGAAGGAAGCGTGGAAATTACCGTGGGCGATGACAAGCACCCCGCCCTCGCTGTCTGGTTTCGCGAGCCTGCCCAGCCGCATGTCACTAAAGCCGGTTCGCCTGAGAAAAAGTGGCAGGCCGGAGCCACCATGGTAGCCGCGGGAGCCCAAAAAGGCTTTCCGATCATGATGTATCGCGACGAGGTCGGAGCCAACGACAGCTTCGTCGATCGCGAACTGAAATTCGGGCGCCGCTGGCTCTACACGAAAGGAATTGCCACGCCCGAGGAGCCCCGCAATCCTGTGGATGTTGAACTGGAAAGCTTTTTCAACAACTGCAGGGATGGAAAACGCCCGAAGGCCGATCTGGAGGTCGGTTTAGCCGATTCGACCGGCGTGATCCTCGCCAACCTCGCGATGGATCAGGAGCGGCGCGTGTATTTCAACGAAATCGACAAGATGGGACGGGGAGATAAGACCATGGAGACCAAAGGTCGCCGTTCCTGAGACCTATGTATCTGGAAACCAAGAACCGGCCGCCTCTCGCGCTTGAGGAGATCCTCCAGAGCAGTGAAGACGGCTTTCTGTGGCTTGATTTCCGCTTTTGCGTGACTTTCGCGAATCGGAGCGCGGCCGCTCTCCTCGGCCTTTCCGAAACGTGCATCCTGGGTGCGGACCTTTCCCGGTTGCTTGAGGGTTTGGACGCCCCGGAAATTAGAGCGGAGCTTTCGACGCAGTCTGCATTCACCGGGAAGTTTTCTCTGGTCCGCCGTAAGAGCGACGCGCCCTCGGTTCATCTGCGCGTCGTCTCCCTCGAACAGGGTTTCGGCGCCTGGCTTCGCCCCGCCCCGGCCACGCGGGAGCGGGAACTCGAAGCTGAAGTTCTCGCCGCCACTTCAGCCATTGAGGCGGCGCACCTCGGCACCTGGCATTGGAATATCGACGCCAACGATTTGCACTGGTCGGACCGCTGCCGCGCCCTTTTCGGCGCCGGACGCGATGAATCGATCACCGTGGATTTGTACCGCGCCCGAATTCATCCTGACGATCGTGAGAAAGCCCGGCGGAGCGTAGATGACTGCCTTGCCCATCCGGGGGAACTGCACGAAGTGGAATACCGGGTTGTTTGGCCGGACAGGTCCGTCCATTGGCTGCAATCCTGGAAGCAGGCCCGCGCGGGAACTGCAGGCAAAGCCGCCCTGGTTACCGGCGCGGTCGTCAACATCGACCAGCGTAAGGCTCTGGAAGACGATTTTCGTCGTACCGGCGGCGCGTTGCGGGTTCTCATTGACAGCTCACCTATGGGTATCGGTGCTACCGATGCCGCGGGGCGCATCACAATCTGGAACCCGGCGGCTGAACGCATCCTGGGTTTCCGGAAGGAATCCGTGGTGGGAGGCTCGATGCCGTTCCCCTTGCCGCTCGATTCCAGTGGGCACGAGCGCGAGACTCGCGTGCAGCGCGCCGACGGCCAGGAGATAGAAATTCTCTGCTCGGTCGCTCCCGTTGATCCCCGCGATCCCGCCGCGGGCTTCATCGCCATGTTCCTCGATATTACCGAGCGGCAGCGCATGCGGCAGCAGGCGGACCAAATGCGGCGCATGGAAAGTCTGGGAGTGCTGGCCGGCGGCGTTGCTCACGACTTCAACAACCTGCTCACGGGCATTATCGGTAATGCGAGCCTTTGCCTCTACTCTCTGGACGATAAAGCCGAGTTGCAAGTCCTGCTTCAGGAAGTGCTGAAAGCCGGAGAGCGCGCCGCCACCCTCACCCGCCAGTTGCTGGCCTATGCCGGTAAGGCGCGGTTCGTAGCGGCCCCGCTCAACCTTAGTGAACTCGCACGCGAACTGGCCGCCAAAGCCGCGGTCCCGGGCCAAAATAAGCAGATCGCCATACAGTTCGACCTGGAATCCCACATTCCGCTGGTCGAAGCCGACAGCGCGCATTTAGGCCAGGTCATTCACAGCCTGCTCACCAACAGCCTGGAAGCCATCGAGGCCAAGGGCGCCGGAACCCTCGACATTCGAACCTTCTCGGAATCGATCTCCCCTGGCATGATTCCCCTGGATGCGTCCGGGGAATCCCTGCAGCCCGGACGCTACGTGGTTTTGGAAATACGCGATTCGGGCGTGGGGATGGACCGCGACACGCTCGCGCGCATCTTTGAACCCTTCTTTTCCACTAAATTTACCGGCCGTGGGCTCGGCCTTTCCGCGGCTCTCGGCATTGTCCGTCAGCACCGCGGGACGATCACCGCCCAGAGCGTTCCCGGCAATGGAAGCACGTTCCGCATATACCTTCCCGCCCTCGAGAAGCCGCCGGTTGAGGCAGCCGGTCCTGACCCGTTCTCAGACATTCCGAAAGGCGCCGGCCAGATTCTCGTTGTCGACGATGAGGAAACCGTGCGTACCACCATCCGGCGCTCGCTCGAACTTTGGGGTTATCAGGTGGTGTTAGCCGAGAATGGGCAAGCCGCGCTCGAGGTTCTGCCGCAGCTGAAGCCTCGCTTGCGCGCCGTTTTCCTCGATCTGACCATGCCCGTAATGGGCGGAGAAGAAGCTCTGCGCCACGTTCGCCGCATCGAGCCGGATGTTCCGGTGATTCTGATCAGCGGTTATGCCGAGGCCGAGACCATGGTCAACGTCTCCGGCCCGTCCAGCTTCCTGCAGAAACCGTTCAGCGCGGAGCAGCTTGGCAAGAAACTTTGCGACGTTCTGCAGGCCCAGAACCACGACCCCGCGAGCTAACTCGGGAAACTCACCGAGAATCCCGAGGCGACTTGGCCGTTATTTCGTTGTGCAAGCAACCGGCTTCTGCGGCACGGACGCCTGACAGGTGCCGGGACGGTTAAAGGCAACGGCAACCTGCGGGATTTGACTCCCGGTCGGGAAATCAACCGTCGGAACGTAATTTCCCATGTACCCGCCTTCCGGGTTGTATTCCGTATACCGGAAGGGAACGTTGAATGAGGAGCACTGGAACGCGATGTTCGGCAGGATGTCCCTCATCTCCACCAACTGGAGCTTCTGATAGTTACTCACCTGACTGAGATCAAAGTAGGTGTAATAGTTCGATGCATTCACATACGCGGGTGGCGCTGTGCCAAACCCGATAATCAGGGTCACGTTCCCGTTCGGATCCCGCACATAATCGGCGTCTTTGAGAGAGGCAAGCGTGACTCGCCCCTGCAGAAACGAAATCGAGCGATAACGCAGTTGCTCGGCCCCCGTCAGCGCGCAACTGCCAGTAACACAAGGCGTGTCCGGCATGCTCGGAAGTTGAAAGCGCATGCGCATGAACTGGTGCCCGGACACAATCGACTGCACTTGTGACGAAGACATCACAAACTTCAAATAAGCCGACGCCGGGTTGGAACCCTGTACATAGTCGTTCGAGCGATTCCATCGGACCTGATTCAATGGATCGTTGGGAAAGCACTCCTGGGGCTGGATCTGGAAAGCGAAGTCATCGTGAGCATCTTTTTGCGATCGATCTCCCCAGCCACTGCCCTTAACCGAATCGGTGGTGATTATGTTCGTCGCGTCCTTAAGTGGAACGGCGCACCCGGTCGTTAAATCTCGCACGATCGCGACCGGCTGCGCTTCAGATGAAAGGTCGAAGTAGCTGCGAACCAGAATCATCCCGCCGACGCTCGCCCCTGTCTGGTGAACGGGAAAATTCGCAGGCAGACCGGGATAGCCATTCCAACTGATGCCCTGGTGAATCTGAGAAGCGTCCATAAAGTTCTGATCGATGGTCGTATCGCTGGTGCTACATCCGGGGGACACGGATGCCGGCAATGGTCCGCCGAAACCCACGGTGATGCCATACATCTGATTGGGTACGAAGGTTGTGTTTACGAGAAATGGGTTAATCATGGAACGATTCAAGGGCAAAATCGTGTCGTCGGTCTCGCTGCCCGTTACCGCAGAATGGGAATCGTATACCGTCGCCGAGAAAAAACGGGCATTCGGAAACGTGCCTACAAGAACCAGTTCGTAACCCGGCTTGACTTTATAGAACAAGAGTCCATATTTCGCGTTCAAGTCTCCCGCATATTGGCTGCTACCGCCTCCCCGGGAAACACTGAACGGCAGGGCGTAGCAATTGTTGTTGAAGTTCGCGAGAAAGTCTTTGCCCGGGTCAATCGCCGGAGGGACAAAGCACCCGGAACCCAAAGATTGCAGGCCCTGAGAACTGGAAGTTTGAGCGAAAAGGGGTGCGGCCGCGCACCCGATCAATAGTAAAAACGTTGATGGTTTCATGTGAGATTTCCGGAACGTGACGAGCACGTTGTTTTCCTGTAGCTCTCAAGATTGAAGTCCTTTTGTGCGAGGCTCAATAATGTAGTACTCTGCCATACGAATTTGGGTAAGTGGTGGATGTGGGCGTCGATCCGCCGCTCGGCCGTACAATATGAGAGTGGAAAAGACCTTTTACATCGAGACGTTCGGCTGCCAGATGAACGCGCACGATTCGGAAAAGGTGGTGGGCGTTCTCGTCGAAAAGGGCTATCGGGAAGTGCCGGAGCCGGAAGACGCGTCCTACGTTTTCTACAACACCTGCAGCATTCGCGACCGCGCCGAGCAGAAGGTATTTCATCGCCTGAACACCTTCAAAAAGCAGTCCGGCAAAGGCAAGATTTTCGCGGTGCTCGGGTGCGTGGCACAGCAGGAAGGTGAAAAAATCTTCGAGCGCGCGCCGCATGTGAGCCTGGTGGCCGGATCCGCCAGCTATGCCCGGCTTCCCCAGATGCTCGTCCAACTGGAAGCCGGCAATCGCCGCGTCACCGGGTTGACCTTCGACGAGGAAGACGCCTTTGAAACGCCGTTCACCCGCCGCGATAACCCGCATCGCGCCTACATCACCATCATCGAGGGGTGCGATAAGAGCTGCGCGTACTGCGTGGTCCCGTTCACGCGGGGTCCCGAGCGCAGCCGCACGAGTGCCGGCGTGATGGGCGAAGCGCGCGATCTGGCCGCCCGCGGCTACACCGAAATCCAACTGCTCGGGCAGAACGTGAACAGCTACCGCGACCCGTCCCCGGCCGGTTGGGACTTCGCCGCGCTGCTCGCCCGCGTAGGCGAGATTTCCGGCATTCGCCGCGTGCGCTTCACCACCTCGCACCCGCGCGACTTCGTCCGCCCGATCGTCGACGCCATCGACCGCAATCCGGTCCTCTGTAACCATGTGCATCTCCCGGTGCAGTCCGGCTCGACACGCGTGCTCTCCGCCATGCAGCGCCAGTATACCCGCGACGAGTACCTGCGCCAGATCGATTGGATCCGGGGCGCCCGCCGCGACATTGCCCTCACCACGGACATCATCATCGGGTTCCCCGGCGAGACCGAGAAGGAGTTTGAGGAGACCCTCGATCTTCTGGATACCGTGCAGTACACGTCTCTATTCCTCTTCAAGTACTCGCCGCGCCCCAACACGCCCGCACAGACGATGTCCGATTCCATTCCCGAAGACGAAAAAACGCGCCGCTTCGTCATCGCCCAGGAGCGCCAGCGAGCGATCCAGATCCGCAATAACGCGCAGCTTCTCGGGACCGTTGAGGAGGTGCTCGTCGAAGGCCGCAACGTCGCGCTCGATCAGTGGATCGGGCGCACCTCGCGCAACGTGACCCTGAACTTTACCCACCCGACCGAGTCGGCGGACGCCCCTCTGGTCGGCCAATACCTGCCGGTACGCGTTACCCGCGCCGGTCCGAATTCGCTGGTCGGTGAAGCGTGTCTCGCCTAGGCGTGCGGCCCCCGCGAGCCGAATCCCGCATGGTGTAATGAGGTTGTCAGGATGGAGATGCCCAAGATGGAAGTTGAGATGAAAATCCGCGGATTGATGATGGATCCGGTAACCAACATGCCGATTGTCATCTTGAAGGATGTGGGCGGCAGCACGGTTCTTCCGATCTGGGTGGGCATCTACGAGGCGAACGCGATCGCACTCGAAATCGAAAAAGTCTCCACGCCGCGCCCCATGACACACGATCTGATCAAGAGCGTTCTGAACGGCCTCTCCACGGGCGTGCGCAAAGTCGTTGTGAACGAGTTGAAGGATGATACCTTCTACGCCCTGATCTGGCTCGAGCGGGAGGGCGAGATGATTTCGGTGGATTCCCGGCCCAGCGACGCTCTCGCGCTGGCTCTTCGTCTGGACTGCCCCATCTTCGTCGACGATGAAGTTCTGAAGTCGTCCAAAGTGACCGCGTCGGTCTCAGACAAGGTGAACAATGAGGAATTGAAGCGCTGGCTCGAGGGCCTGAATGACGAGGACCTTGGGCGCTACAAGATGTAGGTCGGGGTATAAGCTCCGGTGTTTGGTTTCGACCGAACTGCCGGGCTACTCAAAAAGGAATATCTACCTCGGCAAAGCTGCCAGGTGTGGCTGCGTTTACAGTGGCGACGACATGCGCGACATGGCGTTTGATCATGCTCCATCGTCCATGTCCCAGAACGACAATGGCCATCCTGCGGCGCGCAAGGTTCTGCTGGTGTCTGAGGTTTTTGCCGGTCGTAACGAGCACTCGAACCCTTCGGCCTCGGCCTTGCCGAGCAATGCGCCGTTCTCCAATTCTTCCCACCCGCGGGCGCGGGCCTCCGTGACCGTGTGATGCTCGATCAGATACCGGGCAAGAGTGCGTGGGTGCCGTTGTCAAACAGGACAAGCATTACGAGCGCGGTGGGGGGCTTCGGCGCTGCGAGCCGCGAACGCCAGAACCGCGCGGACCTGTTCCCGTGTCACGCCGAACTCTTCCATCAGCTCGTCAACGTTCATGTCTTGAAGGTTCTCGAACACCGTGGAGATTGGCATCCGGGTTCCTTTGAACACCCATGCGCCGCTAGGCTTGCCGGGGATGCTCTCGACGGCAGGGCACTGCGACCAATCAAGAGTTGCTGCCATATTCGTATCTCCTCTTCATCGTAACGTTCTTGCACTTTTCAGCGGCCTTGTGCCGCAGCTCCCGCTGATCATCTAACGCCATTCTCGAAAACTCTGCACAATTCTGCACAAGTAAGTACCTGAACGCTACAATCGCCCATGCGCGTTTTTTTGGCTTGGGTGTGCTTCGCGACTCCGTTTTTTGGAGCCAGCTCCTTCACTCTGAACGACGCTCTCAGCGCGCCCTTCCCTTCCGATCTCACAAGCGACGGCCACGGCCACATCGCCTGGCTCCAGACCGTCCGCGGCATTCGCAACATATGGGTCGCGCAGGCTCCCGCCTACCAGGCGCGTCAGATCACCGCCAATCACGACGACGACGGCATCGAAATCTCGGAAATGCGGCTCAGCGCGGACGGGCAGTTCGTCGTCTATACCCGCGGAGGCTCGCCCAACGCGCAGAACGATATCCCCAACCCGCGCCATCTCCTCGCCGGAACCGATCAGACTGTCGAAATGCTTCCGTTCGCCGGGGGCTCCTCGAAGACTCTCGGCCGCGGCCACTCGCCCGCCATCGCTCCGGACAATCACGCCGTCGCGTTCGTCGAATCCGGACGCATTTTCCTGGCCGCGCTTCAGAGCGGAACGGCCGCTCCCGCTGTCGCGCTCACGCACAATCGCGGAAAGGCGAGCGATCTTACCTGGTCGCCGGACAGCCGATCTCTTGCCTTTGTCAGCCACCGCGCTCTGCACTCTTTGATTGCCGTGTATCGGGAGGGCGATCCGTCGCTTCACTTCCCCGATCCGGGCTCCGATTACGACAACAACCCGGTGTGGTCTCCCGATTCGAAGCGCATTGCGTTTACCCGCATCCCGTCCACGTTGGACGCGGAGATGCATCAGCCCCGCCGCGCTGCCGTTATGCCCTGGTCCCTGCGCGTTGCCGAAATCGCGACCGGCGGGGGCCGCCAGATATGGACCGCTCTACCTGGTCCCGGGAGCGTGTTCCACGAGTTGGAATCTCCGCATCAACTCTTCTGGGCCGCGGGCGACCGTATCGCCTTTCCCTGGGAGCGCACAGGCTGGCAACACCTGTACTCCGTACCGGCGAGCGGAGGCGCCGCGTCGGACATCTCGCCCGGCCAACTCGAAGGCGAAATCGGTGAAGCCGACCTGTCGGCGGATCGGGAAGAGCTTGTGTGGTCCTCGAACGCGGGCGACATCGACCGGCGCCATATCTATCGCGCGCGCGTTGCCGATCCGCATCCCGCGCCCATTGGCCTCTATTCCATCGAATGGAGTCCTGTATTCGCTTCGGACCAGGCGATCGCCATGCTGCGGTCCGATCCGCATCAGCCCGCCCGCGCCGCCCTCTATACGGTCTCCAGCGGCACCCGGGACCTGGCGCCCGAAACCGTCCGCAATGACTTTCCGCCGACCCGGCTGATTCCCATCACCTTTCCCGCAGCCGATGGCAGGACGATTCACGGCCAACTCTTCCTTCCGCCCGAGGGGCCCCCCGCCCGGCACCCTGCCGTCGTCTTTCTGCACGGGGGGTCGCGCCGCCAAATGCTGCTCGGCTGGCATCCGATGCTCTATTACAACCAGGCGTACGGCTTCAACAAGTACCTGGCCAGCAAAGGCTACATCGTCCTCTCGGTGAACTATCGCAGCGGCACCGGCTACGGTCTGGATTTCCGGGAAGCTCTCAAATACGGGCCTTCCGGCGGGACCGAGTGGAACGACGTGCTCGGCGCGGGGCACTATCTTCAATCCCGCAAAGATGTTCTCGCCGCCAAAATTGGCATCTGGGGCGGCTCGTATGGCGGCTACCTGACCGCGCTCGGGCTCGCGCGCGCCTCCAGCCTGTTCGCGGCCGGGGTCGACCTCCACGGTGTTCACAACTGGAACGATGAGATGGCGGATACGATCCCTGAAGATCAGCCGGGCGCGCGCCGGCAACTCGCCGCAATCGCTCTGCGCTCTTCGCCGCTCGCCGATGTCGCCACCTGGCGATCCCCCGTGTTGCTCATCCAGGGCGATGACGACCGCAGCGTTGACTTCCGGCAAACCGAAATCGTCGTAGAAGCGCTTCGCAAACAGCACGTCCCTTTCGAAGAGCTCGTCTTCCCCGATGAAGGCCACGATTTTCTCCTGCACGAGCATTGGGAGCAGGCCTACGCCGCGGCTGCCGCGTTTCTCGATAAGTACCTGACAAAATAGCCTTAGTGGCGCCAATTGAAGAACAGCTTCTCTACTTGAAAAAGGGTCTGGCGGAGCTGATCCGTGAGGACGAACTGCGCGAGCGGCTCTCCCGGAAAGGCCAACCCCTGCGCGTCAAAGCCGGGTTCGATCCCACCGCGCCCGATCTGCACCTGGGCCATACCGTTCTGCTCCGCAAGATGAAGCACTTCCAGGACCTGGGCCACACCGTGATTTTCCTGATTGGCGACCGCACCGCCATGATCGGCGACCCTTCCGGCCGCAACGCCACGCGCCCGCCGATCACGCGGGAACAGATCGAAGCCAATACTGAAACCTACAAGCAGCAGGTCTTCAAAATCCTCGATCCGGCCAAAACCGAGATCCGCTTTAACAGCGAGTGGCTCGGCAAGTTCGGCTTCGACGATTTCCTGAAGCTCTGCTCCAAATACACCGTGGCCCGCATTCTGGAGCGCGATGACTTCGCCAAACGCTACCGCGAGAACGTCCCCATCTCGGTCCACGAGCTGCTTTATCCGCTGGTGCAGGGCTACGATTCCGTCGCGCTGGCCTGCGATGTGGAACTCGGCGGCACCGATCAGAAGTTCAACCTGCTCGTCGGGCGCGAATTGCAAAAGGATTTCGGCCAGCCTCCTCAAATCGTTGCCACCGTGCAGATTCTGGAAGGTCTCGATGGCGAGAAGAAGATGTCCAAGTCCCTCGGCAACTACATCGGCATCAATGAGCCGCCGGAGGTCATGTTTCGCAAGATCATGCAGATTAACGACGATCTGATGCTCCGGTATTACGAGCTGCTCACCGATGTGAGCCTTGCCGAGATCGCCAAAATCCGCGAAGATATGGCCGCCGGGGCGCTTCACCCCATGGAAGCCAAGATGAGACTGGGCCGCCTGATCGTTTCCGATTTTCATACCGGCGAGCAAGCCCAGGCCGCGCAGGATGAGTTCACCCGCGTGGTGCGCCGCAAAGAAATCC
The DNA here is from genome assembly GCA_963814235.1 of Bryobacterales bacterium. Taxonomy (GTDB): domain Bacteria; phylum Acidobacteriota; class Terriglobia; order Bryobacterales; family Bryobacteraceae; genus Bog-113. The sequence continues at coordinate 421,084 of CAWFCA010000014.1, read as the reverse complement.
CCGCGGAAATCCCGGAAGCGCCGTTTCCGGATGGCGTCCGCGTCGACGGAGGCATTCGGGTCGACAAGCTGATGGCCCGCATCGGCCTCGCCGATTCCGTCAGTGAAGCCGCTCGCAAGATCAAGGCGGGCGCGGTCAAGATCAATGAGCAACCCATCTCCGAACTGGTTTTCGCACCGGACGGGACGCATGCGCTGTTGATTCAGGCCGGCAAGCATTGGCGCCGCGTCAATATTGTGTAATCTTTTGATGCACACGCGCACTCGGTAAGGAGTGGGCGTCAAACAAGCGAACTACATCCCGACCCTGGACGGCTGGCGCGCCATCGCCATCTGCGGCGTTATCCTTTCGCATTCTTTTCCCTCTGATTACTGGACCCGCCATGGGGCGCTGGGCGTCAATCTTTTCTTCGCCATCAGCGGCTATCTCATCACCGCGCGTCTGCTCGATGAACATGCGCAGACTGGGTTCGTTTCGATACGAAATTTCTACGTGCGTCGTGCTTTCCGTATTTTGCCGCCCGCCGTCTTGTATCTCGCCGTGATCGCGGGCCTCACCATGGCGGGAATTCTCTACTCCTCATGGACGGACGTCGCCAGTTGCCTCCTTTTCACCCGTAACTACTGGGGCGCTAACGCGCAGAACGGCTGGTACACGGGCCATTTCTGGTCCCTGGCGGTGGAGGAGCAGTTTTATCTCTTCTGGCCTGTGCTTTTGGTGTTGAGCGGGATCCGCCGCGCGCGTTGGATCGCGCCCGCGCTCGCCGTTGCTTTTTCCGTCTGGCGCGCGCTCGACGTTCGCCACGGTTGGATCGCCACGCTACTGCACAATGAAGCGCTTCGCAATCACGGCCTGCGCAGTGACTACCGCATGGATGCCCTTCTGTGGGGCTGCACTCTGGCACTGCTTACCTCTCGCGTCGATTTCGCGCGTTGGATCCCGAAACGCGCCGCCGCTCCGGTCGCCCTGTCTGCCCTATTTGCGGCCATCGCATTCGACGTCTTTCAACCGAAGTCCTACATGATCGCGGAATCGCTTCTTTTCCCCGTGGTCCTGAGCGCCTCCACGGCGCAGCCTGCCAATTGGCTCGGCCGCGCGCTCGAATCGAAGCCTTTTGGCTGGCTTGGTCAGCGCTCCTACAGTCTCTATCTGTGGCAGCAGCTTTTCGTGTCGCAATACCACCACGCGCCCCTGCAGCACTTCCCGGTCAACGTCGCGCTCGCGCTGGCCTGCGCGTGTTTCAGCTACCGGTTCGTCGAAGGTCCCATGATCCGCTTGGGCCGCCACTTCGCCGGGCCTCCGCGACTTGCGCAATCGCCGCCCCGCACCATTGCCGCCGCTGCCTAGCGCTAGGATAAGAACAGAAACATGACCTTGGAAGAGCTCGATCGTTTGTATGCTCCGTTGCGCGAACAGGCCACTGCCGTCCGGAGTTATCTTTGACGCGGCCGGCAAGCAGCGCCAGCTAGCGAGTACCGAAACACTGATCGCCGAGCCGGATTTCTGGAATAATCCCGAAAAAAGTCAAAAGGTCATGCAGGAGCGCAAGCGTCTCGAAGAAGCGATCGAGAACGATGCGCGCATCGGTGCGCTCACCTCCGACATCGAAACGTTTTTCGAACTCGGCCGCGAAGGCGAGGACGTCACCGCCGAGATTGAGCGGTCCCTGCCCCATTTCTCCGGGCTTCTCGAAAAGCTCGAAACCGGGATGCTCATGGCGGGCGACAACGATGCGCGCCCGGCCATTATGACCATCCACCCCGGCGCGGGCGGCACCGAAAGCCAGGACTGGGCCGAGATGCTGATGCGCATGTACCTGCGCTGGGCCGAGCGGCAGGGCTTCCAGACCGTCATTACCGACCGGCTGGAAGGTGAAGGCGCCGGCATCAAGTCCGTGACCTTCGAAGTCAATGGGCCCAACGCCTACGGCCTCCTGCAGTCGGAGAGTGGCGTCCATCGGCTGGTGCGCATCTCGCCCTTCGATTCCGCCGCGCGCCGCCACACTTCGTTCGCTTCGGTCTTCGTCTACCCGCAGATCGACGAAGAGATCCACATCGATCTGCGGATGGAAGACGTCCGCATCGACACCTTCCGCGCCTCGGGAGCCGGCGGTCAGCACGTGAACATGACCGACTCGGCGGTCCGCATGACGCACATCCCAACCAATACCGTCGTGCAGTGCCAGAACGAGCGCTCGCAACACAAGAATCGCGATACGGCCCTGAAGCAGCTGCGCGCCAAGCTTTATGAGCGCGAACTGGAAAAGAAACGCGTCGAGGCCCGCAAGACCGAAGCCACCAAGCTCGAGATTAACTTCGGAAGCCAGATCCGCAGCTACGTGTTGGCTCCTTATCGCATGATTAAGGACCACCGCACCAAGCTTTCGATCGGCGATGTCGATCGGGTGCTCGAGGGTGGCATTGATGAGCTTATTCACGCCTACCTGGTATGGCGCAAGACCGGCAAGACGTGCGGCGACGGGAAGGATGATCTCCCCGAGTGAGCTGGCCGCCGCCGCGGACGCGATCCGTGCCGGCAAGCTGGTTGTGTTTCCCACGGAAACGGTCTATGGTTTGGGCGCCAATGCGCTCGATGCGCAAGCTGTCGCGCGCATTTACGAGGCGAAAGGACGTCCCGCCGCCAGTCCGCTGATTGTGCATGTGGCATCGCTCGAACAGGCCCGTGCCCTTGCAGCCGCATGGCCGCCCGAAGCGCAGTTGCTTGCCGAACGCTTTTGGCCCGGCCCGCTCACGCTTGTGGTGAACAAGACTGCCGCTATCCCATCGATCGTGTCGGGCGGTCTCGATACGGTCGGCCTTCGCATGCCGGCCCACCCCATTGCTCTCGCCCTGATCCGAGCCGCCGGTGTGCCCATTGCCGCGCCTAGCGCCAATCGGTTCACGGAGCTTTCCCCCACGCGTGCCGAGCATGTCCGTGCGTCTCTGGGCGCGCTCGTCGACATCATCCTGGATGGCGGCCCGACGCAAGTGGGGATCGAGTCCACCGTGGTTGCGCTGGGCGCGCACGGAGCGGAACTGCTGCGCCCCGGCATGATCAACCGCGAACAGATTGAAGCGGTCGTCGGCCCGTTGTCCAGCCCGCGCGACAGCGTTCATCGCTCGCCCGGCCAGCACGAGCGCCACTACCAGCCGCGCACGCCGCTGTTCCTTACGTCCGTTCCGCCCGGCTTCGGCAATGGCGTGTTCCTGTCCCGGGACAGGATGCCCGGCGATCCGGACCATTACGCCGCGCTCGTCTACAGCACGCTGCATGATCTCGATACGCGCGGCCTGGACTGGATCGCCATCGAGCCGGTTCCCCCCGGTTCCGCGTGGGACGGCGTTCGCGACCGGCTCCAACGCGCCCAAAGCAAGTAAACTAGAGCCATGGCGACCACGGCCCACGTCTCTATCGACGAGTACCTCGCATATACCGGCAAGCCCAATTGCGAGTACATCGACGGAGTTCTTCGGCCCAAAGCAATGGGAACATCCAAACACGCAAAACTGCAGGGCCGCCTCTTCCGCCTGCTCGAGGACTTAGGCTATGAGGCTGCTGTGGAGCTCACCGTGCAGGTGAGTCCCACGAAGTTCCTGGTTCCCGATGTCGCGGCCGATATGCATTTTGCCGATCCATACCCCGACCGCCCCGTCCTTCTTTGTGTTGAAATCCTTTCCCCCGGAGATCGGTCGAGTGAACTTCTGACGAAGTGCGAAGAGTATCATCGCTGGGGCGTGCCCTATTGTTGGGTGATCGACCCGGTAGTCGAGAAAGCCTGGGAATATCATCGCGACGGAGCCGTCCAGCAGTGCTCCACTGCGCTGCACGCCGGCGCTATCAATATTCCGCTTAGCGCTTTATTCTAAGTCCGCAACGATACGCGCGCAGGATTTGCGGCGGTACGGTCTTTGCTGCGAAACTGCTTCGCGTCTGAGACCCGGGGTGGACTGGTTCCAAAGAATTTTCCGAACTCGCCGCTTGTTCCTCTCGTCCCTACTGATAGCGAGCCATGCGCATCCTCCTCTTCAGCGGCAAAGGCGGTGTCGGAAAGACGAGCATCGCCGCTGCTACGGGTGTCGAATTAGCCAGGCGCGGGCATCGCACGCTCGTCATGAGCGTCGACCCCGCCCATAGCCTCGCCGACTCTCTCCATCTCGGAACCTCCCTCTTCCATCGCGATACCAGCGAACCGGTCGACATCAATCCATTCCTCGCTATTCAGGAAGTCAACATTCAACATGAGATCCGGCGCCATTGGAAGGAGATTTCGGCCTACACCATCTCCATCCTCCGCACCACCGGCATCAAGGATGTGGAAGCCGAGGAACTCGCCATCCTCCCTGGTATGGAAGAACTCAGCGCGATGATGTACGTGAACCAATACCGGAGGGAGCAGCGCTACGAGGTGATCGATTCTCGATTGCGCGCCCACCGCGGAATCCATGCGCTTCGTCAGCATGCCGGCCACGCTCGAGTGGTACATGAAGCACATCTTTCCCATGCAGCGCGGCCTCATGAAAGCGGTGCGGCCGTTCGCCAAACACATCACTCCCGTGGAGCTCCCCAAGGACAGCTATTTTTCTAACGTGCAGGAGCTCTTCGGAAAGCTGGAGGGCGTGGGCGAAGTTCTCGAAGACCCGCACACCACCAGCGTCCGCCTGGTCACGAACGCGGAGACGATGGTGGTGCGCGAAACCCAGCGCGCGTTCGTTTACTTCTCCCTGCATGGTTTGACGGTGGATTCGGTGATTGTGAACCGCGTACTGCCGGACACCGTGACCGACGCCTTCTTCCAGGAATGGCGCGCCTCCCAGCAGCGGCTGCTCGGAGAGATCGAAGCTTATTTCGCGCCCGTTCCCGTGAAACGCGTGCCTCTGTTCACGCACGAAGTGCTGGGCCAGCAGCGCCTGGAAGATCTCGCCGCTACGCTCTTCACCGAAAATGAAGATCCGATGGCGGTCACCCGCACCGCAACCCCCTATCAGTTCCGCAAAGTCGAGGAGCGCTATGAGATTGTTCTGGAGCTCCCCTTCGCAGCCAAAGGAGACGTGGGACTATTTAAGAAGGGAGACGAACTTGTGGTCGAGGTGGGTACGCTGCGCCGCCATGTGGGACTGCCGACTTCGATGGTCAATCTCACTCCGTCCCGCGCGCGTCTCGAGAACCGCCAACTGATCGTCGAACTTAAGGAGTAAGCCATGACCGAAAACGAACAATCCCAATCGGCGCCTCGCAGCGAGTGTTTCTGCGATGGAGCTGGACCCCGCTTCACACACAAAGCCCGCGAGATGCGTGCAAACGTTACGGCGGAACACTTCCGCAACGCGGGCGTCGAGATCCTCAAGGGGATCCGCACCATCCTCGATGCCGGGATCGACCGCCTGGGCCGCGACCCGAATCTGCGCGGCACCACCGTCAACGTCGACTAACCGTCAAACCGTTTCGGCGTGCTGCTCTAAGTCGGGCAGGTGGTCCGTGTCGCGCGCCACCCAGACGTACAAGGTGGGCAGGAGGAACACGCCAAGGATCAGCGCGGCTACCAGGCCGCCGACAATCACGATCGCGAAGGGCCGCTGCGAGTCGGAGCCGATGCCACGCGATAGGGCCGCCGGCAGCAGGCCGAAGCTCGCCACCAGCATCGTCATCATGATCGGACGCAGCCGGCGCACGGAGCCGTCGACGGCGGCGTCCATGATCGTCTCCCCACGCGCCCGCAGTTGGTTGATGTACTCGAGCATGATCACGCCGGTCTGCACCGAAACGCCGAACAGCGCGAGAAAGCCCACGCCCGAAGAAACGCTGATATGCGTTCCCGTGATCAGCAGCGCGAGCAGCCCGCCGATCGGCGCCATCGCCACGTTGGCGATAATCAGCAGCACCCACTTCAGCGAGTTGAACATGGTGTAGAGAATCATGCAGATCACGAGCAGCGTGATCGGAACGACGATCATCTAGGCGCTTCTGCGAACGCTTCGCGCTTTCGTATTCGCCGGCCCAATCGATGTGGTACCCGACCGGGAGCTTCACCTGCTTCGTGCACCTTCTGCAATCGCTTCTTCCACCGTGCTGCCCAGATCGCGCCCTTCCACGCTGTACTTGATGGCCACGTAACGCGAGTTCGCCTTCGCGATAAATCTCCGAAGCGCCGTCGAGAACCCGCACGTCGCAGAGTTGGGCGAGCGCCACCCGCTCGCCCGGATGGAGCCAGCAGCCGGATGTTCTCCATGGCTTCCTTGGTGCTCCGGTAAGGCGCCTGATAGCGCACCACCAGATCGTAACGCTGCTCGCCCTGCAGCACCTGGCTCGACGGCCTTGCCGCCCACCGCCGTCTCGATCGCGTCCTGAACGTCGGCGACATTGAGACCGTAGCGCGCGGCTTTGGCGCGGTCCACCGGAATTCCAGATTCGGCTGCCCGATTACGCGGAACAACCCGAGGTCGGCAACGCCCTTGATGGAGCGCATGACGTTGACGATCTCGCCGCCTTTGGCTTCGAGCGTCTTCAAGTCGTCGCCATAGATCTTGATTGCAAGCTGACCTTTAACGCCGCTCACGGCTTCTTCCATGTTGTCGGCGATCGGCTGGGAGAAGTTCCAGAGCGCGCCCGGAATCTTATCGAGTTCCCGATTCATGGCCGCGATCAGCTCTTCCTTGTTTTCGGCGAAATACCGGCCGCCATTCGTTCTTCGGCTTCAGATCGATGAAGTATTCGGTGTTGAAAAAGCCTGTGGTATCGGTTCCATCGTCCGGGCGGCCGACCTGCGAAACCACCTGCGTCACCTCCGGAAAAGAGGCCATGACAATGCGCGCTTTATCCATCACCGCCACGCCGGAACTGGGACCGGTGCTGGGGGCGAGCGTCGCGCGCACCCAGATCGCGCCCTCATCGAGGTGAGGCAGAAACTCCGACCCGATAACGCCGCTGACCATCAGCCAAATGGAACCGAGAAACGCGGCGGCGGCAACGCCCACCGTAATCCAGCGGAAGTGGATGGCACGGCGGAGCAGCGCTTCATAGCCGTTGGTCAACCCGGTCATCACCGGGTTATGCCACTCCCGGACATGCTTGCCAAACAGAAAACTGCAAAGCACCGGGGCTATCAGCATGGCGAAAATCAGCGCGCCTAAAAGCGCGAAAGAAACGGTCCATGCCATGGGCTTAAAGAGGCGGCCTTCCACACGCTGCAGCGTGAAGATGGGAATGTAAGCCGTGATGATGATCCCGATGGAGTAGAAGACCGGGCGCTGCACCTCGTGCGCCGCCTCACGGATGGAGGCGATTGGCGGCCGCCCGTCTTCGCGCTCCCGGCCCAGATAGCGGATGATGTTCTCTACCATCACCACGGCTCCTTCCACCACCATGCCGAAATCGAGCGCGCCGAGCGAGAGCAGATTCGCCGGAATCCTGTTTAGGTCGAGGCAGATGGAGGCAAACAGCAGCGAGAACGGAATGGTTAATGCGACAATGAACGCCCCACGCGCATTCCCAAGAAACAGGAAGAGTATGACCGCCACCAGGATGATTCCCTCGGTCAGGTTGTGCATCACGGTGTGCGTCGTGTACGCCAGCAGATTGCTGCGGTCCAGGTGGGGTACGATCCTCACGCCTTTCGGCAGAATGTGTTCGTTGAGGTCTTTGACTTTGTCGTGGATGGCGGCCAGAGTCGAATCGGAGTCCGCGCCTTTACGCAGCAGCACGATTCCCTCGACCACATCCGGATCGTCGACGATCTTCCCGTCCGCGCGATGCACCGCTTTGCCGATCTTGCCCAATCGGATCTTCGGGCCCTGCACCACGGTCGCGATATCTCTGACCCGCACGGGCGTCCCGTTCTGGGTTTTCACCACGATGTCCCCAATGTCGTTCACATTGGTAACCAGACCCAGGGCGCGCACATTGATCTGCTGCATCCCGGTTTCGAGAAAACTCCCTCCGGCGTTGACGTTATTGTTGGCGAGCTGTTGCTCCACCTGGCCGATGTTCAGGCCGTAGGACACGAGCTTATCCGGGTCCACCTGGACCTGATACTCGCGCGTGCTTCCACCAAAACTGCTGACATCCACTACGTTCGGGACGGATTTGAACTGCTTCTCGAGCGTCCAGTCTTCGAGAGACTTGAGCGCCATGACGTCGATCGCGGGATTGGTGCTGTGTAGGGTATACCAGTAGATCTGACCGACCGGGCTGTAGTCCGAACCGATTTGGGGCTGTAAACCCGCCGGCAGATTCACCTGCGTAAGCCGTTCCAAAACCTTCTGGCGGTTCAAATCGTTAGAGGACTGATCGTCGAAGATCAGGTTCAAGCTGGAAAGACCGAAGATGGAGACCGAGCGCAGATGATCCAGATGAGGGATGCCGTTCATCACAATCTCAAGAGGAACGGTGACCTGCTGTTCGACTTCCTCCGCGGCGCGTCCCGGCCACTGCGTGATCACCTGGACGTAATTATTCGCGACATCCGGGTACGCTTCGACTGGAAGATTGTGAAACGAGATTGCTCCCCATACGAGCAGGAGAAGCGTGACCAGCACGATCAGGAAACGATTGCCAAGAGCGAATTCGACCAGGGCCCGAATCATTGCGTAAGTATTATCACCCGGCGTAAGTAGGTTAAGACTCCGCCGGCTGGTTTTTCACTGATTTGTTGAGTTGATCAGAGCACCTATAATAGGGGCTCAGTATGGGTTTTGAGATAGAGCCGCTTCGCGAATTCCTCGTCCGTCCCGCCGTGCCGGCGGCTTTGGCCCGCATGTCCGAGCTGGCCTACAACATCATCTGGAGTTGGGAGCCGGCGATCCGGGCTCTTTTCCGGCGGCTTGACCCGGTTGCGTGGAAGGAGGCCGGTTACAATCCGGTGGTGATGCTGGGCCGTGTGTCGCAAGCGACCCTGGAGCGGGCGGCCGCGGACACCCGTTATCTGAACCAATACCAGCTCGCCTGCCAGCGCTACGACGCACAAATGGCGCCGCCCGCGAACCTGGAACCGGGCAAGCTGATCGCCTACTTCTCGGCCGAGTACGGCTTGACGGAGTGCATCCCCATTTACTCGGGAGGCTTGGGAGTGCTCTCCGGGGATCACCTGAAGTCGGCGAGCGACCTGGGCGTCAATCTGGTTGGCGTGGCGCTGCTGTATCAACACGGCTACTTCCGCCAGTTCCTGAACGCCGATGGATGGCAGCAGGAGCGCAATCCGGCGAGCGACTTTTACACCCTTCCCATTCAGCCGGCGCGCGATGCCAATAATGCCGAACTACGCGTTCAAGTCGATCTTCCGACCGGTCCTGTGTCGATCAAGATCTGGCTCATGAACATCGGGCGCGTACGACTGGTTTTGCTCGATACGAACGTGCCGGAAAACGCGCGGGGCGAGGATCGCGCCATCACCGACCTGCTGTATGGCGGCGATAATGACACGCGGATCCGGCAGGAAATCGTGCTGGGCATTGGCGGCCTGCGCGCGCTCGCGGCACTGGGCCTGGAGCCCAGCGTTTATCACATGAACGAGGGGCACTCGGCGTTTCTGGCGCTAGAGCGCATCCGCGTGATGATGCACTTGCACGACTTGAACTTCGCGGAGGCTTTAGAAGCCGCCCGTTCGAATAATGTCTTCACCACCCATACGCCGGTTCCCGCGGGGATCGATCTGTTTGAGGCCGGGCTGGTCTATCACTATTTCGAGCGCTACTGTTCCGAGTCGGGCATCTCGTTCGATCAACTGATGGCGCTGGGCCGCAAGAACCCGGACGACCGCTCCGAACGTCTTTCGATGGCCATCCTGGCCTTGAACTGTTCGGCGTACCGCAACGGCGTGAGCCGCCTGCATGGCGAAGTTTCCCAATCCATGTGGCAGGAGCTATGGCCGGAACTCCCCACGTGGGAAGTCCCGATCACGTCGGTGACCAACGGCGTGCATCTGCCGAGCTGGCTGAATGGCGATTTGGCCGACCTCTTCGATCAGTATCTGCCGCCGGGATGGCGCGAGTGGAACGAAGACGAATCGTTCTGGCGTCAGATTCTGGAGATCCCGGATGAGGAGCTTTCCGAGGCGCACCGCCGCCGCAAGCGCCGTCTGATCGCGTTCGTGCGGGAACGCCAGGTGGCCTCGGCTTCCCGGCGAAAAGCGGCCGCGATGGAGATCAAATACGCGTCGGAAGTGCTGGACCCGAACGCACTGACCATCGGCTTTGCGCGCCGTTTTGCCACGTATAAACGCGCCACCCTGCTGTTCCGTGACATCGCGCGGCTGAAGAAGATTCTGCTGAATAGCGAACACCCGGTGCAGATCCTGATTGCGGGCAAGGCGCATCCGAAAGATGCGCCCGGGAAGGCGTTCATCCGGGAGATCGCGCAGTATTCGCGCGACCCCGACCTCTGGAAGCATGTCGTGTTTCTCGAGGACTACGACATGAAAGTGGCTCGCGAGATGATCCAGGGCGTGGACGTGTGGCTCAACACGCCGCGCCGCGGGGAAGAGGCCTGCGGAACCAGCGGCATGAAGGCCGCGATGAATGGAGTGCTGAATTTCAGTATTCTCGACGGCTGGTACGACGAAGCGTATGAATCCAGCGGAGGCTGGGCGATCGGCGATCGCGAGCCGTACTCCGAAGATCAGGACGCGATGCACGCCAGCATGATTTACTACCTGCTGGAAAACGAGATCGTCCCGATGTTCTACGAGCGGCGGCAGGGGGGCCCGACCGAGTGGATTCGCCGGTCGAAGCAGTCCATTCTGGCGCTATCGCCCTGGTTCGATGCCCGCCGCATGGTTCATGAATACGATAAGCGCCTCTACTCGCCGGCCCACGAAGCGTTTGTCGGACTGAAGAACAATCAGTTTGAAAATGCGCGCGAACGGGCCGCCTGGTCGCGGCGCATTCAAAGCGTCTGGCACAAGGTGCGGTTTGTGGAAACCGGCTCCGCGCAATCCGAGCCCTTGACTAGCGGCAAATCCCTTCCCGTAAAAGCAGCCATCGATTTGGCGGGTCTGCAACCCGGCGACGTGCGCGTCGAGGTGGTGTGGGGCCATGTCGGTCCCAACGGCAAGCTCGAACATACGGAAGTGGCCACGCTGAAACCCGGTGAAAGCAACGGCACGGTCACCGAGTACGCCAAAGATCTGGAACCGGGGCAGACGGGGCGGCTGGGGTACGCTCTTCGCGTAAGCCCCAATCATTTCGACGACCCGCTGACCCGCCCGGTCCCGTGCCTGATCAAGTGGGGCGCTTAACCGCGCGGGCTTAGCGGACCAGCGAGGCTTTCTTCACGGGCTCTCCGTGATTGCGGGCCAGAGCGAACTTCGCGGCCGCCTTCTTCCGCGCTTCTTCGCCGATCTTGATGTTGTTGACCACCTGGGTCGCGCCGGCCGTATGCGCCATCCGCGTCGCCGCCCCTTTGTGTTGAATAATGTTGGTTTTGCCCTCCCATGTCACGGTTTTGTTGTGCACGTGAAAGGTCCACCCTTCATTCGCCATCTTGGATTTGGCGAGTTTGGCGTGGATCACGGCTTCCATCTGAGCATCGCTCAGGTGAGAATCCACGATCTTGTGAGCACCGGTTTTAGCAGCCGGAAGAGCCTGAGTCGATCCCAGAAGTCCGGCGATCAGAACCAGTGCGGGTACGATGCGAGTCAGCATGCCGCTCCTAAAGTGAAGTAGTCTTCAGGCTAGCGCCCGTCCGCGTGGCTCAGGGTATCCCCTTAGCTCAAGAGGAATACAGCAACTTCGGTGCGCAGGTTGGTGGCGAAGGAGATACGCCGCGCGCCCGCCAGGAACTCGCGGTGTTCGATGCGGAAGCCTTGTTCAGCGGCGAACAACTCGAAATCGAGGACGCTCAGAAAGTGGATGTTGGGTGTCTCGTACCACTCGTAGGGGAAGAGCCCGGTGCGCGGACTGCGTCCGGAGAAGAGCATGTTCATGCGAACACGCCAGTGACCGAAGTTGGGGAACGATACGATCGCCCGCCGGCCCACGCGCAGCATTTCCTGGATGACGCGCAAAGGCTCGTGGGTCTCCTGCAGCGTCTGGCTGAGAATCACGTAGTCGAACGTCTTATCGGGAAAGTCGGCAAGCCCCTCGTTGAGATCGCCCTGAAAGGCCGACACGCCCCGCGCGATGGCTCGCCGCACCTGCGCGGGCGATATCTCCACGCCGCGCGCGCTGACCTTCTTTTCGCGCGTCAGCCACTCCAGCAGTTCGCCTTCTCCGCAGCCCAGGTCGAGGACCCGGCTGCCGTGGGTCACCATGCGCCCGATCACCGCGAAGTCGCTGCGGCCGCTCAGGCTTCCCGCGATTACCGGTGTTTCCGCAGTCACGCGACTGTCTCTCCAAAGGTGCTGTCGAGAAACCCGCGGATCATTTCCGACTGTTCGGCAACGTCCACCAGAAAAGCGTCGTGCCCGTAGTTCGACGGGAGTTCGCAATAAGCGACATCGTGATTGCGCCGGCGCAACGTGCGCACGATTTCCTGCGACTGGTAGCTCGGGTAAAGCCAATCGGACGTGAAGCTGATGACGAGGAACCGCGTGTCGGCCGCGTCGAAGGTGTCGGCCAAAGAGCCGCTTCCGTTCGATACGTCGAAATAGTCCATTGCCTTGGTGATGTAGATATACGAGTTGGCATCGAAGCGCGTGACGAACTGACTGCCCCGGTAGCGCAGGTAGCTTTCCACTTCGAACTCCGGGTCGAAGCCGGGCGCTTCCGAATCGCGCAGTTTGCGTCCGAATTTCTCGCGCATGGACTCGTCGCTCATATACGTGATGTGCCCTACCATGCGCGCGACCGCCAGTCCGCGGCCGGGTGCGTTACCACGGTGATAGTCGCCCCCGTTCCAGTCCGGGTCTCCCATAATGGCGACGCGCCCCACTTCGTTAAAGGCAATCTGCTGGGCCGAATGGCGCGCCGTACTGGCGATGATGATGGCGGAACGCACCATGTCCGGATACGATACGGCCCACTGCAAGGCCTGCATGCCGCCCATGGATCCGCCGGCCACCGCGAGCAGCCGCGGGATGCCGAGGTGGTCGATCAGCATTTTCTGCAGCACCACCATGTCCCGGATCGTAATAGGTGGAAAGGAAATGCCCCACGGTTCGCCGGTCGCGGGGTTGATGGACGACGGCCCGGTAGTTCCCTGGCAGCCGCCCAGGATATTGGCGCAGATCACGAAGAAGCGGTCGGTGTTGAAAGCCTTGCCGGGACCGATCGAGTTGTCCCACCATCCGACTTTCCCGGTTTCGGAACTGATTCCAGCAGCGTGCGCGTCGCCAGTAAACGCGTGCAGGATGAGGATGGCGTTGCTGCGGGCGGCGTTCAAATTTCCGTACGTTTCAAACGCCACGTCCACCGATTCCAGACGGCCGCCGCTTTCCAGCGCGATTCCCGCGAAGCGCGCGGACTGCGTCGAAACAACCATTTCATCGTCATAGTAGCAACGGCGCGAACCGTAGAATGTAAGTTGCGCGCGCTGGCCTGGCTTTTAGTAATCCCGCTCCTGGCGGTGGTGAATCCGCCGTATCGCGAGGCGCTCCCCGGTTACGCCTTTTCGTTCCCGCGCGATCACTTTGCGCATCCGGAATTTCGCACGGAATGGTGGTACTACACCGGCAATGTGTGGGCAGCTGGAGGGCATCGCTTCGGATTCGAGCTGGTCTTTTTCCGCGAGGGAGAGCGTACCGGAGCGCGCGACAATCCCTCCGCCTGGCGCGTGGATGACGTCTATCTGGCGAACGCTGCGTTGACCGATATCGAGGGCAAGCGCTTTACCTGGCAGGAGCGCGTGAATCGCGCCGGGCCTGGGATCGCCGGCGCCAACTTCGAGAAACGGCGCGTTTGGAATGGAAACTGGTCCGTTGACTGGAAGGGAGAAGTCCAGTCCCTGGCCGCGACGACACCCGCATTCTCGATCCATCTACAGGCCACGCCCGTTAAGCCCTTCGTCATCCAGGGCGAGAACGGCGTCAGTCAAAAGGCCGAGGGGCCAGGCCGCGCTTCGCACTACGTGTCGTTTCCGCGGCTTGCGGTCACGGGCGCCATTCAAACGGGCGGGCGCGACTATTCGGTTTCCGGGCAAGCCTGGATGGACCATGAGTGGTTTACGCACCAGTTGCAGGCCAACCAGACCGGCTGGGACTGGTTCAGCGTGCAGCTCGAAAATAAGACGGAACTGATGCTTTTCGAGCTCCGCCATAAGGACGGATCCATCGACCCGTACTCTTCCGGCACCTACATCGACTCCGGGGGCCGGCCGCATCACCTCGCCTCTAAAGATTTCTCGCTCCAGCCGCTCGAAACCTGGCAAAGTTCGAAGACTGGCGGCCGGTATCCTGTTGTCTGGGCCATTCGCATCCCTTCGCTTCACCTCGACCTGCGGTGCCGGGCCCTGCTGCGCGATCAGGAGCTTGCAGGTTCGCGCGGGGCGAAATATTGGGAGGGCGCCGTCGATTATTCCGGTTCTCAGCGCGGCGCCGGCTACCTGGAAATGACGGGTTACGATGCGCCCGTGAAGCTTCGCTAAACTAGAACGAGTCCACCCCAGGAGAAAACGATTGGAGTCCGCAATCCTGGCCTTGGAAGACGGCACCGTCTTCGAAGGCAAGGCTGTTGGTGCGCCCGCCGAACGCTGCGGAGAGGTTGTTTTCAACACCTCGCTCACCGGATATCAGGAAATCTTCACCGATCCCTCGTATTCCGGCCAAATTCGTCGTTCTCACCAACCCGCAAATCGGAAATTACGGGACCAGCGCAGGCCGATAACGAGGCGGCGAAGCCCTTATATCGAAGGGCTGGTGGTGCGCGAATTCTCGGCTGTCACGAGCAACTGGCGTTCCGATCTAGGACGCGCGATTCGTTTCTTGAGCAGGCACGGAATTCCCATCGCGTCGGAGTTGGATACGCGCGCGCTTGTGCGTCATCTGCGTACGCGCGGCGCGATGCGCGGAGTTCTTTCCGACGATGTCCGGCGATGCGGCGGCCTTGATCGAGAAGGCGCGCTCGTCGCCGTCGATGGCGGGCCTGGACTTGGCCACGCGGCGTGACCGCCGCGCAGTCTTACGAGTGGACGCAGGCCGTGGAGCCCGTGTCCGCCTTCGGAGAAGTCGCCGCCACGGCGGAACCGCGCTTTCACGTGGTCGCGTACGATTATCGGAATCAAGCACAACATTCTGCGGCGGCTGGTCTCGTCGGGATGCCGCGTGACTGTGGTTCCCTCGCTGACTTCTGCCGGAAGATGTACTGGCGCTGAAGCCGGACGGCGTGTTCCTCTCGAACGGTCCGGGCGATCCGGAGCCGCTCAAGCCGCAGATCGAGGCGATTCGGAAGCTGATCGGCAAAACGCCGATCTTCGGCATCTGCCTTGGGCATCAGTTACTTGGCACTCGCGCTCGGCGGCAAGACCTACAAGCTGAAGTTCGGACATCGCGGCGCGAATCATCCGGTGCTGAACCAGAGAACCGGCGGGTGGAGATTACGTCGCACAACCACGGCTTCGCCGTCGATCCCGATTCGCTCAACGCGCAGCGATATCGAACTGACTCACATGAACCTGAACGACCATACGCTGGAGGGCTTCCGGCATCGGCAGCGATCCCGTGTTCTGCGTGCAGTATCATCCCGAAGCCGCGCCCGGGCCGCACGATTCGCATTACCTGTTCGACGACTTCATCAACCTGATGGCGGAGAGCACGCTAGATGCCGCGCCGCAACGATCTGCACCGCATCCTGATTATCGGCTCCGGCCCCATCGTCATCGGTCAGGCCTGCGAGTTCGATTACTCCGGCACGCAGGCCGCCAAGGCGCTGCGGGCCGATGGCTACGAAGTGATCCTGGTGAATTCCAATCCGGCCACGATCATGACCGACCCGGATCTGGCGGACCGCACCTATATCGAGCCGCTCAGCCGGCCCTATCTCGAAGAGATCATCCGCAAGGAACGGCCGGACGCGCTGCTCTCCACAGTGGGCGGCCAGACCGCCCTGAATCTTTCCGTCGAACTTGCCGAAGCGGGCGTGCTCGAGCAGTACGGCGTGGAACTGATCGGCGCGAAGATCGATGCCATCAAGAAGGCCGAAGACCGGCTGCTGTTCAAAGACGCGATGCGGAAGATCGGCCTGGAGACGCCGCTATCGCAGCTGGTCAACAACGTCGAAGACGGCCTGGCGTTTGCCGCGCGAAGCGGGTATCCGTGATCCTGCGGGCCAGTTTCACCATGGGCGGATCGCGGCGGCGGCATCGCCTACAACCGCGAAGATCTGCATCGCGATTCTGGAGCGCGGGCTCGACCTTTCGCCCGTGCATGAAGTGCTGATGGAAGAGAGCGCGCTGGGCTGGAAAGAGTTCGAGCTGGAGGTGATGCGCGATCTGGCGGACAACGTCATCATCGTCTGCTCCATCGAGAACTTCGACCCGATGGGCGTGCATACGGGCGATTCCATCACCGTTGCCCCGGCGCAGACGCTGACCGATCGCGAGTATCAGATGATGCGCGATGGCGCGCATCCGCTGCCTGCGCGAAATCGGCGTCGATACCGGCGGGTCCAACGTGCAGTTCGCGATCAACCCGAAGAACGGGCGCATGGTGATTATCGAGATGAACCCGCGCGTGTCGCGCAGTTCGGCGCTGGCATCGAAGGCGACGGGATATCCCATCGCGAAGGTTGCGGCGAAGCTGGCGGTCGGCTACCGGCTGGACGAGATTCGGAACGACATCACGCAAAGTGACGCCGGCCTCCTTTGAGCCCACCATCGATTACGTGGTGGCGAAGATTCCCAAGTGGCAGTTCGAGAAATTTCCCGGGCGCAGACCCGACGCTTGGGCACGCAGATGAAGTCGGTGGGCGAAGTGATGGCCATCGGGCGGACCTTCAAACAGGCGCTGTGGAAGGGCATGCGCAGCCTGGAAACGGGCAAGGCGTTCGGCACGAAAAGCTTCGACGCGACCGCTGATTCCGCAGCAAGCTGATTACGCCGACGCCGGACCGGCTGAATTATATCCGCTTCGCGTTTGCAGCAAGGCTACACCGTGGAAGAGATCCACGAGATGACGTCCATCGACCCGTGGTTCCTCGAGCAGTTGCGGCAAGTGAGTCGAGCTCGAAAAGAAGCTTGGCGAGAGAGTCACGTCGAGACCGCTGACGCGGACCGATATTCGCGCCGCGCGAAGCGCGCCGGCATCTCCGATTCCGCGCTGGCGCGAACTTCTGGAATACGGCTGAGCTGGACAGTGCGGGCGCGGCGGAAAGAACTGGGCGTGAGGCGGTGTTCAATCGCGTGGACACGTGCGCGGCGGAGTTCGAAAGCTTCACGCCGTATCTGTATTCCAGCTACGAAGCGGCAATGCGAAGCGGAGCCGACCGACGCAACCGAAGGTCATGATTCTGGGCAGCGGGCCGAACCGGATCGGGCAGGGAATCGAGTTCGATTACTGCTGCTGCCATGCCTCGTTCGCGCTGCAGGATCTCGGCATCGAATCGATCATGGTGAACTGCAATCCGGAGACGGTCTCGACCGATTACGACACCAGCGACCGCCTGTACTTCGAGCCGCTGACGCTGGAAAACGTTCTGAATATCTGCGACACCGAGAAGCCGGATGGCGTGATCGTGCAGTTCGGCGGGCAGACGCCGCTGAATCTGGCGCTGCCGCTGAAGCAGCTGGGCGTGCCGATTATCGGCACCGATCCCGAGAATATCGACCTGGCGGAAGATCGCAAGCTGTTCGGCAAGCTGCTGGACGATCTGAACATTCCGTCGCCCGCGAACGGCACGGCGACCAGCGTCGAAGCAGGCCGTGCGACGTGGCGCGGCGCATCGGCTATCCGGTGCTGGTGCGGCCGAGCTATGTGCTGGGCGGGCGCGCGATGGTGATCGCGTACGAAGAAGCAGACCGTGCGGCAGTACATGCGCGAGGCGGTGATGTTCTCGCAGGACCGGCCGGTGCTGATCGATCGCTTTCTGGAAGACGCCACCGAAGTGGATGTCGATGCGCTGTCCGACGGCGAGGATGTTCTGATCGCGGGCATCATGGAGCACATCGAAGAAGCGGGCGTGCATTCGGGCGACAGCTCCTGCGTGCTGCCGCCGCATTCGCTGCCGCCGCGAGGTGCTGCGACCATCGAAGACTACACGGTGCGCATGGCGCGGGCGCTGCAGGTGATCGGGCTGATGAACGTCCAGTACGCGATCAAGGACGGCGTGGTCTATGTGCTCGAAGTGAATCCGCGCGCTTCGCGAACGGTGCCGTATGTGAGCAAAGCGACCGGCGTGCCGCTGCCGAAGATTGCGGTGCGCTGATGCTGGGCCAGAAGCTGCGCGACGGTCACCGAAGCACACGGGCGTGCTGCCGGTGCCGCAGAGCTTCGTGAAATCGCCGGTGTTTCCGTTCAACAAATTTCCCGGCGTGGATCCGGCGCTGGGGCCGGAGATGCGCTCGACCGGCGAAGTGATGGGCGTCGGCGAGAACTTCGGCGAGGCGTTCGCCAAAGCGCAATTGAGCGCCGGGACGCCGCTGCCCGATCAGGGAACGGTGTTCATCAGCGTGAACGATCGCCATAAGCCGGAGGCGGTCGATGTCGCGCGCAAGCTGCACGATCTGGGTTTCAACTGGTGGCGACGCGCGGCACGGCCGCGGCGATTCGCCAGGCCGGAATGGCGTGCAAGACGGTGTTCAAGGTGAACGAAGGCCGGCCGAACGCGGTGGATCTGCTGAAGGCGGGCACGATGCAGCTGGTGATTTATACGGCGACGGGCGCGCTTTCGTTCAGCGACGAAAGGCGATCCGGCGCAGCGCGGTGCTGTACCGCGTGCCGTGCATCACGACGTTGAGCGGAGCGCGGGCGGCGGCGGAAGCTCTGGTTTCGCGGAGGCGCGATCCGATTCGGGTGTGGAGTCTGCAGGAGATCCACGGGAACAGTAAGTAATAGAGGCGGAACGCCCATGTTTCAATAGTCTTATCCATGAAAGTCGGCGTCGTTGTCTTTCCCGGCAGCAATTGCGACCACGACGCGTGGTACGCCGTCAACCACAATCTGGCGCAGCAGGCCGAGTTTATCTGGCATGATTCCACGATCCTCGGCGATGTGGACGCGGTGATTCTGCCCGGCGGATTCTCCTATGGCGATTACCTGCGCTGCGGCGCGATCGCCCGCTTTTCGCCGGTGATGGGCGCGGTGAAGAAGTTCGCCGCGGACGGCGGTCTGGTGCTGGGCATCTGCAACGGCTTTCAGATCCTGGTGAAGCGGGACTGCTGCCCGGCGCGCTGCTGCGCAATCGGGACCTGAAATTCGTCTGCCGCGACGTGGCACTGCGCACGGAGACCGCCGAATTCGCCGTTCACCTCGAAGCTGCACAAGGGGCAGATCGCTGCGTTGCCGTCGCGCATGGCGAAGGCCGCTACTATCGCCGACGAGCGCACGCTCGATGAACTCGAAGCCGAGGATCGCGTGGCGTTTCGCTATGTCGACAATCCCAACGGCTCGCTGCGCGATATCGCCGGCATCCTGAACGAGAAGCGCAATGTGCTGGGCATGATGCCGCATCCGGAGCGCGCCTGCGATCCGCTGATGGGCTCGACCGACGGCCTGGGCATTTTCGAATCGATGCTGCGCACTCCCGCGCTCACGCCGATGACCATCACACCCGAACTGATCGCGCAGCATCAGCTCACCGACGCGGAATACCGACAAGATCGTCGCCTGCTCGGGCGCGAGCCCAGCTACACCGAACTCGGCATCTTCAGCGTGATGTGGAGCGAGCACTGCTCCTACAAAAGCTCGCGCATCCATCTGAAGAAGCTGCCGACGCACGGCAAGTACGTGGTGCAGGGCCCGGGCGAGAACGCGGGCATCATCGACATCGGCGGCGGCTGGGTGGTCGCGTTCAAGATCGAATCGCACAATCACCCGAGCTACATCGAGCCGTTCCAGGGCGCGGCGACCGGCGTCGGCGGCATTCTGCGCGACATCTTCACCATGGGCGCGCGGCCGATCGCGGTGCTGGATTCGCTGCGCTTCGGGCCGCTCGACGATCCGCCGAACGGCGCGCGCAATCGCCGCATTCTGGAAGGCGTGGTCGCGCGGCATCGCGCATTACGGCAACTGCTTCGGCGTGCCGACGGTGGGCGGCGAGTGCGTGTTCGAGGACTGCTATAACGGCAATCCGCTGGTGAATGTCTTCGCGCTGGGCGTTTGCAAGAAAGACGAGATCTTCTACGCGCAGCGCGTCGGGCATCGGCAATCCGGTGATCTATGTGGGCGCGAAAACGGGCCGCGACGGCATCCACGGCGCGTCGATGGCGTCAGCGCGGAGTTCACCGAAGAATCGAAGCAGAAGCGGCCCAACGTGCAGGTGGGCGATCCGTTTCTCGAAAAGCTGCTGCTCGAAGCCTGCCTCGAAGCGATGAAGACCGGCGCGATTGTCGGCATTCAGGATATGGGCGCGGCGGGCCTGACGTCCTCGTCCTGCGAGATGGGCAGCCGCGGCGGCGTGGGCATCGAGATCGATCTCGACCTGCGTGCCGCAGCGCGAAACCGGGCATGACCGCGTACGAGATGCTGCTCTCGGAATCGCAGGAGCGCATGCTGCTGGTGGCCGAAAAGGGCCGCGAAGAGGAAGTCTTCCGCGTGTTCCGCAAGTGGGGCCTCGATGCGGTGACGATCGGCGTGGTCACCGCCGACGGCATGCTGCGCGTGCGGCATCAGGGCGAGATGGTGGCCGAGATTCCCAATCCGCGCGCTGGCCGACGAAGCGCCGCAGTACGACCGCCCGCACACGTCAAGCCCTACCGCACGGCGCCGCTGGAGCTGCCGGATTCGATTGCGCCGATCGCAGGATCTCGAAGCGCGATCTGCTGACGCTGCTCGCGCTCGCCCGATCTGTGCTCGAAGCGCTGGATCTGGGAGCAGTACGACTACATGGTCCGCACCAATACGCATCGCTGGGCCCGGGTCGCGATGCCGCCATCGTGCGGGTCAAAGGAGACCGGACACTTCGATCGCGATGTCGCTCGATGGCAATGGCCGCTACTGTTATCTCGATCCCGCGCGAAGGCGCGAAGCTGAATGTCGCGGAGTGCTGCCGCAATCTGGCCACGGCCGGCGCGCTGCCGGTCGCGGCCACGAATAACCTGAACTTCGGCAATCCGGAGCGGCCCGGAGATCATGGCGCAACTGGTCGAGGCGATCGAAGGCATGGCGGAAGCCTGCGCGTTCTTCGAAACGCCGATCACGGGCGGCAATGTCAGCCTGTACAACGAGACGCTGGGCGAAGGGATTTATCCGACGCCGGTGCTCGGCATCGTCGGACTGATGAAGACCGCGCACGCCGGTGCCGGTCCAGTTCCAGAACGGCGGGCCGCGCGGTGTTGCTGCTGGGCGGCTTCGGGACCACGCGACGACGGCACGCTTCGGCGAGTACGCAGTACGCGAAGGTGATCATGAAGCAGCTTTGGGGCTTGCCGCCGGCGCTCGACATGGATTACGAAAAGCGCGTGCACGAGGCGATGCGCGAGATCCATCGCGCAGGGCTTGGCGGAATCCGCGCACGATCTGAGCGATGGCGGCCTGGCGGTGGCGCTGGCCGAATGCTGCACTGCGAGATCGGGGCGCGCGTATCGATGCTCGACAGCGACCATCGGACCTGAACTTCTGCTGTTCCACGAAGCGTCCGTCGCGCATCCTGTCTAGTACCGAGCAACGCGGACGCGCGTGCGGCGAAATCGCGCATGCACACATGACGTGGAATGCCTCGCATCTGGAGTTACAATGAAGAACGGTTACAAATCGGAACGGACGCGAACGCTTTGATCGATATCGAGTACCGATGAACTGCACCGAGCCTTCGAAAGTCACGCTCGAACCGGGCTTACCGCTGAACGTTCAAGCATCGCATTAACCGAAGCCGACTGATGACATGTCGATAAATTCCACGAAGAGTGCGGTGTGGTCGCCATCTACGGCCACCCCGAAGCATCGAAGCTGGCCTATCTGGGCTTGTATGCGCTGCAGCATCGCGGCCAGGAGAGCGCCGGGCATCTCCACCAGCGACGGCAACGAGATCCACACCCACAAGTCCATGGGGCATGTGGCGGACATCTTCACGCACCGCGTGCTGCGGAACTGCCCGGCGTCGCTGCGCCATCGGCCACACGCGCTACTCCACCGCCGGCGACACGGCGCTGCTGAACGCGCAGCCGTTCTCGGTGCACTGCAACAAGGGCCGGATCGCGGTCGCGCACAACGGCAACATCACCAACGCCGGCGAACTGCGCGCGGACCTGGAAGCGCGAACGGCGCGATCTTCCAGGCCAACAGCGACACCGAAGTGATTCTGCACCTGGTGGCGCACTCGCGCGGAGCGCACGCTGGCCGGCGCTCTGCGCGACGCGCTGCTGCAACTCGAAGGCGCGTTCTCGCTGGTGTTTCTGGCGGAAGACCGCATCATCGTGGCGCGCGATCCGCATGGCTTCCGTCCGCTGGCCATGGGGCAAATGGAACTTTCGGGCGGCAAGATCTGCTACGTGTTCGCTTCGGAAACCTGCGCGTTCGACCTGATCGACGCCGTTTACCTGAACGACGTGCAGCCGGGCGAGATGGTGATCGTCGGACCGGAAGGCGTCACGCGCGAGCGGTACGCGCCCGAGCAGGACCGTCTCGCAGTGCGTCTTCGAGCACGTCTACTTCTCGCGGCCCGATTCGATTGTGTTCGGCCGGCCCGTGCAGGAATCGCGCGAGATGCTGGGCCGCCTGCTGGCGCGCGAAGCTCCCGCCGATGCCGATATCGTGGTGCCGGTGCCCGATTCCGGCGTGGCCGCGGCGCTCGGATATGCGGCGGAATCGGGCTTGCCGTACCGGCAGGCGCTGATCCGCAATCATTACGTGGGCCGCACGTTCATCGAGCCCTCGCAGGCGATCCGCGATTTCGGCGTGAAGCTGAAGCTGAATCCCGTGCGCCATCTGCTGGAAGGCAAGCGCGTGGTGCTGGTGGACGATTCCATTGTGCGCGGAACCACCAGCCGCAAGATCGTGCGCATGGTGCGCAACGCCGGGGCGCGCGAGGTTCATCTGCGCATCTCCTGCCCGCCGACGATTTCGCCCTGCTTCTACGGCGTCGACACGCCGACGCGGAAAGAACTGATCGCGGCCAACAACTCGATCGAAGAGATCCGCAAGTTCGTGGAAGCCGACTCCCTCGCTTATCTTTCGCTGAGCTCGCTGCGCCGCTCCGTCGCCGATACCGACGCCCGTTACTGCTATGCGTGCTACACGGGCGATTATCCGACCGACCTCATCGGGGTCGATCAACTGCTCGCCGCGTCAAGCTGTTAGCGCGCAAACCAGGCGAGCACGCGTCTCTCAAACTCCTGCGGCGCCGTCCCGAAAGCTCCTACATGTGCCGCTTGGGGAACCTCCCAAAGTTGCACGGTATGAGCGTTAGCGGCAGCGATTCGGCGGGAGTTAGCGATCGACGTATTCCGATCGAGCAGACCGTGAATGAGCAACACCGGCGTCGAAGAGGACCGCACGGCATCGGTGGCGGAAACATCCCACAACCTCAGACCATAACGGAGATAGGAATAGCAAAGCCCGGCATAGGCAAACGAGGGTTCAAACGCGCCCGCAGCCCAGGGAGGTAAGGGGCTCTGTTGGCGAATGCGTTCTATCGCAATCTCGGGAAAGCTCGAATACGCACCTTCGGCCACCACCGCCCGGAAGCGCTCCTCCAGACGCAGCGATTGAAGCAAAACCGCGCCGCCCAGCGATTCGCCGAGTCCGTAAACCTGCGTTCCACAACCCTTCCATTCGAGCCAGTCCACCCAGGTGTGAACATCCGTGGATTCCTTCAGACCATAGGTGACCAGCGCCCCGCCGCTCCAACCATGGCCGCGGCTGTCGGGGAGCAGCACCGCATAGCCATCCGATTCCAATTTGCGCCCCAGCCCTTCCATGCCGAGGTGGGTGTCGCCGATTCCATGCAGAATCAGGATACAGCCCCGAAGCTTAGCAGGCGGGCGAAGATACACGCCCCGCAGGTTGACTCCATCGTCAGCTGTAACTGCGGCCGATTGTTCGTCCGCATTGAGGCCGGTGGATTCATTCACGATCGGTCTACGCAGCGCGCCTTCGCACAGAATCGCTCCGATTGCGATCACTCCAGAGACGTAGCCGATGAGTGCCATAACGCTAACCCGAATCAGCCAGCGTTGGTTCCTCACACCAAGGAAGACGGCAAAGCCCTTCTAAACGTTCACGATACAATCGGCTCATGCCCAATGATGTATTCGCGCACTTCGATACGAGCGAAGGAAAGTTTACTGCGCGCCTGTATGCCGACAAAACCCCCAAGACGGTTGAGAATTTCACCTCGCTTGCGGAAGGCACCAAGACCGGCAAACCGTTCTACGATAATTTGATTTTCCATCGGGTCATTCCGGATTTCATGATTCAGGGCGGCTGCCCGGAGGGTTCGGGCCGCGGCGGTCCCGGTTACAAGTTCGCGGACGAATTCGTTCCGGAGTTGAAGCACACCAAGAAAGGCCTGCTGTCGATGGCTAACTCCGGACCGAATACCAACGGCAGCCAGTTCTTCGTCACGGTAGCCGCCACACCCTGGCTCGATAACAAACACAGCATCTTCGGGGAAGTGACCGAAGGCTATGACGTGGTCGAGAAGATCTCGCGTCTTCCTCGCGATTCGCAGGATCGCCCGAAGAAAGAAGTGAAACTTAACTCCGTCACCATCGAGCGCACCGAAGCGGGCGCATAAGGCCGTTGCGCGCCGGTTTTCTCGGGGGCACCTTCGACCCGATTCACAACGCACATCTCCGTATCGCGGAAGCGGCAGCGGCGCAGTGTGGCCTCGACCGCATTTATTTAGCTGCTGCCGAGAGTCCGCCGCATCGCGCGCAGGGAACGTTCGCAAGCTGGGCAGATCGCCTGCGCATGGTGGAAATCGCCTGTGAAGGTCGCGCGCTGCTTACCGCTTCCGCCCTAGACCATGGCCCTAAGAGCTATTCGATTCTCGCGGTCGAGCGGTTGCGAACGCTGCTGCAGCGAAGGGGACGAGATTTACTTCCTCATTGGCGCGGACGCATTTGCGGAACTTCGGAGTTGGTACCGATGGCGGGAACTCGCGGATATGGTCACTTTCGCGGTAGTTGACCGGCCCGGGGCGACGTTCGCCGACGTGGAAGGAGTCCGGACGCACCGTGTCACCGGACTTAGCCTGCCCATCTCTTCCTCGGAAATCCGCTCACAGTTAGCCAGAGGCGACCCTGACGTCGCCGTTCCGCCCGCGGTCTTAGACTACATCCGGGAGCATCACCTCTACGGCTTGCCGTGACCGGGCAGAAATCCCGCAGTCCCGTTCTTAAATGCGGGGTCCATCGCCGCGAGATCGACGCGATAGCTCACTGTCTCCGCGCTCGGGAACGTCGCCGGAACCTTTTGCGTTACTTTGCCGGTGGCGGCCCACTCGGTTCCGCGCTGGAAGGTGGTCATGAAGCCGACGCAGCTCAGGGCGCTGATGTCATGCCCCATCACGGTATGAAAGATCCGCCCCTTGCCGTATTTCAATACCATCAGGATCGGCTCCTCATGACCGGTGCCGTGATTGCTGACTTCAGAGTGAGCGGTAGCGAGGACGGTCATGTTTTCACCCGGCCCGCGTAAGGTCCCGTAGAGCTCGTCGGAGGCATGCATCCAAACCGGCGGCAGCCCTTTCATGATTGGGTGGCTAGGGTCGCGCGTGGTTACCTGAAAGGGAAGACGCGCGCCATGGGCTCCCGCGCTCCCCGGCGTCGGATCGGAAATCAGCTTATCGCCCTGGTAGTACCACATGGGACCGGCTTTTTCGGTTCGATTGCGCCACCCGCCGATCCCGATCATCCGGTTGTAAGCCGGCCAGTCCGCAAACGCGTTGTTGGCGGCATGGACAATGACCAAGCCACCGCCATTACTGACGTATTGTTCAAACTGCGTCTTCAAATCGGCGGGCCAGTCGGGCGAGTCGAGATTCGACACGACCACGGCAAAGTCCGCAAAGCGCGGATGAAAGCCGCTGAAATCACCGCCGGATGGGGGTGCGGTAACCACGGTCACACGGAACAGGCCGGTGTCTTCCAGTTCCTTCTGGAGCACGGGCGTGGTGGCCTGCCAGGCATGATAGGGACCACCGCTCTGCCCATCAAGAAGCATCACTGCGATCGGCGGCGCGGCAGGCGCGAGCGGCGTGAGCAGAACCAGGAGAGAGCTGAGGAACAGGAATTTCACGTTCACAGCTTATTACAACCGCCAGGGAACTATGGCTTGGTAGGCGCTGAAGGCAGTGGTGTTTCCTTGGTCTTCGAATCGTCCGGCGTATCGGGAATATCCTCGTACCGGATTTCCGTGTCCGCGCCGAACTTGCGATAAGAACGAAATTCAATATTGTTGCGGATCGCGGCTTCGGAATCGCGCATCTTCACCTCCGCTCGAATGGGGAGCATAAAGGCAGTCGTGCCGATGGTGGCCAGATCGTAATCCACCACGGAGCCGGCTGCGCGGACTGGAAAACTTGCCGGGATATCCACGGCTTCGGCCGTCACGCGCTGGATCTGATGGTGATCCTTATCGACGTAGATCAGGCCTTTGTAGGCGGAGATGATGCGCATCTTGCGGTCGAACTCAATCGAGTAATCCGAGCGCGACTGCTCCACCGCGTAATTGAAAACGTACATGAGCTTGCCTCGGAGCTTGCCCCAGCGTTCGAAATGGAACTCGGCGCCGGTGCGCGGTTCAAAGATCTTCTCCATCACGCTGCCGAACTCACCGGTGGAGATGGCGCCGTTCAGAGACTCCATGGTCTTGTTTTCCACCATGGTGTTGTTAACCAGCTTAACTTCGTAATTTTCATGGCCTTCCGTATAGGAGACCTTGGCCACCACCGTATCCAGATTGATCCAGCTATCGCGGAAGCGGGGATCGGCATAGCGGCGGGTCACCTGTGTACAGAGAAAGTCGGGCAGGCGCTTGGCGTAGTTCAGCGCGTAATCCGTCATATCGGAGATGACTTTCTGCTCTTCTTCGTAGGAAGGCGGAGGAATGGGGGCCGGCTTCGCTGGTTCCTGAACCACGGCCGGCGCGCGCAGGCTGCTGGTTGCGGTCATCTGCTCCTTGAGAGCGGCCACGCTGCGCGGACCCAGACCCTCGCTTTGAAGCTGCTCGATCGTCGCGGCATCCAGCTTCTCCGAAAGTTTCATCTTCGCCACATACCTGGCGACTTCCTGATCCGGAAACTTCTGCTGGATGGAAGATCGCATGAACACCATCAGCTGGCCGATCGTGTAGCCTTGCCCGGATGCCGCCAACAGTGCGGCGCCCGATAGCAACAGGCTGCCGAGGAACCTCTTCATCATTCTCATTGTCCTACCGCCTGGGTTAGCCCCGTTTGCCAATCAGAAGACGCGGATGCGGCGCTTGGGCGCGGCTGCGCGTGGCTCAGAACTAGCTCCCAATGCGCGGTCGATTGCCGCCACTGCGACGGGCGCCATAATGCGATATCCTTTGCCGTTCGGATGCAGGCCGTCATCGGCGAGGTCGGGTTGGAGCGATCCGGAGGGCGCACGCGTCTTCGAGTAGTAGTCGACGTACGTCGAGCCGGTTTGGGTGCAATAACTCTCGATCCAGCTATTAAGCTGCTGGATGGTCTGGGTTGGGCGCGTCACCTGCTGCTCGCCTACGGGCAGCACTGACGCTACCATTAATTTGATCTGGTGGAAGCGTGCGAGATCACCCATCATCGCGAGGTTATCTTCAATGATGCTGATGGGCGTTCCCCGGGAAATGTCATTGGTTCCCGCAAGGATCAGAACGGCGCGCGGACGCAGATCGATCACATCCTCCTTAAAGCGACCGAGCATTTGGCTGGTTACCTGACCGGAGATGCCCCGATTGACAAAATCGCGCCCGGTGAAATATTCGTTCAGGTGCCAAAAGTCGGTGATGGAGTCACCGAGAAACACTACCCGCGGACTCCCTCCCGGCGGCAGCATCCGGGCATTTTCGTCGGCGTAGCGACGGGTGTTGTCCCGATCGGGACTGCGCGTCTGCAGTTCCTTATCGGCGATCAGCGCGGCCAGATGCGATTCCAAACGATCGTAGCTTTCGCGAAGTTCCTGCAACTGCTTCGCGGCCGTTTCGGGAAACGGGTAAGGCTTCGGCGTGGCATCGGCAATAGCCAGGAAAGCGCGGACCTGCCGGGTGAATTGCGCAGTCACCGTCGCGTTACTCGCCTGCTTGTCGAGCGCCGTAATGGTATTTTTCGCGCCGGCCACCAGCGGGGCGCTGGCAAGCTGCAGTTCCGGCAAGACCGCCCCCGTCGACTCCATCAATTCCACAATGCGGGTGCCTAGCTTGTGAGTCTCGGCATTGGAAAGCAACGCGCTGGGGCTCTGCGCGGCAAGCGGGCGATAAAGCATGGCGGCCACGGCCAGGAGAACGGCTACGGTCCGCGTTGCCCCGGAGCTCAAGATTGGGTTTCCTTACCCAGCTTCAGCGTGACCGTGCCGATCACGAACTGCAGCCGCACTTCGATCTGGACAGGGATATGGCGGCTATCGTCAGTCAACCATACGTGCAGCCGCCCGGAGCGGTTGTAAAGCTGGTTGTCGAAGGCAAACACCTCGTAGCGGACCGTCTTTTGCGAGCCCGCCGGGACTTTGATATCCTCGCGCCGTTCCGCAGCCACCTTTAAATAAACCGTCTTTTTTCCCGTGCTGACCGGGATCTGCCCGGTCTTGCCCGGCTCCAGGTTCATGGTGCGCAGAACGAACAATCCGCCAATGATGTCGTGAACGCAGGGCGGAATATCGGTTTCCTTCTTATCGACTTTGTTGGTGCGCAGATCCTTCTCGTAGAAGTCAGCTTTGCGGCTAGCGCCATCGAAGGTCACCTTCGTATCCCGGCTCCGGCTGCCCTCCCGGGCTGACATGTACGTGCTGGTGGCGCATAGGGCGTTATTCATCTCAAGCGTGTAATCGTCATTGACGCGAAACAGACGTGAGACCAGGCCGGTCGATTCCAGGTGAAGCTTCGATTCCCAGCCATCTTTAATCACGGACGAGGGATACACATCGAGCTTGGCGTGGCCCGCGGTTACCAGGCGCCACTCCACGTCGTAATCGAGCGTGGTGTGAACGGGCGGCAGGGTTGGCGGGGTTTTTAGAGTGGCGCTAAAGCCACTCGGCGCTGCCGATGGCGAGTTCGATTGCGCGGCGGCAACCAGGGCGACCAACCCGGGTAGGAGAGCGTGCCGCAACAGCGTTCGGTTCAGCATCAAAGTGTAAGTTTAACAACCATCGAAAAAGCGGCGAGTGTCATCATAGACTGGAGAGCCGGTTGGTCAATCGAGTCCGCAAACTAAACGACGCGCCCTTTCGCGATAAAGCTGACTTCGTCTTGTATTGGTCGCAGATGAACCGGCGCGCCCGAGGCAACCACGCTCTGGATTACGCCATCGAGCTGGGCAATGAGCAGGGTCTTCCCGTGCTGTTTTACGAGGGTCTGACCTGCACCTACGCTTATGCGAACGACCGGCTGCACACGTTCATCCTGGAAGGAATTCCCGATACACAACGGGACGCTGCGGCGCGCCGTGTGGGGTACGCGTTCTATCTGCGCCGGACCCGCGCGGATCGAAACGCGATCGTTTACGAGTTAGCCAGGAAGGCAGCCGCGGTAGTCACCGACGATTACCCGGTGTTCATCGCCGCCGGCCACAATGCGCGAGTGCCAGAGAAAATTGATGTCGCTTACTTCGCGGTCGACTCGAGCTGCGTCGTACCGATGAACCATTTCACGAAGCGGGAACACGCGGCGTATACGATTCGCCCCAAAATTCAAAAGGTGCTGCAGGATCATTTGCACGCCGCGCCGGAACTAAAGCCGAAGCGCGCCTGGACCGCGGGTCATCCGGATTTTCACGTCAACGTGACGCGCGCCGGCATTCCGGAACTGGTGGCCAGCTGCGAAATCGACCACAGCGTCCCGCCTTCCGTGAGCCTTCACGGGGGAACCAGCGAAGCGGAAAAACACCTGGAGCGTTTCGTGGAGCAGCGGCTAAGGCGTTACGCCAAGCAACGGAATGAGCCGAGTGAACACGCCACGTCGCAGATGAGCCCGTACCTGCATTTCGGGCATTTGTCGTCCCTGCAGATTGCCTTGCGGGTGATCGAGTATGCGAAGAACCACCACCTGATCGCGGACGAATTTTTGGAAGAGCTTATTGTGCGGCGGGAACTGGCGTTCAACTTCGCGCGCTTCGCCACCGACCTGGAAGGCTTTGGCGACCTGCCGGACTGGGCGAAAAAGACCATGGCCGCGCACGCCGGCGATGTTCGTAGCCCGGTTTTCACCCCGGAAGAGATGGAGAACGCCCGCACGTACGACCCTTTGTGGAACGCGACGCAGCGGGAGTTGCTGCTGCGCGGAAAAATCCATGGTTATTACCGGATGTACTGGGGCAAGAAAATTATGGAATGGTCGCGCACGTATGAGGAAGCACTCGCGGTGATGATCCGGCTGCACGACCGGTACGCTCTGGACGGGCGCGATCCGAACACCTACACGAATGTACTCTGGTGCTTTGGGCTGCATGATCGCCCCTGGTTTGAACGGCCCATATTCGGATTGATGCGGTACATGTCGTTCGACGGCATGAAGCGCAAGACAGACATGAACGCTTACATCGAGGAGATTGCGGAACTGGGTAGCACGGGCCGTGATCGGGATCGAACAAACGCATGAACATCATCATCAGCGGCGGAAAGGGATTTCTTGGCTCGGCGATGATTCCGCCCCTCGTGGCGGCGGGACACCAGGTGGCAATCTGGAGCCGGACCCCGGACGAAGAGAAGCGGCTGGGCGTGAAAGCGTTTCACTGGGATCCGGTGGCCGGTCCGCCTGCACCGGAATCTCTCCAGGGGATCGACGCGGTGATTCACCTGGCTGGGGAGCGTGTTGCGCACAAGTGGACGGACGAGGTCAAAGTAAGGATCCGCGAGAGCCGCGTTGTGGGAACCCGCAACCTGGTGACGGCCCTCTCCGCCATGAGTCCGAAGCCGCGGGTTCTGGTGTGTTCGTCTGCAACGGGGTTTTACGGGGAGCGGGGCGAAGAAGAACTGTCCGAAGCTTCGGCTCCTGGAACCTCCTTTCTGGCAGAAGTCTGCCAGGAGTGGGAGCGGGAAGCCGACGCGGCGGCCGCGTCAGGAATCCGCCTGGTGAAGATCCGTACCGGCATGGTCCTCGGTGCGGCGGGGGGCGCGTTGGCCCGCCTGGTTCCGGCTTTCAACAGCAAGATGGGCGGAAAGTTGGGAAGCGGGAAGCAGTGGACGTCCTGGATCCACATCCGGGACATCGTGGAGCTGTACCGTTTCGCGCTGGAGCGGGAGGTTGCAGGCGTGCTGAACGGAACGGCGCCGAACCCGGTCCGTAACGACGCGTTTACCGAAGCGCTGGGCGCAGCGCTCGATCAGCCGGCGAAGCTCTCCATCCCGGAGTTTGCTTTGAAAATGATGTTCGGGGAGATGGCCGAGGTGATGCTGGCGAGCCAGAAGGTGATTCCGGAAGCCACGGAACGAGCCGGTTTCCAGTTCCGCTTTCCGGAAGTCGCGGCGGCTCTGCGTGACGCTGTGCGAAAGGATTAACGCCGATGCATCCAGAAGCAAGCCGGACGGGGTACGTGATTTTTGCGCACGGGTCTCCCATTGAATCGGCCAACGAAGCGGTGCGGGTAGTCGCGGAAGGGGCCGCGCTGCGTCTGTATGAAACCGCCTTTCTCGATAGTTCCCCGCCCACACTCGCGGACGCCGTGGGCACACTCGCTTCCCGGGGCGCGACGGAGATCGTGGTGATTCCCTATTTCCTGACGCTCGGGATGCATCTGCAGCGTGACCTGCCCGCGCTGGTCCGCGCAGTAGAAGAGCAGACGCCCGGCCTGAAGATCCGCGTAACGGCTCCGCTCGACGGGCACCCTGCGCTGTCTGCAATCTTGCGCGACCGGGCTCAGGAAAGCGAATGACCTCTCCCGGTCAGCATCTTGGATTGCGATTGCGCCTGGTCAAATCGCACGAGATCGCGCCAGCCACTCGCCATTTCGTTTTCGAGGTTCCGGACCGGGACGCCTTCGGCTTTGTACCGGGGCAGTTTCTGTCACTTACCGCGGAAATCAACGGAAAGCCGATTACGCGCGCGTATTCCATTGCGTCTCCACCGCGCGGCAACCGCGCCGATCTGTGTCTTAACCTGGTGCAGGATGGACTGCTCTCTCCATTTCTGTTCGCCATGCAGCCCGGTGATGAGATCGAGGCCAAAGGCCCTTACGGCGGCTTCGTTTTCAGGCAACCCGCCGACACGATCTGCGTGGCTACCGGAACAGGAATCGCGCCGTTTCGCGGCATGCTTCTCGATCGGCTGCCCAAAGATCCCGATCACCAGTACACGTTGATCTTCGGGGCGCGCCACGAGCACGGGCTCCTTTACGTCGCTGAGTTGTGCAAATTTGTGCAGGAATTCCCGAATTTCCACCTGCATACCACCGTAACCCGTCCAACCGAGACCTGGACCGGAAAAGCCGGGCGCGTACAGCCGATTCTGCGCGAAGTTATCGGCGAGCGTCGCGATCTCGCGATCTACATCTGCGGGCTCAAAGAAATGGTCGATGAGACGCGCTTACTGCTGAAAGATGCTGGACTCGATCGCAAACAGGTGAATTTCGAAAAATACGACTGACGAGCTAAGGATAGTTGACAATCGGACACTAAGGGTTGATAGTAGTTAAGGACGCTCGCGCGAGTTTGTACCGAGCGCTACACGCTAGGAGGCCATCAACCATCATGGGCAAGATTATCGGCATTGACCTTGGAACCACGAACTCTGTCGTGGCAGTCATGGAAGGCGGTCAGCCCACCGTCATTGCAAATCAAGAGGGTGCGCGGACAACGCCGTCCGTAGTCGGTTTTACGAAAACAGGGGAAAGACTAGTCGGTCAGGTGGCCAAAAGGCAGGCCATCACCAACCCCCAACAGACAATTTTCTCCATTAAGCGCTTCATGGGACGCCGCTTCGACGAAGTGAGCGAAGAAATGAAGATGGTGCCGTACAAAGTGATCCGTGGCGATAACGGGGACGCCCGCGTCGATATCAACGGGCAGAAGCTGTCGCCGCCCGAGATTTCGGCGATGATCCTGGGCAAGCTCAAGGAAGCGGCGGAAGCCTACCTGGGTGAAAAGGTCACCGAGGCGGTCATCACCGTGCCGGCCTATTTCAACGACGCGCAGCGCCAGGCGACCAAGGACGCGGGCCGGATTGCCGGACTCGACGTCAAACGCATTATCAACGAGCCGACCGCGGCCGCGCTGGCCTACGGTCTGGACAAGAAGAAGAACGAAACCATTGCCGTTTATGATTTCGGCGGCGGAACGTTCGACGTGTCGATTCTCGAAGTCGGCGAGGGCGTGGTTGAGGTCAAGTCGACCAACGGCGATACGCACCTGGGCGGCGACAATATCGACCAGCGCATCATGGATTGGATTGTCGCTGAGTTCAAGAAGGAGCACGGCATCGACCTCTCCAAAGACCAGATGGCGCTGCAGCGGCTGAAGGAGTCCTCCGAGAAGGCCAAGATGGAGCTTTCGACCTTGCTCGAGACCGACATCAATCTTCCGTTTATCACCGCTGATGCGACAGGTC
Organism: Bryobacterales bacterium; assembly: GCA_963814235.1. Classification (GTDB taxonomy): domain Bacteria; phylum Acidobacteriota; class Terriglobia; order Bryobacterales; family Bryobacteraceae; genus Bog-113. Next base: position 387,372 of record CAWFCA010000014.1, on the reverse strand, counting down.
CGAAGCACCTGCTGATGAAGCTGAGCCGGTCGCGTTTCGAGTCCATGTCGGCCGACCTGTTCGAGCGCACGATCGGACCCTGCAAGCAGGCGTTGCAGGATGCAGGCGTCACTCCCCAGAACATCGACGAAGTGGTGCTGGTGGGTGGTTCGACGCGCATTCCGAAGGTTCAGCAGATTGTGAAGGATTTGTTCGGTAAGGAGCCGAACAAGACCGTGAACCCGGACGAAGTCGTGGCTATTGGCGCCGCGGTACAGGGCGGCGTGCTGGGCGGCGAAGTCAAGGACGTTCTGCTCCTCGACGTCACCCCGCTCTCGCTCGGAATTGAAACGTTGGGCGGTGTGTTCACCAAGCTGATCGATCGCAATACGACCATCCCCACGCGTAAGAGCGAAACCTTCTCGACGGCCGCCGACAATCAGACGTCGGTGGAAATCAAGGTCTACCAGGGCGAGCGCGCGCTGGCACGGGACAACCGCATGCTGGGCGTGTTCCAGCTGATCGGACTGCCACCTGCCCCGCGAGGCATCCCGCAGGTGGAAGTGACGTTCGATATCGATGCCAACGGCATTCTCAACGTAACGGCCAAGGATCGCGCGACCAACAACGAGCAGAAGATCACGATCACGTCTTCCTCGGGGCTTTCGAAAGAGGAAGTCGAGAAGATGGCAAAGGACGCCGAGTCGAATTCGGCGGACGACCGCAAGCAGCGGGATCAGATCGAAGCCCGGAATCGCGCCGACGCCATGGTTTACAACGTGGAGAAAACGCTGAAGGAGCATCGCGACAAGGTTTCTGACGATGACGCCCGCAACATCGAAGGCGCGCTCGAAGAGACCAAGAAAGCGATGAACGAGAACGACGCGGATAAGCTGAACGCAGCCACCGATAAGCTGACGCAGGCCAGTCACAAACTGGCGGAAGCGATGTATAAGGCGGCTCCGGGCGGCCAACCGGCGGACGGCGCGGGACCCGCGTCGGGCAACGGCGCTACCGGCGGCGGGGCCAAGCCCAAAGGCGACGATGTGGTCGATGCCGAGTTTGTGGACGTCGACGATAAAAAGTAAGCCAAGCAGTAAGCCGTGTTAAGCGGGCAGCCGGCGCAATCCGGCTGCTCAATGCCATGCCTTCCACTCCAAAAAAAGATTTCTATCAGACGCTGGGCGTTGCGCGCGATGCAAGTGCCGAGGACATTAAAAAGTCTTACCGGAAACTCGCGCGCAAGCACCATCCCGACCTGAACCCCGGCGATAAGGCCGCCGAGAGCCGCTTCAAAGAGGTTCAGGAAGCCTACGATACGTTGAGCGACAAGGCGAAGCGAGAGGTGTATGACCTTGGGGGTCAGCCTGGCGGCCAGGAGTTCGGCGGCAGCGCTCCCGGCGATTTCCGGAATGGCCGGCGTTATAGTTCCCCCAACATGGATTTCAGCGGATTCGACTTCTCGAATCCGCTTCGTCACGAGAGCGAACAGGATACCAGTCAGGAACGCTCGGGATCGTTCCGCGACATGTTCAGCCAGTTTTTCCGCAGCGGCGAACCGGCTGAGGAACAGCCGGAGAAGGGTGCTGATCTCGAGTACGCGGTAAACATCGATTTCTGGCAGGCGATTAAAGGAACACAGGCGCGCATCGAGATCACGCGTCATGAGGTCTGTTCTACTTGCCACGGGACGGGCCAAGGCGCCGCCGGTTCTATCACCTGCCCGCAGTGCAGCGGAACGGGGCAGGTGGCGCAGATGGCGGGCGCGATGAAATTCAGTCTGACCTGTCCGCGCTGCAAAGGCTCCGGTCGTCTGCGCAACACATGCCCTACTTGTCACGGGGACGGTCGCGTGGCGCACAAAGAGACGGTCGAGGTGCGCATCCCTCCCGGCGCGCAGAGCGGGTCGCGTTTGCGGGTGGCGGGCAAAGGGAATGCGGGTTCGCTCGGGGCGCCGGCGGGCGATCTTTACATCACGACACGCGTGGAGCCGCATCCGTTCTTCCGGCGTGAGGCCGACAACATCGAGATTCGGGTGCCGGTGACGGTAACCGAGGCGAGTTTGGGAGCCAAGATCGAAGTTCCCACGATCGATGGCCGGACTCTCCTCAAGATTCCGCCTGGTACCAGCAATGGGCAGAAATTTCGCTTGCGCGAACGCGGGGTTCTCAACACACGCAGTAGCGCCCGGGGCGATCAGATCGTGGAGGTTTCCGTCCAGGCGCCAAAGGCCCAGGACGAAAGGACGCGCGAGCTGCTGCGAGAACTTGCCCAACTTCATCCCGAAGACCCCCGTGAGGAATTGTGGAGGCAGGTTTAGGATATGGGCACGCGATCGAAATCGAAAGCCGCTTACATGATCTCGTCGGTTGCCGAGCAATACGAAATTCATCCCCAGACGCTGCGTTTGTATGAACGGGAAGGGCTGCTCAAGCCTTCGCGCAGCGACGGGAACACGCGGCTCTATACCGAAGCGGATCTGGAGCGGCTCGAAGTGATTCTGCACTTAACCCGCGACCTGGGAGTGAATCTGGCCGGCGTGGAAATTATCCTGAATATGCGCCAGAAGATGATGCAGATGCAGGAGCAGATCGAGAGTTTCGTCGAGACGCTGAACCAAGAGCTTTCGGACCGGGTCCCCGCCAGGCCGGTGGTGGTGGAGCGGACGCGCACGCTGATCCCCGTAATTGACGTGAAGCGCCGTTAGACTGGGAGTATGCGTTTTGCAGTTCCCTTCGTCCTGGCGATCCATGTTGCGGCGGCAACGGTGCCGCTTTCCGTCGAAAAGCCGCTACGTGCGCGCGCCGATCAGTTCTATAAGCTAATCGTCGCCAAGCAATTCCGGCAGTCGGAAGCATTCGTCTCCCGCGGCGACCGGGACACCTATTACGCGATGGAGAAGCCCCTGATCTCCGATTACATGATCAAGAAGGTGACGCTGGCCGATCACGGAAAGACAGCGACTCTCGAGATGGAGAGCACCACGCGCGTGCGCCGGGCGATGATCGGCGATATCGCCATCCCGCTCTCCTATCTGAGCCATTGGAAGCTCGAGAACGGAACGTGGTTCTGGTATATCCCCTCACTTGAGACGCGCCAGACGCCATTCGGGCCGATGACTTTCTCGAAGCAGGGGCTCGGTCAGGAAAACGACGAAACGATTAAGAAAAAGCTGGCGCAGGCACCCTCTCCGGAACAGGTGCTTACGGGTGTCAAGGTCGATGTAAACACCGTAGCGCTGGGTGAGAAGCCCGGCGACATGGCTATCGTCAATTTCAAGAACACCCTTCCGGGCAGAGTCAAGTTGATCGTGGGCGAATTCAAGACGCCGGTGTTGTCGCTGCGGCTGTGGCCACAGGAACTCGGTTCGGGAGATCACGCCACGCTGATGGTTAAGAGAACCGCGGCGGGGAAGTTCGATCCCACGAACATCGTGTTTAAGGTGGATCCGACACAACAACAAATCGTGATCCAGGTGAGGTGAGCTTGGTAGCCCACCTCTCCCGCGCTCTCGCAGTTACTTGATGCCGAGGGTGACCGTTCCCGCGCTGGTGCTTTGACCGCCGATAGTTAGGACGACCGGTACGGCTGGACCGGGTGTTATCCCAGAGGGCACAGTGACGTTGATTTGCAGAGCTCCCGCCACCAATCCCGGGGCTGCCCCGGCGTACAGGACTGGAGCCTGAACCCCACCGATCGTCACCGAAACACCAGCTGCGTTGGCCGTGGAAGCGGCGGTGGCGAGTTGCCCATCGGTAAGGGCAGGCGTTAGCGGACCGCTCCCTGTCGCAAAGATCACGACATACGAGCCGACCGCGGCGGCGTTAGTGGCGCTATTGACGGTAGAGTCGGAATTCAGGATCGCACCCTGAGTGGGCCCAATCAGGAAGATTCCGGGAGCTTCCCCTTGAACGGCGACGTTAACGGATGACGAGACCACTCCGTTGTACGTGAGGGTGACCGGAACAGTCGTTCCCGTAGGAACTTCAAAGGGCACGATCGCGTTCACCTGCCCCGCGCTCACGAAGAGCAGGGGCGCGGCGTAGGTGCCGAACATGACTTGGACTCCGGAAGCTGTGGACGGGAAAGCGCCGTTGGTAACGACCCCCGCCACGCCGGGAGTTGGACCCATTTCGAATCCGTAGAGCGTGACGATCTCACCCGGCGCGACAGCCCCGGTTGCCGCAGAGGCCCCATTGGTAATCGCGCTAATGAACGGAGCTGGCGGTGTCACGGACAGTTGGACCGCGCCGGCGGCCGTAGCCCCCAAAGCGTCAGTCACCTGATAGGTCAGCGGAATGGACCCGGCAGTGGGGAACGGACCGGTAAGGAGTCCGGTTTTAGTAACGGTGACCCCGGCGGGAATAGACCCGGTTAACGTGAACGAGTACGGGGGCACGCCTCCCGCGGGAAGGGGAATTTGCGCGGTGTAAGGGACGGTAGCCACGGCCGCCGGAAGTGTTGCGGGTGGTGCAGCTGCAAGGGTCCCGCCCGAAACAGGAAGGATCAAGATGGTGCTGACGCTTTCCGCAAAGCCATCCGTAACCGTGATCGTGAATGAGTCAAGACCGATTTTCGTAGGCGCGCCGGAAAGGAGGCCGCCGGGGGTCATGGTCAAACCAGCCGGTAGATCGGTGGATGTGAAGGTATACGGCGGAGCGCCATTGGTAGGAACGAGTTGAAAGGTGTAAGGAGCATTCGCTGGCGTGACTGGCAGCGTGGCGGGGGGCACCGTCAACTTTGGCGACACCAGGATCGGCAGTGCGATCTGGAACGGGGTGTTCAGCGCGTCCAGCCCAACGATCGAGAACGGGACTGGGCCGGCGAGCGTCGGAGTTCCAGCAACGGTCAGGGTGTTGGCAGTGGCGCCGGTTCCGAACGCGATCCCCAAGCCGCCCGGGGGGTTGCCGCCGGAACTTAGCTTGTAAGGGGGGACACCGCCGGAGACGATGGCGGTCGCGCTATACGGGATGCCAACAACCGCCTCAGGGAGAGCAGCCGGAGTGGCTACGAAAGGTCCCCCGGAGACCGCCAGCGACAAGCCGAGAGTGGAAGAGTTTGCGACCTTGCCGAGTGCGTCGGTAACCTGCACTACGAATGGATAGATGCCGGGCGAAGTCGGCGTGCCGGTGATCAAGCCATCACTTTGCAGAGAAAGACCGCTCGGCAATAAGGGGCTGCCCGGGGCAAGCGTGAACGTAAAAGGAGCGGTACCTCCCGTGATCGTGATCGGGGTGCTAACGGGAACGCCGGCTACCACCAGCAGATTCTTGGGGCCACCGCTAACTAAAGGGGGCGAAGCGAGAATGTTGGTCGGAAAGGGCCCATATTCCAGGCTGCCACCAATCAGCACTCTAAACTGGCCCGTCTCGTACTTGTAGTTCAGCGCAGCCGTAGGCTGACTGAAAACCGGGACGCAGGTTGCATTGCCGTGCACGTCGGTAAGAACTTGAGAGACAATCACCCCGTTTACCAGGCAGCCGACCGATTGAAGGAGAGTGCCGGGAGGTATCGGGGTACCGGTAAGAACCGTAATCGGGCTCACCGAGACATATTGCAGCGCGCTCTGGGCGAAGATACTCACCGAAAGCGGCGCTCCCGGGATCCCGGCCGACGCGTTGTATGGAAATAGAGCGGAAGGGGGTGGAGAAGTGAGCGCGGTTGCGGTCGGCGGAAACAAGGCTGCAGTTTCGTGAAAAGTTACGGAGTTGCTGTCAGCTGAAGCTGCGACAAGCGTGAAGAGCTCAGAAACTCCGGAAATAATGCCGGGCGCGAAGCCGACGGTGGCCATTCCGTTTGCGTCGGTCGTCACGCTGGTAAGAGTGATAGGTATACCGCCGAAGCCGGAAGGATTCGAAAAGCTAATGACGGCTCCCGGAACCGGTGTGGACCCGGAAGTGACTTGGAAGACAATCGGGGTGCCGTGTTCTCCGGTGTTCGCGGCGACCACCTGCCCGTCGCCCGAAAGGATGGTAAGAGTATTTGCGCTCGCCAGAGAGGCGGATATGAATAAGAAAAGTAAGAATTTATGAATCATAACTGTAGGTAGAGTGGCAGGCGGACGAGGAATATCCCCAAAAAAAAGGAGAGGGCCGAAGCCCTCTCCTGGGTTGCTAAAACGATGTAGCCATCCGGCCTAGTGACCGAGCGACTCACCCGTGGGTCCGTAGGTGCCCACCGCAGTGGACGGTGTACCGCCACGCGTGCCACCCACTTCGAGTGCGACGTAGCCTTCAGACAGGCCGCCGTTGCCGATTCCAGAGAAGCCATTGGAGAGGAAAGCATATCCGTGGGCATACTGGAAGTTGCAAACCGCGATCATGTAACCCTGGAAGCCGGGCGCCACCGAAGGCGTGGACAGAGTAGTATGTCCTTCACCGCCGGTTGGAACAGTAAGCACCGGGGCAGTAGCAGGAGCGCCGACGCCGTACATATTCAGAGTGCAAGTTCCACCCTGAGCAAACGTACCGAACGGATCCTTGCTGGTTGCGGCAATGGAGAAGCCTGTGTCAAAGCCAGCTTGGTTGGTCAGATACGGGAACAGCAGTGTGGTTTGGCAAGGAACGACCGAGATCACAGGCAGATTCGCGCCGCCGGTGGTCAGGGAGATGAAGCGAGGGACGTTAACCGGCAGGGTGGTGGCGCGCGGAGCAAGAACCACCGATACGGTCGGAGTCCCCGTCGTGGCGCTTACGGTGCCAACCGGGTAGATGGTCAGACCGAAGATGTCGATCGCGCTCGGGTTTGCCGCGAGAACGTTATAGAACACGGTCGAACCGGCAGTAACCGGGAGGAACGAAGCGACATCGGAGGGAGAGGCCAGCCCGATTGAACTGCCAGCAACATAAGCAGTGCTGACCAGACCCAGATTGCCGCCTTCCGTGCCTACAAGTTCCGCCAAGCCGCCCTGGGGGCTGGTGATGGTCTGGGGAATATAAAACGTCACACCCGACGGGATATTCGCAAAGGTAACAGCGAACTGAGTCGCGGAGTTGGCCTGGAGCGCATTGGCCGAAAGACCAGTTTCCGAATCGGAGTTAGCGACGGGGCCTTGGACTTTAAAGGCCGTCGGGAAATTTTCGGGAATGTTGATGCCGAAAGCCGTGCCGCTGGGGATCGGAGCGCCGCCCGAGCAATTCTGAACCGTGATACCGCCATTGGTCGGGGTGACCGGTCCAAGACCCGGGAGAACGATACCAACGAAGAAGCCGCCGCCGACCTGGCTGATCGGGAGGACGCCGTTGCTGGTAGAAATAGTGGCTAGCACCGTACCGAAAGTGGTCGTCGAACTCGTCTGCACGTAGCTGGGAGTCACATTTCCACGGATACCGGAGATGGTGATCTGCGGTGCCGGCCCGTTGATCGGCACACCGGTGAATCGCACGTCGTTGTTGAAGGTGCTATTGGTTGAGACGTAGGTCACGCTTCCGGTGGAACTGGTGTATCCCGCGGTCCCGGTTCCCGGATAGCTGACGGTCAAAGATGCTTCACTGGTCGGGGTCTCCCGGCTGGTGATCGGGATCTGACCGCCGTTCAGGAGGACGTCAAAGTTGATCAACTGACCTACCGTGACGTTGGAGCAGGTGAGCACGATGCTACCGGTAAGTTCCGCCTGACCTTCCGCACGGAGGGTCGGTACCGCACCCGTCGTACCGATACAAGTCGGCGCTTGCGCGCTGGCCGTTCCCACGCCGACTGCGAGGGCCATAGCCGCGAGCAAAAGACTCTTTCTAAAATCTGCCATTCGTTTCTCCTTAAAAGTAACTCGTAAAACTAGAATCGGTGGAAGTCTACTCTCGAACCTCAGCCTCAGCTGCCACTACAAATATTTCTTGTACAACTTCTCAAACCTGCCGCACACGGAGGCGACCGGTACCGGATAGCCGCAAGTGGCCGAATCCGGCGGTGTACAAAATCGCTACTGCTGAACTTCGATCACAAAACCGTAAAACCAACTGCTAAACCGTTCCGCACTCTTTAAAAGTCCGCGAGCCGCTGACCCGATAGACCTCTCGCGCGTCTCCAGCGAAAACCTGAGGCGGCAAAGTCATTGATAACGCATGGGTCATGCGGGTGTCAAGGCCTTTCTTGCCGCGGGAGAGGAGAAACAGACGCCCTCCGGCGGCTGTAAAAATAAGGAAACACACGGAATGGCCAGAATCAAAGGCCAAACAGCCCATTGTGCGGACTGGAACGAGAGGGGATTCGAGCTAAAGACGCAGATTTTTTTATTTTAGTCTGAACTTCCCGGAAACAGGAAACCCGCGATCCGTCAGGCGGGTCCACAGAAGGTAGCTGCTTCATTTCTGGCTCTTTCGCTCCCTACGAGCATATAGTTAAAGATAAGGACGGTTCCCTTCAAGCATGGCCCATAGACGGCGCTCCTTTTTATATATCCCTGCTTTCATCCTCCTCAGCTCGGCCATCGGGGGCCGGTTTGGCTCCCATCTGATGACCGCATCGGCCGCCTCCTCCGAAGACGAGGTCCGGGCGAGTGTCCGGAATTTTACGAAGGTGTACGGTCTGGTGGAGCAGAACTTCGCCGACCCGGTGACCGCGGATCGCGGCATTTATAAGGGCGCAATTCCCGGAATGCTTCGGACCCTCGACCCGCACTCGAACTTTTTTGATCCCCACGACATGGCAAACATGCGCGACGACCAGCGCGGTCATTACTACGGGATCGGAATGGAAGTGAGCACCCGCAACGGTAAAACGGTAGTGATCAAGCCCTTCTCCGGTTCGCCGGCATATAAAGCGGGCCTGCGACCGGGCGACACCATTTCGAAGGTCGACGGGAAGAGCGCGGACAATCTGACCACCACGGAAGTCGCCGACATGTTGAAAGGGCCGCGCGGAACCACCGTTCACGTGAGTATCACGCGGGAAGGCGCTACCAAGCTGCTGGAGTTCGCGGTGGTTCGGGACGACATCACGCGCGCGAGCGTGGACCAGGCGTTTTCTTTGAGCCCGGGATATGGTTACATCCACATTCAGCAATTCATGGAGACCACAGGCCGCGAGTTGGACGAGGCCTTGAGGAAGCTGGGGGAAGACAATCTTAAGGGTTTGGTGCTGGATCTTCGCGGGAATCCCGGCGGGCTGCTGAATGAAGCGGTGGCGGTTTCGGATAAGTTCCTGAACAAAGGGCAGGTGATCGTCTCGCACCACGGCCGCTCTTCACCGGAGCGCGTGTATAAGGCGCAGAACGGGAATCACGGGCATCTCTATCCGATCGTGGTTCTGGTCAACCGCAATTCCGCATCGGCTTCGGAGATCGTGTCGGGAGCGCTGCAGGACCACGACCGCGGCTGGATCGTCGGTGATAACACGTTCGGCAAAGGTTTGGTGCAGACCGTGTTTCCGCTCAGTGAAAACACGGGCCTGGCGCTGACGACCGCGAAGTACTATACGCCGAGCGGGCGGCTCATCCAGCGGGATTACTCCAACACCTCGTTCCTGGACTACTACTACAAGACGAATACTGAGGCGCGCAATGCCGCTGACGTGAAGACCACCGACAGCGGCCGCACCGTTTACGGAGGCGGCGGCATTTCACCGGACGAAAAGATTACTCCGGAGAAGTTCGACGCGCTGCAGTCCTATCTGTACGCGCAGGGGACTCTGAACTATACGCGCCATTACTTCTCCGATCGTTCGACGAAGTTAATGCCCGACTGGAAGCCGGACCAGGGTACGGTAGACGATCTCCACGATTTCCTTTTGAAACAAAATGTGAAATTCACGGAAGCCGACTTCACCAAGGACAATGAGTGGATCAAGCGAACGCTAGGAGCGGAAATAATGCTGACGGCATTCGGTTCCGAGGTGAGCGACCGCTATCGCATTTCCACTGATCCGGTGGTCTCCAGGGCTTTAGAGTCGATGCCGAAGGCGCAGGCACTGCTCGAGGGAGCCAAGAAGATCATCGTGCAGAGGATGGCGCGTTAAGCATTGGAGCCACGGGTCCCGCAGATCGTCATTTTAGACGCGGGCGGCCAATATTGCCATCTGATTGCCCGCAAAGTACGCGATTTAGGTGTTTACGCGGAAGTCCGCCCGAGTGAGACGGCGGCTGGGCGGCTCGCCAGTGCGAAAGGAATCATCATCTCGGGTGGACCTGCCAGCGTTTACGACGCCAGCAGCCCAAAGATCGATCCGCACATTCTGAATGGCACGCCAGCCGTTCTGGGGATCTGTTACGGACTCCAGCTGATGGCGCGCGAGCTCGGGGGCGAGGTACGGCCGGGCATAAAGGGGGAGTACGGCCTCGCGTTGCTCGACCTGCAGGATGGGGCGGCAACGAGCTTGCTGCTGGCTGGGGTCGCGCCGCGATGCCAGGTCTGGATGAGCCATAAAGACGTGGTGGAGACTGTGCCTTCCGGCTTTGTGAGAACAGGGTCTACCGCCACGTGTGCGGTAGCCGTGATGGAGGAACGGGAGCGGCGTCTATTTGGCCTCCAGTTTCATCCGGAAGTGGTGCATACGGCCCAAGGCCGCGAGATTCTATCCAACTTCGTTTTCGGGATCAGCGGCTGCCAGCGTGACTGGGAGCCGGGCCACCAGGTCGCGGAGTTGGAGGAGGAAGTCCGGCAGACGGTTCGGGATCGCAATGTTTTCTTCTTCGTAAGCGGCGGCGTGGATTCGACCGTGGCCTTTGCACTGTGCCTGCGCGCACTGGGTCCGGAGCGGGTCCGCGGGGTTTACGTGGATACCGGGCTGATGCGCGCGGGAGAAACGGACGCGGTTCAGCAGATGTTCGCGGCCACCGGCGGGACCGTGGCGGTGGAGCGCGCATCCGGCGAGTTTCTCGACGCGCTCACCGAGGCGCGCGATCCGGAAGTGAAGCGATCGATCATCGGGGAAGCTTTCGTGGCGGTGCAGGAGCGGATCATCGAGGCCCAGCACCTGTTGGACGGCCACTGGATTCTGGGGCAGGGAACGATTTACCCGGACACCATCGAATCGGGCGGAACGGCGAAAGCGGCGGTGATTAAGACGCATCACAACCGGGTAGCCGGGATTCAAAAGCTGATCGAGGAAGGGCGCCTCGTGGAACCGCTTTCTTCGTTCTATAAAGATGAGGTAAGGGCCATCGGTCACCAGCTTGGCTTGCCGAAGGAATACCTGGAGCGCCATCCGTTTCCGGGCCCGGGGCTGGCGATCCGGTGTTTGTGCTCGGATGTGGACGCGGAGCTGGCGCCGCGGGGCGAAGCGTTTCTGATTCCGGTGCGGTCGGTGGGCGTGCAGGGCGATTTCCGGACTTATGCGCCAGTCCTGGCCACCGCGGAATTTCCCTCGAAGACAGCCAATCTGCAAAGTGCGGCAACGGAACTGGTGAACGACACGGCTGAGATTAACCGCGTGGTGGCGCTGGTCGACACGCACCTGCCGCTCGGTTCCATGAGCGTGCGGGTGTCGGCGGTGACCCCGCAGCGGATTGACCGCTTGCGGGCCGCTGACGCCTTAGTGCGCGAGATGTCGCACCATAGTGGCTTCGATCGGGAAATCTGGCAATTCCCGGTGGTGCTGATCCCGGTGGGCGACGCGGAAAGGCCGGATTCAGTGGTACTGCGGCCGGTCGATTCGGTGGATGGGATGACGGCGCAATCGGTGCCCATGGATGAGGATTTACTGGGTTCCATGGCGGACCGGCTCTTGCAATTGGAGGGGATTGCGGCGGTCTTTTACGATCTGACGCACAAGCCGCCAGCGACGATTGAGTGGGAGTAGTTAGTCGCGGTCAAGTTCGGCAAAGAGCAACGCAAAGTCGATGGCGATCGTCGTGCCTTCGATCATGAATTCAACTTGTTGATTTACGATTTCTTCCGCTCCGTGGGAGAAGACGCGGTAGACTCGCCGCGCGTAGGGATCGGCGATAATCACGAGCGCAACTCCGAACTCAACGTATTCCTGCGATTTGCTAACAAGGTCTTTGAGCCGGTCGTCCGGCGACAGTATCTCTATTGTAAGAACGGGTGGATCGAGAGTGACCCCCGTTTTCCGGTATCCCGGGGGCAAAACCATGACGTCGGGAATACGGTAACGCCGTTGGGTGTCGAAGCCTTCGCGAACTCGCATCCGCTGTTCGGGCAAGGTGCGGAATAAAATCCCGGTCTTCTCGCGCTGAACTTCTAAACAATGGCCAATCAGCAGTTGCAATAAGCTATGGAAATATTCACCCACGTTTCTCTCCACCAGCTCGCCGTCCACATATTCTCGATCTGGATGATAAGTGTGGGTGAGATACTCCTCGAGCGGAATCCCAACAGCCGTGCCCATATCTAAACTCTAGCCCATTACGCTCATTCCGGAATCCACAAAGAGCGTGTTACCGGTGACGCCCCGTGCCAGGTCGCTGGCCAAAAAGACGGCCGCGTCGCCCACTTCATTGGGGTCGGTATTGCGGCGGAGAGGCGCGCGCTGCTGAACCACCTCCAGGATGGAGGTGAAGTCCTTCACGCCGCGGGCGGAGACGGTCTTGATCGGCCCCGCGGAGATGGCGTTCACGCGGATGTTCTGGGTTCCGAGTTCACTCGCGAGGTAGCGCGTGCAGGCTTCGAGCGACGCTTTGGCAACCCCCATCACGTTATAGTTCGGGACCACGCGTGTGGAACCGATATAGGTGAGCGTGGTGATGGAGCCGCCTTCGGTCATCAAGGGCGCGAGCGCACGGGCGACGCCCACTAACGAAAACGCGCTGATATTTTGGGCGAGCAAAAAGCCGTCGCGGCTGGTTTGCACAAAAGGATTTCCGAGTTCCTCGTGCTTGGCGAAAGCGAGGCAGTGGATCACGGAATGCACGGGCCGATTGAGAGCCCGGACTGTTTCGGTGAGGCTGGCGAGGTCTTCGTCCTTCGACACATCGCAGGGAAATAGCGAGACGACGTTCCAGCCCTTGCTGAACTCTTCCACCTGTTTCTTTTCGCGGTCGCTGAGATAACCGAGCGCCAGTTCGGCGCCTTCCCGCACGAACGAATTTGCGATGGCGTAGGCGATGCTCCACTTGTTGGCCACGCCCAGGATGACCGCCAAACGGCCTTTTAACAGTTCACTCACTGGAGCGAATTGTACACTACGGACAACCCTTGCCTCTCGATCCCGGGACAGAACTCACCTACCTCAAAGGCGTCGGACCGGCGCGGGCGGCAATGCTGGAGACCAAGGGTTTACGCACCGCCGAAGACCTGCTCGGTTACGTGCCTTTTCGCTACGAAGACCGCAGCAACCTGAAGCCGATTTCGCAGCTCGCGCCAGGCGAGATGGCAACGGTGATCGCGGAAGTCCGCTCGGCGAAGCTGGCCAGTTTCCGCCGCAAAAATATTGGACTACTGGAAGTGGAATTCGCGGACGCATCGGGCGGGCTGCTGATGGGCAAGTGGTTCCATGGACAGCACCTGGCGGCACGGATGGAAGCCGGACAGCGCATCGCGCTCTTCGGGAAGGTAGAATTCGACAGCTATCGCGGGGACCTGACGATGCTGCATCCGGAGATGGAGGTTCTCTCGGGTGAGGAGGACGACGGGGACGCGACCCTGCATGTGGGCCGGATCGTTCCCATTTATACGGCGGTGGGCAAGGTGAACACGCGGGCGTTGCGCGTGCTCTTGCACCGGCTGCTCGCCTCGATGTCGCCCGTGGAAGACCACCTGCCCGCTGCGCTGACGCGGCGCTTCAAGCTTCCGGATCGCTGGACGGCGCTTCAGGAGCTGCACTTTCCGGGGCCGGGTTGCGACTTGCGGACCCTGAACGCGTTCCGCTCGCAAGCGCATTTCCGTCTGATTCTGGAAGAGTTTTTCTGGCTGGAGTGCGGGCTGTGGCTTAAGCGGAAGCAGGCGCAGGCGCTGAATGGAATCTCGTTCGCGCTGACGCCGAGCGTACGCGAGCCAGATCAAGCAGATGCTGCCGTTCAAACCAACGGCCGCTCAGAAACGGGTCCTGGGAGAGATCGCGAAAGACATGGAAAGCTGCGCGTCCGATGAACCGGCTGCTGCAGGGCGATGTCGGGAGCGGGAAGACGATTGTGGCGGCGGAAGCAGCGGTGATCGCGCTCGAGAACGGCTACCAGGTGGCGGTGCTGGCTCCCACGGAGATTCTGGCGACCCAGCATTACTTTTCGCTGAAGCCGCTGTTCGCCAAGCTGGGCTTTGTGACGGCGGCCGCTGACGGGGTCCTTCAGCGCGCGCGAAAAAGTGCAGGTGAAAAAGCTGATCGGCGCGGGGCTGATCCACGTGGCGGTCGGAACGCATGCGCTGATACAGAAAGATGTGGAGTTCAGCAAACTGGGGCTGGTGATCATCGATGAACAGCATCGGTTCGGAGTGATGCAGCGTTTGGGGCTCGTGCAAAAGGGCGTGCATCCCGACGTCCTGGTGATGACGGCGACTCCGATCCCGCGGACGCTCGCGATGACGATCTACGGCGATCTGGATGTGTCCATCATTGATGAGCTGCCGCCGGGACGCAAGCCGATCATCACCAGGCAGGTAGATCAGGATCAGATCGAGCGGGTATGGGGATTCGTGCGGAAACAGGTCGATTCCGGACGCCAGGTGTATGTCGTTTATCCGGTTGTGGAGGAATCGGAAACCTCGGCGGTGAAAGCCGCGCAGCAGATGCACGGACACCTGCGCGCGGACGTTTTTCCCGACCTGCAGGTAGGTCTGCTGCACGGCCGTCTGGCAGCGTCCGAAAAAGAAGCAGCGATGGACGATTTCAAGACCGGGCGCACCCACATCCTGGTAGCGACGACCGTGATTGAGGTGGGGGTGGATGTTCCGAATGCGACCGTGATGGTGATCGAGCAGGCGGAGCGTTTCGGTCTCGCGCAACTGCACCAGTTGCGTGGGCGCGTGGGGCGCGGCGGCGAGCAGTCTTACTGTCTGCTGGTAACCGGGAAATTGAACGACGCTGGGCGCGAGCGGATCCGCACGATGGTGGATTCGAATGACGGCTTTGTGATCGCGGATATGGACTTGAAGCTGCGCGGTCCCGGCGAATTCTTCGGGACCAAACAGTCCGGCCTCCCGTCGCTGCGGATTGCGGATATCCTGCGCGATCAGGAAATATTGGAGCTGGCGCGCCGCGAGGCTCAGGATTTCATCGAGAATCCGCCGGACCCGCAGGCATTGAGAAATGCAGTCACTTACATCCGCGAGCACTGGCAGCGCAAGTACGGGCTGGTGCAGGTAGGCTGAATGCGGGTGATTGCCGGGGAGTTTCGGTCACGCAGGTTGAGAAGCGTAGAAGGGACGGAGGTACGCCCGACTTCGGATCGCATGCGGGAAACGCTATTCAACGTGATCGCCGGGGACCTGCCGGGTACCGTTTTCCTGGATGCTTATGCGGGGACCGGCGCGGTGGGTATCGAGGCGTTGAGCCGGGGGGCGAGCCAAGCGATCTTCATCGAGAAGAGCAAAGCCGCGGTCGAAGTGATCAAGGGCAATCTGGCGAGCCTGGATCTGGCGGGACGTGCGCGTGTGGTCGGCGGTTCGGTGAAAATCTATCTTCCCTCGCTCGATGCCGACATTGTCTTTCTGGATCCGCCGTACGAGATGGCTGCCGAATATGCCGCAGCATTACAGATTCTGGGCGATAAAAGCGTGCGGCTGGTCATTGCGCAGCACGACCGGCGGACGGTGGTAGCCGGGGAAGCAGGCGCGTTGCGGCGTGTGCGCGAAATCCGGCAGGGCGATAACGTGCTCAGCTTCTACCGGCCGGAAGCACTGTGACGCGATCGCCCACGCGACATCCGATGCGAGCGGCGGCGGAACCCTGGCGCTCCGAGATCTCGAGGTAGCCGCCGCTGCCCTCGATCAGGAAGAGTTCGGCTTCGGGCGCGGAGGCGTAGTTCACGGAATGGCGGGAGATGGTCGCGGCGTGCAGACGCAACGCGCTTTCGGGATGTTCGTTGGCGCGTAAGCTGGTGATCACGTTCCCAAACCGATCGATGTGGAGTACTTCAGAAACCGGCCGGAGCAAGCGAACCCAGTCCTCGATGAGAGGTCCCAGATCCGCAAAAGGAAATCCGCAGGCGAGATGGGCGGCCGCGGGCGCGAAAATATCACGGCCATGGAAGGTGCGGCTGACCGGTGCAAGCATCGCGGCGGGGTTCTGGATTTGACGAACGGCCGGCTGTTCGACACCGATCAGCGACAGCAATCCATTATCGGGGAGAACGAAGCGGTGGCCGTTGGCTTGGGCTGCTAGGACGCGGCGGTCGCTGCCGACCCCGGGGTCCACGACGGCAACATGAACCGTGCCGAGGGGAAACCATCGCCAGGCCTGGCCGAGCAAATAGGCGCCTTGCGCGATCTCGAACGGTTCGACATCGTGCGTGATATCGATCGTGCGGGCGGCCGGACAAGCGCGGGCAATGACGGCTTTCATCACGGCGGCGTAATGGTCGCTGGTACCAAAGTCTGTAAGCAGACTGACGATCGGGGTTTCCGCAGCTCCAGGCATTGATAAAATCAAGGTACCGTGCCCTCGTATTTCGATCACAATGCAAGCACTCCAATGCACCCTCGCGTGCTTGCGGCGTTCGTCCGTGCGGCTGAAGAGGTACACGGCAACGCTTCGAGCATTCATCGCTGGGGACAGGTTGCCAAGCAGCGGCTGGAATCGGCGCGGCGCAGTGTAGCGAAGCGCATCGGGGCATCTCCCCGCGAGATCGTGTTCACGAGCGGCGGTACCGAATCAGATAACCTCGCAATCTTCGGCGTCGTGCGCCGGGCCAAGCGCCGGAACAAACACGTCATTACAACTGCGATCGAACACCCGGCGGTGATGGCGGCCTGCGGGCAGCTCGCTTCGGAAGGAGTAGCGGTCACCTTCCTGCCGGTTGGCGCGTCGGGCGCAGTCAATCCGGACGAGGTTCGCCGTGCGCTCCGGGCCGATACGGTGCTGGTGTCGGTCATGCATGCCAACAACGAGACTGGAGTCATTCAGCCGATCCGCGAAATCGCGGCGATCACGCGCCAGCACGGAGTTCTGCTGCATGCGGATGGTGTGCAGGCTGCCGGGCGCTTGCCTGTTGATGTCCAGGCGCTGGGAGTGGATCTCTATTCGCTTTCCGCGCACAAGATGAATGGGCCGAAGGGCGCGGGAGCGCTCTTTATCCGCGAGAAAACGGCTTTGCACGCAGTCCAGTATGGCGGCCATCAGGAGCGCGAGCGGCGCGCGGGCACGGAAAATGTCCCGGCGATCGTGGCGTTCGGAGAGGCTGCGGAACTAGCGGAAGACATTACACAGGCAGGCCCTTTGCGAGACGCATTCGAAAGGGGCATTCTGGCGCGCATCCCCGGCGCGTGCGCCAACGGGGACGCGTCGCCACGCTTGCCGAACACCAGCAATATGCGCTTCCCGGGTATCTCCGGAGAAGCGCTGGTGATCGCGCTCGATCTGAGCGGGTTTGCGGTTTCGAGCGGATCAGCATGCGCCAGCGGATCGATCGAGCCCTCGCACGTTTTGCTCGCGATGGGTCTGAAGGAAGTCGAGGCCCGCTCTTCGTTACGGTTTTCACTGGGCCTCGGAAACACGCAGGACGAAGTGGATAGCCTGATCGGCGCTGTGGCCGACGCGGTGGCGCGCATGGAGTGCCAGCCGAAGCGGCGGGTGTTCGCGCATGCCTGACGAGAGCCGCATAGCGGTGGCGATGTCGGGTGGCCTGGACAGCTCCGTCGTCGCGGCGATGCTCAAGAACGAGGGCCGCGATGTAGTCGGCATGACGATGCAGTTGTGGAACCAGCGGCGGCTGCCGGAGGTCGCTTCCGATCAGGCCACCGGCCGCTGCTGCTCGCTGGACGATGTCTACGATGCCCGGCAAGTTGCCGAGCAGATCGGGATTCCTTACTACGTCGTCAATTTCGAAAAGCAGTTCGAAGCGCAGGTGGTGGAGCCGTTCGTGCGTGACTATCTGGAAGGCCGCACGCCCATCCCCTGCACGCTCTGCAACAACTTCATCAAGTTCGATCAGTTTTTCGGGATGGCCGATACAGTGGGCGCCGCCAAGGTGGCGACCGGTCACTATGCGCGCATCACCGTGCATCCCGCGACCGGCCGTTTGGAAATGCGCACCCCTGCGGATATGTCGAAGGACCAAACTTATTTCCTGTTTGGCTTAACCCAGGCGCAATTGGCACGCACCGTTTTCCCGCTCGGCGATAAGCGCAAGACTGAAGTGCGCGAGATGGCGCGATCGTTGGGCCTGGCGGTGGCCGAGAAGGGCGAAAGCTTCGAGATCTGCTTCGTCCCGAATGGAGATTACGCGGGATTCATGGACGCGTATCTGCGCGAGCAGGGGGCGGAGCGCGAGCCGGTCAACGGAGCGTTGATCGCCAGCGATGGCCGTACGTTGGGAACGCATGCGGGCGTCCATCACTTCACGGTGGGTCAGCGGAAAGGCCTCGGGATCGCGACCGGTGAGCCGCTTTATGTGATCTCGACCGATCCGCAATCGCAGACCGTGACGGTCGGTTCCGGAGAAAAACTCCTGCGCTCGACCCTGACGGCGCGGGACGTGAACTGGGTTTCGATCGAACGCTTGCAGTCTCCGCGCCGGGCGGAGGTGAAAATCAGGAATCGGCACGTGGCGGCGGCAGCCACCGTGGAGCCACTCTCGGGGAACCGGTTTGGCGTGCGGTTCGACGAACCGCAGCGCGCGGTAACGCCGGGGCAGGCCGCTGTGCTCTATGACGGCGATCTGGTGTTGGGCGGCGGCTGGATCGAGTGAGTGGGAAGCAGCCGGTCCCGCGCTCGTAACTGGCTCGAATACGCGGCAGTCCGCTTCATGCTGGCTACGCTCGCCGCGCCTCCTCTGGTGATCGCTTACCGCTTAGGAAGCTTCTATGCGGGAGCCCTCGACCGGTTGGTCCCGCGGCTCAGGCGAGTCGCACTCGACAATCTGCGGATGGCGCTGCCCGAGCTTCCCGCAGCCAGGCATCACCAGCTTGCGCAGGGCGCCTTTGCTTCCATCGGACGCACTCTCGTCGCGTTTGCGCGTTTCCCTCAAATCCACCGCGGCAATGTGGATCAGTGGATTCGCTGCGAAGGCATGGAGCATATCAAGACCGCGCTCGATCGCGGCCGTGGTTTGCTCTTCGCTACCGGGCATTTAGGAAATTGGGAGCTCAGCGCCTTTGCGTTCGCCCTGATCGAGCGACCCATCCGGATGGTGGTGCGGCCGCTCGACAACCCTCTCATCGATGCTCTGGTGACCAGGTATCGAGGGCTGTCCGGAAATCGTTCGATCAACAAGCGCGGGTACGCGCGCGGGATCCTCCAGGCACTCGCGATGAACGAGATGGTTGGAATCCTGGCGGACCAGCACGTGCAGGACGGGGTGCTGATTGATTTCTTCGGCCGGCCTGCGGCGACCTCTACCGGTATCGCGAAAATGGCGGCCCACACCGGCGCGCTGGTCGTCCCAGGGTTCGCGTTGTGGAGCCCGCCAGAAAGACGCTACGTCCTACGCTTCTTTCCTCCAGTCGTGATATCGGGCGATCCGCGGGCCGATACCGAACGCGTGCAGGCGGCCATCGAAGCGGCGATCCGGGAATATCCCGACCAGTGGCTGTGGATGCATCGCCGGTGGAAAACTTAGCCGCCGGTCATGCGGCCGTCGCGCATATGCAGGGTGCGGTCACCGAAAGCCGCGGCTTCGGGGTTGTGGGTGATCATCAGGACGGTCTGGCCCAGGCGTTGATTCAGATCGCGAAGAATCGCCAGAACGGCTTGCGAATTCGCCGTATCGAGGTTGCCCGTGGGTTCATCCGCCAGAAGGATGCCCGGTCTGTTGGCGAGAGCGCGCGCGATGGCGACTCGCTGTTGCTCACCGCCGGATAGTTCCGCCGGCTTGTGGCTCAGGCGGCCCGCGATCCCGAGAGATTCGAGAATGTCCCCAAATTCCTTCGTCGCGTCTGCGTGGTGCGTCTTCCCGCCGAGGTAACGGGCTAGCGCAATGTTGTCTCCGGCGGTGAGATTCGGCAGCAGGTTGAATTTCTGGAAGACGAAACTCACGGTAGATTTGCGCAGCAGCGTGCGTCCCGCATCATTCAATTCGGCGAGATTTTTCCCCGCTACCGCGACGGTCCCACTGGTCGGTGGGGTCAATCCGCCCACAATGTGGAACAGCGTGCTCTTGCCGGAACCCGACGGGCCGACGATGGAGAGAAACTCGCCTTGCGCCACGTCCAGGTCTACGCCCCGCAGAGCCTCCACGTCAACTTTGCCAACGCGGTACACCTTTCTCAGCCCGCGGATCGAGATGATGGGCTCACTCATAGGCGAGGGCCTCGATAGGATCCTGCCGGACTGCCATCGCGCCGGGATAGAGGGCGCCCAACAGTGCGGCAGCCATGACGATGCCACCCGCGATCGGCCACCATTCGGGCACGATTGCGACCGGAAGAGAGGCGGGCACCAGCCGCATAATGGCCCACTTAGAGGCAAAGCTAAACAGGATGCCCATCAGTGTGCCTCCGAGTCCCATCAGCAGAGCTTCTACCAGGATGATCGCGAGCACGAACCAGCGCGAGGCTCCCAGCGATTTGAGAATCCCGATCTCGCGCGTACGCTGCAGGATCGCCATGTACATGGACAGCGCGACCACCGCGAAGGCGATCAAAACACCGATTCCAATCACAACGTTGATGAACGATTTGAGAAAGGGAACCTGGTCAACGGAAATGAGCGACGCGAACTCTTCGATGGAGTAGATGGGGTAGCCGACCAGACGCGCCTGCAGATTGGCGAGAACCGGCTTCAGGTTGGCCTTCGGGTCGTCCACTTTGACGTAAACGACGCTGAACTTGTCCGTGGCGCTGTCGAGTTTCTGCAGGACGGAAGCCCGCACGAAGACATGCGAGAGCTTGCCCGGCTCCACAATGCCGGCCAGATGCCAGCTCTGGTTGATGAGGGACACCGTGGAATCGACGGTGGCGTGGGCCTGATCCGCATAGAACGTGTCGTAAAGAATATCGTTGTCGTTTTGGAGTCCATGCCCGCGCACGAAAGTGAATCCGCCGCTGACCTCGTCGAACTCCTTTGGGTTAATCCCCGTTACGGAATTCCAGCCGCCAAAGGAGTGATTGATTACGCCGGTCGCCACCTGGACGTGAGGCTGCTGCCGAATGAGGGCGACGAGTTTCTGTGAAATAGTGGCGCCGCTGAACTGCATCAGCGAACTGTTGGGAGCCCGCACGATCAGGTCGGCGCCGACGCCGCGGGTCCGTTTGAACGAGTCTTCGACGTAGCCCCGGCTCAACCCGACCAGCGTAAGGATCAAGGTGACGGGAACCGCGATCAGCAGGATGCTCAGCAGCGTGCGCAGAGGCCGGTGTCGCACGTTCTCAAAAACGAGGGTGGCGATCATCGCGCGGGCTCTGGGGGCCCCGGCGCTTTCGCAGATCCGATGACCTGCAACGTGCTCCCGGGCGGCTGCTCCAGCGCGAATTTGTCATCGGTGATGGTTTGGTTGGTTTCGAGCTTCACCATGCTGATTACGACGCCATAGCTGTCTTTGGGGCGGCTGATGTGGATGGTCTGGGGAAACGCGATGTGGTTCGACGTCTTCCAATCGGTGTACTTCGTGTCGCTCAGGATCGTACCAGCCTGGTCGTATTCTTTCTGGCGGGTGACCAGAAGCGTGGTGCGATCGAAAAAGATGGCACGGTCGATCATCAGGTCGCCTTTATTTGTCTTGCCGATGATCACCATGACATATAGCGAATCCTGCTCATCGGTGGCGTCGACGAGTAGCGGCGTCTCGCGTTCGGGATCCGGCGGCGGCACGATCATGGCCCG
Source organism: Bryobacterales bacterium (assembly GCA_963814235.1). Taxonomy (GTDB): domain Bacteria; phylum Acidobacteriota; class Terriglobia; order Bryobacterales; family Bryobacteraceae; genus Bog-113. Next base: position 365,589 of record CAWFCA010000014.1, on the reverse strand, counting down.
CAAAAAGGCCTCGGGGCGTAGGTTTTCGAGACTGTTCTTGGACTCCGGAGGCGCGTCGTTCCGTCCTTCTATGAAGCGGTTTTTCGGAGGAATCAGAATGCGGAACTGCGCACCGGTGGATACCATATCGAATACCTTCGAGCGCACAACGGGCGCGAGTCCGATGATGCGGATGTCGGCCGGTTTCCGGTACAGAATGTACGCGCGGATGTCCTTGTAATCGGTGATCTCGCCTTTGTAAACGCTCCCGGTTTCGGGGGTCATATCGACGGTTGCAGTGAAGGAGCGGACGGCATCGTACTGGGCAGTGAGGCGCCGCACGAGGTCTTCGCGGCTCGCGGTGATGAGCGGGCGCGGGGCGCCTTTCCGGTTTCCCTGATGCGAAATAATGGTTCGGCGCACGAGACATGCGGGCGTACCGGCGATCACGGCCAGCAAACACCCCACGAGTGCAATCGAGCGCGCGTTGAGCATCCGACCATTCTAGAGTGCTACGATAATCAAGTCAGCACGCAGGGGCCTGTGGCGCAGTTGGGAGCGCGCTTCCATGGCATGGAAGAGGTCAAGGGTTCGAATCCCTTCAGGTCCACCATAATCTCCCCCAACTTTTCAAACACTTACAGCTTCCGTATACATCGTTAGGGCGGTTCGTGGAGTCCAACTGGAGTCCAAAAAGCCTTTGATTATGGGCGGTCATGGGCACTTTGAATTCCGTTGCCTGCCCACGATCTCCCATTTCACAATCAGTGAGTTAGCTCAAGTTGGGCAGGATGGGCACCCGTTCGCGATCGTCTTCTTCTGGAGAAGAAAACATTTAGTTCCCCTATAAGGAGCATGCCCACGCCGCCTTCTTCAGCATTCCCGATCATGCAAATCCGCCGGACCGGCGCCATTCCTTGGATGAACAAGTCCGCTCACAAATCTCACAATACTCAGAATTACTCCTGGGTTGTCCTTTCGTAGCTTGGTGATGCATCTCAGAATCCTCACAATACTCAGAATTGCCCGCCGCGCCGACAACTCAATCGTCTGTTGACGAATGATTTCTTTTCTTGTTGAGGTGGAGAGATGCTGCAGGAAATCAGCCCAGCAGAAGCACAACGCTCCGCCTCATCCAGGCGCAACCAGCATCGAGATGTGGCCGATCGACAAGCTGATCCCCTACGCCCGCAACCCGCGTAAGAACGACAGCGCTGTCAGCCAGATGGTCGGGTCCATCCGCGAGTTCGGATTCAAGATCCCCTGCCTGGTCAGAAGCAACGGCGAGGTGGTCGACGGCCATCTTCGACTGAAAGCTGCCCGGCAGTTGGCAATCGCGGAAGTGCCCGTGATTCTCTGCGATGAGTGGACGCCGGCTCAGGTGAAAGCCTTTCGCTTGATGGTCAATCGGTCAGTGACATGGGCGGACTGGGACGAGGAACTGCTGGCGCTGGAACTGGCCGATCTCCAGATGGCGGAGTTCGATCTGTCACTCACCGGATTCAACGAGAAAGAGATCGACGCGCTCACGCTCGAAACCAATCTCGCCGAGGATGAAGTCCCGCCGGTGCCAGCGACACCGACGTCACAGCTTGGGGATTTGTGGATCTGCGGCCCGCATCGCGTGCTGTGCGGCGATTGCACTAACGCGGACGATGTGGCGCGGCTGCTCGGGGACAAGAAGCCGTTGCTGATGGTCACCGATCCGCCCTATGGCATCGAGCTGGATTCCGAGTGGCGGGACAAAGCGGGGCTGAACGGCTGCGGGGCGGCCGAGCCCAGCTACATGAAGAAGCGCACAGCGGGTCACGAAAGCACAACGATCTCGGGCGACACGCGCGCGGACTGGTCAGAAGCATTCGAGCTGGTGCCGAGCATTCAATCCGCTTACGTGTGGCATGCCTCGAAGTTCACCCGCGAAGTCCTCGATGGCTTGCTGCGGATCGGATTCCTGCACCACCAGCAGATCATCTGGGACAAAGGCCGGACCGTTCTCACGCGGACCCACTACTGGTTCCAGCATGAGCCTTGCTGGTACGTGCGGAAGAAGAACGCGCCGTGGTTCGGTAAAGCCGGCGAGAACAGCACGATCTGGCACTCGCCATCTCCGAAGTTCATCATGGGCGGCTCGGATGAGGAGAAGTACGATCATCCAACGCAAAAGCCGGTCGAACTGATGCGGCGACCGATCCTGAACCACACCAAGCGTGGGGAACTGGTCTATGAGCCGTTCCTCGGCAGCGGCACCACTCTTGCCGCGGCGGAGGTCACGGAGCGCGTCTGTTACGGGATCGAACTGGATCCGAAGTATGCGGACGTGGTTGTGCAGCGCTGGCAGCAGTTGACCGGCAAACAAGCAGTCCTGGATGGCGATGGTCGAACGTTCGAAACGATCGCTGGCGAACGACTGAAGGTGGCGGCGTGAATCGCGCAATGCCGCCGCGAGATCGCGGCCATCGAAGCCCAGATCCTTTCCGGCCATCCGGAACTGGAAGGCTTGTGTCTGGCGCTTGCGGATTGGTCGGCGGAGTTGAGGCTGCTGCAGCATGAATCGGCTGAGTCAGCGAATCACGAAGCTCGAAGTCAGAGTGGCGCAGACCTCGACGGGCTGGTCGTGGATGGACGATTTCAACCGAGTCGCTCAGCATGCGCAGACGAAGCTGTCCGCCGCCGACCGCGCGCTCTTCCCGGAGTTGTGGCGAATGAGAGTGAACCGATGTGATTCCGCTTTCACGGCCAGCCAGGGGGCAATTTGGGCGCGGTACGAAGAAGCGTTCGCGCAATCCACCACGGAACTGCAGCGACCCAACATGTACCTGAGCGATTTATGGCTATGACAACGAGAAAAGCCGCCGGAGTCGAATCCGGCGGCGGAAAGGAAAACACGCGAATGCAATCAGCCCTGGATGGTGTAGGTCCGCTCCCCGTTCTCGCCCTTGGTGGAGACGACGGTCAGGCCCATCTTCTTGCCGAGGGTACCGCTGATGAACCCGCGAACGCTGTGCGCCTGCCAGCCGGTCACGGACATCAGTTCCTTCGCGGTGACGCCTGCCCTCGCGCTTCATGAGTTCCAGGACGGTAGCCGTCTTGCTGCCCTCGCGCGAACCGTTGGCCGCTGTGGGCGTCTTCTTCGCGCGGGTGGTCTTCTTGGGCGACTCCGCTTCCTCGGCCGCAACGTCGGGCGCCTGTGTGGCTTCGGGCGTAGCCGTGAGTTCTTCTTCCAGTTTCAGTTCGGGCTCTACGGCCGTCTCGGGCTGCTGGGCCTCCTCAGTCTTGGGAGCCTCTCCGGCTGCGGGTTCAGCAATGGTCCCGGTTGGGGGATCGACAGGCTGGACCGCGTTCCAGATCCGGGCAATCGCCGTCTTGCGATCGGTGAACTTCTTGACCGGTGTGACCCCGGGCAGATTGTTGAAGATCGCGATCAGCCGAGCTGTGGGCCAGCTTGCGGCGATGGTCGCCAGTTCCTCCTCGCTGCTGAAGCGTTCGGCTCCGGTCACCACATCGGCGTCTTGCTCCGACAGGTGACCAATCAGGTTGTTGCTTTCGTTCTCGATGGTGTAAGTCGTCATTCCTGCTCTCCTGGCGGCGACTCTGCCGCCGCGATCACAGTCATCACTCTGGTCGCGGCGACAGGCAAGCGAATCTTCGAGAAAAGGACGCAGACCACCCTAGGAGTTAGCAGATGACCGGACACGGCGCAAAATTCGGGCGGAAACAGGAGCAAGCCATCGCGGCCCTTCTGACCCAGCCGAGCATGGAAGCGGCCGCGCGCTCGATTGGCATCGCGGTCAAGACACTCCGTACCTGGCTGAAAGTGCCGGAGTTCCACAGGAGCTATCTCGACGCGCGGCGCGAAGTGGTGAGTCAGGCAACGCGCGCATCCAGCAAAACGCTGGGTTCGCGGCCTCGACGCTGCTGAAGGTGATGGTGAGCCAGGATGTTCCAGCATCGGTCCGCATCCGGGCTGCGCTATCCGTGATGCAACTCTCCTAGAAAAGCCTGCAGGACGAGGATTTGGAAGTTCGCCTTACAGCCGTGGAAGACTCGCTGGAGAAGAAGTGATGCGTTCGAGCTTAAGCCGACGTTTAGAACTGCTCGAATCACGCGTGCTGCCATCGCCAGAAGAACAGCAAACGCTCGTTATCCAGTTCGTCTCAGAGGCTGGTGAGGTTGTGAGCTCGATGTTGGTGACGTTAGACCAACCCCGACTGCACGCGCGAACGAAGCAACCCAAGTAGGGTGCGCCAGCGGAATACCTACCGATAACGCCTGATAATCGCCACCAGAAATATGTCCGATAATGTAATAACGTTCCCTGTGGAATTGCGCCCAACACTCCGACTGAATGTTGAGCCGCCGACCTGCCTCTAATCTTTGCCTGAATACCGGTAGACGAGCCAGCTTGCGACAAGCGGAATTTTCGGGGCAAACCGCCCAACCGCCAGCCGCTACTCTCAGCGATCCAGCGAATGGACGCGTTTCGATGTTCAGAGGATCCCGTTTTTCGGAAAGTGGTGCGGCACTTCACCGAGAGTCCGACCTTACTGGGAATTAATTTTGGGACAGAGATACGGGACTACGGAGGCCCTGCTTTCGGAGCGCCCGATTTTGTAACAACCCTCACGCTTCGCAAGCCTTAGCTCGTAGAAAACGAAAAATGCTTCCCCAAAACTTCGGAGGTCAGAGTATAATCACAGCCTCTGGTCCTCGGAGCAGAAATTTAATTCTCAAAAATAGTACCTATGGCACTGACGACGCAACAGCGGAACAACTTCTTCGCCTCGCTGTATGAAGACACAGCAGTTGGCTCGCACGGCAACTTCGACAAAGCGGCTACGCGGCTGGTTGCAAAAGGTGGGAGTCACATTACTGTTGGCGACCACGCGCTTCAGAGCTTACTGTTCAACTTCGTTCTCACAAAGGGGGCAGGTGCCGCGAATCCTGGCCTTACCGCAGCCTTGGCAGGCATAAAGCAGATGGCCGTGGAAGCATTCACAAAAGCGTTCCCCGGATCCAGCGTGGACACCCTGATTGCGGACGCGAGGGCATCAGGCTTCGATGTTCAGGTTCTAAAGTAGCTCCGAAGCATGCAAGGGGCTGAAAACCGCAGTTCCCCCTTTTAGGAGAAACGTTGACGTGGAAACCGAATTGCTAAAGATAGCGGGGCTGCATTGGGATACGAGAGTTCGGGTCCCAAACGGCGCAGATTCTTTCGTAGTGCCATTCCCGACCATACATCCCGTGACTCTTGTGTACCATGGCGAACAACCGTTCAGTTACGGGCACTACGGAATCCATGTTGGTCAAGAGGATCGCCTGACCTTTCTCGGTCCCTCAAACAAGCAGATAACAGCTTATTTCATTGATTGCCGCAAGTCATCGTCTACGCGCGGATCAAGACTAAAGGTTCAATTCGCGCCCTCGTCGTCGAGAACACTATGCATTCCGCCCGGTGTAGCTCATGCCTTCGATGGTCTCGACAGCGTTCATACAATTAATGACTATAAGCTTTTCCTGCCTGACCCGGATAAGTTGTTTTCGGAAAAGAGCGACTGGAATCCGTCAAGCGATGTCGTCAACATCCCCATGGATGTATCCGACGCCGATCTAATCTTTGTTGAAGAAAATGACACGGCTTCGGATCTATTCTACGCGCTGATCGCGAGTCAACAGCGCGAAGCAATTCCGCACGTGACCACGGAGTACCCATCTACGATGGATGTCGGGACTCAGGACGGGCGCAAGGTTCGGTTGATGTTTCGGCGCACGGAGGTGATCAACGAGTCCGGCATTCCCGAGTGGGAACCGGTTCAGGAAATTCAGGGCGTCGGTGGAAACGCCACCTCAATCTTGCTAGTGGCCCTCACTCGGGGTTTGTCCCACTCCTCGATTCTGGACCCTTCTTATTGTTGACCACGGCGAGAACTCCTATTCCCACGACGCGTATGGCATCCACGTGTGCCAAGAGGACCGACTAACTTTCATCGGACCTTCAGAACAAGAAATCACTTTGACGTTGGTTGATTGCAGGCGAGGGTCGCTGACATTGCACGAGCGTGTTGATATCCTGTTCAATCCTTCCCCGCGCCGCTGCCTCATCATACTGAACGGCATCGCACACAAATTTTCTGGGTTGGAGAACATTTTTACCATTAACAAGCCCAGAATATTGTCCGATGATCTAGAAAATTACCAACCATCAAACGACGTCGTTGATTGGCCGGGAGAGTCAGTTGATTTCCCAGTCTTGGAAGCAAGCGACCACGAGGCACCTCCGGTCTACTACCATCGACAAGCAGAGGCGCAACGACGTCAACTGAGTTCACCGCCGCAACATTCGACACCTGTCGTGATTCCCATGAAGGATTCTGACGGCAATCTGGTCAGGGTTGCGCTAAGGCGCACAGTGAAGCCGGAAATCGACCGTGCATTCTCCTAGAGGGACCGTAACGAGTCTTCTAACCGAGCACGACGACGCCCTCGCGCACTTTCTGTCCCTCCACGAGCTGATGCTTCTCCGTGACGATCTATCCCAGACCCACAGAGGAGCCATCGCGACGGTGTGCGCTCACGTGGCTGATGCGAATGAGACATATCTTGCTTGTTTAGCTGTGATGCTCGAAAGTCCTTTGCCCCATACCTGGAGGACAACTTGACTGTGTGTCCACCCTAAAAGCGCTCCAGCGCGACGCTACATTCCTTGTGCAGCAACGTCATACAGCTGACAGACTCGGAGCTTGCAGCAATTCGCACCGAGGTGCCCTGGGGCGGTAGCTATGATTTCGAACAACTCCTGGAGCATGCGATCGTTCACATCCTTCGGCATGCGACTCAAATCAAGCTAATTGCCCGACGTAGCCCTGAACATTCTTGACTGATCAAGAGTCCCGAAACTTAACCTTTTTGACACGTATGATCGGCGTCCCATTGTCCTGAAACTTACCCTTTGGGAAACAAAACGAATAATACCCTATTCTGTTTTGGTACTGACCAAAATGAGCTGATAAAAGCGTTCGCTGAGCCTCTCAACACTCTGAAAGCCGCCGCTTGCATCAGGTCACGCAACTTTCCAGCCCCGATTGCGTAGTAACGGGAGCGCATTGCGTGGGTCTGAATATTCTTTAAGACAGGTCCATGCTCTACAAAAAATGGTGAGGGCGTATTGATCGCTCTGGCAATTCCAGACCTGAAAGACGAGGCTCACGCAGTTACGGATGTACTATGCCCGTGATCCTGGACCAGTCGCGAGCGATTACGGGGCGAAGTTGGACGGGAAAATAGTGTCCGATAAGGGTCCATAACGAGGACCTGCGAACGCGGGCATCCACCCGCGTCGACTGGCCTTTGATAGTCGGCGTCCGCCCTTTGGTGATTTGCTGGTGCACGGCCATCAATCAAGTTTCCGAGCGGGGCGTCGGGCGGAACCCGGATTCTGGCCAATGAGCAACTCAACTTCCGAGTGGCGCGTGATACGCCCAAAGCCAGACTGCCAGAGCCCCGCGGTGGGAGATTCGGGTGCAACGGGCACTGTCCCACGATTCACCCGTAAGCGTCGCTCGCTGAGGCGCGCCGGCAAAAAGAGAAGGGCTTCGCAATCCGTGTCCCTCTTTTCGTTTGCTTTTCGCGATTAGTCGTGTATTCTTACTTATTCATTGACGTCATCTAGGAAGGCTGGAAATAGACATGAAAGCTCGAACTGCGCTGCAAGGCCGTGGCCAAAAGCGATTGCGGACTATGTTGAAGGTGGTTTATACCGGAGTGTTTGTTATCTTGGCTTGGGAAACGGGAATCTCTACCGCGCGGGCGGCATCGCTCGACACAGTTGTCTTCCGTAATGGCGACCGGCTTTCCGGGCACCTCAAGACTGCGACTCGGAACGTAGTGATATTTTCGGGGTCCGTTACCGGAGCTGTGGTCTGAATTGGACCGACATTCGTCAAACTCGCTATCGCTTCAGGTAGCATGCGAGTCGTGCGTGAACATCTACCTGAAGGCATCCTGATGAGCGCACCAACTGTCGAGGTTGCCGGTGCGGCATTGCGCATTACCGCCGGTTCTCAGGAAAGCCCGATCTTCGATTTGGCGGATTCCGTCTCGTTGTCATTACAAGACCCTCAAACTCCCGCGGCCGCACCTCCTTCCTCCGCCCAGCCTTCTCGGATCGGGAACACTGAAGATCTCACCTGACTCGTTACTTCGGGGCACCCAGAAGCAAATATCTCTGGGGGGTACATTTGACCTTGGCTTTTCGTCAAGCAGCAAGGAGGCTTTCCGGCACCAGGACGTCACGCTCGCAACCGAAGCCACTTATTCCGATTCCAGGAAGTCCGGAGGTGCCCCCGTAATCACGGAACTCTACTCGGGAACCCTGCAGCAGAACATGTATCTAAAGAGAGCGGATCCGAACGCGCAATATTCGAAGAATGGGCCCTATCTGTATTGGATAGCGAATTACTACCATAACCTCTCTTTGGGCGCGAACATCCTCCAGGAGTATGGCGGAGGAGCTGGGTGGGGCGGAAACCACGGCCCGCACACATATCGGCTGGCAGCTGACCTCCGCTACATTCATGAAGATTTGTATTCACCCGGAAAATCGATCTCCGGCCCCGAGTGGGTTCTTACAGAACAGTACTCCTACCAATTCAAGAAGACTGGGATAACGATCGGGCAGCGAGTTACGGGGCTGCCCATCTTAACCCACCCCGAAGCGTACCGGGTAAGGGGAACTGCGACCATCGATGTGCCAATTGGCACCATTCTGTCTTTTGGAGCGACTTTGCTGGACGACTATCTGGAAAACGCACCTCCTAAGAACCTTCCCAATTTCATGAAGCTCACGTTGGATTTCAAATACGTGTTCAAATCCAAATAGGATAGGCCGGTAGTATTGGCTACCCCGCCGAACAGACACCCAGGACAAGGAGAGATCTATGGCAACAAAGAAGAATAAGACCGCGAAGAAAGGTGTCCGCAGACAAGGCAGGCGTGAAGACGAAGAGGATCTCTGTGCATCCGCGCTTGGCAGATGCGATTAGGTCTATCAAAAAGCAGGCTCCCGAGGAGATGCACGAAATCAGAGCTCTTTGGGCGAAAGCTGCTGTCGAGGGCGTCGAGTCAACTGCATGTTTCTTGTCCGACTCAGGCGGGCAGCAACACTGCCTCGACCTACCATCCGACGTGTGCACCCGTCGGGGGGCATATCCCTACCGACGCCCTGTCCGAACAATTAGCTGCAGAGCGTTATCGACGGTTCGTTTAGTAAGCGCTTCCTACTCACAATCCGGAGCGTGCTATTGACGGGTTCCCTAAAAAGGCGTTCCGATCCCGAACCACAGAAGTTGAATAACTTCGAATCGCCTAAGCATTCCAGCCGCGTTCTCTGCGGGAAAGGTCAAGCAAATCGCCTGCGCGCGATGAAGCCAGGTCAACTAATTCGGGGTAGTATTTGTCTGCAAACATGAAATACTGGTGCGTTTGGCAACTGAACTTGGCCCATTTCGGAAGTTTATTTTGGCCCACCCTGTTTTACGCTTCCGGGCCGTGAGGCCCGAGCTTAGTTTTTAAAGAAAGAGGAACCGTAGCCGGAGTTGTGGGAATGTGGGAAGCCCGCCGGTTTTGCGGGCTTTCCAAGGACGGTGGAAAGGGTGGGAAGCCGGGTTGTGGCTTTCCATGCTTTCCACGGGCCGCCATTTCCACATCTCATTTCTTGTCCTGCGTTTTTTCTCCTTTCGTTCGTTTATCGATCGTCCGCCGAAAACGGTACGACTCGGTTCCAGTCTCCAGAATGTGCGCCCGGTCCGTGATCCGGTCCAGCACCGCTTTGCACAATCGAGCGTTTGGAATCACTTGCGTCCACTCCGAAAAGGGAAGGTTCGTTGTAATGACAACCGCGGTCCGTTCGGCGCGCTCGGCGATCACCTGGAACAGGAACTCCGCACCGACCTCGGCCAACGGCACGTAGCCAACCTCGTCGATCGCGATCAGTTCATAGCGGCTCCAGCGCGCCATCACTCGCCGTAACTGCAGCTGGTGCTTCGCTTCCACCAGTTCATTGACCAGAGCTGCTGCCGTGGTGAATCGGACGCGTCGCTTCTGCCGGCATGCGGCTACACAGAGCCCACTCAGAAGGTGGGTCTTACCGGTCCCACAATCACCGATTAAAACCACCGGTTCCGCGCGTTCAATGTAGCCGCCCTCAGCCAGTTCGCGCATCTTCGCCGCCGTGACCATCGGAGTCTGCACATAATCAAACTCCTCGAGTGTCTTTACGCGGGGAAGGTGCGCTTCTTTGATCCGCCGCTCGATCGTGTTTCGCTCGCGCTCCTCCACTTCGACGGTCAGCAACGCTTCCAGATATCCGGTATGGGTCTTCTTCTCCCGCACAGCCTGTTCGGCGAGCGTGCTGAACTGCGTTGCGACCGTGGGCATGCGAAGCACCTTACACTGCTGCTTGATAATCGCGTCCTGCATCTGGGCGAGCTGACTGTTCATCGTCGTCCCACCATGAGCAGCTGATCGTATTCATTCATCACCGGCAAGGGCCGCTGGTATCGTTCCAACGATCCGATGTCGATGGCTTCACAAGGTATTCGGCTGAGCTCCCGTGAGTGGAACAGATGCTGGACGGCGGCGGCATCCGTGCAGCCAGTTACCAGTGCGGTCTCGATCGCGTCGCGGAGGCGCCCGCGGCCATGTTGCTTCGCCAGCTTCAGCAGGTCGATCATCTGTTTCGTGCCGGATGACTTACCATGCCGATCCATCAGTGACTGCCAGATCACATCGAAGCTATGGGGCCACAGGCCCGCCCGACGTTGTTGTTCCAACGGTCTTGAGCCAGCCAGCGCACCGGGTTTCCTCGATAACACGTCGAGGTAGTGTTCTAAATCGAGAACCTGCTGTTGTCGCCGGTAACAGCGCTCGTGGCGGGCCACACAGCGGCCGTCAAACCAGAGTTCCACCATGCTGGCGTAGACCTTTGCCTGCACCACAGTTCCTGCTTTCAATGGCACTGAGTAGGCGTTGGTGAGAACCTTCGCGCAACCCAGACTGTTCACCGTGGGAAATGTCGTCCGAGCCAGATCCATGCCTTCGGGAACGAGCGGAAGGAGGTGTTCGCGCTCCACAACTAACGCCGCCCCGATACACTGCTCGCGTCCGGCGATCACCCGGTGCTCATCGCGCCGGCACTCAGCCAGTAAATACCTGTTCAGGTCGGCGATATCGATTGCCTTCGGTACTGGGACCCAGTGGTTCCTCCGAAAATAGCCGACCTCTCCTTCGACGCCCCCTTTTTCATGGGCCTCCGAGGGCGTGCAAAACTCACTCTCAAAGCGCCAGTGGGATCGAAAGGCAATGAAGCGGGCGGTCTCTTCCCGCTGATGTCCACGCAGAATCTTCTTTACCGCCGACGTTAGATTGTCATAACGAAGCTTGCGAAAGACACCGGAGTAGTAGGCGAACGCGAGTTCGTGGGCTTCGAGAAAGGCCTGTTGCGTAGCATGCAGAAACGCGCAGTGAAAGGCTGCGCCACTCGCCATACTGCGCATGGAAAAGATCTGCAGCTTGGTTCGCTCGCCGGACAGATCGGCGTGGGCTTCATACCAATCCACTTGCGCCTCGACGCCCCAGCCGTAACTCTGCGGCACGAACGTCTCGCTGACGGCCATACCGAGCGCGAGCTTGCGGTCGTGAACATACTGGCGGACCGTACGCTCGCCAATCTGGCACTCCGGAACCTCTCGCTGGATGCGCTCCCAGATCCGATGCGCTGTGTGGCGCTGCTTGCGAGGTGCCGTCTTATCGGACTGCAGGACCTGGTCGACGAATGCGAGGGCGGCGGCCAACTTCCAGCGCGGCCGCTCCACCTTTTTGCGCGGCCTTGGCAACGCGCTCCCGATCGCCTCCCGCACCATTCGTCGATGCACTTTCAGCTTGTTGGCAACCCCAGCGATCGTTCCAACGCCAAATTCATATTCTCTGCGGATCTGCTCGAATAACTCCACCTTAGATCTCCAATCCAACGAGTTCCTCCGCTTCGGGCTGCGCCCGAAGCAAGAGTACCCGTTCGTCTCAGAGGGTGGGCCAAATTAAACTGCCGAACTGGGCCATTTCAAAATACCGAAATCAATCATTCGAGGCCATGTAACGATCCAGCCGGTGCGGCTTCAAGCGCGCTTGCGCCCACACCCGCTGCACCGTCGATTTGCTCAGCCTCAATGCCTTCGCCATCTTCCGGCAGGACCAATGCGTGGAGCCGTCCGATGGCTTCTGTTGTGTCTTTCGAGCGATGCGCGCCTGCACGGCCGCATTGGCCACGCGCGGCTGGCTGCCTTTGTGGCGCAGGTCCCGGCCCGCCATCCCTTGCTCTTCGAAGCGCCGCTTCCAGCGCGCAATCGTCGGCGCCGTCGTTTGCAAGGTCTGCATGATTGTTCTGTAGCTGGCTCCATCGGCCAACGCGAGAATCAAGCGCGCTCGGAAAACGTCACCAGCAGGCAGCGTCCGCGACTGCGCCCACTTGCTCAACTCAATCCGCTGTTCGTCCGTGATCACCAACACCTGTCTGATTCCGTCTCATAATTATCAGACGGACCAGAATCAATAACGTTATGACCGGGACATCTTACTAGTTGCTCGTCTGGTCGGGGCTGACGGATGTGGGATCCGTACATTAGCTCGACCCTGAATCATCTGCCGGATGCGCGGCGCAAGATCGTGTTCGACAAATTCCACATCGCCAAACATCTTTCCGAAGCGCTCGATCTGGTGCGCCGCCGCGAGAACAAGCAACTGCGCGCGGCCGGCGACGACCGGCTGGCCGGAACCCGTTACGACTGGCTGCGGCATCCCGCGAAGATGGACCCCGCCGACCGGCGCGAGTTCGCCACGCTCCGGGAAAGCGCGCTCAAAACTGCGCGCGCATGGGCTTTGAAGGAGTCCATGATGGCCTTCTTCGAGTATTACTACGAACGGCCCGCCCGCAAACATTACAGGTGGTGGCACAACTGGGCGGTTCGCAGCCGCCTGCGCCCCATGATTGAAAAGGCCCGCATGATCCAGCGGCGGTTCGAAAACATGTCACCTATCTCAAGCACCGCATCACCAACGCAGCCAGTGAATCCATCAACTCGAAGATTCAATGGGTGAAATCCACCGCGCGCGGTTTTCGCAACAAAAACAACTTCGCCACCGCCATCTACTTCCACTGCGGAGGCCTCGATCTTATGCCCTCTACCCACTAAAATGCCGGAATGCCCTTCTTTTTCAAACTGACCCACTACCGACTCTTAAAACGGCACTATGGGATTTTGGCACCGTGAGCGCTCTAGGGGCAGCGTAATCCACTCTCGAGGTGCAAGACTTCCTAAAAGGAACGGCAGCGTGGGATTAAGTACTAACACTTTGCCGGCACCACTCAGGGCGCGTGGTGCGATGGATGCGACCGTTCCGGGGTGACGTGCTACCCTCACCGCCGCCATAGGCAGCGTACCTTTTACTCCAGGTCGGAACCGGCTCCCGATGGAAGCCCAAGACGCAGCGCGGCCGCCTCCGAAGAGACGGCCTGCTGAAGTGATCAGGATGAACTGCGCTATTGGTTCATCTTTTCCACGAGGTGAGCCGGACCAGGCATAGATCACGAAACGTCCGGGACTCGCTTGCTGCACTTGAGCGCTACAGTTGTTCGGCGTCACCAGCCCTTTCGACACGATCTCGCTGACGCTGAAGCTGGCCTGATTAGGATTGGGGAAGCAAGGCACGCGACTGTCCGGGAAGACCTGCTCGCCATTGCGTCTCCGTCGGGTGGATCGTTAGCGTCCCTATCCCACTCTCGTCGGTCGTCACGCGAGTGTGCTGCGCGCGAGTCTTGACCGCGTCGAGCGGCCAGGCCGGTGAACACCAAAACGTGCTCGTCCGCCAGCGGCTTTCGGTTTCGCCCATCAAAAACCTGCACTGTGATGTCCAACGTCTTCTGCATTCCTGCATTCTGCGCCTTCGCCATTGCACCGAACAAGAGAAATCCTCCCAGCGCACAGATGCCTACACGATTCACTCTTCCCTCCACCCACCTTTCACGTTGCTGGCCTCCCATTGGCGGCCCCCGCTGGCGCCCCCATATCTCTTACATCCAATAAGAAGTGGATGATCGAACCGATGGGCGTGTGCCAAGTAGGTCCAACTCGCTGTGAAAGGCAAAGGACGGGCGCCAGCGCCGAACTCCCTGAAACTGGACCAGTGCGGGACAGGATACCAGGCCGCCGTTGTACGAAACGCGGGTGTAACTGGTGTTCGCGCAACGCCATGTTCGCTTCGAATCCATGATAAAGCTCACGCCCTGTCGAAATCCCGCAGTGCTGTTTCTGCTCGTAACAGCCGCAGTTCGGGGACAAATACCGGAGGACAACACAAAAAAGCCACCGCCCAAATCTGATCCGGTGTCTGTCGAGCGCGGCAGAAGCACGTTTACCAGCTCCTGCGGATTTTGCCACGGATCTAACGCCAAGGGCGGCGAGAAGGGTCCTGATCTATTGCGCTCCGTTCTGGTCCTCGATGACGAAGGCGGAAAAATGATTACTCCAGTGATTATCAAGGGCCGTCCGGAAAAGGGCATGCCTCGGTTTGCGCTTCCCGCACAACAGATTACCGACATTGATAATTTTCTCCACGACAGTATAGAAAAGACCAAGGATCGCGATAATTACAAGATTCTTAATATTGTCACCGGAAACGCCAAAGCGGGCGAGGCCTATTTTGTTGGACGAGGCGGTTGCACTGCCTGCCACGCAGTGACGGGCGATTTGAAGGGTATTGCGAGCAAATACGATCCGATTACTCTTCAGGGCAAGTTTCTGCAGCCGAATTATTCATGGATGGAAGGCACACCACCGCAAAAGGTTTTCGCGGTTTCGGTGACGGTAACGCTGCCAGATGGGAAATCCTACACGGGAATGCCGGTTGCTCTCGATGACTTCAACGTTTCGTTACGTGACGCGAGTGGGCTGTATCAGTCGTTCAGGCGAACAAGTGATCTTCGTATCGATATTCATAATCGACTGCAGGCACATATGGACCTGATTCCTAAATACTCTGACTCAGACATTCATAACCTAACTGCTTATCTGGTGACCCTGAGATGAAGAGGACGTTAGGAATAACCGCAACGGGTGCTGTGGCCGTTATTCTTTTAGGACTGCCCAGTTGGGCGCAATTGCTCGATCCGGCACTTCTGACGAAGCCTGCCACCGATGCGTGGCCCACTTACAACGGCGACTACTCCGGACGCAGGTTCAGCTCTTTGAGTCAGATCAATCAATCGAATGTAAAACATCTGACCCTTTCGTGGATCTTCCGGGTTAAAGTTGGCCTCACGCCGAACGCGCTTGTTGGGGGAGAGGGACCGTTCCCGAGGGGCCGCCAGCGATCCCGGCGTTTCCACCATAAAGGCGACGCCGCTGATGGTGAACGGAATTCTTTATTTCTCCACGCCTGATAACGCCTGGGCGGTGGACGCCCGTTCCGGCCGCGAGATCTGGCACTACGCCTGGAAGACCAAGGGCGGGATCCACATCGGCAACCGCGGCATGGGGATGTACGGGAACTGGCTCTATTTCGAAACGCCCGACGATTATCTGGTTTCGCTCGACGCGCAGACCGGAAAAGAACGCTGGCACATAGAGATCGCCGATGTAAAGCAGGAATACTTTTCCACGCCCGCGCCGATTGTTGTCGGTAACCACGTGATTGTGGGAACAGGCGGTGATTCGCTGGATGTGCCCGGATTTTTAGAAGCTCATGATCCGGAAACTGGCGCTATTCAATGGAAGTGGTGGAGCGAGCCTTTGAAGAAGGGCGATCCCGGCTTTGATAGCTGGCCGGACGAGTACGCGATGCGGCACGGTGGCGGCATGACGTGGATTCCCGGCACCTATGATCCGGAGTTACACCTTTATTATCTCGGCACGGGCAACCCTAACCCTGTCCTCACCGGGCACAGCCGGAAAGGCGACAATCTTTACACCTGCTCTATTGTGGCCCTCAACGTCGATACGGGCAAACTCTCCTGGTACTTCCAGCCGTCTCCGCATGATACGCACGACTGGGATGCGGCGCAGACCCCGGTTCTCATCGACGCCGACATCGAGGGTAAACCTCGTAAGCTCCTGGCGCAGGCGAACCGCAACGGCTATTTTTTCTTGCTGGACCGCACGAACGGCAAGAATATCTTGACAGCTCCGATGATTCGCTCAATGAACTGGTCGAAAGGGGTTTCGGCGAGCGGCCAGCCTACGCCCGATCCCGGTAAGGAAGCTACGGTCGACGGCGTGCTCGTGTCCCCACCAACAGGAGGCGCTACGAACTGGCCGCCACCCAGCTACGATCCGGAGACGGGGCTTTTTTACGTCGGCACAACGCCAGCAGTTCAGCATGTTCTACCTCACCGACACCGATCCTCACCCTGAAGGATGGGGGGCTGCCGAGCGTGACGCAGGCTTTTTCGGCGGAGATCTGGAAGCCATCGATATCAAGACGGGTAAGATAGTCTGGGACCACCACTATCCGTTCGCGGCGGTCCGGTAGGTATTTTGACCACGGCGGGGAAGCTTCTGTTTACCGGAGACGGCGCACAGCATCTCGTGGCCTTCGATCCAGCGAACGGTCACATTTTGTGGCATGCGGGCCTAACGGATGACGTGAGCAATGGGCCCGAAACTTACCTGCTCGACGGCCAGCAATATCTGGTTGTCGGGGCGGGTGATTCGTTGTACTCGTTTACCGTCGAACCCTAAACTGACGAAGGAGACTGGCTTGCCGGGAGCTCTCGGCCAAGCCTCGGTAGGCCTAACCGAGATCGAAAAAGATATACGTCTAAGCCAAACGAATCGCCCGGAAGCCCATTTCCGGCACCAGGCGTTTTTCTCAGTTCGGGTTTTAACGGCGTTTCTTCCGATAAATGGTTGTGACCATTCTCCAGCCCCCCTGTCCTTACGCCCGCTTTGCACGGTCTGGTAGATCACCATCCTTACGCAAAAACTTTTTCGTGGCCTCCGATGGTGTGTAGATTTCGCCGTCGATCAGCATACGCCCGGTATATCCTCCACCGGGTGCGAACTCCCAAGCAACATCGTGCCCTTTCTTTGCGAACCTCGCCCATGCTGATCGTTTGTCGGCGTTCTGTTCGAGCCAGAAATTTCCATCGCTATCGGTGAATGACCGAAGCTTCGTGTGGCCGGTGCGGTCGGTCCACGTTTTCATGTCTGTGAGTTTTGGAGGCACTCTCCAGATGGTAGCGACGAAATAGACACCTTCCGGACACCCTCCCGCAACCCCTTGAGCTAAAACGGTACGCCGGAGGCGATCGGGCCAAATCTGACGAGCAGACCATGGATGGACCTGCCGAGCCGCCGACTCTTTCACAATGCGGAGAACACCCGATTTGATAAGGGGCATTCCCACCCGACTGCGAGCGGAACACAGCGTTTACCAGACGACGATCCTGACGAAGGATCAAGAGTGCAGCCTGCCCCGCACAAACGAAACTCCCGTAACGCCTTGTCCTCCACCCACCGTAATCGTCACATTCCCCTTAGGCAGATCCCCCGCCTTAAGCGCAAATCTAACCTCCCGGCTTTCCCCAGCCGTCAAGTGAATGCGCTCGAAACCCTTCAGCTCCCGCAAAGCCTGGCTCGCCAGTCCCGATTCCCCGAGATGCCCTTCCAGATATAACTGCGCTACCTCATCGCCCTCGCGCGAAGACGTATTCATCACCCGAACCGAAACCTCCGCGCCCAGCGCCGTTCGCCGAGCCTGCAATCCCGCGTACCGGAAGGTCGAATAGCTCAGCCCAAACCCGAATCCATAAAGCGCATCGCGTTTGAAGTACCGGTACGTCCTTCCATCCATCCCGTAATCGTCGAACGCAGGCAATTGATCCACGTTTTTGTAAAACGTCACAGGCAAACGACCCGCCGGATTGTTGGTGCCGGACAAAGTCTGTGCAATCGCCGTGCCCGCCTCTTCGCCCCCATACCAAAGCTCCAGTAACGAACCCGCCTTCGCGGCCGCATCGCCCACCCCCAGCGCGCTCCCGCTCGTTAGCACTACCACCACCGGCTTGCCTTTTGCGAACGCCGTCTCCAGCAGCTTCTGCTGCGATTCCGGCAGCTTCAAATCTGTCCGGTCACCACCGGAAAAGCCAGGAATCGAAACCCGCATTTCCTCGCCTTCCAGATTCGGATTTAGCCCCACAAACGCCACCGTCACGTCCGAACTCTTCATCGCCTCTGCGGCCTGCGCCAGCAGCGCGGGGTCCGGAGCCATCCACCTCACTTGGAGTTCCGCATCCGCGCTAGTCTGCGAGCGGGATTCCACCCGGAACGCATACGGTTTGCCGGCTTCAAGCGCCACCCACGCACCCGCCGTCGCTTCCTTCTCGTCCACAAAGATCCGGATTCCCGGCCGCCCCGACCCACTGAACAAATACCCCCCCGTCACCGGCGGCACCAGCGGCCCGTTCAGCCCGTTCGGAAGTGCCGAAGCAGGAATCGTCGTAGCCGACTGCGCCGCATACGGAGCCCCCATCGCATACCGCACCACCGCCCTCCCCGCAAATTCCTTCTCGATCCCCTCCCGCGGTGTCACCTGTTTCGACGAAACGCCGTTGTAATTCCCCATCAACGCCA
This sequence comes from Bryobacterales bacterium, assembly GCA_963814235.1. Lineage (GTDB taxonomy): Bacteria > Acidobacteriota > Terriglobia > Bryobacterales > Bryobacteraceae > Bog-113. The sequence goes on along the minus strand of CAWFCA010000014.1, from coordinate 346,933 downwards.
CTGCGTCGTCGGCCGAAGGTCCCACCACCGCGATACTCTTGATTCCGGCGCCCAGCGGCAAAATTCCGCCATTTTTCAGCAACACAATCGACTTTTTCGCCGCCTCTAGAGCCAGCTTCCGATGCTCCGCCGAATCCACCTCCGAATAAGCAATCTTCGAATACGGAACCCGCTCTGCCGAATCAAACATGCCGAGCTTGAAGCGCGCCGTAAACAGCCGCTCCAGAGACGCGTTCACTTCGGCTTCCGTGATCAGCCCTCGCTTGACCGCCTCCGGCAGCACTCGATACTCGTTTCCGCCGCACGTCAGGTCGGTCCCCGCCTTCACGGCCGCGGCCGACGCCTCTGCCGCGTTCGGCTTGTATTTGTGCCCGACGAAGATATCGTAATCGCCCCGCAGTCGCTCACCACATAACCCTGAAAGCCCCACTCTCCCCGTAGAGTCTTCTACAGCAGATCGGTGTTGGCGCATGCCGGAACCCCGTCCACACGGTTATAAGCGCACATCACCGATCTGCCTTGCCCTCCGTCATCGCCGCGCGGAACGCCGGCAGATACGTGTCTTCAAATCCCGTGCGCTCGGCCACACGTCGAACTCGTGCCGCGACGTCTCCGGTCCGCTGTGCACCGCGAAATGTTTCGCCGTCGCGATCGACCTTGTAGTACTTCGGGTCCGTCCCCTGCAGACCCCTGATAAACGCAACAGCCATGCTGCGCCGTCAGGAACGGGTCTTCGCCATACGTCTCCTGCCCCCGCCCCCAGCGCGGATCGCGAAAGATATTGATGTTCGGCGACCAGAACGTCAGTCCGAAATACCGCGCTGATTGTCGTTCCGGACGCCTCGTTATACTTCGCGCGAGCCTCGGTCGAGATCGCTCCGCTACCGTGCATCAGGTTCGTGTCCCACGTCGCCGCCAGCCCAATCGCCTGCGGAAACACCGTCGCCAGCCCCGCCCGCGCCACCCCGTGCAGCCTCGTTCCACCAGTCGTAGGCCGGAACATCCAGCCGCGGAATCGCCGGAGCATTGTTCTGCATCTGCGAAACCTTCTCTTCGAGCGTCATCCTCGAAATCAGATCCGCAGCCCGCTTCTCTGGGGGCAAATCCGGATCCTGGTACGCCTCTTGGGCCAGCACGGCCCCGGCCAATAGGAAAACCGAAAAGCATCGCCCGAACATACGCTGAAATCAATACCACACTCCAGTCCCTGAATGATGCATCCGCAGCACCAGCTGGACCCCAGCGCCCTCGCGATATGGTTTCGTGGTGCTCGGGTCCACCAGCGCGTCTCTGGCGTCCGTCGCCTCCATACCCGGCACTCGCGGTTCATGCTAGAAGTTGTCGTTGTTACATGAACCCCTGTCCGTGCGGGTTCTACGGCGATCCAACCAGGGAGTGCCGCTGTACCCCGGCTATCATCCAGCGTTACCTCGGGCGCATCAGCGGACCGCTGCTCGACCGCATCGACATTCACATCGAAGTACCTGCCGTGCCTTACAAGGAACTGCGCTCGGAACCTTCCTCCGGGAGTTCGGAGACCATGCGCGCGCGAATCGGTGTGGCGCGCGAGATTCAGGCGCGGCGGGGCTTCGATAACTCCGCACTGCCGCCCCGCATTTTGCGGCAGCTTTGCAAGCTGGACGCGGCGGGCGAGAGAACTCTTGAAATGGCGGTGCGCAAGATGAGCCTCTCCGCAAGAGCGCACGACCGTATCTTGAAAGTGGCTCGCACCGTGGCCGACCTGGATAGCTCCGAGGCGATCGCCGCTAAGCACATTGCCGAGGCAATCCAGTACCGGAGTCTGGATCGGAACTACTGGACGTAATCAGCTTGTGAGACCGCACACGCCGCCGAACGCTCTATCATAAACTCTGTGTCTCACCCTCTCACGTGGCATCCGGCGGTTCGCCACGCGTCGGTCTTCGGAATCACGATAGGCGCTATTGGGGTCTCGGTCATCTTCGCGATGTTTTTCGAGCCCGCTTATTTCCTTCCGCTCACGGCGGCCGTGGTGGGCTGTTCCTGGCTATTCGGACGCGGAGGCGGCTTGCACGCGACCTTCGTGGGGGCGGTACTGGCTGACTTCTTTCTGATGAAGCCGCGGTACACCTTCGTTCTCTCTCCGCGCAGCGAGATTTATGGCCTGATTTTGTTCATCATCATTGGGATCCTGATTACCTGGCTGACTTCTATGTTGCGGGAAAGCCGCGACCTCCAAACTTCCATCCTTGAAGGAATGAGCGATGCGCTGGTGGTCACCGATCGGCGAGGAATGTTGGTTTATATCAATCCGGCGGCCGAGGCGCTCAGCGGCTACACCTCCGACGAAGCTAACGGTGAGCCCTTTGAGCGCATTTTCCCCCTGCAGGAGGAAGGGACCGGCGCCGAGCGCTCCGGCCTTATGGCCCAACTATTGACGGGTGAGGTTCCGGCGCAATCGGGCGCTCATACCATCCTGACCGCGAAGGATGGGACCGCCTGCTCCGTTGAGGAAGACGCGGCTCCCATCCGCGGGCGGAACGGGCGGATCAATGGCGTGATTGCGGTACTCCGGAATACAACCCGCCGGCGTCAAATGCAGGATCAGCTGACGCAGTCTCAAAAGATGGAGGCGATCGGGCGACTGGCGGGAGGGGTCGCCGGCGACTTTAATAACCTGCTTACCGTCATTACGGGGTTTGGCGAACTGCTGACTTCGGAGATGGCTGCCGGAAATCCGCTACGGCATTTCGCCGAAGAGATTTTGATTGCCGCTGAGCGCGCCGCCGTTTTGACCAGGCACCTTCTCGCCTTCGGGAAGGGTCAGGCGATTCCCGCGGAGCCGCACGAACTGAACGCCCTGGTGCGCGGTATGGAAACCATGCTGGGGCGCGTTTTGGGCCCGACGATCCAACTCATCGTTTTGCCCAATCCGCACGACAGCCTGGCGAAAACGGAGCCGGGGCAACTGGAGCAGGTGCTGGCCAACCTCGCGATGAACGCGCGCGATGCGATGCCCTCAGGCGGCAAATTCGTCATCGAAATCTCGGACGCCGAGATCCGGCCGGATACACCGGGGCGCCTTCCCGATTTGACTCCGGGTTCATACGTGATGCTAACGGTCTCCGACAACGGGGTTGGGATGGATTCCGATACCCGAGCGCGCCTGTTTGAGCCTTTCTTTACCACCAAGAGAACCGGGCAAGCAACGGGACTTGGCCTGTCTATCGTATACGGAATCGTGAAGCAGCATGGGGGACACATCAGCGTTTATAGCCAGCTCGGTTCCGGTACGATCTTCGAGATTTACTTCCCCAAGCTAAAAGAAGTTCGGGAAGCGGTGACAGCCAAGAAACGCGGGCCCCGCGGATCGGAGACCATTCTCATTGCGGATGACGAGGAGAGCGTCCGCAAGCTGGTGTATACGGTCCTGGTGCAGAGCGGGTACTCCGTGCTGGAGGCCAAGGACGGCAAAGAGGCGCTCGATCTCTTCGAGAAAAACCGGGATCGCGTGGATATGGTGCTTACCGACATTGTTATGCCCCAAATGACGGGCTATCAACTCGGCCGGCAGATTGAAAGGCTCGACCCGGCGAAGAAGATTATCTTCATGTCGGGCTACCGGGAATCACAGGCGGAAGATTTCGACCGCTCGCGGCCTTTTTTGAACAAGCCGTTCACGCCCGAAGTTCTACTCAAACAGGTACGCGACACGCTTGATGCGCACGCCTCCTGAACCTCGCCGCCTTATTGAATTACCTGCCAGTTTGCGTTATCGCTCGCCACTTTCCGCGAAGCATATTGTGCGGTGAGGCTTACGGCCGTCGCGCCGTCGATGGTTTGGGAAGCAGTCGTCGCTATCGAGCAGACGTGCGTGCTTGCGTCCGTCTTCTTGATTTGAAACGACCGGCCTTGGATGCCCAACGCGGTCGGCAAAGTGATGGTCACCGGACCTGTTGCAGCGTTGCATAGGATCACGCTATCGCCGGGGGCGGCGGTATAATTCGCGCTCTTGGAAGTAATCGCTTCCCGGAGACCTCCGACGGCCAGAGTACCCGCCACTAACCCGTTGATCTCAGGTTGCACGTATCCGGCGATCAACTGCTGGGCGGCTACAGTTGGATGAATGCCGTCGCTTTGGAAATAAGTGCTGTTCCCGTAAGCTCCGTCACCCGTCAGGTTGACGTCACCGAGCACTCCGTTTGCAAACCCATCCGCGAAGCTGGGCCAGTTTTGCGAAAGCAGAGTATTGTACTGATCGTGGAGAGTGTCACAGGTGGTTCCCTGGTAGCTCCCTGTGCGTGACAACATCGGAATAATCAAGACCTTACCGCCCTGCGTGCGCATGTACCGGGAGAGGGCCGCAAGCTTCTGCAACGTCTGGGCGGGTGTCAGGGCTCCCGTTGGTACGCACATGTCATTGGTTCCGGCAAAGAGCCAGACAATATTACTCTTGCCATTCGGATTGATCCCGGAGGCGAACTTCGGAGCTGCAATCAGCATGTTTGTCAACGTCTCCGTTGCCATGCCGAGATTATAAATTTGGAAGGTATCCGTGAGGCCCGTGAGCATCGCACTCGCGCAAGCCGGGCTGGCGCCGCGGCCCTGCGTGATGGAGTCCCCAATACAGATCAGGTTGCTTGTACTGGTAGGGGGCGCATATTTGCCGCGTACGACTCCGCGAAACTTGACCCAATTATCGACCGCGGTATCGTTCTGCGCGATTTCCGCCGCCGTGAGCTGCCGGTTATAGAAGACAGCCCGATAGATCGTGCCGGTCATCTGGCCCTGTTGATAGTTACCGCCCATGAGCAAAGGACCTGTCCGGGCCACGTTATTATTTCCGCCACGAGAGTAATAGCTCACGTTGCAGTTCGATCCAATGCAAATCGTATCGTTCTGATTATCCAGAATGTACGTGAAGAGATTCGGGCCGATCGCCGGATCTACTTCCTGGGTGGCCGTCGCGTTGTTCCAGCTTCCGTAAAGACCGCAGCAGAGCGGCGTGCTGGATAGAACGTTACCCCAGAGGACAGCGTTGGAACCCGCGCTGAGGAACGCCTGAACCTGGGCATTGTTGTTGTAGTTGTTCGCGACCGACATATCCGCGTACAACTGAACGGTCATGAACGTATTCGTTACAGCAGCCGGAATCGTCACCGGGGCATTCAAAGCGGTCGCCCAGGTAAGTCCCTGCTGCGTCCATGAGGGATTACCGCCGGCGGTCAGCGTGGCAATGTTCCCGCTTCCGGAACAGTCCGGCAAAACAGTTCCCGAACCAACCGTACCATCGCAATTACTCATCCAGTAGTCTGCAATCAGACCGTTGGCCACAATCCCGGATGAACTCTGGAACGCACCCGCGCCATTGCACTGTTTCAGTGCTTCTCGCTGTTGATCGGTCGTCATGTAGAACTCGCCCGCGCTGCAGGTTGTCGGCATCGCGGCGAGCGTTCCGGTCTTCACAGGTTTCGTATGGGCAGCCGCTGACAAGTCCTGTGTTCCCGACGTGAATACATTACTCTGGTCGGAGTAAACCGTTCCTGCGTACTGTTGCGACTTGCTGACCGTCCCCGTCACATTCGCGAAGGCGTTGCTGGTACATGTCGGCGCGGCGCTCGCATTGATTACCGAGACAAATTGCCCGGCCGGACAAGAACCCGTTGCGCCTTTAGACGAAAAGGTATTCCAGTCCGCAAAAGAGAGATATCCGCTGGTAGAGGTATTTGCCTGCGCAACCGAGACATCGGTACTTGACGTTGAAGTATTGTCGGCAACCAGGAAGGGTGCATTAAAATTGAGCGTGGCGCGCTTCGTCGCCGCGCTGCCGGCGGAGTTCACCGTCGTGTAGATGTTAGGCGTGCCCGTCAGTTTGCCCCATCCGAGCGCGGTCAGCCAAGCGGGATTTGCGTACGATTGGGTCTGGTCAACCGCGTTCGTCACTTGCGCGGCCGTGTAGTCACCCGTTTGCGCCGACACTATCGCGCCAGCGCGTCCGAAAACCGTTGTGACCGGGAAGCGCCAGCCGTACCCGCTCCCCGTTCCCTCGCAAGTAGAGAGTACGTGCGGGACGACTCCGATATTCATCCACATGCGGCCGACCTGGCCCGCGCCTGTGCACCCGGGATCGGTGGGCTGCGGGAGGATCTGAACGCCTTGCGGAGTCACGGCTAGAATGCTCGTAGGACTGTAGTTCGCGCCCGCCGTCAACCCCACATTAGCGTAGAAGCTCAACGTGCCATTGCCCATAATCATCGTGTTCGCGCTCGGCGCGTGCGCGGTGAAGGTGCCCATATCCGTGCTCGCGCCCGCCGAAATCGCTCCCCACGATGGGTCGTTGGTGTAGCCGTTTCCGATCATATGCAGGCCGCCGCCGGCAAAGCCCGGCTGAGCAATGCCGCTTTTTTGCAATACAACTCCATTGACGAAGGTCTGGACTAACCCCCCGCCACCGGCGTCGATTCCGAAAGTCGTGTTGCCGAGAATCAGGTTATTCGTGGCCATCGAGCCAAAAATGTTCCGGATGGCCGGGGCCGAGCTGATGATGTTTTGCCCCGGAACGCTGACGTGCAGCGGGACATTGAAATCCGTAAGGGTCTGGCCGAGCAGATCGTCTTGAATGTTGACCGGCGATCCATACGTGATGGACTGATGAATGATGCCGCCCTGCGAGGTCCCGGTAAAGTGCACCATCGTATGCGTACTCGCGGAGCCGACCGTGCCTGCGCCAAGGCCCCAGATGTTATCGACTTCGGCGCGCGAACCCGAATCCACCTTCACGCAGTCGTACACCTTCTCGCAATGCATGTCGGAAATGGACACTTCCGAACTGTTCTCAACCAGGATCCCGATATCGTTTCCTGTTGGGCTGGACCCGGTAATTGTCAGGTCCCGGACATTCAACCGGCTGTTGGCGTAGCTGAAGTGAATGTGAACTAAGTTCGGGTTGCTATCCCCGATCATGTATAACTTGTCCAACGCTGAGTTCTGGCAGCCATAAGATTGGCAATCAAACCCATACTTATCATAGGCGTACATCCCCACATTGTGAAGATACGAGTTCTCCTGCATCGTCTGCGACGCGATGGCGGTAGATCCCGCTATGAAGTTTCCACTCACCGAGATGTCTTCCAGGCCGGCCCGCATGGTAACGGGTGCCGGTTGGGTTAAGCCGGCATCCAGGAAGGCGATCGTACCTTGAGAGTTCAGGTAACAGACCGGACCGATACTAACTACTGCCGTGTTCGGCGGGAAGTTGGGCATGGCCACGATCGCCGAGGTGTGCATATTCTCGCCCTTCAGGCGGATTCCGTTGGGTACGACGATGGTGCTCGATACCGCGCATCCTCCCGGATAATGAACAGAGGGCACGTGAACTACGCCGGACCCGATATAGCCGGATACATAGTTCAACGCGTTTTGAATGGCGAGCGTGTCGTCGTGCCAGTTCGCGGGCGCCACGCCATAGATCACATTACAAACTGCGCCGAAGTCCCTGACGTCGACATTGTCGGAAGCCTTGGTATTGGCGGTTCTTACAGCCACTCCCGGGGGTGGAAAGCCGGGGCTTACGCGGTCGTTATAGAGGGAGAACTGGCTATTCGCGAGCGGTACATTGGCCGGAATCTGCGCCAACGGAATCTTGGCGGTGGCGTCCAGGCTGGCGTACCCGTTCGCGGCGGCTTTGTTGCTCTGATTTTCGGGAATCGACCATGCATACCCTGCGCCTGTATTCAAGCAGGTCGCGAGAAGGTTCGGAATGCTTGCGGTGTTCATCCACAGCCGCCCAACCTGGCCGCCCGTTGTGCACCCGGGGTCAGTCGCGCTACTCGCGATCTGAACGCCGGAAGGGTTCACAATCAATCGCGTTGAGGGCCCATAAGACTGACCGGCGGTAAGCCCCGCGTCGGCCAGAAAACTAAAGATGCCGTTGTGGAAGAGGAGCGACGCAGCCGCCGGAGCGTTCGCCGTGAAACTTCCCATGTCCGTGGTAACGCCGGCGGAAAGTCCGGCCCATGAGGGGTCATTGACGTAGCCGTTTCCGATAACGTGAAGCCCGCCCCCCGCATAGCCCGGCGTTGCCAGCCCTTGCTTTTGAATCATCATTCCGTTCAGGAAAGTTTGAAAGAGACCGCCGCCGCCCGCGTCCGTAGTTTCGAGTAAGTTTCCGACAGAGATCGATGCGACACCCAGATTCGAAGCGAGATTCGCAGCCGGGAGCCGGCCGGTGGCGTCCAACGGCGCATAGCCATTTGCGACGCCCTTGTTGCTGTTTACTTCGCAGGTGCTGCAATTAACGTCGACCCGGCTTTGGCCCGCGTTACTGGTGGCTGCCAGCGGGCCTGCGAAGTTCAGGGAATTCTGAGCGGTTACCGCGGCGCCGGAGCTCTGGATTGGAATTGTCGGGATAACACCCACCAGGTTCCACGTGCCTGCATTGGTTCCGGGAGTCACGCCGGTGTTGCTGATGACAGCGACGTAGCTCGAGCCGCTATAAGAGACCGAATCGAGCGGCAGATAGGCGGTCGCGGCCGCCCATGCACCTCGGGCCCGGAGCCCTGGACCGGTAGATCCGGCGGGCCCGGTCGCGCCGGTAGCGCCCGCCGGTCCGCTAGGGCCAGTCGGCCCCGCTACGCCGGCCACGCCCTGTATACCCTGCGGCCCCAGCGCTCCCGCCGGCCCGCTTGCACCAGTTGGACCTGGCGCTCCTGGTGATCCGGGCGGTCCCGTTGCTCCAACAGGTCCAGCAGGACCAGCCGGGCCCGTTGCCCCCGCCGCTGCGATTTGGGTCCATCTCGTTCCGTCCGTGCCGGGAACGACGTCCGTGCTGGCGGCGGTCGCCCAATAGGAGGAGCCCACATACGTAACAACATCGAGCGGATTGTAGGTTTGTGCGGCGCTCCAGGCACCACGAAGCGTCGGGCTTTGTCCGGCTGATCCGCCCGCGCTACTCCACGTTCCGGATAAACAGGAGTAGATCCGTCCGGACGATAGCGACAGAACAATATTCGTCTTTCCCGGCGCCGGACTTGTACACGCACCCGCGGGATCGCTGGTCACCGACGGCGGAATGAATGCCGTAGCGCTGCTGAGATCGAGTTTTCCTAATACCGTGCGGTCGCCGTTGATCGTAGTCTGTCCCCATGCTGAGGCGGCTATGAGAAACAGCGCAACTTTCTTCATTCTAAGATTCCTTTATCGGTCAGTTTCGGGAGAGGGCTTCTGCACAACCAGTAGCATGCGAAGCTGCGGAGTCGAGCGGTTCTGGCTGTCTAAAGACGATGTAACTTATTCAATTGAAGGAGGATTGCAGAAGCGAAAGGACGCGTGATTCGTCAGATAGGCGACTGCAGATTGAACGGTTTCCGCATCTGTTATTCACTCAATTGCTCGATCTCCGGCGGCAGTTGCGTGCGGAAGCTCCCTATGTTCGACTCGAGTCCGGGGAGCAGCGCCGGCTGGAGGGAGTAGACACCGACGGTGTCTCCGGCGAGGACAAAGTTGTCGGAAAGCTTCCAGGCGGCAACACGGCGCCACTGGCTGGGAATCGAGAACGACTCGCCGGCCCACCCGCCCGCGTACATGATCGCGAGAGCGGCGTTGTTTTCGGATGCCCAGCGCCACAGCCACGCGGTGTTGTAGTCATTCCGGAGTTTAGCCCGGGCAGGCTCCATACTGCCCAGCCCGTAAACATCCAATACTCTCGCGTCGGTGAAAAAACAAACCGCCCCGATATCATTGAGCACTATCGTTTGAGCGGTGTAATATTCCGCGACGAAACGCGCGACCTGGTATTGCTGTTCGTACACATTGTGGTAGGCGCGCGGTCCGTACACAATGCTTCGGAAGCTCTTAAATCCGAGCAAACCCGCGGCTGCGAGTGCAAAAACATAACCCACCCGTAAGACCCAGGATTTCGCCAACGGTTGCAAGTGATGCACGCCCATTGCGCAAATGACAATCCCCGCCGCCACCAGATAGGCTTCATAGCGATAGAACCAGCCGGTCCGCGCGAACTCCAGATGCAATAAGCAGATGACCGCAAATTGGACTAGCGCCAATGTCGCGTAATCCCAAAGAGTCTTGGTTCGCCGAAAGCACAAGTACAGGAGGACGATCGCCAATAAACCAAGGAATGCCAGGTGAGGCGCGTGAACTCCGGCGACGGCCCAATTCCACAAAAGCACCAGGGCCGGTATTTGAGTGGAGCCGTGCGGAACATTTGCTTTCAATAAGACAGAGTTCGGCAGCGGCAACCATCCGTGTTGCATCGACCATGCCCCGTAGGCGCCTAATACTGCTCCAGCCGCCGCGAGCATCCCGATCCCCGTCATCCATCGGCGCTGGATAGAGAATAGGACCGCTACTGTGAAAATCAGGAAAACGCCTTCATAGCGCGCCATCACCAGTACCGGGCTCATCACGATGAGCCACACGGCCGCTTTCTCACCTGTCCGGCCTTTCGATAAAGCCAGGCTTGCGAAGTGGACGAAAACCAGAGTAAGCAGGGCATGAAGCACATGTTCCATGCCACCTGCGGCAACCGCGCCCAGCGGCGTCAGCAGCACCACCGCGGTCATCGTGAAGAAAATCTCCGCGGCGCTGCATCCTTCCCGTTCCAGTAGGAAATAGATAAAGAGCAGAAGCCCGGCAGCCGCGGCCAGGTTGAGGAGCAACGGCGTGACCTCATGGATCCCAGTTACCAAATAGGCCAACGCCAGCAGGAGAGTATAGAGGGGCGATGAAGTCGATGAGGTAAAAGCATACCGGGTTACGCCCCATACTCCATGGAGAGCGACGTTTTTCGCGATCGCCATGTGGATGTAGGTGTCGTCCATGGGATAACCGAAGTGTCCATGACAAATTCGAATCGCTCGAAAAAGAACCGATCCAACTATTCCGAGAAAGAATAAAAGAGGCGCCCAAAACGCCCACAGCTTCTTCGTCACTGCACGACCACGCGAGAGGGAAGCTGTGCGCGGAAGCGATCTAAGTCCCCCGTCAGTTCTTTCTGAAACACCGGATCCAGAGCATAGAAACCGACCGAGTCCGATCCCGACATGTAATTCCCTGGAATGCGCCAGGTTGCGACTCGCTGCCAGTCGCGGGGTGCGACAAAAGGATAAACGATTGCCACCGAAGCGTGTGTTTCTTCGATCCATCGATGCAGCCACGCGTCCGAATATTCGTGTTTCATTCGCGCCATCGCCGATTCGAGGCTTCCCAGTCCGACCAGGTCCAGAACCTTTGCGTCAGAGAGAAAGCTTACCGCGCCGATGTCGTGAAGCAGCACCGTTTTTCCATTCAGATTCTGTTGCGCGAACAAACCCATCTGGTATTGCTGATCGTAAATGTCGCTAATCGCCTGGGGTGCGACATAGAACGCGTACCCGGTCCTCGCGGTCAGCAGGCAGGTAAGAATTACCAGCGCCGCAATCCATAGCTTCCGGGGCGCTGGGATTCCGACATCCCAAAATGCAATGGCCGTAGCAATCCCACCGAGCACCACCAGGTAGGCCTCGTAGCGGAAAAACCATCCCGTGCGTGCCAGTGTCAAATGCAGGATTGCGGTTGCTCCGAAGAGGATGAGTCCAACCGAGCTATAAGTCCAGACAGTATTCTTAAGCCGGTAAACGCGGTAGAGCAGTCCTCCCGCAATCACAACCAGAGCCACGACATGCGAGCCGCGAGAAAGATTGTGGAAGAGAGCCGTCAGGAACCCAGGATAGATTCCACTCCACGCGGCGGATGGCACGTTCGCCTTGAGGAGTAGCGAAGTGGGAAGCGGAAGCCATCCGTGCGACATCGAGATTGCCCCATAGACAAAGACTGGCAGGCCGCAACCAAGGGCGAGCCCTATGGCCTTCTTCCAGTTACCGCGCGCTAAGAAGAGAACCCCTGCCGCGGCGATTACAAATAGGCCTTCATATCTGGTCATGACCAAAACCGCGCAGAGAACCCATAGATAATCCGGCCCGCGAGAGTTCCCGCCTGGCGACGCGAGACTGATACAGCATAAGTGAACGAACACCAGGGTAAGTAGCGCGTGAAGCGTATGCTCCATGCCACCCAAAATCAAGATGGGCAGCGGTGTTGCCATTACAAGGCCCACTAGAATGAGCAGCCTCGGTCTCCGTTGCAGTCCTGCCCGCGCCAGGACGAAGTCACTCCAGGACAGCAAGGCCAAACCCGAAATCAGGTTCAGAATCAGCGGCGTTATCTCACGGACTCCCGTCACGCGATAACAAGCCGCCAGCAGCAAAGTATAGAAAGGCGACGAGGTCGATGACGTAAACGCATACCGTGTGGTCCCCCAAACTCCGTGCAGGCTGAAGTTCTTGGCCATGGCCATGTGGATATAGGTGTCATCCATGGGATACCCAAAATGACCGCCGCACTGCCGCACTGCAAGGGCGATTAGAACCGCCAGGATCGCGTAACAAAGTACCAAAGCCGCTGTCCCGGGCCAGGCAAGGCGCTCCTTCGCTAGAGTGGGTTCGGTAAACCTGGACATGGGGCCTGCTCCCACTTTAGCCGTTGCCGCCTATGCAAAAATAGGGGGTGTCCCGGGACCGTCGTCAGGCCTATATCCCAACACTGGACGGCTGGCGGGCCCTCGCAATTGCACTTGTTCTCGGCGCCCATTCCGTCGCCGCCCTCTCCGGATCGGGAACCCTGGCGGGACGCGCTCTTGCGGCTTTATTCGGTCATGTCAGCTTCGGCGTCGACATTTTCTTCGCCCTCAGCGGATATCTGATCTGTACCATGCTCCTCAATGAGCGGGAACGTACTGGGTACTTAAACCTCCCGAACTTCTATGTCAGGCGCGTTTTCCGTATCTTTCCGCCCATCCTGGTTTATCTATCGACGCTGGCCCTGCTCGGAGGCCTGCATATCCTTCCCGGTATCCAGGCGTGGGATTTGTTGGCCGTGGTCGCCTCCGTCCGCAATTATGTCGGCGAGTCTTTGTACACGGGCCATTTTTGGTCGGTTTCGATCGAAGAGCACTTTTACCTTTTTATTGCGCTGCTTTTGGCACGCGCGAAGTGGCGCACTGCGCTCATCGCAACGCTCTCCGTGGCGATGGCTTGTGTACTGGTGCGCGCTTTCGAGTACCAATGGCTAAGCGGTCCCAGCCCTATTTACTTCCGGACGGAAAGCCGCCTCGACGCGTTGATGTACGGAGCCGCGATTGCTCTTCTGCTTCGGCGCAGCGACATCCGCGCCCGGGTGACGCAGTTACTCTCACCGCTCACCATCGCCGGTCTGCTGGGCGCCACGGCCGTTGTCCTGTCGCTGCTATCGTCACAGCCGGTTCGCCGCAGCGTGATCGCTTTCGCGCTTCCGCTTTTCGTCATCTTCACCGTACTCCGTCCGATGAGTCTTGCCGGACGTTTTCTCGAAGTCCGGTGGCTGCGCTGGTTCGGGCGGCTCTCCTACAGCCTGTATATCTGGCAGGAGTTGTTCCTGGTCCACGAAGGCAGGCCACTGGGGCTGCTTCAGCAATATCCGTTCAACCTTGCGGCCGCAATGCTGTGCGCGGTGTCGAGCTACTACTTTGTCGAACGGCCGCTAATTCGGATGGGGCACCGGGTCGCGAACCGGCAATTCCCTACAATCCCGTCCAACGAACCCCGCGCGGCAGTTCCGCCTGGAAAGTCCGCAAATTCTGTTGCAGAGCCGGTGCTGCCTGCGGATCTACCGCATATACGTTAACGTCCGCATGCCCCACCACCCAGCGGTCCGGAATCGTCCATTTTCCTAACAGCGGCCACGAGGCGGGCGGGTCAATATCAGGGTAGGCGATTGCCAGCTCCGCATGATTTTGCCGGCTCCAGGCATCCAGCCAGTGGGAGGAATAAGTTCCCCGCATGCGCGCAACGGCGGGCGCCATGTCTCCCAGGCCGATCGCATCCAGCACATGCGCATCGCTGAGGAAACAGACAGCGCCAATGTCGTTCACCACGACGGCTGACACTCCATAAAACTGCCGGACGAAGCGCGCCGTCTGGTACTGCTGATCGAAAATGTTGCGGATACCGCGCGGGGTCAGGTAAATGGCCCGGCCCGTGCGCACTCCCAAGGTCAGAATCAGAAGACCGACCAGCGCCATCGAGGCATAGCGCTGTGGCTGTGTAATTCCCGGGAAGTGGGCCTTCGGAAGGTCTTTGACTGCGACTGCCAACGTTATCCCGCCAACCGCAACCAGGTATGCCTCATAGCGGAAATACCATCCCACGCGCGCAAAAAGAAGGTGTAAGGTACCGCAAGCCAGAAACATCGTCAGGCCCGCCCCGGCGTACGACCACACGGTGCGATGCTCAAGCCAACGCAGCCTCAGCAGCCCAAGAGCAATCAATAGCAACAACGGCAGGTGCGGCGCGCTTAGGCAGCTGGTATACAGAGCGAGCAGGAACTGCCGCACGCCTCCCACCGAGTCAGCCGGCAGATTGGCCTTCAAGAGCAGCGAATTCGGCAGCGCGTACCACCCGTGTTTAACGGAAATCACCGCGTAAGCTGCCAGCGGCGCGACGGATAACGCGCCCAGGCCAGCGAACGTTCCCCAGCGCCCGCGCATCAGGAAGAGAACCCCAGCGCTCAGGACCAGAAAGCTTCCTTCGTATCGTGCCATCACCAGAAAAGGGGTGAGCAGGAAAAGCGCCGCTTGCAACCGTTTGGCGCTCCTCGCCGAAAGCGGTCCACTCAACAGGAGCGCGGCCACGTGCAGAAATACCAGGCTCAATAGGGCATGCAGCACATGCTCCATACCCACCAGGGTCATCGCAAATAGAGGGGTCGCAAGAACCAAGAACGACACCCATGCCGTGACCGCCCGCCCGCTGAATCCGACGCGGCCGAGCACAAAGCAGCACCACGCGATCAAAACCACGGCCAGCGCGCAATTGATGAGGAACGGCGTCAGCTCGTGCACGCCGGTGAGGTAGTAAAAGGCCGCGAGAATCAGTGTGAACAGCGGGGAGGATGTCGACGACGAAAATCCGTAACGCGTCACTCCCCAAACGCCATGCAGTGCGAAATTTTTCGCCATGGCCATGTGGATATACGAATCGTCGATGGGGTAACCGAAGTGCCCGTCACACAGTTGCCAGGCTCTCAGGAGAATCGCACCAACCAGCGCTCCCCACAGGCAAACACAGAAAACCACGCTTCCGGAACGGCTTTCCATGTATCGCTGAGTCCATTAATAGCATAGGTCCGGGCCATGTAAACACCCTGTAAACCCCATTGGTTTCCTGCTAAAATGAACGGGTTGGAGCGATCCACAACACATGCTCACCGGCGCGCTCCAGCGTTATAACTGGATCCTAAGAATCCTGATTCCCGTCTTCCTCGTCGCCACGGCATTGGTGACGGCGCTCGTAATCTCCGTCAAGACGGAGCTTGCAACTCTGATCTTCGAAGTATTTCTTCTTCTGATCGTGTCCGTGCTCACGCGGGCGAATCTGAGTAACCTGGCGATCGCCTTCATCATCACCGATCACCTCTGTCAGTTTTTCAAACGGTTTATCTTTCTTTGGGGTCCTCAGTCACACCCCCTCTACTATGCCATCCAGTTGCTGCCGGATGTTTTCCTCGCGCTCGGCATACTTCTTGTTTTCCAGAAGCTTACCCGAACTACGACCACTCTCAGTTCCAAGATGCTGATGGCATACGCCGGGTTCTCCGTTTTAACGTCGCTGTTGAATGCGCGCGCGACTAGTCTCACTGCCGGCTTGGGCGGCTTTTATCAGGATTTTATGCTGCTCTCCGCTTTATTCCTGGGCATGATGCTGCCGGTGACTCTCTTTTCGAGACTCGGCCGCGTCTTGGCCGCCCTGATCCTCATCTCCGTGCCGTATGGTCTCTACCAGTTCATTACCGGTCCCACTGCGATCGATCGGGCGTGGGCCGAAGCCATGCACGATTCCTCAATTGAAGCCGGCCGCGTGTACCAGGCTTTCACGGTGACGGGAAGCGAATTCAGGGCTTACTCTTACTACGCCGATCACACCACTTGGGGACTCTTTCTCGCACTCGCCTCCATTGTAGTCATCATGTCCGTCACCCTCGGGATGTTGAAGAGGAGATGGCTCTATCTCGTGATTCCCACCGCCATGGTCGGCCTGGTAATCTGCGAAACACGGACGGCCTGGCTCGCGTTTCTCGGCACTCTGGTCGTGTATAGGCTGATCACCACTCGCCTCCTCCGGCGCCCCATGCTCCTGGTTCTTGGAGTTATTTCCTCCTTCGCCGTCGTCGTCACGCTCGGCGATTACGTTGCCCATCACGTCAACGTAGGCGCTTTTTCGAGCTCACTGCTCAACCGTTATGCTACGGTCGGAACCGTTGAGGCGCGCACGTCCGCCTGGAAGCTCTTTGCCCGCAACCTGCCCTCTCACTGGCTGCTCGGTACCGGCTTCGGCTATGCCAACGCCAATAAGAACATCTCGCTGGCGGACGAAGTGTTCTCGCACAACATGTACGTGGAACTGCTGGTAACGACGGGTCTGCCGGGACTTCTCTTGTTCCTCAGCTTCTTCTATTTCTGGATCCGGGAAGCGTTCTGGGTAGCCAAGATCGGCACCCGCGATGTCTCGCGCGCAGCTCTCTGGAGCATATCGCTGGTGGTTGCCATGCTCCTCACCGGAAGCGTTCAGGGCCTCAATTTCATGAACTTGTATCTCTGCCTGATCATGGGAATCACGAGTGGCATGTGGCGGCAGGCCGTCGCAGCGCCTTCTGTCCTCACCCAGGTCACCCTGGGACGTGCCCCCCGCCGTCTTGGGGAACCCGTTCCCGTCTCTTAGAGTTACAACGTTGCAGCGAAAAGATCTTTTTGCCTACCTCGCCATCCCTGCGCTTTGTCTCATCTGCGCGCTGCATATCCGGCCGCTGGTGGTCGACGATGGCTTCATCGCCCATCGTTACGCCGCAAATCTGCTGCACGGGCAAGGTCTGGTCTTCACTGCCGGGCAACGCGTCGAAGGGATTTCCGACGTCGGCTGGACCCTGCTGATGGTGATTCCTCAACTGCTTCATTGGCGACCCGAACTTTTCGCGATGGCGCTCGGTTTCGCCTGCGCGTGCGCGGCCTTTGCTGTCAGCTACCGCATGGCTACCCGGCATTTCGGTGTTTCGCATTCCGTCGCACTTGGCGTCGTCTGTGGATCCATCCTCAATGCGGCCTTCTGGCTGGTCGCCCTCAACGGAATCGAGAGCGGCCTGTATGCTCTGATTCTCACGCTGAGTTTTTCGCTGATTCTCGAGAGAAGACTGGGGCTGGCGGGTTGCGCGTTAGGGGCCGCGATCACTCTGCGACCGGAAAGTATCGCGCTCGCCCCGCTCACGGTTGCCGGTGTCGGTCTCTTCGAGTTCCTCAAGACCCGGCAGTGGAAAACAGCATGGGCAGCGGCGCTCCAGTACCGGACGCTGCTATTCCCCTGGGCGGCCATCGCCCTCGCAATTATTGGCTGGAGATTGAGCTACTACGGTGCCTGGCTGCCGAACACGGTTTTCGCGAAGTCCCATCCGCTTCATTTCCTCGATCTTCTGCGAGCCGTCAAATACGTGTTGCTCTTCGCCTTGGAAGCCATGCCATGGGCGCTTTTTGCTATTGCCGGTTGGAGCCGGCGTCTGAATCTCTACGCGTTCATCGCCCTGACCTGGCTCGCGTTTCAGATTGCCATCGTCACCGCGAGCGGCGGCGACTGGATGCCCGGCCATCGCTTCCTGAACGTCTTTTATCCACTCATCGTGCTTCTCGCGGCTTCCGGGTTCGAATACGTCCTGAACCGCGGGCTTCGTTGGCGCGCGCTGGTCGTGGCGGGGTCCGGCGCAATTCTCTTATTCACTCAATCCCAAAGCTTCGCCTGGACACGAGCGAGAGGCCTTTTACAACACCACGCTCTCGCGGACGTGCTCGGCACCTACTACGAACCCCCGTTCATCCAGTTAGCCACGGTCCTCAAACCCGTATTGCAGCCCAACGATGTCCTGTCCCCGGAAGTACTGGGCATCTTCTCCTATCTGCTGCTGGATTCTCCCGTTCACGATTGGCTTGGCTTAGCGGACGCCCATGTTGCTCACCATGGCACTGTTTTCTACCCGCCTTACGGGAAGGCGGAGCCCGCCTACTCGGTGGACGTAGTCGCGCCTTCGCTCTTCGCGTTCAGTAGCGGCGCCCGCAATCTCACGGTGTTTCAGGAACAGACCCGCGGCCGTTTCTCGGCCCACTACGATTCCTGGCAAGTGGTGGGTCAGCCGCTTATCCTCTCCATCCGGCGGGATCGGGAAGAAGTGTTCGTCAAGGCCATTCGCGGGGCGCCGTGGGCCATCGTTCCCCTATCAATCCCCAGATAAACCCCTCGCCATCGTTTCGGCGCTTCACTTGCATACACGTGTGTGTAGCGCGAAAGCGCAGCGAGGAGATTTCATGAGTTTTGCCATTTACCTGATTGGGTACGTTCTTTTCATACTGGGTCTGGGCTATGCCGCCTATTTGCTCCATGTGCCGGGCCAGTGGATTGGAGTAGGTGTCATCATTCTCATTGGGATCGGGATTTTCACGGGCGTGAAGTCGACCCGCACCAAGGACTCCAACTAGACAGGCACAGCAACCGGCCTGTACACTGAAGGCTGACACAGGATCCACAACGCCGACCATACATGATTCCAGGCAGAAACTTCCCCCCTCGCCGGCAAAACCGACGTGAAAATGTAAACGAGTCGATTCGCGCACGAGAGGTACGGGCAGTTTTTCCCGACGGTACAGCCGAAGTCATGCCGACCGCGGCCGCCGTTCGCAAAGCTCAGGATATGGGCTTAGATCTCGTCATCGTCTCGCCGACTGCGGTTCCCCCCGTTGCCAAAGCCGTT
Organism: Bryobacterales bacterium; assembly: GCA_963814235.1. GTDB lineage: Bacteria > Acidobacteriota > Terriglobia > Bryobacterales > Bryobacteraceae > Bog-113. The sequence continues at coordinate 328,078 of CAWFCA010000014.1, read as the reverse complement.
GATTTCGGCCACTACCAATACGAACAGAAGAAAAAGCAGCACGACGCCAAAAAGAAGCAGCATGTCGTGCAGGTGAAGGAATTAAAGTTTCGTCCGAACACGGACGATCACGACTACGATTTCAAGAAAAACCACGCAATCCGTTTTCTTCAGGAAGGCAACCGCGTGAAAGCGGTTGTGCAGTTTCGGGGACGGGAAATCGCGCATACCGACCTCGGGAAGCGCCTACTCACACGCTTTGCGGAAGATTTGGCCGTATTTGGAACCGTGGAGGGAATTCCACGCATGGAAGGCCGCAACGCCCACATCCTGATCAGTCCCAGCAAGACTCTGCAAAAAGCGGCGGAAAGCGCTAAGTCCGATCCACCGAAGAAAGAGGTTCCTCCCGAGTCAGACGCGCGGAATCGGGCAGGGGATTAGAAAGCGCCGTGGAGTTCCGGGGCCGCCCGGAAATATAAGAGCCGTTACCAACACGACGAAAAGCAGAGCAAGGGTGAGCAAATCCTGATCCATGGTGCGCCTGAAAGCTAAGTTGTCCGGAAGCTTCAGTCTACCACGCGCCCCTCACCTCGCCGGGTAGAAACCCGCGGAGGCTCCGACCCAGTCCAGGTCGCGATTGTGGTCCACCCCCATCATCTTGCCCCGCCCGGTTCGAATAATCGTATTTACCGGCTTCATCCCCTGGGGCCTAGAAACATACATCACCCTCACCTCGGCTTTCGCTAAACCCGGTGGGGTATCGATAGTGGCTTCGAAGCTGACCCGTTCCTGCAGGAGGTAATCCCCGCGCTCGGATGGTGGAATAGCCTCAATTTCCGCCCGGGTCGCCCCGACAATCACCCCCGTTCCCGCGAAAGAAAACAATGGCTTTAAAACCAATTCTTCCGGAGCCGCGGGTAGCTCCTCCACCCGACTCAGAAACCAGCTCCGGGGAACCGTTTCGTGTTTCAGCCACGGGAGCGAAAACTTGCTGATCCGAAAAAACCAGTTCGGGTGCCCCGCCCACTCCACGTCCAGATCGTCCCGGAAATCAAAGGGTATTTCGATCTGGCGGCGGATCAACTCGTCCGCAATCGTGCGGTTGTAGATGCGGGAAATCGGCACGTCTCTTCCGTCCACTTTAAAAAAAAGCCTGGAGCCTTTTCGGATCAACGAGCGGATATCCACCGTCCGGATCCCGCACATTTGCTCTGTGACGAGAAAATCGCAGAGCGTCTTCTGCTGCCACGGGTCGATCTCCAACAGCACGACGTTTTCCGGATCGTGCTCCCCCAATACCGCCGAGCGCATAAGCCGTTCATAGCCGGCGGTGTCAAGACCGCCCAACAACGTCAGAAGCGCCGGATCCAGTTCATAGACATCCCGGTACGTATTGGCCAACGCGAGCTGGAAGCCGTACAAAGACGGGAATCCCTGGATCTCGACGAGCCGTGGCTCCCACGCCCCGCTACTTCCACGAATGATCCCAAAATCGGCTTGAACAAACAGCGGCAGGTCCGGGCAATTTGGAACCCGGAAGGCCTCGGGAATCACCTGGTCAGCCGCGCGCAGATACTCCGGATTCGAAACCAACTGAGCCACCAATTCCCGGCCGGCTAACTCCATCTTCGAAAGCAGCTCTGCCGGAAAAAAGCACGGCGTTTCGCTGCACCGGAATTTGACATGCGTCCCACTGCGCCGGTCGATCTCCGTCAGGAATCGCTTATACTTCTCCGGTGTGAACCGCGCATTAAAGTCGCGCCGATACTCGGCGATCATGCCCCGTCAAACACGAAATGGCCGTGCTCCATGATCTGCCGGTCATCGAGCCAGATGCTGAAGTCCTTCCCAACCACATCGATATGCGTCGCGGAGTACCAATCGGCCCCCGTGTGGAAACCATAGGGATTTCCGAACGCGATATGCACTCCCGGAATCTTCTCGTCCTGCAGAATGTTCCCGATCACCCCGGCTAGCGCCACGTTGGTTCCAATGGCGAACTCCCCCACGCGGTCACTGTTTTCATCCGTGTGAGTATACTCCCAGAACTCTTTTTCCAGCTCCTTGTTCTCGCTGTGGGCTTCCACCAACCGGTTCTTCTCCACACGGACCGTCAACGGCTGATCTTTCAAATTGCCGTATTTGGCGCAAAGATAGTCTCCCACCACCCCATCGATGACGAAGGTTCCATTGACTTCCCCGGGCGTCGTGAACGTCTCGCCTCCCGGGAGATTCCCCCATTTCTGCGGCGAGATGATCCCGCTCGTCTTGACCCACTTGAAATGCGGATTCATCTCCGCCACGATGTCCGTGCCGGCCGGAGTCTTCGCCCGGATTCTGCGCGCCGCCCCGGCGTCTTTCCAGATGATCGTGCTGATGCGGTCTACTTTCTCGTAGTCGGCGCGCATCCCCTCCATCATGATTTGCTTGGTGATGTTCACCATGTGGGCGTGCCGGATACCGCGGCGGTTCACCACATCGGTCATCTGCATGCGCGTCTTCAGTTCACCATGCTGCGCCTGCACGGCGAAGATGCTCACCTGGCTCGTTTCCAAGTCCTCGAGAATGACTGGCGGCATGTTTTCGAGCGGACGGGGCGCGTAATCTTCAAGGACAAACGCCTGGTGCGGGGCGCCCAGCCGCACCAATTGATCGACAATGGACGCGGCGATCTCAACGCTCGCCCGATCGGTAATCACGGTGGTCTTCTCCGACGGCCGCACACGGAGGCATACGTGGATCGCGTTATACGCGCCTTGCGCCAGTTCCGGGTCGAAGCCCGTTCCACGCCCCAAGCTGAGTGAAGAGTCGACCACGTTAGCTCGCGCCCAACGCAGTATCGAACACACCCGCTTCGGTCTCGGAGATGATGTAATCCACTACGCGATGAAAGTCCCCGGTCTCTCGGTACACCCGAAGCTGCCGGTCCGCCCCGCTTCCGTTTTTCAGGATTTCGTGGATGTACTGCAGCTCCTTCCGCGAACCGAGCTCATCCACCACGTCGTCGACAAATTCCAGGTATTCGTCCATCAGCACGCGTAAAGGTACTTCCGACTTCTTCCCGAAATCGATGAGGTTCCCGTCCAGACCATACCGCAGCGCGCGCCACTTGTTTTCCATAATGAGCGCCCGCCGGTACAGCCGGAACCCCTGGTTGGCGGAGTAGAGCTTGTAAAGCTTCGCCACAGTCGCCTGGATCAAAGCCGCTATCGCGATGGTTTCGTCCACGCGCATCGGCACGTCGCAGCACCGAAACTCAAGCGTGGGGAAGTTCGGATGCGGGCGAATATCCCACCAGATCTTCTTCGCGTTGTCGATGCAGTTGGTCTGGATCAGCAGGTTGACAAAGCTCTCATATTCGCCGTAGCTCGGAAAGTAATCCGGAATATTGGTGCGCGGAAACTTGTCGAACACCTTGCACCGGTACGATTTCAACCCCGTATCCATTCCCAGCCAGAACGGCGAGTTAGTGGACAGAGCGAGAATGTGAGGCACGAAATAACGCGCCGCGTTCATGATCTGAATCGCGGTCTCGCGATCTTCGACCCCGATGTGTACATGCAAGCCGAAGATCAGATTGGCGCGCGCCACCATCTTTAAGTCCTGCACAATGGTGTGGTAGCGTTCGTCCGGATAGATCTCCTGATTTCGCCAGTCGGCAAAAGGATGCGTTCCCGCCGCCGCCAGCCGAAGGCCGTTCTTGCGGGCTAGCTGAATGATTCCGTGACGCAGTTCCGTGACATCGCTACGCGCTTCGCGGATGTCGCGGCAGATTCCGGTCCCCACTTCCACAACCGACTGATGCATCTCCGCTTTCACGCGTTCTTTTAGTAGCAGCTTCCCTTTTTCGAGAATCTCCGCCTCTAAGTGCGACCGCAGATCGCGCGTGACCGGGTCTATGGTCTGATATTCTTCTTCGATTCCGATCGTAAAGCTGGGCTGCACTGTTACCCCCGCAGAAAGGATGCCCAGCGCAATTCTTTCGCCGGGTCATCATCGCTCAACGCCTTCTCAATCGCAAACTTGGCGACTTCGGACACGATCCATTCGAAATTGTCCGGCCCCACCGAATGAACATCCGCGTCCGGCGCCGGATTGAGGAAATCGATCGCGTACGGCACTCCGTCCTGAACCGCGAACTCGACGGTATTTAAATCGTAACCGAGAGCGCGGCATAACGTTAACGAGTCTTTACGGACGCGCTCTAAAAGACGGGGGTCCACCGGCGGCCCGTCCAACACATAACGCTCCGCATGCGGCCGGCGCGGATCGTATTGCATGATATGCACCGCGCGCTGACCGACCACGTAACACCGGAAATATTCCTGGAATTCAATCCCCTGCTGCAAAGTCATACAGAGGTCGCCCGTCTCATCGTAAGCCGCAAAGAGCTCGTCCGGATTATGCACCTTATACACGCTCTTCCAACCGCCGCCGCTGTACGGCTTCAGGAAGGCGGGGAAGCCGATATATGCGAAAACCTCTTCCCAGTTCAAAGGGAACATCAGATTCCGCATGCTCTGCGCCGTCGTGCCCGGCGGATACATTTTGTGCGGCAAAATGACAGTACGCGGAATCGCCACCCCGAGCTTCGAAGCCAGCGCATAATTGAAAAACTTATCGTCCGCACCCCACCAGAAAGGGTTGTTGATGACAAAGGCGCCGCTCAGAACAGCGTTTTTCAAGTAAGCCCGATAGAACGGGATGTCGTGCGAGATCCGATCGACAATCACCTTATAGCCCGACGGGTCGGCCATCTTCACCGCGCCGATCCGGATGTGTTCCCCTCGTACGTCTTCGACCGCCAAGTGATTGATCCGATCCACCAGAGCCGGCGGGAACGTCGTCTCCATTCCGTAGATAATTCCGATTTTCCGCATCTCACCCTCAGCCGAAGTACTTTACCGCCATCTCTCTCCAGAACGGCCAGTCGTGCCTCACACCGGCACCCCACACATCCATCCAGTGCGGGATGTTCTTGCTTCCCAGAATGCGCGTCATGCGCCAGTTCTCGTCCAGACACGGATCCCACTCCGAAGTCGCCAGCACGATCCGGCTGTTATTCCGGTAACGCTCCAGGACGTGGTGGTCCGTCAAACCCTGGATGTAATCGGGCGGACAATTGAAATAGCAGTTGTCGTCGTAGTAATGGCCGATGAACTGGTGAATATCGAAAGCGCCGCTCATGCTGACGCAATCGCTGAATACCCAAGGATGTTTCAGGACGAAGTTCAAAGAGAAGTACCCGCCGAAACTACATCCCGTCGTGCCCAGCCGGGGATGCCCGTTTTTCGACCGGATCAGCGGGACCACCTCGTTCAGGATATAGGCTTCGTACTGCATGTGCCGCTCCACCCGTTGTGCCGGATGCGCATAGCGGTTATACCAACTCTCCGTATCCACACTGTCCACGCAGAAGGCCTGTATGTGCCCGTGCTCGTACTGCCAGTGCACCGCCCCGATCATCCCATTGTTTTCGTAATCGTAGTACCGCCCGCGCGACGATGGGAACGCAATCAAAGGGAAGCCCCCATGCCCGTAGATCATCAGCTCCATGTCGCGCCCCAGCGACGGGCTCCACCACTTGTGATATTCGCGGTTCATGTTTGCGAGACGATCTCGAACTGGTGCGCTACCGGCTGCGCGGCCGCATGTTGCTGTTGCACCAGATCCGCCTCCAGCTGATCGAGCGCTTTCAAAGCCGCATCTTTGCCGGCCAGGGTTTCGGATGCGAGCGGCACTTGAATTTCGCGCCACCGCACATTGTGTACGTGGGTGTGCTTCTTCGTGAGCTCATGGACGCCGGCGGCCTGCTGCATCATGGGCGTGTCCAGCTTCGCCAGATTGATCCCGGTATTAAATTCCTCACTCGAGAATGCGCCGACCGCGCGGCCGTCGATCTTCAGCTGCCACTTACCCGCGTGCAGGCCGGTGATCTTCAGCGTCTCCTGATCGAGCGCCTGCAGGAAGTCCGACGAATCGACTGCCAACGTGGTCAAAGGGTCTTTCCAGTCAATCGGCATCGGGAGCGATTTCTCTATCACCTTCCAGCTCCCGCCGTTCCAATCGGTGACATCGGCGTTGGTGGTCTTGTCAATATGGTGGGTGCGCATATTCAACTCGACATCGCTCACCAGGGCCGGCGCATGCCACGCTTTCAACAAAGCTTCCGCCATCAGCAGATGACCCGCGGGGCCGGGATGAATGCGATCCGCAATCAGTTTTCTCGCGTCGGCCGCGTTTGTTTCATTGGCTTTCTTCAACGCCGCCACCACCGGCCCGTTCAAGTCTGCCGAATCGACTCGGATGTTCACCGCAAGATCGCGGACGAATCGCGCATAGCGGAGTAGCACACTGTTATAGCCGCCCTCGAAAGTTGGCGGCTGCGTCACATCATCGAAGGGAGACGGCTGGATCAGCGTGATGCGAAGCTTCGGCAATGCGCCCTGCACCTTGTCCACCAGGTGCTCGTACCCGCTCTTAAACACCTCGAACGTGGGCGTGTCCCAAGGCTTATAACCCGCGTCGTTCATGCCGAGCATCACCGTAAGAACGGTGGGCTTGTAGGCGATCACATCGCGCTCTAACCGTAAGTCGATCGGACCGCCGCCGCCCCCGCCAACCCGGTCGCCGCCCCATCCCGAATGGATAAACGTGTAGTTCGCATTGGGAAACCGGGTGACCGCGAAAGTCTCGGTGAAGGTGGTGTACAGCCGCTGGTCCGTAATGCTATCGCCGTAAAAAACAACCCGATCCCCATCCCGCAAGTAGAAACCGGATTGCGCCGAGAGCCCGCACGCCGCAACAAAAAGGAGTGTCCAAGTCTTTCGGAAAACCATTCGAATGAGTGTATCCTACACACCGGGTTTGTCACTTTCCCCACACTTTCGATCTGAACCGGCGAGATACACTCACGAAACCATGAACAGACTCTGGCTGCCGCTCCTCTCTGCCCTTTCCCTTTCGGCCCAGGTGACGTATGTGCCGGATCAAAAACTCTGGTACCTGAACACCAAAGACTCCACCTACGTGGTCGGGGTGAATGAGCGTAACGAACTCCAGAACCTGTACTGGGGCGACCGCCTCTATACCGAATCCGACTTCCGCGCGGCGCATTCCACGCCGGAACGCTCGTCCTTCGATCCCTCGCAAACCCGCACGCGCGAGGAATATCCGGGCTGGGGCGGAACGCGCTATTACGAACCTGCCCTTAAGGTGACCCGGCCTGGCGGAAACCGCGATCTGGTCCTGAACTACGGCACCTCGAAAGTGACCCCCGACACTCTCGAGATCGAACTCCGCGATATCCAGGACCCCATCTTCGTTACGCTCTTCTACCGGGTCTATCCGGCTCTCGGAATCATGGAGAAGCACGCGACCGTCCGCAACGGCCTCAAGCAGGACCTGCTGGTCGAAAGCGCGCAATCGAGCGTGTGGTCCATGCCGCCCGGAGATGATTACAAGCTTACCTACGTGTCCGGCCGCTGGGCCGCTGAAGATCAACTTGCGCACGAACCCATTCACACCGGAATGAAAGTGCTCGAAAGCCGGCGCGGAAACACAAGCCACAACGCCAACCCCTGGTTTATGATCGACGACCAGGCCACGGAAGAAACCGGCAGCGTCTGGTTCGGAGCTCTAGGCTGGTCCGGCAACTGGAGACTCTCCATCGAACAAACACCGTACAACCAGGTCCGCGTCACCGGCGGGTTTAACCCGTTCGATTTCGGCTATTCACTCGCGCCCGGCGCTTCCCTGGAGACCCCGCCCTTTTACGGAGGCTACTCCGGCCACGGCTTCGGAGCCGCTTCACGAACCCTGCATCGCTTTGAGCGCGAGGCGATCCTGCCCGGCGGCTCGCAATCCCGCTTGCGCCCCGTGCTGTACAACTCCTGGGAGGCGACCACGTTCGACGTGAATGAGCCCGGCCAAAAAGCGCTTGCCGCGAAAGCCGCTTCGATCGGCGTTGAACTCTTTGTCGTAGACGATGGGTGGTTCGGAAAGCGCAACAGCGATCACGCCGGCCTGGGTGACTGGGTGGTGAACAAGCAGAAATTTCCCAACGATCTTCAGCCTTTGATCTCCGAAGTGAATCGCCTCGGCATGGACTTCGGGCTCTGGGTCGAGCCCGAAATGGTCAACCCCGATAGCGATCTGTACCGCACCCATCCGGACTGGGTGCTCCATTTCCCAGATCGCCCGCGCACCGAACTGCGCAATCAACTTGTTCTCAACCTTGCCCGTCCCGACGTCAAGGAATACATCTTTGCGTTCCTCGACCGCCTGGCCACGACCTACAATATCCGCTACTTCAAATGGGATATGAACCGCTCCTTCTCGGAACCGGGCTGGCCTGCGGCGCCGCCGGGCGAGGAGAAGAAGGTCTGGATCGACTACGTCCGCAATTATTACGACATCATCGACCGCCTGCGCGCCAAACACCCCAAGCTCGAGATTGAATCCTGCTCCGGCGGCGGCGCGCGCATCGATCTCGGAGTCTTGAAACGGGTGGAAGAGGTCTGGGTTTCCGACAACACGGAAGCTTTCGACCGTCTGCATATCCAGGAAGGCTTCAGCTATGCTTATGCGCCCAAGATTATGTCAGCCTGGGTTACCGATGTTCCGAATATGAATGGCCGCAGCACGCCCCTGCAGTATCGTTTCCTCATGGCAATGCAAGGCGCCCTGGGTATCGGGTCCAATCTAAATAAATTCAGCGCGGAGGATTTCGCTCTCGCTAAGAAAATGGTCACGCTCGACAAACAAATCCGCGAAACCGTGCAAACTGGGTCGCTGTATCGACTCCTCTCTCCGCGCGATCACGACGTCGCCGCAAACCAATATGTCTCCGCCGACGGCCGTCAATCCGTGCTTTTTGCGTTTCGCCATTCGCAGGAGTTCGACGTCCCGGCGCCTTCAATTCACCTCAACGGGCTGGATGCCGAAGCTACCTACACGCTTACCGACCTGCGCGGGCAAACCTCGCGGCACACGGGCTCTTTCCTGATGCGACACGGAGTCGATTTGAATCTGAGGGGCGATTACGACAGCGCCCTGTTGACGCTCACGCGCCAGTAACTACGCTTCCTTGACGGAGATGTACTGGTCCATCGGCGGGGTCGCGATCTTCTGAATCTTCCCGCTTGGCTTCGGCCACGTAATCTCCACCCAGTCGATCTTCTCCGCCTTCCCCGCGCCGAGCACTTCACGCGGATCGTGCGACGACAGATAGCTGCCGCCGCTGTTCTTCATTCGAGATCGCACGACTCCGCCCGACGACCAGCGAATTCGCGCGCCGATCGCGTCGCGATTGCAGTTCACACCTTCCAGCTTGAGTCCGAGCCAATGATTCCCCACGCCCGCCTGGTTGCGAAGCAAAACGGGCGCGCCTCCGTTCGTCGCGATCAGAATGTCGATCAATCCGTCGTTGTTGAAATCTCCAACTGCCAGCCCGCGCGCCGGATACGATCTCGTAAAAGCCGGACCCGCTTCCGTGCTCACGTTTCGAAGCTTGCCGTTTTCCTGATGGAACAAAAGAATCGGCTCCTTATACTTCACCTGTTGCGAGTAGTTCTCCACCATGTCGTCGGGATGGCCGTTTGCCAGAATCAGGTCCATCGTGCCGTCGTTGTCGTAGTCGAAGAATTTCAAACCCCAGCCGCTAAGCAAACGGGTTGCCTGCGCAACATTGTTCGCGCGGGCGACGTCGTGGAAAGTCTCGTTCTTGTTGTTCCGGTACAGCGAAAACATTTCCTGGTCGACATTGGCCACGAACAGGTCCTGATAGCCGCTGTTGAACACATCCCCGGCGTCCACACCCATGCCCGACCGCGCCTGACCGTTCTCGCTGTAACCCACTTCCGCCGCCAGCGCCACTTCCTCAAACTGCCACTTGCCGTTCTTATCGGGCCCGCGGTTCACGAACAGGAAGTTCTGCACCGTATCGTTGGCGACGAACAGATCCATCCGGCCGTCGTTGTTGATGTCCGTCGCGACCACGCCCAGGCCCTTGCCCAGCGCGCGTTCGATGTCGGTGCCTTTCTGCGTTTGCGTAAACGTTCCGTCGCCGTTGTTGTGGTACAGGAAGCTCGATGTCGGCTTGAAAACGCGTGGGATGCAGTAATACTCCCGCCCCAGCTTGTTATCGCCGCACGAAAGATGATTGTTTTTTCCGTAGTCCACAAAGCTGCAGAGGAACAGATCGAGCTTGCCGTCGTTGTCGTAATCGAACCAGACCGCGCTGGTGGTCCAGCCGGGCGTCTCCAGGCCGGCCGTCTTAGTCACATCCGTGAACGACCCGTTGCGATTGTTCTTATAGAGAATGCAGTTGCCGTACGCCGTTATGAAAAGGTCCGGCCAGCCATCGTTATCGTAATCGCCCACGGCGACGCCCATCCCGAAATTTCCCCCAGGGACGCCCGCGGTGACCGTCACGTCCGTGAAAGTCCCGTTCCGGTTGTTCTTATATAGTGCGTTGCGGATGGGTTTAGCAGGTTTATAGAAGTCAGATGGACCGCTGTTGACCAGGTAAATATCCATCCAACCATCGTTGTCGTAATCGAGGAATGCACATCCGGGCCCTAGCGTTTCGGGAAGGTAGCGCTTCGGAGACATCGCATTCTCGTGCACCCAGGTAATGCCGCTCGCCGATGCCGGCACCTCTTCGAATAACGGAGCGGTCGCGCCGGTTGTGCCGCCTAGAAGCTGGGCGGCCCCGCATCCGGCAGTGAGAGACAACCATTGGCGGCGGTTCAGGGGCATCAGGGACGGCGTAGACTCCGCTTCCACTATAACGTCCGCTAGAGCAGCCGCGTCGCGCGGGCGGACTTCTTCATCAACCGTTCCAGCCGCGCCTGCAATGCGGGCGTGCCCTGGATGCGTAGCGCCTCACGCGTCATCTCCAGAGCCATCTCAAACTTGCGCTCGCGATGCTCGTAGTGCTTTGCCAGCTCCTCCAAGGCGCGCGACCGATAGGCGTTGCGGCATCCGGCCACCTCCGTGAACATCGCGAGCGCTGCCGGTTCGTTCTTTCTCTTCTTTTCCAGCAGCCCGATGTCGAGCAACGTCCGAAACAGCAGCGCATCAGGCATGCCAATCTCAACCGCCCGTCGCATCAGCCCCAAAGCCTCATCGTCCCGCCCTTCGGCTACCAGCCAACGGCTTAGCCCCAGCAGGTCCGCTCCATGCCGCACGGCAACCCGCGAGGGATCGCGAAACGATTGGGGGACCAGAGCCGTGAGACACGCCAGCGTGACGATATCCATCACGTTATGGTGGAAAATCGGGACCATTTGAAGCGCGCGCTGCCTTCGCACGTACTCGAAATAGTAGTGAGGGATCAAGCTACCCGGAACGTCTCCATCCCGCTCCACTCCGAGAATCTGCGCCTCCAGAAACGAAAGGCGGCAATTCTCCAAACGTAGTTTCCACAATCTCCGCGCACCAAATAGAAGATCAAGATGTTCCATCCTCCCGAACGGATGGCGGGCGCGCGTCATCGTATACCGCGTTTCCAGGAGCGGCTGATCGAACGTTTTCCCGTTGTACGTGATCAGCACATCAAAGCGGCTGAGATGCTCGGCCACGGCCGCCAATTGCGATCGCTCTTCGTTGTGATCGCGCATGAAGAACTGGCGCACGCGGAATCCCCCGGGCTCGATGCTTCCGATGCCAATCAGGAACGCGTAGGTGCCGCTTCCTCCCGCAAGCCCGGTCGTCTCCGTATCGAGAAACGCCCAACGCTCCGGATGCGACTTCGGAATCACTCCGCCCGAGAGCGCGTCCAGCAAATCGTGCGGAAGTTCGATCAGGTCTGAGATGTCGACGCTTCCATAACGCCGATGGCGCTCGAAGACCCTTTCCACTTGGAAGTGTTGTCCATGCGCGGTTTCGACGACCTCGCCCGCAATCACGGACTCGATGGGCGCAATCGGCTCCGGCAACGGCTCTTGCTCACGCACAACCACGGCGCCATATTTCCGGGCGCAACGCTCCTCGACGTGCGCGATTTTTTGCCGAAGCGCCGCAAGCTGCTCTGCCAGATTCGCCATCTTCGCTTTTTGTTTGCCTCTCCTATTATGCTTCGCCGGCCTGCGCTCCGCTAGAATCGAGGCGTGAATCCATCCGCAACGGCCAAACGCATCGTGGTGACCGGCGGCGCCGGCTATATCGGCAGCCACACCGTCCTGCAGCTCATCGAACGCGGTTATGAGGTGGTCGTGATCGACGATCTCTCACACGGCTACCGGCACAACGTGGAAGCCGGACAGCTCCGGGAAGTAACCCTGCGCGATACGGCCGCGGTGGAGCGGATTCTGCTCGAGAAGCCTTGCGCCGCCGTAGTGCACTTCGCGGCGTTCATCTCCGTGGGTGAGTCGATGAAAGACCCGGGAATGTACTTCGAAAACAACGTCGCTGGTTCGCTCTCCCTCTTCCAGGCGATGGTGAAGGCAGGCGTTACCAGGCTGGTTTTCTCTTCCACGGCCGCGGTCTACGGAATGCCGCAGTCGGTGCCCATTCGCGAGGATTTCCCTTATGCTCCCGTGAACGTCTATGGCGAGTCCAAAGTAATGGTGGAGAAGATCCTCGGCTGGTTCGATTCCATCCACGGTCTAAAAAGTGTGTGCCTGCGTTATTTCAACGCTTCCGGCGCGGACCCGAAAGGCCGGCGCGGTGAAGAGCACCAGCCGGAATCACATCTCATTCCGCTCCTGTTTCGCGCGATCGAGTCAGGCCAACCCGTCACGCTGTATGGTCAGGACTACCCCACCCCGGATGGCACCTGCATCCGCGATTACATCCATGTCAGCGACTTGGCGCAAGCTCATATCGTGGCGCTGGACCATCTGATCCAGGGGGGCGCTTCGGATAAGTTCAACGTGGGGACAGGGATGGGTTTTTCCGTCAAGCAAGTCGTCGCATCTGTGGAGCGGGTCACCGGCCGCAAGGTTCCGTCGAACTTCGGCCCGCGCCGCGACGGAGATCCGGCGGAGCTGGTCGCCGATTCGACCAAGTTGAAAGAAAAGTTGGGGTGGACGCCGAACTTCGCCGAACTTGATGCGATCGTGAAGACCGCGTGGGATTTCGAGCGCACCCGAAAACCCGCTTAGCTATTTGCGTTCCCAGACCATCGTGCTGCTGTTGTTGCCGTTTGGACTTTTCAGCTGAATCCGTTCCGTAGCGGTTTTTCCGTCGCTCGACAAAGTCAGCCGGATCATCTCGTCGTAGCTCCCATCTTTCGACTTCCGCTCGCTCACGAGAGTATCTCCCTCCCACTTGCTCATCGAAACCATCTTTCCATCGGATCCGAGTGGCCGCTCTCTTCCATCGAGGTACCAGTCGCCTTCAACGGCATCCGGGCCGCCTGACGCGTCATAGGTAGTCTGTACCGCATGCAGCGCTGCTCCCTGACGGGCCGCTTTCAACGACATCCGAACGGGCGCCGGCATCTTCCCAAAGTTCGATTTGGGAACGTTGAGTTCCCACGTTCCGGTGATGTCGGGCTTTGAATCCGTCGGGGTTCGTCCCGCGGCCAGCAACCCAAGCGTGATAACCGTTGTTAGCAGTATGAGAATAGACGTATCGCGGCTCATACATCGCCGTGTGCACGTCTCGGGCCCAACAGAAGGGGGAGTATGATGAAGGCGGGCGTCTGTCGAGCTCTTGCAGGCTCCTCATTTTTGATCCAACACTCAAAAATGCAGGGGGCCGACTCAAGTAACGCTGGTGTGCTAGTCCCAGCCGGGAAACCGGAGGGTGACTCCTAAAGGTGTTCGGTTGGCTTCCGCCCTTTTCAAAAAGGGGTCAAAACCGGGAGTTGGCACGGCTCGACAGACGCTCTCTATAGGTCCCCAGCCGGTCTATGGGGTGGAGTGAATCGCAGTCTTCTGGTCCGGATTTTCACCTACGAACGTATAAAATAGCTTTCCCAAGCGCGGGTCCTGCGCAACGTGGCACGATTTTGCACAGGTTATAGCTGCGTGTCTTAAAACATCATCGGAATAGACGTATCCGAAGCGCACCCCTCGGACGGCTCCGTCCGTTTGTTGCGGGGCCACAGTAATGTCCTTCAGCGGCACGCTTTCCAGCGAGGAAGGAAACACGTAAGCGACCGATTCCCCAGCCTCGAGAGTGATCTCCTCTCCAGCCTGACTAGCCGGAAGAAGGTCCGTCCGGATTTCGGATGCTTGGAGTCGATAGCGCGCAGTTCCGAACTCGTGCGGGTATGAGCCGAAGCTAACCGGGACCTTCCGCGCCCAATCGTTCCCGTTTACAATCAGCAGCATCATCCCGTCCGCGCCCTGTCGGACTGCCGAGACAATATTTCGTCCAAACGCTGGCGAGTGGGTCGCGGCCCCGAGCAAATACGGCTCCAGAACCCTCGTAAGCAGGTTGGCTGAGTAACTCATCGCCCTCCAGGAATTGCTTTGCAAATTGACCGGATTCGATCCGGTTTGCAGATAGCTGCCGCCCGCGGCTTGGCTTCTCACGGACAGATCAGAAGGTGGTTCGAAGTAGTAAAGCCGCAATCCCGCTCCGCCTAACGCGGCGCCCGTCATCATCAGCGCGCTGACATGCTCCGGGCTGACTCCCGGCTGATCGAGGGAGTCCACTCCCGGCAGATAGGTCGAACCACCCGCGTTCCGCTTCGTGTAAGAAGGTCCGGCCAGACTGACCAGCATGAGCTGAGGCCGATCCAACATAAGGTACGGCTGTCGACTGTAGAACGCCCCCACCATGGAAGTGACCATCTCCTGGATTCCCTCGGACCAGGGATAGGTGGTACGCGTCTTCAATGAGCTGAAGTAGTTCGAGGCATAGTCGCTCACGCTTCCCGGACCCATCCAGGCGCCATGCACGGCAGGAGAGCTGATGGCCAGAGGCGGGAACGCGATCGGGGTGTGAGTCTGTGCTTCTGTCATCCAGCCGCGCATCGTCGCCAGCGCACCGTTGGGGACCGCCGGACTGCATACCGTGCCACCCGTGCAATATTTGCCGGCAAACCACTCGAACTCAAGGCCCGGATCCGTTGCCGGCGTTATGGTCCCGGTCACGGGCCCGGCGGCGGAAAACGAGAAGCCGCTGCCACTCGCCGCTTCGGCGGTGAATAGCGAGCCCGGCCGGGTATTCAAACCCGGCATCGCCGAACCGCGGAAGGCAAAATCCCATCCGCCGGGAACAGGACTGGACGGCCAGTGTACCGAACATGTTCCGGCGGTACAGTCCAGACGGTCGAAAAGATAATCGGCCTGTCCGATCCTCCCCTCTGGCACCGGACGATCACCCCAGATCGAGCTCGCTTCGTCAATCGCCTCAATCCCGATACCCACTCCAGTTGCGGAAAGCGCGCCCATAGCGTATTCGACCGCCGGCTTCCCGTACTGCCAATTCAATGTGAACCAGGCATCGCTGCCGATATTCCGAAAAATGTCGTCGCCTGTGAGCAGCAGATGGAAGCCGTTGTCTTTGCCCCACTTCATCTGTTGGGCGACCGTCTGGTCGAAGCTCGCTTTCCAGTCCGTAAAGGCAGCCGTCGTGTTCCTCGGGTTCAGGTACACCCCAAATCCCAAAGTGTTGATCCCCGCCTTCAGTGCCTCATCCAGCATGCCCGCATTTGCATTGATGGAAACCGGATCCAGAAAGAACGGAGCCACGACAAACAGGCTCTTGCCGGGTTGAAACTCGCGGGTGATCGTGCCGTCGCCCTCGAAGTGGGGAATGCGCGCATCGGAACTGACCCACACTCCTGCCGAGCTACTCCGGTCCCCGGCGCTCACCGTCACTTGCGCGAATCCGCTGTTCCTTGCCGTTACCGAACCGCCAGCATCCACCGTTGCAATACTCTCGTCGCTCGACTGGTAGGACACACTCCCGCACACCCCGGAGCTTCCGTCGGTAAACAACTGCCTGCATCCCACGAGCGCGGTCCTCCCAGGCTCCAGATGGACGGTGGATAACTGCGTGACGATATCCATAGGCGCACGACCGTTGCTGAACTGAATCACGCGATTCACCATCCCCCGCCAGTTCACCCACTGCGGCTGCGCCGGGCCCGTTCGCGAGTTCATAGAAATCTGCAATTCATGCGCGCCGTTTGAAAACCGCGTCGTGTCGAGCGTGAACACCACGTTCAGCGGAGTCTTCCATGAGTTATCTGTCCAGATGGTGGATTGCTCCTCACCGTCGATGTTCAATGTCCAGACAGCCGGGAAAGCGACAGCGTCCGTTCCCGTAACCAGCAGTTGCGTCTTGCCGGATAAAGGTTGGGTGAGATCGGGCGCCGTCACCATGAGTGAGGCTTGCCGGTTACTCACCGTGACGATACACTCCGTCGAACTTACCAGGTTTCCCAACGCGTCGAAGCCGCGCGCCTGGATCGCCGACATTCCATCCATGACGCTGGCCGAGTTCCAGGAAAGGGAGAATGCCGGATACACCGCGGAACCAATACGGTGCGAGCCCATAGCGAACTCCACGCGCGCCGGCGAGCCGAAACTCGCGTCGACGGTGAGCGGAATGGTCCCCGAGACCGTCTGGCCGCACCCCGGCGAAGTGAAGCTGAGCGCGGCGGCCAGCACCGGCGCGCAGGTCGCAGCGAGGAGCGCACCCCATAGCGCATTTGGCATCTGGGTGTCCTTCGGCGGACCCGGCTTACTTCGTTATAGCGGCACCGGGACTTTATTGCAGAATTTGCCAGAGATTGCTGAAATCATCGGTCCACGGCCGTAGCCCGGGCTTATCGTCAATGAGCGAATCCTCTTCGTCCATCCACGGGAAATGTTTGGCTTCGTCCGACCCGACGAGAACCCAATCGGATGCGAACGTGCGCGTCGGATCGTCGCGCAGGCTCTCCATCAGATGCGCCTCCCGGCCCGTTTCCCGCGCGAGCAACGCCACCGGGGGCGAAAGATCCAGGTACTTATTTGAGGTATGGATGGCCAGCACCCCGCCGGGCCGCAGATGTTTCCAGTAAACCCGGAACGCCTCGCGCGTCAGCAAATGGATCGGAATCGAATCGCCCGAAAATGCATCCACGGCCAGGACATCGAACTGTCGGCTGGTCTCGCGTTCCATCGAGAGCCGCGCATCGCCCAGCACCACTTCGGGCTTTTCCGGGCAGTCGCGCAGATAGGTGAATTCCGTTTGCGCGAGACGCAAGACCAGCGGGTTGATCTCGTAAAAGCGAATGGCATCGCCCGGGCGGATCCAGGCGGCCATGGTTCCGGTTCCCAGACCAATCACGCCTACGCGCACCGGCCCGCGTTTCCGCAGATCGGTCATCAACAGCCCGATACCGGTCTGGGGAGCGTAGTAGGTGACGGGCTGGCGACGCCGCACGGGATCGAGATATTGCTCGCCATGGTTGATCGTGCCGTGGGCCAGCTCGCGAAGCCCCAGTTCATCGTCCACGGTCACGCGCAAAGCGCCGTAGAAGTTGCGGACCAGCAGTTGGGCGTCGCCGTAGTACTTCAACTGTTCGCTCACCAGGTAAGCCGCCAGCGCGACCGTGGCGGCGAGCGACAAGCCCCAGGTCGCCCAGAATTGCGATCGCTCCCACTCGCGGCTGCGAATGCCGGCCGGAGGCGCTTCCCGCTTCGTGATCCAGAGGACGACCAAAGGGGTCGTCACTAGCAGAATCGGGAATTCGAACAGCGCGGGAAAAACGGCCGGTGCGAAAGCAGCCACGAACAACCCGCCCGACGCGCCCCCCAGCGCGACCATCATGTAGAAACCGGTCAGGAACTGCGCGGAAGGCTTCTGCCGCGCCAACTCTCCATGCAACACCATGCAACAGGCAAAGAGGCCGAAGGCGAAAAGCGGCAACAAAACGAGCAAGTCCCGAATCTGGACCTGCCGGGCAACCGCATACCCCATGGAGCCGATAGCCACGGCGAAGAGCCCCAGGAACAGGCGCCTGCGATACCAGCGCGCGCTCTCGAAACTCAGGATAAAGCTGAGCAAATAGAGGCTTAGCGGCAGCACCCAGAGGAAAGGAATGGCGGCCACGTTCTGGGTGATATGATTCGTCACCGCAAGCAGCAATCCCGACGCGCACCCCGCGAGCAGGATCCACGCCACCCGAACCCCCAATCCTGGCCGATCCCCTATTGCCGCTTCCACGCCTGGCGAAGCGGGAGCCGGTCCCCCTTTCGAATCCCGCGCGAGCCGGAAACAAAGAATCGCAAAGACACCGTACCCACCCGACCAGACCCATGCCTGCGTGCGCAGAGATAAATGCGGTTCGATTACAACCGGGTAGCTCAGCAGCGCGAGCATAGATCCCAGGTTGGAAAGCGCGAAAAAGCGGTAAGGAACACCGGTCGAACGCGTGCGCCCGTACCAGGTTTGCAGCAAGGGGCTGGTGGAAGCCAGGACGAAATAAGGGGCGCCGGCCGTGATCGTCAAAAGCCCTAAAATTCGCCATAGGGGCAGCGATCCATCCAGTGGTTTCCAAATCGCTGCGGGAATAATAGGCAGCGTGAGCGCGCTGGCGATCAACAGCCCTCGATGTATCCAGACGGCACGGGAGCCGTTCGCCCGACCGGTCAGAAAATGCGCGTATCCGTATCCGGCAAGAAGCGCCAGCTGGAAGAACAGCATGGCCGTGGTCCAGACTGCGGCGGAACCCCCGAACCACGGTAGAATTTCTTTCGCGACCAGCGGCTGAATCTGAAAAAGAAGGAACGCGCTGAGGAAGATGGTGGCGGCGTAGAGCCCGGTGGCCCTGCCCCGGTTAGTTGTAAGCGGCCACGCCGGTAACTCGTTCCCCGATGATGAGGGCGTGGATGTGGTCGGTCCCCTCATAGGTCTTTACCGTCTCGAGATTGCACAGGTGGCGCATTACAGGATACTCCTCGGTGATCCCGTTCGCGCCTAGAAGGTCGCGGGCATCGCGGGCGGTATCGAGCGCGATCGACACATTGTTACGCTTCAACATGGAAATGTGGGCAGGCTCGAGTTTCCCCTGGTCCTTGAGCCTTCCACAGTGCAGGGCCAGCAGTTGCGCTTTAGTGATCTCCGTGATCATTCGCGCCAGCTTCTCCTGAACCAGCTGGTGGCCGGCCAGCGGCTTCTCTCCGAACTGCTTGCGCAGAACGACATACTCCCGCGCTGTTTCAAAACAGTCCATCGCCGCTCCCAGGACCCCCCATCCGATCCCGAAGCGGGCCTGGGAAAGACAGGAAAGCGGCCCTTTCAGGCCCTTGATCTCCGGAAGCATATTGCAGCAGGGTATGCGGCAGTCCGCAAACGCAAGGCTGGAGGTCACGGAAGCGCGCATCGACCACTTTCCGTGTATGTTCGAGGTGGTAAATCCCGGTGTGCCCTTCTCGACCAGAAAACCGCGAACGCCGTCGTCGGTCTTCGCCCAGACGATCGCAACCTGGGCCAGAGTCCCATTCGTAATCCAGGTCTTCTCACCGTTCAACACGCAGTGTTGACCGTCGCGAACGGCGGTCGTGCGCATGCCTCCCGGGTTCGATCCAAAGTCGGGCTCAGTCAATCCGAAGCACCCGATCGCTTCGCCCGACTGCAGGCGGGGAAGCCATTCCCGCTTCTGATCTTCAGATCCGAACTTCCAGATCGGATACATGGAAAGCGCCCCCTGTACCGAAACGAAGCTGCGCAACCCCGAATCGCCGCGCTCCATTTCCTGCATCAACAGACCGTATTCGACGTTGCTCATTTCGGCGCAGCCATAGCCGGACAGGTTCGCACCAAAGAATCCGAGGCGGCCCATTTCGCGCACCCATTTCAATGGGAATCGAGCTTCCCGATAAGATTCGTTGATGAGCGGCATCACCTCCGAGTCGACGAAGTCCCGAGCCGTCTGCCGGACCAGCTTCTCCTGCTCGTCGAAGAGGGAATCGATCAGGAGGTAGTCTGTAAAACCCTGATTACTCATGCGTATAGCTCAAAGTTCATCGTATCAGCCGGGGAAAAAGCGGTTTGCTTGGGACCCGTTAAACCTACGTTAAAACACGGTCTCGATTTTCCGCGAGAGGGTCGTTTTGACCTATACTTTGGAAGTAAATCTGCCGATACGAGTAGTGAGAATTGATCGGAGACGCGCCCTATGGATATGAAAGCAATTATCAGCTCGCTACTTTGGCTGGGCGGAATTGCTTTCTTGCTTTCCGTCATCCTGACCCCGATCATTCGCGATATTTTCCGCTCGTACGGGGTGGTCGATGTACCGGATAGCGGACGGAAAGCGCATAAGTACCCGATTCCACGTGTGGGTGGAATCGCAATCGCGATTGCTTACACCCTGGCCTTCGTTCTGGCGCCGGCGCCTTCCGGCTCGCTGTTGCGGGACAATCTCTATCTTGTTTGGCGGCTCCTTCCGGCCGCGGGCGTTATTTTCGCAACCGGTATCATCGACGATTTTTTCGGGTTAAAGCCCTGGCAGAAGCTGATCGGACAGTTCGGGGCGCGACCCTTGCGTACTACGCCGGAATCCGCGTGCTCATCGTCGCCGGAGTGGCCACCGAAGATTGGTGGAGCTTCCCGGCTACTGTTATTTGGCTCCTGGTTTGTACCAACGCATTCAATCTCGTGGACGGAATGGACGGCTTGGCAGGTGGCATCGGTCTCTTCTCCACTCTGACGATTTTCATCGCGAGTCTGGTCCATCAGAGTCCGGCCCTGGCGTTGGCTACCGTACCGCTGGCTGGATGTCTGCTTGGTTTTCTCTGCTACAACTTCAATCCGGCAACCATCTTTCTGGGGGATTCCGGAAGTCTGTCGCTCGGGTTCCTCCTGGGGTGTTTCGGCATCATCTGGACCCAAAAATCGGCAACGCTTTTGGGAATGACGGCGCCTCTGATGGCGCTTTCGATCCCGCTCCTCGATACGTGTCTCTGCATCGTGCGGCGCGCCCTCAAGCGCCAGCCCATTTTCAGCCCTGATCGAGGGCACATCCACCACAAGTTACTGGACCGCGGGCTAACACCCCGGCGTGCCGTGCTGGTCGTGTATGCCGTTTGCAGTCTGGTGGCG
The DNA here is from genome assembly GCA_963814235.1 of Bryobacterales bacterium. Classification (GTDB taxonomy): domain Bacteria; phylum Acidobacteriota; class Terriglobia; order Bryobacterales; family Bryobacteraceae; genus Bog-113. Next base: position 307,099 of record CAWFCA010000014.1, on the reverse strand, counting down.
TGTTTTTCGATTCTGCAGAGCACCGTTCGCAGCAATCGGATCAGCGGCGTCATCACCATCTTGTTTTGTGCCGTGGCATGGCTTGGCATTCAATATCTCGGCTATGCGGAGTTCTCGGTAGCGGGCAAAATGCTCTTCAGCGGGGATTTCCAGAAGAGTCTTAAAGTCCAGTTGGAATTGCACTCGTTCGAGCGCGAAATCGTGAAGGCGCAGACGCTGGAGGAATGCTGGCGGATTCTCCAGAACACGGCCAAAACTGCGGATTCCGCTGTGAACGTCTACGGGTCGGCAACACCAGCGTTTTCGAGTCTTGCCTGGATGCCCGGCAAATTGAGATGTCGGATCCGCCGTCGGAATGGCGGCTGCGGATTCCCATGCTCGACGGCGGCTACGTCGATCTCGCGCGGCCCTTCGACACCATCGTGTCCGCATCCGTGGTCGGGCCCTTCGTCGACGTGATTCGGGGCACTCTGGCTCCTATTCTCAGGAAACTGGAACTGCAGCACCTGGAGGTCGGTAGCGCCGTCCAGCACGGCCGCTCACCTATTACCGCGGATTTAAGCGGCGCCTTCTAAGACTCGCTCGGTCGGCAATGCGAGCGCTCTCACTGTTTCCTGCCCAGACGTTCACCGTCCTGATTGGCGATGCGCTCCTTGCCGCCTTGATCTATGGAGGCTGCACCGTCTGGCTGATTCAGGATCCGCCCGGCCCATACTTTTTCGATTCGAACGGATGGGTTCGCCTCCTTTTGGTGATCCTAAGCATCATTGGGGGTCTGTACTTCAACGAGCTGTACACGGTCGTCCGCATTCGTTCCCGCGTTGCGTTAATCCTTCAGCTTTCGCATGTTTTCGGGCTCTCCCTGATCATTCAGACCCTGCTCGCGTACGTTGGCAATAGTCTGGTCCTTCCCCGCCGCGCGGTGCTGCTTGCCACGGTGTTGGCTCTCCCGGCGTTCCTCCTCTGGCGGCTTGCGTTCAGCGGTTTCCTCTGGAAGCTGTTTGGCCGGCAGCTGATTCTGCTGGTTGGCAGCGGGCCGCTGGCCCAGGAACTCTCGCGGTTGATCTCGGCCAACCCGGATCGCGGGATCAGTCTCGCCGGCTACATCGGGGATGCTGAGCCGGAAGGTGTGGTGGATGGCCCTTACCTGGGACCCTTTGAACAGCTCCCCGCGGTGACGGCGGAGATTCGTCCCGATCGGGTCGTAGTTGCCTGTTCCGACCGCCGGGATGGCGGCATGCCGGTCGAGGAACTCCTGAGCGTTCGCCACCGGGGCGTGCCGATCGAAGAGGGCGCGCGTCTCTACGAATTCTTATGCAACCGGATCTGTTCGTCGGAGTTCCGCCCGTCCCAGTTCATCTTCGACCAGACCCTGAAGCACCGTCCGGGCAGCGTGGCTTTGCAATCCATTTACATCAACCTGATGGCCCTTATCGGGATTGCTTTACTTTCACCGGTTCTCCTCATCCTGGGGATTCTAGTCAAGTTCTCCACCAGAGGCGCGATGCTCGATCCTATTCAATGCATCGGCTATCGCCAGATTCCGTTCACTTTGCTGCGGTTCCGGGTGACAAAGAACTCTCCCGGGTCGAACCGGCTGACCCTTACCAGAATCGGGCGATTTCTGCACGCTACACGCCTTGAGTTTCTGCCGGCTCTCTTTAACCTGCTGCGCGGCGAGATGGCGATCGTCGGCCCGCACCCCAACCGGTTGGAGATCGCGGAGGAACTGGCTAGCCGTATCCCTTTCTTCGAACAGCGCTATGCGCTTCGGCCCGGGCTTACCGGTTGGAGCCAGATCAACATGGCGGCGCAAACGGAGCCGCCGGACGCTCTGATTTCGCTCGAGTACGATCTCTATTACCTCAAGAACATGTCGCTGTCTCTCGACGCATACGTCCTGCTGCACCGCTTGCGCAGAATGTTGACCTTCGCCTAAAGTTCTCTTTCGGCTCCGCCGATAGGGTTCTCATGACGCCCAATTTCCTCCTCCTGAATGCCTCGTCGCTGGCGCTGATCTGTCTGCTTGCTCTCTTCGCTCGTCACAACAAGAAAATCGGGTGGGTGAAGCAACGCACAACATTCGTTGAGGACCTGCGACAACTGCAGAAAGACTGGGATGAATCCGATCAGCGCGTGGTGCCCATCGCCCAACGAGCCGCTTCTGTTGCGGAGTTCAGCACGCAACTTTCCCAGCTTCGAACCGCGTTAGGTCAACCTGCTGCTGTTCCCGTGGTCGAAACCGAAACTGTGACCCAATAGCGCTTGTCAGGGAGCGAGCTTCGGGCTTTTCACATGCGTGGTCTTCCAGAGACTGGAAGAGGGCACAAACAGAACAGATATTGCAAAAAGGGAGGCGGCCATGAGCATGCAAAAGGTCCGCGCGGCCGCACTGAAGCGTTTCCAAACGCTGCCTTCGGGAAGCAGATCGTCAATCGCCGCAAAGCCGTAAAAAACAGCTTGAGCGCCTAGGGAGATCAAGGAAAAAGGGGAGGGCAGCAAGAAGCTGGTCACGGCGGCCAGGATCAGCATGTACGGCATAGCCAAGCGGGTGATCTTGTATGAAAAGAAGTGAAACCAGTGTGAGCCCAGTCCGTGCAGTCCGACAAACTGGTACAGCCCGGCGAGCGTCCGGACTTTTCTGCGGAACTCCATGCTCCGGGCCGTCGGGAAGTCGTAGGCGCGTGCGGCTGGCTCGAAGATTACCCGGTACCCGTTGCGCAGGATCGATTGCGGCATGAAAATGTCATCGCCGAGCGCACCTACGGGGAGCGGTTTCGCCAGTTCGCGCCGCACCGCGTAAAGGCATCCGGTAACCACCAGCAGCGTGCCCATCGCGCTCAGCTGATGGCGAATCCATTTCTCGACCTTCCAATACAGCCCAACCGAAGCTTCTTCCAATGTGTCGCCATCGGGAATCAGAAGCTCTCCGCAGACACCCCCGACATCTGCGTCCGCAAAGCAGGCCACCATTTCCCGCAGGCAATTCCGGTCCAGCCGCTGCCGCGCATCCGTGAAAAAGATGATTTCGCCCCGAGCGACGCTAATGCCCTTATTCACCGCGGCGCACTTCCCGCTCTTGGGAATGCGGATCAGTTCCACATCCTTGAAACAGTTGGCCAGGAGCTCCGTACGGTCATCGGAACCGTCGGAGATGACGACGACTTGCAGGCACTCCCGCGGGTAGTCCAAAGCTTCGATCGATTCGAGCTTCTGGCAAATCCAGTCCTGACCGTTAAACACCGGGAGCACGATGGTTACGGTTCGGGGCTCGAAATACTTCCGAACCGGCCGAGCCCGTGTTCGCGCCAGCAAAAAGAGTAATAGCGGATATCCGAATAACGAATAGAACAGGAAAACAGCCGCAAAGCCAAAGAGAAGAAGATTCAAAACGGGAGACATTCTGTTGTCAAATCATTCGTCCGCATGAGCTCTTAAACCACGTTCCATCTCGACCGGTCCTTACTTTACAACAGGAAACAATCGCCAACGTTCAGGATGAAGCGCGCCGCACGGTTCGCCAGGCGCTTCCGAGAAATCCCCCCAGTGGCGTGGAGCAGATCAATGCGGGCCAGTAATACGAGACACGCAGATCCTGCCATCCCGCGAACCTCCGGCGGAGCGCCGCGGCCTCCCGCCAGCACCCCCAATATCCCAACACACACGCGGTTTTCAGCGCGCGGAACGCGAGCAGCCGCCCAAATAGCGGCCGCAGCGCCGAAGGACATTGCGCCTGAAGGGGCTCCGGATTCAGAAGAAAAGGTTCGATGGGCCGCACGGCTCGGTAGTTCCCGCTGAGCTCGGAAGCTTCCCGATGGATCAACGTAAGCGGTTCGAAACGCACCAGGACTGATTCGGTTAGAAGTACCTGAATCCAGAACCAGGAGTCTTCGGCGAAGACACACCGCTCCTTATCGTAGAAGCCGCCCAGTTTACGGAAAATGTCCGCCCGCACCATGGTGTTCCCGCAAGCATGGTAGGCCAGAACTTGAGCGAACAAGGCGGGCGGCGTCTCCGGACACATTCGGACTACCCCCTCGCTTAACCCGCGGTTGCGCCACATCCGCTCGCGGCTTTGGCCCGATGGGTAGTCGATATACCCGGAAACTACCGTCGCGATCCTGGTCTCGGGCATTGCACGCTGGACCGCATCCAAAGCGTCTAAGTTCGCGGCGAGGTACTCCGGGGCCCACTCGTCATCAGCGTCCAGAAAAGCCAGAAGGTCCCCTTGGGCAAGTTCGGCGGCTCTGTTGCGCGCGCGCCCAGGGCCTGCGTTGGGTTGAGAGACGATACGAAAAGGGATGCCGCCGGACGCGCCTGAGAGCGCGAATTGCTCGGCGGTCGCCAGACTGCCGTCCGTAGATCCGTCGTCAACAACGATGGCCTCGATCTCACGGTATGTCTGGACCGCGACTGACGCCAGACAACGCTCTACATACCGCGCCTTGTTATAGAGCGGGATGATGACTGACACGCGCATGCAGCATCCTCTCCTGGCCCATTAGTCTGCTGAAATTCTCGGCCTCCGCGGGACGTTTTGGCACTGCGGACTCCTGTTTCACGGCCGCCCACAAAGACAGCACCAGACCGGAGATGGCCGGCAGGTAAAAGCGGTAGGCGAAGCTAACGAACACGGTAGCCGTGCTGTAGGCAATCAGCCCGACGGTAATGCAGAAAACGGCCGCTACAAACTCTTGCTGACCGGCGACCGTGGCCGACTTGCGAATCTTGCGAAGCAATCCGAAGGTGGAGCCGAGTGCAAGGACATAGAAGATCAGCGCCGGAATGCCGCACTCGGACGATACCTGGGTATAAGTATTATGCGTCTCGTGCCAGTTCCCCCGCAGTCCCTGGCTTGCCATCGAGCCGCCTTCATAGGATGAAAACTGGCCGGGACCCACGCCAAACAACGGTCGCTGGGCTGTATAAATCAAACTTTGGCGGAACAAATACTGGCGCGCTTCGCCCGATTCAAGGGCTTCCTCGCTAGCCGTGCTGCTCTCGGAAAAGGACGTAAGCCGTTTCCACGTCGACGCGGGAATCAGGCTGAATAACGCAACGAAGGTAAGTGGCGCAAGGACCGCTACAGCCACCCGTTGGCGGCCAGTGCCCGTGATTAGTATGAAGAGCGTCGTGACCACGAGCGCCACCAGCGCCCCGCGCGAACCGGTGTGCAGAACCTGATAAAGGCCGATGGCGATGGCCAGCACTCCCACAACCCGGACCGCGAGGTTACTTCCCGGCCGAATGACGTAGAACAGGACGAATGGCAGCACCAGCAGAAGGTGCGCCGCCAGGTCGTTGGAGTTCGCGATCGTTCCACCCCAACTCAACGCCAATCGATCGCTGCTGGTCGTCTGCATGAAAAAGTGGGCGGTCGCCAGATTGACCAGAGTCGCCACCGCGATCACCGCAATAATCTGACGGCAGTCCTTCCACGTTTTGGCCAAGCCGCCGGTAATCAGCAGCATGCATAAGTCGGTTCTTACGTACCCAAAGAGGTGCGACAGCGATCCTCCTGGCCAGGAGCTGAACACGACCGCAATCGCCATCCACAAAAGAAACCCAAGCCAGTATTTGCCGATCCGCTCGCGGAACGTTCGCTGCACGCCCCCGGTCAGCGCAATACCGAGGAATGCAATTGGACCGAAGATGTACAACACGTATGTATTGATTCCGGTCAGGAAAGTAATCGTCTCGTGCAGATAGCTGAAGCGCAGAAACAAAAGCGCGAGAGCGCATTTAAAAGCCAGCCGATCCATTAAGGCGTTTTCCGTTCCAGCAGTTCGACGAGGAGTTTCTCCGCGGTGAGTACCCAGGCGATCCGCCGCCCGGCAAAGGCCACCGCCGGCTTGGGGCGTTTCGCGATCAGGGCTCCCCGGCTTCGAAAGCTCGACAATTCCGTCTCGAGATCACCCACCTCGTAGCAGACGTGGTGCAAGCCTCCGCCCCTCTGGAGGAAGTCGCGAACCGGCGATGCTTCCCCGACTGGTTCCACCAATTCGATCTGCGCGTCCTGAACCCGCCCGGTCAGGAAGGCGACTTTGACCCTCTGATTCGGATCTTCCGAAATCACACCGTCCCAGGTGGAACCCACGGAGCGGGCGAAATTTTCGATAGAAGCCGTGATGTCCGCCACCACAAAGCCCACATGATGCAGAGAAGGAGCATCGCTTGCCGCGCTCATCCGCTAGGCGGCCTGCAACGCCGTCTGCAGGTATCCGGCGATGCGCTCGAAGGAGTCAAGCTCGGCCAACTCATCCAGATCCATCTGGATCGAAAACTCTTCTTCGATCACGTTAACGAGCGTGATTGCCGCGATCGAATCCCAGGCGGCCACGGTCTCCTGCGTCGCCGAGGGGATTTGCGACACCGGTAAGTCCGGGAAAACCGCCTCGAAACACTTCGTTAACCGCGCGTTGATATCATCCATTCGTCTCTACTCTCTCCATCTCGGAAATTTGGTGGTACAGCGGCGGACATTTCTCTTCCACCTGAGCACGCCCGAGGCGAAACGGACCATCGGGATGAAACCCGCAAAGCGATCCGAAGAAGTCCCGCGCCGGCCCATTCTTTACCGTTGGCATGAACTCCACCATTACCTCTTGCACGTTGTACTTATCGAAGAGCAGCCGGAGGAACTGGTACTCGATCCGCCGCGCGAAAGCTCTACAGCTCAGAACCCACGTCTGGATCCAGAGCACATTCCCGTCCACACGGCCCTGGACGACTCCAATTTTACCGAGTGGGCCGAACTTGTCCGTATAGCTCACCACCAGCAGGACCGCGCCCGGGCGCATCAGGTTCTTTTTCCAATCGAATTCGGTGTAGCGAACGCCATTGATGTTGAATTGATTGGTTTTATTTACGAGTTCGAGAGCGCGGACGTCATTAGTATCCGCATGGAAATCGACGGTGAGGGTGGCGCTTGCGGAGCGGAGAAAATCTTCCGGCGAAGCGACCGCCGCGGAATCGCGGGCGAACTCGGCACCCCTTCGAATACTCTCCAACCGCAGCGCGTCGTCTTTGGAAACCCATTCTTTCCCGCACAAATCGCGCAAAGACCGCAGAAGCTCAAGCGCGGCTTGGGGCTGACCAGTGGGAAAGCGGAGTGCGGTGATTCCGGGATGCGCGGCGGCTACTTCGGCCAGCTCCATGGGGCTGTCGTCGACAAAGATCACCGAATCCGCGCCGATGTTCCAGGTTCGCAGAATGCGATCGACCGAACCGGATTTGGGCTGCCAATGCACCTCCACGGGAAACATTTGACTCGGTTTCACCAATAGGTCTCCCCGGCGAAGGGTCTTTTCGACGACCGAAGCGTCATTCTTACTGGCGATCGCGATGAGTACGCCTGCGTCCGCGAGACTCGACAAAAGCTTTTGGTAAAGCCCATGTAATTGAGCGTGGTTGGCGAGATCCCACGCAACCCCTTCGGGCCCGAGTTCGCCCACGAGGCCGTGCCACAACGTGTCATCAAGGTCGGTGATAATACCCTTCTTGGGAGCGTCAGGGGTCAGCAGCCTGGCAAAAGTCTGGGCGAGAGCGCTGGCGTGCTGCAGCGTATACGGGAGACCGGTCGCAAGGTCGGATTTCAAATCTAAGCGGGCGGATGGCGCAGATTCCTCATTCAAACGGCGTTCGTTCACCACCACGGTCCCCCGGCGCTCGGCCAAACCCGCCGCAAAGTGCGCCACGTACTCTTCGATCAGGAGCTCTGCCGCGCTCGCCTGGCTCCCCACGGTCTGAAAAACAGGGGGAAATGGAAGCGTCGGTAGAGAGACCGCGACGCGAACGGCTTCCGGAACCCGTTCGATGGCCAGCCGAATCCGATCGAGCATGGCCCGAGCGCCCTCCACGATGTCGGGGATTGCCGCCAAACACCAACCGCCCGCTTCTCGGTAGCTGAAACGGGGATCCAGGTCGGGCCACTCAATCGCGCAGGCTACCGCGTGGCTCTCCGATCCCGCAAGATTCTCCAGCCCATCGGCGAAACCGCCATACAGACCCGTTGCCGTCTGGACGTACCGCTGGGGAAGTCTAATCTGGAGTTCTGCCGTCAGAAACAACTGGAGATGAAGCGGCGTAAAACCGCACGCGAGATAACACTCGAAGCGCGGTTGCTCCCGCGGAGCGCGCTGTGTAATTTTGAGAGCTTCGGTTACCTTCACACCCCTCCTACTTTACCGGTTTTCGCAGTTGGTAACATCAACATGCCCGGTGTGAGTGTCAGCTGTGATCGAAAACTTCATCCTGAAACTTAAACGCGGGGATACACCGCTTTATCGGAAACTGGGAAGCGCGGCGCGGTCCGTTTCCTCCAGCAATCTACCGGTTCCGCGCTTTCTTTATCCCGTTTTGCGGTTACTGTTCAACCTCCACACCGAGTTTTTTGCCGCACTCCGCTGGCTCGCCAGCTATTTCTACTATGAGCCGCTATTCCGCAGCCGCTGCGCGTCCGTCGGCAAACACCTCCGCATCTCCCGTATGCCTTTTGTAGTGGGACACACCCAAATACATATCGGCGATAACGTCAATTTTTTTGGAAAGGTGGACATTTTCAGCGGGAGGATGTTCGATAATCCCACTTTGATTTTGAAAGATCGAGTGGATATCGGGCATAACGTCATCTTCGTTGTCAATCAGGAGATCGTCATCGAAGAGGATGTGAATGTCGCATCGGGAGTGCGTTTCATGGATTCGGACGCTCATCCGCGCGATACCGCCGAGCGGATTGCGGATTTGCCCCCGCGCCCCGAAGAGATCAAACCCGTGCGCATCGGACGGTATGCGTGGATTGGGCAGAACTCCTTTATCCTGAAGGGCGTAACGATCGGTGAAGGCGCCGTGATCGGGGTCAATAGTGTGGTAGTGACCGATATTCCCGCGTACAGCGTGGCGATGGGTAACCCGGCCCGCGTGGTAGTGAAGAACGTGGGAAAACCTGCGGGTACCCTGCAGCCCGCGCGCGAGTAGATCCATGTGCGGCATCGCCGGGTTTGTAGTTGAGGGACAGCCCGAACTCGCCGAGAGCGCAACCCGCACCATGGTTTCCGCGCTCCGGCGTCGGGGACCCGATGGAGAAGGTCTCTACGGCTGGCCGGGCGCCGCGCTCGGGCACCGCCGCCTTGCCATCATTGACCTGAGTCCAGCTGGCGCCCAACCGATGATCTCCGCGGACGGCCGGGTAGGGCTCGTTTTTAACGGGTGCATCTATAACTTTGTTTCCCTGCGCGCCGCCCTGGAAAAGCGGGGATGCGCATTCCGCTCCCATTGCGATACGGAAGTACTGCTCGAAGGGTACCGGGCGTGGGGCATCCACGAGCTGGTTCGGCGCCTTCGGGGCATGTTTGCATTCGCGATTTGGGACCAGTCCATCAAAACGCTGTTTCTCGCGCGCGACCGCCTTGGCGTGAAACCTCTCGTGTACACCCGGAACGGGAATGGGATCGCGTTTGCTTCCACGGTTGACGCGCTTCGAGCGGCTGGCCTTACAGGGCCGGTGCAGCCCCAAGCTGTTCTCGAGTTTCTGGAATTCGGATTTGTTACCGACCAGTCCTGCATCTTCGAGGGTGTCGAAAAGGTCCCGCCCGCCACTCTCATTACGTGGTGTGACGGCCGGCTCGAAGAGCACCGTTACTGGACTCTGCCGGAAGCGGGACCGTCCCGGATCCGCTTCGAGGACGCGGTGGACCAGACTGAACAGCTCCTCGTTGATGCGGTGCGCATGCGCCTGGTTGCCGATGTTCCGCTGGGTGCTCTGCTCAGCGGCGGCATCGATTCCACGCTGATCTGCTGGGCGATGGCAAAACTGCAGGCGAACATCACCGCGTTTACGGTTTCCGCTCCCGGCGATGTGGACGATGAAACAAGGGCGGCTCAACATACGGCGCGCCGCTTGGGAATCGAGCACCACGTGGTGCCGCTGCCGGAGAGCAACCCGTCGCTCATCGATGAGGTGGTGGAGGCTTATAGCGAGCCCTTCGCCGTGCATTCCGCGCAGGGGATTCTGCTGGTTTCCGAAGCCGTGCGCCCATCCGCAAAGGTGCTCTTGACCGGCGATGGCGGCGACGACGTGTTCCTCGGATATCCGTTCATGCGCAACGCCTGGATCTCGGAGCGAATCGCGCGCCTCCTTCCGGCTGCCGCACCGGATCTATGGAAATCGGTGAGGGCCGGAGTTCCCTCACAACGGCTCCGCAGCCTTCTCGACTACAGCACGACGGGACTGGCCGGCCACGCGCGCGCCCATGACGGCCTGCCCTGGTTCGAGGAGCGCCGTCTGTTCGGACCGCGATTGACCGGGCAGCGTCTGTCGCACCGCGAGATCCCCGACAGCTTCCCATCCGCGCGCAGGCTGCTCGCGGACGTGCTCGACTATCACCGGAAAATGCACTTCACGAGCGAGTTCATGCCGAAAGTAGACGGCGGGACAATGTATTTCGGGATAGAGGCGCGCTCGCCATTTCTGGATCAGGAGTTGTGGGAATTCGCGGCTTCGCTCCCGTATTCCTTGCGGCTGCGCGGGGGAGAGCTGAAAGCCGTTCTGCGCGAGGTGGTGCGGCGGAGAGTAGGCTCCGAAGCCGGAGGCCGCCGCAAGCAAGGCTTCTCGGTTCCGGTGGAGCGCTGGCTCGCGGGCCGCTGGAGCGGGGCGCTCGATTGTCTGCTGGGGAAAACGCTTCTGGAAGATCAGGGATGGATCGAGCCCGGTTCCCTGGGTCCGGCGGTGGGAGTGGCAAAGCAGAGCGGCGTCATTCCCGTTCAGATTTGGCGGATGCTGATTCTGGAGCGGTGGCTCCGTAGCCGCACGACCCGGTGAGGACCTAGAACGGCCTGACGACGGTGGCGCTATAGGTCAGCGACGGAGGCGTCGCGTTGACTCCCGAGAAATTGCACAGGCGCAAAGCTACCGTATCGTTTGCGCTCACTCTCATCATCCCCAGAAATCCGGCGGGCAGTGAAGGCCAGCCCGGCGCGATTGCATCCGTCAAACGGGCCCCCGGGACCGAGATCGTCAATTCGGACGCGCAGCTCATCGCATTAATGCCGGGAAAGCCGAGCGTCGCGGACCCGGTAAGTGCGGTGGCCCCCATAGACACTCCGCCCGACCCATTGACCAGGCATTTACCGCTTTGCGGGGTGGCGAATCGGACCGTGACGTTGAACGACGCGGGGTCGATCGTGACCTGGCCCGGTTCGATCAGATTTGCCGGACTGGCCGTGTCATAGCAACTCACCAATAGATTTGCGGTGTTCAGATTATGCTGCGTCCCTGGGATAGTGAACGTGGTGACGTTGTTGAAGGTCCCGCCAAAATTTGGTGGCACCTGAAAGGTCGTTGGTGTCCACGTGGCATTAGCGGCACTCCAACCAAGCAGCTGACCGCCGGAGGGAAGCGCGTTCGAGACCACACGCCCCTGCAATCCGGATACGAGCAGCGATGCGGGAACACCCGTAAGATCGCCACCCAGCGCGATGGCTTCCCAAAATCCCGTCGTGCCGTTGAACTTGAGTACCTGACCGTCGGCCGGAGCCGCGACGGAAAGTCCGCGGCCTTGCAACGCTTTCACCGTAACGGCCGCCGGATTACCCTGAATATCCCCGGCCAGCGCCGTGGGTTCCCACGTGCTCGTAGTTCCGTTGAACTTCAGCAGCTGCCCATCGCTCGGCGCGGCCGTCGAGAACGCTTTCCCTCTTAGCGCGCTTATCGTGAGAGACGCGGGTGAACCGCTGACGTCACCGCCGATGCTTTGCCAAACGGCGTTGGTTCCGTCGGTGGTCAGCAATTTCCCCATGTTATTGAGTTGCGCGGGCAGGAGGCTGCCTTGGGGAACGGCCCCACCTTCCTGCGACCAGGTATTGGAGGAGGCGCAGCCGAAAACATTCTGTCCGGCGGGAGCTGAACTCAAAAAGAAAAACTCGCCTTGTCCGCATGTCGCGGGTAGCGTGGCGCCCATTTTCGCGGGCTTTGTAGCGGACGCACCACTGAAATCAACACTCTTGGTCTGAGTTCTCAAGTCGATCTTGCTTTGTCCCCAAAGCGCCAGAGTAGAAATTAGAGTAAGTGCGAGGTGTCTCGGCTGTTGTCTGAAAGTCATCGGATCCTATGTCCCGCTTTCAGCTAAGCAGATCCGCCACGAGTCCGGGCCGCTAAGCGCGCCTAAGTTCATGCGGCCAATACGAAAACAATCGGGGCGGTCCCGTGACTCCGCCCATTTCGATCGGTAAGAGCCCTTAAGACAAAGCTTCGGCCATCTCGCTTTTCGGCAAAGTTAGTCGAAAATGAGTTCCGGAGCCGTTATGGAGCACCAGGGTGGCGCCAAGCTGTTTCGAGAGTATCTGGACGATTCTCAGGCCGAGCGTTTCTCCCCGGGACCAGTCGAGGTCCTTCGGAAAGCCGATGCCGTTATCGTCCACTGTCAGTATGAGGCAACCGCTCGCATCACGGGCGAAAGCAACAATGATTTCTCCAGGCCGCTGATCGGGAAAGGCATATTTAAAAGCGTTGGACAGGATTTCGCTGAGGATAAGCCCGCACGGTATGGCCGTGTTCACGGCCAATTCGATCGGTTCGGACCGAAGACTAACTTTGATTCGTTCGGGAGTCGAAAAAGCTGTGTAGAGCTCGTCGACCAAGGTTCTAGCGTATTGGTCGAAGACAACGCGCGAGAGATCCCTGGTCCCGTATAGATGCTCATGAATCAAAGCCATCGAATGCACGCGTCTCTGGCTGTCCAGAAGCGGCCGTATCGCGTCGTCGTTCATGCTTGCGTCCGCTTGCATTCCCAGCAGACTGGCCACAACGGCCAAGTTGTTTTTGACGCGATGATGAACTTCCTTCAGAAGCACCGTCTTTTCCGCAAGCGCGTTTTGCAGCTTCTCGGTCCTTTCCTCTACCCGTTTCTCGAGAAGTACATTGTAGTCGCGCAGTTCGCGTTCCAGTACTTTCCGTGCCGTAATGTCCGTAGCCACCTTGATAAACCCGATTAAGTTACCCTCGGCGTCGCGGATCGCGCTCGTGGATAGATGAACCCAGATGGTTGAGCGATCTTTGCGGATGTACGTCCACTCGCGCTCGGCGGGGCTTCCCCAGAGCGCCGGTTCGGCAAACACTTCGAAGCCGTCGATGGGACGCCCGAGTTCCCGGCTAAGAATCTCGGACTGGTCCCGGCATTCCGACGCGGTATGGAACAGAACGGGCGTAGCAATTCCGACTACCTCATCAGCCCGGTAAAGGAGCATTTGCTCTGCGCCGGGGTTGAACACCGTGATAATCCCGTCCGGGTCGGTCACAATGATTGCAACTTCGGTTGCGCCATTTGTCATGGCGTATAAATAGGCTTGGCTTTTCGCAAGGCTCCGGTTTAGGTTCAACAGATCCGCCTCGCTGTTCTTTCGTTTTGTGATATCGAGAATGAAAGAGATCCCTTCCAGAGACGGGCATTCGGATCTCGCCGCCCCTTGCTCGACATAGACCCTGCTGCCATCTTTCCGAAACAACTCTTTCTCAACAGCTTTGGTCACGCCCGCTTCCTGCAGTTCCCCAAGCATGTCTTTATCCTGGGATACATACTCCGGCGGAGTCATTAGCGATAGGTTCATTGTCCCCGCGCGAAGGTCTTCGTAGCTGTAGCCCAAAATATCTAAAAATGTCTGGTTGCAGTCAACAATTGAACCGTCAGCCTTCCAGTGATAGATGCCCATTAATCCCGAATCGTACAAACGATGGAGACGTTCTTCGGCACGCCTGGACTCCTCGATGTCGGTGTTAGTGCCAATCCAGCGCCCGATGCGGTCGTCGCAATCGCGCACCGCTATAACGCGTGTAATGAACATCCGGAAACAGCCATCAGCACGGCGCAACGGGAATTCCATTTCAAACGGCTCCCCGCTGGCAATTGCTTGTTTCCACCGTTCGATCACGATCGGAAGGTATTTTGGGTCATGCACGCGTTTCCAACCCCACCCGCTTACCTCCTGGAACGTTGTCCCGGTATAGTCGTACCAGCGCTGGTTGTACCAGTAGATCGAGCCGTCTTTGTCCGCCACCCAGACAAGCTGAGGGATAAAGTTGGCAATCAGCTCGAAGCTGCTTTCGCTCAGTTGACCGAGCTTGCTCGGGCGTTGATAGGGTTTCTGGTTGAGCCGTGCAGGTGTCGTTGGGAAACAGTCTTCCATGGGAGCCGTGCCTCTTGTCGAAACCAGCTCAGGCGGAGTGTTGAGCAATACTCTTCAAAGAGCCCAACATCGTCTGAATCTTGGCCAGCAGTTGCGCTTGGCGAAAAGGCTTTCGAAGCAAACACACTTCGGCCGGGTTCAAATCATGTTCTTTGAGAAGATCTCCCGAGAAGCCGCTTACGAACATCGTCTTGACACCCGGATAGAGGCTTTGGATTTTCAAAGATAGATCCGGACCATTCATGCCTGGCATCATCACGTCACTAATGAGTAGATCGATTCCGCCCGCCTGCTCTTTGGCGATTTCAAAGGCCTGCTTGCCCGATTCGGCCTCGAGTACTCTGTAGCCGTGGCCATCAAGAGCCGTAACTATGACCCGGCGAACGGCGTGATCGTCGTCCACCACAAGAAGAACCTTTTCGCGCGGCGGGAGCGGTTTTTGGAATGTCGGGGCAGGTGTCTGAACGAATCCGCTCACGCACGGTAGATAGACCCGGAAAGTGGTTCCCAGACCAGGCTCGCTATCGACGTCGATACTTCCACCTAGCTCGCGCACTATTCCGTCGACAATAGAGAGACCCAACCCCGTACCTTTGCCTGAGAGCTTGGTCGTAAAGAAGGGTTCAAACAAATGCTCGGCGGTGCTTGCGTCCATACCGCGCCCTGTATCTTCGACGATCAGAGCCACATAGCCGTTGGTTTGCGGTACCAACAGCGGCACAGCCTCCAGGTCGACATCGGCGGTTTGAATCGTAAGGTGACCACCCTCGGGCATCGCATCACGCGCATTCGTAACCAGATTAATTAGAACCTCGGCTAGCTCCGCTGGATCCGCTCGAACCAGGCCCGACTTGGCGCCGAGAGTCATCGACCAGGTAATATGGGGGCCAAGTAAGTGACGGCACAAGCCCTCGTGGCTTCGAATAATCGAATTCCAGTCTACGACCCGGGCGGGCGTAACCTGTTTACTGCTGAAGGTGAGCAGCTTGCGAGTCACATCGGCCGCGGTTTCGCCGGCTTGAATAATCTGCTGGATCGATCCGCAGAGTTCATGACCGGGAGGTAACTGCGCAAGCGCGATTTCGGCCGTCCCCAGCACGACGGTGAGCAGGTTATTGAAATCGTGCGCCACTCCGGCCGCCAGTCGGCCGACCGCCAGCATCTTGTGATCGTGCCGGATGTCCTGTTCGTGCTTGAGGCGCTCTGCCGCACTTCGGAACGTAATCACCGTCCCGACCGACCCGAGCGCATCGGTGCTCGTAGCGATGTCGCCGTCCAGCGGAAAGGTGTTTCCTTCCCGGTCGGTTGCAAGCAGTCCCGGCGGCAGCGCTTTCGGCCAGTGTTGACCGAGAGTTCCAGTGAGCAGCTTGTCGACCGACACTTCGAGGTTCTTATCCGTCAGCGGGAGAACGCTCGACACCGGTTGACCGATGGCTTCGCAAGCGGGCCAGCAGGTCAGGCGTTCCGCATGCGCGTTGATGAACTGCACGATGCCCGCGTTGTCGACCACAAGAACGCCGTCATGCATCGACCCCAGTACCGTATTTAATGAGGCGCGGTTCTGCCTGAGCTCATAATCGACGCGGTGTTTATAAAGTGCAATCTCTATCGCCGTATAGAGGTTGGATTGCTGAACGGGCTTCGGAAGATACCCGAACGGCTCGGTAATCTTAGCTCGATTCAGCGTTTCTCTATCCGAGTGCGCCGTTAGGTAGACGATCGGTATGTCGAACGTCTCGCGAATTTTTCCAGCCAGTTCAATCCCGTCCATCCTTCCGCTCAGATGAATGTCCATCAGGATCAGTTGTGGGGTAATTCCGGATAGCTTTAGGAGTGTCTCTTCCCCCGAGCGTGCGATCCCGGCAACTTCATAGCCTGCTTTTCGCAAGCTGTCGGAAATACTACTTGCGATGATGCCTTCGTCCTCCACGACGAACACACTCGCTGGTTTACTTTCGCTCTGGAGGTTTGTGTCCGGCAATCTCTACTCCTGCTGCCCGCTTAATCTGTGGGCGAAAATCTCGCATATGCGTAGGACGACGGGCCTTGAAATCTCAGGGGAGTCTCTGAATCTGTGTTTTTAGGACCAGGAAAGTTGGAGTGTGTTTCAAATGTCTTACTTAGGTACCCGCAGTCCGGATCTAGTCTTCATCCTGATGCGTGGATAACTTTGTCAATACCGATAGATCTTCCAGAGTAGTCACATCCCCTGAAACCATGTTCGACGTGACCAATTCCCGAAGCAGCCGGCGCATGATCTTACCGCTGCGGGTCTTGGGCATGCCGTCGGTGAATCGAATTTGCTCCGGCCGGGCAAATGTCCCAATCTCCTTCGCCACCCACTGCCGTAACTCCTCGCCCAGCACGTGTTGGTCGAAAGAGCCGCCTTTCAGGGTGACGAAGGCGACCACGGACTGACCCGTAATTTCATGCGGCTTACCGACCACCGCCGCTTCCGCAACCGCGGGATGGCGCACCAGAGCGGACTCCAGTTCCATCGTGCTCAGCCGGTGACCGCTGACGTTCATGACATCATCGATCCGGCCCAGTACCCAGAAATAGCCATCGTCATCGCGCCGGGCCGCGTCGCCGGTCATATAGACCCCCGGAATTTTCTGAAAGTAGTTCTCTTCGTAGCGTTGCGGATCGCGCCACAGCGTGCGGAACATGCCCGGCCACGGATGGCGAATTACCAGGTAGCCTTCCTGATTGGGTGGCGCCGCGTGGCCCTTCAGATCGACAATCTCCGCCTGAATGCCAGGGAGGGGAAATGTCCCGGAGCCGGGCTTCAGAGGCGTAGCGCCGGGCATCGGCGCGATCATAATGCCGCCGGTCTCGGTCTGCCACCAGGTGTCCACGATAGGGCAGCGTTTCTTGCCGATCACCTCGTAGTACCAGTCCCACGCCGCTGGATTGATCGGCTCGCCGACCGAGCCGAGCAGCCGCAGGCTCGACAGGTCGTGGCTATCCGGCCACTGGTTCCCCTGTTTAATGAACGCGCGGATCGCCGTCGGGGACGTGTAAAAGATGTTGACCCGATATTTCTCGATGATGCGCCAGAAACGATCCGGCTTCGGTGAATCGGGCGCGCCTTCGTAGATCAGCACGGTAGCGCCGGCCGCCAGGGGTCCATAGACGACGTAGCTGTGCCCGGTCACCCAACCCACGTCCGCCGTGCACCAGAAAACGTCCTGGTCGCGCAGGTCAAACACCCATTTCATCGTCATCACCGTGTGGAGCAGGTAACCCCCCGTGGTGTGGACAATGCCTTTGGGCTTGCCGGTGGTCCCTGAGGTGAAAAGAACGAATAGCGGCGCCTCCGAATCCATGGGTTCGGCGGGACAATCTTCGCTGACGTCCGACTCCAGTTCATGCCACCAGTGGTCGCGCCCCTCCACCATCTGCACGGGAGAGCCAACCCGCTTGTAGACGATCACCGACTTCACCGACGGACAATCGGCAAGAGCTTCATCGACGGCCGGTTTGAGTTTGATTTCTTTGCCCCGCCGCCAACCCGCGTCGGCGGTAATCACCACCTCAGCCTCCAGATCCTGGATGCGCTGCTTTAGCGCTTCGGCCGCGAAGCCACCGAACACCACGCTGTGGACGATTCCCAAACGCGCGCAGGCCAGCACCGCCACCGGCAGCTCCGGCACCATCGGCATATAAATGATGGCGCGGGCGCCGCTCTTGAGCCCCCGGCCTTTCAGGACGTTTGCGAACCGGCAGACCAGGCGATGCAGTTCCTGATAGCTGATCATGCGCGCGTCGCCGGGCTCGCCTTCCCAGGCGATCGCGACCTTGTTGCGGCGATCGGTCGTCAGGTGACGGTCGATGCAGTTGTACGAGGCATTGAGGGTCGCGCCGATGAACCAGCGCACCTGCGGCGGCTGCCAATCGAAAACCTGGGTCCATTTCTGAAACCACGAGATCTCCTGCTCCGCAAGTTCGCCCCAGAATTCAGCCGGCTGATCCTGTGCGCGTCGGTAGAGGTCCCGGTACTGTTCCAGGCTGGAGACATGCGAGCTGGCGGCGAAATCCGGCGACGGAGGGAACATGCGGAAATCTTACCAACTCAATCGCGCGCCTCCGCCCCCCGCCGCAATCCACCCCGCAGCACCAGGTAAATGAGCAAACCGACAGGGCCCATCAGGAAGGTCAAAAGCAGGGAGGGGATCACCGCCAGGTGCAGGATTTTCAGCCGCCGGGCATCGCGTACGATCCAGGCGCCTACGAACAGGTCGAAGGCCAGAAAGTGTACCCACCCAATCAACGCCATGCCGGGAGCCTGGAAGGAATACTCAGCCGCCGCCAGCGACTTGAAGTTGAGGTGCATGCCGTTGAAATTCGCGACGAACAGCGCGATGTAGATCACTGCCAGCAGCGCGGGTATGACCACCATGGCAAACCGTTGGGTCCAGCGGGACTTCGGCGCGAGCAGCAGCAGCGCCCAGCCGGGGAGAACGGCAATGTTCACGATGAGGAAAATTGTCTCGTTGCTCATGAACGTCGGTGGGCGCGGGCCTGCGCGGCGGTGCGCAAAACGGCCGCAATCTCCCGCGTGTCCGCGTCGGACCCGAGCAGCACGCGATGCGGCAGCCAGAACGCATCCCGCACGCGGGCTTCGGCTACCGGGCACGGCTCCACCCGGCATCCGCCGCGCGCGTAAACCGGATTCCGGTAAAGCGGGTGCGGATAAAACGGAGTGCACGGCACGCCCGCGGCGACCACCGCCTGCTGGAACGAATCGCGCTTCGCCGTCGTGCCCAAGAACAAATAGTTGGTCTGCACGCGAGCCTGTGGAAGCACGCGTGCCCAGCAGAGTTCCGGAACGTCTTGCAGTTCCTCGCGCAGAATCCTGGCATTGCGCTCCCGCGTCCGGTTCTGTTCCGGCAAGCGCTCCAACTGCGCGATCAGCACCGCCGCTTGAAACGCCGTGATCCGGTAGTTCGTGCCGATCTCGTAATGGAAAAACCAGCCGCCATCCGGCTTCCGTCCCTGGTCCAGGATGGAACGCGCGCGGGCGCTAAAGGCGTCGTCATTCGACGTGAGCGCGCCGCCTTCTCCGGCCGTCATCACCTTCGAGTTTTGAAAACTGAACGAACCCGCCAGCCCGATGCTCCCGGCGCGGCGGCCGTTCCACTCCGAACCGTGAGCATGCGCGGCGTCCTCGATCAAAGGAACACCGGCGCTGTGCGCAATCTCGCAGAGGCGATCCATATCCGCCATCGGGCCCCCAAAGTGAACCGCCATAATGGCCGCCGTTTGCCTGCCCACAGCCTGGGCTACGCACTCCGGGTTCACGTTGAAGGTGTCGTCGATGTCGACGAAAACCGGGATGGCGCCGCGGCGGGAGACCGCGCTTGCGGTCGCGACGAAACTGATCGCCGGAACGATCACCTCATCCCCCGGGCCCACTCCGGCCGCCTCCAAAGCCAGTTCGAGAGTGACCGTTCCGTTCACGGCTGCCATCCCGTGGCGGCATTGCTGGAAATCGGCAAAGAGCTGCTCGAACTGGGAGACAAAAGGATGGAACCCACCCCAGCGTTCGCTTTCCAGGACCGCGCCGAGTAGTTCCCGCTCGCGTTCGGTGGCGATCGGCCACGAGGGAACGTTCATACTGACAAGGATAGAGGAGCGATGAGCGTCTACGACGAGTTGCGCGACGAGCTGGACAAGCACGAGTTCATGTTCGGTGTCCCCCGCGGGAGGCTGGCAGTCGCCCTCGATCTGCTGACCGACGCGCTGGTCCTGGTCGGGCAGCACGGCGTGTACTGCCAGAGCTCCCGGCAGCCCGGCCGGCCCGCCATGGATATCCAGCTCATCTCGAAGGCGCTGGTCGACGCTAAGGAACTGGTCGGCAGCGCTATGACTGAGCTGAAACCCCCACGAACGGATTAAACTGTTTCTCGCGTTCGATCGTCGTGTTGCGTCCGTGCCCCGGAATCACGATGGTAGGGTCGGGCAGGGTGAAGAGTTTTTCGCGAATGGACTGGACGATCTTCTTGCTGTTGCCTCCTGGCAAGTCCGTGCGGCCCACGCTGTCGCGAAACAGGGTGTCGCCCGCAATCAGCTTCCCCAGCCCGGGTACGTAAAGACTGATACTCCCCGGCGTATGCCCGGGCGTATGGATCACGTGAAACTCCGTGGCTCCGGCGGTGAAGGTCTCGCCTTCCTTAGCGTTCAAATCCACATGCGGATTCCTGGCAAACGGCATTCCGACCCATGCCGCCTGCAGCGGTAAGCTCATCGCCGTGGTTTCGTCGGCGGCGTTCATCCAGATCGGCGCGCCGGTGGCAGCGCGCAGCTTCTCAGCGCCCCCGATGTGATCGATATGGGCATGCGTGATCACGATGGCCTTCACCTTGAGTTGATGGCGTGTCAGGATCTCCTCGATCTTGCCAATGTCCGCGCCGGGGTCGATCACGATTGCCTCACGGCTCGTCTCGTCCCCGAAAATCGAGCAGTTGCATTGCAGAACGCCGACCGGCAGCACTTCATGGATCATTCGTCGCTATCATACGATCAGAACCCATGGACAACGTCATCCCGTACCTGGCACGCTGGCTTCATATCGCATCGGCGATCACGCTTCTGGGTGGAATGATCTTTGCCCTAGTGGCGTGGCTGCCCGTCCTGAATGGCGGAAGCAGCACCGGCGCTAGCACGGAGAAGCAGAACCTCAGCGACGCGATTGCCGCTCGCTTTCGGCCCTGGCTCCTGATGTCCATCGGCGGCCTGCTGCTCTCCGGTCTTTACAACTACATGCGTCACGCGACTGCCAAGGATGTCCCGACCGCGTATCACATGCTGTTCGGGATGAAGTTCCTGCTCGCGCTGCACGTGTTTGCCGTTGGCTGGATCGCTCTGAATAAAGGAAATGCCAAGCGTGCGCGGCAGATCGGCGGGGTCGTTATCTCTGGACTCATCATCGTGGCTCTTTCGGCCGGGATGCGCTATCTGGCGCTCAGTTATATGCGCCCTGTGCCGATCGCCGCCCCTGCCGGAGCCACGCCTTGACCGAAGGGTATCGCGCGCTGACCCGCGACGCGGCGGTGATCGATGTCAGCTCGCGCACGCGCATCCGGGCCACCGGCGATGACCGCGCGCGCCTGCTGCACGCGCTAACCACCAACCACGTCCAGCAACTGCTGCCCGGACATGGCTGCTATGCCTTTTTCTTGAACGCGAACGGGCGCATCCTCGCCGACGCCGATCTCCTGGTGTTTGCCGAGCACATTCTGATCGACGCTGAGCCTGAAGTCCATGACAGCTTGTGGGCGCATATCGATCACTACATCATTGCGGACGATGTCAACCTGCATGACGATCGCGAGAGCACCTTCGCGTTGGCGGTGGAAGGACCGCTCGCCAAAGATCGGCTGTGCGCCGTCGGCATGCCCGTGCCCGCGAACGCGTTCGCTCACGAAGCCTGGGAGGATAGTACGGTTGCCCACCTCTCCATGACCGGCGAACCCGGCTTTCGCATCTTCGGACCCCGGGCGCGCAAAGCTGCGGTGCTCGAACTTCTGTACCTGGCGGAGGCGTCTCCGCGGGACGCGGAAACGGTACGGATTGAACATGCGAAGCCGCGCTATGGAACCGAGATCAGCGCCGGTAATATTGCTGCCGAGATCGGCTTGCAGGAAGCGCTACATTCCCAAAAAGGCTGCTATTTAGGTCAGGAAATCGTGGAACGCGTGCGGTCGCGCGGGCACATCAACAAACGGCTGGTGGCTTTCGAATTCGAGGGCGACAGCGTTCCGGAACCCGCGACGCGGCTGATGATCGACGGCAAAGAAGTGGGTGAGCTCAAGTCCGCCGCGCTATCCCCGCTGCTCGAAAAAGTTGTCGCCCTAGGTTTTATTCGCGTCCCGCACGACGCACCCGGAACAGCGGTGGACGCCGGGGGAATCCCGGGTCGCGTCCGCACCGTTTCGAATTCTTAGAGTCCGGGATCGAAGCCAAGGTCAAAGTCTTCGCCCGGGTCGACCAGATCCCGCAGCAGAACATCCACGGAGCGCTCCGCGTGGCCATCCGGAGTGAAGTGGATCCCGCACTCCTTTTCGGCATCCTGTTCCCACCACCACCGCCCCGCACGTTCATCCTCGCCGGGAAGCGGAGCACGCGTGCAAGGGCCGCACCCAATACTCGTGTACCCCTGGTCGTAGAGAGGATGCACCGGAACGCCGTGACTGGAAATATAGCTTTCCAAGTCTCTTTTCGACCAGTCGAGCAGCGGGCTGATTTTGGTGAGCGCCGAACTCGTGTCCACCTGCGGAAGAGCCGCCCGCAGCGGATTCTGGCCGCGCCGCAAACCCACCATATATGCGCGAAAACCCTTCAGCTTCCGACCCAGCGGGCGCACTTTGCGGATCTTGCAGCAGAGCATCCGCAGTGGCACTTCCTGCCGGAAAAGATTAGGCCCGTAGCGCGTGACCATGGCTTCCACTTCGTTCGTTTCGGGCGAAACCGTTTCCACCTTCACGCCATAGTGGGCACGGATCATCTCCATCATCTCGTAGGTTTCTTCCGGCAGCCGGCCCGTATCCAGCGTGAACACGCGCACGCTCGGGTCCACCCGAACCGCCATGTCGAGAATCACCGCGCCGGCTTTCTGGAAGCTGGTACACACGGCAAGATCACGTCCGTACTCACCGATGGACCAAGCCACAAGATCTTCCGCCGCGCGCGTGCCAATCACGCGTATTCCGATGTTATTCAGGGGCTTGGAGATTCGCGAAAAGAGTGGAGCGGGAGACGGGATTCGAACCCGCGACATCGACCTTGGCAAGGTCGCACTCTACCAACTGAGTTACTCCCGCAAGTGCGGAACCCCCATTCTCCTCGTTTCAATCCGGTCTGTCAATGCGACCATTTTCAGTCCGTTATGTTTTACCCAAGCGATTCATTTTAAACAACTTATAATTGTCTATGGATTCCGAATGGTTATGCTACAGTGAGTGCTGCTCGTCCGAACCCCATGGCTCATCTTCATGGACTCGACACATTGAACGCACCCTAAATCAGCGCGACTCAACCGTCCAGAGTATCCATTTAGTCCCACCGGTGTCTCCTCTCAAAAGAGGCACTGGGATAGCTACGTTCATTTTGCGGAATACCGCAGGAAAACAAGGCATTGCCTGGGTGCGGCTTGATGTTGGACTGAATTGAGTTGCAAATGAACGCCTGGGATCACGTTAAACAGCAGTTATCGACATCGCTCAGCTCCGAAAGTTTCGACAACTGGGTAAGCCGCACCACCTTCGAAAGAGCCGAAGGCGAAATTCTTCACGTTCGTGTCCCCGATGAAGAGACGCGCGCGTGGCTCGAATCCGAGTATGGAGACATCATCCAAACCCTGGTCCGGAGTTTCGACGGCTCCTTGTTCCGGATGGTCGTGTACCACTCGCCGGTTAACAGCAGGAACGGTGAAGCGGACCCGGACTGGCAGTCCGAAGATCCCGCGGCGCGGCTGAGCTCGTTAAACCCGCGGTTCACATTCGAGAGCTTTGTGGTCGGCGCCTGTAACCAGTTCGCTCATGCAGCTGCCCGTTCCGTGGCTACGAACCCTTCGCGCAGGTATAACCCGCTGTTTATCTACGGCGGCGTGGGCATGGGGAAAACGCATCTGATGCATGCCATTGGAAGGGCGCTGATCGGCTCCAACAAGATGCGGGTGGTCTACACGTCGAGCGAGCGTTTCATGAATGAAGTGATCTCCGGCATTCGCTTCGATCACATGCCCGCGCTACGTGCGCGGTACCGTTCGGCGGACGTCCTGCTCATCGATGATATCCAGCTTCTCGGCAACAAGGAGCGCACTCAGGACGAATTCTTCCATACCTTCAACGAGCTTCACGACCATCAGAAGCAGATCGTCATCTCGAGCGATGCTGCTCCCAAAGAGATTCCCGGGCTGCTCGATCGCCTGCGATCCCGCTTCGAATGGGGTTTGATGGCGGATATCCAGCCGCCCGATCTCGAGACGAAAATGGCCATTCTCGATAAAAAGGCCGAAGCCGAGGGCGTCACGCTGCCGGAGGATGTCCGCACGTTCATCGCGTCCCGGACAAAGTCCAATGTGCGGGAACTGGAAGGCGCGCTGGTCAAGCTGATGGCCTATTCGTCGCTCATCGGGTCGCCGATCACGCTGCCGATGGCGCAGCAATGCCTCAAGCATCTGGTGCATGCCCAGGACCGGCGCGTCACTATCGACGCCATTCAGAAAGCCGTCGCCGAAAAGTTCAGCGTCAAACAGGCGCAGCTCAAAGAAAAGAGCAACACGCAGCGCAGTCGTTTACCCGCGTCAGGTGGCGATGTTTCTGGTCAAAGAGCTGACCACGGCCTCCCTTCCGGAGATCGGGCGCGCCTTTGGCGGCAAGCATCACACCACCGTGATTCATTCCATCGACGTGATCACCAAGCGCAGAACCTCCGACCCGGAATTGAACAGGATGTTGCACAGCCTAATCGATTCATTACAGGGAAGTTAGCAATGTTTTGCACACAGCGGTCCGGAAACCGGCGAGGACTCCTGTATAAATCGGGTGACACTGTCACTTTATCCGCTGTTTTCGGTTTGTTTTCCGCAGAGCAGCGAGACAAGAAGGTGTTGCATTTTGTATAATTTAGGAACAATTCAACATTTCGACAGGCTCTACTAATACGGGTTATTCCGTTATCAGTATTGAGAATCGTCAGAAGGATTAGCAAGAGCATGGAATTCACCGTCAGCAAGAACGACCTCGTCCGTGAATTGAGCCTGTCGCAAGGTGTTGTCGAAAAGAAGACCACCATTCCCATCCTGTCCAACGTGCTTTTGGAAGCCGCCGGGGACCGCATCACGCTGACCGCTACGGACCTGGAGTTGGGGATCCGATGTTCGTGCCCGGCGCGAGTGAAGAAAGAGGGCGCAGGCACCATTCCGGCCCGCAAACTCCTCGATTATGTCCGTCTGCTTCCGGAAGCCGACATCACCTTCAAGTTTTTGGACAATCACTGGGCGTCTCTGACGTGTGGCCGCTCGCGGACCAAAATGGCGGGAATGAGCCGCGAGAGTTTCCCTGAGCTTCCGGAGATGCCGGAGCAGATTGGGGAGATCCCTTATGGCTTGCTTGCGGGGCTAATTTCCCGGACCAGTTTTGCCATCTCAATGGAGGAGTCCCGGTTTACCCTGAACGGCGCCTTGCTGCTGCTGAAGCCGGACGGCGTGACCATGGTTTCGACGGACGGCCATCGCCTCGCGTTTGTGGATCATCACCTGGAGAACCTCAACAACCGGGCATTCCGCGCGCTGGTACCGCGTAAGGCGATGACCGAGATCGCAAAGCTGGCCGGAGAGGGGGACCAGGAACGCAGCGTGCGGCTTTCCGGTGATGACAATCATCTGTTCTTCGAGTTCGGGGATCGGCTATTGATTACGCGCAAGCTCACAGGAAACTTCCCGGATTATGAACGTGTGCTGCCGCGCGAGAACACCCATATCGCACTGCTCTCCAAGGCGGAAATCAAAGCCGCTGTCGAACGCGTGGCCCAGTTTGCTGACGAGCGCTCGCGTGCCATCCGGGTCAAGTTCGAATCGGGCGAGGTGAAGGTCTTCTCGTCCTCGGTCGAAACCGGGGAGAGCGAAGAGAGTGTTCCCGCCGAATACGAAGGGCCCGCGCTTGAGATTGGATTTAACGCGCAATACCTGCTCGACTTCATGCGCGCGATCTCCCAGGAGAAGGTCGCTTTCTCGCTGAAAGATGAAAAGAGCGCCGGCGAGTTGCAGCCGTATTCCGCCAACGGCGATAGCGGCCAGGGCCAGCACTACCGTTACGTTGTAATGCCCATGCGCATCTGACCGGCTCCCAGCCGTTCTAGCGGGCGCGGTACGCGGTCAAAAGGGAACACCATGATTGATCAAGAAGATCCGAACGAAGAACCCGAAGACGACGATCCGAACCAAGAAAACATGCAGTCCGATATTTACGATTCCAGCAGTATCAAAGTTCTTGAGGGGCTCGAAGCCGTGCGGCTGCGCCCCGCCATGTACATCGGCTCCACCGGTGAGATGGGCCTGCATCATCTGGTATACGAAGTGGTCGACAACTCCGTCGACGAAGCGCTGGCCGGGCACGCCCACAATATCGAGGTCACGATTCATATCGACGACTCGGTGACCGTCATCGACGATGGCCGCGGAATACCGGTCGATATCAAGCCCGAGTTCGGGATCTCCGCCGCGGAGATCGTGCTCACTATGCTTCACGCGGGCGGCAAGTTCGATTCCAATAGCTATAAAGTCTCGGGCGGTCTGCATGGCGTCGGCGTGAGTTGCGTGAACGCGCTCAGCGAACGCTTCGAGCTCGAAATCTGGCGCGAAAAAGCCACCTGGCAACAGGAGTATTCCAAAGGGGTTCCCAAGGCTCCGCTGCAGAAGACCGGCAAGTCAAACAAGACCGGCACCAAGATTACCTTCAAGCCGGACGCGACCATCATGGACGCGACCAAGTTCAATTACGACACGCTGGCGCAGCGCTTGCGGGAGCTTGCCTTCCTGAACAAAGGCCTCAAGATCACGCTGACCGACGAGCGCGTGGAACCCGTGAAAGTGCACGAGTTTCTCTACGAAGGCGGGATCGCTGAATTCATCCGGCACCTGAATCGCGGTAAAACGGTGCTGCACGAAAAGCCCATCCACTTCGAGTCTTCGAGCAAAGTCCAGAACGGCAGCACCATCACCATGGAAGTGGCGCTGCAGTACAACGACGGCTATTCGGAGAGCGTCTTCAGCTTCGCCAATAACATCAACACCGTCGATGGCGGAACGCACCTGTCGGGTTTCCGCAGCGCTCTCACGCGGACCATTAACGCGTTCGGGAACTCCGCAGGACTCTTCAAAGACAAAGAGACTCTAACCGGCGACGATGTGCGGGAAGGTCTTACGGCGGTGGTGAGCGTCAAAGTGCCGCAGCCGCAATTCGAAGGGCAGACGAAGGGCAAACTGAACAGCGATATTCAGGGCCCCATGACCCAGTTCGTCAACGACAAGCTGGGTGAGTTCTTCGAGAAGAACCCGGCCGTGATGAAGAAGATCGTTTCCAAAGCGATCGACGCTTTGCGCGCCCGGGAAGCGGCTCGTAAAGCCCGCGACCTGACCCGCCGCAAGGGCGCGCTCGATTCGGGCGGTCTGCCGGGCAAGCTGGCCGACTGTCAGGAGCGCGATCCGGAACGCTGCGAAGTGTTTCTAGTGGAAGGCGAGTCCGCCGGCGGCACCGCCAAGCAGGGCCGCGATCGGCGCTTCCAGGCAATCCTGCCCCTCAAGGGCAAGATCCTGAACGTCGAAAAAGCCCGCTACGACAAAATGCTGGGCCATGACGAAATCCGGGCGCTAATTACGGCGCTAGGCACCGGCATCGGCAAGGACGATTTCAATTCCGCCAAGCTCCGCTATCACAAGATCATCATCATGACGGATGCCGATGTCGACGGCTCGCACATCCGCACGCTGCTGCTGACGTTTTTCTTCCGCCACATGCAGGAGCTGATCAGCCGCGGTCACGTGTACATCGCGCAACCGCCGCTCTATAGCATCCGGCGCGGCAAAACAGAGAAGTACATCAAGGACGAAAAGGAATTTACGCGCGAGATCATGCGCCGCGCTACGGAAAATCTGGTCATCGATACCGCTTCGAACGGCCAACCCGCCACCCACCTGGAGACGGGCGAGCTACGCGCGTTCCTTATGAGCCTCGACGAATTCGATCAGATGTCGTTCAAGCTCGAACGTCGTCTGCGCGACGCGCGCGTGGTCGAAGTGCTGGGCAACATCGGCTATCTGGTCGACACCAAAGCCGACTTCTCAGAGAAGGCGAATCTCGAAAAAGTGCGCGACGCTCTTCTGGCCGCGCAGGTGAGTACCGCGCAGATTCGCGCCGATGAGGAGCACGCCGCCTGGATGGTGGTCTATCACGATTCCACCAACGCCGAACGCTTCATCAATATTGATCTCGCTACCCAGCCGGAGTTCAAGCGCTACCGCGTGCTGGCCCGGCAGATCGCCAAGAACAATCACGCCCCGTTCAAGGTCACTAAGAACGAGCGGTCGGAGATGCAGAGCGACTGGCGCGGACTCCTCGCCCACGTCAAAGAAGAGGGCAAGCGCGATTCGAGCGTCAAACGCTATAAAGGGCTTGGTGAAATGAATGCCGAGCAACTGGGCGAGACGACCATGAATCCCGAGAAGCGCGTCCTGCTGAAAGTCCGGCTGGAAGATCTGGTCGAGAGCGATCTCATCTTCACCACGCTGATGGGCGAAGACGTCGAAAGCCGCCGCAAGTTTATCGAGGACAACGCCCTCGACGTCAAGAATCTGGACGTCTGATGGCCGCTCGCAAGGCGGATTGGGATCCCGCTTGCTACGAGAGCAGTCACGCGTTTGTCTGGGAATACGGCGCCGCCCTAATCGGTATCCTGGCTCCGCAACCCGGGGAGCGCATCCTCGATTTCGGCTGCGGTACGGGACACCTCACGGCCCGCATTGCGGAAAGCGGCGCTCATGTCCTCGGCATCGATAGTAGCCCCGCCATGGTTGCCCAGGCCCGGCAGAATTATCCCCGACTCGCTTTCGAACTAGCGGATGGCCAGCATTACCGCGCTGCCGCACCGTTCGATGCCGTCTTTTCCAATGCCGCTCTTCACTGGATGCTCGATGTCGAAGGCGCGGCCGCTTCCATCGCGGGCTCGTTGCAAAGCGGCGGCCGCCTGGTTCTCGAAATGGGCGCGCGCGGAAACGTGGCCATGCTCGATCGCGCAGTCCGCAGCAACATTCGCAATTACTACCCCACCATCTCCGAATACGCCGGCGTGCTCGACCGGCACGGGCTCGAAGTCACCACCGCGATGGTGTTCGATCGCCCGACGCCATTGGAAGGCGGCGAAGACGGTTTATGTAATTGGATTGCGACGTTCCGCCCCGATAAGGCACGACCGCTCGAAGAGATCAAAACCGAGCTGCGGCCATTTCTTTTTCGCGAGGGCCAGTGGGTGGCCGACTATCGCCGCTTGCGCGTCATCGCCCGCAAAGCCTAATGCGGAATGAGTTCATCTTTTTCTACTTTTCCGTCGCGCACGTGGATAATTCGATGCGCGTGCATCGCGATATCGTGTTCGTGTGTCACCACGATGATGGTATTACCTTGCCGGTAAAGCCTCTCGAATAGCGCCATGATCTCGATCCCCGTTGCCGAATCCAGATTACCCGTAGGTTCGTCGGCCAAAAGAATGGACGGGTTGTTCACCAGCGCGCGAGCGATGGCCACGCGTTGCCGCTGACCGCCGGACAGTTCGTTTGGCTTGTGGTTCATGCGCTTTTCGAGATCGACTTGCGACAGCGCGCGTTTGGCGCGTTCCACCCGTTCCGCCGCGGGCGTGCCGTTATAGACCAACGGCAGTTCGACATTATGCAGCGAAGTGGCGCGCGGCAGTAGGTTGAACGTTTGAAATACGAACCCGATCTCTTTGTTACGGATCCGCGCCAGCTCATCGTCGCTCATGGAGCTAACCAGGCTGCCGTTGATGAAGTAGTCCCCGCGCGTTGGTGAGTCCAGACATCCAATCAGGTTCATCAGGGTCGATTTCCCCGAGCCCGACGGACCCATGATCGCCACATACTCGCCGCGCTTAATTTCGATGTCTACGCCGGATACAGCGTTGATGGTCTGGTCGCCCATCTCGTACGTCTTCCAAAGGTCGTATGTCCGGATAACGATATTCTGCTCCTTGAGACGTTGACCCCGTTCTTCGGAAGCTTCGAGTACCTGTGCCATGCGATTCCTTAGGTGGCGGGCTTCACGGCCGGCGGCTTATTGTCCACTTTGACCGACGCTCCGTTGCGGATGGTGCGGATCACCTGGAAGGTCCCGGTGATGATTTCGTCGCCTTCCCGAAGTCCGCTGAGCACCTGGATATCACTCACACCGGTGATCCCGGTCTCCACCTTCCGGAACTCCGATTTTCCTTTATCCACAATGAAAACACCTTGCAACTCTTCCTTCTTTGCCTTCTCGGCAGCCGGATCCACCTTTGCGGGCGCGGGCGCCTGCGTACCGGTGGGAGGCGCGTCCAGATCGCCGCGCGTGCGGGTAGTCAACGACTGTATGGGGATTGCGAGGGTGTTCTTCGCCGTAGCGGTAGTGATCTTCGCCGTACACGATAAGCCCGGCCGCACTTCATCCGGAGGGTTATCGAGCGCGATCACGACTTTGAAATCCTTGGCTTCATTGGTGGACGTCGTGCTCTGTGAGGCGGCGACGCCGGTGGAGCGGAGAATGGCCGTATCGCCGATTTCAGTTACCCGCCCTTTGAACGTCCGGTTCGGAAGCGCGTCAATGGTCACATCCGCAAGCTGCCCCAGTTTCACGTTGACGATGTCGGTCTCGTCGACGCGAATCTCAGAAGTGATTACGCTCATATCGGCGATAGTCATAATGGTGCTCGCCGTGGAGCTTTGAATCCCCGGCACTACCGTCTCTCCGACTTTCATCGGGAGATTGGTGACCACGCCATCGAGCGGCGAATACGAGTTGTATTTCCTCAAGATATCGTCAAAGCGGGAAAGGCTCGCCCGCTGCTGCGCAATGTGCCGCTGCGTGGAGGAGGTTTGGGCCCCGTACTGCGCCAGTTGCGACTTCGCCTGGACCAGCTTGGATCGGGCTTCGGCGAGCGACGCTACGGCCGAATCATAGGCCGCCTTCTTGGTGTCGAAATCCTGACGGGCGATCAGCTTCTGATCGAATAGCAGCTTGCTGCGATCGAAATCGAGCTTGGCTTTCTCGACATCCGACTGCGCGCGATCGATGCCCGCCTGCATGGTCGCGACATTGTCCTGACCGGCTTTGTAACCGGCCTCGCTCGCTGCCGCATCGGACTCGGCGGAGGTCAGCGCTGCCTTTTGAGCCTCGACATCCGCGCGGGGCTGCGTGTTCTCCACGCTCGCCAGGAGCTGGTTTTTGCGTACGCGATCCCCTTCTTTCACATAGATGGCCTTCAACTCGCCCATCGCATTGGCCCCGATACTGATGTAGTTCTTGGGCTTGATTTCGCCGGAAGCCGTAACGATGCTCGTGAGATCCTCACGCGCCACTCTGCTGGTTTGCACTGTGACGATTCCGCGTTGACTGAACTTGACGCTCGCGAAGATGCCGCCGACCAACAGCAGCAAAACCACGACCCCGAGAATGATCTTCCACTTACTCTTCACAGTGCGGGCGCTCCTTAGGCTTTAAACGAAACAAACCACTTTTCGGTTCAGGGAAACTTCTTTATTTTTCCACAGTCCTGGCTATTCCAGCCACCGGACGCTTTGCGGCTGGGCGGCGGTGCATGCCATGGTGGACGTCATTCCCGACGCGATCTGGGCGCAGGCGTTGTCGGTGGCGGACCGCAACGCTGCTTCTTTATCCGCGGCAGAGGCTTTGCGGCAGGCCGTGCGGCCTTCATAAGCGACACAGACCTCACAGTGATATTTGCGGTTCCCGAAGCTCGTGTACACCAGCACCGCAAGCACGATGCCGGCGAAAATCACACCCAGGAGCACCGGTTTCTTCATAGCCGCTAAACGAAGAAGTTGCCCATGCGCCGGAACTTATCGTAGCGATCCTGCACCAGCTGCTCGCGCGTCAGTGGCTGCAAGTCCGCGAGTGCCTTGGCGATCACCTCGCGCAGGGATGCGGCCGAAGCGTCGGCGTCTTCATGGGCTCCTGCGCCGGGCTCGGGGATGATCCCGTCGATCAAGCCGAAGCCCAGGAGATCCTGCGAGGTAAGCCGCAGCGCGCCGGCGGCCTCTTCCGCCTTACCCGAGTCGCGCCAGATGATGGCCGCGCAGCTCTCCGGCGAGATCACGCTGTAAACCGAATTTTCAAACATATAGACGCGATTGGCCACACCCACCGCAAGCGCGCCGCCGCTGCCGCCTTCTCCAATGCACACCGCGATCACCGGAACTGGAAGCCGGGCCATCTCCCGCAGATTCCGCGCGATGGCTTCCGCCTGGCCGCGCTCTTCCGCGTCGATTCCCGGATAAGCTCCGGGCGTGTCCATCAGCGTCAGGACTGGCCGGTTGAACTTAGCCGCCAACTCCATAATCCGGATCGCTTTGCGATAGCCTTCCGGCTTCGGCATACCGAAATTCCGGTGGACGTTCTGCTTCGTATCGCGGCCTTTTTGCTCGGCGATTACCATGATGGCTTCGTTCCCGAAGAAGCCCATGCCGCAGATGATGGCCGGGTCATCCCCGAAGAGCCGATCGCCGTGTAATTCCTGAAAGCCCGTAATCAAACGTTCGATGTAATCGGAAGCATGGGGCCGCTTCGGATGCCGCGCCTTCTGCACCCGCTCCCAGGCGGGCGAGATCGGTGGAGGAACCGGCGCGGGCGCAGCCGTTGTTTCGGATTCCGAAGACATGGTTATCAGGATAGCTGATGCTGCGTTCCCGCGACATCGGGCCGGTCAGTGTTGACTCACCGTTGGCTACCGTCGGCGGCGTGCCGCTGCTGGCGAACCGGTTTGTGCGTTTGGCTTTGACCATACTGGCGCGCCGCTTTGTTTCTGAGCGTCCGAAGAGCATTGGCCGGGATTCTTCAGGCAGCCGCTGAGCCCAACGGCGCCCTCACCAAATGCCTTTACCACCGGAGAACCGATTTAGTTTCGCTGGATGAGTTCGAGGGAGCGGGCTTTATCGGGTTCACGCAACTGTCGCTAATCCCTTTTTCTCAACCAGAGATAGCAGCTTAAGCCAGGCACCGGAAGGCCGCTTCTCGCCGCGCTCCCCCTTTGCTAACAAGGCTTGTCATAACGTTGAGGTAGCTGGCGAAGACGGTCTGGCTGACGTGTTCGCGCTCACTGATTTCCTTGATCTCGTCCGGCGACATAGCGCGTACGGGCGTCAGGCAGGCGTTATTAGAATGGCGCATCGTCTGTTTGTCGATCGCGCCAACTTCGTGCAGGGCTTCCATCATTTCGTGAATGGATGCCATCGCGTCACTTCGATATTGCTTGCTCATCTGCCGTTACCTCCACAAAGTCGCCTCTGTCGATCAGAGCGGCAAGATGCTGGTCGCTCTGACCCGGGCGGCTTCCTTGAACTCCTGCTCCTCGCCTAAGTTGATATTCCCGCGTTCGCTCTTCGGAAATCCGTAGATGAAGAACGCGCGGGCACCACGCCGGAAAAGAATGATAGCCCGGTAGCCCTTTGATTTCCCCTGCCCCGGACGGGCGATCCGCTGTTTCAAGACTTCCCCGCCATTCAATAGCACTCGGTGCCATAATTCGAGACTAGAGAACCGGGAGCTAAAGACTGGGCGACGGGCGGAGCTCTCGAAAATTTTCGCTGTACCCCTGCGCCCACACGCAGGGTCACTGCCCCGAGTCGACATATCGGTGCTAGTTGGACAGGGTTTCCAGCGCGTCCGCGCCGCAAATGCGCTCCAGTTCCGCGCGAAACGTTCGGTCCGGACGGACCTGGGCCGGAATGTCGAGCAGCACGCTAAAAGCACCTGGCGATTCCAGCCGCAGTCGAACGTGTGTATCTCCGGGCTTTTCCGCAAATAGCTTCGACAACTCCGCCGCGCGATCAATGCCATTCTTTCCGAGTCGCACCCGCACGGAAACGAGCGACGGCATGGGAACACGCACCAACTCCAGAGGAACGATTTCCTGGACGGAGACTTTCGTGGCAACGCCTTCTTCCGGAAGCGCAGTCGCTCGCACCAGTACGGCTTTGTCCTCTTCCAGCATCGGTGCCAGCCGCTCGTATTGCGTGGTGAAGAGCAGCGCCTCGACCGCCCCGTCGCGGTCTTCCAGTTGCATTACCGCCCAGGGTTTCCCTTCGCGATTGCGTTTCCTCACGATGCAGGTCAGCACTCCGCAAAGCGCGACCTCCGCGCCCTTCGGCAATCCTTCAAGAGTACCGCTGTGGTGGGTCGCCACTTCGCAGATCTTCTCTTCATATTGATCGAGCGGATGACCGGTGACGTAAAAGCCGAGCATGTCTTTCTCGGCTTGCAACTTGTCGCGCAGGGTCCAATCCGGGGCGCGCGGGAGTGCCGGCTCCGGCGCATCCGCTTCCGCCGTCATCATGCCGAACAGATCCTCCTGCCCGGACGCCCGATCGCGCAGACTCCGTAGCCCTGTCTCCATCGCGCTCTCGACCGCAAGCATCAGTTGGGCGCGTGTTCCGCCTAGCCCGTCCATCGCTCCGGCGCGAATCAGGCTCTCAATCATGCGGCGATTCAACTGGCTGATGTCCACCAGTTCGCAAAAGTGGAAGAGCGAGCGGAACCGGCCCACTTCCCCGCGCGCCTTGACCACCGCATCCACCGCTGCTCCGCCTACATTCTTGATGGCTCCCAGGCCAAAGCGGATCGCATCGCCATCCGGCGTGAAGTTGCAGTCGCTCGCATTCACATCGGGAGGCAGCACGCGAATCTTCATCTCGCGGCATTCGTTGATGTACTTGACCACCTTCGGGACGTTACCCGTTTCCGACGTCAGTAGCGCGGCCATGAAATCCACGCGGTAGTGCGCCTTCAGATAGGCCGTGACAAAGGCCAGATACGCATACGCAGCCGAGTGCGATTTGTTAAAGCCATAGCCCGCGAACTGCAGCATCAGATCGAAGATCTTTTCGACCTTTTTGACTGGATGGCCCTTCGCCGCGGCGCCGGTGAGGAAGCGTTCGCGCTGCTTGGTCATCTCCTCTAGATTTTTCTTGCCCATGGCGCGGCGCAGCAGATCGGCTTCCCCGAGCGAGTACCCGGCGATCTTGCTCGAAATCTGCATGACCTGTTCCTGATAAAGGATCACGCCATAAGTCTCTTCGAGAATGCCCTTGAGATCCGGCAGCTCATACACGATGGGACGGCGCCCGTGCTTGCGTTCGATGAAGTCATCAAGCATGCCGCCCTGCATGGGTCCCGGTCGATACAACGCGTTTAACGCCGTCAAGTCTTCCATGCGGGACGGCTGGTACCGCCGCAGAATGTCGCGCATGCCGGGCGACTCGAACTGGAACACGCCGCTGGTGAATCCCTTGCAGAATAAGTCGTAGCTCTGCGGATCGTCGAGCGGCAGATCTTCCATGACCAGCTTCACACCGTGCCGCTTCTCGATGTTGCGCACGCGCGTCTTCGATCAGCGTGAGCGTCGTCAGACCCAGAAAGTCCATCTTCAGAAGGGCCAGTTTCTCCAGGCCGCTCATGTCGTACTGGGTCACGATTTCATCGCGGTTGGTGCGATACAGCGGCACCAGGTTTTTCAACGGCTCCGGCGAAATCACCACGCCCGCGGCATGCACCGAAGAGTTGCGCGCCAGTCCCTCGAGCTTGAGGCTGGTGTCCAGCACATCGCGCAGGCGAGGATCCTTGCGCGCCGATTCATCGAAGCCCGGCTCCACGTCCATCGCCTCTTTCGAGCTTGATGTTCAGAGGCATGCCGGGAACGAGCTTGCTGAGCTTGTCGACGTCGCCGTAGCTGATGTCGAGCACGCGGCCGACATCTTTGATCGCCGCGCGCGTGCCCAGCGTGTTGAAGGTGATGATCTGCGCCACCTGCTCGCGGCCGTACTTCTCGGTGACGTACTTAATGACTTCGCCCCGGCGGTTCATGCAGAAATCGATATCGATATCCGGCATGGAGACGCGTTCCGGATTCAGGAAGCGCTCAAACAGCAGACCGTACTGCAGCGGGTCGATATCGGTAATCTGCATCGCATAGCTGACCAGGCTGCCCGCGGCCGATCCACGTCCCGGGCCGACCGCGATGCTCGCCTCTCGGGCATAGCGGATGAAGTCCCACACAATCAGGAAGTAGCCCGAGAACCGCATCTGCTGGATCATGCGGATTTCGAAATCGAGGCGCTCCAGGTAATCGGGCATCGCGCAGCGAAGCTTTCCCGCCGCGGCCATCGCCTCCAGACGCGGCCGCCGCTTTTCGAAACCCTGGCGCGCGACGTATTCGAAATACGTGTCGATGGAATGCGCGGGCGGAACATCGAACTTCGGGAACGGCTCCTTGACCTTCTCGAGCTTCACCTGGCAGCGCTGGGCGATCTCCCAGGGCCGGTCCACCGCGTCCGGGATTTCACCGAACAGCGCGAGCATCTCCTCCTTGCTCTTCAGATAGAACTCGGGATGATCGAAACGCATGCGCTGCGGATCCGACATCGTCTTGCCCGTCTGGATACACATCAGGATCTCGTGGGCGCGCGCATCGTCTTTGCGCAGGTAGTGCGCGTCGTTGGTGGCCACCAGCGGGATACCGGTCTCCTGCGACATGCGCACCAGCCCGGGCGTGACCACCTTATCGTGATCAATCCCGTGGTCCTGGACTTCCAGAAAGAAATTTCCTTTCCCGAAGAGGTCCTGATACTCATACGCCAGGCGCCGGGCGTCGTTGTAGCGATCCGCGATGAGAGTCTCGTTGACATCGCCGCGCAGACACGCCGACAAAGCAATCAACCCTTTGGAATGCTGCTGCAGCAGCTCTTTATCGATGCGCGGCTTGTAGTAAAAGCCCTCGAGAAAGCCGGTCGATACCAGATTGATGAGGTTGCGATAGCCATCCTGATCCTGGCAGAGCAGCACCAGATGGTTGTAGCGATCGGTCTCCGAACGCGTCTTGTGACCGCGCTGCGAAACGTAGACTTCGCAGCCGAGCACCGGATGAATCCCCTTGGCTTTAGCCGCGTTGTAGAACTGCACCGCCCCGAACATATTGCCGTGATCGGTCATGGCGATGGCCGGCATGCGCTGTTCCGCGGCCACGTTCATGAGCTGGCTGATCTCGCAGGCGCCGTCTAAAAGCGAGTAATCGGTGTGGCAGTGAAGATGAACGAATGGAACGTCGGACATGGATCGAAGCGGTCTTCCTGGGGAGGTGTTTCCATTCTTTCACAAAGCGGTCGCCAGCCGCCCTCAGGTGATACGATGGCACTTGTCGATGCCCGAGGAAGCCGTTTCGCTCGACTCTCCCGAAATCCCCGACAAGCTGTATTTCCGCATTGGTGAGGCCAGCCGGCTTCTGGGCGTTGAGCCTTACGTGCTGCGTTACTGGGAAACTGAATTTCCGAGCCTCTCGCCCAAGAAATCGGATACCGGCCACCGGCTGTACCGGCGTAAGGATGTGGAGCAGCTGTTGTTGATCAAAGAACTTCTCTACGCAAAGCGCTTTACCATAGAGGGAGCGAGGCAGACGCTGGCGGCGCGTCAAAGAGAGGCCCGCGATTCCCGCGCCGACGCCCGGCGGGGGCAGCCTTCGTTGTTCCAGGAGAGTCCGCTGCCGGAAATCCGCCGCGAGCTGGCCGCAATCTTAGACCTGCTGCGTTAGTTCGGCGCCATGATCATCGTATAGATCCGGTCGAGGTCTTCACCGGAATAGTAGTCGATTTCGATTCTGCCTTTCCCGCGGCCACTTTCCACGACGCGCACGCGCGTCCCCAGCACTCGTTCGAGCTCCTCGATCGCGGCTTTCACGTTCGGATCTTGGGAACCCGGCGCGGACTTGAGACCCGCGGGTTGTGCAGACTTGTGCAGGTTTGTGCACTGTTCCAATTGCCGCACGGACCAGCCTTGCTGGATACAGCGCTGCGCGAGATGGCGGACCTGGTCGACTTCCGCGACCTTCAAGAGAGCGCGCGCATGGCCTGCGGATAGCTTTCGAGCGGCGACAAGGTCCTGAATGTCCCCGGGAAGTTGCAGAATGCGAATGCTATTGGAGATGGTGGCGCGATCTTTGCCAGTCCGCTGCCCGATTTCTTCGTGGCTGAGGCCTAAATCGTCGCTAAGTCTTTGAAAAGCAACTGCCTCTTCGATGGAGTTAAGATCCTCACGCTGAATGTTTTCGACGAGCGCAACCTCGAGCATGCGATCGTCCGGCATGGCCTGAATGTGAACGGGAACCATGTTCAGCCCTGCAATTTTGGAGGCGCGCCAGCGGCGTTCCCCTGCAATGAGCTGATAGGCATCTCCGGCCTTGCGGACAACCAGCGGTTGAATCACGCCGTCGGTGCGAATTGATTGCGCGAGCTCCTGCAGGGACTGCTCGTCAAACTGCTTCCGGGGCTGGAACGGATTTGGGACAATCGAGTCGATCGGAAGTTCCGTAGGCGCAGACGGCGGGGCGGACGGCGCG
Source organism: Bryobacterales bacterium (assembly GCA_963814235.1). Lineage (GTDB taxonomy): Bacteria > Acidobacteriota > Terriglobia > Bryobacterales > Bryobacteraceae > Bog-113. The sequence continues at coordinate 268,750 of CAWFCA010000014.1, read as the reverse complement.
GTCTGAATGGGCCCGCCCGCGCCGAGCTGGGGCCGATTCGGCAACAAGGTGTGGAGGCCTCTACCGAGCGCTCTTTTGTTCATGACTCAGGATCTCCTTCGCGAGTTGGATATAGCTGTCGGCACCTTTTGATTTCGGGTCATAGAGCAGGATCGGTTTGCCGAAACTGGGTGCTTCAGCGAGCCGGATATTGCGCGGGATAATGGATTTACAGACGTCGGCGCCGAAGAACTCCCGGAGGTCGGCAACGACTTGGCGGGTGAGATTCGTGCGGTCATCGTACATCGTGAGAAGGATGCCTTCAAGCGCAATCTTGTGGTGAAAGGACGATCGGACGCGATCAATCGTGTCGAGCAGCTCGGAAACCCCTTCCAGCGCGAAGAACTCACACTGGATGGGAACAAGGACGGAATCGGATGCGAGCAGCGCGTTCAATGTAAGGAGATCGAGGGCCGGCGGGCAATCAATAATGATGTAGCGGTATTTGCTTCTGACCGCTTTGAGCTTTTCTCGAAGCCGGAACTCGCGCTCTTTGATCGGAACAAGCTCAATATTCGCGCCTACCAGGTTTTTGTCCGATGAGAGAAGGTCGAGTCCCTCAATTTCCGTCGGCTGAACGGCCGCTTCGACCTCGGTTGTGCCGAGCAGAACGTCATAAAGGGTGGCTTTCTCGGCATCTTTCTTGATCCCGAGGCCGGTCGTAGCGTTGCCCTGCGGGTCGGAATCGATGAGAAGAACGGGAAGGTCGTTAACGGCGAGGGAAGCGGCGAGATTGATTGCCGTGGTGGTTTTCCCAACGCCTCCCTTTTGATTCGTAATCGAGATGACTCGCGCCAAGCCCAAAGCCTAGCACGTGCTTCGTTTCACGTGAAACATGACTACGGCTCTCGGTCTGCCTTTGTTTCACGTGAAACCTTACACGTGCGCCAACGTAAGATAGACGTCCAAAATACCTACGGCCGCAGCGGTCACCCCGGGAATACGTGCGGCCTGACCCAGCGTTGCCGGTTGTACCCGTTCCAAACGCGACTGCACCTCGTGAGACAAACCCGGAATGGCAAAAGAGAAGCCCGTCGGTATGCTTCTGGACTCGTGCTCGCGCATCCGGTTCATCTGCTTCCGCTGCTGGTCAATATACCCGGAATACTTGCACTCGGTTTCGACGGAGAGCATCACTTCCGGCATAGCCGGACCTCCGAGAGTTGCTTCCACCCAGCAGCCGAGAGACGCTAACTTCGATTCCGGCCGCCGCAACCAGCTACCGTGTGTTCCTGCATCGAGCGCCGCCAGAAGCACCCGCTTCTGATCGGCTTTGTTTTGAAAGCGCTCCCAACGAGAATCGGACACTAACCCCGCGCGACGTCCGACCGGGGTCAGCCGCTCGTCCGCGTTATCGATCCGCAAATGGAGCCGGAATTCCGCCCGCGACGTAAACATCCGGTACGGTTCGTCCGCTCCCTTCGTCACCAGATCGTCGATCATTAGGCCGATATAAGCCTCGGTGCGCGGGATCACCACCGGCTCTCGGTCCAGAACTTCTAACGCCGCGTTGAGCCCCGCCATCAGGCCTTGCGCGGCCGCCTCTTCGTAGCCGGAAGTTCCGTTGATCTGTCCAGCCAGAAACAGTCCTCGAATTTTCTTTACAGCCAGGCGGTGGTCTAACTCGCGCGCGTCCACCGCATCGTACTCGATCGCGTAGCCCGGCCGGATCATCTCCGCACACTCCAGGCCCGGTATCGAAGCAACCACAGCCTCCTGAACATCGATCGGCATGCTGGTCGACATCCCATTCACGTAGACCTCGTGGGTGTCTAGGCCTTCCGGCTCCAGGAAAATCTGATGACTCGCCTTATCCGGGAACTTGACGAACTTGTCCTCGATCGATGGGCAGTACCGTGGTCCAATTCCTTCGATCTGCCCGCTGTACAAGGGCGACCGGCCGATACTCTCCCGAATGATTCGGGCTGTCTCGTCGGTGGTATGCCCTAAGTGGCACTCGATCTGGGGCCGGTCGATGCGTTCCGTCATAAACGAGAACGGAGTGGGTACGGGATCTCCAGGCTGCGGCTGAAAGCGGGACCAATCGATAGAACGTCCATCGAGACGCGGCGGCGTCCCAGTCTTGAGCCGCGTCCAGGCAAGATCCAGGGAACGCACCTGATCGCCCAGGACGTTTGAAGCCGCCTCGCCATTACGCCCGCAGGCATAGCGCTGCTCACCCACATGCGCGAGGCCGTTCAGGAATGTCCCGGTCGTGATTACTACGGCCGCGCAAGCCAGGGAGCGCCCGTCGCGGAGCAGTACTCCCGTAACCCGCCGATCCGCAAACACGATCTGCGCGACTTCGGCCTGCTTGATCCGGAGATTGGGTTCCTGCTCCAGAAGGGTTTTCATGTGCTGCCGGTAGAGTTTCTTGTCGCACTGCGCGCGCGGACTCCAGACAGCCGGGCCCCGACTCGTGTTCAGCAGCCGGAACTGGATGCCAGTCGCGTCTGCAACCTCGCCCATTACCCCACCCATGGCGTCGATTTCGCGCACCAGGTGACCCTTGGCAATACCCCCGATGGCCGGATTGCACGACATTTGCGCAATCAGATCGCTGTTCATGGTGATCATCGCGGTCCGAAGACCCAGGCGCGCCGACGCGCGCGCGGCTTCGCAGCCGGCGTGGCCCGCGCCGATTACCACAACGTCGAATTCTTCGCGCATCTCCACCTAGTTTAGATTCCCGAACCTGACTGTTATCGTGGAAAGCTGTGAACGTGCTCGTAATCGGGTCCGGCGGACGGGAACACGCTCTGGTGTGGAAGCTGGCCGCCGACCCCGCCGTTCGACGGATTTATGCAGCGCCCGGAAACCCCGGCATTGCACAACTTGCACACTGCATCCCGGTCGCGAATATTTGCGATCCGTGGTCTGTACTACAGCTGGCGGAGCAGCTCGACGTGAACTTGACCGTTGCCGGTCCCGAAGCGCCGCTGATCGCGGGGATCGTTGACGTCTTCCGCGCCGCGGGACGTCTGATTATCGGTCCGACGCAGGCCAACGCCCGTCTGGAAGGCAGCAAGGTTTTCGCTAAGCAATTCTTCACGGACCTCGGGATCCCCACGGCCCGCTTCCACACCGCAACTACCTCGGAGGAAACCCGAACCATTCTCGCCGGCAGCTCATTCCCGCTGGTTGTCAAAGCGGACGGCCTTGCCGCCGGAAAAGGCGTCGTGATCGCCCAGAACCGTTCCGAAGCCGAATCCGCTGCGCAAGCGCTAGGGCCAAACCTCGTGTTTGAGGAGTACCTAACCGGCGAAGAAGTCAGCTTCATCGTACTGAGTGACGGCCGGGATGTCCTCGCCTTCGAACCCTGCCAGGATCACAAAGCGGCGTACGACGGAGACCAAGGACCGAATACCGGGGGCATGGGCGCGTATTGCGATTCTCGTATTGTGAGCGAGGCCCAGCGCCGGACGATCCTCAACACCATTATCCAACCCACCATCGAACGCACCGAATTTACGGGCTTTCTGTTCGCCGGGCTCATCATGACGGCCGAAGGTCCCAGGATTCTGGAGTACAACGTGCGGCTCGGCGATCCGGAGACGCAGCCCATGATGCACCGCATAGAGGTGGATTTCGGCCAGCTCCTTCTGGCGAGCGCTCGGGGGGAACTCGGCACGGTGGGCGCAAAGTGGAAACCCCAACCCTCGGTGTGTGTCGTAATGACCTCAGCGGGGTATCCGAAAGGCTCACGTTCGGGAGATCTCATCCACGGCATAGAGAATGCCCAAGAGTGTGGTGCAACTGTATTTCATGCAGGAACACGACGGGGTACCCACGGAATTGAAACCGCAGGCGGAAGGGTGTTGGGCGTCACAGCCAGCGGTCAAAATTTGAGCGCCGCCATACAAAACGTTTACGGGGCGGTGCGCTGCATTTCCTTCGAAGGCCAGCATTTCCGCACGGACATCGGGCACAAGGGGCTTGGCCGCTGGCCCAAACACCCGATACAATAAACGCTGTACGGGCACGTAGCTCAGCTGGATAGAGCGGTCGCCTCCTAAGCGGCAGGCCAGCAGTTCGAATCTGCTCGTGCCCATTTGCAAGATTGGGAATTGTTGACCTTTATTTATGCGGTAGTACGATTGCAGGAATTAGTACATGCCCACCAGCGCTCTTTACCACTGGAGTGTAGAAGGTAGCCCGATTGATGTGCTGGTCGACCTCGGTGTCGTTGACCAGCTGAAGACCCGTTGCGCGTCTTCAGCGGTTGAGCTGGGCGGTATTCTTCTTGGGCACTTCGACGCAAAGTATACCGTCATCACCAATTTTGAGGAACTAGAATCCGAACACCGGCGCGGGCCCGCGTACACCCTTTCCAAACGCGACGAAGCGCGGCTCGGATCCAGGCTCGAAGCTCGCGGGAGAAAGCGCGGCGAAGTGCCGGTCGGATTCTTTCGCAGCCATCTCCGTCCAGGTCTCTTTCTCGACGAAGGCGACAACCAGGTCATTTCGACTTTTTTCCCGAACGTGAACAACGTTGCGCTACTGGTGCGCCCGGCGGCGGACGGTGCGGCCACTGGCGGCTTTTTCTTCTGGGAAGACGGAGAGATTAATCGCAGGGAAAGCTATCTGCCGTTTCCGATGAGCGCGGCGGAACTCGAGCGCGGGAATTTTCCGATTGTGGAGCCGGTGTCCAGTGCGAGTGTATCCAACACCGCTGGGCCGGTGGACTCTTTTGCGAACGGCGCGGCGACTGCCGCTTCGAATCCCGCGGAGACCCGAGAATCTGCCGCGACCCGCGCCTCTCGAGCGGGTCTCAGCACGACGGTATTGCCGGAAGCCCATCGGGCACGCATCGCGCCGGAAGAGATCGAGCAACCCCCCTCGAATCAGCGGCTGCCCTGGCCTTTGATTGGGATTATTGCGGCTGGTGCGGCTTTCGGCGGCTATCTGATCGGGACTTCCGGCGGCCATTGGGACCGGTTCGGATCGCGCCCCGGCGATATCACGTTGAACCCCGGCGGGGGGGATTCGGCCTTACCGCCTCAACCAAAGCCCGAATCTCCGGCCCCGCAGGCTTCCGTGCCAGGGTCTGCTGCGCCGCAGTCTCCTGCGCTGCAGTCTTCAGCGAACGCTACGCCGAACGGGAACACCGGTCGAGAAGGAGCCCCATCGAACATTGGTGTGAGCGGAACGCGACCGACCGTCGATTCCGGTGCTCGATCCTCTTCTCCGGCATCAGGTTCTCCGGCGTCAGCACTCCCGACCTCTACGGCCGCTTCTTTGCGGGACCCATCATCTGCGCCGCCGGTTGTGAAACCCGCGCCGGGAGTGAAGTTCAATACCCTGGACGCCTCCGCATCGAACGGAGGGGCAACTAGTCCGGGCGTAAATGCCGCCACCACGCCCGCAAGGGCTCCTGCACCAGACTCCCGGTACGATGCACAGCAAGACCCGCAACACGCCGACGGAAGCGGCGGTTGGCAGCACTTTCATCCGGCTCCGGCCGTTCTGCCGTCCCAAGTCGCTGCGAACACTGCACCCGCTACGAAGCCCCTCGATAGCGCGCGCAGCCGCTCGGCTCCTGCACCCGCTGTTTCCTCTGTTTACCTGGAGGCGGTGGAGTCCGGAGGTGTTCGCGGAGCTCTAGGGAAAATTCCGCTCCTGGGGTCCATCAGCCGCACCAAGAACCGCGCCGATTTCACTCCGCCTCAAGCCGTGCGAAGCGGCGCCCCGGCGGTGCCGGTCGATCTCGCGCGCGAACTCACCGGAACCCTGCCCGTCGACCTACGATTGAAAGTCGATAGCTCCGGCCACGTCAGCAGCGTAGAAGTCCTCTCGCACCAGACCGCGCCGGAATTTGTCCGCCTTGCCGGCGATGCCGCCTACGACTGGCAGTTCGAGCCCGCTCGCATCAAGGACAAGGCCGTGTCCAGCAACGTGATTGCCCACTTCAAATTCCGCCCGAATTTCTAGTCGTCATTGGCAGGCCGCGACGCCCTTGCGCGCCTGCAGCTTGGCAAGATCCTCCTTAGCCTTATCGGCCAGACGGTATCCGGCTTGACTCGCTGGCTGGCCCGTATCGAAGTTCGTGTCGACCAACTTCAGGTCGTGACTGGCAACCTGTTTCAGCAGAGCGCGGTACTGTTCCAGAGTGGCGTCGAAGCTGCGCACGAAGAGGTCCTCAGCCTGCGGCGTGGGCGCCTGGAAGCTCAGCGCCTTCAACGGCCCGATGTGCGGCAGCAGACGCAGCAGGAAAGCCACGAAGCGCTCTTTCCAGGTTGGCCGTTCATAGTCGCGGCCCCACTCCTTTTCATAACTGGAACGCGAGAGATTGTAAAGGAACTTGCGCCGCACCAAGCCGGGCGAATGCTGCTGGATGTCCTTTTGTTTCATAGCCCAGGCAATTCGTGTCGCTTTGGGAATCACGCCGCTGATCACGTGCCGGTACGAGCCAAGCGAGTGATCCAGGTTGTTGAAAAGATCCTCGAGAGGCACGCAATAGGTTTGCAGAAAGGCCTTTTGGAGCACCGGTTTGGACGTGCTGAAACCGATAAAATCGTGATAGGCCTTGCTTGCGTAATACCCGCGGGCGACCTGGAGCACGTCGAAGGCGAACTCCGTGCGGAGGTGGGCGGTTGGATCCTGCTCATAGGTCATCACCGAGCCGTACTTACGCGCCAGCTTGGGGTAAAGCATCGGCACGGCTCTATTGACCGCGATCGAGTGTCCCTCATCGTCGGCCGCATAGTGCGCCAGCGACCCCAGGGCAAAGGCATATTCATTCAAATCCGTCGCGTCATCGATCATGTTCATGATGAACGCGCCGCTGCGGACGTAGTGCGTCAAATCGCTGAAAAGATGGCTGCCCGCCGGATAGTAGCCAAGATCCTGGATAATCGCGCCTCCATAGGTGTAGCCGTGGGCCTGCGTGAGTTCATCTTCGGTTGCGTTCGGAAAGCGTGCCTTGAGCAGCGGCTTGATAGAGGCGTCCCACGCGGAGTCGATGATCGCCTCATGGCTCAGAACGGAGTAGGCGGAACCCAGACGGGCGAAAACGAGAAGCAACAGCAGGACGGGCGTCAAGCGCATGTCATCCCATTGTATTCAAAAGATGTGTTTTTCTCTGGTCACCGGTCCGACAGATCGCGTAAGTCTTTGAATCAGCGCGGGAAAGCACGCTTACCGGTCGAAGTGCGCGCGAAACCGCTGATACGCTCGGGGCAGGATGAAGAAGAAAGAGCTCGCACGGGAATTGGCGCGGAAAACCGGAGTCACTCGCGCCGAGGCGGCCGATCAGGTGGACCGCATGGTCAACGACATCCTTCAGAAAATGCGGGATGGCCAGCCGGCGACCCTGCCGGGTCTGGGACGGTTCCGGCGCGACGCTAACGGCAATATCGAATTCGTCAAGGAGCAGGGGTGAAGACGCCGCAGGGGACCTGCCCGGAGACGATCCTGCGTCTGGTGACCGAGGCGCTTGGCCGCGGAGCCCGCGTTGACATCGACGGCCTCGGGTCGTTTGTGCCGGACCAGAAAGGAAGCTTCGAGTTCGTCGGTAAGTCGCTACCCACCGTTTTTATCACCTACGTACACGAAGATGCGGCCTACGCCGAGGAACTCTACGAAGCCCTGGCGATTGCCGGCTTCGATCCGTGGATGGATCGCCGCAAATTGATGCCGGGCCAGAATTGGGCGCGGGCCATTGAGGACGCGATGAGCGTCTCGCAGTTCGTCGTTGCCTGCTTCAGCAGCCGCTCGGTTACCAAGAAAGGCGGTTTTCAGGCGGAGATCCGGTACGCGCTCGATTGCGCCCAGCGAATTCCGCTCGACCACGTTTTTCTAATTCCAGTCCGTCTGGATGACTGCCGCGTGCCGGAACGCATCACGCGCGAGGTTCAATACGTGGACTTGTTCCCCCACTGGGAGCCCGGGCTGCAACGCGTCATCAGAATTCTCAGGGGGCAATCCCGCTTCCCCAAAGTCTCTCAATAGGCTTACCTAGCGCAGCTTTTGCAAGTGTTTCCGGATTTCGCCGGCTTCTTTGGGGTCCGGCCCCAGGCTGAGCGCCTGCTCGAAAGCTTCTTTGGCGAGCTTGGGCTCCTCCTGTTTTTCTTCCGCTTCACCCAGCTTCCGGAACGCTTCCGCAGATTGGTTGTTCCAACGGGTAGCCTCCCGATAGCGCGCCACGGCCGCTTTATACTTGCCCTTTTTCCAATAGAAATCTCCGGTCCGGATCTCCTTCGCGGCCTGGATTGGATTGAAGGCATATTCTTTGGGGGCGAGCGACTCGTCCTCTTCCGGGGGGCTCTGTTCCTGAGGCGCGGGAGCTGATCCGGGTGCTGCGGGCGGGAGCTTCGGAGCAGCGGCGGCATCGCCGTTTTGCACCAGTGCAACAGCCATCAGAAGCAGCGGCAGTGACATAATCAAAGTATATTGCCCGCCGCAGTTCCTCCCGGAGACGCCTTCCGGGAAAAAGACGTTCTCCGCGAAAAAGTTCCGCTCCTCCCGCTTGGTCCTGGCGTGTATCTCTACAAAGATGGCGGTGGCAAAGTCATCTACGTCGGCAAGGCCAAGAGCCTTCGCAATCGGGTGCGCAGCTACTTTTCAGTGGATCGTCTGCAGGACGTGAAAACAGGAACCCTGATCGCTGAAGCCCGGGATGTGGATTACATCCTGCTCGATAACGAGAAAGAGGCCCTCGCTCTTGAAAACAACCTCATCAAGCAGTACAAGCCGCGGTTTAACGTACTGCTGCGGGACGACAAGACCTACCCATATATCAAGCTGACCAACGAGCGCCACCCGCGAGTTTACGTAACGCGGCGCCTGATCAAAGATGGCGGAACGTACTTCGGCCCGTACTTCCCGGGCAACCTGGCATACCGGCTGGTGCAGTTCATTCATCGTTACTTCAAGGTGCCGTCGTGCAAGGTGGATCTGAACCGCTACCACCCGAAGCCTTGCCTTGAGTACCACATTCGCCGGTGCCTGGGCCCCTGCGTGGAGAATCTGACCACGGAAGATGCGTACGCCCGGGCGGTGCGCGACGTGCGCATGTTCCTCGAGTTCCGCACCGGTGACCTTGCCCGCGAGTTGCAGCAGCGCATGCAGGCCGCGGCGGACGATCTGCGGTTCGAAGAGGCGGCATCCTGGCGGGACTTGTTTTCAACCGTGGAGGAAATGGATCAGCGGCAGAAGATGGCCGCGGCTTCCGGCGACGATGCCGATATCTTCGCATCCTATGCCGAACCTCCCCTGGTCGCGGTGAACCTCTTCCACCTCCGCAACGGCCAGATTGTCGATCGCCGCGAATTTTATTGGGAAGATCAGACCGAGTTCGATGAACCCTCTTTTTTCTCGAGCCTGCTGCCACAGATTTACCTCGACCAGCAGTACGTTCCCGGGATCATCCACGTCCCGGTGGATTTTGAAGACCGCGGGATCATGGAGGAGCTGCTGACCGAAAAACGCGGGCGCAGAGTAGAAATCCACACCCCGCAGCGCGGGCAGAAAAAGGCCATGCTCGATCTGGCGCGGACCAACGCCAAGCACTGTTTCGACTCGCGTTTCCGCGTGCGCAAGCCGGCTGCGGCGGCCATCTACGATGCGCTGCAGGAAACGCTCGGCTTGCCGGAACCACCTCGCCGCGTCGAATGCTTCGACATTTCTCACATCCAGGGAACCAATAAGGTCGCGAGCATGGTGGTGTGGGAGGAAGGCCGCATGAAAAAGGCGGACTATCGCAAATTCATCATCCGGACCGTGGAAGGAAATGACGATTTCGCCAGCATGTTCGAGGTAGTGACGCGCCGCTACGGCCGCATTCAGGCCGAGGGGGGCGCCATGCCGGGGCTGGTGCTGATCGACGGAGGCCTCGGCCAGCTGCACGCTGCGGCGGATGCGCTGGAGCGCCTCGGCATAATCAATCAACCGCTCGCATCCATCGCCAAGCGCGAGGAGATTATCTACGTGATGGGCCAGGAGAACGCGCCCCTAGCGCTCGATCGCTTCTCGCCCATCCTGCACCTGATCCAATCCATTCGCGATGAGGCTCACCGCTTTGCCGTTACGTTCCATCGCACGCGCCGAAACGCCGAGGCCTTGACCAGCGAGCTGGATCGGATTCCCATGGTGGGAGAAAAAACCGTGCGGAAGCTCCTCAAGCATTTCGGAAGTTCGGAGCTGGTCCGGCAGGCCGGGCACGAGGAACTGACGAAATTAGTCGGTCGCGCAGTCGCTAATCGCGTACGAACGTTCTACGATAAGGAGGCGCCGTCCGCGCTCGTGCAAATCGAAAATTAGGCCCATGCCGGAACAGCACGAAAGCGCCACCGGGGAAACCCACGAGCACCGTCTGCTGAGAGAGCGCGACGCCCTCCTGGATTCGGTTTCGGAGGGGATCTTTGCCCTGGACATGGACGGCCGCTGCTCGTTCATGAACCGTTTTGCCTCGGCCATGCTGGGGTTCACGGCCGAAGAGTGCATCGGTCAGGATATCCATCACCTAATACACCACCACCGGGAGGATGGGCGGCCGTACCCGCTCGCGGAGTGTCCCATTTACCAGACCACGCGGTCCGGTAAAGGAGCTTGGATCCAGAATGAAGTGGCATGGCGGAAGGATGGAACGCCGATCCCGGTTGAGTATGCCACCCAGCCCGTCATCCTGGACGGCCAGCTCGAGGGCGCCGTCGTCAGTATGCGCGACATCACCGAGCGGCGGCGGACCCAGCAGCGTCTGGAAGTGCAGTACGCCGTAAGTCAGTTTCTCGCTATGGCGGGAGAGTTGGACCAGGCCTCCAAGCAGCTTCTCGAAACGATCGGCCAGAGTCTCGGCTGGGTGCATGGGTCCTTCTGGATTCTGGACGAGGCTGAGCAACTTCTGGCGTGTGAGTACGTGTGGCAATCGCCTGCCTTTGAGGGGCGCCGGTTTGAGAAGGAGTGCCGCGCGATTCGCATTCAGCGGGGCTTCTGTTTTCCGGGAGCAGTGTGGGAGAGAGGCGCCCCTCTGTCCTTGCCGGACTTTCCGTCGGAAGGCTTCCTCCGTTCGAAGGTCGCCGGGCAATCGGGGCTGCATGGCGCTTTTGGCTTTCCGATTGCCACCGCCGATCGCTTCTTCGGCGTCATCGAATTTTTCACCCCCCTGCGCATTGAGGCGGATCCGCAATTAGTGAGAAGCACGGCCGCTTTGGGCCAGCAAATCGGACAGTTCATGAAACGCCGGCGCGTGGAGCGGCAGCTCCGGGATAGCGACGCGCGGCATCGCGCCGTTCTCGAAACCGCGCTCGATTGCATTATCGGGATGGATTTCAAGGGCCGCATCGTGGAATTCAATTCGGCGGCGGAAAAAACCTTCGGTTATAGCCGGGATTTCGCGCTCGGCCGTCAGATGGCCGATCTGCTGGTTCCCGCCCGGTTGCGCGCAGGCCACACCCGCGGATTGGAGCATTACCTTGCTACCGGCGAGGGTCCGATTCTGAATAAGCGAATCGAGATTACTGCGATGCGTGCCGATGGCCGGGAATTCCCTGTCGAACTCGCAGTCACGCGCATTCCCGTCGAAGGCCCGGCGCTCTTCACCGCCTATCTCCGCGACATCACCGAGCGGGAACAGGCTCGCCACGAATTGCAGCGCGCCAAAGAAGCGGCGGAAGGCGCCAACCAAGCCAAGAGCGAATTCCTCGCCAGCATGAGTCACGAACTGCGGACTCCACTGAACGCCATCATCGGTTACAGCGAAATGCTGCAGGAAGAAGCCGGGGCGATGGGCGGTTCGGCCATGACCAGCGACCTTCGCAAGATCCATTCGGCGGGCCGCCAGCTGCTGGGCCTCATCAATGATCTTCTCGACCTTAGCAAGATCGAGGCCGGCAAGATGGAGCTCTACCTGGAGAATTTCTCGTTAGTCGACCTGATCCGCGATGTAGCCGAAACGGTGCGGCCGATCATTGAGAAAAATGGAAATACCTTCCAGGTGGAGGTCGATCCGGCTATCGGAACCTTCTACGCCGACCTTACCAAGGTTCGACAGAGCCTGCAGAATCTGCTTTCGAACGCAGGCAAATTTACCGAGCGCGGCTCGGTGGCGCTCCGAGCAATGCCGGATGCGCTCCACGGCGACATACTGCTGCAGGTTTCCGATTCGGGAATCGGCATTTCAAAGGAGCAGCTCGGGCTTCTCTTTCGATCCTTTCAACAGGCGGATTCGGGCACGAGCCGTCAGTTTGGCGGCACCGGTCTCGGCTTGGTGCTCACTCGCCGCTTTTGCGAAATGATGGGAGGATCGGTCAGCGTCGAAAGCGAGCCGGGCATCGGGTCCACATTTACCATCCGCCTTCCGCGCCGGGTCGAAGCATCGCAGGTGCCCGATAACGTCCCGTCTCCGGTGAGAGACGATGCCAAGAAAGGTATGGTGCTCATCGTCGACGACGACCCGGTCTCGGGCGATCTTCTGGAGCGATTACTTCTGCGCGATGGCTTTCAGGTGGAACGCGCCTTAAGCGGTCCGGAAGGCATCCGCCTGGCGCGCCTGATTCGCCCGATGGTGATCACGCTCGACGTCATCATGCCTCAGATGGACGGATGGACGGTGTTAAACGCGATCAAAGCGGACCCCGAGCTGCGCGACATCCCCGTCATCATGCTGACCATGGTGGACAACCGTAATCTGGGATACGCGCTGGGGGCTTCGGATTACCTGGTGAAACCGGTGGACCGGGAACGCCTTTCGGCTGTCCTCAGCCGCTTCCGGTGCCTCTTCCCGCCGTGCACGGTTCTGGTCGTCGACGACGATGCGCAGGCGCGTCGACTGCTCGCGAAGACGCTGACGCGCGAGCATTGGCAGGTGCACGAAGCCGAGAATGGCCGTCAGGCGCTCGAGTGTCTCGCAAAGATCCAGCCCCAGTTGATCCTTCTGGACTTGATGATGCCCGAAATGGACGGCTTCGCGTTTACGCGCGCTCTCGCGCAGCACCCGCAATGGTCGCGGCTCCCTATCATCGTGCTCACCAGCGGAGACATCACAGCGGCAGATCGCGCCCGTCTGGGCGGTTCCGTGGAGCGCGTGCTGCGGAAGGGCGCTTACGATCCCGATGAGATCCTGAGCGAGATCCGGCGCGTGGTCGAATCCCGCATCAGGCCCACCGCGCAGCATTGACGCTACTTCGTCGTGTTGATGTCCACGGCGACGCCTTGGCCCGTACAGAACGCCAGATCCTGCTCACCGGGAAGCGTACCGGATCGGAATCTCCCGCTGACTATGCAGCTAGGAGCCGTCCCCGTCCCGAAGAGTTGCGGAAGCTGGAAGGTTCCGTCTCCGTTGCCACGGAGGATCGAAAAGACCGAGTCGCTGGAATCCAGAACCGCCAGATCGGTGTAAGCGTTACCGTCGAACTGTGCCGCTACTAGCAGGCCCGAGCCAGCGGTGAGAACGGGAATGGTCGTCCCCTGCGAGAAGTACCCGTTACCCTGTCCGATCAGGATCGTTACGCCCGTCGAGTTCGGAAGGAAGAAGTTCGGGGCTGACGTAAATGCGATATCCGCGATGCCGTCACGATTGAAATCACCGACAGCGATCGATTGCAGGCCGTTGACATACTCGAAAAAAACGGGATAATTCAGCGTTCCGTCGCCGTTGCCGAGGTACACGGACACTGATCCCTGACAACCGGTGACCACATCCGGCTTCCCGTCTTGATTGAAGTCCGCGACCGCCACGGCCCCTGGGCCATAGCAGAAATTGGTGAATCCGGCGGGCGGGCGGAAGGTTCCATCACCGTTCCCCAGGTTCACTGTGGGCCCGGTCGTCACGATGTCCAGATTTCCGTCGCCATTCATATCCGCGGCTACGGCGGCTGGCGTACCAACGCCCGTGCTGAACGAAGAAGCGGCAAGCGTGAAGGAACCGGCTCCATTTCCGAGCAGTGTTTCTCCCGAGCCGTTGTTGTTCAGAACCACGAGATCCTCCCGATGGTCGTTGTTAAAGTCTCCCGCCACCAGGGGCCCGGTATAAAAAGGCAGAGCGGCTTCGGGACTGAAGAGCTGCTTGTTATTGCCGTTGTTAAGTAGGACCGTAAGACCGGTCGACTGATTCACCGTGGCCAGGTCCGGTTTCCCGTCACCGTTAAAATCTCCGGAGACCATGAACTGGGGCTGCTGCGCGGTGGAAATCACTTCGCCGTCGAGCAAGGCGCCGTTCCCCTCATTGAGAAGAATGGACACTGCCGATCCCTGTAGGTACGGGCTTACAACGGCGTCCATGTACTTATCGCCGTTCAGGTTCGCTAGCGCCAGATAGTTCGAGTCAAATGCAACGGGATACGCGCTGGGCGGTCCGAAAGACCCTTTCCCGGTGTTCAAAAATGTGATTAGAGAAGTATTGACCGATCCATTATTTGTCAGAACCGCCAGATCCGGGATGCCGTCCCCATTTAAATCGCCGGACGCGAGATTAATGCCGTATTGGGCTTGGGAAGGTAATAGAAACGAAACCGGTGGGGCGAAGGTGCCATCCCCGTTCCCGAACAAAAGGTTCACAGTGTTCCCGCCGTTGGTAGGGATGCCGGCTAGATCTAACTTTCCGTCCAGATTCAGATCGACGACGATGAGCTTTCCCTCGTTGACGGACGGTTGCGAAAGCGGAGCGTCGAAGCCGCCGTGGCCATCGCCCAGCAGCACGGTCGTGTAGCTGCTGGAGCAGCAGAAGCTATTGGTTAGGACCAGATCCAGATGTTTATCGTTATTGACGTCGGCGAGGATGGCAGCGGTAACGGCATTAGAGTTGGCCAGGATTGGCGAGTGAAAGTTCCCGCCCCCGGAGCTCAACAGAAGAACTGCGCCGGCAGCGCTGGGAATCACGATATCCGGAAGGTGATCGCCATTTAAATCTCCCACGGAGAGGGTCTGCGCTTGAGATGTATCCTCGGCGATTTGTATCGGGTTGATAGAGAATCCCACGGCTTGCTGCGTGAGGATGTAAACGGAGCGCGTGGCATTGGACAATACGACGACATCCATCAGGCCGTCACCGTTGAAGTCACCCGTGGCGATTGCGATGGGAATGAATCCAGCACCTAAGTCGACCGTCGGGCCTTGTGTGAATGTCCCGTTACCTCTTCCTAACTGAATGTTGACCTCATAGTCACCGTTGGGCCCGATTGTCGCGGCGACGATGTCGGTCTTTCCATCTTTATTGATGTCGGCCAAAGTAATAACCGGGGACGCGAGATCAATGGCTTTGCGTGTCGCGAAGTTAACGGGACCGGCGAATAAGGAATGCGAAATAGCGAAAGCAAATAGAAGAGCGTATCGAACGTTGCGGCGCATGATCTCCTTGAGTTAGGGCGTCATCTTTGTTCAGAGACGCCGTAAGATCATACCCTGGATAGCTCCCGAAAGCGGAAGTATTTTCAAGATTTGTTACAAGCTTGGCTAATTGGACCCGGTTGTCGCTGCCGGCGCATTCGAGGTTTCCATCTTGGGAGGCGCTTTGGGCAGCCCCCGCCGGGGAAGCATCTCGCTCCGATTCGCCGCGTCATAGACCACGCTGGCCACCACGGCCGCGGCCTGCATCAGGTCGGGCCCTTGGATGTGGTCATAGGTATCCATGTCGGAGTGATGCGTGAGTGTTCCGTAATCGAGTTGATCCTGGATAAACTGAAACCCCGGTAAGCCCACGGCCGCAAACGAGAGGTGATCGGTACCGCCGGTGTTCCGGATGGTGATGGTCCCGACGCCCTGGTCCCGAAACGGTTGCAGCCATTGTTCGAAGAGCGGCCGCATGGCATCGTTGCCCTGCAGGTAGACGCCGCGGACCTTTCCGCTGCCGTTATCGAGATTGAAATATCCGGATAGCTTGGCATGCGCCTCGGTCAGCTTCATGGTGTCGGGGTCGCCGAAATGTTCTTTGACATAGGCTTTCGACCCCAGGAGGCCTTCTTCCTCACCGCTCCACAGAGCGATGCGAACCGTTCGATCCAGCTTCAGGTTCAGCGCCTTCAGGATGCGCATGGCTTCGATCATGACCGCGCTGCCCGCCGCGTTGTCCGTGGCGCCCGTGCCGGTGTGCCAGGAATCGAAGTGGGCGCCCACCATGACGATCTCGTCCTTCCTGGCGCCGCCCGGTATCTCGCCGATGATGTTCTGACCGTCCTGATTGTCTTTCGAATACTCGGCCTGCAGGTTGACGCGTACTTTCACCGGAACCTTCTTATCGAGCAAGCGGACCATGCGGTTGTACTGCTCCTGGGTGACGACAAAAGTAGGGGGCGCCAGAACACTCTTGGCGTCGTAAGACCCGGCAGCCTCCGCAAACAACAGACTGTCGTGCGCGCGCGCGTCGCTATTCAAAACGGCGACCACGCCTTCGTCTTTGAAGAATTTGGCGCGGCGATTATTCAGAAGCTGGCGGCGATTGTATAACTCCTCCGTTACCGTGGAGGGAAGGCTTGCATAGTAGCGGCGAAGCTCTTGAGGGTCGTCCGGGAACTTGAGGTTCTTGAGATCCACCGGCGCCTTAGCAGCCGGTTCCGGAGCAATGGCTAGCTCACCCAACTCTTTTTCGGTATCGCGCGCGAAAAGGGCGGTGCTCGCGGGTTCCACGGGCCGGGCTGGCGAGAGCAGAATGATCTTGCCCTTGAGCTTGCCCTTCCACTCCGCCATGTACTTTTCGAGCTCTTCCTCCGCCTTCTTGGGGTCGAGAACGCGGCGGCCGCTGCCGTAAGGGGTCAGCAGAATTTCTCCGGTCTGGTGGCCGTGAGTGTTGTCGGACCAGGCGAGCGGCGCCGCGACCAGCAGGGCGTAGCGCGGGTCCAGCATCTCCACCGAATATTGTTTGAGGGACCAGCTCCGCCCGAACGGTCCCCATTTCTCCAGCCGCACGTTGCTGACGCCGTAGCTTTCAAGGCGCTTCACGGCCCAATCCGCAGCTTCGCGAAACTCCGGCGAAGCCGTGAGCCGCGGGCCATATTCATCGGTGAGATACCACAGGGTGTCCATCACCTGCGAGTTTTCGAAGGCTTCGGTTTTGATACGGCCAACCACGCCCAGATCACTGCGATCCCCGTGATCCTGAGCGCACAACGGAACCAGAGCGAGCACTCCCAAGAGTAAATAGCGCATGCCGCGATTATAAGGCTAAACAGGCGCGGTGAGTCTTTTACGCAGAAGGTCGAGCGCCATCTGGCCGGTGAAATGCCGAATCCGCTCGCGATCGCTTGGGAACTGGCGATTCACGGTGACCACGCCCGCCGGATCGGCGAGGGAGACATACATCATGCCGACCGGCGCGTGCGGCCCATCGGTGCCGGGGCCCGCGTTCCCGGTGACCGCAAGAGCATGGGTGGCGCCCGTCCGGTTACGCGCGCCTGTCGCCATCGCCTCCGTGGTTTCTTTACTCACGGCGCCGAACTTGTCCAACAGCTCCGGAGAGACGCCCAGCAGAGCGGTCTTCATCTTATGCGTGTATGTCACGAACCCGCCGAGGAAGTAGGCGGAGCAGCCCGGAACGTTGGTGATTCGCTCGGCGAGCAGACCGCCGGTCGCGCTTTCGGCTACCGTTAAACAAGCCTTCTGCTTGGTGAGTAAGTGACCGATGGTGACCTCGAGCGAATCGCCGTTGCGCGAGTAGATTCGGTCGCCGAGCAGCCGTTCGACCTGCCCGCCTACCTCCGCCAACAGCTGCAAGGCTTCCGGGCGGGTGGCGCAACGCGCGCGCAGGTGCACCTGGATATCGCCGTTATGGGCCAGCACCGTTGTGACCGGATTGGTGTACCGGGTGTAAACGGGCGCGATGGTTTGGTCCAGATCGCTCTCACCCATGCCGGCCACGCGCAGCACCAGGGTCTCGATCACCTGCTTGGGTACGCGCCGCTCCATGCGGGAGACGCACTGTTTGAGGAACATCGATTTCAGTTCGTGCGGCGGCCCGGGCAGCAGCATGATGGAGCAATGCCGGTGGTCGATCCACTGGCCGGGCGCGGTTCCGCGATCGTTGGGAAGCACCTCCGCGCCCTCGATCACAAAGGCCTGCCGCTTGTTGATTTCGGGCATGGTGCGATTCAGGAATTGCCGGAAACGCTGTTCGATCCCGTCGCTGATGGACGCATGGAAAACAAGACGCCGATCGACAGCAAGCGCTACCGCGTCGCGGGTGACATCGTCTTCCGTGGGACCGAGACCGCCAGAGATCAGCACAAATTCGGATCGTGCCGCCGCCCGCCGAATAGTGTCCGCCAGCCGTTCGCGGTCATCACCCACCACGTACTTGGTTGTCACTTCGACGCCTAATTGATTCAGCTCTTCGGTAAGAAAAAGAGAATTGGTATCTACCCGCTGCGGCGTCAGCAACTCCGAGCCGACAGCGATGATTTCGGCGTTCATCGCACGAACTGAAGCCCGCGAATGCCGACGTCCACGCGATGGAGAGCATTGGTCGTAGCCACACACATGGCACGCGACGGCGTGAACTGCAGGCCCACGATGCCAGGCCCAGAGACGAATAAGTCGGCTGTCTTGTCGGGCTTGATACGCACCACGCCTTTACGCCCGGCATGCGATGCCGCTACGTACAGATTCCCGTTCTCGTCGAAATCCATACCCTGCGGCCGGCCCAGCCCGCGGAAGAACGTTTCCACTTCACCTTCATGGCTGATGCGATAGACGGCGTCGTAGCTCGACGTGGTGGGACCGGTAACGTAGAGGAAGCGGTCCGGGCCGAACGCCAGATGGTAGGCCGAGATGGAGGGTTCCAGGGTCGCGAAGACGAAGATCTGCCCTTCCGGACTGATCTTGAAAACGGTGCCGCTGCGATCGCCGACGTACAGGTTTTCCTCGCGGTCGAACGCCAGGCCCGTCGCGACGCCCATCCCCTCCACAAACACGGTCATGTTTCCGTTAGGCGTGATGCGATACACCACTCCGTCGAAGCGGCTGGAGACATAGAGCAGGCCGTCGCGATCGAAGACCATCGCCGTCGCATTCATCAGGTCGGTGACGAAGGGCTTGGTGTTGAAATGCAGGTCGGTCTTGTAGATGGCGACCGGCACCTTCTGCCCGCGCGACCCGCTGAACGTGCTGTAGATGTTGCCCATGGCATCGACCGCAGGATTGGTAACAGGGTGCAAGTTCTCCGCGATCATGATCCCGATGTCGCAGGTGTACGTCTGGCTGGCTTGCTGTGCGTTTTTCACCACGAGCTCGCCCGCGGAGGCGCCTTCGGGTACTTTCACGATTACCAGCGAATCCGAACCGATCACAATCTGGGCCGCCACATCGCCGATCGTCACGGATGGGCGATTGCCGAGTGAAAAGCTTTTCCCTCGAATCTGAAGCTCGCCGCCGGTGATCGCGGCGGGTGGCGTGATCTGCGAAATTTCCGGCCGGTTGCCGTTGGAGCTTTTACGGATTCCCATACTAGTAGAGATTGAACCATCCCATCAGAAATAAGACAACCGCGGCGCAAACCCCCGCTGCCGCGTCATCGGCAACGATACCGAGCCCGCCAGGCAGCTGTTCCAGTCTCCGGATCGGATAAGGTTTGGTCATATCGAAGACACGAAAGAGTACAAAACCCGCGGCCCAGCTCTTCCAGTTGAGTTGGCTGGCGCCCGCGAAGGTAAGGCACTGACCGACCACTTCGTCGATCACGACGACCTGGGGATCTTTCTTGCCCATCTCCCGGGCGGTGACGCCGCAAGCCCACACCGCGGGTCCGAATAGCAGGGCGCCCGCGACGGCAATCGTCGGGCCATCGAGCGGCATCACGCGAGAGAGCGCGATGGCCGGGACCAGCGCACCCAGTGACCCCGCGGTTCCAGGCGCTTTGGGCACGAGGCCGCATCCGAACCAGGTCGCCAGTACGCGCGCCGCGTCAGGCTTCGTCATCGGCGTCCGGCGAGTCCCGTAGATCTTCGATGGAACTGAGTGGGCTGGAGATAACGTACTTCTCCATCGCCCAGTTTCCGAGATCGACGGTGCGGCAGCGCTCGCTGCAGAACGGGAACTCTTCATCCGTTTTCTTCACGGAGCGTTTGCAAATCGGACAGGTCATCGGGCGGGAATCTGGTCCGGGATGATGAAGGAAGCCGGTTGGATATTGAACAGGTTGACCGGCGGGGCAACGGCATCGCGGCCGCGCTCCGCCTCGCTGGATGGCAGCAGCGTTCCGACCAGATCGTAGTCGTGGGCTTCGGTGATGCGCAACTGCCGGATCTGACCGGAGCGCGGCTCGTCGCCCTCGAAATCGTTGATCAGCGTGACCCCGTCGATCTCGGGAGCCTGGGAACGCATGCGGCCCTGCCACAACAGATCGGTTTCAGGAGAAACGCCTTCCACCAGGATCGGGACTTCCGCTCCGATCATTTGCCGATTCCGGGATTTGGAAATCCTGCGCTGGATCGCCATCAGGGTGCGCTTGCGATTGTGGATGGTGCGGCCATCGACTTTGCCGTCAAGTTCGTAGCTCTTGCTGCTGTCCTCGTCGGAGTACGAGAAGACGCCGAGGCGATCTAACTGGGCCGCCTTCACAAACTGGCAGAGCTCGTCGAACTCGGCCTGGGTCTCGCCGGGGAAGCCGACGATGAAACTGGTGCGGATGGTAACGCCGGGAATGGTTTGCCGGATGCGCTCCAGCAGTTTCAGAAAGATGTCCCCGTTCGCGCCCCGTCGCATGCGCTTCAAGACGCTGCCGCTGGCGTGCTGCAGAGGGATGTCGATGTATTTAACGAGGTCGTCATGCCGGGCAATGGTATCGAGCAGCGCCTGGGTAACGCGATTTGGGTACGCGTACAGGAACCGCACCCATTTTTCCTGAGAGGTTTCGATGCTTGCGAGGCGCGCGAGCAACTGCGCCAGACCGTCCTTCAGTCCCAGATCCTCGCCATAGCAGGTGGTGTCCTGCCCGATCAGATTGATCTCGCGTACCCCCTGCCCGAAGAGGCGCGTGGCTTCCGTGATCACGGACTCGAAGCGGCGGCTGCGGAATTTGCCCCGATACTGCGGGATCACACAGAAGCTGCAGGGATGATCGCAACCCTCGGCGATTTTGATGTACGCGAAATGCCGCGGCGTGGCGAAGATCCGCGGCGTGAGGTCGTGATACAGATAAGGTTCCACCGGGCCGGCGGGATCGGTTTCGATGCCCTCGCAGACGGCCACAATCTTATCGATCTCATTGGTGCCGATCACCGCGTCGACTTCCGGCAGATCCTTCTGGATATCGGCCCGGTATCGTTCTACGAGGCAGCCGGCCACGATCAACCGCTTGGCGCGGCCGGTCTTCTTGTACTCCGCCATTTCGAGAATCGTGTCAACGGATTCTTTCTTGGCGGGATCGATGAAGCTGCAGGTGTTGACCACCAGAACATCGGCTTGATCGGGATGAGTGGTCAACTCGTGCCCGCTGGCGGCAAGCTGACCCATCATCACTTCACTGTCCACAAGATTCTTGGGACAGCCCAAACTTACAAAACCGACTTTCAAGGTAGTTTCCTGCGGACTGATTGGCTAACCATCAGGATATCATTCGGGGTTCCGCGCGCCCCACCAGGTGCGGGCGGCGGTGGCGCCCAGAATCAACAAGCCGCCGGCGATCGCGAATTTGCCGGGCTGTTCGCGATAGACGAGCCAGGTCCAGACCGGGTTCAGCACCGGTTCCAACAACAGAAGGAGCGACGCTTCCACGGCAGGAACGCGCTTCATGGCCCAGGTCATCAGGACGTAAGCGAGCGCGATCTGCACCACGCCGAGGTACACGAGGATCAACCAGTCGGCCAGCCCGCCGGCGGTAAACGAATAGAAAAACGGTAAGCCGAGCAGGCACGCGAGAACATTGCCCGCGCCCACCGTCGCCATACTTGCGCCGGCATCGCCCGCGCGAGAGAAGAAGCGGAACCCTACGACTACGAGCGCGTAAAAGACACCGGATGCTGCCGCGAGCAGGTTGCCAAGCGGGGGATTGGTCGCGGTGACTACGGCATGTTCGGATCCGGCAAAAAAGCAGGCGATCCCGAGGGCGAAGGGCAGCATCACCCAGAGGTCGATCCGTCGCGGTTTTTCCTTCAACAGAAACGCGCTGAGAGCCAGGATGTAGAGCGGAGCGCTGTCCTCGAGAAAGATGGCGTTGGCGCCTGTGGTTAGCCGGTTGGCGAGAGCAAAGGTCACCAGAGTAAGCGCGTAAGCAACGGCGAGAAGCAGCACGCGGCCGTTCCAGTTGCGGCGCGCCTGGGGTAGAAAGAGCAGTAACGCAACGGCCGCAATCCCCGAACGCAGGCAGGCCACTTGCACGCCGGGCATATGGACCGCCTTGATGGCAACGCCGCCCGTCGAAAACAGCGCGGCGGCCACTAATAGAGCCTGCCGGCTGCGAATGGCTTGGGTGGGCGGCATATTCCCTCTTACAATTAACAGGAAGACGTATGCGCGCTTCGTTGCTCCTCTGCACGTTCTTGTCCAGTGCCGCTCTGTTTGCGGCGGAACGGCTCATCCACAGTGACTTCGAGAAGGACGAAGCGGGATGGATCGTCTACGGCGCGGATTCCGCCCATATCCGCGTCACCCACACGGACGTGAAGACTGGCACGGGCGCCCTGGAACTGGATTACGAGGCTTCGAGCACCAAACCCGCGGCGCTCGTGCTGCCGATCCTGCAATCGCTCGAGAAAATGCAATCGGTGCGCTTTTGGATGATGGCGGATTCAGCGGAGGCGGCCGCAATCAGTCTGAACGAAAAGACGGGCGGGCGCTACGTCGCGCTCACCTGGCTGCAGCCGCATGTCTGGCAGCGCGTGGAGCTCACTCCCGAGGATTTCATCCTGTCGACGAACCCTGGCGATCCCGCAGATCCGGATGGGAAACTCGACCTGGATCAGATCGGTTCGATTGCCGTTTTAGATGTGAGCCAAATCCTTAACGCAACATTCGACCAACACGGGGCAAACATTGCCGTCGTCACGCATAAGGGTCCGCACAAATTGTTTATCGATGATTTCGAGGTAAGCCCGGAGCGGCCGTCCTGGTTCCACCAGCGCGGCAAGTTTGGTATCGACAGCTTCAATCATCCGCAGGTCGATTGGTTCTCGCTCGGCGGCCCGGAACTCTCGGTAGACACTTCGGGCAAGGTGATCGCAGGTAACGCGATGATGGCCAGCTACCAGCAGACGGAGGAGGCGTTCGTGTTGCTCGCGCACGAGATTCCTCCGAGCGATTTCACGGGCGCAACGCATCTCGCCTTTGATATCGCTTCCGATACCGACACCAATATTTTGTTGGTGCTGGAACAACGGAGCCAGGGGAACGCTCGCTTCCATGCGGAAATCGAGGTGAAAGGCGGTGGACAGTCGGCGCATCGCGAGATCGCGCTTTCGGCATTCGCATTAGATAAACAAGGGCTCTCCGATGCCGCCGCACAGCTCGATCTCACGCAGTTGAAGAGCATTGCGCTCCTGGATATTGCGGCGGCTTATACAGAGCAGGACGCTTCCAATACCATCCGCATCGGCAACATGGAATTTGTTAAGAGAGCGGCTCGGCCAAAATGACGATGGGAGTGGGCCGGATCGGCTGATCGCTCGCCTCCGCCAGCATATCCCGCACGGTGCGGTGGGTCACCGGATCACGGAACGCGGGATCGAGATCGGCCAGCGGCTGCAGGACGAAACGGCGTTCGTGATAACGCGGGTGAGGAATCTGCAGACGCGCGGTGCGGACCACGGTGTCCGCGTAGAACAGGATGTCGATATCGATGGTGCGAGGCCCGTTGGTAATGGTGCGCTTGCGTTTGAGCGCCCTCTCGATCCGCTCGCAATGCGCCAGCAGTTGCATCGGCATCAACGAGGTTTGCGCGGTCAGCACAACGTTCAGAAACCAGTCCTGCCGCGCGTACCCCTGGGGCGCCGTTTCATAGACGGGTGAGACCCGTTGGATTTCGAGGGCGGAAGAACGCAGTTGATGAATCGCCGCGCGCAGGTGGGCTTCGCGGTCTCCCAAATTCGAACCCAACGCCAGCCAGGCGCTTTTCAAAACAAACCGGGCTGCTGGTTGTTCCGCCAGTGCTTGTCGATGCCGAAGTAATCGAACGCGCGATCGGTTCCGATACGGCCGCGGGGCGTGCGATTGATGAAGCCGAGCTGGATCAGGTACGGCTCATAGACTTCCTCGATGGTCTCCGGTTCCTCGCCTATAGAGGCTCCGATGGTGTTCACGCCAACCGGGCCGCCGCGATACTTCTCGAGGACCGTACGCATGATTTTCCGATCGATCTCATCAAGGCCGAAGCGATCCACTTCGAGGAGATCGAGGGCGGTTTCCGCGATCGCGCACGTGATATGACCTTTGGCGCGCACCTGCGCGTAATCGCGGACGCGCCGCAGCAGGCGGTTGGCGATCCGCGGCGTGCCCCGGCTGCGGCGTGCGATTTCAGCGGCGCCATCCTCGTCGGCCGCGACCCCCAGCAGGCGCGCGGACCGGGTCACGATGGTCTTGAGCTCGGAGACGTCGTAGGGATTCAGACGCAGCACCAGGCCGAATCGGCCGCGCAAGGGAGCGCTTACCAAACCCTGCCGCGTGGTGGCGCCGATGGCTGTAAATCGCGGGAGCGGGATGGAATGCGTGCGCGCGCCCGGTCCGCTGCCGATCAGGATGTCGAGGTGGAAATCCTCCAACGCGGAGTACAGCATTTCCTCGATGTCCGGCAGCAGACGATGGATCTCGTCGATGAAAAAAACCTGCTTCGGCTGCAGCGTGCTGAGGATGCCGGAAAGATCGAGCTTCTTCTGCAGCACCGGCCCCGATGTCTGCTGAAACGTGACTTCCAGTTCCTCGGCGATGATCGCGCCCAGCGTGGTTTTGCCTAGCCCCGGTGGTCCATAGAGCAGAACGTGATCCATCGCTTCGCCACGGTGCCGGGCGGCTTCGATGGCGATGGAAAGGTTTTCTTTGAGCTTGCTCTGGCCGGTAAAGTCCTGCAGGCGTCGCGGCCGGAGACTGGCTTCGAACTGCGCGTCTTCAGGGCTGGACGACGCCGACGTGAGATCGCTCATGGACACTCAATTATCGAACGTGCTCAAGAGCGCGGCGGAAGAGGGGTTCAAAAGCGTCGGAGCCTCGATCCGCGCGGGCTTTGCGTACCGCGGCTTCCGCCATGGGCCGTGCGCAACCGAGATTGAGAAGCGCCGACAGAACATCGCGGTCGACATCCGAAAGGGCGGGTTCGTCCGGCTTGGCGCCCGGCTCGGCAGCGGGCGCGATGAGCTTGTCCTTCAGTTCCAGGATCATGCGCTCGGCGGTTTTCTTGCCCACGCCCGGAATCCGCACCAGCCGTTCCACCTCACTGTTGCGAATGGCGCGAATCAGGTCGGGCGCGGCCAGGCCGGACAGAACCGTGATGGCGAGCTTGGGGCCGATGCCGCTCACGCCGATCAGCTTTTCAAAGACTTGCTTTTCCTCAGTGCTCCAGAAACCGAAAAGGGCGATGGCGTCCTCGCGAACGTGGGTATGGATGCGCAAAAGCACGGCTTCGCCCGTACCGGGAAGCGAAGAAAACGTGGATACCGGAATGGTAACGTCGTAGCCCACTCCGCCCGCGTCGATGATGGCCTGGTTCGGGCTTTTCTCGACCAGCGTGCCGCGCAGCAGGGCTATCATCTAATTGCATCATGGCACGCAGGCGCTTCTTTGTGGAGGAGATCCGCGCGGGCGTGGCGACGCTCTCCGGCGACGATGCCGCGCACCTGACGCGCGTGCTCAGGGTGGAAGCGGGCCAGCGCTACGAGATTTCGGATAACCGGGAAGTGTGGCTCGCCGAGATCACCGAAGCCCGCAAATCGCGTGTGGAATTCCGCGTTCTGGAAGCCGTGCCGCCGGTCGCGGAGCTGCCGCCCATCCATCTCTACGCGGCCCTTTTCAAGTTCGACCGTTACGAATGGATGATCGAGAAGGCGACGGAGCTGGGGGTGGCCCGCATCGTCCCCGTGGAGACCGAGCGCAGCGATCGCGGTCTCTTCGAAGCGGCGCGGAAGCGCGTGGAGCGCTGGCGCAAAATCGCGCGCGAGGCCAGCCAGCAGTCCCGGCGCACGCGCATGCCCGTGATCGAAGACGCGGTCAACTTTAAGGGCCTCATAGGCGAGGGTGAGCGCTACCTGCTGGATGAATCGCCCGGAATACCTAAACTGCAGATCAGCCGACCGTCCGGCGCCGGCGTTTCTCTTCTGCTGGGACCGGAGGGTGGGTGGACCAGCGAGGAACGCACGGCGGCTGCGGCTGGCGGCTGGGTCCCGAGTTCGCTGGGGCCGCAGGTGCTGCGCGCTGAAACCGCCGCCATTGCGGCTCTCGCCATCGCGACGCACGCTCTTTCATAGACTGGAACAAGATGAGCGCGATCGCTGCGTACATTCTCGGCCTGGTTACGTTCCTGCCGACTCTGATCATCCAGGGGCTGATCGCGCGCGACGCGGGCCGCCGCTGGCCCCGCTTCCGCTGGCTCTTCTATGCCGTGGGCGCGCTGCCTCTGGTTCTCTGGGTAGCTGGATTTCCCGGCCTGCGCGGCGGCTGGCATGCGCCGGATACAGCGCAGTTCGCGGTCGGATTCTGGCTCTATGCGGCCGTTCCCGCGTACCTGATCTACAAGGCGGTCGAGTGGTCGTTAAAGATTTTCTGGCGTAAGCCGAAGCTCCCGGAACCACAGGCCGCATCCGCTGATATCAGGCGGCGCGACGTGATCCGATCGGCCGCTCTCACCGCCGCGGCGGTACCGGTGGCCGCCGGCCTTTACGGCACCTTCATTGAGCGCACGTCGTTCGGTGTGAATGAAGTTTCCGTTCCGGTTGCCAACCTTCCGGCGGGTCTTGAAGGCTTGCGCATCCTGCAGTTGAGCGACGTGCACCGCAGTGCATTTCTCAGCCAAAAGCTGTTGACGCGCGTGGTGGATGCGGCTCGCCAGGTACCCGCCGACCTGATCGTGCACACGGGCGATTTCATCTCCACCAAGGGCGACCCCATTGACGATTGCCTGAAGCAACTGGCGCGTCTTCACGGGACGGGCGAATCGTTCGGGTGTATGGGAAATCATGAGATCTACGCCGAAGCGATGGACTATCTTCCCGACGAGGCCGAAAAATTGGGCATCCGGATTCTGCAATCGAGCGCGCGCCTGATTGCGTGGGGCGGCGCCCGCCTGAACATCGCTGGCGTGGATTACCAAAGTTTCGCGAATCGGGGGCACTACCTGGAAGGAGCGGCGCCGCTGGCCGTTCCCGGAGCATTCAATATTCTGCTCTCGCACAATCCGGACGTCTTTCCGGTAGCCGCGAAGATGGGTTTCGACCTCACGCTTTCCGGGCACACGCACGGAGGGCAGGTCCGAACCGAAATTCTGCATCAGGACCTCGACCTGGCGCGTTTTTATACGCCCTTCGTCGCTGGTCTGTACCAATCTGCCGGGCGCTCCTGTTATGTAACGCGCGGCATCGGATCGATCGGGATGCCAACCCGCATCGGCGCTCCTCCGGAGATCACCTTGTTACGCTTGACGCGAGCTTCATCGATTTGAAATATCTGATCATCAGCGATATCCACGGAAACTGGGAAGCGCTTCAGGCAGTCCTTGATCATGCGTCCGGCCACTACGACGCGATTCTTTGCTGCGGCGACATTGTGGGCTACGGGGCAGACCCGAATCGCGTGACCGAGTGGGTGCGGGACCACGCCACGCTCTCCATCCGCGGTAATCACGATCGCGCCTGCGCCTCTCTCATCGGCATCGAGTGGTTCAACCCGCTCGCTCAGGCCGCCACGCGATGGACGCACGAAGTGCTTACCGATCAGAACCGGATCTGGCTTCAGGAGTTACCGAAGGGTCCCCGTCTGGTCGAGGACTTTCAAATCGTCCACGGCTCACCGCTCAATGAGGACGAATACGTTCTGAACGTCGTTGAAGCGTCAGAGGCTTTCGACAACACAAGCGCGGCGCTCACATTCTTCGGCCACACGCACGTGCAATGCGCTTTCGAGCACTCGCGATTGCGGACGCGGCGATGGAGCGCGGCGGAGCTTCAGCGGGAGACTCTCATTGAAGACACTTCGGCTTATCTGATCAACCCCGGCTCAGTGGGGCAGCCGCGCGACCGGGATGCCCGCGCGGGATATGTGCTGTTCGACAGCGACACGAAGATGATTGCCCTGCGGCGCGTGCTGTACGACGTGGAGGCCGCCCAGCAAAAGATCGTGGACGCCCAGCTTCCGTCGGCTCTCGCGCAGCGTTTGCGATTCGGCAACTGATTGCTTGCCACGGTGCGAGCGCGTCGGCTACCCTCGCAGGAGTGATTCGCGTCTGGCGCAAATTTCCGCTGTTCCCCGCGGCCCGGGATGGGGCCAAGCGGGTGTTCGGTCCGGCTGACCTCGCGGTGGGCCTGGGAACGTTGGCGCTGCTGTACGCGGTGGCCCGGGTGGGGGCCGAGAGCCTGGTCCGTTTCAGCCCGCCGGACGTGTTGCCCACGGTGAGTCTCGATCCCCGAAATCTGCCGAACTATGCGGCCCGTTCCACGCTGCGCATGTTTCTGGCGTTGATTTTTTCCACGCTATTCACCTTCGTTTATGGCTATGCGGCAGCGCGCAGCCGCCGCGCCGAACGCGTGCTGGTGCCGCTGCTGGACATTCTGCAGTCGGTTCCGGTGCTAGGCTTTCTTTCGATCACGGTGACCGCGTTCATCGCGCTGTTTCGCGGGAGCCTGTTGGGCCTGGAGGCGGCATCCATCTTTGCCATTTTTACCGGTCAGGCCTGGAACATGACGTTCTCGTTCTACCAGTCCCTGCGCACCGTGCCCAAGGAACTGGATGAGATGTCGTCGCTCTACGGCCTTTCCTTGTGGGAGCGCTTTACGCGGCTGGAGTTGCCTTCCTCGGTCATTGGCCTGGTCTGGAACGGGATGATGAGTTTCGGGGGTGGCTGGTTTTTTCTGGCTGCGAGTGAAGCCATCACCGTCCTCAACCACAGCTACACGCTGCCGGGCATCGGTTCGTATGTGGCCGCGGCCACGCTCGCGCGCAATTTTCCGGCGCTCGCGTGGGCCATCCTGACCATGACCCTCCTGATCCTGGCGATCGACCAGTTCTTCTGGCGGCCCCTGGTCACCCTGGCCGATATGTACAAGCTCGAGTTGTCGGCCGGCGAAACCGTGCACTTCTGGGTGGTCGATCTCTGGCGCGCCGCCCGCCTGCCGCACTACACGGGCTTATTGCTCGGCCCGGCATGGCGCGCGATCGATCGATGGATGAGCCGCCTGACGCAGGTTACCGAGCCGGCCGGCGAGAGCGAAGGAAAGAAGAACGATCGCCTCTATAACGCGGCCCTTCTTCTGCTTTCGGCTTTTCTGGTTTTCCTGGGGATTCGTTTCGTGCTGTCCGAGGTGGGACTGCGGGAAGTGGGCACGGCGTCTTTGCTGGGGCTCTTCACCGCCATCCGCGTGTTCTTTCTCCTGATCATGAGCACGCTGATCTGGACGCCCATCGGCGTCGCGATCGGTTTCAACCCGCGCCTGGCGCGCATCTCCCAGCCCGTGGTGCAGCTTATGGCTTCGTTTCCCGCCAACTTCGTGTTTCCGTTTGCGACGCTCGGGTTCATCAGAGCGGGAATCAGCCTGAACTACGGGTGCGTGCTTCTGATGGCGTTGGGCGCGCAATGGTACCTGCTGTTCAACGTAATCGGCGGCGCCCAAAGCATCCCGAATGATCTGCGCGAAATGGGCCGTAGCATTGGATTGCGTAAAGCGAATGCCTGGCGATACCTGATTGCTCCGGGCATTTTCGGATCGTGGGTGACCGGATCCATTACCGCGTCGGGCGGCGCGTGGAACGCCAGTATCGTCTCGGAACTGGTGTCCTGGGGCGATACGACTCTGGTCGCCAAGGGGCTGGGATCCTACATCGCGATAGCTACTGGAAAGGGCGACTGGCCGCGGATCGTGTTGGGCGTGGGACTGATGAGCCTGTTCGTGGTCGGCGTGAATCAGTTGCTCTGGCGGCCGCTGTATCGTTTATCGGAGACGCGCTTTCGCCTGGGCTAGAGCCACGCCCGCGCACCCTGTAAAATCGAACTCGTAGCACTCCGCACCCTTATGGCAACGCTCGTTCAAAACGCACAAGGCATAAGCATGCTCGCCGCGGAGAATGTTTCCAAGGCGTTTCCGCTGCCGGACGGCAGTGACCTCAACGTGCTCAGCGACGTTTCTCTGAGCATCCATGACGGCGAAGTGGTTGCCTTGCTGGGACGCAGCGGCTCCGGTAAAAGCACGCTGCTGCGCATCCTGGCGGGACTGATCGCGCCAACACGGGGACGTGTACTGGTGAAAGACAAGGAACTGGTTGGCGCCAACTCCGCCGTTGCAATGGTGTTTCAAAGCTTCGCGCTGCTTCCGTGGCTCACGGTTCAGGAGAATGCGGAACTCGGGCTGATTGCGCGTGGCGTCGATCGCGCGACGTGCGAAGCGAGGCCGATCACGCTCTCCGGATGGTGGGTCTGGAAGGCTTCGAGTCCGCCTACCCGCGCGAGCTTTCGGGCGGCATGCGCCAGCGCGTCGGATTCGCGCGCGCTTTCGTGATGCACCCGGACGTGCTGATGATGGATGAGCCGTGTCAGCGCGCTCGACGTCCTGACCGCCGAAAATCTACGCGGAGAAATCAGCGACCTGTGGGAGCAGGGAAAATTTCCAGCCAAGAGCATTTTGCTGGTCACGCACAACATCGAAGAAGCGGTTCTGCTTTCGGATCGGATTGTGGTTTTAGGGGCGAATCCGGGCTGCGTCCGCGGTGAGGTGCGGGTGGATCTGCCGCGCCCCCGCAAGTCGAAAGATCCGCAGTTTCTGGCGATGGTGGATTACATCTACAAGGTGATGACGAACCCGGCCGCCACCGTCGCTTCCTTTGATACCGGGGCGGCCTGCGAGGCTCCGCCTGTTCCCGAAAGACGTTTTCCGATGCTTCCGCATGCGCGCGTTGGGGGAATCAGCGGACTGCTTGAAATCGTGAACGATCTGGGGGGACGCGAAGATCTTCCAGTCCTGGCCAACAAGCTGCGCCTGGAGGTCGACGATCTGCTGCCCATCGTGGATGGCGCCGTGATGCTGGGGTTTGCCACTGTTTCCGAAGGCGACGTGCATATCACCGATGCCGGCCGCGAGTTCGCAACCGCCGATGTGGACCGCAGTAAAGCCATCTTTGCCGAGCAGCTCTTGAAGAACGTTCCTTTCGTTTCCACGGTGGTGGAGACCCTGCGGCAAAAGCAGAATGGAACCCTCGGCAAGGAGTTCTTCACCGACATTCTGGACGAGCACTTCACCGCCGCCGAAGCCGAGCGTCAGTTCGAGCAGTTGATTTACTGGGGGCGCTACGCCCAACTCTACGAGTACGACGCCGATGAAGAGAAGGTCTACCGCATCGAAGAAGACTCCCCGGCCGAGGAAAGCTAGGTTAACTGCTCACGAAGCGAGCCACTGTCTCGATGTGAAAGGTTTGCGGAAACAGATCGACCAGCGTTAGCTGCTCCATTTGATATCCAGCCGCAAGAAGCATCTGCCCGTCGCGCGCCAGCGTCGAGGGATCGCACGCAACCACGACGATTTCGCGCGGTTTGAGTTCGATGAGTCTGCGAACCACGGTCTTGCCGAGGCCGGTTCGCGGCGGATCCGCCACCACCAGATCGGGCGTATCATGCAATTGCGAAAGAAACAGGTCGACATTCTGTTCGACGATTTCGATAGCCGCGCCCGCGCGCTTCGCATTGAAACCCAGATCGCGCGTGGCCCCCGTTCCAGATTCAACGGCTGTGACTTTCCCGAATCGCGCCGCCAGCGGGAGGCTGAAGAGCCCGACTCCCGCGTAAAGGTCAAGCGCGGACTCTCCTCGCGCTTCACCGGCGACCGTTCGGGCGAGCTCCTCGACCAGAAACCGGTTCACCTGAAAGAACGACCCGTAGCTTACCCGATAGCCGGCATACTCCAGAGCGCCCGCAACCAGGCCCGGGATTTCTTCCCTAAGCCAATCGAAAAACTTCTGCGCGATGGGGCGCTCCGTTTCCAGCACGTGGAACTGCACATCCGTCTCGTTAGTGAAGAGCTCCGCCACACGCAGGAACGAAGGCCAGCGGCGCGCGCGCATCATGCCGTTCAACGCCTGAATGCACGCGTTCAGCCGGGGCGAACTGATGGGGCACCGGTCGATGGGAACCAGCTTGTGCGAGCGCGATTCGCGGTATCCCAGACGCCCTTGTTCGAAATGGAGTTGAATCCGGTTGCGGTAAGCGTAAGGCTCGCCCGTGATGATTTCGATGGGCGGCAGCACCTCGATCTTCGCGGTGCGGGCCATCGTCTCGACCAGAATGGCGCGCTTGGCCGCGACCTGGGCGGGATACGACAGGTGCTGATAGTGGCAGCCGCCGCATCGCCCGAAGAACGGGCAGTCCGGAATCACGCGATCGGGCGAAGGGTTTAGCACTTCGACGAGGCGTCCGCGCGTGATGCCGGAACGTTTCGGCTCGCGTTCAATCTCCGCCGTTTCTCCCGGAGCCACGAAGGGCGTCACCATCACTTCGCCATCGACGCGCGCCAGGCCGCCGCCACCGTATATCAGCTTTTCGACTTCGATCTTCACGATTGGATCTTGACTGTTACGATGAATCTTTCCTCCCCATGAGAGCACGGGTTCTATCCGGCGTCCAACCTACCGGAAATCTGCACATCGGCAATTACCTTGGGGCGCTCAGCAACTGGGTGCGCATCCAGAGCGATTACGAATGCTTCTTCTGCATTGTCGATCTGCATGCCATCACCGTGTATCAGGAGCCGCGCGCGTTGCAGGCGAAGATTCGCGAAGTGGCGGCCCTGTTTCTGGCGGCGGGCGTGGATCCGAAGCAGTCTTCGATCTTTGTGCAGTCAGCCGTGCCAGCGCATGCCGAACTCGCGTGGATGCTCACCTGCGTGACGCCGATGGGCTGGCTGAACCGGATGACGCAGTTCAAAGCCAAGTCGGCGGCGCAGGACACGGTCGGCTCCGGGCTGTTTCAGTACCCAGTGCTCATGTCCGCGGATATTCTTCTTTATCAGGCCGCGATTGTGCCCGTTGGCGAAGATCAGTCGCAGCATCTCGAACTTACCCGCGACATTGCCCAGCGTTTCAACGCCCTCTACGGAGATACGTTCACCGTCCCCCAGACTGTGCTGCCGCAGTTGGGAGCGCGCGTGATGGGCCTGGACGATCCCACGGTGAAGATGAGCAAGTCGGCAACCGGCTCCGGCCATGCGATTGCGCTGCTTGACGAGCCGGCGAAGATTCGCAAAACGATTCTACGCGCGGCGACGGACTCGCAGCCCGCCGTGGACTTCGAAACCATGGGACCGGGCGTGGCGAACCTGCTGTCGATCTACCAGGCCTTCAGCGCGGCTACGGACGAGGCCATGCGCACCCAATTTACCGGGATGCGCTATGGCGATCTGAAGAAAACGGTCGCCGAACTCGTCATCGCGAAGCTGGAGCCGCTGCAAGCCGAATATCGACGGATCTCGGCCGACGCTGGATACCTCGACCGCACACTTCGCGATGGGCAGGCGCGCGTGGAGCCGATTGCGGATGCGACCGTGGAGGTGGTGAAAGAGCGCATGGGATTGTATACAGACCCCGTGCCAAGTGGGGAACCAGGAACCATGGACAACTGAATGAGCTAATTTATGGAATACACGCATCAAACGGAGCTAAAACTTCCCGGAGCTTCTGGACTCTTCAGCCACCGGAGTACTCCTATTCGTAGCCGGCTCCGAACCATGACTCATTCTCAAGATTCCACTCTGATCGATAAATAACGATATGTCATGCGGAGGTATAGGAACTGCCCTCGCCGTGAACTTACCGTCTCCTACCTCTATCTTGATTGTGTAATGGCCCTGAAGATAAACAGAGCTGGAATCAAGGTCAAGCCTATCGAGACCGGCATATCCACCTGTATTCTTGTAGATCTCGGCTTCCTGTTGGAAGAGATCCCGTAAGACCTTCGATGCCACCATCTCTCTAGGGTAACCTCGATCTCCGCCGCAAGCTTCTACGACCAGCAATGCGAGGATTGCTCCACTTCCAAGCTTAATAATGCTCATTGTTCATACACCCGTTTACTCTACTTCGGAACCAGCGTCAGCGTCGATTTCACGTCCATGTGATCGAACTGCATGGGAAAGCTGCGGCCGTTATAGTAGGCGTCCCACTCGTCCTTATAGTGCTTTGAAAACACGTGGCCGCTTTCGCCCACCGGAACATTCAGCAGGGACTGATCCCAATCGCCGACCACCGCGTTGAACCGTTCCGAAGGCCCTAAGCGCCGGGTGGTCTGCTTCACGGTGGTCGCGCCGCCGCTCATCGGAATGGGCCCGATGTTGAAGAAGCCACCCGCGCCGGGGAGTTGTTTCAGGATCGGATGATCAATCTCGAGCGTCAGGAAATTTCCGTAGCGCCACTTTGCAATCGTGCGCCCCTGCATGCGCTGCCCCTCGCGAACCGCCTCCCGCAGACAGCCCAGCAGCATGGCATCGTAGTCCGCGAACCAACCGCGCGGGCGCTCATGCAGAAGCCGGTGCGCGGCCGGGTACGACATCTGAAATGGTCCGCCGCTCCTCGGGCCATTGATGTACGCTGTACCGGCGCCGGTGGAGGCGCTATCGGCAATCGCGGTCCGGACGTAGCGGTCCGTCAGCACAACGATCAGGGCGGCGGCCGAGCCCCGGTCCATCTGCCCGTTGAAGGCGCGCAAGGAATCGATTGCGGGTTTCAAATCGTCATTGCCTGTCGGGTGCCCGTCCCATGCTTTCACCAGCATTTTCGCGAGGTCGTCTTCGAACCCCGAATACACGTCCTTCTGGATGGCGAGCGTATCCTGCGGCGTCAGCTTCGCTTTGGCGCGCAACCGATCGAAGATCTGCCGCGACCGGTATGCCGACGCGAACTCCCCGCTAACCGTGTACGGATAGTTCGCGGGAAAGGGATTCTGATTGGCTGTGGCTATGATGCCGGAGGGCGGATTATAGGAAGACGGCAACTGGTCGAAAGGGATATAGCCGTCCCACTCCGTGTTGCCCGCGGCGCCATCGAGCGGCAGATCGCCGGTGAACCCGCGGCGGATAGGCAGCTTGCCGCTGGCGTGATACCCGATGTTGCCGTCCACGTCGGCGTACACGAAATTTTGCCCGGGTCCGGGGAATCCGCTCACCGCGGCTGTGAATTCCGTCCAGTTCCGGGCGCGATCGATATCGACGAACGCCATCGTGAAGTTGATCGGCTCGGCAGCGGTCCAGCGCAGCGCCATGTGCTCCCCGTTTTCGTTGATCATCACCGGACCGTGCCGCGTCACCCACTGCCGGAACTCCACCGGCTTCTGGTTCTTTACCGGAATGAGGTCGCGCTCCAGGCGCGCCTGCTCCCGGTGTCCCTGAAATTCGTATTGCCCGGTTCGGTCGTCCAGCTTCTCGCGATAGAGATCCTGCACATTGAAATGCAGATTGGTGACTCCCCAGGCGATGCGGTTGTTGTGACCGACGATCACGCCCGGCGCTCCCGGGAGCGCGACTCCGGCGACCTTTAGCCCCGGGGCCTCCAGACCCACCATGAACCAGATCCCCGGAATGGAATATTCCAGATGCATGTCGTTCGAGAGCTGCGGATGCCCGTGCGCCGTATGCGCCCCGGAGACCACCCATGCGTTGGAACCGGGCTGGATTTCATCACCCGCGCGCACCGGAAACAGGTAGGCGATCTTAGCCGGATCGCCGTGGGCCATCAGCTCGCTCCGCTGCAGATGATCCGGCCAGGAGGTGGTCAGGTCGCGGTACATATACAGGGCGATCAGCAGCGTATCGATGACACTCCATGGGCGAGGCGAGTAGTCGAGGGCCGCGAATTCGAAAGGGAGGTTGGAGTGATGCGTATCGATAAAGTAGTTCACGCCGCGCGCGTAAGCGGTGATGTCCCCGCGATCGTGCGCGGTCAAGCTCCCGTAGAGGGTCTCCGCGATCCGGCGCATGCGCAGTTTGCGCGCATCCTCGTCCACCGCGAGCGTGGCGGGTCCGATGATTTCGGATAAATCGCCAGCGGCCCTGCGGCGCAAGGCATCCATTTGCCAAAGCCGTTCGGAAGCGGTGACGTAGCCCTGCGCGAACAGGACGTCCTCCTGACTGCCGCCGCGGATGTGCGGTGTCCCCAGGGCATCGCGAAAAATTTCGACGCGTCCGGACACCGGCGCCGTCACCTCACCCGAGGTTTGGGGAAGAGGACGCCAGAAGAACCACCAGGCTCCGGCCAGCACGGCAACCCCGGTAACTGCCAGGAAAATGTTGACAATCCGGAGAATCCGCCGCAATAGCACCATAGAATTGTAGCTGTCGAACGCCGTTCCCGTTTATGCTGATTTCCCATCTCGGCGTGCGCCTGCTGCTTCTGGCGTGCATTCTGGTAATCAACGCCTTTTTTGCGGGGGCGGAAGTCGCCCTGCTTTCCGTACGCGAGTCGCGGCTCCGCCAGTTGGCCGAGCAGGGGCAAACCGGCGCGCGCGTGGCGCTGCAGTTACTGTCGAATCCGAGCCGGCTGTTAGGCGTCACGCAAGTGGGAGTGACGCTGGCGAGCCTGGGTCTTGGTTGGGCGGGCGAGGACACGCTGTACGGGATTGCTATATTCCTGCTGCATCCCGCGCTCACGCCCGCGACATCGGTGATCATTCGCAGCTTCTGCTTCATCGGCGCGTTTCTCCTCATGACATACATGCATGTGATCGTCGGCGAAGTGGTCCCGAAGAATCTGGCGATCAATACGGCCGACCGTCTCGCTTTGATCGTCGCGCCGCCCTTGATGCTGTTTTCGCGGCTCTCGGCTCCGTTTATCACGGTGATCGAGCGCTCGGTTTCCACCATATCGAGGGCTTTGGGCCTTAAGGGCAGGCACCACGCGGGCGGTCACTCGGCGGATGAAATCCGCTTGATCGTCGCATCCAGCCGCGGCGCCGGCAACCTGCCGGAGAAACAGGAAGAGCTGATCAACCGCGTACTCGATCTCGAAGATCTCTCGGTCCGCGAGGTGATGGTGGGCCGCAACCAGATCGTTTCCGTCTCGGTAGACGCCTCGCTCGATGAAGTCCTGCAGCACATGATCGAGGAGCAGCATTCCCGGCTGCCCGTGTGGCACCAATCCCCGGAGCAACTGGTTGGGATGGTCTTCTATAAGGACCTGTTGCCGCTTTGGCAGGAGCGCCGCCGCCTGATCCGGGAAGGTCGTCCGCCGCGGCCTTTCCGCGTTTCGCAGCTCATGCGCAAGCCGCTCGTCGTGCCGGAGACCAAGCTCCTGTCCGAGATTCTGGAGGAGTTCCGGGTCGGCAAGTCTCACATGGCAATCGTGGTAGATGAATTCGGAACGGTTACCGGCTTGCTTACGTTGGAGGATGTTCTCGAGCAGATTGTCGGAGAGATCGAGGACGAGTTCGACGATACACGGGAAGCCCAGGCCGACCATTCCGCCGGGTTCGTGCTGGACGGCGCGACCAAGATCCGCGACTTGGAGTCTCAGTATGGGTTCGGCCTTCCGGGTGAAGCAGGGTTCGAAACGCTCGCCGGATACATGCTTTACCGGCTGGGCCACATTCCCAAAGCGGGCGAATTTGTGGATGAGGGCGATCGGCGCTTCACCGTAGAGGCGATGGACCGGAACCGCATCGCATCCGTGAAAATTGAAAAAATCGAAATCAAAGTGGAGGCAGCTAGCTAAATGTTAGGTCTGGAGCCGCGTATTGCCCGCATTACGTGGACTGTTGTCGCGGTGCTTCTTCTTCTCCGCGCCGTCTACGAAACGCGCGAGACGTTTTTCATCCTGATTGTCGCCATTCTCTTTGCGTACATGCTGACGCCGCTCGTCAATTTAATCAACCATCGCCTCCCCGGCAGATCAAGGGCTCCTGGACTGGCGATCACGTATCTCCTGTTGATCGGCCTTCTCATCGTGCTCGGGATTGAGATTGGAACGCGTGTGGCAGATGAAGCCACATCACTGGTCGCCCGCGCGCCGGTGTTCGTGCAGAATCTCAAGGATTGGACTCCGCGCGTTCCGAACTTACCGTATCTCAACGCCGTTCGCCTCGACCTTTTCGGACGTGTCCAGGGCTTTTTCACCAAGCACTCTTCGGACATCGTCAGCTACCTGCCAAATGCCGGAATGAAAGTACTGTCCCTTTCCAGCTATCTGCTGTTTATCGTTCTGGTGCCGATCCTCAGTTTCTTTCTCCTGAAGGACGGGCAAACGCTGCATGACGAGTTTGTGGGGATGATGCCTGAAGGGCCGACGCGCGAGGTCTGGATCAACATCCTGGCCGATACCAACGTGCTGTTAGGGCAGTATGTCCGTGCGGTGGGAATGCTGTGCCTGACCACTTTCATCGTGTTCGCGATCTGCTTGTCGTTGTTCGGCGTGCCCTATGCGATTCTGCTTTCGACCATCGCCTTTCCCCTGGAGTTCATTCCGCTGTTCGGCCCGTTGATCGCTGCGATCATCATCATTACGGTGACGGCGGCGTCGGGCTACCAGCATTGGCCGTGGATCATCGTTTTCCTGGGTGTCTATCGCATCTTCCAGGACTATGTGCTCTCGCCCCGATTGATGAGCGCCGGCCTCGAGGTGCATCCGCTGCTCGTGATTCTTGGCGTTCTAGCGGGCGAGAAACTGGGCGGCGTGCCGGGAATGTTTCTGTCGGTGCCGATCATCGCGCTGTTTCGCGTGATTTACCGCAGATACACGGCGGGCCATGCGGAACCTGCGCGCCCTAAGCTGGTGACGGCGCCGTGAACGGACTTTAATCGGGCCGGATTCCGCGAGAGCTGTCCGCAACCGTAACGATCGCTACTCATCCGGCGTTTAAGTCTATAGGAACCCGCACCAGAGACGAGAAGCAGTTATGCGTGGTAAACGTCTTTTGCTCGCTGTCGTGATTGCCGTCTGCATGTTTCTTCCCGCGTCTGCGCGTAAGAAGAAAGCGCCTGCCCCACCACCCGTTCCCGCGGTTCAGCAGATGACCGCCGACGAGAAACTGCTGCATGCCCTGAACCGGTTGGCCTTTGGACCGCGCCCCGGCGACATCCCGCGCGTGGAGCAACTTGGTCTAAGTAACTGGATTGATCTGCAACTTCACCCCGGATCCATCGCGGAAGATGCCGAACTGGATGCGCGGCTGCAGCGGCTGGACACTCTGGGCATGAGCACGGAGGAGATGATCGAGAAATATCCTCCCAATAACACCATCCGTCAGATGGTGAACGGGAAGGTGCCGTGGCCCGCGGATCCCGATACCCGGCTCATCGTGCAACACATTGCCGATCGCTACGCGAACAAACTTGGTCTCCCAACCGCACAGCCCGAGCCGACCTTCGACCAGGTGCTTGCGGCTCTAACGCCGGCGCAACAGCAGGTGCTGCAATCCGGCAGGCCCGCGGACAAAGTGGCGGTTCTGGCGGCGCTTCCACTGCAGGAGCAATACGACGTTGGGGTGACTATGCCGGCGGGCCAGCGCCAGGCCGTGTACGCCGCTGCGCCCGCCGATCTGCGCCGCCGTTTGCAGCTCTTCGGCAGTCCGCAACAGGTGGTAAATCAGGATCTCGCGGACGCCAAGATCCTCCGCGCGGTTTATAGCAACCGCCAACTGAACGAAGTGCTGACCGATTTCTGGTACAACCACTTCAACGTTTTCATCGATAAGGGTGCGGACCGGTATATGGTGACCGCGTACGAACGCGACGCGATTCGTCCATTCGTTCTGGGCAAGTTTAAAGATCTGCTTCTCGCCACGGCCCAGAGTCCCGCCATGCTGTTCTATCTCGATAATTTCCAGTCCGTGCGCGCCGATATCGATAATCGGAATCCGGATCCGAAGCGCGCCAGGCGGGGCTTGAATGAGAATTACGGCCGCGAGTTGATGGAACTGCACACGCTGGGCGTGGATGGCGGCTACACACAGAAGGACGTTACCGAAGTCGCGCGCTGCTTCACCGGTTGGACCATCCGCGACCCGCGCTACGGAGGCGGTTTCCAGTTCCGCGAAAGGCAGCACGATCCCGGCGAAAAGCACGTGTTGGGGATTACGATCCCGGCCGGCGGCGGTATGGACGATGGCTATCGCGTGATCGATATCCTGGCGCACCAGCCGGCGACCGCGCGCTTTATCTCGCGCTCTCTCGCCATCCGATTCGTCTCCGACAATCCTCCGGCGTCTCTGGTGGACCGTATGTCCAGCGCGTTTCTGAGCACGGACGGCGATCTGCGCAGCGTCATGCGGACCATGCTCGACTCTCCGGAATTCTGGTCGCGCGACGTGTACCGCTCCAAGATCAAATCGCCGTTTGAAATGCTCGCGAGCGCTCTGCGAGCAACGGGGGCGACCATTGATTTCACGAATGCGCTCAGCAACCAGCTCAATCAACTGGGCGAGCCGCTTTATCGCAAGGTGGAGCCGACCGGTTATTCAAACAAGAGCTCGGAATGGATGAACTCCGCTTCGCTGCTTGGGCGCATGAATTTCGCTTTGAATCTCACCGCGAACAAAGTAGGCGGGGTAAAAGTGAACTTGGGTACCACCGCGGATCCGGATGCGATGGCGCGCCGGTTGATCGGGACGGACTTGACGGCGGAATCGCGCCAACTCGTGGAAAAGGGTCTTTCGGCGCCTCCGCCCGCCAGTGATGGGAGCGGGCAGCCGGTGGTTGAACCGGTGCGATTTCCGGCTCCGGCGGCGGCTCAGGTAGCAGGACTAACGCTGGGGTCGCCCGACTTCCAGCGCCGGTAAAGGAGTAACCAGATAGTGCCTATGAACCGCAGAATTTTCCTCAGGAACTCCGCCCTGGCGATGGTTGGGATCGGAGCCGCGCCGGTCTGGCTGCAGCGGGCTTTATACGCGGAAGGCGATGCCGTCGTGAACCGCTACCCCCGCAAGAAGATCCTGGTCACCATCTTTCAGCGCGGCGCAGCCGATGGCCTAAACATCGTCGTCCCGCACGGCGACAAGAACTACTACGCGATGCGCCCGACCATCGGAATTCCGCGGCCTTCGCAGAACATCGGCAAGGAAGATTCCGTGGTCGATCTGGACGGCTACTTCGGTCTGCACCCCAGTCTCGCCGCCCTGCATCCGCTGTGGGACTCGCGCCACCTCGCCATTGTGCAGGCCGCCGGTTCGCCCGATCCCACGCGCTCTCACTTTGATGCTCAGGACTACATGGAATCCGGCACCCCGGGCTTGAAGGCGACGAGCGATGGGTGGCTCAACCGGGCCCTGCCCGCAACTTCATCAAAGGCCTCGCCGCTGCGCGCCGTGTCGCTGGGGCCGAACCTGCCCCGCATGCTGCGTGGCGATCATAGCGCGATCGCGGTGGACTCGGTCAACAACTTCAAGGTCGGGGATGCGAGCGCGTCCACCATTCTGCAATCGATGTACTCGGGTACGCATGACCAGGTTTTGAACGGCACTGGTCGCGAGACGTTCGATGCCATGTCCATCCTGCAGAGGCTCCAGAAGACGCCCTACAAGCCCGCGCCGGGCGTTAATTATCCGAAAGGCAAATTTTCGGACAACATGCGGCAGATCGCGCAACTCATCAAAGCCGATGTCGGAGTGGAAGTGGCGTTCGCGGACATTGGCGGCTGGGATCACCACGTCAATGAAGTGGGCGCGCGCGCGTCGCAGGGTCCGCTGGCGAACCTGCTCAGCGAGTTCGGCCAAACGCTGGCCGCCTTCTATCAGGACCTGGGCGACCGCATGGGCGATGTGGTCGTGGTCACCATGTCGGAATTCGGGCGCACGGCCCATGAGAACGGGAACCGGGGCACCGACCACGGCCACGCCAATTGCATGTTCGTGATGGGTGGCGACGTCCAGGGCGGTAAGGTGTTCGGACAATGGCCGGGTCTGGAAGCGGAACAGCTTTACGAAGGCCGCGACCTCAAGCTGACTACCGACTTCCGCGCGGTGCTGGGCGAGTTGGTGACCGGTCATCTCGGGAACCGGAACCTGAAATCGGTATTCCCGAACTATGACGGCTCGGCTCGCGATTACCGCGGCGTACTGCGCGCCTGATTAGCGGTCTCTACGGCAGAGCGAGTGAGGTTGCGCTGCAGGTTGTCGAGCACACGACAGCGGAAACATAGCCTCCGCCCGCCGCGAGGCTTGCCGTTCCCGCGCTGCCGATCTTGACCGGCGGCGAGAAAGCGGCGCTCTTCCCGGTGGTGGCATACACGGCCGATTTCAGCCGGTCCGTCCACGCGATCACGAAAGAACCCTGCACCGTACCAGTGGCGGTAATCAGGCTGGACGCGGCAATTGCCGCGAGTTTCAGTGGGGCGGAGAAACTTGCTCCGGCCGGGCGTACCGCCGCCGTCGGGGCGCAGTGTGTGCCGTCTTTGGCAGACCAGGCGACTAAGGCGTTGTTGTTGCCCGCGGTTGTAGCGGAGACGCTTAGGTCGCAGCCCGTCGCGCTTACCTGGTTAGGCGGCTGGAAGGTACTGCCCGGCGCTTGCGTGGTTACCCAGACCTGAGTCGTCTTGCCTCCGGCTTTGCCCACCGTGTATGCCGCCGTCACGGTTCCATCGGGGCTGCTCGAAACGGCAACCCGCGCATTCAGAGAACTCGCGGATGCCAACACAACGGGCGTGCTCCAAACAGCGGTCCCTTGGAGAGTCATCATTCGCGCCGTGATTGCAATGGCACCGGCTTTCGTCCGGTAAATCGCCGCGCCGTTTCCGGCAGAGTTGACGGCTACATCGAAGTCCGCCAGACAGTCGGATGCATTTAGAAGGGGTGCCTCGAAAGCAAAGCCGTATCCGGAGTAGCTGACCAAAGCGTCGAGCTGGCATCCACTGGGGAGCAGCGCAAGGGCATTGTTCCCCTGAGCCAAGTTGGTGCCGTAACTCCGAAGCTGCGGGCGCGGGACGCCAATGGGGCTCGATACAACTGAACAGGAGCCGGGCACTCCCGACGCATCCGCGCCGCAAACCACATATGCGCTATTGAGGCCGTCATACTGGCGGGCCGCGAAGAGGGTGAGGGAAGCGCCGGTCGCGTCCAGCACCGTGGAGGGCGCGGCGGCATCGTAGGCCGAAGAGACCAAGGTTGATGCGGGGCTCCAGCGTGTGCCGGCGAGGTCCAGGGAACCGTAGATCGTGCCCGCTCCACCGTTAGGAGTGTTACCGAACGTGGCGAACGCCGTTCCCGACGAATTCATCGCCACCGACGCGCGGCCCTCAGAGGTGGTCCCCAACAGAACCGGCGTCGACCAGACGCCTTGAGCGAATGCGGAAACGTTTAAAGCCAGAATGAAAGCGGAAAGCCGATAAAACATGGATATGTACGAATTCTAACGCAAGCGTCCCGGCGGTGCCTCAGTCGATGACCATATACGCGGCGACAGCAATAGCCACTATTTGTCCCTGATCGTCGGTAAGCTCCACGCGTCCGGTGATCAGAGTCTTTCCGGTCCTTACCAGATAGCAGCGAGCCCAGAGCGTTCCGCCAAGAACGGGTTTCAGGTAGTTCACTTTGAGGTCGATGGTGGTGGCGGTCTTCGGCGCGATGCGCGGTTTTAAGGCTACCCCGACCGCCACATCGGCCAGCGTCGCGATTACGCCTCCGTGCAGAACGCCGTGCCCGTTGCGCATCTCGGGCCGCATCGGGCAGGAGATGGTGATCCCGTCGTCATGCGCGCTCGCCACCTCGATTCCCAGCCATTGGTTGAAGGGAATCGAGCGCATGAAGGCGCGCAGCTCGTCAAGTTCACTCATGCAGTAAGAACGGCTCCGCCACCATCCAAATCTCTTCCAAAACGTCCGTCAACTCGTGACCGGACTCAAACTGGCACAAGGTAGCGTTCGCGTGATAGTCGCAAAAGGTCTGGGCCACTTCGGGCAGCACCACATCGTCCCGCGTGCCTTGCATGAGCAACACCGGTTGGCGCACATCCGGATAGGGCGCGTGCCGCTCGGCGTCTTCCATCAGCGAGTAACCGATGAAACGTTCGCGCCCAGTCCCGTAGTGATACACCGGAAGCGCCCGTTGCTCCTTCCACTTAGTCATGGTTTCCGCGCCCAGCCGGTCGGCCCATCGCCGGCGGAAATCGAAAG
Source organism: Bryobacterales bacterium (assembly GCA_963814235.1). Taxonomy (GTDB): domain Bacteria; phylum Acidobacteriota; class Terriglobia; order Bryobacterales; family Bryobacteraceae; genus Bog-113. The sequence continues at coordinate 224,593 of CAWFCA010000014.1, read as the reverse complement.
CCGGGGCGAGTAGCAGCAGCTTTTCCACCTCGGAATGCAGTTCGGCGTAAAGGGCCGCAAGGTAGCCGCCCAGGCTGGAACCGATCAAGACGAGCGGGTGACCGGTTGCCATCGAATGCAGAATTTCCAGCTGGCCAGTTAACGTGAGATGCTCAAAGTCCCCGCTATCCAGTTCGGGAATCTGAAGAGTCACGCCATGCTCAGCCAGACGGCTTGCGAAAAACTGCGCCTTTCGCGAGGCGGGGGAAGACGCGAAGCCATGCAGGTAAACGTAACTCTTCATCCGAAGCCCGCGAATCCCAGTATGTATCAGGAGTGTCGATGAAGGTTCTGGAACGGAAACACCTGCGCGCGATTCGCTGGTTCCACTGGATCAATTTCCCCATCCTGTTTGGGATGATCTACACCGGCATCATGATCTATTGGGCCTACGATCCGTACCGCATCGGATGGGGCAGTGTTACGCTTTTCCATTTTTTCCCGCCGTGGGTGTACAACGTCCTCGGTGTCAAGAGACGTCTGGCGGAAGGCATGGCCTGGCATTTCTTTCTGATGTGGATCTTCACGATCAACGGGATTCTCTACGTCCTGTACACGATCATTTCCGGCGAGTGGCGTGAACTGGTTCCCGACCGCCATTCGTTCCGGGAGGCCTTCCAGGTCACGCTTTATGACCTGGGTCTCAGCAAGGTATGCCCGCCAGTGATCAAATACAACGGAGCGCAAAAGATCGCGTACACCGGCATCGTCGTGATGGGATTCGGCAGCTTACTCACCGGTCTCGCGATCTACAAATACATTCAGTTCAACTGGCTGGCCGGACTTCTCGGGGGCTATCCCGCGGCACGCCTGGAACACTTCATCCTGACGATCGGTTACCTCGGGTTTTTCGTGATTCACGTTGGGCAGGTGATCCGGGCCGGTTGGAACAACTTCCGCTCCATGGTAACCGGCTACGAGATCAAGACAAAGGGGGCCGCGCATGCCCGATGAAACGAATTTGGAGGAAGCCGAGCGGAGGCGGGCTGAGGAAGAAGCGGCCAGCGACCGCGCGCTTGAAGCGAATCTGTCCCGTCGCACCCGCCGCAGCTTTCTCGTTGGCGGCATCACCGCTCTGGGTGGGGTTGGCGCCTGGGAGTGGCTGAAAACCCGCCGGCCCGATAGCGGAACCCCGTGGCCGCTGCGCCGCGTGTTAGACACCAACGAGGAGATCGCACGGGATTACTTCCGCCCGCGCCGCTTGGCCCCCGAGTACCCGGTGTCCCAAGCTGTCCGGAATCTTCGGATCAACGAGCGGATCGGCATGGAAGACGTTCTCGATCCGGCGGAGTGGAGCCTTAAGGTCGATGGCGCCGATGTGGAAAGCGACAGCGACGACGATTCCCTCACGCTCCACATGGATGACATTCGAAAGCTGCCGCATGCCGAGCATGTCACCGAACTGAAGTGCATCGAAGGCTGGAGCGAAAAGGTGCATTGGGGAGGAGCGCGGTTCGCCGACTTCGCGAAACAGTACCCGCCTCCCGACGGATACCCGTACGTGGGTATCGAGACGCCGGACGCGGGTTACTATGTCGGGCTCGACCTGGAAAGCGCCATGCAGCCCCAGACCTTGCTTTGCTACGAGTTAAACGGCGAGCCGCTGCCTGAGCCGCATGGGGCCCCCTTGCGGCTGGTGATACCGACCAAATACGGGATCAAAAACCTGAAGCGCATTGGCCGGATCTTTTACGCGCAGGAGCGTCCGCGGGATTACTGGGCGGAATTCGGGTACGACTGGTACGCAGGCCTTTAGCGGCTAACGGGCGATATTGCGCTCGCTCGTGATCTTCCACCCGCCATCGATCTGCCGCAGCACGAGTTGTTCATGCGCCAGTCCGGAGGCGGGCGACGGTCCACCGAAGATCCACCGTTTTTCGAGCGAGACGACCGCCCAATCCTGACTCACGTCGTCAAATTTCAGGCCTAAGACATCGAAACGGCGCAGCGGTCCGTTGCGCGCGATGATTTTCGCTTTCTCCGCCGCCAGGTCCGCTGCCGAAACGGTGTGCCGCTCGAAGTAGGTGTCCACCACGGGGGCATAACACCCGACTTGTCCGGCAACATCGCCCTTCCGGGTCGCGTTGGCCCATTTGCCAAGGAGCGCTGATATTTCCACTTGCGCCTCGGAAGCCGGGGCCGACGAAGGGGGAATGGTGGCCGTTCGGTCCTGCTCCGGAGGTTCGGGATTTACAGCTGGGGAACTGGATGTTGTGGGCTTCGGGGCCGACGTAATATTGGCGGTACCCGCGCTGCGGGTCATCGTCTTCGTGATTCCCAAAGACACTACAAACACCCCTGCCGCGATACCCGCAATCTTGGCAGTTCGAACCCAATTTCCGGAAACACGGGCGGGTGGCTGAGAAAAAATGCTGTTCGGCGCCGGGGATCGCGTGGTCAGAGGAGGAAACGTCAGCACCGGCCTCTTACTCACTTCGGCCTGGGTATCTGGTTCGGCTTGAAAGGCAGGGCGGTCCGGCTTGGGGATCTCAACGTGCGGTTCGGTCTCGATCACCCGGAGCATTTCGGCTGCGGGCAGGCGATCCTGCGGCTGGAGTTCAGAACACCCGGCGATGATCTTCTCCAACGTGGGGGAAAGAGGCTGCGTCCTTCGCAGGTTTGCGGAATTCGTCCCCGGTTTACGGATCGGCAACGCGATTTTGCTCAGCAGAACACCGAGCGACCATGCATCCCAGGCCAGCGAGACTTCGCCGTAATAGGCTTCCGGCGGCGCGGATACTTCGCGATTGATCAGCAGCCGCCGCGTTTCCGTGACAGGCCGGGTTCCCGGAACGCGTAACTGGCTGAAGTCGCTCAACTTCCACCGGCCATCCACGCGCCAGACCGAGTTGAGGTTTAAGGCCCCGTAGACCAGATTTTCAGCGTGCAGATAGGCGAACGCGGAAAGGATGTCGCGGGTCAGATCGAGCACTTCGTCGTCGGTGAGCGGCGCCTCCATGAGGCGATCACTAAGAAGCAGGTCCGGGCGGTCCACGCCCATGCACGGGCAGCGTCGCCCATCCATTTCCAGCCAATCTACGAGGAACGGCTGCACGAGGTTGGGATGGTCGAGGTAGCGGGCTTCGAGAAAGCGTTTGAAGTTGCCGCTGGACTCATCCGACGTATCTACGATCAAACACGCCTGCCCAGGATGCTCCGATTCCGCATTTCGTTCGGCACTGAAAATCACGCGGTTAGGTTCGGTTCGAAACACACCCGAGATGGACATCTCGGAGTCAACAGTCTCGCCAATCATTTGTTCAAAGTCGAGCGTTTTCATTTGCGATCCAGACGCGGTTGTTACCGCCGGGTATTTTTTAAAGGGCAATTCTAAGGCCGGATCGAGGAAATTTAATTTCGTATGATCCGTCGGCTCGGAAGCCACACTGGCCAGGTTATTGCAGACGCAGTATTGGCGAGGTACGTTCCAAAATGGCTGATTTGAGAAGTTTCCCGGTCTTCGATGCAAACGGGCAGATCGGGCGGGTTTTAACAACAGCTCGTTTCCTGGATGACCGGGCGGAGAAAACGGTCCTGCTGGACAATGGACAGGAGCTGAAAGTCCCGGCGGGCGCTCTCGAAGTGCGCAAAGATGGGTCATTTTTCCTCAGGGACTCTGCCAATTTTCTCCCCAGCCCTCAGGCACACCCGGCGGAGCCGGAGATACAGACCGCCGCGCCTGCGCCTGTGGCGTCCAACGGGAACGCTCCCATTCCCTGGCCCGAGCCGGCGGTAAAACCCCAGATTCCCGCCGAAGCGCTTTTCAAGAGTGGCTACGACATACAAACGGTGAACGTCGATAAGCTGCTGGACGGCCCCGCGCAGGAACGGCAGGAGGGGGACACCCTCATACTGCCGGTCGTTGAGGAAGTCTGGGTGATGGAAAAGAAGCTTTACCTGCGTCAGGAAATCCGAATCACGAAGCGGCAAAGCGCTGTAGGCCAGGCCCAAATCATCGAAAGATCCCGCATCAGCTAACGGCTAGCGCCGGTCCCGGTTTTGAAACTCAAACATTGAAAGGGCGGCGAAACCGAGCGCAATGAGTAGCCGGACGGCAATGGGCCACGCCCCGCGGCCCTGTACCTTTTCCGTCACGGCCAGAAGGACAAAACCAACGGCAATGGCCGCGTACCACCACGCAAACCACCGCGAGCGCATCCGCCACATGTCTACCGGAACTTCGCCCACAGCAGGTAGCCGATCAGCGTCTTCCCGTCTTCCACCTCGCCCGCTCGAATCTGTTCATCGAGTTCGTCCCGCGTGAACCAGCGCGTCTCGATGCGCTCGTCGTCCATGGGCTGCGCTTGGCCTGCAGTCAAGCCGGTGGCCAGAAAAACCGTCATTTTTTCTTCCACATAGCCAGGGCTGGGATAGAAGCTGACCAATTCTTTCCAGGTTTCGGCGCGATAGCCGGTCTCTTCGATCAGCTCACGCTTCGCGGCTTCCGCGGGCGTTTCGCCCTCATCGACCTTGCCGGCCGGAAGCTCCCAAAGCTTTTTCCCCGCGGGTAGTCGGAACTGGTTCACCAGCAGCACGCGATCGGCGTCATCGACCGCAAGCATCACCGCCGAACCCCGATGCCGCACCACGGAACGCTCGATGTGAAAGTCGCCTTCCCGCGCTTCGTCCTCCGTAACCCGGAACAGCTTACAACGGTAAACCTCTTTCGATGACAGCAGTTTCATATTCCCTAGCGATTCTTACACTCTCGCGATGACGGCCCGAAATTCGCGCAGGGGTAGGGCGTTCCAAACATCGTCCCTGGTCAGCCAGCCCCGGCGTGCGGTGAGCACCCCATACCGCAAATTCGCCAGGTGTTTCGGATGATGTGCATCGGTATCTATACAGAACTTTGCGCCTTTCGCTTTTGCCGTCCGGATGAGCGGGCCGCTCAGGTCCAGCCGTTCCGGGCTGGCATTAATCTCAAGCGCCACTCCCCTTTGCATCGCCCTGGTCACCACCTGATCGAAATCGAACGAGTAAGGGTCGCGATGCAACAGCAGCCGCCCGGTGGGATGCCCAAGCAGCCGGAGATAGGGGCACTCGAGCGCGCGCAGCAGGCGATCCGTCATCTCAGCCGCGTCCTGGTTCATCACGCTATGCACGCTCCCGATTACAAAATCGAGCTGCGCGAGCGCGTCCCACGCAAGATCGAGCGTGCCGTCACGCAAAATATCGCACTCGATGCCGGCGAAAACGTGAATGCCCAGGCGCCCTGAAGCGTTGATGTCTCTAACGTGCGCAGCCAGCGCTTCCACCCGCGCTTCGTCCAGGCCCAGCGACATCGCGATGGCTTTGGAATGGTCGGTGATGGCGATGTAATCGAGTCCTCGCGCGCGCGCGGCTTCCGCCATTTCCTCCAGCGTGGCGCGGCCGTCGGTGGCGGTGGTATGCATGTGCAGATCGCCCCGGATATCGCCGAGCTCGATCAGCCGGGAATCGCACCCTCGGCCGCCAGCTCCAGTTCGCCCGTGTTCTCGCGAAGTTCGGGCGGCATCCACTGCAACCCGAGAGCTTCGTAAACCCCGGCTTCGGTATCGCCCGCCACCCGGGTGTCGTCCTCGATACGAAATAGCCCGTACTCGCTCAGCTTCAAACCCATCTTGACGGCGCGAATCCGCACGGCGACGTTATGTTCCTTGCTCCCCGTGAAATATTGCATGGCGGACCCGTGGCTCTCGTCCGCCAAAGCCCGGATGTCCACTTGCAGGCCTTCGCGACCGATCTTGACGCTCAGTTTGTTCGGCCCGCGTCCCAGCACCTCATGAATGCGCGGAAAGGAAGCCGCTTTGTCCAGAGCGGCCGCGGCTCCCGGCCCGGTCACCAATATGTCGAGATCTCCGATCGTTTCCCTGCCCCGGCGCAGACTGCCCGCTGGGATGATGGACGTGATTCCCGGAACATCCGAGAGGAACGCCATCAGTTCGGAAGCCACGCCCTCTCCGAAGCTCAACAGAAAACGTCCCGTGCGGAGACGGTACTGTTCAATCGAATGCAGGATCTTTTCTTCGGTCTTGGCGCCCATGCGCGGCAGTTCGCGAATCTTCTGCTCCCGGCAGAGGCCTTCCAGGTCGTCCATCGTGGTAACCCGGAAATGTTCAAAGAGCAGCGCGATGGTCTTGGGCCCGAGCCCCTGAATCTTGAGGAACTCCAACGCTGTGGGCGGATATTTAGCGAGCAGCCGCTCTCGGATCTCGAACGAACCGCATGCACGAATTTCGCAGAGGATCGCCGCAAGGCCTTTTCCGATGCCCGGGATCTCGGTAATTTTTCGCTCCGGGTTGCCGAGGATTTCTTCGATCCGCTCCGGGTAGCCCTCGATGGCGGTCGCGCCATTCCGGTAGCTGCGGATGCGAAAGCTGTCTTCCCCGGAGATCTCCATTAGGTCGGCCGTTTCCGCCAGGATCCGGGCGTATTCACGGTTCTCCAGGTTCAACCCGGTACTCGGCATCGATTCTTATTTTAGAATCACGCTTCGCTGAGGACCGCAGCTGCGAACTTAGAACAGGAAGTCGAGATCGGCCGTGTACCGGCGGCGATACTCGCCGAAAAATGTGCCGTACCAGGGGTCCCCGGTATTGGCATGCACGCTCACCGGGTTGAAATGATCGGTAAGATTCGTGCCAGACACGGAGAAGCGCACCGAATACTTGTCATTGATCTTCAGGTCTTTCGAAACGCGGGCGTCGATGGATAGGTAGTCCGGGAAGCGCGCGGCGTTGGGAATTCCCACATAGCGCTGCAGAACATCCACCCGGGAATAGGGAAAGCCGGACCGGTACTCGGCTTTCGGAGTCAGCCGGAACTTCCACGGAAAGCGGAAACTGCCCCAGGCAACCACGCGATTCGGTATGTCTCCGGGGAGATTGGTAAACGCGTCCGGCAGCACCACCGCGGGCGGGAAATTCGCGAGATAGTTACTGAATTCATTCAGGTTACCGGTGGCCCTGCTGCGCACGTAGGAAAGGAAGAAATCGCCGGCATCCCACGCCCGAAAGGCTCCGGTCAACTCGATCTGCTTCAACAGGGAGCTTCCGCTTCCGCTCAGGACAAGCGCATTTTGCCCCTGTACGAAACCCGGGTTCAGAACCACCAGGCCGTCCGACTGGCTTTGCAGGTAGCCGGCCCGCAAACGGATGCGCGGGGAGACGATCTGTTCCAGTTGCGCGCTCCAGTTTAAGCTATAAGGAGAAAAATTGCCGGGATGCTGCTCGGCATAGACAAACGGCAGTTTCGAGCGCGCGGCGGCTTCCGTGAGATTGAAGAATTGAATGGGGCCGTTAAGGATGTTGCCCGCAGGCCCATATTGGGTAACGATCTGCTGCGGATAATCGGCAAATCCATACACGTTCAGCGGGACGCGATCGTAGAACAGGCCCATGCCGGCGCGCAGCACGGTATGCCCGCCAGCAAACGGCGTCCAGGAAAATCCCGCACGCGGCCCAATGCGAAGCGTTTCGGTCAGTCTCTGCTGCTCAGCGCGGACCCCGGTTTCGAGAGCCAGCCGCGAGCCGATAGACCAGTGATCCTGGATGAAGGCCGCCATCTCGAAATCCTGACTTTGAATCGGCAATCCCGGCGTGAATCGGATCGTCTCCGCCAATAAACCGGCCGCGTCCGTCAAATTGACCGGGTGATTCTCAATCAGAGCCCGTTCCGAAGTCCAGCCGAGCATGGTGCCGGCTTTCAGATCGTGCGTTCCCGCCGCCTGCCTCGAGAACGAATACGTCTCCTGCCATTCGGCGCGGGAAGCACTCCGCGTCTGCTGATCGAAGTAATTGCCGGTATTTCGGGTAGGCGAGAGCGTCATGCTCAGGTCGCCCTGTGGCCAGACTCCGAATCGGACCGTGGTCAGCGAGATCCCGCTGTCCAGCAAAGAGCTCCCGAGCGTCGCATGGTCCATAACCGAAGCCGAATACGTGGAGTTCGATGCGTTCGGGCTAACTGGCTCCGGGTTGAAAAAGTCGAGCGTTGCGTAGCGGGTGTGCTGGTTCGCAGCGTGAAACGTCGCGGTCAACAGATTGGTGCTGCTCAGCGTGTAGTCGATTTCGGAAAAGCTGTTGATGCCTTCGCGCCGCTGCTGATTGCTCGGATACGGAAGTGTAATGACGGAGGTGTCGCGCATCTCGTATTGCGAAGACTGCGTGAAGTACAGCTTGTGGGGAATGATCGGGCCGCCGAAGTAGAAGCGCGGCGTGGCCGTCTTCAGCCCGTTCATATGCCAGCTCCGAAAGCGAAACTCTGGCAGCGGATCGTTCAACTCGAAGTTCCACTTGTCGCCCGCCTTTCTGGTTTCGACAGCGATGACTTTGCTGGTGAAACCGCCGTATTGCGCAAGGAAAGGACTGGACAGAACGTCGATCACCCGGACACTGTCGATTGGAATGGTTGCGCCGAACAAGCCGGTAGCGGGGTCGGTGCTGTCGGCCGAGTTGATCAGCAGCGTGCTGCGGTGCTCACCGGTTCCAGAAAGGTTGAGTTCGCCCGAAGGCAGCCGCAGGATACCGGGACTCAGCGGGAGCGCGTCAGTCACCGTCCTCGGCCGCTCCGGAAGATCTTTCACAGCGTCTCGCTGGAGAGTGTCGGGAGCCGTAGACCCGCGCTCCAAAGGCAGATCGGTGTCCCCTTCCACCGTGATGCTTTGGGCGTGGATGGCCGTCAAGGTGGCTTCGACGCGGGCATCCTGGCCGGAGGTGATCAAGACGTCTGTCGCTAACTCCTGGAACTGCTCCGCCCGAATGGAGACTTGGTACGCACCCGGAGCGAGGCTCTCGAAATGCACCTTCCCCTCGGCATCGCTCACCGCCGCCCTGGAAAACGTCCCGGATCGCAGCGTGAGCGTGGCGTTAGCCACTGGAATCGTTTCGGAATCGCGCAACTCAACGGTGAGGCTTCCGGCCTTAACCGATTGAGAGTAAACGAATTTTGGAAGGGCGAAGAAAAACATCCCGAGGCACACGGCGATGAGTTGGCGGGATGGGAGACGCTGGAACACTGTTAACCAATGGACGCCCTAACGGCGCTAAAGATTTCGGAAATTGAGGATTACTGGATGGTGCTTGCTCCCTCTACACCCAGATCGGTCGGCAGAATGTTCTTGTTGATGTAATCGTCCAGGTTGATGACGTAGGTTTCCGCGCTGTTCAGCAGGACCGGAGAATGCGTTGCGCAAACGATGCGGAATCCTTTCTTGTCGACCAGTTCCTGCAGCATCTTCAGGATGCGCGCCTGATTGGAGACGGAAAGCGCCATCTCCGGCTCATCCAGCAGCAGGATGGTTCCCTCGGGCAGCTTCGGGAAGCTTTCGCGGAAGAGCGACAGCATCACTTGTCCGTGGCTCGCCGAACGCAGAAACTCCTGCATCTGCGGCTGATCGTCGAAGTGTTTCATCTGCATACGCGGGTTATGCTGCTCGGCGTCGAACAGGTAAACCGAACTCCGATCCACCCCGTCGATGGCCTGCCAGCGATAGACGAAGCCCTCCACCTGCTCGTTCTTCAGGGCATAGTAGATGGAGTGAAGCAGGGTACTTTTACCGGACCCGTTCTCTCCCGTGAGCATGACGAGCGGGTTTGAAAGGTCCACAATCACCGGCATGTGGAAATTCAAATTCACGAACACCGGGTGGGCCAGAATGCGCAAGAACATCTGGCGTCAGGATATCAGCCGGTAATCAAGATACGCTGGTCAGCTCTTCGAGATCGACCAATCCGGTACGCACCAGGAGGGCTTGCGGATCGGGATCCCGGCCCATAAAGTCGCGGTAGAGGTCAGCCGCGTCTTTGCTATCGCCTTTGGACAGAATTTTTTCCCGGAACTCCCGCCCGATTTCACCGCTGAAGATTCCGTGATTCCGGAACCGGGTGAACGCATCCGCCTCCAGCACTTCCGCCCATTTGTAGGAGTAGTAACCGGCGCCGTAGCCGACGGGACTGGAAAACAAATGCGTGAAGCTGCAGATCGAGGCATGATCTTCCGGCAGCTCGGCCGGCGTAAACCGCTGTAACAGCCGCTTCGAATACGCCACCACATCGCCGTCGCGCTCGGGCGCAAACTCGGTATGGAGCAGCAGATCCGTGATTGAGAAGCCGAGTTGGCGCATCTGCATGTTGGCCCCCCGGAAAGTGCGGGCGCGCTTCATTTTTTGGTAGAGCTCTTCCGGAATCGGCTCGCCCGTCTGCCAGTGCCGGGCGAAAAGGTCGAGAGCCTCCCGCTCCCAGCACCAGTTCTCCATAATCTGCGAGGGAAGCTCCACAAAGTCCCAGGCCACACTGGTTCCAGCCAGGCTTCGCACGTCGACATTGCTCAAAGTGTGGTGCAGCAGGTGTCCGAATTCGTGAAAAATGGTTTCCACTTCGCGATGGGTCAACAGCGCCGGCTGGTCGCCCAGAGGCCGCGTCATGTTGCCGCAAATGGTGCCCACGTGCGGGACCGGGTCGCCGGTGATGAAGGCGTCCATCCACGCGCCGCCCCGCTTGGTCTCGCGCGGAAACCAATCCGCGTAGAACTCGCCCAGAAGCGTCTCGTCGCTGTCCCGCACCTCGTAGACTTTGACCTCGGGATGCCAGACCGCCCGGCCGGTCCGCTCCTGCACGCGAATTCCGTAAAGGCGCTGCACGATATCGAACATGCCGCTCACGACGCGATCGGCCGGGAAATACGGGCGCAGCGCTTCTTCGTCGAAATCGTAGAGCGCCTGGCGCTGCTTCTCCGAGTAATAGCCGATATCCCAGGCGGCCAGCTCGCGGCCGGAAAACGTGCGCAGCTGCTCGTTTTCCCGTTCAAACGCCGCTACCGTCTGGCGCTCCAGTTCACGGAGAAAATGCAAAGCGTGCGCGCCCGTATGCGCCATGCGCTCTTCCAGCACCAGATCGGCGAAATTCCGATACCCCAACATGTGGGCGCGCTCCGCCCGTAAAGCGAGAATCTTCATCACCAGTTCGCGGTTGTCAAACTCGCCGCTCGAGGACCGGGACTGATAGGCGCGGTACGCCTGCTCGCGGATGTCGCGGGCGTCGAGATACGTCATCAACGCGACAAAGCTCGGACCCTGCAACGTGAACCGGTAGCCGGCGCGCCCTTTCTGCGCCGCCGATTCGCGAGCCGCGGCGATTGCCGAAGGAGGCAGTCCGGCCAGCTTCCGTTCATCCTCGATCACCAGCTCCCAGATGTTCGTCGCATCCAGCGTGTTCTCGCCGAACTTCGTGGTGATCATCGTCAGTTCCACGTCGATCTCGGCGAGCCGTTTCTTGCCGGCGGCGTCCAGCTCCGCCCCGTGCCGGCGGAAGGAATCCAGCGTTTTGGTAAGAAATCGCAGCCTGGACCCGGTGAGCCTACGCGCCTCGTCCGTCTCCGAAAAAGCCTTGAGGGCATTCCAGATCGCCGCATCCAAAGGAATCGACGAATAGAAGGCGCTGGCTTCCGGCTGCACCGCGTTGAAGGCGGCCCGCAGCTCCGGCGAGGTTTCGACCGATTCCAGGTGGCGCACCACCGTCATCGCGTAATCCAGATTCTCAGTCGCCCGTTCCAGTCCAAGCAGAGTATTGGCGTAAGTGCGTGGGCCGGCAACGGCGCCCACCGCATCCACACGTTTCTGCGCGTCGGCGATCAGCTCGCGGATCGCCGGTTCCACGTGCTCCGTTTTCACCTGGTCGAACGGGATCTCAAATTGGATTTCCAGTAGCGGGTTCCGCGTTTCCATCTAATCTTCAGTTTAGCGGGTGAACGCGTACCAGAATCCCAGGCGCACGTCGTTGAAGTTCGGACGCCGGGGGTTGCCCTGGTTGATTAGGTACACGCCGCGCAGCGCACTCGCGGAAAAGGTCAGCGCGGCGGGCGTGCCGGTCCAGTGGAAGCGAACTCCAGGCCCGAGCTCGAAGAAATTGGCCCAGTATTGCCGCTTCAGATCCGTCGTGGCGTTAAAGTTCCAGAACCACTGCGTTTGCAGCGGCGTCGTAGCCGGGGTGTAACCAATGCGGCTTTGCGTATAGCCGAGCGTATCGAGATCGAAGCGGCTGACGTAAATCAGGTCTTCGTTGGTTTCCCAGAACAGCCCGCGTTCCTTGGCGAGTATGCCGGTCCCGCCGGACCGCGACCACGTCAAACCGCCGCGATAATCGGGAAGCAGATGCCCGGTCAGGTAGCCCATCGATGAGCCCGCCTCCGCCCACAGCTTCGCGCCGTGCCAGACACGCGACCCCACGCCCGCTCCCACAATAAAGGCGCTTTCCGACAAAAAGAGCGGGTTCGGTCCGAAACCCGGGAGGGTTTGCCGCGTGTCGCCGACGAAGCGAACGGAAATGTAAGGACGAAACCAGCTGGTCCAACTGAGCTTCATCTCCGTCTTGATCTGGGAATACGCGAACACATCGTGCCAGCGCGTGGAAAATACGGGAAACGCCCAGAAGGTGGTCCGGAAACGCTCCACGCCCGGGCGCAGCGCCTCTAAACTCTTGCTGGCTTTGGAGTTAACGGCGTCATCGTCGCCGCGCCGCGCGAGAGCGAACCAGCGGATCGCGGTGGAATCATCGTGCAGCATGTTGTAAACGCTGCCCAGCTTCAAAATCAGCGAGAAGTCGATCGGGTCGGCATCGTGCGCCAGCTTCAGAAAACGTAAGGCGTCTTTGAGATACCCGGCCTGCAGACTCCGTTCCGCCATGATGCGGGCTTCCGCGGCCGCTTCCTGAGGGCTGGTGGTCTTCTTCAGTTTGAGCGGAAGGTGCAAGGAGAGCCGGACGCGGTTGGCCAGATCTTCATCGTCGCCGTCGAGCACCCGCTGCAGAACCGGGGTTGCCCGTGCCGTTTCATTGCGCGAAAGATACAGGAAGCCGAGTTGCGCGGCGGAAAGCAGGTCGGTGGGCTCGGTGTCGACGATTGTACGGAATTCGGTCTCCGCCTCGAGGGGCGATACTTCCTTCCGGTCCGCCATGCGAAGCAGCAGATAAGCGAGCTCGCGGTGCAGTTCCACGTTGTGCGGATCGAGCTCCAGGGCGCGCCGAAATTCATAAACATACGGGTACCTGGCCGGAAGCAGAGCCCGCGCGGACTCCGCGGCGCGCGGTTCCCCACCCCGGCTGGCTGCCAGCAGAGCCGCATTTCCATCGGCATTGTGACTCAAGCGCAACATCACCCGGCCATAATCGAGCAGCACGCTTTTGCGCTCCGGCAGCATCTGCCACGCCTTACGATAGTGCTCGCCGGCCAGTTCCAGTTCGTCTCGCTGCTCGGCCAGTTCGGCCAGTTCGAAATGGGCGGAAAAAGAATCGGGACCGATGGCGATGGCCTTCGTCCAGCGGTCGATCCCCGCTCCCAGAGGTTGGTCGATGTTCTGGAAAGCCTGCTCGGCTGTGGCCCTCGAAGCCGCATCGCCGCTCGTCCGTACGCGATCGAAGATGCGCCGCGCCGTCGCTTTCCAGCCGATGGCGTCCCCATGGCCGGTCCGGTCCTGCGCCTCGTAGCAGAGAAAGGCATATTCCAGCGCGACATGGGTATCGTTCGGGGTCAGGCGCATGGCCTCGCCGAACTGCTCCCGCGCGAGTTCGGGCTCCCCAATCTTCAGGTAAGTGTAGGCCAGGTCTTTACGGATATCCGCGCGATGTGGGGAGAGGCGAATGGCTTCCACGAAATCAGCCACCGCGCGGTCGTAGTCTTTGGTTTTCAGTTCGCTATATGCCCGCGAAAGGGCCTCGTAACCTGGATTCTCCTCGGCACGCGCCAGGGCGGCAAAATACAGAGCGCCAAACAGAAGAACGCTGCCTACTACCCTCATAGATTCGAAGGGGTAGTGCGGGCAGCTTGCGAGACATTCTCACCTGGTTTGGCCCGCAGTGTCGGGCTGGAGCTGGGTCTGCTCCCGCAGGCACGCCTCGCAAAGGCACGCGTCGGCCCCCGCGTCGATCACGACATCCGGCAGCCGCGCGCACCAGCAGTCCGGCCCGGGGTCGCAAGCCATCGCCCTCCCGCACCGCGCGCACTGGACTTCCATCCGCTTCATTATGACCGCCGTCCCCGATACACTGAAGCTTCATGCTCTCCGCAGGTATCGTAGGATTGCCGAACGTCGGCAAGAGTACGCTCTTCAACGCCGTCACGCAGACCCGCAAGGCGATGGCGGCGAACTATCGCTTTTGCACCATTGAGCCTAACCAAGGGATCGTGACCGTTCCCGATGAGCGTTTGGAGGTTCTCGGCGAGATCAGCCGGACTCAGAAAATTGTTCCCGCCATTTTCGAATTTGTCGATATCGCCGGCCTGGTGAAGGGCGCGAGCAACGGGGAAGGGCTCGGGAATCAGTTTCTTGGTCACATCCGCGAGGTCGACGCTATCGTGCAGGTGGTCCGCTGTTTCGAAAACGCGGACATCGAGCACGTGATGGATTCCGTCGACCCGATCCGCGACATTGAGATTGTAAACACGGAGCTGATCCTGGCCGACCTGGAGAGCCTGCAGAAGCGCCGCACGAAGCAGCAAAAGGCCGCGAAAGGAGGAGACAAGAAAGCGCAGGCCGAACTCGATTTGATCGACCGCCTGGATCCGCATCTGGGCGCCGGGCAGTTCGCTTTCAGCCTAGAGATGACTCCGGAAGAACAGGCAACGCTCAAAACCTTCTTTCTCCTGACGGCCAAGCCGACGCTTTTTGCCTGTAACGTTCTGGAAGAGGAATTGGGTAATCCCGACTCCAACCCGTGGGTGGCCAAGGTGCGGGACTACGTTGCGCATCATCACGGAACCAGCGCTGTGGTTGTTTCCGCCGAGATCGAATCGGAGCTGGTGACGCTGCCGCCCGAAGAACGCGCCGAGTATCTCGCCGGTCTTGGGGTGGAACAGTCCGGCTCAGGCACGCTGATTAAGCAGGCCTATTATCTTCTGGGCCTACGGACGTATCTGACGACGGGCGAGAAGGAAACGCGCGCCTGGACGATCCACGCCGGCGATAAGGCCCCAGTCGCGGCGGGTGTGATCCATTCGGACTTTGAGAAGAGCTTCATCTCCGCCGAAACAGTCGCTTATACCGACTTGGTGGCCTGCGGCAGCATCGCCAAAGCGCGGGAACTGGGGAAGTTGCGCACCGAAGGCAAGGATTATGTGGTCCAGGACGGCGACGTTATGGATTTCAAGACGTTTCTGTAATCTGAAATGAACGTTCTCCGAACAGATTGTTATCGGGCCGCTGCGGCGTTTGTGCTGCTGGCGCTTCCGTTGTGCGCGCAATTTTCGCTATCCGGCACAGGTGAGATTCAGGAATCCCTCGAGCAGGTGCAGGTGCTCGGGAGCGCTCTGATGATCGCCGCGCATCCCGACGACGAAAACACCGCCGTGCTTGCCTGGCTGGCGCGCGGGCGGCATATCCGCACGGGCTACCTTTCTTTAACCAGGGGCGAAGGCGGCCAGAATCTGATTGGCTCCGAACAGGGGGACGCGCTGGGGGTGATCCGCACGCAGGAGCTGCTTGCCGCCCGGCGCATCGACGGCGCGGAGCAGTTTTTCACCCGCGCGGTAGATTTCGGTTTCTCGAAAAGCCCCCAGGAATCAATCGGCAAATGGGGACACGATGAAATCCTGTCCGACATCGTCTGGGTGATTCGGCGCTTCCAGCCGGACGTGATCGTTCTGCGTTTTTCGGGTACGCCAGCCGACGGCCACGGGCAACACCAGGCGTCCGCGATTCTCGGCAAGGAGGCTTTCGAGGCGGCCGGCGATCCCGCGCGTTTCCCGGAACAACTCCAGTGGGTAAAGCCCTGGAAGGCGCGACGTCTGGTCTGGAACGCCTTTTCTTTTACGCCGGAACAGGAGAAGAAGGCGGCTTCCGAGCCGAATCGGATCCATGCCGACGTGGGCATTTTCGATCCGGTGATCGGCCGCTCTTTCGGGGAGATTGCCGGGTTGAGCCGCAGCCAGCATCGCAGCCAGGGGATGGGCGTGCCGCTCCAGCGCGGCCCGTCCGTGAACTACTTTGCGCCCGTTGGTGGCGAGACGGCAAAGCAGGACCTCTTCGACGGCGTAATCACCAATTGGAGCCGTTTGGAAGGCGGCGAACCGATCGGGGCGCTTCTGGCCCGCACGCAGCGCGAGTTCTCGCCCGGCCATCCGGAGCTGATTCTGCCTATGCTCGCGGACGCTCAACGCCGCGTTACCGTGCTTGCCGCAAATGGTTCCCCGTGGGCCGCCCAGAAGCTTAGCGAGCTCAATCGCCTGCTCGCTCTTTGCTCTGGTCTTTATCTGGATGCGATTTGCGACCGCGCTGCGGTGTCGGGCGCCGACCCGGTTAAGGTTACGCTCACTGCTAATAAACGCCTTCCAGCTTCGGCACGTTGGATCGGTTTCACCTTGCTGGGCTGGGGGGATGGCAAACGTCAGGAGATGAATGCCGCTCTGGCCGACGATGTGCCGGTGGTGAAGGCACTCGACCTCCATGCGCCGGGAAACGCGCCTTATTCCCAGCCCTTTTGGCTGAAGGACGCGCGGCAGGGGGACCGCTACGTGATCCACGATCAGTCCCTCATTGGCCGCGCCGCGCCGGTTCCCGTTCTCACCGCTACTTTCGATCTGGACATTGCGGGAGTTCCGGTTCGTCTCGAGCGACCCGTTCTCTTTCGCTATCTCGATCACGTGCGCGGCGAGCTCACGCGGCCTCTGGAAATCGTGCCGCCCGTTGCGGTCGATTTACCGGAGAGCGTAGTTTTGTTTCCGAATGGCCAGGAACGCCGCATCACCGTTCAAGTGAAAGCGAACGCCGCCCCGGTCTCCGGCGATTTGAGACTGGAAATACCGGCCGGGTGGACCGCCCATAATGATGGAACAGCCTTCCAGCTGGACACGCCTGGCGCGGTAGCTGAAATCGGTTTCCGGGTGAAGCCCCCAACCGGCGCCGGTTCCGCCCATGCGCGCTTCCGTGCAGTTGCCACTGTCGGCCGGCAGGAGATTGCCACCGGCATGCAATCCATCGCTTATGAACATATTCCGCCCCAGGTGGTTTTTCGCGACTCGGCCGGCACTCTAGAGGCGGACGACGTCCGGCTGCTGGCCAAGTCCGTCGGGTATGTGATGGGTGCCGGTGACCGCGTCCCGGACGCCATTCGGCAGATGGGCGCCACCGTTACCCTGCTCGATGAAAACGATCTGCGGCGAGGCGATCTGTCGCGCTTCGATGCGATTGTCACGGGCGTTCGGGCCTATAACGTCAGGCCGGACCTGAAGACGGCCGAACCCCGCCTTCTCGAATACGTACGTAACGGCGGCACGTTGGTGGTGCAATACAACATTCTGGAATTTACGCGATTCGGGGACAAACCCGCGCAGCCGCCCACGTTGGGCCCTTACCCGCTGGAGATTTCGAACGAGCGCGTCGTCGACGAGGAATCACCTATGACGATCACTGCACCGAAATGTCCGCTTCTTTTCGCCCCGAATGCCATTGGCCGCAGTGACTTCCAGGGCTGGATCCAGGAGCGCGGGCTTTACTTTTCGAATAAGTGGGATCCGCGCTACACCACGGTTCTGACCACGCATGACCCGGGTGAAAAAGACTTAGCGGGCGGACTGCTGTACACCCGCTACGGCAAGGGCGCGTACATCTTCACCGCATTTTCGTGGTTCCGCGAATTGCCTGCGGGCGTTCCCGGGGCGTACCGCATTTTCGCCAATCTGCTGAGCGCGGGTCAGACTCTACCCGAGCAACGCTGAACTACATCTTAGAACTGGAATTTGCGGTAGGGGTTGTGCCTTTGGGTGCCGATGTTGTCGCGGTGCTACGCCGGCTCGGGGCCGCAGTCTTGGCAGGCTCTGCGGCTGCGTCGGAACTGCCCGCCGCCGGCGCCGTCATGGCCGATGGAGGCGCAATCGTCTGGGTGCGGTACCACTGCGATTCCGGGTTTTCCGTCCCTAACGTGGGATTGGGATAGACTCGCTCGTCGCGGGATCGAAGTTGCGGGTCGCGTGAAGTAGGCGCGCAGCCGGACATTCCGAATGCCAGAGAGCCCAACAACAGAATCGATTTACGCATAGCTGTCTTAGAATAGCCAACCGGATTCCGCTTGTGTAGCTCGACTTGTTATTTTCCTGGCTCCGCCGTTCGCGGGGCAGCGGAGAGACGATCCACAAACAGATCCAGGAAAGCGCGGACGTTCACTTCCGTGGCAACGTGCGTCTGTCCCTCCCCGCCGCGGAAGACTGTCATACCGTTGGTCAATGGGCTGGACGTTTCCACATGGACCGATCCGGACTGCGTCTCGATCAGCGTGGGCCGGATTACCGCGGCCACTGCCAGCGGGTCGTGCAGCGTAGGCATCTGCGCCGGGTTGTTGTCCTGCCACAACGCGATCAACTGCACCAAAAACCGCGATGCCGGGTTATTCGCATTCTTCAAACGATCCAGGTCCGCCCCATTCAGCTTGCACTTGAGCGTGACATCGAGCCCCACGGCGGTAATCGGGACCCCCGACGAAAACACAATCTCCGCCGCAGCCCGGTCGCGCATGATGTTGTATTCGGGCGTTAACAACTTGAACGCTCCGCCCATGAGAACAATGCGGTCGATCTTCTCTCGAATTTTGGGTTCCAGGCGAAGGGCCAGAGCGATGTTGGTCAGCGGGCCAACGGGGATCACCGTGATCTTCTCGGGAGACCGCAACAGTGTTTCCACGATCACCTCGGCCGCTCGCCGATGGGCCGCTTCCGGGGCCACGTCGGCGTTGGTCAGCAAGCGGAATTGCGGCGCTTTGTCCGCGCGTTGCGGATCGAGTAAAGGCTGAGCGGCACCTGTCGCCAGCGCAACATCGTGGCGATGATACAGCCCCAGTTCCTTCCAGGCAAGCCGGGTCCGGCTATCGACGTCATCCACGACCGTGGTCACCAGACGCACATCCAACTCTGGCGACTGCAAGGCGAGCGCCAGCGCCAGCGCGTCGTCGATATCGTCGCCGATATCAGTGTCGAAGATAACGGGAATGGGCTTTTGCGCGGACGCCAGGCCCGCTAGCAGACACGCGCCTGCAAACAAACGGAATAGAAGAGAGTGCATCATCGAAGCCACTAGGAATATCATGCCTGCAAGTTCTCCAGGTGAGCGCAATCGTTCATCCGCACGATGCGCTCGTCCCCTTCCGGGCCGCAAAGCAGTTCCGTAATGGACGCCGGGCCGATCTGAAGGCGCCAGAAGTGGCGAATGGGCGTTCCCGTCACGCGCAGGACTAGCGCGCGGATCACATCCGCGTGGGTCACGATTCCGATGGTCTTTCCAGGGGCGTCCAGGAGAATCCGCTGCAGACCCGCGATGGCGCGCTCCTGCACTTCCTCCATTGACTCGCCCCCCGGAGCGCGCGTGAGATCCCGTTGTTCGTTGAAGCGCTTCCAAAGAGGGTCGTCCTGCAGGTCACTGAAACGGACTCCAGTCCATTCCCCGAAATCGAATTCCGTGAAAGACGGGTCCGTCTCGACCTGGCGACGGAGCGCCGCCGCCGTTTCCGTCGCACGCTGCAGAGGACTGCTAACCAATCGATCCAGGTTCGGTAGTCGGCCGGCGAGCGCCCGCGCCTGTTCGACACCGGTCGCGTTCAGCCCAACTCCTGCCAGACGCCCGGAGAGTTGGACGGTCATCGGGTCGGTGGCGCCGTGCCGCAGGAGCAGGATTCGAGTTGCTATTTTGCATGTAAGTCCACCGTGTTGTTTCGTCAGGAATCCCATTCTGTGTCATTTGTAACAAGAACGTGATTTACAAGGCGCCAGGTCTCGCGGCAGCGCCCAATTTGAAACACTTTCGGAACACTCATTGCTATGGTAAGTAGCTGTAGTAAATGAAAAGGGCGGAATGGCAAAAAAGGTTCTGATCACGGGTGGCGCGGGTTTTGTAGGCGCGCATGTTGCCAATGAGTTGCTCAGTAAAGGTTATGAAGTGCGGGCGCTCGATAGTCTCCATCCGCAGGTTCATGGCCGGGAAGAGCGCCGTCCGGATTATCTGAACCGCAGCGTCGAACTGGTCGTGGGGGATGTCCGTGATCCGCGCGCGGTTGCCGAGTGTTTGAAAGGGGTGGATGCCGTGTACCACTTCGCTTCCCTGGTCGGCGTCGGCCAGAGCATGTACGAAGTCGAGCGGTATACCAGTGTCAACAACGTGGGAACGGCGGTTCTACTGGAAGCATTAATCAAGCGGCCGGTAGAGCGGCTAATCGTCGCTTCCAGTATGAGTATTTACGGAGAAGGGTTGTATCAGAACGGCGCCGGAGAGATCCGGAGCGCGGCCGATCGGACCCTGGGACAGTTGAAAGCCGGGGACTGGGAGGTACGCGATGAAGATGGCAACGCGCTCTCGCCTCTGCCCACACCGGAATGGAAGACGCCCACGCTCGCGTCCGTGTATGCGCTTTCCAAGTTCGATCAGGAGCGCATGTGTTTAATGGTGGCCCGCTCTTATGGATTTTCCGCTACCGCCCTGCGCTTCTTCAATATCTACGGTCCGTTTCAGGCGCTCTCGAACCCCTACACCGGCGTTCTCGCGATCTTCGCGTCGCGCCTGCTGAACGGAAAGGCTCCCCTGATTAACGAGGACGGCAATCAGCTTCGCGATTTTGTCAGCGTCTATGACGTGGCCCGCGCGGCTCGTCTCGCTTTGGAGACGGATGGCGCGCATGGCGAGACGTTTAACATCGCGAGCGGTATTCGCATTTCCATTTCGGAACTGGCATGCCGCGCCATCGAGGCCCTGGGCGTTTCCGGTATCCAGCCTGAAATCACGGGTAAGTATCGCGTGGGCGATATCCGTCACTGTTTCGCCGACATAGGCAAGGCGCGCCGCATTCTCGGTTTTCAACCGGAGGTGGCCTTTGAGAGCGGGCTCCTGAACCTTGCCGAGTGGTTGAAAACCCAGATCGCCCACGACCGCGTACAGGAGTCCCGCGCCGAGCTGGCCAAGCGCGGGCTCATGGTCTGACCATGCGGTATGCCCTGGTCAATCCGAACTGGAACTTCGACGGAAGCATCTATTTCGGATGCCGTGAGCCGCACCTTCCTTTGGAATTCGGTTACTCCGGCGCGCTGCTCGAAGCCGCGGGCCACGACGCGCTGTTGATCGACGCGCAGTTGGAGAATCTCACCGGCGAGGAAATCCGGCGGCGCGTGATAGCCTTTCAACCGGATTTCACAGTCATCACGACCGCCCCCAGTTATCTGTTCTGGCGCTGCGCTCCGCCCGAGTTACGCGTTCCGCAGCAGACTGCGGAACTGCTGCGGGACGTTGCGGGAACGCTTGTAATCGTCGGCCCGCACGCCTCAACGACGCCCGCCGCAACGCTGCGGAAGCTGCGGGCCGATCTCGTAATTACAGGGGAATGTGAAGAGATTCTGCCCCGGTTGGATCGCCCCTGGGCATCGCTGGAATCCGTTTGCTAT
Source organism: Bryobacterales bacterium (assembly GCA_963814235.1). Taxonomy (GTDB): domain Bacteria; phylum Acidobacteriota; class Terriglobia; order Bryobacterales; family Bryobacteraceae; genus Bog-113. Next base: position 203,173 of record CAWFCA010000014.1, on the reverse strand, counting down.
TGGGACCAGGGACAACCGTTGGTGCGGGGCGGAACGCATTCCGCCGACATGGCCGCTCTGCCGGCTCTTCACTGGCCACGGCACCTGGTTGCGAGACACCGCCATCATCATCACCGGTTCAATGCCGAGCCGCTAGGGCCCGGAGCGGAGATGGAGACGTCGCGTGGCTGTCCCTACCACTGCACGTTTTGCGCAAAAGACAACTTCCGCGACAAGTACCGCCGCCGGCCCCTCGCCACCGTCCTTGAAGAGTTAGATGGTCTGTTGCACCAGGGCGTCGAGTACGTCTACTTCATCGACGAGATTTTCCTGCCCAATCGCGAGTTGCTGGAAGCTCTCTGCGAACGTCCTGTGAAGTTCGGCATCCAGACGCGGATCGATCTCTTCCAGCGGGACATGATCAGCCTGTTAGGCCGCGCGGGCTGCGTCTCGATTGAAGCCGGCGTCGAGAGTATCACGGAAGCGGGCCGCGACCTGCTCGACAAGAAGTGCAAAGTCTCCACGGACGAGTTGGCGGAGCGTTTGATGTTTGCGAAGCAAACGGTGCCGTTTGTGCAGGCGAACCTGATCGAGATGAAAGAAGACGATCCGGCCGACGTGGAAGCGTTTCGCGTCCGTCTGAACGCGGCGGGCGTCTGGGCGAACAAGCCGGTGCCGCTCTTTCCCTACCCCGGGTCTCCGGAATATACGCAGCGCTGGGGTGCGCCCGACAATTTGGCATGGGAGCGCGCGCACGCGCAGTACCTGGGCAACTTCGATGAATTCAGTGATATCCAGGAATCCCGGCCCCAGAGTCTGAAAGACTTGGAGCTCGTTCAGATCCACAATGCTTAAGGTGCTTATGACGGCCGACGCGATCGGCGGCGTCTGGCAGTACAGTCTGGAACTGGCTCGCGGGCTTACGGGCCGAGGGGTCGCGGTTACCCTGGCCGTGCTGGGCAGCGGCTTCTCGGCGGCTAAGCGGGCGGAAGCGTTGCGACTAGGCATTCCCGTTTTCGAGCACAGCGGCAAGCTGGAGTGGATGGATTCTCCCTGGAACGACGTCCGCCTCTCCGGCGAATGGCTACTCCGCCTGGCGGATCAGGTGGGAGCCGACGTGATCCACCTCAACGGCTATGCCCACGCCGTCCTGCCATGGGATCGGCCGGTCATTGTTGTCGCGCACTCGTGTGTGCTCTCCTGGTATGGCAGTGTCAGGAATCGAGAAGCTCCGAGTTCTTTCGATGCGTACAGGAAAGCCGTACAGAATGGTTTGCAAGCCGCGAATCTGGTGATCGCGCCATCCTGTTTCATGCGGGATGCGCTCGTTTGTAACTACGGGCCTGTCCGCGATGTGCGCGTGATCTGGAACGGCCGCAATCCCGAATGCTTTCAACCCGGTCCGAAGGACGCCTTTATCCTGGCGGCCGGCCGGGTCTGGGACGAAGCCAAGAACTTCCAGGTTCTCGACCATGCCGCTACTCGTGTCCACTGGCCGGTTTACCTGGCCGGCGAGTCGCAGCATCCGGAGGGAGGGCACGCGATGATGAGCGGCCTCCATCTCTTGGAAGCTCTCGAAGCCGCTGATCTGGCCCGCTGGTATGCGCGCGCTTCCATCTACGCGCTTCCCGCCCTCTACGAACCTTTCGGCCTTACCGTTCTCGAAGCGGCACTCTCTGGCTGCGCGCTGGTTCTGAGCGATCTCCCCAGCTTCCGGGAAATCTGGGGCGATGCTGCCTGCTATGTGAGTCCGAGAGACGCCGGCTCCTGGGAAAAGCAACTAAACGCGCTCGGTGCCGATCCGGAGCGCCAGGGCGCCCTCGCTCACCGCGCGCGCAACCGCGGGCTGGAACTCTCGGCCGGCAGGATGACGGTTCAATATCTGGCAGCCTACCAACACGTACAAAGCTATCGACCATGCGAATCGCTTTCTTCACTCATTCCCTCCGATCGGATTGGAACCATGGAAACGCCCACTTCCTCCGCGGCTTAGTCACGGAGCTGGCCCTCCGCGGGCACGACGTTGGGGCTTACGAACCATCCGATAGCTGGAGCGCGTCGAATCTGGTGGAAGCTCACGGGGCATCTGCGCTCGAAGGCTTTCGCGAGGTCTATCCCTGGCTCCCCGTGTCCGTCTACGACCCCGCCGCTCTCGATCTTCCCGCGTTGCTCGACGGCATTGACCTGGCCATCGTTCATGAGTGGAACGACCCTGCCCTGGTAACCGCGATCGGACTCGAACGCAAACGCAATCGCGGTCTACGCGTTCTGTTCCACGACACGCACCACCGCTCGGTCACCGATCCCTCCAGCATGGCGCACTACGATCTACAGCATTACGACGGCGTGCTGGCATTCGGTGAATCTGTCCGGGCACAATACCTCGGAAAAGGCTGGACCGCGCGCGCATGGACCTTTCACGAAGCCGCCGACACACGCGTTTTTTACCCGCGGACATCCTCTCAACTTCTTGGCGATGTCGTGTGGATCGGCAACTGGGGAGACGACGAGCGCGAAGCCGAGTTGCGGGAGTTCTTGATCGAACCCGTACGGGACCTGAAGCTGCGAGCCCAAGTCTATGGCGTGAGGTATCCGGATCGCGCGCTCGCAGCGCTCGGCGCCTGTTCCATTTCGTACGGCAGCTTTCTCCCAAATTACCGGGCCCCCTCGATTTTTTCTAAGTACAGGTTTACTGTACATGTGCCCAGACGCCCTTACGCCGAAGCCCTTCCCGGCGTTCCGACGATCCGCGTCTTCGAAGCGCTGGCCTGCGGAATCCCTCTGATCAGCGCTCCCTGGCAGGATTCTGAGAAGCTCTTTCCGGAAGGCAGTTTTCTCAAAGCGGCTAACGGAGTACAAATGCGCGATGCCATGGGCGCGGTTATCAATGACCCGGAGTTGGCGAAAGCCACCGCGGCCCGCGGGCTCGAAGCGATCCGGAGCCGCCATACGTGCAGCCATCGGGCGACGCAACTGCTGACGATCTACTCCAGCATCCAGCCCTCGCAGGCCGAGGTGGCCGCGTGAACATCGCCTTTTTCGGGTCCAGCCTCGTCTCCGCGTACTGGAATGGGGCCGCTACCTATTACCGGGGCATTCTCAGCGCTCTGGCGGCGCGCGGTCATGCGATTACTTTCTACGAGCCCGACGCGTACGGGCGGCAGCAACATCGCGACATTGAAGACCCGGAATACGCCCGCGTCGTCGTGTATTCCGGCACCTCCGACGACGCAGCTCTGCAAGCTCTCGAAAGCGCGCGCGCGGCGGAATTGCTGATCAAGGCCAGCGGCATCGGAGTTTATGACGAGCTGCTCGAGCGCGCCGTGCTGGATCAACGCCGGCCCGGGCAGCAGGTTGCGTTCTGGGACGTCGACGCCCCCGCGACTCTGGAGCGGGTCGGTGCGAATGAGCATGATCCCTTCCGCGACTTAATCCCCCGGTTCGATCACATCTTCACCTACGGCGGCGGATTGCCAGTCGTCTCCGCATACCTCGGGTTCGGGGCGCGCGAATGTTCTCCGATCTACAACGCGCTCGATCCCGCGACGCATTTCCCGGTTTCGCGCGACCCGCAATGGGCGGGAGATCTCGGATTCCTGGGGAATCGTCTTCCCGATCGGGAAGCGCGCGTCGACGAGTTCTTCCTGCAAGCAGCCGCGCTCTGTCCGGCCAGGCGGTTTGTATTGGGCGGAAACGGGTGGGATGATAAACCGGTTCCGCCCAATGTGCGCGCGGCAGGCCACGTCTTCACGCGCGACCACAATGCGTTCAATTGCTCCGTCACCGCGGCGTTGAATATCAGCCGTGAAAGCATGGCGCGCTTCGGTTTCAGTCCCGCTACGCGCGTCTTTGAAGCTGCGGGAGCGGGCGCCTGCCTTATCACGGATTTCTGGGAAGGGATCGAGTCTTTCCTGGAGCCGAATCGCGAAGTGCTGGTCGCGCACAGCGGCCCCGAAGTAGCGGCCATCGTGCAGGATCTCGATTCGGGACGCGCCGCCGGGATTGGCCAGGCTGCCCGTCGTCGCGTCCTTGCCGAACATACCTACGCGCATCGCGCCGCCCAATTCGATCGCATCATCGACCGGAGACTCGCGTGCGTATAGTCATTCTGGGGCTCTCGATCACCTCATCGTGGGGCAATGGACATGCCACCACCTATCGTGCCCTAGTGCGCGGCCTTCAGCAAAGAGGCCATCAGGTTCAGTTCCTCGAATGCGATAAGCCATGGTATCGCGAAAACCGAGACCTTCCCGAGACCGCGTCCGCAGGAATCGCTCTCTACGGCAGTCTGGCTGACCTGCAATCCTCGCACGCAAGCACCGTACGCAATGCCGACCTGGTGATTGTGGGTTCGTACGTTCCCGATGGCGTTTCTGTCGGTGACTGGGTGCAAGCGACGGCTGCCGGTATCACGGCTTTCTACGACATCGACACCCCGGTTACGCTGGCAAAGCTCGAACGCGCCGATGAAGAATATCTCGCCAAACGCCAGATTTCCCGATACGGCATATATTTTTCATTTACCGGCGGGCCCACTCTGCGGCGCATCGAGCGGCAGTTCGGCGCCCGTATGGCGCGGGCGCTCTACTGTTCGGTAAACCCCGATTTTTATTTTCCCGAGCCGGGCGCGCATGCGTGGCTCATGGGCTATCTCGGTACGTATAGCGAAGATCGTCAGCCTGCCATTAAGAAGCTCTTGCTCAGCCCTGCGCGGCAGCTCGCCGGCAGCCAGTTCGTAGTCGCCGGCCCTCTTTATCCGCCCGAACTCGCATGGCCCGGCAATGTGGCGCGCATCGAACACCTGGCGCCTCCCCAGCATCGCGAGTTCTACAACTCGCAGAGTTTCACTCTAAACATCACCCGCGCCGACATGCGCAAAGCCGGTTATTCCCCCAGCGTCCGCCTTTTCGAAGCGGCGTCCTGCGCCACCGCCATCATTAGCGATGACTGGCCGGGTCTCGACGAATTGTTCGTCCCGGGGGTGGAGATTCTAGTGGCTGACAAAACGGATGATGTGATCAAAATCCTGACCGGCCTGACTGAGATCGAGCGCCTTGCGATCGGCGCGCGGGCGCGTGAGAGGGTTCTGCGCGAACATACGCCCGCACACCGCGCGGCTCAGTTAGAACACTACGTACAGGAATACCGTACGGGTTACCAATCGGCCGATCCCGTGCTGGTCGAGGAAGAAGCATGAACCTGGTGATCTTCGGCCTTTCCATCAGTTCCTCCTGGGGGAACGGCCACGCAACTCTTTGGCGGGGACTGTTGAAAGCTCTCGTGCGCAGAGGACACCGCATCGCTTTCTTCGAGAAGGACGTTAGCTGGTACGCCTCCCATCGGGATCTCCACGAGATGAGCGGCGTTGAACTGGTGCTTTACCCGTCGTGGGAGGACGTCGAGCCACTCGCCCGCCGCCGCGTGGCCGAGTGCGATGCAGCAATCGTAACCTCCTATTGCCCGGACGCCCAGAACGCCGCGAACCTGCTGGATTCCAGCAACATCCTTCGTCTCTTCTATGACCTCGACACGCCGGTGACGCTTCATCGCCTCCGCGCGGGAGAGGTTGTGGACTACGTGCCAAAGAATGGCTATGCGGACTTCGACCTCGTCTTGAGCTACACCGGCGGGGCCGCTTTGAGTGAGTTGCAGACGCGTCTTGGTGCGAAGCGGGCACTTCCCATTTACGGCAGCGTAGACCCGGAAGTGCACCATCCGGTCGCTCCCTCGAATCGTTGGCGAGGCGATCTTTCCTATTTGGGAACCTGTGCCTCGGACCGGCAGGCCGGCGTGAACCGGCTGCTCGTGGAGCCCGCCCGTAAACGCTCCGATCTGAAGTTTGTCATCGGTGGAGCCATGTACGACGGCACGTTTCCCTGGACTTCCAATATCTACTTCCACCAGCACGTGCCGCCCGCCGACCACTCCTCGTTTTATTGTTCGTCGCGCACCACATTGAATGTTACCCGGGAAGCCATGGCCGCTTTCGGGTATTGCCCGTCCGGCCGGCTCTTCGAAGCCGCGGCATGTGCCGCGCCCATCATCACCGACGTCTGGGAGGGGCTGGATCGGTTCTATACGCCGGGCGAGGAAATCATCGCGGCGCTGTCTTCCGAAGATGTTTTGAAGGCTTTAGATCGCTCCGCCTTTGATCTCACAAACATCGCCAGACGCGCCTTCGAGCGAACCATGGACCAGCACACCGCCGCTCACCGCGCGGTGGAGTTTGAGAACGCCATCGTGAGCGCCGCCACTCCCCGGCTCGGAGCAACCCGCTAGCATGTGGGGCATCGTTCCGGCGGCGGGCCGTGGCAGCCGCATCCAGCCTCTCGCGTTCTCGAAGGAGCTTCTTCCCGTGGGCAGCAGCATCGAGGAAGGCGTTGAGCGGCTGCGCGCCGTCAGCGACTACCTTGTGGAGCGCATGATCCTCGGCGGCGCCCGCAAAATCTGTTTCGTGATCTCCGCCCGCAAGTCCGACATCCTCGAGTATTACGGCTCCGGACGCGAGTCGCCTTCCGGACGCGCCGACTTTTGCTATGTCGTCCAGGATTCGCCTGCGGGCCTTTGCGATGCGATCTTCCGGCCCCTGCCGTTATCGGCCGATCACGAACTGGTGCGTATCGGCCTGCCGGACACCATCTGGTTTCCGGCGGACGCTTATCTGGACCCTGCCGGCCGATGGCCTCTCGTTTCTCCTCTTCCCCGTCGACCCATCCGGAACATTTCGACGCCGTGATCACCGACCCGCGTGGCAATGTGCAGGAGATCCGGGTGAAACAGGATCAGCCTGGCACCGATTGGATCTGGGGCGCCTTCCAGATGCCCGGCGCGGGGCGCTTCGGCGAGTTGCACCAGCTTTGGCAGCAAACGTAACCGCCAGGACGAGTACATCGGAACTCTCGTCAACGCCTGGCTGGCGCGCGGCGGGGCAGCATCCGCAGTACGGGCCGGCTCGTCTCCTCACGCTGACGTTGGGACCCTCCAGCGGCATTCCAGGAAGCGATCCGCGTCCTGACGGCCGGCAGTTCAAAATCGATGAACTCTTTGACGAAATTCCCGCCCGCATTCATCGAGCAGCGCATCCGGGAGCTCGGTCCGTGGTTCCACAATATGACTCTCCAGGGGTATCCCCACCGCGCCGGATCATTTTCTGGGCGACTACCCCGCGTTCAAGTTCCGCAACTTCGCCCATGCGCTGCCCGCGGATCTTCGCGGTAAGACCGTTCTCGACATTGGCTGCAACGGGGGCTTTTACTCTATCGAGATGAAACGGCGCGGCGCTGATCGCGTCCTGGGGATCGACTTCGATGAGGATTACCTCGGCGCAGTCCCGCTTTGCCGCCGAAGTCTCCGGCCTCGATATCGAATTCCGTAAGCTTTCGGTGTACAAAGTCGCCGAATCTTCAGGAGAAGTTTGACGTTGTGATCTTCATGGGTGTCCTGTATCATCTGCGGCACCCCTTACTGGCGCTGGATCTGCTTCATCGAGCACGTGACGAGAAACCTGCTTCTATTTCAGTCGCATGCTCCGCGGTCCGCGCAAACATGCGCAATTGCAGAGACTATCCGTTTGGCGAGGAATACTGCATTTCGAGGAGACCGGATTTCCGCGCATGTATTTCGTCGAAAATGGCTACTCGCAGGACCCTACCAATTGGTGGATTCCAAATCGCTTCCGTGCGCGGCCGCAATGCTGCGTAGCGCGGGCTTCGATATTGTTGATCATCCGAGCCGGAAGTGTTTCTGTGCCGCCACAATCCGGAGGGAGGACACCGGTTTGATCGAAGCGGCTATGCTCTGGAACGAGCCCAACAACCTTTCCCACTGGGACTTTCAGATGGACCCCGAGTGGAAGATCTTCGGTCGCATGGTGAAAAGCGCCGCATCGGCTATTGGGGCTCAGCCTTCTCCACCGTTGCGTGTCCTGGGCGGTATTTCTCCGATCGATCCCGCTTTCATGCTCAACATGAAGGCCAGGGCGTTTTGGAGAATCTGGAGGCGGTCGCCGTACACGGGTTTCCGCTGGACTGGAACCACTGGATGATCAATGAGTGGCCGGCTAAGCTGCAGGAGATTCACGCCGTCACGACTTTGCCCGTATGGGTGTCGGAAGTCGGTGTGTCTACTTTCGGGGCCGAAGAGGTGCAGGAGTTCGGTCTGCTCCGCACCATGGAGTTGCTCGCCGGCAAAACGGCCCGTATCCACTGGTATAGCCTCTACGATCTCCCGCGCGCCTGGCCCGCAACCACGCGCCACCGGGAAGCCGAGGGTTCCTCCTACTACCGCCATTTCTACATGGGCCTGCTGCGTGAAGATGGCAGTCCCAAGCTCGCCTTACAACACTTCCATAAGTACACGCCGGAGGCCGGGATCTGCCAGTGGTTCCATTTCGAAGATCATCGGCTGGACGATGCCGTCGCCTGGTTGCGGCGCCTCGGCGTTAAGCACCTGCGCACCGGTTTAAGCTGGTCCGATAGTCTGCGTCCCGGAGCCGAAGCCTGGTTCGATCGCATGATGAGCGCTCTCGACTCCTTCGACGTCACGGTGACGTTCTGCTACACCCCGGACGCGCGGGGATTGCGGCCCGATCACACGAGTCCTCCGCAAAATACCGATGAGTTCGCCGACTTCTGCGGACGAATGGTAGAGCGTTACTGTTCCGCCGGCGCCATGCGCTCGCTTCCACTCTGATGTTCGCGGGTTCGCGGGTACTGATTCTGGTGGCTCACCCCGATGACGAAACTCTCGGATGCGGAGGCCAGATGGCGCGCTGGCAGGATTGCGTCATCGTACACACCACCGACGGATCGCCCTGTAATCTGACCGATGCACACGCAGCTGGTTTTGCCACCCGAGAGGATTACGCAAATGCCCGCCGGCGCGAACTGGAATGCGCGTTGTCTCATGCCGGTGCAAAGCACACTCACTGCTTCGGCTTCACCGATCAGGAATCGTGGCGCGATCTGGCCGCCCTCTCGAAACAGGTCAAACAGTTCATTCAGGACGCCCGGCCGGACGTGGTCATCACGCATCCATACGAAGGTGGTCACCCCGATCACGATGCCTGCGCCTTTGCCGTACAGCATTCCTGTACCTCTCTCAGTAAACGCGCCCCCGCGCATATGGAAGCGGCCTTTTACAATCGGTATGAAGGTGCCTTTCGCCCCAGCGAATTTTTGCCCGGCCCGATGGTCACTGAGATCGTCCTGGATCATGAAGAGCGTTCTCGCAAGGAAGCGATGCTCGCCTGTTTTGCGACGCAGCGCTCCGTCCTCGCGGCGTTTCCCGCGGACGTCGAACGTTTTCGCCCCGCGCCGCATTACTCGTTCGATGAACCCCCGCACACCGGGCCTCTGAACTACGAAACCTGGGGATGGGGCATTACCTCGCGCATGTGGCTCGAAGCGGCCGCGCGCGCGCGACTCGAACTATCCGTATGAGCTGGACCGTCCTCAGCGTGGCTTACCCGTTTGCACCGGTAAGCGAAGACGCGGTCGGCGGATCGGAACAGGTGCTATCCATGCTCGATCGCGCCCTGGTCCATGCAGGCCATCGTTCGATCGTGATCGCCGCCGCGGGATCCCAGGTCTCCGGAGTGCTCATTCCTCTGCCCGCGATGCCAGGCACCATCGACGACCAGGTCCGCATCCGCGTGCACCAAACCGTTCGTGAGACCATCGCGGCGACGCTCGCGTCTACCAGGGTCGACATCATCCACCTGCATGGCATCGACTTCGCGGAGTACCTTCCGCAGCCCGGCGTCCCCGTTCTCGCCACGCTCCACCTGCCGCTCGATTGGTACCCGGCCAACTCGCTGAACCCCACGCGTCCTCACACGCACCTGAATTGCGTCTCCGCATCGCAACAGGCAAGTGCTCCGGCAGGCGCCAAACTGCTCGATTTCATCCCCAACGGCGTCGATCTCGCGCGTTTTCGCTTTCGCGCGAACAAGCGGAATTTCGCGCTGCTTCTGGGCCGCATCTGCCCCGAAAAGGGCGTGGATATTGCTCTTCGCGCTTGCAAGCGGGCCGGCTTGCCTCTGCTGATTGGGGGCCGGGTGTATCCCTATCCCGACCATGAAGCCTACTTTCGGGAAAAGGTGCAGCCGCTTCTGGACGAGTGCCGCCGTTTTCTCGGGCCGCTCGCCCTGCCTCGCAAGACGGCGCTCCTGGCCTCGGCGCGCTGCCTGCTGATACCCAGCCTCGCTGCGGAAACCAGTTCGCTGGTGGCCATGGAAGCTCTGGCATCGGGAACTCCCGTCATCGCGTTTCCCTCCGGAGCACTCCCGGAAATCGTCAAGCCCGGGCATTCCGGATTCCTGGTGGATGGCGAAGAAGAGATGGCAAGCGCGATCCGGCGCGCCTCTGAAATCGCTCCGCTGGCGTGCCGGGCGGAAGCCGTGACGCGCTTCGACCAGCAACGTACCATCCTTCGATACTTCGAAGCCTATCGCCAGATTCTTTCCAACTCTTAAACGCCCGCTGCGACCGTAACTTCGCGCGCCGCTCCCGCGAAAAAACTAACGAGTCTTACAATACAGAAAAGGAATCCTACTACTGTGATCCTCAATCGAAGAACGTTCCTTACTGCTCTTTGCGGAGCAGCGGCGACCACTATCGCTTTCGCAGGGAAGTCGGGCGCCGGCGCACAGGTCACCATTGTTCGTTTCAGCGGTTATGGGAAGAAAGAAGGGCCAGTCACCGTGGAGAAAGTGGTTCTCAGCGACGAGGAATGGAAGAAGAAGTTAAGTTCAGAAGAGTTCGAAGTGGCTCGCAAAGCCGGCACCGAACGGGCGTTTACCGGCAGGTATTGGAACAATCACGACAAGGGTCTGTATCGTTGCGTGTGCTGCGGCAATGCGTTATTTTCTTCCGACACCAAGTTCGAGTCCGGGACCGGGTGGCCCAGCTTCTACCAGCCGATCGACAAGCAGAATGTGCAAACGCGCGTCGACAATTCCTATGGCGTCCGTACCGAAGTTCTCTGCAAGCAGTGCGATGGTCACCTCGGCCATGTGTTTGACGATGGTCCGCGCCCCACGGGGCTTCGCTACTGCATGAACTCCGTTTCGATGAAGTTCGAGAAGGCGTAGTTACAGAAGCCGGAAGTTTACTTCGAAGGTCGCCCGCACGGTCACCGGACGGCCATTACGCAGGCCCGGCTTGAATAGCCATTTCTCGACGGCTTCCAGCGCTTTTGCGTCGAGCCCTAAGCCTAGCCCGTGGAGGACCCGCAGGTTGTGCGGCTTCCCATCCGGCCCAATCTCCGCGTAAACTACCACGCCCCCTGAAACCCGCGCCCGCCGCGCAGCCTCGGAATATTCCGGCTCCACTTTGTGGATGGGAATCGGCACGGAGACGCCATGACCGGCGATGTAAACACCCTCGCCTCCGGTTCCCCATCGGTTCCCGTTGGAAGGTCCGATCGAATCGCCGATACCGCCTCCCAGGCCATCCGGACCGCCTGGACCGCCCCCCAGAATCCCCGTCCCGGTCGGATCACCCAGTTGACCGGCGGTGATCGGCACGTCAGGAGGCGCATCGAGCGCCATCGCAACTGCTAACTTCGGCTGGTAACCGATCAGGCGGATGGCCGGGGGCACGAAGACGGCCGCACTGCGTTGTGGAAGCACTCCGCGCCTCGCCGTTTGATTCGACCGCATGCCACCCCCGCCCCCAGGAGCTCTGGCAGCCATCGGATAAAAAATATGGGTGATTTCCAGTGGCGCCGGTGCCGTTGCCTCCTCGGCTTTCCAGATCAGCAGCAAGAGAACCAGGCACCCGTGAATGCATAGAGAAGCCACTTGAGAGCGGCGCGACATACCGGTTCCCTTGCATCATGGAATCCGCTGCGCAACCGCTTTCCTGTCAACACGGCAGGACGCGCCGGAACTGCCGCGATTTCACTACTGTGCAGGTAAACTCCCGTCATAATGAGATCTTGAGCACTGTTACCAGTCCCACCTTCGCCGGCTCCGTCGCGCGCGTCCAACATTCTCGTATCCGGGAACTGGCCGAACTCGCCATGGGAATGCCGGACGTGCTCCGGCTGTATTTCGGCGAGTCCAACCTGCCCACGCCGGATTATTTAAAGCAAGCGGCGGACAAAGCCATTCGCGATGGCTACACCTACTACACCGAAAATGCCGGTCTGCCGTCGCTGCGGCGCGCGCTTGCCGGCTATTACCAACGCCAGCAGGCTGTCGATCTGGATCCTGACCGGGAAATCGTCATCACCGCGTCGGGCGTTCAGGCCATCGCTCTCTCCATTCGGGCGGTGCTCGATCCCGGCGATGAAGCCATAGTCCTGACACCCGCCTGGCCCAACGCGTCCGCCATCATCGGTCTTGCCAATGCGCGCGCCATCGAGATCGCCCAACCGCTTGACGGCTCCTCCTACACCATCGATTTCGATGCCGTGGAAGCCGCCATCTCGCCGCGCACCCGGTTGCTGGTTTACACCTCCCCGTCCAATCCTCTGGGTTGGGTCGCGACGCGCGCGCAGCAGGCCAGGCTTCTCGACATCAGCCGCAAACATGGGCTCTGGCTCATGGCCGACGAGGTTTATGATCGTCTCTACTATGCCGGCAGCAGGCTCGGCGAGCCGGTGCCCTCCATTCTGCAGCTTGTGAATCGCGAAGATGCCGTGCTCGTGATCCACTCCTTTTCGAAAAGCTACTGCATGACCGGATGGCGGCTCGGCTGGATGATCACCCGCCACGATCTCGCCAGAAAATGCGCGCAGCTTAATGAGTTCATGGTGTCGTGCGCGGCCGGCTTCGTCCAGAAAGCTGCCGAATCGGCGCTCTCCGATGGCGAGCCGGAACTCCTGCGGATGCTCGAACGTCTTCGCGACAACCGGGACTTCTGCGCCTCCCGCTTGCGGCAGATGCCCGGCGTCGCCCTTCCCGATCCCGATGGCGCGTTCTACCTGTTTCCCCGCTTGGAAGGGCTTCGGGATTCCTTCGCCTTCTGCAAACGGCTGCTTGAGGAAACCCGCGTCGGCATCGCGCCCGGTGTGGCTTTCGGAAATGGCGGAGAAGGCTCGGTGCGCATCTGCTACGCGTCCGATCTTTCCGTGTTGGAGCCTGCCATGGAGCGTATCGGCAACTTCCTCGCGCAGTCCGGCCCGGGCGTTCTTGCCTGATGAGAACCGCCGCTCTGCTTCTCATTGCGGCTTCGCTCGCCTTTTCGCAAGCCCGCGTCCGCGAGCCGCTCGCTACCGGCTCCGGCTCTTCGACCGACGCGCGCATTGCCGCCGACAGCCGTGCCTTAAAAGCCAAGCCCGATAACAACCGGCTCGCCGCCGCTCTGGCGCTCGATTACATCCAGAAGATGCGGGAAACCGTCAACTTCGACTACCTGAATCTGGCCGCCAAACTGGTCGATTCCATTCTCGACCGCGACCCCGGCAACTACGACGCGCTGCGGCTTCGCAGCGAGATTGGAATGGAACGCCACGACTTTGCGCTGGTCGCCGGCTACTCGCTCGAAATGACCAAGTACGCGCCGAACGATCCCGGCGCCTGGGGAAATCTCGGCGACGCTTCCATGGACTTGGGCGAGTATGCGCGGGCCGGTGAAGCTTACAACAAAATGCTCTCGCTGCGTCCGGATCTCGCCAGCTACAACCGCGTCGCCTGGTTTCAGTTCATCACCGGCAACCCGGATGAGGCGATTCGGCTGATGCAGTCCGCCATCGGCGCCGGGAATGCCAAGCCGGAAAACGTGGCGTGGTGCCTCGCCGATCTGGCTGGGATTTTCTGGAAGACTGGCCACGTCGAAGACGCGATCGCGGCTTACCGGCATGCCTTGGCGGTTTACCCGAATTATTATCCGGCGTGGGCCGGGCTAGGGCGTATCGCTTCCGCGCGCAATCAGGTCCATGACGCGATCGAAGATTTTCGTAAAGCGCAGGACACCGTTCCGATGCCGGAGTACGCCCAAGCCCTGCAGGACCTGTATACCCGCGCCGGCGCTCCGAAGCTTGCCCGGCAGCAGAGCGACCTGATCGATGCCATCGAGATCACCATGCGCGCCTCGGGCGAGAAGACCAACCGCAACGTCGCCCTGCTCTACGCCGATCAAAACCGCAAGCTGGATCGTGCGCGCGAACTCGTCGACAACGAAATCAAAGTTCGCCCGGACATCTACACGTACGACGCGCTCGCCTGGGTCGCCTTCCGCCAGGGTCGATTTGACGAGGCCTGGCAGGCGTCCGAAAAAGCCCGCGCGCTGCACACGCCCGAACCCGCGTTCCACTTCCACGCCGGGATGATTGCCTCCGCGCTCGGTAAACAGGAGCAGGCCCGTGCCGAATTTGCAGCGGCGCTGGCACTTAACCCCCAATTCGATTTCACACAAGCCGCCATCGCCCGGGAACGCTTAGCCGCCAGGTAGATTAAAGCGCCTGCAGCACTTCCCCGGCGTGGCCTTCGGGCTTCACCTTGCCGAACACCTTGGCAATCTTCCCCTGTTCATCGATGAGGAACGTCGTTCGCTCCACGCCCATCACCTTCTTGCCGTACATGTTCTTTTCCTTCAATACGCCGTAAGCGTTGATCGCTTCCTTTTCGTCGTCCGCAAGCAGCGTGAAGTTGAGCCCGAACTTCTCCTTGAACTTCGCCTGCGCCTTCACCGTGTCCGGAGAGATTCCCACAATCAGCGCGTCCTTGTCTGTGAACTGCGGGCCCGCGTCCCGAAATTCGCAAGCCTCGACCGTGCATCCGGGAGTATCGGCCCGCGGATAGAAAAATACGATCACCTTCTTACCGCGATGCGCCCGGAGTGAGAACGGCTCACCTGTGTCCGTTTCGAGATCGATTTCGGGAGCTTCGTCGCCTTCTTTTAACAAGTTTCAATCCTCCTGTTTATGATGACACCGGGGAGATCATTGGACACCGTGACGCCAGACGTGGTGATTGTAGGGGCCGGCATGGCGGGTCTCACCTGCGCGGTGAAGTTGAAAGAGCTCGGCGTTCATGCGCTCGTTCTGGATGCCGCGGATGAACCCGGCGGAAAGATTCGTTCTGACGAACACGAAGGCTTTCTTCTGGATCGCGGCTTTCAGGTCCTGCTGACGGCCTACCCGGAAACGCGCCGGCTTTTGGACATCAAGGCGCTTGGACTCAAGGCCTTTCATTCGGGCGCTCTCGTGCGGCATCAAGGCCGGTTTACCCGTCTGGGAGATCCCACGCGCCATCCGGGCGACCTGCTCCCGACCGCGCTATCGAGTGTCGGCACGTTGTGGGACAAGGCCTCCATTCTTCGCTTACGCCTGCGTGTCTGCGGGCCGCCGCTGGACCGGGTCTTGTCGCGTCCCGAAACAACCACCGCAGAACGCCTCCGGGAGCTTGGGTTTTCCCGCGTGATGATCCAGAGCTTTTTCCGGCCGTTTCTGGGCGGCATCTTCCTCGAAACCGAGCTCGCGACCTCCAGCCGTAAATTCGAGTTCGTCTTCCGCATGTTCTCTCAAGGCGTTGCCGCGCTTCCTTCCGGAGGCATGCGGGACATTCCCCGGCAATTGGCAGCCCGTCTGGCTCCGGATCGGGTGCGGCTGGGGCAGCAAGTCACGCAGTTGACCGGCAGTGCTGTCCATCTGGCGTCCGGCGAAACCATCACCGCCCGGCAGATCGTAATCGCGACCGATCTCTGGACCGCTTCGCAACTCTTACAGCGGGAGGCCACCGCGACCGCGGCCACCGTGGTTTGCCTCTATTTCGACGCCCAGGCTTCGCCAGTCCGCGGCCACTGGCTGGTTCTGAATGGCGAAGGCTCCGGACCCATTAACAACCTCAGCGTTCCGAGCGATCTTCAGCCCGCATACGCGACAGCCGGCCGCTCCCTGGTCTCCGTTACCGTGTTGGATCCGGGGTTTCTACGGCGCGGCGATGTTGAAAGGTGCGTGCGCGCGCAACTGTCTGAATGGTACGGCCCGCAAACTCACGAGTGGCGTCATCTGCGGACCTACCGCATTCCTTACGCTGTTACGATTCAAGCGCCGCCGGCGCTAACGCCCGTCGCGAAACCTCTTCGCGTAACGCCGTCGGTGGTGCAGTGCGGGGACTACACCGGCATCGTTTCCATCGAAGGCGCCGTTCAGGCGGGCACCCGCGCCGCCGAGGAAGTTTTCCGCGCGCTTTCCTAAAAAAGCGCACGACGCCCTTAGCCCAGCTTGCTTTTCAGAATTTCGTTCACCGCCGCCGGATTCGCCTGTCCCCTCGATGCCTTCATCACCTGGCCGACCAGGAACCCGATCACGCTCGTCTTGCCGGAGCGGTACTGCTCCACCTGTTTGGCATTGGCCGCCAGCGTATCCTCGACAATTTTCTCGAGCGCGCCCGAGTCGCTGATCTGCCGCAGCCCTTCCCGGTCCATAATGACGAGCGGCGCTTCTCCGGTCGCAAACATCTTCGGGAAAATATCCTTCGCCAGCTTACCGGAAAGCTCGCCGCTCCCGATCAGCTTCACCAGTTCGCCGATATGAGCCGAGGATATCGGTGACTCTGTAATCTCTTTCCCCGCTCCCTTCAGCAGCCCGGCAAGGTCTCCCATCACCCAGTTCGCCGTGGTTTTCGGGTCACCGGAGACACGGGCCGCCTCTTCGAAGTAATCGCTAAGCGCACGCGTGGCCGTCAACACTTGGGCGTCGTACTCGCGCAACCCGTACTGCTCCACGAAGCGTGCCCGCTTCGCGGCTGGTAGCTCCGGCATCGCGGCCTGAACCTGCTCCCTCCACGCCTGGCTGATCTGCAAGGGCACCAGATCCGGCTCCGGGAAATAGCGGTAATCATGCGCGTGTTCCTTGGAACGCATACTCACCGTCTCGCCGGAATCGGAGTTATACAGGCGGGTTTCCTGAATCACCTTACCGCCGCCTTCGATCAGCGCTATCTGCCGCTGGATCTCATAATCGAGCGCCAGCTTGAGAAAACGGAACGAATTGAGGTTTTTCACCTCTGCTTTGGTCCCGAATTTCTCCGCCCCGCGCGTCCGCACGGAAACATTGGCGTCGCACCGCAGCTGGCCCTTTTCCATGTCGCAATCGGAGACGCCCACGAACTGCAGCACCTGCTTGATCTCCGTCAAATACGCATAGGCCTCATCCGAAGTGCGCATATCCGGGTCGCTCACAATTTCAATCAGCGGCGCTCCCGAGCGATTGATATCCACATACGAGTAGCGGTCCGAATCGCGGAAGCCGTCGTGAATGCTCTTGCCCGCGTCGTCTTCCAGGTGAACGCGGGTGATGCCGATGCGCCGTTGGCCGCCGTCCACCGTAATGTCCACCCGGCCGTGCTCGGCAAGCGGTTCGTCGTATTGGGAGATCTGGTAGCCCTTGGGAAGATCAGGGTAGAAATAGTTCTTCCGCGAAAAGCGGGAGAGCGGATTGACCGTGCAGGCGAGCGCTATCGACCCCTTTAGCGCCAACTCCACGGCTGCCTTGTTGAGGACCGGAAGCGCTCCCGGGAGACCCAGGCAGACGGGACACACGTTGGTGTTCGGCGCGTGCCCGAACTCGATGGGACAGCCGCAAAATATTTTCGTCCGCGTGCCGAGTTGGACATGCACTTCCAGCCCGATCACCGGTTCATACCGGGCAATCGTCGCGGCGGAGGGCGGTTCCAGAAGGGCAGAGGACATGCTCACTATTCTAGCGGCGGCTCCTGCCTGAACCCCTGTTGCGCCAGGGCGTCCAGGGCTGCCTTTTCCATCGCGGCACGCGGGGCTGTCTCTCCGGTGAACAGCTCGAACTGGGCCACCGCCTGCTCGATGAACATGTCCATACCGGGGATCACCTGCTTGCCCTGTTCCCTGGCGCGCCGGATCAGCAGTGTCTCCAGCGGGTTATACACCATGTCGAAAACCAGATCCCCAGGGATGCTGCCCTCGAAAAAACAGCCGTCCACATTCGGGTATGTGCCGAGCGGCGTGGCATGTACCACGGCATCGAAGTGAGCAGCCTGCGCCTGCTCCCGGGAAAGAGCTTGCCCGCCGGCAAAGCGCGACAGCGCGCGCACCTGATCCGTATTCCGCCCTGTAATGGAAACCTGTGCTCCGGCATCCGCCAGAGTGCAAGCCGCGCTACGCGCCGCGCCCCCGGACCCGGCAATCAGGATGCGGCTCTTCGCCAGACGCAGATGCTTCTCTAAAGGCCGCTTCACCGCCGCCGCGTCGGTGTTCGCTCCCCGCCACTTCCCCGCCTTTTTCCAGACCGTATTCACCGCTCCGATCCGTCGCGCCAGCGGGTCGATATGGTCCACATAGCGCATGATCTTCTGCTTGTGCGGGATCGTGACGCTGAAGCCTGCGACGGGCAGAGTTTCCGCCAGCTTAGTGAAGTCGCGCAGGTGCCCGGAGGCTACCAGCATCGGCACGTAGACGGCATCCAGCCGTAGGAGTTGGAACGCGCGATTGTGGATCGCCGGCGAAAGCGAGTGCCGGACCGGGTCGGCAATCACACAAAAAATTTTCGTCCCGCGTGTCAACCGGTCCGGCTGGTACTGCCTGCGCAGCAAACGCGCGGTTACCTGCCCCGCGGCCGTACCGTCCACGTGCGCCGGCGCCGCATAGGTAAACATTCCGTTGTAGGCGGTGGAAAGCGCGCGGCTCGCGAAGCCTGTCTCGCCCATCGCCAGTACGATCAGCGGCACGCGCGGATGATTCCGCCCGAGCCACAAGGCTCGCCCCACATCGGAGGGTTTACGAGCCGTCGAAACGATCTTATAGGCGTCCGCCGGGATCCGCGTCAGCCGGCGCAGAACGGGATCCAAGGCCGGTGTCGATTCGAAATTATGCCAGGAGACGATCAGCTTGGCGCGGTCCCGCAGGGCCGCCATTTTATCGACAGCCATTTCGGCGGTCTCAATTTCGACATCGACCGCATACGCCCCGTGTTCGATCGCCGACCCCAGAATCGCCATCTCATGCTGGATGCTGCCCTCAAAGCGGCCATGATTGTGGTGACGCCGGCAGGTTGCCAGTATCGTGCAGTCGGGATTCCTCGCGATGAATCGGTGGATCGCCGCCGCTCCGTCTTCGGGAACGTCGAGGTAGTCGAGCCGAAACTCCAGAAACGTTTCTCCGTTCTCCACCTCGCGTTGCGCCTGCTGCAGGAGGGTTTCTGTGCGGGGGAGACCGAGTGCGATACAGATCCGGGGAAACAGCGGGCGGGAACTCATCCGGAGAATTACGAATCAGTGTACTGCACCCGGCAGCAGCACTACCGGCGTAAGCCGAGGCGCTTCCGCCGGAGGAAATATTATGCGCCGCGTTTCCGCCGTACCGGAGCGGCCCCGCCCGGATTGATCCCTAACACCTTCAACTGCGCGCGCGACTGGGTCACCACATCGCTGTTCGGGAAATCGCTTACCACCGCCTGAAACTCCTTGGCGGCCGCAGTCCGCTGACCGAGTTGAAACAACGTTTTCCCTTTGTAGTAGTGCGCCGCGGCAGTTTTGTTGTTGTTCGGATAGGCTTCCAGCACTTTGTCGAATTCCTGGATCGCCTGCTCGAACTGAGCCTGCGAGTACCGGATCTGCCCAATGTAGAACTGCGCATTGGGAGCTAGATCCGTGTCGTTATAAAACTTGATGTAGTCCTGAAACTCGCTCAGGGCGAGGTCGGACTTCCCGCTCTGCATATCGCGCAGCGCGTTCTCATACAAACTCGTCGCCTTCACCGGCGGCGGTCCGGCCGTACTTCCGCCGACCGGCCCCATGCCTGAAGAACTATCCGGCATCGGCACGGGACCGCCACCCGAAATGGTTGCCGGCGGGGGCGCCACCGGCATCGAACCCGCCTTGGCCGCGTTGTTCAGATCGGTCAGCTGCTGCTGCACTTTGTTCATGCGCACGGTTACATCGTTCACCGATTCGCGCATTGCCGAGACATCGTTGCTGAGCTGATCCATTTTCGAATTCAGGCCGACCACCGGGCTCACCAGCCGCTCCGTGATCCCTTCCTGCGCGCGCCCGGCTTCCTGAAGAGCCGCGTTCGATTTGTTCGACGAATCGAGCGTCTGCTGCACCAGCACCTGCAGCGCCGCCAGCTTCTCATCGAACGAGCGTTGCAGGTCGCGTACCTGGTCCTGCAACTGCGCCACGTCCCGCTGCAACTCGATCATCTCCCGGTTCGCGGCGGGCGCAAATGCCGGGCATAGCAGCAAAATCAAAATCGAAAGACCAGTGCGTTTCATATTTGCTCCTCCGTTCCGGCGGGATCGTTCCCCGAACCCCC
Organism: Bryobacterales bacterium; assembly: GCA_963814235.1. Classification (GTDB taxonomy): domain Bacteria; phylum Acidobacteriota; class Terriglobia; order Bryobacterales; family Bryobacteraceae; genus Bog-113. Next base: position 182,957 of record CAWFCA010000014.1, on the reverse strand, counting down.
GCCTTGCTCACCAGTTCCGTCCAGCAGGCCGTCTACTGGCCTGCCGTGATATGAGCGCGCCGGTTGCGCGCGTAACACTCTTCCGTCTGGTCGGTACACTGCGGGCGCTCTTTGCCGTAGCTGACGGTTCGCAGCTTCTCCGCGGGTACACCCAGCTGGACAAGAATATCTTTCGCCGACGTGGCGCGGCGGTCGCCAAGACCCAGGTTGAACTCCGCCGATCCCCGCTCATCGCAATGGCCCTCCACGATCAAAGAAGCCGAGGGGAAATCATGCAAAATCGAGCGGATGGCTTCCGCGTCGCGCGTCAGAATCGAACGCGACTCGTCCGGAATGTTGAACTCGCCGTACGCGAAAAACACATCCTGTACCTGCTGCGCCACCCGGTCGGTCAGGCTGAGATTGCTGCCCGAACCCGTCGTCGTGTTGCTCGGCGGGGGCACACTTGGATTGCCCGGATTCACGGTGACCGTCGCTTCCGCCGTCACCCGTCCGCCGGGGCCGTCCGCCGTCAAATGATAGGTGGTGCTCTCGTACGGCGTTACGCGCCGCTCGCCGTTCGGCTGCACCGCCCCGAACGTATCGATCGAAACGTAGTTGGAATCGTTCACCGACCACCGCAGCAATGCCGATTGGCCCCGGTCGACGCTGGATGGTTCGGCGGTGAATGTCGCAGTCGGTCTTCCAGAGCCCGTGCCGCGGGTCGTGGTCGTCCCTGGTGGCGGCGGTGGTGGCAGCGGATGCTTCTTGCCGCACCCCGCGCTGAACGCCATCAATACCACTGCACCCAGCAGCAGTCCCTTCTTCTGTACCCTCGACATTCCTCTTGACTCCTCCATATCTACTGTAAAATTCCCTTGCCCCACACAGGGGAGTAATTCCTGCCCGCCGACGTGAGCCTTTGAATCTGCGTCCCGTCCGCCAGCATGCTCCAGATCTGCGAAGAGCCGCTGCGCGTGGAAACGAAACAAAAATGCCGACCATCCGGCGCCCATGTGGGGTTCTCGTTGCGGCCCGCGTTCGCGGTCAGCTGATCGTATTGCCGCGTCGCCGTGTCCATCAGAAAGATGTTAAACGCACCCTGCGCATAGCCGCGCGTCCAGGCAAACAGCAGATGCTGCCCATCCGGATTCCATGACGGATTCGACGCTTCCCCCGTCCCCTCCGACAGCTGACCCACGTCCGCCCCATCCGTGTTCATGCGGTAGATTTGCTCGGGCCCGGACCGTCCGGAAACAAACGCCAGCATGCTCGGATTCTTCGGATTCGCTTTCGGCTCCGCCTCAATCGCCCGGGAGTTAGAGAGCCGTCGAAAGTTCCGGCCGCTGATGTCCGCAACGTAAATTTGAGTGTAGCCGCTGGCCGACGAAGAATAGTACAGTTGCGTTCCATCCGGCGAAAAACTCGGCGACCCGTTCAAAGACGCTTGCTGGTTATAAAACGGCAGCGTGCGGCCCGTCGCCGTGTCGATGATGACGATGTGCGGCGTTCCTTTCGCGAAACTTGTGAACGCGACTTTGCTGCCATCCGGCGACACCGCAGGTTCGATGTTGATCGAATGGTTCGAAGTCAGCGGCTTCTGGTTCGAGCCGTCATAGTCCATTGACCAGATTTCTTTGTTGCCTGTGCGGTCGGAAACGAAATAGATTTTGCTGCCGGCAAGCGATGCCCCGCCAAATTGAGTGATGATGTCGGCCGCGAACTCGTGCGCTACTTTGCGCGCCCCCGCTTCGTCCAGACTGCCGAAGTATCGCTTGAAGAGAAGCGGCTGTGAATTCGGCGTGCGCGTATCGTTCACGTACCCGTACAGCACCAGCGTGCCATTCTGGTCCGCCGTATATCCGTAGACCAGATGCGAGGCGTTCACGGGCGAGCCCGCCCAATCCGCCAATGCCAAACCCTGGCCGCTGGTGGGCTTCAGATCCTCCGGCCGCTGCGGATTTTGCAAGGGAAACAAACTCTTCGGAACCATTCGAAAAATTCCGGAAGTCTCCAGATCTGTGAACAGGGTTCCGTTGGTGGCGCTCATCAACCCTTGTGCGCCGCCCGAGCCGCGTAAATCCACCACTGCCAGGGACGGCTTGCCGCCCGCGCCCACGATGCTTCCCTTAATGTCGGGATTCTGCGCGCGCATCGAGTGATACGCCGCCAGCCCCACTATGACGATCGTTGATACCGAAAAAAATAGTCTCTTCATCTTCGTAGCTGGAACCAGAGTTCCACATCCGCTTCACCGCGATTGAACCCGGGCGGAAGGGGGGGCAACGGACTGGCATCGAACACCGCGCGTTTGGCCGAATTGTCGAGCGTATAACTCCCGCTCGGGTCTGCGATCTGCACGTTCGCAATCGATCCATCGCGCAGAATCTGAAACGTGATCGTCGCCCGCATCGACGGCGACGCGCTCACCCCGGCCTGGTTCCACTTCCGCGCAATCAGATCCCGGATCTGCTGGGCATACGCTCCGAACTGATTCCCGAAGGGCGAACTCGGCCCGATCCCCACCCCGCCGCCACCCTGCACGCCCACCTGCGCGCTTTTCAAAGCTTCCGGAGTGCGCGAGAAAACCTGATTTTTGGCATACTCCTCGCGCGGCCGGTACTGCATCGGCGAAGCCGGCTTCGGAACGGTCTTCGGTGGCGCTTTTGTGGGTAGCTCAATCGCTTTCTCGGGTTCCACCGGCTTCACCGGCCGTTGATCGCGCAACTTCAGAACGCGCTCCTGCGGAATGACCGACTCCGTATCATTCGCAACGTGGTTGATCTGCCCCTCTTTGCGCGGAATCGGAATCGTCTTCACCGCCGTCACCGCCACGCCCATCCCAGGCGATTCCACACCCATGGGCGTCGCCTGCCTTTTCAGAACCGAACCCATCACCAGCAAAGCCGCCAGACCCACATGCACAACCGCCGAGAGCGTAAGCGGACGGCCCAGGCGTTCCGGTTCATCCAAAGGGCTCGGGTGGCCGGGCATGACGGGCTGCATGCGTTCAACGGTTCCCCGGTCCCGCCGAGTCCTGGGGCTGCGTCACGAGGCTCACCTGATACTTCGCTTCCCCGAGCTCACTGATCACTTGTGCAATCGGATCGAACGGCGTCTCGCGGTCAGCCCGTACATACACCGCCTGCTGCCCCGCGAACCGGTCGTGAATCGCTCCCGGCAGAAGATGGATATTGATCGCGTCCTTTCCAAGATAAACTTCGCCGGTTCGCGTCAACGTCACTACCGGCAGCTCCCGCGTGGACGACTTTACGGACTTTGTCTGCGGCACGTTGACCTCAAGGCCGTACTCCATGACATGCGCCGTCAGCATGAAAATAATCAGCAGCACCAACACCACATCCACAAACGGCGTGACGTTGATCTCCGCCAAGGGCGCCATCCCGCCCCGCCTTCCGCGCCCGTTACCGCCTCCGCTGAATGACATCGCCATCGGTTGAACTCAGCAGGCTTACTCGCCGAAACTCCGCTCCGCCATGTTCAGAAACTCCAGCGAGAAGTCATCCATGCGCGCCCCGATCTCCCGCACAATCGAACCGAAATAGTTGTAGAAGATCGCCGCCGGAATGGCCGCCGCTAAACCCACCGCCGTGGCAATCAGCGATTCCGAAATCCCCGGCGCCACCGCCCGCAAACTCGTGCTGCCGGCCGCGCCCAACCCCTCGAACGCGCGAATAATGCCGATCACCGTTCCCAGCAGCCCGATAAACGGCGAAACCGAAGCCGTGGTCGCCAGCCAGTTCATATTCCGCTCCAGCTTGGCAATCCCCTCGCTCGACCCCAACTGCAAAGATCGCTCCACCGCGACCCGGTTGCCGATCAGACCTTTGGTCTTTACCTGCCGCGCCACTTCCTCGTAACCGAAATCGAAAACTGACACGAGCGGGCTCGGGCGAAACTGCTCGCTCGCCACCATGACCGCCTCCAGCCCGTTCGCCTTCCGGAACGCCCGCAAGAAACGCGTGTCCGATTCGCGCGCTTTTCGGAATGCCCCGAACTTCGAAAAAATGATCGTCCATGAATACACCGAGGCAATCACCAGCACTGCCAGAACCGCCATCCCCAACGGAGGCGTCCTCTGCACCAGATCCCAAATATTCACTTGCAGCAACGCAAAATATGCAGAGTCCCGAGGGAACAAGTCCATTTCTTTCCTGTCACTTCCATGATAAACGTGCCCCTTGCCATTCGGACGGTTGCGGGTGATGAAAAAGACGAAATGTGCGCCTTTCCGTCCGAACGTTATCCTGAGGTTGCCCGATCCGTTACGAGCCATTCCCCATGCTGCTCGAACTTGCCGTCGAAAACTACGCCGTCGTCGATCAGCTCCGCGTCCCTTTTTATCCCGGGCTCAATCTGCTCACGGGCGAGACGGGAAGCGGCAAGTCGATCCTGATCGGGGCGCTGCAGTTGCTCTTCGGCGGCCGCGCCTCCGTCGAAGTGATCCGCTCCGGCGAGCCTAAAGCGCGCGTGAGCGGCCGTTTCGACGTTGCCGGAAACCGCGCGCTCGAAGACGTGCTCCATGCCGCCGGTCTCGAAAGCGAAGACGGCGAACTGCTGCTGCAGCGAGAAATTCTCGCTAATGGCAAGAGCCGCGTCTTCGTCGGCTCGCGTTCGTCTACCGCCGCCATTCTTCGCGATCTTGCGCCATACCTCGGCGACATTCACGGTCAACACGATCAGCAACAGCTTTACCATCCCGAATTCCAACGCGACCTGCTGGACGATTTCGCCCAAGCCGCCAGTCTCCGTGCCGAGGTGCGCGGTGCTTATCTCGAATGGCGCGCCGTCGAATCCGAACTGGCCGAGCTCCAGGGCAACGAGCAGGACAAGCTTCGCCAGCTCGACATGTGGCAGTTCCAGCAAAAAGAAATTCACGCGGCCGCCTTGCAACCGGGCGAAGACGCCGCACTCACTGCCGAGAAACACGTCCAGCAGAACGTCGGCAAGCTGCTCGAGAGTGCCGCCGCCGCCTACGCCGCTCTCTATGAGGACCCTGCCTCCGCCTATGCCGGCGTGCGGATTGCCACGCGCAAGCTCGACGAAGTGGTGCGCGTCGATAGCGCCCTCGCGGAAGTCCGCAATAACCTGGAGCCCGCTGTCATCGCGATTCAGGAAGCCTCATACACCCTGCGGGACTACCTCGGTAAGCTCGAAGCCGACCCTGCTCGCCTCGAGGAAATCGAGTCCCGCCTCGCCCTCATCGAGCGGCTCAAGCGCAAGTACGGTGGCTCGCTGGAAGCCGTGCTGGCCTTTGTGGAAGACCTTGATCGCCGGATCGCCAAAATCGAAAACGCCGACCAGCGAATCGCGGAGCTCCAGGCGCTCCAGAAATCGACCGCTCGCACTTACGAGGCGCGCGCGCGCGAACTCTCGGACGCCCGCAGCCAGGCCGCCGTTCGTCTCGCACGCGCCATCGAGAAGGAGCTCGCCGCGCTTGCTATGGAGCGCACCGTTTTCCGCATCGCGGTCGAGCCCGCCGGCTGGTCCGAACAGGGCGCCGACAGCGTCCGTTTCCTGGTCTCCCCCAATCGCGGCGAAGAGCCCAAGTCGATGGACAAAATTGCTTCCGGGGGCGAAATCTCGCGCATCGCTCTCGCGCTAAAAAGCTGCCTGGTGGACTCCACGCCCGCGCACCTCGGGACTCCCCGCACGCTTGTCTTCGATGAAGTCGATACCGGGGTTGGCGGAAGCGCTGCTGAAGGCGTCGCGCGCCGCCTCAAACGCCTCGCCACCGCGAGCCAGGTACTCTGCGTCACCCACCTCGCGCAAGTGGCCAGCTTCGCCGATCATCATTTCCGCGTTGAAAAAGTCGAAGCCAAGGGCCGCACCACCACGCGCGTCTGCGAACTCGACGCGGCCGAACGCCGCAACGAAATAGCCCGCATGATCTCCGGCCATCGCCTCACTCCGGAAGCCCTCCAGCACGCCGGTCAGCTCATCGCTCTCGCTCACCCCGGAAATCCACCCGCCAGCAAATGACCTATGCAACCGAGTTGGTGCAGCGTTACCGTTTAGCCCTCCATACTTTGTGGAACCTGCACTTCTGGGCGCCCGAGCCCTTTCGGGACGAACACGCCGCCACCCAGTTCGAGCGCGTCAAGCTCCCTCTCTTTTTGTCCCTGGTTGAGGATCGGCTCGGTTCGGATCTTCCCGCGCCCACCCGCATTTTCGGGGACGCCTTCCAGTTGGTGCCTCCCCTCAACACCCAGCGCAGCGGTATTCCTTCGCTGTTGGTCGAGAGGCGCCCATCTTCGGGCTTCTGGGAACTTGTAAATGGACCTTTTGAGGCGAATCGGATTCGACTGGTTCTGCTGGACTTCTTCGATTGGGAACTCCAGAGTTGGCGCGACTTCCGCTACTATCTCGCGCGCATCGAGGCATTTCCCGATGACCCATCCCTGGCCGGTTCTCGGGCGCTCGTCGAAGTTCCTCATGCCGATGTACTTTGGGAGCCTCCCGGGATTCTGGGAATGCCCGCGCCGCAGCACCGCTAGCGCCGTTTTCGATAAAATCCAAAGTGATGACGCGCGCTCGCTTCCTCACAGTGCTCCTGGCCGGAATCGCGATCGAGGGTTGCGGCCGCAGGAAGGCGCGCATCGCCCAGCTTCCCGCACCACCCGCGTCCCTGCCACCGGACACAACGGCGCGTGAAAATGCCCCGTCCGTTCCCAGGCCGAAGCCCATTCGCCATCCCCGCGATCGCCGCCCGCCTGCGCTGCCGTCCGACACCGCTCCCGAAACCGGCGTCGCCAGCTGGTACGGCCATCCCTATCACGGCCGAGCGTCCGCCAGCGGCGAGATCTACGACATGGAACAGATGACCGCGGCCCACCGCACGCTGCCCTTCGGCACCCGCGTTCACGTCGAAAATCTGGATAACGGGATGACCACCGAGGTCCGCATCAACGACCGAGGCCCTTTTATCGACAACCGCATCATCGATCTGTCCCACGCTGCGGCGGGCGCGATCCGCATGATCGGGCCCGGGGTCGCCCACGTCCGGCTGACGATCGTCGGGGCGCCCGCCGATCCCGAGCCCGCCGTCTTCGCCATCCAGGTAGCCGCCTTCGCCAATCGCGATAATGCCGATCGCATGCAAGCCCGCATGGCCGGCCTCTACGGCGCCGCCACCCTCCGCCTTCGCGCCGGAACTCCGCCGGTCTGGCGCGTGCTGGTCGGTCACGCCCCGGATCCCGACAGCGCCGAAACCCTCGCGCGCCAGATTCGCGAAGCGCAGAACGTCGCCGAAGCTTTTGTCGTCCGCCTCGATCCAGTGGATACCGCGGGCATTTAAAAACTACTCCATTTCCGGTTTGCGGCCGATACGTTCAGGTAGTCGACTCAATGCCTTTTCTGAACGTGGACTCGCCGCACGGCCTCGTGGGCCAATCGCCCGCGATCCGTGAGATCCGCGCCAAAATCGAGCAGTTGGAAACATCGCGCGCCGCCGTCCTGCTTCTCGGCGAAAGCGGCACCGGCAAAGAGGTGATCGCCCGCGCGCTCCACGAGGCCGGAGGCCGCGGCGCATTCGTCCCCATCGATTGCGGTTCGCTCGTCGGCCCCCTCATGGAAAGCGAGCTCTTCGGCCACACCAAGGGCGCGTTTACCGGGGCCACGGAAAACAAGAAGGGCCTGATCGAGATCGCGAATGGCGGGACCGCCTTTTTCGACGAGATCGGCGATCTTCCGCTCGATCTGCAGGTCAAATTGCTGCGCCTCCTGCAGGAGCGTGAGTATCGCCCGGTCGGCTCACTGCATCGCCAGAAGGTCGAAATTCGCGTAATCGCGGCCACACATCGTGACCTCCATCGTGAGGTGGAGCGCGGCACGTTCCGGCAGGATCTTTTCTACCGCCTCAACGTCATCAAGATCCGCGTTCCTCCGCTGCGTGAGCGCAAAGAAGACATCCCCCGGCTGGTCGAGCGCTTCCTTAGCAGAAACGGAAATTACACCGTCACTCCGGAAGTCGTGGAAAAGCTGATGAAACACGATTGGCCCGGGAACGTCCGCGAGCTGCAGAACGCCGTCGAATGCCTCACGGCCATGGCGAGCGGTCCCCTGCTCCAGGCCGATTTTCTTCCGTCGGCGGTTGTCAATTCCAACACCCCCGATCTTCTGCGCGTCGCGGCAGCCGCTTCCGCGGAACCTCGTTCGCTGCCCGTTGCGCCGCAGACCCATCCCGTCCTCCCTCTGCTTGAAGTGGAAAAGCGCGCCATAATCGAAGCTCTGGAATACACCAAGGGCGATCGCGCCGTTACCGCGCAACTCCTGGGTATCGGCCGGACTACTCTGTATCGAAAGCTAAAGGGATATCACCTCGATTCCGTCGAAGCACCCCAGGATCGCGCTTGACGCCACCTACTCCGTGGGCAGGGACCTATCCGGCGTCGGCGTGTATTCCCGCGAGATCCTCAAAGCCTTAGCCGAGCAGCGCCCCGATGTCGCCTGGGACTGGCTCTACCGTCCTCACCGCTTCCTGAAATCCGGCCCCGGCGCTTCGCCCGGTGTGATGGGCGGGGTCACGCGCGGGCTCCTGCTCGAGCATGCACTGTTCCGCCGTGCCCGCCTGTTCCACGGACTCAATCAACGTCTGCCGCGCACGCGCTTCCCTTTTCAGATCGCCACCTTTCACGACCTATTCGTCATGACCGCCGGCTACAGCACGCCGGAGTTTCGCGCCCGCTTTACGGCCCAGGCCAAGCACGCGGCCGCCGCTGCCGATCACATCATCGCCGTGTCGGCCTTCACCGCCAGCCAGATCGTCAATTTACTGGGTGTTGAACCCGCCCGCATTACGGTGATTCCGCATGGCATTCGTCCCATCCATCTGCCCGAGCTACCGAAAGAGGATGTCATCCTTCATGTGGGCGCCGTCCAAAGCCGTAAGAACCTCGTCCGGCTCGTGCGCGCCTTCGAAACTGTACCGTCCAATTGGAAGCTGGTTCTCGCCGGGTCGGACGGGTTCGGTGCGGATGCCATCTACCGCGCTATCACCGATTCTCCGGCTCGTCCGCGCATCCTGCTCACCGGCTATCTTGACGACGCCGCGCTTGATGCCTGGTACGCCCGCGCCAGCATCTTTGCTTTTCCCTCGCTCGACGAAGGCTTCGGAATGCCCGTTCTCGAAGCGATGGCATGCGGCATTCCGGTACTGACTTCGAATGGCTCCGCTTTAAACGAAATCGCCGGCGGCCACGCCTTGCTCGTCGATCCTCGAGATCAGACCCAGATCACCGCCGGACTACATGCGCTAGTTTCTGACGGAGCTCTTCGCCAACGCCTTGTTCACGCAGCGCTTCCTCATGCCGCGCGTTATAACTGGACCCGCAGCGCGGCGGAAACCCTCTCCGTGTACCGGAAATTTATTCGCCAGCCGTAATCTTCAGCGCTTTTAGGAAGCGCTCATCTTGCGGCGTGAATTTCAACTTGGCGGCCGTGATCCGGTTCGGCTTCGGCTCCGACACTCCCTCGTCTTCACCCGGTGCTTCTTCGTCACCCTCGTCCCGACGGTTAAATCCAATCGTTGCTTCCAAAACAAGGAAGACGTCATAGCCGTTCCGCCGGATCTCTCCAATGGCTTCGGCGATTCGGTCCGATTCGGAAAGCGAGTCGTTGATCGCAATACCTAAATCGTGCATTAACTGCTTCAAGCTGTCTTCCACGTTATCGCCCCTTTCAGTCGGGCCGTTATTCTAAGGACACCTAACGAAGTGATGCACTCGAACATCGGGGCGTTACAGATTCCCCGTACCCCTACCCACCCCGATTGTATAAGCCACCCACCGCAATCACAACTGATTTACCCGAATCTGTGCTTTTGATCGGCGGTTTTTGTCATTCCGCACATATCTAATTAGAGGTACGAAAAAGCGCTTTGTTAGGATGGCTCTTGGCGAAGCGTAATCTGGTCCAACACTCGATTCTGTTCGCGCGCCACGTCCTACCCGCCGCCGTCCGCCCCGCGCGTACGCTTTGGAACGAAATGATCGGCTTCCTCTTCGGCGTCTTCGCCGTCGGGGCGGCCTACTATTGTGTCCGCGCCATTCTCGATTCCAAGGGCGATCCCGGCAGTATCATTCGCGTTATCCTCAGCGGCATTTTCTTCATCATCATGGCGTTTTATGGAATCTCGTCCTTCCTCCGCGCACGCCGAATCTCCCGCTCCTGAACCTGGCGCCGATCGCCCTGGCGTGTTCCCGTACACCCGCGGCATCTACCCGGACATGTACCGCGGCCGCCTGTGGACCATGCGCCAGTATGCCGGCTTCGGCACGCGCCGAGGAGAGCAACCGGCGCTACCGCTATCTGCTTCGATCAGGGCACGACCGGGCTCTCCGTCGCCTTCGACCTTCCTACCCAGATGGGCATGGATTCCGATCACCCGCTGGCCGCCGGGGAAGTCGGCCGCGTCGGCGTCGCCATCTCCTCTCTCGCCGACATGGAAACGCTCTTTCGACGACATTCCGCTCGACCGTGTCTCCACGTCGATGACCATCAATTCCACGGCCGCTATCCTGCTTGCCTTCTACGTCCTGGTCGGCGCAACGGCAGGGACGCCGACCCGGCTAAGCTCACGGGGACGATTCAGAACGACATTCTGAAGGAATACATCGCGCGCGGCACTTACATCTATCCCCCGCGTCCCGCGATGCGCATCATCACCGATCTGTTCGCCTGGGCCGCTGCCGAAGTTCCCGAATGGAACACAATCTCCATCAGCGGCTATCATATCCGCGAGGCGGGCTCCACGGCCGTTCAGGAAGTGGCATTCACCTTCGCCAACGCCATCGCCTACATCGAAGCGGCGCTCGCGGCCGGGCTCTCCATCGACACCTTCGCGCCCCGGCTTTCCTTCTTCTTCAACAGCCACAACAATTTCCTCGAAGAGGTCGCCAAGTTCCGCGCCGCCCGCCGGCTCTACGCGCACGCTCATGCGCGATCGTTTTGGCGCCCGCAACCCCCGTTCCCTGGCTGCTCCGTTTTCACGCCCAGACCGCCGGCTCCACACTCACGGCACAGCAGCCCGACGTCAACGTGGTGCGCACGTCGCATCCAAGCCCTCGCTGCCGTTCTCGGCGGCGCCCAGTCTCTGCACACCAACGGCCGCGACGAAGCCTTGTCCCTCCCCACTGCGGAATCGGCGCGTCTGGCATTAAGGACCCAGCAGATCATCGCGTACGAAACCGGCGTCACCCATACGGCCGACCCCTGCGGCGGCAGCGAAGTCATCGAGCGCCTGACCGGCCAGATCGAAGCCGGCGCGCGCTCCCTCCTCGATTCCATCCAGAACATGGGCGGTACTCTGCGCGCAATCGAGACCGGCTGGATCCAGAACCAGATCCAAAACTCCGCCTACGAGTACCAGCGCCAGATCGAAGCGGGCGAACGCGTCGTCGTGGGCCTCAACCGCTTTCGATCTAAACAGGAGAAGGGCATCCCGACCTTTCACCTCGATCCGGAGATGGAGCAGTCCCAGATCCGCAATCTCCATGAACTCCGCAGTTCCCGGGATGCCGAAGCCACGGCTGCGGCGCTCTCCCGGCTCACCGAAGCTGCCCGCGGTGAAGCCAATCTCATGCCGTGCATCGTCGACGCCGCGCGCGCCTGGGCAACCGTCGGCGAGATCTCGGGCGCGCTGCGGTCCGTCTTCGGCGAATACACCGAAGTCGCAAACTAAACCGGCAAACTGCCGGCTGCCGGGGCGTTCTTCTGGTCCGTGTAGGAAGGCAACTGAAAGATGTAGTGAACCTTGGGCTTCCGCAAGCCGAGCCCGTGCATCAGTCGCCCGACATGGTCTTGGTCGTAACGGACCCCGAAGCGCTTCTCGATGGCGTCCGCCAGTCGCGCGGTCGTCCAACGATCGTCGTCATACCCGAAGGCCCTCGCCCCCTCGGTATGAATGAGGATGATTTCCGATTTCTGGTCTTCCGTTAGCCTGCTGGGGCGCCCGGTAGCGCGACGCTTGCGCAATCCTTCCACGCCCTTGTGGTCCAGAGCGCGGCTCCATCGGGAGGTCGTGGTGCGGCTTACGCCGAATTTACGCGCCACCCGTGATTGAGAAGAACCGTTTGCCAGCTCGCGTGCTGCCTGCAAGCGGCGGTATTCCATGTCCTCGCGTGAGAGAGAGGCGTTTTGAGCTTCCATTCCCTATCGCGCGGATTGTGATGGCCAGAGCCCTTTCAGCATAGCAAAAACGAAGAGATTACAAAATGTTTTTACTGTGCATGAACGTGCCAGCCCTACACTGAAACCATGCTTAACCTCACGCGCGTCCTGCCGCTCCTCGCTCTCGCGTCTTTCACCCTGCTGCAAGCCCAGGAAAAACTCGGTCCCCCGATCCCCGTCGTTGATCCCGGCGGTCCCAGCAAAGCTCCGTCCGATGCCATCGTGCTTTTCGGCGGCCACGACCTTTCGCCATGGACCCACAAAGACGGCAGCGCCCCTAAGTGGACTGTCCGCGACGGCGAAATGATTGTCAAAAGCGGCACCGGCGACCTTTATAGCAAGGCCCGCTTCCGCGACGCCCAGATTCACGTCGAGTTCGCCACGCCCAATATGCCCCAGGTCCATGGCCAGGCCCGCGCGAACAGCGGCGTCTATCTGCAGAGCCGCTACGAGATCCAGATTCTCGATTCCTACCAGAATCCCACCTATGAGGCCGGTTCGGCGGGCTCGGTTTATCAGCAACACAGCCCTCTCGTGAATGTCACCCGGCCGCCGGAGCAATGGCAAAGCTACGACATCATCTTCCATGCTCCGCGTTGCACCGCGGACGGCCACATTCAGGACCCCGCCCGCGTCACCATCCTTCAAAACGGAGTCTTGATTCAGGACAACGTCACCATCAGCGGTCCAACGGGAGGCGGCGCGCGCGATAACCCCTGCGATCCCGGCCCGCTGCGCCTGCAGGATCACAATCACCCTGATGTGAAAGAGACCTTTCTGCGCTTCCGCAACGTCTGGATGCGCCCGCTAGCGGAGCCCGGAAACGCCGGTCATTAGCGCCGCCAGCGCCTGATCGCTGCACGCTTTGCAGATCAGCACGCACGTCTGCTGCAGGCATGCGAACCGCGCCGTACGCACCCGCGGGCAATTCAGCCGCTTATACGAAACGCCATCGATTTTCCCGTCCACCCAGCGGTTCGCGCCCGCATCCAGCCGCACTTTGGGAGAGCTGATGAACAAGGCAACCGCCTGATCGGCCGCGGTCAGAATCACCTGCCGCACGGTCTCGCCGCCTACCTGCCGCACGCGTTCCGCCGCCACCGGATAGCCCGCCACCGAGGCCGCATGCGGTCCCCTTACGGGTTCGAAATGCGGCGGCGCCTGCGCAATGGCTGCCGCGCTCGTAAGCTGGGTCGCTTCCTGCACCGGAGCCAGATAGGCTCCCAGATCGATCGCGCGGCGGCTGCTCAAATACAAGGTCAAACCGGCCACCACCAACACCGAAGCGGCCAGCGCCCACGTTTCCCGTATGCGCCGGGGGTATCTATCCGGCGAATCCAAGCGCGCCTCCACCCGGCTCCATAGCCCTGCCGGAGCCGCCACGCACCGTAATTCCCGAGTCAGCAGATCGTTTAATTCCATTTCGCCCCTCACGCCGCCGCGCCCCGAAACCGCTCCAGCTTCTTTCGCAGCAACGCGTGTCCGCGATTCAGCCGCGAGGCTACCGTCCCGGCAGATATCTCCAGCACTTCCCCGATCTCCCCATACGAGAGCCCTTCCATGTAGCGCAACAAGATTGGTGTCCGCAACGCCGGCGTTAACGTCGCGATCGCCTGCTGGATCTCTCCCGCCGCTTGCCGGCGTGCCGCATGATCTTCCGGCACCGTGCGCGCGCTGATCAGCAGGGGATGCCCCTCCGCGAGCCATGGCAGAAACCGACGGCGCTTCCGCTGATCGTCGATGCAGGCATTCGCCACCACGCGGTACAGCCAGGTTTCGAACTTGGAATCGCCTCGGAATTTCCGGATGCGCGTATACAGCTTCACGAAGATATCCTGCGTCAGGTCGGCGGCGTGCGACGCGTCGCCGGAGAATCGCAGCGCAAACGAATACACCCGGTCCTGATACATCCCGAAAAGCGCGTGGAACGCCTCCCGATCTCCGCGTTGACACGCTTCCAGCAACGCGCCGTCTATGCCGGTTTCCCCGTCGCCCACGCGCGTGTCCACCGGCAAGGATATTCCCATTCACCACTTTCGACGCGGCTGACCGCCATTTGCTTCCACCAAAACACCGTAAAGTAGAATGAGAGTTCATTCCCGCCTCTCATGCAGCCCGATTTGCTCAGAAAAACGCCGCTGAATGAGATACATAGAGCCTCCAAAGCCAAAATGGTCGATTTCGGCGGCTGGGACATGCCGGTGCAGTACTCCGGCCTGGTGGACGAGCACAACACTGTGCGCCGTGCCGTCGGCCTCTTCGACGTCAGTCACATGGGCGAGATCGACATCCGCGGTCCCGAAGCCGAAAAACTGGTCGACTACGTCTCCACCAATGCAGCCGCCAGGCTCAAGATTGGCCAGGCTCAATACTCCGGATTGCTCTACGAAAACGGCGGCTTCGTCGACGATATCCTGGTGCACAAAGTTGCCCCAAACCACTTCTTTCTGTGCGTCAATTCCTCCAATCAGGAAAAGGACTTTTTGCATATCTCTGCACAAGTTGCACAACACGATTGGGAGTGCGAAACGGAGCTTTCGAGCGATCGCTACGCCCAGATCGCCATCCAGGGACCGTATGCCAAAACCGTTCTGCAAACGCTAACCCCGTTCGATCTCAACACGATCCGGTATTACTGGTTTACCGATCACGAGGTCTCCGGAGTCCCGGCGCGCATCGCCCACACCGGTTACACCGGCGAAGACGGGTTTGAAATCTACGTGGACCCTGCACAAGCTCCGCATATCTGGAATACGCTTCTGGCCGCTGGCGAGCCCTTCGGAATCAAACCGTGCGGCCTCGGTGCCCGCAACACCTTGCGCCTGGAAGCCAAGATGGCCCTTTACGGTCACGAAATCGACGCCTCGATCAACCCCTTTGAGGCCGATCTCGCCTGGATCGTCAAAATGGACAAGGGAGATTTCGTCGGCCGCGCCGCCCTCGCCCAAGTGCAGGAATCCGGAGTGCGCCGCAAACTGACCGGGTTCGAAATGCAGGGCCGGGGAATCGGCCGCGACGGCTACGGAGTGCTGGTCGACGGCCATCCCGCGGGTTGGGTCACCAGCGGCTCGCCGTCGCCGACGCTCAACAAGAACATCGGTCTCTGCTACCTTCCCATTGCGCAGGCGCACCCGGGACGCACCATCGAGATCCAGATCCGCAACCAGCCGGTCGAAGCCCAAACGGTTGAGACCCCTTTCTATAAGAGGCCGAAATGACGTATCCCGAGAATTATCGCTACACCAAAGAACACGAATGGGCGCTGCTCGAAGGCGACGCCGCTACCATCGGCATCACCTTTCACGCGCAGGACGAACTGGGCGACATTGTGTATGTGGAACTCCCCAAGGTCGGCGCGCTTCTCGATCAGGGCCATTCGCTCGGCTCGGTGGAATCCGTAAAAGCCGTGTCCGATATCTACTCCCCTCTATCAGGCGAGGTCATCGAAATCAACGAGCTGCTCGCCACCGCGCCCGAGAAATTGAATGAGGATCCGCACGGCGCCGCATGGCTCGTCAAAATGCGCCTGTCCACGCCGGACCAGATAAAGAATCTTCTTTCCGCGGCAGCTTATCAAGAATACGTAGGAGCAGAAAGCTAGTTGCGATACCTCCCGAAGTCGGACTCGGAGCGCCAGGAAATGCTGGCCGCTTGCGGGTTCTCAAAAACCGAAGAGCTTTACCAGCAACTCCCGAAGCAAGCTTTACTTGACCGGCCTCTCAACCTCGAACCGGGCAAGTCCGAATACGAGATTATCGACTTTTTCAAAGCGCAAGCGGCTCGCAATGCTAACGGGTTTGCGAGCTTCCTGGGTGCCGGCGTCTACAACCACTATCGCCCGGTGATGGCCGACGTGGTCGTGTCGCGCGGGGAGTTCCTCACCTCGTACACCCCTTATCAGGCCGAGATTACGCAGGGCACGCTCACCGCCATTTTCGAATTCCAGACGATGATCTGCCAGCTTACCGGGATGGACGTCGCCAACGCTTCCATGTACGACGGATCCACCGCCGTTCCGGAAGCCGCCATGATGGCTGTGCGCGTTACCGGGCGTAATCAGGTCCTCGTCGCAAAAACTGTGCATCCGGAGTATCGCGAGGTGCTGCACACCTATGCTAAATACCAAGGCATTCCGGTAGACACCTTCGGCTACAACGAGGAAACGGGCCAGTTGGATCTCGACGATCTCGAGATGAAGGTCGACGATCAGACCGCCGCTGTAATCGTGCAATCCCCTAATTTCTTCGGCATCGTCGACCAGGTGAACCAGGCTGCGCAGATCGCTCATCGCCGCGGCGCGTTGCTCGTCATGGTGTTCACCGAAGCGGTCTCGCTCGGCATTCTTGAACCTGCGTACGACGCCGATATCATCGCGGGCGAGCTCCAGTCTTTCGCGATCTCGCCTAGCTACGGCGGTCCGTTTGCCGGCATTATCGCCACCCGCGACAAGTACATGCGCCAACTGCCCGGCCGGCTGGTAGGCGAAACGCGCGACACCAACGGCAATCGCGCTTACTGCCTGACCCTTTCCACCCGGGAGCAGCATATCCGCCGCGAGAAGGCCACCTCCAACATCTGCACCAACCAGGCGCTCATCGCCCTCATGGCCACGGTCTTCATGGAAATCTATGGCAAGACCGGTTTACGGGAGCTGGCCACCCAGAATCTGTCCAAGGCGCACTACCTCGCGTCGCGCGTAAAACCCCGTTTCACGGGGCCCTTCTTCAACGAATTCGTCGTCTCCGGGAACGGAACCCCCGTTCAAGAGCTGAACCACCGGCTGCTCGATAAACACATCATCGGTGGTCTGCCGCTACGCAAATATTTTCCGGAACTCGGAAATACCATGCTCGTCTGCGCCACCGAGATGATTCGCCGTGAGCACATGGACCAACTGGCCGAGGCGCTCAAATAAATGATTCGCAAAATTCGTCCCCACATCACCCAGAACGAAGCGCTCATCTTCGAGGAAAGCTCGCCAGGGAAAATCGGCTATCAGCTTCCCGCGCTCGACGTTCCGGACATCGATCCCAAG
Organism: Bryobacterales bacterium; assembly: GCA_963814235.1. GTDB lineage: Bacteria > Acidobacteriota > Terriglobia > Bryobacterales > Bryobacteraceae > Bog-113. Next base: position 165,754 of record CAWFCA010000014.1, on the reverse strand, counting down.
CAGGCGCTCGGAGCACGCAACGTGCGCGCCGAAATCGAAAACTTCCCCGAAGTGAGCGAGGTCGAAGTGATCCGTCACTTCACGCGGCTCTCCACCTGGAATTACGCGATCGACCTTGGGATGTATCCGCTCGGTTCCTGCACCATGAAGTACAACCCGCGCGTAAACGAACTTGTTGCCCGCATCGAAGGCATGGCCTGGCCGCATCCGTATCAGCCCGACGCGCTCTCGCAGGGCGCCATGGAGGTGATCGCGCGGCTGGAACAGGCGATGCTCGAAATCACCGGCCTGGACGCCGTCACCCTACAGCCCGCGGCCGGTGCTCATGGCGAACTAACCGGCATTCTTCTGGTTCGCGCCTTTCTCGAATCCCAAGGCAACCCGCGCAAGAAAATCCTCGTTCCGGATTCCGCCCATGGCACCAACCCCGCCACCGCCCTAATGGCCGGATACTCCGTCCAGAACATCAAATCCAACGAAAAAGGGCTGATGGACGTCGCCCAGCTCGAGCGGCTCGTCGACGATGACGTCGCCGCCCTGATGGTGACCAATCCCAGCACACTGGGCATCTTCGAAGAGAACATCGTACAGTGCGCGGAAATCCTGCACGAAAAGGGCGCCATGCTCTACATGGACGGCGCAAATATGAATGCTCTGGTCGGTCTCGCGCGCCCCGGCGACTTCGGCGTCGACGTCATGCACATTAACCTGCATAAAACGTTTTCGACTCCGCATGGCGGCGGCGGTCCCGGCGGCGGCCCCGTCGCGGTCAAGTCGCACCTCGCGCCGTTCCTTCCCACTCCGCGCCTGGCTCGCGCGGGCGATCATTGGGCCTGGAATTACGATCTACCGCAATCCATCGGCCGCGTTCGCGCCTTCTACGGCAATTTCGGCGTACTCGTCCGCGCCCTGGCGTACATCATGGCCCACGGAGGCAATGGACTCCGCAATGCCACCATCGACGCGCTCCTCAACGCTAACTACATCCGCTACCAGCTCGCCCCGTACTTCGACCTACCCTATGACAGCCCGAGTATGCACGAGGTCGTCTTCAGCGACGAGCGGCAGGCGAAAAAAGGCGTGCGCACCGGCGACCTGGCTAAGCGCCTGATCGACTACGGATTCCATCCTTACACCGTCAGCTTCCCCACTATCGTCCGCGGCGCGCTCATGATGGAGCCCACCGAAACGGAGCCCAAGCGCGAGCTCGATCTCTTCATCGACGCCATGATCTCCATTGCCAAAGAAATCGAGACCGAGCCGGAGATGGTCAAGCACGCGCCCTATCTCACCCGCACCACACGTGTCGACGAAACCGCAGCCGCCCGCCGGCCCATCGTGCGGTGGCAACCCGAGCGCACCGGCAGTAAGGCCGCCGACTAAGCGGTCTGTGCGACACTAAAAGCTAAGGAACCGGTATCGAATGTCAGCTCGTGGTGGCGATAAAGCCCGTTATGGAAGACTGCGCAAGCAGAAGCTCGCGCGTCGTGTGGTCAATCGCGCCTTACAAGCCAAGGTGATCGAGAAGAAAGTGGAATCGCCCGCTCCCGTCTCCGTTCAAAGTTAGCTCGCTCCCGCGCTTAATGCGCGATCAGCACGCGCTCCGCAAACGCCTGCACCGGCGGATACACGTAGCGGATCGCCTGCCATCCCACCAGTAGCCCAAGAATCGCGAACTGGCGTAGCTGCATACGCAGCCTTTCAAGCGGCACGGAACTGCCGGTCAGCAGTCCCAGCACGCCAAAGCCGTCGAAGGGCGGAAACGGGAGCAGATTGAAGATCCCCAGCAGCAGATTCAGATTGAAACCGATGCTCAGGATCATTCCGATGCCCTCGCCGCCGCCACGCTGAAGCACGCCGCGCGTAATCCAGACCCTAAGCAGCAGGCCACAGATAATTGCCAGCAGGAAATTCATCGCCGGGCCTGCCAGCGACATCAGAGCGGCGCGCTGCGGATATTTCCTCTGCCACTCGGGATTATACGGAGCGCTCGCCCAGCCCACCATCCCGCCCCCCAGGACCAACGAGAGGAGCGGCAGCACCACCATCCCGAATGGCTCCCGGCGGATGTGCGGAAGCGGGTTTAAAGAGACCTGCCCTCCAGCGGCTGCGGTATCGTCACCCCCGCGTAAAGCCACAAACGCATGCGCCGCTTCATGGCACGTGGTCGAAAAGAGAAACACCACGTAGCTCAGCAGGCCGGTTGCTAGAAGATCGGAATCCATTCGTCACCCTTAGAGTGACATGCGGCCCTTTACAATAGAGGGCGAGGATGTTTCCCAGCCATTTCCATATTGGGCCGATCGAAATCGCGCCCGCCACCGTACTCGCGCCCATGGCCGGCGTTACCGACACCGTCTTCCGCCGCTTTATCCGGAACCTCGGAGGCTGCGGCTTGATCATGACGGAGTTCACCAGCTCGCATGGCGTAAGTGCGTCGGTGCGTGCGAAGAAACCCACGCGCACCATCGAACGCTACCTTGCCTTTGAGCCTGAAGAGCATCCCATCACCGCTCAGCTCTTCGGGGCCGATCCGGAAGTGATGGCGGAAGCCGCGCGCGTCTGCGAAGGCTTGGGCTTCGACATCGTCGATATCAATTTCGGCTGTCCCGTCAACAAAGTCGTGAAGTGTAACGGCGGTTCCGGTCTGCTCCGCGATCTTCCACTGGTCGATACCCTGCTGCGCACCGTGCGCGCCGCCATCAAAGTTCCGTTCACATTGAAGTTCCGCGCCGGCTGGAATGACGCCGAACTGGTCACCGTCCGCATGGCGAAAATTGCCGAGGACAACGGGCTGCAGGCCATCGCGCTGCATCCGCGCACGCGCGAACAGGGCTATAGCGGTAAGGCCGATTGGTCCCGCATTGCCGAAGTTAAAGCCGCCGTGAAAATCCCGGTGATTGGGAATGGCGACATCCTCAAACCCGAGGACGCTGTCCGCATGGTGCGCGAAACCGGCTGCGATGCCGTCATGATCGGACGCGCCGCTTCCTCCAATCCGTGGATCTTTCAACAGCTGCAGGATTATCTCCAGACCGGCACTTACCGCGAGCCCACGCACCAGGATCGATTCGAACTCATGCGCACCTACTACGGCATGCTGCTCGATCGCGGTGAGAATGACTGCGTCGGGAAGATGAAACAATTCGCCACTTACTTCACGCATGGCGTTCAGCATGGCGCGCGTCTGCGGGCCGCCATTTATCACGTGTACGAAGCGCCGCGAATCCTCGAAGTGGTTCACGAATTTTTCTCTTCGGTTGCCGAGGAGCCAGCTCTTATCTCCGCGTAGCCCAGGCTCTCTCGCATGAAAAAAGTTCAGGTTATTACCGACGGGTCTTGCCTCGGCAATCCGGGACGGGGCGGTTGGGCCTCCATTCTGCGGTACGGCCAACAGAAGAAAGAGCTGTTCGGCTCCGCGCCGCAGACCACCAATAACCGCATGGAGCTAACCGCTGCCATCGAAGGGCTGCGTGCCCTCAATGAGCAGTGTCAGGTGGAAATCGTCACCGATTCCGAGTACGTCAAGAACGGGATCACCAAATGGATCATCAACTGGAAAAAGCGCGGCTGGCTCACCGCGGAAAAGAAGCCCGTCATCAACCGCGATCTCTGGGAAGAGCTCGATGCGCAGGTCGGGCGTCACCAGGTCCAGTGGATCTGGACCAAGGGGCATGCTGCCCATCAGGACAATAATCGTGCCGACGAGCTTGCCAATTCCGCCGCGCGCTCGCAGCTAACCATGAATTAGGCGGGCAATCTCCTCCGAATCGAAGGGCAGAGTGACCGGGTGATTGCCGAAGTTCGGCTCGATCTTCTTCCCATCGGGACCGGTTAATTGCCCCGTGTGGTACTTGAAGATGTAATCGGGATCTTTCAGAACGTTCCCCGTCAGCACCGCCACCACATCCGCATCCCGCGCGATGGTTCCCGCCGCAGTCAGCTTGCGAATCCCGGCCAGTGTGGCAGCGGAGGCCGGCTCGCACCCGATTCCGCACTTGCCGATCACCGCCTTCGCATCCGCGATCTCCTGCTCCGTTGCTCGCTCGACAACGCCGTTCGTATTCTCGATCTCTGATTGCGCCTTGGGCCAGGAGACGGGATCGCCGATCTTGATCGCCGTCGCGAGCGTCTCCGGATGAGTCTGCGGCACGAACCCCGCGCGCTCCCTCGCGCCCATGTACTTGTAGAAAGGAGATGAGCCGTGCGCCTGCACCACGGCCAGGCGCGGCAAACGGTCGATCATCCCCAGGGCGTGCAGTTCCCGAAGAGCCTTTCCGAAAGCCGAAATATTCCCCAGATTTCCACCTGGGACGACGATCCAATCCGGCACATTCCAATCCCGCTGATCGAGCATCTCGAGGATGATCGTCTTCTGGCCTTCGATGCGGAACGGGTTGATCGAGTTGAGGAGATAAATCCCCAGCCGCTCCGCCAGCACCCGGACCAGCGCCAGGATCTGATCGAAGTTCGCCTCGATCTGAAACGTGCGCGCCCCGTATTCGAGCGCCTGCGCCAGCTTCCCGTAACTGATATTCCCCGCCGGCAGGAAAATCAGCGGCTCCAGACCCGCCGCACTCGCGTAGGCGGCCATCGAAGCCGAGGTGTTCCCGGTCGAGACGCAAGCCACCCGCCGGAGCCCCAGCTTGCGCGCCTGCGCGACGCCGCAAGTCATCCCGTTGTCTTTGAAAGACCCGGTCGGGTTGAATCCTTGATGCTTAAAAGTCAGCCGCGCGAGGCCGCCGTACGAAGCCGCTCGCGGCGCCTCTAGCAAGGGTGTATCTCCTTCGCGCAACGTGGTGATTGCGTCCACGGGGAACGCCGGCAGAAATTCCCGATAACGCCACACGCCGCTCTGATCCACGGGCAAGTTCGAACGCCACCGGTCCCGCCACAACGCCTTTAACGCCCCGACATCGCCGTTCGGGAGATCCGCTTCCGCTTCCAACAGGCCGCCGCAAACCGGGCAGGCGTAGATGATTTCATTGATGCCGAATTTAGACCGGCAACTCTTGTTGAAGCAGACCAACTGCATGAAGTCCCAGAATAGCGGGCGAGAGAATAATGAAATGCTCAGCGTGCATTTGGAAGACGGGCGCGTCGAAGTGCGCGAAGTTCCCCGGCCGGTCCGTCCCCCCGGCTTTGCTCTCATCCGTCTGCTGCTGGGCGGGATCTGCAATACGGATCTGGAACTGCGGCGCGGCTACTACAGCTTCCGGGGGACGCCGGGGCACGAGTTTGTCGGAGAAGTCGTCGAGTCCGATCACGCGCGGCTCATCGGCCGGCGCGTCGTGGGGGATATCAATCTTGCTTGCGGCACGTGCGAATGGTGTCTGGGCGGGCTGGGCCGTCATTGCCCGTCGCGCACGGTCCTCGGCATCGTCAAGCACCCCGGCGCCTTTCAGGAGTGGTTCACGCTTCCGGACCGCAATCTGTATCTCGTTCCCGATCACCTCGCAAACACCCGCGCCGTCTTTACGGAACCGCTCGCGGCCGCCTGCGAAATCCTGGAGCAGATCACGATTCCAGATAGCTCCGCGATCGCGGTACTCGGAGACGGCAAACTAGGCCTGCTGATCGCTCAGGTGCTCCTCGCGCACGGTTATCGCGTCGACCACTTCGGCCGGCACGCCGCTAAGCTTGCCATCTCGGAAGCGGCCGGCGCTCGCGTGCATGCCGGCGGCCCGCTTCCCGAAGCTCAATTCGACTACGTCGTCGAGGTTACCGGATCGAGCGCCGGCGTGGAGAGCGCGTTGCGCCTGGTTCGTCCGCGCGGTACAGTCATTTTGAAATCCACCGTCCACGACAGCGCCTTCATCGATTGGTCCCGCGTGATCGTGAACGAAATAACCTTGGTCGGCTCCCGTTGCGGCGATTTCCCAACAGCACTTCGCCTGCTGGAATCGGACCGGATCTCCACCCAGCCTCTCATCAGCGCACGTTTCGCGCTGGCTCAGGCCGCGGAGGCTTTTGAAAAGGCCGGTGAGCGCGGAACCCTGAAAATCCTACTCGACGGCTAATCATTCGAACCGGTTTTCCTGGCTCGCGCCACGTGTCGCAACACGATTAAATCCATTCCATGTTGCGCTACAAACGCAACTTACAGCCCGCGCCTGGCGTTACTATCTATGTGAGAAATCACTTCTCAAAGGAGGAAAAATGAAACAGAAATTGCTGCTCGCTTTTGCCTCGGTCGCGCTCGTAGTGGGCTCCGCGAACGCACAGGTAGTCGTTCGCGTCGGTCCTCCGCGTCCCATCGTGGAAGAGCGCGTCGTTGCTCCGGGGCCTGGTTATATCTGGCAACCCGGATATCACCGTTGGGATGGGAACCGTTACGCATGGACGGCCGGTACCTGGGTTCTTCCGCCGCGCCCGCATGCCGTGTGGGTTCCTCATCGCTGGGTACGCCGGGGCGGCGGCTGGGTGATGGTCGAAGGGCACTGGCGATAAGTTCGGAGGCACTTAAGGCCTGCGAGTTTGCGCTTGTGGGCCTTACGCAGGCTGTTGTTGTGTCATGCAGTGCAGCGTTCCTAACCCCCACACCAACTCCACCGCGTGAATCCCGGTCACTTCGCGATCCGGAAACAATTCCCCTAAAATCCCGAGCGCTACCCGGTCCATTGGATCGTTGAACGTGGGTGCCAGAACGCAGTGGTTTGCGATATAGAAGTTGGCGTAGCTGGCAGGCAAACGACGTCCATCAAACAACAAGGGCGCGGGCATCGGCAGCGGGATAACATTCACTCCCTGAGCGGCCAGAATTTCCAGATTTTCTTTTAATGACCCGTAGTTCTCGTCCGCCGGATTCTTTTCCTGTGCAATGGCCACCGTACCCGGCGCCACGAAGCGCGCCAGATCGTCAACGTGGCCATGCGTATCATCGCCCGCAATACCGTTCTTCAGCCAGATCACGCGATTAATCCCCAGATATTCCGCAAACGCCCTCTCAATCTCGCCGCGCCCCAAATGCGGATTGCGCGCCTGCACCGGGCTCAACAGACACTCTTCGGTAGTCATCAGCGTGCCTGCCCCGTTCACGTCGATGCTGCCCCCTTCCATCACCAACCCCGGCTCCCATTGGCGAACGCCCAACCTCTCGCCAATCAAGGCATTTACCGCATTGTCCCGATGCCAGTCGTCATATTTCGCCCACGCGTTGAAAATCCAATTGGTCATGGCGACTTCGCCCTCCGCGCTCTTCACGAATAGAGGGGCGTAGTCGCGGGTCCAAACCCGATCGGTTGGAATCACAAAAAATTCCACGTTTGCCAGATCGGCGCCGGACTTCCGCAGCATCCGCGTCGCTGGCCGGATCGCAGTCTCGCTCTCGATCAGGATCCGGACCGTTTCGACCCGCGAAAGCTTGCGCACGATCTCGCAGTACACCCACGGAATCGGGGTGAAGCGTCCCGGCCAGTCTTCTTTGTTATGCGGCCACGCGATCCACGTTGCTATCTGCGGCTCCCACTCCGCTGGCATCCGGAAGCCGAGCTCCCGCGGGGTTGCGGCGATCATCCCACCAGCATCCGGTTCACGATGGGGGCATACGCGTCGATGCGCCGGTCGCGCAGAAACGGCCAATTGCGCCGTGTCTCGTCAATTACCCGCGGGTCCACATCGGCGGTCAGGATCTCTTCCCGGTCATGCGAAGCCTGCGCGATTACGCGGCCAAAAGGATCGGCGATAAAAGACCCACCCCAGAATTCCAGGCCGTGATCGGGCGGTCCTTCGAAGCCCACCCGGTTGACCGCCGCCACATAGATCCCGTTCGCAATTGCGTGTGACCGTTGGATCGTCTTCCAGGCGTCGTATTGCGCCTCGCCAAACTCAGCCTTCTCGGCGGGATGCCAGCCGATCGCAGTTGGGTAGAGCAGTACGCTGGCCCCGCCCATAGCCGCGATGCGGGCGCCCTCGGGGTACCACTGGTCCCAGCAAACCAGCGTCGCCAGGCGTCCGGCCCTGGTGTCGAAATTCTTGAATCCCGTGTCTCCCGGCGTGAAATAAAACTTTTCGAAGTAAAGCGGATCATCCGGGATGTGCATCTTCCGGTAGATCCCCAGCAGCGTGCCATCCGCATCCACGATGGCGGCCGTATTGTGATACAAACCCTGCGCCCGCTTCTCAAATAGCGACGCGACCAGCACCACGCCGTGCTCCTTCGCGACTTGGCTCAAGCGTTCGGTCGTCGGACCGGGTATCGGTTCCGCCAGGTCGAAGAGACGCGCGTCCTCTTCGCGGCAGAAGTACTGCGATCGAAACAACTCCTGCAGGCAAACCACCTGCGCCCCTAATGCCGCCGCTTCTGCGATCCGGCCGGCCGCCTTCTCCACATTCTCGGCGGGGTCGGGCGAACAGCTCATCTGCACTAAGCCGATGCGAAACTTTTGGTCAGTCACTCGTATCATTGTAGAGACGCCTGTCCCATGCTGTCGCCTCTTGCTACGCCCCCTTATTACGCCGTGATTTTTGCAAGCGTCCGCACGCCCGGCGACAACGGTTACGGGGCCGCCGCGGCGCGCATGGACGAACTCGCCCGCACGCAGCCCGGCTTCCTCGGAATCGACTCGGCCCGTAACGAGGCCGGCATCACCGTCTCCTACTGGCGGGATTTGGACAGTGTCCGGCTCTGGAAAAATCAACTGGAGCATTTGGAGACGCAGCAGCGCGGGCGCGAGCAGTGGTACACGCAGTACACCGTCCGCGTCGCACGTGTTGAATACGAATACGATTTTCCTGTTTGAGCCGGCGCGCTTTGCCTTCCTCCCCTTCCCGGCTCTTCCTCTTCGATATCGACGGCACGCTCATGCGCGGCACCGGCCCCGACCATCGCGACGTTCTGGTCGAGGCGGTCCGCCACGTCACCGGTCTCACGACCACTACCGATGGCATCCCTGTTCACGGCATGCTGGATCCGGACATTCTCGGGCAAATGTTGTCCCGCGCCGGACAGAGCGCGCTAGAAGTTGCCGCCGCCGCGCCAGCCATCCTCGAACACGCGCAGCATCTCTACCCGCTCCGCTGTCCGGACTTGCGCTCCAAGGTGCTGCCCGGCGTACGCGAGGTTCTGGAGGAAATCAGCGCCGCCGGCTTTCCGATCGGCCTGGTCACCGGTAACCTGACACGCATCGGATGGTGCAAGGTGGAGTGCGCGGGACTCCGCTCCTATTTCCGCTTTGGCGCATTCGCCGAAATGGCAAGCACGCGCACGGAGCTGGCGCGCATCGCCCACGCGCTCTCCGGAGCCGGTTCCGATGTCCTCGTAACGCATACCGGCGATGCTCCCAGCGACATCGTCGCCGCCCACGAAAATGGCTTCCGCTCGGTTGCTGTTGCCACTGGTATGTCTTCGGCTCCGGAACTCGCGAAGCTGCGGCCCAGCTTGCTTCTCAGCGACCTCTCCCGGCCGGAAGATCGCTTCCAATTGATTCACGGTTGAACCGCACTGCCGTATCCGGGCGAACGCCTTTGAAATAGAGAATGCCGCCGGGGTCGGACGTCATCTCGCGCATCTCCTCCTCGTCCACTTCCACGTGATACGGAGCACGCGGGGTCAGACCGACCACAAAAACGTCATTAGCTTCCTTCTTACCGGACCGCAGTTGCGGGCTTGCCGAAGCGAAATAGATCGTGGCCTCGCCCAGATCCAGCGGCTCCCGCGGCGCACCCGGGTTCACCGGAACGACACGGCCGTCGCGGAATTCCTGCAAGTGGCCATCGACGTAGCCCGCCCACTGCGCGTCATCCTCCCAACTCGACCGCACCAGCAGCCGCCCGAGCAGATCGTCATGCAGCACCAACGGGACGTGATAGTAACTCAGTCCCGGCTGGTAGGGATTGGCCCAGAGCGTCTCATAAGTAATCCCGAACGGCCCGCGCATCAGAAAGCGATCGTTCATGAGCCAGCCCTGCAGCACCTGCGACTCCGGAGCATTCGTGTCGAACGCCACCATAGCCAGTTCCCCGGCTCGCGAAAGCGCCGCAACGCTTAAATCCGGTTCCCCCGCCTTCTCCGAGAACGGGATGTGAAACTCGTTCTCGGCGGCAGGGTAAGGCGGCGGATAGTAAGAGAGAAGATCGAAGAGCGGCAGATCATGGAAGAACTGCGGAAAATCTTCACGCAGGTCGATGTTTAGATTGTCGCGGAACGCATGCATGATTTCGAGCAGGGGATACGCGTCAGCCCCACGCAGAACGGCCTTGCCGCTGCGCAATGCGGGAATCAGCGCCCCGCGCCATTCCTTCTCGTAGAAGTCCTTCAGCGCCGCCCGGGAAGCGGGTTCATCATCGCCCGCCAGCGCGACAGCCGCCAGGACCTGTCCCCGAAAATCCGTGAGCGTCGCCGCGCGAATCCCGAGCCCGGCCCGCAGGCGCTCCACCAGCGTCTGCTTTTGGCTCGCCGTCATTTCGGCTTGGCACCAGTCGTACACCAACGCGATTTGCCGCAGCTCCCGTCCCGGCGCGGAGGCCCATTGAATCGCCTCGTCTGCCGTCCTTTTCTCGTCGGAGAGGCGGTAGTACAGGGCTTTGGCGAATCCCGGTTCGGGCATGGGAGCTCCCCCGGTAATCAGAAGGTGGAATTGCTCCCACCGCATCGAATTCCGTTCGCGCTCCCGCCGCAGCAGCCGCAGCCGCTGAGGACGTAGAAACAATCTCGGGTGTTCGGTGTAAATCTCGAACGTTTCGGGGCTGGTCTCTGCTGGCAGCTGACGCGGCCCGGAAATTAGCGCCCCGAGCAGCGTTGCTAATCCCACCACCGCCCCCCAGCGCATCGCTTGCATTGTGTCACAGCGACACAGCGCCCCGGTCGCGCGCTACACCCCGGCTTCCAAGGCTTACACCTCCTCGCAATAAACTGCATAAGAATGAGGTACTTACCAAAACATCGGAGCGGCATCGGGGTTGCTACTATTGAGTTCGAATCGGAGAAGTGTTCCTTCTCAAACCTGCCCTCCGCTGCAACCGGCAGGCAGCTTCAGGGGTGAAGGGCAATAGACGGAGGCTTAACGGAAGCCCGCCGTTGCAGCAGTTGTCCGGATCTCTGTTGCTTGTGGTTGCAGTCGAGGGGTTTTTAAAGCGGACGCACACGCGAAAGCAGATCGGTTTGCGGTCTTCCGGCGATCGTGGCTGGCCAGCCAACAACCTCCGGCCAGGTCCCGAACAACACGATTGAAAAGCCATCTCGCGGCGCTGCGGGCTGAACGCCGTCCTGCACCTGCCATCCCCGGGCACCACCTTCCCTCAACGCAGCCGACGGTACCCGCAAGCCTGGAGCCCCCTCACCCCGAAGACGTTCGGCTTCCGCCTGACACTTCGCGTAGGTTCCCATTCCGCCGGTCAGCACGGCAGCGGGGAGTTCGGCCGATTGCAGCTTCAGATCGTCCGGGACCTCAATCGCCCAGAGAGCGCGCCGCACATTCCGGAGCTCCTGCTCCGTCGTAATCCCCTCATGGCGCAGAAACTCAGCCCAGGCCCCATCCGGCGTGTCCGCGCAATATTGCACCGGACCATCGTCCGCGCGATTCCACCGCCCGGCCGGCTGGTCCGTGCCCTCCCACAAAAACGGGAAGCGTGTATCCGCGTGGCGAAAAACGATCACGCCGCCGCGGATGCGGTCAGCGACCGCGCCAAGTCCCTTACTTTCAACGCATTTGGACTATCCGGCGACCATGACTTGCCGAGCAACTCCGCCGGACTCTTGCCATCCAGTTGCACCCGCTTCCGATCGAACCACTGCCGGATTCCCGCTTCGTTATAAGCCCCGCTGAGATCCCCCACCGTTAGCGTCAGCAAATGCAAGCGGCTAGCTACGTCATCGGGCGTCGTCCGGGAAGCGCTCCGGTACCGGCGAATGCTGGCTACCGCCGTCCCCAGCAGCCGCGACAGTAGATCGATGCCTAAGATCCCGCTCAGCCGCTCCCATTCGAATTGCGGCGCAGGCGACTCTTCGAGCGCCAGATTCAGCCGCTCAAACGCGCTTTCCAGCGCCGCCCCATTATCCTGGTCGGTCAACTGAATGGCCCTTCCGATTCCGGCACGATGGATATACCCCAATACCTGTTGCATCAACGAGAGATCCATCGTTTTAAATGCTTCTTCCACGGGGAGCAATCCCATCGCATCTGCCCGCCCCAAGGTGGTAAACGCATACCGGCTCAGTTTCATTGCTGTAAACGGATTCGAACTGGACTCAATTTTGATCATACGCCCAATCCGATTATACTCCACCCGTCTCACCACTGCAATACTCCAGTTCGCGACGCCTCTTCCGGATTGGGCAGGTATAGCGTGTGGCAGCGCTCGCAGCGATAAAGTTCCTCGCCGAACGCCTTCACCAATTCGGGGCCTCCGTCGTACCACCGCTTGAGATGCCCGGCGCACAGCTTCAGTTTGTCGTTCTGCTCGTCGCAGGCCCGCATGCGCGGAACACGCACCTTCACCTTCTGACCGCTCGGAAGCGTGGTCACCAGGGCGGCGTGCATGGGGTGATGGGGGCGCGGATAATCCGGGCTGCTCATCAGGTCCCCTGCACCCAGACGCTTAAGCCCCACGCGTTCAGCTTCAGATAAGTCTCCGAACGATCGCTTTCTCCGAAAACCTGAGTCATTCCCCGCTTCACTCCCACTCCGTCGAACATCAGTTGCACGCGCCGATTTGACACATTGATGGCCACGAGCATCTCGCCCGGGCCACGCCGGCGGAATACCAGCGCCCGCTCCGGCTCATTGTGATCGAGCCATTCCACCGAGCCCCGCTGCAAGGTCTTCGACCCGCGCCTCAGGCTCACCAGCTTCTTGTAGAAGGGCGGGAACTCCGGGCGCCGCAGCGCGATCGGCCAGAATATCTTCAACCGGCTGAACATGGCGTCCCCACCGCTTTCGGTCGCGTCCCCGACTTCCATACCGTTGTAGATGAGCGGAACGCCGTCCAGGGTGAACATGAGCGCGGAGGCGGCCCGGGCTCCCTCTAAACCAAACAATGTGACCGCCCGCTGCTCATCGTGGTTATCCGAGAAGCGCATGTGCACCGCGGCCTGGGCAAAACGGGCCTTCTGTTCTTCCCATGTCTTCCGGATCTCCGAAGCGGGGCTCGCTCCCGTCATCACCCGCCGGAGCGTCTTATACAAAGGCCACGAATAGTCGATATCGAAGGCGCGCTTGAGCAAATCGGGCTGGTCCCACTCCGCCAGCATCACGAGATCGGGCTTGATCTTTTCCAGCCGCTCGCGCGCGGCTTCCCAAAAACTCGTTGGGACCAACCCGGCCACATCGCAGCGGAATCCATCCAGATCGAACTCTCGCAGCCAGTATTCGAGCATGGCCGTCATGTAGGTGCCGACCTTCGGATTCGCGTAGTCGAGTGCCGCCACATCCACCCAGTCGGCGTTGGGCGGAAGAATCCGGCCCTTATCGTCGTGCTTGTAAAAGTCCGGGTGCTCCATCAGCACGCTATCCCATGCCGTGTGATTGGCCACGATGTCGATGATGATGCGCATCCCCCGGCCATGCGCCTCACCGATCAGGCGCCGCAGGTCACTCGCGCTGCCCAGAGCGGGATCGATTCCGTAGTAATCGCGCACCGCGTAAAAGCTTCCGAAAGGAGGCTTGCTCCTCAGCCGGCCCACCGGATGGATCGGCATCAGCCAAAGCAGGTTGACCCCCAGCGCTTCCAGATCGCCGAGGCGGGCCGACACCCCCGCGAAGTTGCCCGCGGCTGAGAAGACCGCCGTATTGATTTCGTAAATGACCGATTCGGCTAGCCACTGCGGCATCTCTTGGATTATGCCAGCGGATTATCATGAAGACGAAGTTATGCCTCTCGTCCCGCCCGCGATCGAAGCTCTAAAACCTTACGAACCGGGCCGCAACATCGAAGAGGTCAAGCGCACTTACGGACTTTCGCGCGTTATTAAGCTGGCTTCGAATGAGAACCCTCTCGGCCCCTCTCCGCTGGCTGTCGCTGCCATGCGCCAACCTATGGGTTGTCTGAACCTCTACGGCGCCGGCGGTCTCGATCTGCGCCGGCGGCTGGGCGAAGAGTTCGAAGCCAAACCCGAGAACGTCATTGCGGGCAGCGGGTCGGAAAGCATCATCTCCAACATCATTCGCACCTTCCTCGGCGACGACGACGAAGTGCTCACCACCGACGCGGCATTCATCGGATTTCAGGTCATCGCCCGGTCCCGCGGCGTCGCCTATCGCACCGTGCCCTACCGCAACTGGGCTTACGATCTACCGGCCCTCGCGGCCGCTATCACCAGCAAGACCAAGATCATCTATCTCGCGAACCCCAATAATCCGACCGGCACCATCTTTAGCCGTCAGGAGTTCGAGGCGTTCTATAAACACGTGCCCGAGCGCGTCCTCATCATCCTAGACGAAGCTTATTTCGAATACGCCAAAGACAATCCGCGGTATCCCGATTCGATGCACTACCGCCACGACAACATCATCACCCTGCGGACCTTTTCAAAAGCGTATGGGCTCGCCGGCGTCCGCATCGGGTATGGTTTCGCGCATGAGGACCTGATCGCGAGCCTGCTCAAAGTCAAGCTGCCATTCGAACCGGGCGTGATTGCCGAGGCTGCCGGAATCGGCGCGCTCGATGACCGGGAATTTCTCCATCGTACGCTCGAAGTCACCTGCCGCGGCATGCGCGTCCTTACCGAGGGCCTTCGCTCGCTCGATATCCCGTTCGTACCCTCCAGCGCTAACTTCATCATGACGCTCTGGGAGAACACTGAGGAGGCGTCCCGCGTCACCGAAGAACTGCTTCGCCTAGGCGTGATTGTCCGCCCGCTGAAAAGCTTCGGCATCCCGCACGCCATTCGCATCACCATCGGCGTCGAGAGCGAAAATTTAGAACTGCTCGGCGCATTGCAAAAAGTCACTGCGCCCGTTAAGGTCTGACACTTCCCAACCAGGAGCCCGTTATGCCGCAAGTATTAGAAACGCCGCCCGCCGCGAAGCACACCGCCGATTTTCTGCCGCTCAACGGCACCGACTATGTGGAGTTCATCGTCGGTAACGCCAAGCAGGCCGCCCATTTTTATCGCACCGCCATGGGCATGAGCCTCACCGCGTATCGCGGCCCCGAGACGGGTACGCGCGACCGTGTCTCCTACGTGTTGCAGCAGGACAAAATTCGCTTGGTGCTGACCACTCCCTTAAAGCCGGACCATCCGTTAGCCGCGCATCTCCACCTGCACGGCGACGGTGTAAAGGATGTTGCTCTATGGGTGGATGATGCCGCGAGTGCCTGGAAAGAAACCACCAGCCGCGGCGCCCGGAGTGTTCGTGAACCGGAAACCGAGCGTGACGCTCACGGCGAAGTGCGCTTCTCCGCTATCGCGCTCTACGGCGAGACCATCCATACCTTCGTCGAGCGAAAGAATTATTCCGGGCCTTTTCTCCCGGGCTTCGCCGCGACTCCCCAGCCCGACCCGCTGGCGCGCCCCGCCGGCCTCAAATACATCGACCACATGGTGGGCAACGTCGGTTGGGGCGAGATGAACCAGTGGGTCTCTTTTTACCGCGACGTCATGGGCTTTCGCGAGTACCAGCACTTTGACGATAAGGACATCAGCACCGAATACTCCGCCCTTATGTCCAAGGTCATGGCTAACGGAAACGACCGCGTCAAGTTCCCCATTAATGAGCCGGCCGAAGGAAAGCGCAAGTCGCAGATCGAGGAGTATCTGGATTTCTACCAGGGTCCCGGCATCCAGCACATCGCTATGGCGACGGACGACATTATCCAGACTGTCAGTCGCCTGCGCGCCCAGGGAATCCAGTTCCTGAAGATCCCAACTTCTTATTACGAGCAGCTCGAAGCCCGCGTCGGCAAGATCGACGAACCGATCGATGAACTCAGCGCTTTAGGCATTCTGGTGGATCGCGATGACGAAGGCTACATGCTCCAGATCTTCACGAAACCGGTCGAAGATCGCCCTACGCTGTTCTTTGAAATCATCCAGCGCAAGGGGAGCCGCAGTTTCGGCAAAGGCAACTTCAAAGCGCTGTTCGAAGCCATTGAGCGCGAACAGGAACTACGCGGAAATCTCTAGCGGAAGCTCTATTGCCGGGCCGCGTGTACGAAGCTCAGCAAATCCGCCTCGTTCACTTGCGGCTCACCCGGCGCCACGTTGTTCAGTTTGCCCGCGCGCATCCATTTCTCGAGCGTGTCCACCAAACTGAACAGATGGTCGAAGGAATCCACGACAAAGAGTAACGGCTGATAGCGGTCGATCGCGAATCCCTGGTTGACCGCCCATTCCAGCTGAATCGGGTAGCGCTGTACGTCTGAGGAGTGGATCGAGTGCTCAATCTCGCCATACGAACTCAACAGCCCGCTTCCGTATACCTTCAGGCTGTCTCCGCCGCGCATCAATCCGAACTCCACCGTGAACCAGAAAAACCGTGCCATGGCCTGGATGATACTCGTCAGACGCTGCGCCCGTAGATGTTCATCGGCGATCCCGCTCGTGAGTTCGACAGCCGTGTGCGCGCATTCGCCGAACCGAACAAGCGTTTCCGCGAATGCCCGGTCCGTGTGCATCGGGACATGACCGGCAACGTCGTGAAAGATGTCCGGTTCTGGCAAATAGTCGAGCTGATCCGCATCGCGAATGGTGATCGTGGTCGGGAACGTCCGCTCACGCAGGCAGTCGAAGAATAGGAAAGCGGGAATATATCCACTAACTGCCCTGGCCTGGAACCCCGTCAACGGCTCCAGAAACCGGTTGACGTCGCTCAATCGCGGCACCCGGTCGCTGGTCAGAGCCAAATTATCGATTCCGCGAAGGAAATGCTCATTGGCGTAGGTGCGCCACTTCGGCAACATACGCGTGTAAAGCCGCTTCCAGGCGCGGTGATTTTCCTCGGAATACCGTTCGTAGGGCTGGTGAACGAACAGCTCGTTTCGGTCTCGCGCCTCGTCGATGAAGGAAGCTCTGCTGGTAGTCAGGCCTTCCGCGGTCACTAAGTTCGGCATGGTATGCCTCCAACTCAATGTTATCCCGTATCTCGGCAATCAATTGTTCTTATCGGCCCAATAATAAATCCGACTCGCTAAAGTACTTTGCGCTTTTCTAATTCTTTCCGCAGGTCCTCGAAATTCGTGAAGAGAACGGCATCGATTCCGAACGCGTTCGCAGCCTCGACATACTCCGGTATGTCATCGGTAAAGAAGCATTCCTCGGGAGCGCAACCAGCAGCCTTAACCGCGGCCTCAAAAATAGCGGGCGACGGCTTCATCGCTTTGACCTTATACGAGAGGATCACCGCGTCGAAATGCTGCAAAAAGGAATAATTGCGAGCGATCATTTCGAAATGGATCTGGTTTGTATTGGACACCAGCACCAACCGGTGACTTACATGTAAGTCGCTGAGAAAGCTCTCCGGAATCAGTGTTTGTGGGTCGAAGATCGAGCTCCAGATCTCACAGAATTGCGCATGGCTGACCTTTGCTCCGATGCGCGTGCACAGGCGTTCTACGAAATCCTCAGGCTCCAATAAGCCAGTTTCGAACTGCCGAAACAAACCCATCGTGTGGATCTCTGCGCGGATGGTTTCAGGGGAAAGGCTGCTATGGGATTGTAGAGCCTGAAACGCGACGTTGAAGTCGAACGGAACAATGACGCGGCCCATGTCAAAGAGGAGGGCCCGTATCTTCCCTTTCTCCGTCATTGACAGTGCCCGTTGCTGATCGGTACGCTGTGAATTCATCCCAATTACTTTCGCATCGATCCACATTCGTAATTTTTGACCCCAGAATGGAAGGATCAGCGATTTTTCAGGACTTGACTGTCGGGTGTAGCTCACCCATAATTGGTCCGTAGTAGTGTCTTTGGAATGATCAATTTTATTCTTGTTCGCTTTGGGAGGATGTCGATGAATAGACTTTATGTGCTGTCCCTGATGGGGGCTGCCTTTACCGCGAACGCCTGCTTGTTGGCCGCTGCGACCCCGTCTATCGGTGTTGCGATTTCGAGCGGTAGCGTCACCGTAGATAATTCCGTGGTTCCTGGGAACGCCACACTGTTCTCGGGTAATACAATTGAAACCGGGGCTACCTCGTCCCGTTTACAGATGACGGACGGGAAGCTTGCGCGCTTAAACGCCGAGTCCACCGCCAAGGTCTACAGCGACCACATCGTTCTCGAAAAAGGTCTCGGGGAAACGTTCGGGAACATGAGCGTGGATGCAAAGAGCTTACGCATTTCTGGTGACTCCGCTCGTGTCTCCATCCATGGAAAGACGGTTGAGGTCGCGGCTCTTGGCGCGCCGGTGACGGTTTCGACCGCGACGGGCGTGCAGGTCGCGAATTTGATGCCTGGCCGCGCGCTTGCTTTCACACCGCAGGATGCCGGAGCAATGGCGCCCGCAACGATGTCAGGCGTTGTTCGCAAGATGGGTGAAATGTACTTCCTCACCGACACCACCTCCAATGTGACCGTTCAGGTTACTGGCGGCGGCATCGAGAAGTATACGAAGCACATGGTCACGATCACCGGCACACCGGCTTCGGGCGGAACTCCTCCGGCTGGTGCTTCTCAGGTGATCACCGTTACCAATGTCACCGATCAGGGTCCCGCCAAGAAACGCCCCGGGGCCATGGTTGCCGATGAGGGCCCCTCCAGAGCAGCTGTCGTGATCGCCGGCGTGCTCGTGCTGGCCGGAGTCGGTGTCACTGCCGGTGTCCTCGCCACGCAAAACGACAATACCTCGCCCGTCACGCTCAGCCCCAGCCTCTAATCCGGCTGTTTCTTTCTAGCCCCGCTGTCCGACAGATCGGACGTGCGGGGCTTTTCTTTTTGCCGCCCTCCGTAAGTAAGTACCTCAACGAGGCCGTCGCGCTCGCGTCCAGAACGGCTGAGCGCCGATAAAGGCCACAAGCGCGCCCGCTACCAGAATCGCGGCATTCCTCGCCTCCGCCGGACTTCCGAAGGAATACTGCGTATCGAGAAACAGTCCCCGAACCAGCACATAAACGACGGCGCCGCTAAAAAGAAACAGCAGCGTCCGCAGCTTTCCCGCCACCGCCAAGCCGACACAAGCCAATCCCACCAGAGCCCAGACACCGATCCACAAAGGCGCATGCGGACCTTTCCAAGGAAGCCACGGGACCGTCACGTCTACGTTGCGGCTCAAAATCGTGAAACCCGCTAGCAGCAGACCCATAGCGCAAAAGATCGCCTCAAAGATGTAGCTGTAAATCCGTAGGAAATTCCTCAGCGGCAAAGTTTCCTCCAGGTCATGCGGAACGCTCAGTGTAACAACGCCGCCTTTCGCGCCAAAGGCGCCCGGTTGTGATCCGGCGTCCGCCGCATTACAATGTAACTGTAGGGGTTAGCTCCCCTTCATCCATCTCGAACGTGAACAGCCGAGCGCAGGAAGTCCTTTTTTCGATCGTCCGGGCCTATATCGAAACCGGAGAGCCGCAAGGTTCGCGCACCATCTCGCTCGCGCTCGACAGCCGGAATGCGGCGGGAGCCGTTAGTCCCGCCACCATTCGGAACATCATGTCGGATTTGGCCGACGACGGGTTTCTTTCGCAGCCGCACACCTCCGCCGGCCGCATGCCTACTGAAAAGGCCTTCCGCGCATATGTGAACTCCCTGGTAGCGCGTCCCATGACGGCTTCGGATGCTCAGAAGCTTCTAATGCAGTTTAGCGGCATCGGCTCCTTCCAGGGGCGCGTAGAGCACAGTTGCCGCATGCTGACGGAGATCTCTCACGCCGTGGGCATCGCCACCGCAGTCCATGTCCACGACCAGGAATTGGAGCATATCGAGCTGATCGGGCTCGCGGAGCGCCGCGTCCTCATCGTGGTAGTTACCAAGGACGGCATCGCGAGCAATCGCGTCGTCTCGGTCAACCAGCAGCTTTCGAGCGAAGACCTGACGTCCCTGCGCAACTACATCAACTGGAATTTCGCGGGCTGGCAGTTGGACGACGCGCGGCGCGAGATTCAGCGCCGCATCGAGCAGGAACGCGCGGCCTGCGATGCCATTCTGCAGCACCTCACTGTCCTCACCGAGAAAGATTTCCTCGCGAGCGATCGCCTCCCGAATATCCACATGGAAGGCGCCTCCAACCTGGTCGGTCTCGATCTGCACCTGACCCGTGAGAGAATGCGCGATCTGTTCCGCACTCTCGAAGAGAAGAAGCGCGTGGCCGAACTCCTCGACCGTTTTCTCGACGGCGCGAGTGGTATCGGCGTGCAGATCGGCTTGGCGGACGCTCACCCTTCCATGAAAGAACTCGCGCTGATCGGGGTGACGGTCCAACTCCCCGGCGGTGTCACCACGCGTATGGCTGTTCTGGGGCCGCTGCGCATGAATTACGGCCGCATTATGTCCGCTGTGATGGAGATCGGCCGCGCGTTTGAAAAAGTCCAGGCCCCTCTCACCTAGGTGGGCGAATTACCGGCTAACTCCGGTACCCTAAGATGAAAACCAATCAGCGAGCATCCTACTATGCCTGAACCCAACGTTTCCGAACTTCCCGGCGAGGACGTAAAAACTTCCGCCGATCCGTCCCTGGACGATGCCCTGGCTGCCCAGGTTCTTCTGCTCAATGAGCAGAAAGCCGAGTTACAGGATCTGCTACAGCGCCGTCAGGCCGAGTTTGACAATTTCCGGCGCCGCACGGAGCGCGAGCGTGCCGATTTCGCGCAGTACGCCGGAACCGAGCTGATTCGCGAGTTGCTGCCCATTGTCGACGATTTCGAGAGGGCGCTTACCGCGGACTCCGGCAGTAAAGATTACGCTAAAGGCGTGGAGATGATCTACGCCCGCATGACCGACACTCTGAAGAAAATGGGCCTCGAACCCATCGAGACGACGGGGAAGATGTTCGACCCGCATGTCCATCAGGCGGTTGAAAAAGTGCATACCGCGGACGCGGAAGATAATTCCGTCCTGGGTGAATTCCAGAAGGGCTACTTTTTTAAAGGCAAGCTACTACGTCCTTCCATGGTCCGCGTGGCGGTGCGTCCTTAAACCGTTTTTGCCATCTAACTAAGCGATGCCCGTGACCAAACGCGATTATTACGAGATTCTCGGTGTCACCCGCGATTCCGACGACGCGGCCATAAAGACGGCCTACCGCAAGCTTGCGCTGCAGCATCATCCCGATCGCAACCCAGGCGATCGTGTCGCCGAAGAGAAGTTTAAAGAAGCCGCGGAAGCTTACTCGGTCCTCAGTGACGGTCAGAAGCGGGCGGCCTATGACCGCTACGGACATCAGGGCGTTGCCGGCGCGGGCGGGGGCGCTAACCCGAACGACTTCGACCTGAGCGACCTTTTGAACCAGTTCGGTTTCGGTGATATTTTCGGCGGAGGTAGCGCCGGTGGCCGAAAACGCTCTCGTGTCCAACGCGGCGACGATGTCCGGTACGATCTCGAGATCGGGTTCGAAGATGCGGCGTTCGGAATGACGGCCGAGATCCAGGTAGCGGGACGGGAAGTCTGCGAGCGCTGCGATGGAAAAGGGGCCGAACCCGGCAGCGGAGCCACCACCTGCCCGGCTTGCCAGGGCCGCGGTGAACAGACTCTGCAGCAGGGCTTCTTCGCCGTTCGCCGCACCTGCTCTCAGTGCGGCGGCGCCGGGCAGATCATCCGCAATCCCTGCCGTGAATGCCGCGGGGAAGGTACGAAAGGCGTAAACCGGAAACTCAAGGTCAATATCCCGGCTGGTGTCGCGGATGGGAACCGGCTTTGCCTGCGCGGGGAAGGAACTCCCGGGGCCAACGGCGGGCCTCCCGGCGATCTCTACGTCTTCCTGAAAGTCGCCGACCACCCGTTCTTCGAACGCCACGAGAACGACTTACACTGCGTGGTGCCCGTCAACTTTGCCCAAGCGGCTTTAGGCACGGAACTCGAAATACCGGCGCTCGGCGGCGGCGACCCTCACATCCTCCGTATCCCGGAAGGAACCCAGACCGGCGCGCAGTTCCGGCTGCGCCACAAGGGAATCGTCGGCGTGAACAGCGCTAATCGCGGCGATATTATCGCTCACCTTGAGGTGAAAACGCCTACCAAGCTCACGCGTGAACAGCGCCGCCTTCTCGAGGAGCTCCGCGATACGCTCCCCGTCGAGAACCATCCGCATTCCAAAGGTTTGTTCGAGAAGGTAAGAGACATTTTTTCTTAAGTGGAAGCCGTCATCCGCGCCGCTTCACTGGATGATTGGGAGCAGCTGTCCGCTCAGCCCGCCGCAGTCTCTTTTCGATCGAACCGCTTTCTGGTTGCCATCCTTGACGGTCGGCTTGCCGCTTTTCTGGCGTGGCGGCAGGTCGCCCCGCGTGAGATCGAGATCCTTCATCTCGAAACTTCGGGTTCGTTTCGCCGTCGCGGTCTTGCCCGCCTCCTCTTGCGTTACCTGCAGAAACAGGAACCCGGGGATATGTTCCTGGAGGTCCGCGCTTCCAACCATCCTGCCCGGCAACTCTATCAATCTGAGGGGTTTATCCAAGTCGGACTCAGGCGTGATTACTACTCCTTTCCGACGGAAGAGGCTATTGTCCTTAAGTTTCATTCATGATACTGTCAACTCTAGACGGGAGGGGAAAGCCTTCCGCCACTTCAAATTTGCGTGAAGTGAAGCTACCCACTGGCGCCCCGGTATTCGCGTTCTTACGGGCGGTCGGGGGGCAACTCCACTCTAGGAGACATGCCTCAACATGGAAAAAGACGCACAGGAAGATATCAAGGCACATCTGATTCAGACCAACCCGGAGTTCCGGGATCTGGTCGACCAGCATTGCGTGTACAAGAAACTGGTTTCAGACCTGGAAGCCAAGCCGTTCCTCACCGATGATGAGGAAGCGGAGGAGCAGCGTTTGAAAAAGCTGAAGCTCCATCTCAAAGACCAGATCGAGCATCACCTCAGCCTATACCGCGCTCAACACGCATAGCAGAAATTAACCGGTAGTTGACCGTTGAAGCTTGCTCGCCCGATTCGCCCAGCTGCGATTCGGGCGTTTCTGTTTTCATCATGTCCGCCGACGACCCCTACGAGCCCGTTCGCATCCCGATCACCGACATCTTAGACCTGCACACGGTTGCCCCTCGCGATGCCAAATACGTCGTCGAAGCCTGGCTGGAGGAGGTCAAGACCAGAGGTTTTCGTGCTCTGAGGATCGTCCACGGACGCGGCATTGGCGCGCAGCGCGAGATGGTGCGAACGCTCCTGGCCCGCGATCCGGACGTGGTCTCATACGGTGACGCGCCGCTCGAAGCCGGTGGCTGGGGAGCAACCGTAGTCTCGCTGAAGCCTTTACGCTAGCGCCTGCCGGATCCGCCGCACCGCCTCCATCAGATTTTCGAGCGAGTTGGCATAGCTGAATCGCAGATAGCCGGTCTCCATATTCGCCAAACGCGGCGCCGTCCAGCCCTGCCACGCCGGCTTCTTGCAACAGGAAGTCAGCCAGTTCCTGCGAAGTCTTTCCCGTGCCGTTTACGTTGGCGAAGGCGTAAAACGCGCCGCCCGGCAGTGAGCACCGGAATCCCGGGAATCTCGTTCAGCCCGGCCACGAACGCGTCGCGGCGGCGCCGGAACTCCGTCACCATCGCTTCAACCGCATCCTGCGGTCCGGTCAGCGCCGCTACGCCCGCGCGCTGCGTGAAACTCGCGGTGCAGGAATTCGAGTTCACCATCAGTTTGCTGACGGCGTCCACCAGCCACTCCGGCATCACGCCGTACCCCAGGCGCCATCCCGTCATGGCATAAGTTTTCGAAAAGCCGTCGAGAATGATGGTCTTCTCCAGCATCCCGGGCACGCTCGCGATCGAAACCGGCTTCTCGCCGTAGTAGATACCGCGAGTATATCTCATCCGACAGCACCACCAGATCGCGATCGCGCACCATGTCCGCAATGGCGCGGATGTCGGCTGCCGGAATCAGTCCGCCCGTCGGGTTCTGCGGCGAATTCAGGACCAGCATCTTCGTGCGCGGCGTCAGGCTGTCGCGCAGACGTCCAGATCGAACGAAAAACCACGCTCTTCGACCAGCGGCACCGGCACCGGCGTCGCTCCCAGGAAGCCGATCATCGATTCATAGATCGGAAATCCGGGATTCGGGTAAATCACCTCGTCGCCCGGTTCCAGCAGCGCCATCATGGGGAAGAAGATGATGGGCTTGCCGCCCGGCACCACCGAAACATGCTGCGGCCCTACTTCGATTCCGCGCGTCTCGGAAACGTGACTCGCGATCGCTTCGCGTAATTCCGGCAACCCCGGAGTCGGTCCGTAATGCGTCCAGCCTTCGTCGAGCGCCTTCTTGCCCGCTTCGATGATGTGCGCGGGGGTAGGGAAGTCGGGCTCGCCGATTTCGAGGTGAATCACGCTGCGCCCCTGCGCTTCCAGAGCCCGCGCGCGCACCAGAACGTCGAAAGCGGATTCCACCAGGATCCGTTCCATCCTGCCGGCTAATTTCATCTCGGTCCCAATCCCGTGAAAGCCGGAGCGCCATGTACGCTTTCGACTTCCGACACCGCATCCCCGATCGCCACCCGCTCTGCCCACGATCCGGGCGGTCACTTGTGCCGCCTTCGACAGATCGACGATCGCCACCTGGTACGGAGCTTCTTCCGCAAAAGCCGCCGGCGCGGCATGCACTACCGTCTCGGTATAGACCACTCCCGTTCGCGCCATTACGCCGCCGCCAGAATGCGTCACCACGCATGTGGCCCCGCTTCCGCCCAGATTCTGGGCCAGGCCGACGCGCATGCCGCGACAGTTGCCGCTCCCCGGCTTCGCACCGCAGCTGCTGCACCACGTCTCAGATCTGCGCCACGCCGGTCGCCCCTACCGGGTGTCCTTTGATCTTCAGGCCGCCGCTTGCATTCACCGGCTTCTCCCCATCGCGCCGCGTGCCGCCGGCCAACGTAAAGAAGCCGCCCTGCCCGCGTTCGACGAATCCCAGGTCCTCCATGGCGATGATCTCGGCGATAGTGAAACAATCGTGGATTTCCGCGAACTCGATCTCCGCCGGCTTCGAGTCCCGCCATCGCGTACGCCTTGTCGCGCAGCGGCCCGGACGGCGGGAAACGTCGTGATGTCGTCTTTCTGATCGAGCGCGACGTAGTCCGAGGCCTGCGCCACCGCGAGCACGCGCACCGGCTTGGCGGTGAATTGCGCCGCCCGTTCCATGGTCGTCACCATCACCGCCGCCGCGCCATCGCTGATCAGCGAACAGTCGTACAGCCCCAGCGGCTCCGCAATGGGCCGCGCATTCAGCGCCTGCTCCATGGTGATCACCTTGCGCATATGCGCGTCCGGGTTCAAGGCTCCGTTCGCATGATTCTTGACGGCGACCGCTGCCAGGTGTTCGCGCGTCGTTCCGAACTGGTGCATGTGACGCCGCGCGATCATACCGAAGAGGGAAGGGAAAGTGGAACCCGCCGCGATCTCCCCGGCGCAATCGCCGGCCGCAGACAGAATCTCCGTCACTCGCGCCGTGGGCTGCGACGTCATCTTTTCGACGCCTACAACCATCACCGCTTCGTAGAGTCCCGCCGCGACCGCGGACACCGCGTGAAAAAACGCCGATCCGCCGGACGCGCAGGCCGCCTCGAATCGGGTCGCCGGGATGCCGCGCATGCCCAGCGCGGTGGCTATGTAAGGCGCCAGATGGTTCTGCCCGGTGAACGACGGCCCGGCGAAATTTCCCAGGTAAAACGCTTCCACGTCGCCGGGCTGCGCCTGGGCATTGCGCAGGCATTTCTCGCCTGCTTCCACCGCCAGCGACCGCAGGTCGCGATCCGCAAACGCCCCGAACGCCGTCTTTCCCGCGCCCGCCACCGCCACGGATTTCATATAGTGTTAAGAGTACCGGACGCGTCTGCACGTTTCCGCCAGTTCGCCCGTCAACCTTTTTTACGAGCGAACGAATGACAGTTAGCGCACCGGTTGACGCTCCCATGGGCGATTTGCTCGATAGCCCGCTGCTTTCTCAAGACGCACAGAACCAGTTTGTGTCCGAGAATCTGCGGCGCATTTTCCTGCAGATCTACCGCATGGTCAACAACGTCGCCGACGCCCAGGACCTCACCCAGGAAGTCTTCATTAAGGCGCTTTCCCGTCAGGATCAGTTGAAGGACGAACGGAAAGCGGCCCACTGGCTCTCCCGCATCGCCACCAACACCGCTCTCGATTTTCTGCGCCGCCGCGGCCGCGTCTCTTTTTGCGAAATGGAACTCGCGCCGGAACGCCATGCGGAAAGTCCGGAAGAGATTCTCTTGCGGAGCGAGCACCAGGATTATCTGCGCAAAGGTCTGGAGACCCTGAGCCCCCGGGAGCGCGCCGCCCTGGTTCTGCGGGACGTCGAGGATTTGTCTCCGGACGAAGTGGCAAGCCAGCTTGCATGCTCCAAGGCGACCGTCCGATCGCACATCGCCAACGGCCGGGTTAAGTTCCGCCGCTATTTCGTGAGGACCAAGCGATGAGCGGCCATATTCCGCTTCCGCAACTCGCGCTCTACGGGGGTGGCGATCTGCCACCGTGGAACCGCTGGCTGATCCGGCGCCATCTTCAAGCCTGCGACGAATGCGCGCGGGTTGCCGATGACTTCACGCAAATGCGCGAGGCCCTCTCGCAATCGGCCGAACGGCTTCCCGAACCGCTGAGCGAAGCCGGCTGGCAGTCGCTGGCTGCGGAGATGACGGCCAACATCCGTCTGGGCATGGCTGCGGGCGCCTGCGTCTCCATCCGGCCGAAGCTGTTCGCCCGTCCCCGCATTGCGTTTGCTCTCGCCGGCCTCGCCATCTTGCTGGTGGTTGCCGGCGTCGAAACTTCCGTCCGGAAAAACGCCCCCGCTTTCCCGGCAGTTGCCGATGAATCTGGTCTGCGCACCCTGGAAGCCAGTTCCAGCGGAATTGCCGTGCATAGCGCCGGTCACATGCTCGCCGTTTCCGCTCCGCCCGGTATCGATGCCGCCCACGATGTGATTCAGACCGTGAACACGCGCGGCGATGTGCATTCGCGCTACACGGACGATACGGGCGTGACTATCAATGCAGTGTATGCCGATGCGGAATAACCGCGGTCTGTTCGTCGCAGCGCTCCTGGGGGCGGCAGCTTTCGCCCACGCTCAGGAACAGGTTCTCGACCCGAGTACTTCGGTCAAATTCAATCTGCCTTCCGATTCGCCGGTGTCCTTTCTCGGGATGGATTTCAATGAGTCCCGGGCTACGGTTCGCGGCGGCGCCGTCACGCTCGATTTGCACATGGATGTCCGGTTGCGTAACTCCGCGCCGCGTCGCGTGCGTGGGGTGACCATGTTGGTCGTCGCGCAGGAATCGTCGGCTTTCGGCCGCGCCTCGGTCGCCCGCCTCGTCAACGTCGGCCCCGGCGAGAGTTTCCCCATGCGTGTCGACGTCCGCCTGGTCCGCCCGTACCCCGCATCGGGCCCGCTGATTCAGGTGAACCTCGACGGTGTCATCTTCGACGACCTCAACTTCTACGGCCCGAATCGCCTGAATTCCAAACGGACCATGACGTTCTGGGAGATGGAAGCGCGTCGCGACCGTCAGTATTTCAAGCAAGTTCTGTCGAGCCGTGGTCAGGACGGTTTGCAGCAGGAAGTGCGAAACAGCATCGTTCGCCAGGATGAGGTCCGGAGGCTCGACGTGCGCCTGAATCGCGGCCGTGCTACCGCGTCGGCGCCCGGCCGCATCGCCCAATTCGCTTTTCTGAACATCCCGGACGCTCCTGTGAAAGCGGTCGAAGGCTGGGCTGAAATCGCGGGAGAGGAATTGCGTTCTCCTCGCATTGAGATCGAAAACCGCTCGGGCAAACCGGTGCGCTATGTTGAGATTGCCTGGCTCATCAAAGATCACGCTGGCCAGGAGTATCTGGCCGGATCCGTGCCCGGCTCGGATGCCGACATTTACCTTGCGCCGGGACGCCGCGGCCAGGTTTTGGAAGACACCTCTCTACGCTTTTCCAAGCCGCACTCCGGCGCGCCCCTGACTATCGAAAAGATGGTGGGCATCGTCAGCCAGGTGGAATTCTCCGACGGTAAAGTCTGGGTTCCCCGGCGCGAAGCCCTGGAGTCCTCTAACGCGCTGCAGTCCTTATCGCCATCCCCCGAAGAGCAGCGCCTGACCGATCTCTATCGCAAGCGCGGCATTCTGGCTCTTGTCCAGGAGCTGAACAAATTCTAAAGCTGTTTGCGGGAACGCCCGTACGCACGCCTGAGAGGCTCCTGGGCGAATCCCCGGATCGCCTCACACTTCCGGAGACCGAAAGCTATTCGCGCTGGTGGATAGCGCTGGAGCTCTATACTCCCGAAACGCTGCCCCTGCGTCTGATTGCGGCGCTCGCCCCTACTTCCACCGCATGCATGGCGCAGCTCTCCGCACGCGGGCTTTCTCCTACCCGTTTCGAATACGTACAATTAGCGTGAGATGCGAAGCGTTCCCAATTCCCTCAGCAACGCCGCCATCAATGCCGGCGCTACGGTTATCGCGCTCGCCGCCGGCCTTTGCCTGGGCGTCCTTGACCTCCAGACGTCGGAGGTGGTGATGACTCTCGGCGTCATGTTCGTTCTCAATATGGCGCTGGGCGCGGCGGCTCCGCGCGGCGGTTGGTTCTGGCCCTTCCTGACCAGCGCAGGCGTCCTCTTCCTGAACTGGTATCCGGATCTCGCCGGACTCCCCGTCAATACCTATCTGCATCGCACGTTCGGCTCGTATCTGCTTCTCGAGATCATCCTGGTGGTCGCAGGAACCGCGGGCATGTTGTTCGGCGTGGTCGTACGCCGGACCTTTCATTCCTTCCAACTCAATCCCTGATCGCATACTCCGCCGATGCTAAAAACCTTTCTTGTACTCTTTGCGGTTTCGCTCTACGCGCGCGCGGCCGCCAAAACCGAGATCGGCGAATTGAACGGCGCCGCTTTCCGGATCGATGTCCCCGAGACCTGGAACGGATCTCTCGTCATCTATTGCCACGGATACTCGCCCACTCCGGGGCACTTCAAGGCTGGAGCACCCGACCCCGTCGAAGCAGTGTTTCTGAGCGCCGGTTTCGCGGTCGCGCAATCCGGATACGCCGCCGGCGGCTGGGCCATCCAGCAGGCCGAGGTGGACACGCTATCCCTCAAGCGCTATTTCCAAACCAGGTACGCCGCCCCCAGGCAAACCTTCGTTACCGGGCACTCCATGGGCGGATTTCTCACTATGCTTCTCATGGAGCGCTACCCGTCCGACTTCACCGCCGGAATGCCTCTCTGCGGCCCGCTCGAACCCGCGCTGCAACTGCTCCATCGGGCGTTTGACGATCAGATCATCTTCAACTATTACCTGCCTGGCGTTCTCCCGCCTGCCCACGACGTTCCGCCGGATTATCAGCCTGGTCCCCAGCTCACGGCCGAAGTGGAACGCCGGATCTTAGCCGACCCCAGAGCCCGGGCCGCGCTCGAGCGTCATAGCGGATTGCGCGTCAAAGACATTGCCGGTCAAGCCACCTTCTGGACGTACATCCTCAAAGAGATCTACCAGCGCGCAGGCGGCAATCCGTTCGATAACCGCAGCACGATTTATTGGAATACCGGTGAGGATAACGCTCTGAACGCGGCCGTGCCGCGCTTTGCCGCCGACCCGAAAGCCGTAGCTTACCTCCGGACCTATTACACGCCGACCGGGAAGCTGGAGCATCCCATGCTCGCCATCCACACCACTTACGACCAGCTCGTCAATCCCAACATCCCGAACTCCTACGCCGATCGCGCCGCCGAAGCCGGGGCCGCCAGCCTCTTCGTGCAGCAGTTCGTTCCCCACGACGGGCATTGCGCCATCCTGCCTGCGGAAATCGCCGCGGGCTTCATCGAACTGCGGGCCTGGGTGGATTCCGACAAGAAACCGGCCGGGGGCGCCGTACCGGTTCACTAGGAATGCGTTTACTTACTGGCCCCGCCGGCTCGGGGAAGACTTCGCTGGTCTTGCGTGAATTCCGGGAAGCCCTGAACGCGAAGAAAGCCGCTGTCCGCCTGCTTGTCCCCACCGCCACTCTCTCTGAACATTTGCGCAACGAACTGGCGCGGGACGGCGCGGTTTTCCCGGCCAAATGCGTCTCCACCCTCGCGCGTTTTGCGGAGGAGCTTGCGCCCGGCATGTCCGTCGTGTCGAACGCACACTTCAACTTGATGGTGGAAGACGCCGTTCTGCGATTGAACCGCCGGGAACTGGAGCAGGTCCGCGATCTGGCCGGTGTGCATGCCCGCATTGCCCGCACGCTTTCCGATCTCGATAGCGCCGGCGCAACTCCGCGTGATCTGGCCCGGGTGCGTCCCGATCTCGCGCCCTTCCGCGATGCGCTCGTCGCCATCTGGGAAGACGTAGAACGACAGTTGTGCAGCCGCAACCAAGTCTTGCGGAGTGCACAACTTTGCACAATCACAAACGCCTTACAGGCCGCGGCGCGTTCCCGCCCACATCTGGGTAGACGGCTTCTCCCAGCTCTCGCCGCCCGAGATCGGCCTCCTCTGCGCGCTCGCGAAGCGCAGCAGTTTGACGCTCACTCTGCCCGAAGAAGGCGTGTCCCCGACTCTTAAAGACACCCTGCTGGCCCGCGGGTTCCGCGAAGAGCGGATCACCGGAGTCCGCCGCCCCTGCGAAATCTTCGTTAAGCCCGAAACGGCGGACCGTGAAGTTGAAGAGATTGCCCGGCGCGTCCTCGAGGCTGCTGAAGCCGGAACGCCGTTTCGGGAAATGGGCGTCATCCTGCGCCAACCCTCGAAGTACGTGCCCCTGCTCCGCGCTGCCTGCGAACGCTTCGGCATTCCCGCTCATTTCTACTTCGGCGATCCGTTCGCGACGCATATCGCCGGACGCTTGTTCTCAGGCGTTATCGAGGCTTTGCTCGGCGGATGGGATCACGAGCAAACTCTCGGGTTGCTTCGTCTGATTCCGGTCGCCGGCGCCTCCAACAACCTCGATGTACTCGAATTAAAAATCAGGGAGACGATGCCGGGCAACGGCCTCGAGGAGCTTGCCCCGCGCGCGTCCGGCCGCAGCCTGCATCGCGTTTTCCGCCAACTGCGATCTCTCGAACGCTGGCTGAACGAAAAGCACACACCGGAACGCTGGGCCGCCGAATTCGAATTGCTCCCCGCGCTTCTCTGGCCGGGATACATTGAAGATCATCTCGCGCCGGAGCAGGTGTCGAGGTATCGCGATCAGGCCGCAAGTCTGCGCGCGTTCACCGAAGCCATCCAGTCCGCCGCGGCGTGGTGGCGGCCCGGTTCGAGCCCGATCCCGCTCTCCGAGTTCTGGCGCGTGGCCAAAGCCGTCATCCGTCTCACCACCGTGGTTCCGCGCAGTCTGTCGCGCAACGTCGTCTCCGTGGTCGACGCCTTTGAAGCGCGTCAATGGGATTTCTCGGTTGCGTTTGTCTGCGGACTCGTGGAGAAAGATTTCCCCGCGCAGAATGGACGCGATCCGTTCCTGTCCGATGCCGCCTTGCACGACCTTGCGCGGTTCGGCATCCGCGCGCGCACGGCCGCCGACAAAGACATCGAAGAGTTCGGCCTTTTCGAAGCTGTTCGGATGCGTGCGCGCAATCAGCTCGTGCTGACGTGCCCGCGGCTCGACGCGCGCGGCCAACCCGCGCTTCCTTCGATCTTTCTGAAGGGCCGTGAGCCCGGCGCGGTCGCACCCGCGGTTCGCCCTGCGCTTCCGCCGCCCGTGGCGCCATGGCGGCGACCCGTCGCCATCCGCTCTTCGGATCTCCTCCAAGTACTTACCGAACAGCAGACGCGTATCAGTGTGTCCAACCTGGAAAGCCTGCTGCAGTGCCCTTTCCAGTTTTTCGCCCGCCGCGCGCTGCGCATTTCTGAGTTTCCGGAGCGCCCCGAAGATCGCCTCAATTTTCTCGTGCAAGGCAACATCGCCCACGAAGTCCTGCGCGATTGGTTCCTCGAACGTCCGGACCTGGACGCCCAGTTCGCGCGCGTGTTCGACCGTGTGTGCGCCGAAAATCACGTGCTTCCCGGCTTCCGCACGGAACGTCTGCGCCGCGCCATGCAGTTGTCCCTGCAGTGTTTTATCAATGACACAAAATATCTCCGGCCAGCCTTCTCGGAGCTGGAAAAGTTGTTCGAATTCGCGATCGATGACACCCTCACCATTACGGGCCGGCTCGACCGCATCGATCAACTGGAAAATGGAAGCTGGGTCGTCGTCGACTACAAGTTCAGCACCGCGGCTAACACCAAAGACAAGGTAGACGATGAATCCAAACTGCAGGGGCCGCTCTACGCGCTAGCCCTGCACCGGGTGTTCGGTCATCACCCGTCCGCTATGGTCTACGCCAGTTTGAAGGATAAAGTCCACTACTACGGCTGGGGATCGGTACCCGGGTTGAACCT
Organism: Bryobacterales bacterium; assembly: GCA_963814235.1. Classification (GTDB taxonomy): domain Bacteria; phylum Acidobacteriota; class Terriglobia; order Bryobacterales; family Bryobacteraceae; genus Bog-113. The sequence goes on along the minus strand of CAWFCA010000014.1, from coordinate 133,382 downwards.
GGATCCAATCACGCCCGACTGGATGGATCGCGCACTCGATCGCGTCCGCACCGCGGTAGCGGAGTTTCGCAGCGGCGTCATCCACCCGCGTCCGATGAACACCGGTCCCTGCCGCTACTGCGATTATCGCGACGCCTGCCGCGTTGAGCAGCCGACGACGCTCGCCGGCGCCGGAGCGTAGCTTGGAATTCACCGAAGAGCAACTGCGCGCGATCGACATCGGCAGGCTCGGCCAGGACGCGTGCATCGTGGCCGGTCCCGGCTCCGGCAAAACGACCGTGCTGGTGGAGCGCTACCGGCAACTGATCGCCGGAGGCATCGAACCATCCGAAATCCTCGCCATCACCTTCACCGAGAAGGCTGCTGCGAATATGCGCGATCGGCTCTCCAAACAGTTTGCCGGCGATCCGGAGCTGCTCCGCAAACTCGACCGCGCTTCCGTCTCCACCATCCACGGCTTTTGCAGCCGGCTGCTCAAGGAGTATGCGACGGCGGCCGGGGTCGATCCTGAGTTCGTAATCCTCGATGAGCAATTAGCCGTCCTGCTGCAGGCGCGCTGCGTGCGCGAGACGCTTGATGCGGCGGTTGCCGAAGACTTTGGCGCGATCAAAATCTTGCTCACTGCAACCGGCGGCGCGGACCTCGAAAGGCAGATTCCAGGGCTCTACGATGCCATGCGCGCGGCCGGCGTTCGCCCTGCGGAATTGCGCGAATTTGAAGCGCCGAACCAGGCTCCCTCGTTGGAGCCCATCGTGGCAGTTGCGAAACGCTACATCAACGGGTTCCCCGCCAACCCCAACCCCGCGCAACGCAACGCCTGCGAAGACGCGCGCCAGTGGCTGCAAGACGTGCTTGCCGCGCGCAGTGCGAGCGATCTGCTCCCCCTGATACTGGGGTTCGCGAAAGCCTTCAATCTGCGGACAACCAACAGCGCCAAAGAAGACGTCAAGGGCGCCAAAGAGTATGTGGAGGTAGCGGCTTCGTATTTTCTCGATGAGGCGCATGCGCGCGAGAAGCAGCTGCTCATCCGCATCTTCGAAGACTTCGATGCCCGCTACCGCGCGAACAAAGCCGAACGTGCCGCGCTCGACTTCAACGATCTCGAGTTCTTCGCCGTTCGCCTCTTTGAGCAGAACCCCGCGATCCGCGAACAGGTGAATGGGCAGTTTCGCCTGGTGATGATCGACGAGTTCCAGGACACGAGCGCCCAGCAGTCCCGTCTCATCGATCTGATCCGCGCGCCGGGCCGTTTCTACGCGGTGGGCGATCTGAATCAATCCATCTATAGCTTCCGCCACGCCAGCCCGCAGGTGTTTGAAGACTATCGCGGCCGCGTCATCGCCGCTCGTGCGCATGCCGAGGAACTGGTGGAAAACTGGCGCAGCCGTGAGGCCGTGCTGCTCGCGACGCAACGGATCGTGCAGGACGCGCCCGGCATCACGCAGCGCGAACTGGTTCCCGCGCGCCGCTTTCCGGAGCGGAAACATCCCATCATCGACGTCCTGGTTCTCGATTCCAAGGACGAAGAGGAAAGTTACGCGCTCGAGGCCGCGTGGGTGGTGCACCGCATCCGCGAACTACACCAGAGCCTGGGAATCGGGGAAGAAGGACGCAGCGCGCGCTTCAGCGACTTCGCCCTGCTGGTCCGCAACACCGGCGTTCTGGATCCGTACCTGGATGCTTTGGAACGCGCGGGCATCGATTACAACCTGAATCGCCGCAGCGGGTTTTTTGAAACACGCGAAGCGCGCGATCTGCTGCATCTGTTGCGCATGATCCACAATCCCCGTGATGAAGGCAGCACGCTCGCGGTTCTGCGTTCGGACTTCGCCGGGATTTCGGACGAGGGCCTGTTGCGCCTCAAACATCCCAAACGCAACTTCGGAGACGCGCTTCTCGATTACCCATCCCTAAACCTGCATGCCGAAGATCACGAGCGCCTGGAACGGTTTGCCGCCGGCCTGTCGCAGTGGCGCGCGGCAGCTTCGCAGATCTCGCTGGATCGGCTTATCCTGCGAGCGCTGGACGACATGGGCGTGGTCTGGGACCCGCTGTCGTCGCGCGGCATCAATATCGAAAAGTTTCTGACCATTACGCGCACCTATGCCGAGATGACGCTTGGCGAATTCGTCGCGCATGCCGATGCCCTTCGCACGGCTGATCCGCGCGAGACCGACGCGCCCATCGATGAAACCCGCGATGCCGTGCAGATCATGAGTACGCACGCCGCCAAGGGCCTGGAGTTTCCCGTCGTCATTCTGGCGGCTATGGATAAGGGCGTAGACGCGCAGCGCTCTCCGGCGCTGAACTTCACACCGAAGCATGGCCTGGGCGTCAAGTGGGCGTCCTCCGATGAGGCCGAAGCCTGCTCCGGGCTTATCCACGCGTTGAATAAAGAGAAGATCAAAACCACCGAAGAAGGGGAGGCGAATCGGCTCCTCTATGTGGCTTTGACCCGCGCGCAGGAGCATCTCATCCTCTCGTGGACGCAAAAAGAAAAGGACCCCAGGAATTGGGCCCGCACGGTGATTACGACGCTCGATCTGGCGGGCGCGCCGGTGTCGGATCAACCCACGGTTAGGGGATACACGGCCCCGAATGGGCGTCCCTTCGAAGTGCGTGTGTTGCGCACGGCCGGAATGCCCCCGCCGTTCCTAATGGCGGGCGGGAGCCGCCCCACAACCGAGCCCCAGGTGCTCGCGAAGCCTCTGCGCACCGATCCGTTCGAAGCCAACACCACCGCGACCGCTCTCTCCCAATTCGCCAGTTGCCCGCGCAAATATTACCTTTCCGGCTTCCTCGGCTGGAGCGGAACCGCAACCCGTCCCCGCATTGCTTCGGGCGATGCGCTCGCCGCCAACTCGCGCGCCGCGGATATCGGCACCCAGGTCCATCAACTCCTCGCGGGTATCCCTTCCGAAGCTCCCGATATGGAAGCGTTGCGGCTGGCCAAGGTTTTCGAGAAGAGCGCGCTTGGCAAACGAGCGTTCCAGACCAGGGACCGGGAAACCGAATGGGAGTTCGTATTCGCCCTGGGTTCGCTCATCGTGCGGGGCACCATCGATCTCTGGTTTGAAGACGCGCAGGGTTTCACTCTCATCGATTACAAGACGGATAGCGTGACGCCGGAGCATGCCAACGAGCGCGCCAGCGATTACGCTTTGCAGCTCCAGGTTTACGCCCTGGCATTGCAGAAAGCCACCGGACGTCTGCCCGCGCAAGCGTGGCTCCACTTCCTCCGCCCGGATGTCGCCGTGCCAATTCCTATCGGTCAAGCGGCGGACGCGGTGGAGCGTGTCGCGCACGCCTTCACCCAGGCCCGGCAAACTCTCGATTTTCCGCTTCACCCCGGTGCCCACTGCCGTCGCTGCGAGTTTTTCCGGAATCTCTGCCCCGGCAAAGAACCCTAAATCGGAGTAGCATTGAGAAACGATGCGAGCGTTCGCCTGCGTTTACCTGCTTAGCACCCTAACCTGCCTGGCGCAGACCGCTACCCTCACCAAGGAAGCCACTCCGGCGGAAGACCCGCGGTTGCGTGCCGAAGCGATCCGCCTGATGGAGCAAGCTGACCGCGTCAGTACCCCGAAGTTTTGGCCGCCGAACCAGCAAGTGATCCACTTCCGCATCGGGCAGCCGGAAAACGGTCAGCCGTTCGAAGGCGATTACACGAGTGACATCGGAGGTCCGGGACAGCGCCGTCAGGAGTGGCGGTACGGTACGTATAACCGCGTCCAAGTTCGCAACGGGAACGCGTGGACCACTCTGCATGCGGAAGGAAACAGTCCCGGATTTTTCGCGATGTTAGCGGAGCTAACGCCAGCCTGGCTCGGCCACTTCGATCATGAAGACGTCATCCAGTCCATCACGAGCAACGCCGATGGAGGCCGCTGCGTCCAGTTCGCGACCATCTTCGGCGACCGGCGCCAGCAGAATGAGGTCTGCGTGGACGCGAAGAATGGCTGGCTGCTTTCGGTTCAAGTGGGCGACAAGATTATCCGCAACTCGAACTATTTTCCGTTCAACGGCGCGTCTCTGCCGGGCCATGTGGAGCGGTGGGCCGGCCAGACTCTGGTCATGAAGATCGACCAGACCATCGTTCCGAAAGACTATGCTCCTGATTTCTTCGGCGCTCCGAACGTGAGCCGTGGCTGCTCGGTCTCCACGCCGCCTTCTCCAATCGACGTGCCGCAGCCCGCGCAGCAGAACGTTTCGAGCAATGTGGTTGATGTCGTGTTGAATGGGCTCGTCGACGGGGAAGGCCGTATTTCGAATTTGAAGCCGCTTGATAACCTGCATCCGGATTTGAACCAGGAGCGACCTCGTCTCCAAGTGGACCTATGCGGGCGGAACCTGCGATGGAGCGCCCTCCACCTGGGTGCGCACCTTTGTGGTGCACTTCAAGGGTCGCTAACGCCCGTTCGCCGCGGTTGTGGGAGCCAGACGAATTTCAAAGATGCTGGGCCAAAGCTTGCCCGTCACAAAAAGCCGCTTTTGCAAAGCGTCGTACGCGATCCCGTTCAAGACGGCTCCGGATTCCCGGCGATACATGGGGCCGAGAATACCGGTAAGGTCGATCCAGCCCGCGATAGCGCCGGTCCGCGGCGATATGCGCGCGATGCGGTCGGTTTGCCAGACATTCGCGAACAGCTCGCCGTCGACCATCTCCAACTCGTTCAATTGGTCTACCGCCGCGCTGCCATCATGAACATGGATGCGACGTTTCTCCTGCAGCGAAGCCGGATCCAGCACGCGGATATCAGCGGTGCCGTCGCTCAGAAAAATCTCACGTCCGTTATTGGTGAGTCCCCAGCCTTCCCCCGGATAGGAAAAGCGGCGAAGCAGGTGAAAGTCGCTGAGGCTGTAGATAAATCCGACTTGCGACTGCCACGTGAGCTGCAGAACTTGATTCCCGACAATGGTGATCCCCTCGCCGAAAAATTCTGAAGCGAGATTTACCTGCCGAAGCACTTGACCGCTTTCCAGGCGCTCTTTACGCAAAGAAGAATGGCCGTTCAGCCCCGTGCCCTCATAGAGAAATCCGTCGTGGTATTCGAGGCCTTGCGTGAAGGCGGAGGAATCGTGAGGATAGCTGTGAACGACGCGGAACGTATACTCCGGCGGATGCGCGCGAACGGGCGGTCCCGCCGGGGCCAGAGTCAGCGAAGCGACCGCCAGAACGACAAAGCGCAAAGTCAAAACGTTAGTATCTCCATTTCTGAATCCAGTTCGCTTTGTAGCGCCGTATTCTTCGCGGCCAATTCAGATTGATGATCGCGGAGCGCGGTGATCGATTGCTCGAGCTGAGCAAGTTGGGTCGCATACTTCTGGACTAAGTCCTGCTGACCGCTGATGCCGTTCAGGCTGGAAAGGTTCTGGCGCACACGCTGTTCATCCTGGGTAAGGCCGGTAATGCGCGTCCCGGTGAGATTGGCCTCGGCCGAGTTCGACGCAATCTGGCGTTTGCGATCGACGATCTGGGCAAGGCCGCGCCGGCCGGCGTCACTGAGGTGCTTGTTCAGGTTGTATTGAATCAGGACGTCGGGCGTGAGATTGGCAACGCTGATGCTCTCATCCTCAACCTTTTCTTCCACTACCGGTAGGGATTGTGAGGACGAACCCGCCAGCTTCAACTCGAAGCGCCGCGTGGTTGCCGTGACCTCCGAGGGCTTCGGCGAAAGCACGTCGAAGCCATCTTCGTTGCTATGCTCGATGACCAGCGTCTTAGCTTGCGCGTCCACGTTGTGGATGCTGTACGTGGTCTTGCGAACCAGTGCGGCGCGAATCTGAAGAACGCCGCGGCTGAAGTGGAGTTCGCGCTCCTCACGCTCTTCGGAACCGATGTTGGTGGTGATGCGAGTGCCGAGGTCAACGCCATAGCTGATCAGGCGCTTGTCGTTAGCCTTCACCGTTTCGACCAGAGCTTCGCCGACGTAGGAGCCGTGATCGTAAACCGTGATGGGGCCACCATCAAGGGTCTTTTTAGTGGAGTTGACGAGTTCGGCCGCGTTCAGAGGATGGCTGGCGGAGGTATCCGAATACACGTCGACCTTACGCGCCTGGATCTTGTCCTGAAGAAACGGCAGCATGGCGGACTCGTTCTTCTTGATGGTGACCGCCTGAGCGATGCGGTACTCGAAAAGATCGGCGAGTTCAAAGCCAGCCGCGCCCTGGATCGATGAGCTTTGCACCGGGCTCAATTTTGCCTTCGAATTGAGCGTTCGGCCGCTCATAGTTGGAGCGAACTGCGCCAGGCCGTTCATGGGCGCGGCGGCGGCAGCCGTTACAGATTCTGCCACACCCCCGATCACACCGTTATACAGTACCGGTTTCTGGGCCTGCTCCTCGGGCAGCTCCGCGGTGAGCCGCCGGATATAACGCGGCGAGTAGAGTTCGCTTATGAACGAGATTGGCTTTCCGGAGACCAGCGCCATCTGCACGTTAGTCCAGTCCTCGCCGGTGGTGTTGTCGATGATCGCCCAGCCCTCGAGCACCGGGTCGCTGGCATCCGGAAACAGCAGGCGGTAGCTCGATTTCCAGATCGGCGTCGGAATGATGTAGTTCGCGGTGATGTCACGGGCCCCGGCGGACGCGCCTTCAATGTAGACCGAACGCTTGTCTTTGGAGCGCGCGGCCGTCAGGGCTTCCAGATACTCGCGAAACTGGGTCTGCAGTTTGGCGTCGGTGAACCGGATGCTGGAAGCCGCGTCCAGATCAAAGGTCCGCATGTCGCCGCGGTCTACCAGCAACACAATCTGCTGACGTTCCGCGCGATCCTTATCTCCTGCCATAACGCGCGCGGCGACAATCGCGCCCACGATTTTCTCGCTGCCGATCTGCATCTCCACCTGCGCGCCCTTGAGCTGGTCCAGAACGCCGCTCAGCGGCTGGGAAGCTCCGATTCCAAAAGGGAATCCGGCCAGTTTTTGGTCGAGCGGAATGCTCGAGTCATAGCGCAGGCCGGAGAAGCGTTCGGTCTTGCCGTTGATCATGAGCGATTTCAGTACATCGTTCATCTCTTCGGATTTGAAGTCGAGGCGCGCGGAATCCCCTGCCGGGATGGTGCCCGAGCGTTCGAAGAAACCCACACCGTGTTTGTAAAGGACCACGTGGCGGATGGGGAGATCGGCGGCCCTGGCGGACGAGGCAAAGGCAAAGCAGGTAGCGGCGATCGCAAGACGTAGCGGCATGCAGGGTAGACGCCGTTTCCCTGTTGTTTGGTTCCTCACAAAGACGAATTCGGGGCTTCCCACACTTGCGGGCTCGTGCACAAGGGGAACAGCCAGACGGAGGAGAGGAACATGCCCGCCACCGCTATCCAGAGAGTGGTTGCCACTCCCAGCCGGTCCGCGATCGCGCCGCCGGCGAGTGCGCCAAACGGGAGCATCCCGCGCGTGGCAAGCTGCATGGCGGCATTCACCCGTCCAATCACAGAAGCGGGCGCGAGCGACTGCCGTATGGTGGTCTCGTTTACCACGAAGACGGCAAATAGCAGATCTCCGAAGAACTGCTGCACGCAGAGCAAAGGAAAGCCCGCCTGCGGAAATTGCGAAGACAACGGGATGAATGCCTGCGCCACGGCGCTCAACAGCGCGCTTCCGAAGAACGTGGGCCCAAGTCCGTAGTGTCTGGAGACACGGTCGGCGATGGTGGCGCCCAGCAGTCCCCCCGCGCCGCCCAGCGCAATCGAGATCCCGAGCGCGGACGTGCTGAGATGGACCACGCGGATCGCGTTCAGCATGTAGAGCGGAAAGATAATTCCCATTGCTAGAAAGGCCGTTACGGAGCGGAGCAGCAAAGCGCGCAGTCCGGTGTGCGCCCAGATGAAGCGCATGCCCTCCAGGCTTTCCTGAAGGATATTCTCTTGCGGTTGCTTACCGGGAATGGCTTCCGGTTTGCGGATCGTGAAAACCAAGATAGCGGAAACGACAAAGGACGCCGCGTCGGCCAGGATCGCGACGGGCGCGGTAATCGCCTGCACCAGGAATCCGGTGAGCGCGGGTCCCAGCATCTCTGCGCTGGAGGCGGACATTGCCAGACGCCGGTTGCAGCCCATTAGTTGTTCACGGGCCACCAGCAGCGGCAGGTAAGACTGGTAAGCCACATCGAAGAGGACGGTCAGCACGCCGGCCAGCGCCGCGACCGCGAGCAACAGCGGCATCGTGAGCACGTGCTGGAAAGCCGCGAACGGCACGGCCGCGAGCAACGAGGCACGCCCCAGGTCCGTGGCGATCATGAGTGGCCGTTTCTTGACCCGATCGGTGATCACGCCCGCCCCCAGGCTGAACACCAGAACCGATGCGCTGCCGATGGCCGAAAGCACGCCCATCTGGGTAACCGTGGCGTTCAGCGTCAGTAGCGCGGTGAGGGGAATGCCCTCGCGCGTGATCCGCGATCCGACTTCGGAGATGGTCTGACCGGTCCACAGTTTGGCGAAATCGTTGCGCATGAGGACCTGGTCTGCACCGGTGTCACTCGGGCGGTTCGGACAGGTCTTCCGCGCGGTTCTCGAACTTCGTCATCGCGTGCATGTAAACCAGATCGATCTTGCCGATGGGTCCGTTGCGCTGCTTGGCGATGATCAGTTCCGCCAGCCCGCGCAGATCCTCGCGATCGCGCTTATAGACTTCCTCACGGAAGATGAAGCCCACCAGATCGGCATCCTGCTCGATGGATCCCGATTCGCGGAGGTCGCTCAACTGCGGCCGGTGATCGCCTTGTCGCGTTTCGGGCGCGCGGCTGAGCTGCGAAAGCACCAGCATCGGGCAATTCAGCTCCTTGGCAAGAAGCTTCATGCCGCGTGAAAGCGCGCTGACTTCCTGATTGCGGTTTTCGAACCGCCCGCGGCCGCTCATGAGCTGCAGATAATCCACAATGACCAGGCCCATCTTCTGGCCGTTCTGCTGCTGCAGCCGCCGCAGCTTGGCGTGCATGTCCATCAGATTGGCGCCCGCCGTATCGTCGATAAAGAGGGGCGATTCGACCAGCTTATTGGCGCCCTGCCGCAGCTTCTGGCGCTCCGATTCATTCAGGTAGCCCGACGCGGAACTTCTGGCTGTCTACGTACGACGACGCGCAGAGCATGCGCGTGAGCAGCGACTCGTTCGACATTTCGAGCGAGAAGATGGCGACCGGCTGACCCAGTTTGCAGGCCACGTGGTGCGCGATGTTGAGCGCAAGCGCCGTCTTCCCCATGGAGGGCCGCGCGGCCAGGATGATCAGTTCGCCGGCATGCAGGCCGCCCGTCATCTCGTCGAACTTGGTGAAGCCGGTGCTGATGCCTTTGATGCGCTTGCTGGGATCGAGAAAGGCGTTAATGCCGCCCTGATAGCTCTCGATCACTTCGCTTCGGATTCAGGAGGCCCGTGCCCACCTGCGACGCGCCCAGGTTGAGCAGCGCTTCTTCCGCGCCGGCGAGGATCTGCTGGGGATCCTCCTCGGCCATCAGCGCGCGATTCATCAACGCATTGGCGGCTTCCACAATGCGCCGCAACGTCGATTTGTCCCGAATGATTTTGAGATAGCCGGAGATGTTGGGGAGGCGGGGGAGACCGTCGTCGAGCGAAACGAGGTAACCAAGGCCGTCTACCGCGTCCAGCTCGTTGAACTTCATCAGTTCGTTCGCCAGCGTGATGCGGTCAATGCGTTCGCCGCGCTCATGAAGATCGTTCATGCGGCGATAAATCCGCCGATGCTTTTCGAGACAGAAGTCCTCGGCCTTCAACTGGCCGGCGACGTCGATGAAGAACGCGTCATCCAGCAGAATGGAGCCGAGTACCAGGCGTTCGGCATCGACGTTGGAGGGAAGACCTTTTTCAAGCACGAGGGAAGGCGAAGACATAAAACGAACCCTGTTACCGTAGCAGGCGCGCCCGCGCCCGGACTGAGGAAAAGCGCGAATAAAACTGTGCATCGGCGCGCGCGCTTAAGTAGCTTTGGAATGAGCCGTCATCGGAATGAAAGATTCTGTTATCCACCGGAATCCACAAGCTTTTATAGAACAGGATAACGCCAAAATGTTCGGCTGGTTCCAGTGCCTGGGTGCTTGTCCGGATTGCTACGCTGAGGAGCGATGCCAAAGCTGCTGGTTGCGATTCTCTCCGCTTTCGTATTACTTCAGGGCGCCGAAATTCGCCGTCCGAAACTGGTGTTGGCCATTGTCGTGGATCAGTTCCGGTATGACTACCTCACCCGCTTCCGCGCCGATTACACCGGCGGTCTCGCCACCCTTTTGAAGAGTGGCGCCGTGTTCACGAACGCGCGCTACGACCAATTCCCGACCGTGACCGCCGTGGGGCACAGCATCATCATGACCGGCGCGCGGCCCTCTTCGAGCGGAATCATCGGCAACAGTTGGTACTCGCGCGAGGAAAACCGCATCGTGACCAGCGTCTGTGACGACGCTTTCGTGACCACGGGCCGGGCCGGCGTGCGTCCCGCGGTGGAGGGCGGGAAAGATTGCACCGATGCGAGTACCGCCTCGCCGAATCGCCTGCTGGTGGACACGGTGGGAGACGAGCTGCGGATGGCGAGCGAGCAATCCAAGGTGGTCGGTGTCTCCCTCAAGCCCCGCAGCGCCATCTTGCCTGCCGGACACATGGCGACGGGCGCTTACTGGTTCGATGAGAGCGGCGTGTTCGTGACCAGCAGCTTTTATGGCGAAACCTTTCCCGGGTGGGCAGCGGAATTCAACAAAGACCTTCCGGCGAATGCCTATGCCGGCAAGGAGTGGATGGGGACGAAGTTCGGTTCCGGCGCGGAGCTATATCGCGCCATCCCGGCGAGCCCCTGGGGGAACGAGCTGATCGAAGCTTTCACCGAGGCCGCTATCGATGGCGAGAAACTGGGCTCCCGGGGAGTAACCGATCTGCTGACCGTCAGCTTTTCGTCCAATGATTATGTGGGCCATCGCGTCGGTCCCGACGATCCGGCTGTGCGGGACATGTCCATTCGCACCGACAAGCTCATCGACCGGCTTTTTCACTTCCTGGATTCCCGGCACCTTGGTCCCAACGACTTGCTCGTAGTGCTCTCCGCTGACCATGGCGTGGCGCCTCTGCCCGAGAAAGACTTCGAGCGTAAGATGCCGGGAAACCGCATGTCACCCGGACAGCTAACGCGCGCGGTTCAGGATGCGCTGACCTCGCGTTTCGGGGCGGGGGATTGGATTATCGATAAACCAGTCGAGTACGTGATTTATCTGAACCAGTCTCTGATCCAGGAGAAGAAACTGGATCGCGCGGAGGTGAATCGCGTAGCGGCGGAGGCGCTCAGATCGCGTCCGTACGTTTTCCGAGTCTACACTCGAGAGCAGTTGGCCAACGGAGTCACAGCGGACCGGATCGGCCAGGCCATGACCAACGACTACTTTCCGCGCCGGAGCGGCGACCTTTTCGTCCTTCTCGATCCCTACTGGATGTTCTCCTCGTCCGGAACCACTCATGGGACCCCGTTCAACTACGATACCCATGTGCCGGTGATCTTTATGGGGCCTGGGATTAGGCCAGGCCTCTACAACGGCAATATTTCAGTCACCGATATCGCCCCCACTCTGTCGACGCTCCTCGGAATCGAGATGCCTTCCGGAGCGGACGGGCGCGCGCTCGCCGAGATTTTCAGCCAAAACTAGCGTGATAATCTCAAGATTGAAACCGAATCAGGAGTGCTACTAATAATGTTTTCAACGAGGGTCGCTCGCGTCGGCCTGTTTTCACTTGTACTCGCCGGGTGCGTGGGGACTGCGTTTGGGCAAGCCAAGATAGGCATTGTCGATATGCGGCGCGCCATTCTGGAATCCGCGGAGATCAAGAAAGCCTCGCAGGAGCTGGAAGCCAAGTACAAGCCTCGTCAGGAAGAAGGTCAGCGTTTGCAGAAACAGCTCGCCGATATCCAGACGCAACTGCAGAGCGGGCAAGGCAAGCTGAGCCAATCGCAGGAAGCGGATCTGACCACGCAGGCGCAGCGGCGTCAGCGGGAACTCCAGCGCATCTCAGACGATCTTCAGGCCGACGTGGACCGCGACCGCAACGACATTCTTGGCAAAGCTCAGGCCAACATGCAGGCCGTTGTGAAGAAAGTGGCGGAAGATAAAGGCCTGGATCTGATCGTGGACGCGCAGACCACCATCTACTTCAAGGGCGCGCTCGACGTGACCGCCGAAGCGATCACCGCCTACAACGCGGCTCATCCGGCCAAGTAGTAGAATAGCGCCGGGAGCGGAAGCGCATGTCCGGTTATTTGGAGCAATACGGCGAGGGTGAGGACCGCAAGGAGCATCTCATCCGCAACGGAATTGTTCTGGCGCTGGCCGTGATTGTGGTGGGCGCGCTTGCGATTTACCTGTTTCGTCCCTTTCATCAAATCAGCGTTACCAAGCACTTCCTCGGTCTTGTGCGCAGCCGGGATTACACGGGCGCTTATAGCGCATGGGGCTGCAGTTCCGCCAAGCCCTGCCCGGAGTACACCTATGAGAAGTTCCTCGAAGACTGGGGACCGAAAAGCGCCATCGGGAGTAATCCGGCTTTACAGATCGCGGATGCCGAGAGTTGCGGCGCCGGGGTCATCCTGCGCCTTGCTGGAACTCCTGGCAGCCAACCGAGCTTATACGTCAGCAAAGACAGTGATTCGTTAAGTTTCTCACCCCTTCCGACCTGTCCCGGCAAATCTACGTGGGCAATCATGGCCCATCGCACTTTGGGACGCTTGCGCCGGGTATTCTTCTAATACACTGAGGAAACCATGAGTGCCACTACCACTACTTCCGGCGCGGGACTTGAAGGAATTATCGCCAGCGAGTCCGAGATCTGCTACATCGACGGGTATGAGGGGATCCTCAGCTACCGCGGTTTTAACATCCACACTCTGGCGGAGCATGCCACCTTTGAAGAGGTCGTGTACCTGTTGTGGCACGGTACACTGCCGAACGCGGATCAACTCGCGGAGCTGAAGCGGAGTATCTCGGCAAGCGGCGAGGTGGCCCCGCAGGTTCTCGAGTTTCTGCGGTCGAACGCGAAGGCAATCCCCATGGATCTTTTGCGCACGGCCGTTTCGATGCTGAGTCTCTACGATCCGCAGGCGGCGGAAATGACTCCGGAAGCCAACAGCGCCAAAGCCGTTCGATTGATGGCGCAGACCGCAACCCTGGTGTCCGGTTTCGATCGGCTGCGTAAAGGCCAGGACCTTCTGGCAACCGATCCGAGCCTGAGTTTTGCCGCGAATTTTCTCTACCTGTTAACCGGCAAGAAGCCGGACGAGGTCATGGAACGGGCTTTCGATGTCGCGCTGATCTTGCACGCCGACCATGAGCTGAATGCCTCCACCTTTGCCGCGCGCGTCACGGCGGCGACGCTGTCCGACATTCATTCCGCCATTACCTCCGCGATCGGCGCGCTCAAAGGTCCGTTACACGGCGGCGCTAATGAAGATGTGATCCGGATGCTGTTGCAGGTGGGAACGCCGGAGACCGCGGTCGCCCGGGTGCTCGAGATGCTCCGCAATAAGGTCAAGATCCCGGGCTTTGGCCACCGCGTCTATCGCACCGAGGACCCCCGCGCTACCCATCTGCGGGTTTTGTCGGAAGAACTGGGGAAGAGGACCGGCCAGGAGAAGCTGTATCTCATGTCGAAGCGCGTGGAGGAAACGATCAAGTCGGAGAAGAAACTGAATCCGAACGTGGACTTCTATTCGGCCAGCACGTACTACTCCCTCGGAATCCCGATCGATCTGTTCACTCCGATTTTCGCCGTTAGCCGCATGTCCGGTTGGACCGCGCACGTTCTGGAGCAGTACAAGAACAATCGGCTGATCCGTCCCCGCGCGGAGTACAAGGGCAATCCTGACGGCATGCGCTGGGTGCCCCTACAAGAGCGGAAATAACCGAATGCAGGAGCGCGATTATTACAACGAGTCCCCGACAACCAAGCCCGCCAGCCTGAACTGTCCCTATTGCCGCACGGTCGAGACGTACGATCTCAAATGGCTGCTCCGCAAGAAGAAGGACCGGCTCCCCTCCGGAGCCGACGAGCGGGACCGCGCCAAGTTCGCTAAGTCTCAAAGCTATATGCTGCTGGTGGACGACAAAGTGGCATGCAAGAACATTCGCTGTCGCAAGCCGTTTGAGATCTCGGGCATCAAGACGATTGCGTTCGTTTAGCTCGCCTGCGGAGCGCTGACTTCGATGGGTATCGGCGCAAACTGCTTCCCGCCGACTCTGAGGTCCACGTCATAATTTCCCGCTGGCAGATTCCGGGGAATTTTGAAGTTGAATTCGTAGCGCTCGTGCACGGGATGGATGCAAAACCAATCGAACGGCACCGCAATCCCTTCTAGCCCGATGCTCACGCTTGCCGGGTCGCCGACTTCATCCATCACCAACTTCACGCAACCGCTCTCAATCCGGTTGACCGACAGCAGATTGATTCCATCGGCAACATAGGCCAGGCTGGGGATCTTAGGGCCGGGCAGTATCACCCGCGCAAGCGTCGTGTTTCCGAGCGGCGCTCCCTGCCATTCCAAATCGATAGGCACCAGACCCGTGCGGGTACCCGGCGGCATTAGCAGATCCAGAAAACGCCGTCCGTTGGTGGGAGGGCTGACATAGCAACAGTAAGCCGGAGCGCCGTCCACCCGCGCGGACAGACTGAGCAGGTCGGTATCGTCCGGAAGATCCGTCATCCATACGGAAGCCGCCCCGAAGCGGCCGCTTGCCGGGACTACGGGCTCGCCCGTGAACGCATTGGTGACGCTGAACACGGCGGTGCGGTCCGGTTGCGCGGGCGGAGAAGGCCACGGTTTCTGCAGAGTCACCCACATATACTGCGTGTCTTTATCGGTCAGAGACAAAAGCAGCATGCGGTTGTCACGGGCGAAGCCGGACAACTCTTCCGCGCTCACACGGCAGCCTTCCCATGTGGTCGGAACGTGGCCCTCGCTGGGCAGACCATTGATCTGGAATACGAAGAGACCGCCGGGCGTGAGTACGCGCACCGCTTCCCGCAGATAACCGAACACGATCTCTCTGCTCGGAATGTGCTGGAAAACGGCATACGAATAGACGAAATCGATACTCGCGTCGTCGAACCCGGACAGGTTGGAATCGACGGCATGATGCAGAGTCACGTTGGAGACCCCGGCCAGATTCGCCTGCGCCCGCCGGAGCATACCCGCGGAGATGTCCAGCCCATGGATCGACTGGAAATGCCGGCTCAGCGGCTGCAGCAGACGGCCCGGGCCGCAGCCGATTTCGAGCGCCGCGGCTGCCTTCCAGAATTCGACCGGGCGGCGCTTCAACTCGGTTTCGAAGAGTCGCACCTGGTCCGACGCGCTTGCGAAGAACTCTTCTTCCGATTGTGCGCGGCGGCCGAAAGCAACGTAGTAATGAGCGTCTTCCCGGGCACGTTCGTCCCAGTCCGCCCGCATCGCTTCGATCACCGGCTCTTCGGCCATGGCACCAGTTTACGATTGCTAAACTGGGCCTGCCTATGGATGCGGCCGAACTCCGGAGTTTGCGAAAGGAAAATGCCGCGCGCTCCGATTTACAGCGGCTGGGCTGGTACCACGCGTTTCGCTTCGAGGACGGAACCGAGTTTCCGGGCGTGCTGCCCGTCGAGGTTTCGCAGCACCGGTACGCGCAGTTCCCCATCCCGCAAGATCTGACTGGCAAGCGGCTCCTGGACATTGGCGCCTGGGACGGTTGGTTCAGTTTCGAAGCCGAACGGCACGGCGCCGAGGTAACCGCCATCGACATGGTGGAGATGGCCAACTTCCACACAGTGCATCGCAAGCTGGGGTCGCGCGTCACCTACCGTGAACTGGACCTGTTCGAACTTCCACAGGCTGATTTGGGGAAGTTCGATTACGTGTTCTTCCTTGGCGTTTTGTACCACACGAAATACCCGCTCCTCGCGTTGGAAATTGTTTGCGGCCTGACCCGGGAGATCGCCATTGTGGAATCCTACGTGACCGATTCGGCGGACTGGCAACAACACGCGGACGACATCCCGGCCCTCGAGTTTTACGAAGCCGAGGAACTCGGCGGCCAACTCGATAACTGGTTCGGCCCTACGGTGGGGTGTCTGATCGCGATGAGCCGCGCGGCGGGTTTTGCACGCATCGAAGTGCTCGAGGTGGAAAATAACCGCGCGGCTCTGGCCTGTTATCGCAAATGGGTGCCAGGGATTTCGGAGACCGGAAAGACGGTGCTGCGCTCGGTGACGAACGCGATTCGGCTCGGCATCAACTTCCGGTCGACACGCGAAGAGTACATGATGTGGTGGTTCGAATCTGACGGCGAATCGTTGCACCGCGATGACGTTCGGCTGGAAGTCGGCCCGTTCGGACTCCCCGCGATGTATGTGTCGCGCGTCGATGGCTCGGTGTGGTCGGCGAACGCGCGGCTGCCGCCAGGGCTCGAGGCCGGTTGGTACCCCGTGCGCCTCTCGTTGCGCGGGGGCGCGTGGAGCGATCCGCTGAAAATTGCGGTCGATATCCCGGCGCGAGCCGAATCCTTAACCATCGATCTAATCTGCGATGGGCTGAACTGGTCCCGAGGCGAAGTCGATACCCGCGCGAATCCCGCCCACATCAGCGTCTGGGTCCGCGGGCTTGGTGATAACGCTGATGTCGCCAACACGGTGGTCATGTTGGACGGCGAGAAGCTGAAAGTCCACTACGTGAGCGACGAGAGCGAGAACGCGGCCCGGCAGGTAAACGCGGAACTCCCGGCGGGACTCGCCGAGGGTCCTACCAGGTGACCGTACGTTTTGCGAGTGTTGAATCCGCTCCGGTTCTCTTAATGGCTCGCCGGCTCTGATCTAAGCGCCGTTGGAGATCTGAACCATTTCCGCCGGCCGCGACGCGCCGACAACGGCGGCCGCCTGCTCCGCCGTAAAATCCTGCACCTTCGCCGAGTGATTCATCGAGCAGAACTTCGGCCCGCACATGGAGCAGAATGCCGCGTCTTTGAAGCCCTCTTCCGGAAGCGTTTCGTCGTGCATCGCGCGCGCGGTTTCCGGGTCGATCGATAGCGCGAACTGTTCGTTCCAGTCGAAGTTGTAGCGTGCGCGGGAAAGGGCGTCGTCACGGTCGCGAGCGCCGGGACGATGCCGCGCCAGATCGGCGGCATGCGCCGCAATCTTATAAGCGATAATCCCCTGCTTCACATCCTCGCGATTCGGTAGTCCCAGGTGCTCCTTGGGAGTGACGTAGCAGAGCATGGCCGCGCCATGCCAGCCGATCATCGCCGCGCCTATCGCGGAGGTGATGTGGTCATAGCCGGGGGCGATATCCGTCACAAGCGGGCCGAGAGTATAGAAAGGCGCTTCGAAGCACAGTTCCTTCTCCTTCTCCACCTGCAATTGAATCTGGTCCAGGGGAATGTGTCCCGGGCCCTCAACCATCACCTGGACGTCATACTCCCAGGCTTTCTTGGTCAGTTCCCCGAGCGTCTTAAGTTCCGCAAATTGCGCGGCATCGCTCGCATCCGCAATGCAACCGGGACGGAGGCCGTCGCCCAGCGAGAAAGTGACATCGTATTTCTGGAAAATTTTGCAGATGTCCTCGAAGCACTCATAAAGCATGTTCTGCTTATGGTTTTTCACCATCCATTCAGCCAGGATCGATCCGCCGCGGCTGACGATCCCGGTGATCCTCCGCGAAGCCAGCGGGACATACTGGATCAGAACGCCCGCATGGATGGTCATGTAATCCACCCCCTGCTGTGCCTGTTCTTCGATGACCTCGAGCATCAGGCTTGCGGTGAGATCTTCCAGACGGCGGACGCGATTCAGGGCCTCATAAATAGGCACGGTACCGATGGGCACAGGCGAACGCTCAATGATGGACTGACGGATAAGCGGGATGTCGCCGCCCGTGGACAAATCCATCACGGTATCGGCGCCATACTTGACGCAATACGCCAGCTTCGCGAGTTCCTCGTCGATGTTGGAAGAAGTCGCTGAGTTGCCGATGTTCGCGTTGATCTTGCAGTTAGAAGCCACTCCGATGCACATCGGCTCCAGACTGTGATGATGAATGTTCGCAGGGATGACCATGCGGCCGCGAGCAACTTCGGAGCGGATCAGTTCGGGCGTTACCTTTTCCCGCGTCGCGACGTATTCCATCTCGCCCGTGATCCGGCCCGCGCGGGCATAGTGCATTTGCGTGCGAATCGCGTCGTTCTGTCTGCTCGAAATCCACTCAGTACGCATGATCGTTTCCCTGTTCCGTCCGGCTGACGCCGCCTATTTCGCTTTGGTCTTCTTGGGCTTTTTGGTTTCTTTCTTGCGATCCATTCCCTTGGACATAGTCGATTCTCCTTGCTTGCGATTCTAGCAAGGCCCGGATATGCGTTAATGAGTGACAGCGCACGTGAGCACAGGAAAGCTGGAGCGGTGGACTCTGGGCGGTCTGCTTGCGATCACTTGGGTCACCGGCCTGGCGGTCAGTTGGACGCCGCCCGCGCGCGAGATCGATCACTACGCGTACGACTTTATCTTCCGGCTGCATGCACCGGCGACGCGGCCCCTGGATTCCATCGTTCTGGGCATCGACGAAGAGACCCTGCGCGACGTTGGGGGCGTGGGCGGAATCCGGACAGCCCTGGCGCAGGGGCTGGATTTGATCGCGCCGATGAAACCCCGAGCGGTCGCCATCGATATTATCCTCGCGGAGCCCGGACCCGGCGACGCCTTGCTGGAAAGCGCGTTTCGCCGCATTCCCAGCTTGGTCCTGTCGAGCGACTTGCTGGCCGGAGAATTGTGGGACGATCCGATCCCGCGTTTCCGATCACTGGCCGCCGGCGTTGGCCAGGTGCATGCCGCACTCGATCGCTACGACGCCATCAATCGGGAAGTGCCGTTGGAGAAGGTAGGCGGCCGCGATCGCCGCTGGGCTTTAGGTTTAGAAGCGTTCCGCGCCAGCAGGCACGCCCGCATCACCGAGTCCCCGGACGAATTGGAAGTTGCCGGGATCGTCATTCCGTCGAGGCAGAGGGACGATCGCGTGATGCGAATCCGGTATCTGCCTCCCGGTCGAGGCGTACCGGGCTACTCGGTCGCTCAGGTGCGCCGCGATCCGCGGTTAGCCTCAAAATTCGCAGGCCAGGTCGTATTTGCGGGCGTCACTGCGCAGACCGCCCAGCGGGATCGTTGGATCACCCCTTACGGTGCCGACATCGGCGTTGAAATCAACGCCAGCGTGTACGAAACCATCGCTCAACAGTTGTTCCTCACCGATGTTCCCGATTGGCTGGTGGTGTCCTGGTGCCTCGTCCTGATCACTTTAGCGGGCGCGATCTTCGTGTTCGTCGGCGGCCGCGCCAGCTATGTGCTCGCAACTATTTTGATCGTCACTGCGCACACTGTTCCTTACTTTGCTTTTCGGCAGGGAAAAGTGTTTCCGTACACGCCCGCAGTGCTTTGCGGCTGGCTGGGAACCGCGGCCGCCGCAACATGGCGGAACCTGATCACGCGGAAGCGCATGGTCCGCGCGGAAGCCTCGGAGGCCCATTACCAGAAGCTGGTGCAATTTGTCACGCACGAGATGCGAACTCCCCTCACCGCTATTCAAGGCTCGAGTGAACTCATTACGCGTTATGCGATGCCTGACGAAAAACGGAAGCAGATTGCAGCCATGATCAACACCGAGTCCAAGCGGCTGGCGAGTATGATTGAAACCTTTCTGAGCGTGGAGCGGCTCGCGGGCGGCCAAATCGATCTCAAGCGTGAACGCTTCTCCGCAGCCGCTCTCGTCGACCAGTGCGTGGCACGAGTCCTCCCGCTGGCCGAGCGCAAAAACATTGTCATCAGCGTAGAGGCGTTATCCGGCGCCGAATTGACCGGAGACCATGAACTCATGGAGTACGCGATCTATAACCTGCTGACTAACGCAATCAAGTACTCCCCTCCTGAAACCCGGGTCACCGTTTCCGCCAATTGCGCCCATAATACGATGCGGCTTTGGGTAGCGGATCAGGGAATCGGTATGGAGCCGCAGGAAGTGCGCCGCATCTTCGAACGGTTTTATCGGACGAAACGGGCCGAGCAATCCGGAGAGAACGGTAATGGTATCGGCCTTTCGATCGTGGAACAGATCGTCAAAGAGCATGGCGGCACCATCTCTGTGGATTCCACTCCCGGCAAGGGATCCAGGTTCACCATGGTATTGCCGCTTGCCTAGCCGTTAACATTGATAAGAGCAGGATCCAACAACATGCCGCGCTTACTAGTAGTGGAGGACGATGCGAGTGTTCGCAATACCATCACAACCTTTTTGGAACTCGAAGGGTATGCGGTGGATGCGGTCTCTACCACGGCGAGGCGCTCTCCCGGCTCAACGACGGCATCTATCCGATCGTGATCTCCGATATCTATGTGGATGATCGCACGGGGCTGGATGTGCTGGATGAATCGGCAGCAGCAATCCGGATTGCGCCGTGATCCTCATGACCGCGCGGGGCACCATGGAGACCGTGATGGCGGCTACACGGGGCGGTGTTTTCGACTACATCGCAAAGCCTTTTGAGCTCGATCGCATCCTGGAAACGGTGAAGCGCGCGGAGGCGATCCACGACGAGGCCGACGACGATTTCGAAGAGGAAGTGCTGCCGGAAACCGAAATGATCGGCACTTCGGCGAGCATGATCGAAATCTATAAGACCGTGTCGAGCGTGGCGCCCACCGACGTGACGGTCCTGATTGAAGGCGAAACGGGCACGGGCAAGGAGATGATCGCCCGCATGATCCATCGCTTCAGTCAGCGCGCGCGCATGCCGTTCGTTCCGGTGGATTGCGGGGGTATCGCTGCCTCGCTTCTTGAAAGCGAACTGTTCGGGTCATGCGCGGCGCATTTACCGGCGCAGACCGCGATCGGACCGGCGTCTTTGAAGTCCGCTAACAAGGGAACCGTGCTGCTCGACGAAATCGGCGACATCGACCTGAACTTCCAGCTCAAGCTTCTGCGATTCCTGCAGGAGCGCGAGGTCCGGCCGGTGGGTGCTTCCCGGGCCCGGCCTGTCGATGTGCGGGTGCTTGCGGCGACGAACCGCGATCTGCAGAAGATGGTGGAAGACGGGCGAGTTCCGCGAAGACCTGTGGTTCCGCCTCAATGTGGTGCGCATTCACATTCCGCCGCTGCGCGAACGGCGCGGCGACATTCCCTTGCTGGCCCGCTACTTTCTGCAGCGCTATAACGCCCGCTACATGCGAGACGTGAAGATGACGGATTCCGGCGTGAAAACCATGCAGGAACAGATGTGGCCAGGCAACATTCGTCAGTTGCAGCATCTGATCGAGCGCCTGGCGATTCTCTCGCCCGGTGCGCGCATTGATAGCGAAGCCGTGCATGAAGGGATTCGCGAGATGGAACCGCGCGACCAGACGACGGAGTCGCTGGCCGATACCGAGGCCGACCAGATTCGCCGCGTGCTTGCCGCCACCGGAGGTAATAAGAGCCGCGCAGCCCAAATTCTCGGAATTGAGCGGAAAACGCTCTACCGCAAATTGGAGCGAATGCGGTGAGGTTAGGCGCGATCACCGATGAGTTTTCGCCCGATCCGGAAATAGCCGCGTTAGCCATGCGCGAAGCCGGGCTGGAGACCGCCGAGCTCCGCCTGTTATGGGGCAAGAACATTCTTGACGTGAGCGATGATGAACTGGATCGCGCGCTCCGTCTTTTCGAAAAGCAGAACCTGGTGATCGATTGCATCGCGTCCCCCCTGCTGAAATGCACACTGCCGGATGCGCCGGAAATCGACAAGCGCTTTCAACAGGACGTGTTCGCTTCTACCCACACCTTCGACGATCAGGAGCGACTGGCGGAGCGCGCCTTCTTTATTGCGAACCGTACCGGCGCCAGGATTGTGCGCGTGTTTTCATACTGGCGCACCGTGGACCCGGCCGCCGTCTTCGAGCGAACCGTCACGGCCCTGCGCGAACTCGCCGTGCAAGCCTCGGAACACGGCTTGACCATCGGCCTCGAAAACGAACACGCCTGCAACGTCAGTACGGGACGGGACGCGGCGCGTGTTCTCGCGGCGCTCGATCATCCCAATATCCAGATCGTCTGGGATCCGGCCAATGCTTTCGTCGCCGGGGAAGCTCCCTTTCCCGATGGCTTTCCGCTGCTTCCCGTGGAGCGGATCGCGCACATTCACGCCAAAGACTTCGGCGGCGGTCAATGGGTCGCATTGGGGACCGGCGAAGTCGGCTGGCACGATCAAATCAACGCTCTTGCGCGCGGCGGCTATCGGGGCGACATCAATCTCGAAACACACTGGTCCGGTCCCCAGGGCGACAAGTTGAGAGCCAGCCGGATCTGCGCGCGCAACCTTCGCCAGATGGTCGCGGCCGCATAAGTAAACACCGGGTCCCCTACAATCAGAGCTAGGCCAACTATGCGCAAGCGCGTCCTCTATGGCTCGGGCATCGTCATTCTGATCGTCCTGATTGCGCTGGTCGTGTGGCAAGGCTCCTTCACCATCGGTCCCGCTCCGACAGGGCCGGAACAGACGCTCATTTTCTGGGCTGTTTCCACGTTGATTTTTGTGTTGATGGTGACCCTCGGCTTCATTCTGGTCCGCACCTTTGTGAAGCTCTGGGTGGAAAACCGCAGTCATCGCGAGGGCTCGCGCCTTAAGACGAAGCTGGTGGCCGGAGCTCTCGCACTCAGCTTCATGCCGGTCTTCTTCATGGTGCTTTACTCGTTCGAAGTCATGAATCGCAACCTGGCGAAATGGTTCACCAAGCCGGTGGAAGCGCAGCGCGTCATTCTCACCGAAGTCAACGACGCCTTGAAACGGGAGATGCGCGACAAAGTGCAGGCGCAGGCGCTGCTGCTCGCCTCCATGCCGGAGACACGCTTGCTGCTGGGCGGCGGTCAGGCCGCGCCGGATTACCTCGCCCGCTTCTGCGTCGATCAAAACATCGCGGCGGCGGCGCTCATTCCGCTGGGCGCTCATCAGCCGATTCTGCAATCCGGACGCATGCCGCGGAAGGACCGCCTGGAAGTCGCCGTCGCCCGGGCTCCCGTGAACATTGGCGGGAAAGACGTCGGTGTTGTCGAGCTCGCTTCGCAAATGCCGCTCGATGTTGCAGCGAAGCAGCGGCTGATCGACAACTACAACAAAGAGTACGCCGCTCTGGCTCAGCAGCAAAAATACATCCGCCAGACGTCTCTCCTCACCCTTTCGCTGATTGCGATCTTCATCCTTTTTGTCGCCACCTGGATGGCGCTATTCCTCGCTAAGCAGATCAGCGTCCCGATCGCGGCGTTGATCGATGCGGCCCAGAAGGTAAGCAAAGGCGACCTGCAATATCGCGTTCGCGTCCGGGCCATGGACGAACTCGCCAGCCTGGTGCGCGGCTTCAACCAGATGACCCAGGAATTGGAAGCCAATAGCCGGGAGTTGGAGGCGCGCCGCCGGTTCACCGAAGCCATTCTTGAAAGTATCCCCACCGGTGTTATTTCCGTCACGGCCGATGGCTGGATTCAGCGCGTGAACCAGCCCTTGAAGCGCATCTTATCCACCGAAATCGTGGACAAGGCGCAGCGCATCGAAGACCTTTTCTCGCGCGAAGAATCTTCTGAAATCCGCTACCTGATGAACCGCGCGCGGCGCACCGGTCTCGCCACGGAGCAGTTCGAACATCGTAACGGAAAGCAACAGAGCCTTTCCATCACGGTTTCGGCTCTCGAAGACAAGCTGACTTCCGGCTTTGTGATTGTTCTGGAAGATACGACGGACTTGTTGAGAGCCCAAAAGGCATCCGCCTGGAGTGAGGTGGCGCGCCGCGTCGCGCATGAGATCAAGAACCCGCTCACCCCCATTACGCTCTCGGCGGGACGCATTGTGCGCCAATTGAGCCGGATCAAGATTCCGCCCGAGGTTGCGAGAATCGTCCAGGAATGCACAGACACCATCGTCAGCGAGGTGCAGTCCGTGAAGACGCTGGTGGACGAATTTTCGCAGTTCTCCCGGTTCCCCGCCGCCAAGTTGGTGCGCGCCGACCTCAACGAGGTAGTAGAGAGCGCGCTGGCCGTCTTCGCGGGCCGTCTGGATTCAATTACGATTCGTGCGGATTTCGCCCCGAACCTCCCTTGCGTGCAAATCGACCCCGAACAGTTCAAACGTGTCGTGGTGAACCTGGTGGACAACGCAGCCGAAGCCATGCAGGAGTCGCTCGTACGGCAGCTCTACATCGCGACCCAGCCCGGGACGGCCGGAATGGTCGAGCTGATTGTTGCCGACACCGGCTGCGGCATCACGGCCGACCAGCGCGAGAAACTGTTCTCGCCATACTTCTCCACCAAGGGACGCGGCACGGGTTTGGGCCTGGCGATCGTCAGTCACATTCTGAACGACCATAGCGCTCAGATCCGCGTGGAAGATAACCCGCCCGTCGGCGCGCGCTTCACCATTGAAATGCCGGTGCTGGCGGAGAATCCCGCGGAAGCAATACCGGCATGAAAGCCAGCATTCTCATCGTGGACGACGAGCCGGGTATCCGCCAATCTCTCGGCGGCGTTCTGCAGGACGATGGTTACGAAGTCGCCTGCGTGGAAAGCGGCGAGGCCTGCCTTGCGCTGCTTTCCCGCCGCGCGTTCACGCTGCTCTATCTCGACGTGTGGCTGCAGGGCATGGATGGAATGGAGACGCTGGCGCGCATCCAGGAGATCCCCTTTGAAGACCGTCCCGTGGTGGTCATGATTTCCGGCCACGGTTCCATCGACACGGCAGTCCGCGCGACCAAGCTCGGAGCTTTCGACTTTCTCGAAAAGCCGCTCACTCTGCAGAAAATCGCGGTGGTCACGAAGAATGCCATCCAGCACCGGCGCCTGGAGCTGGAGAACACCCGTCTGCGGGCCGATGAGAGTTCCAAATACCGCATCATCGGCGATAGCGTGCCGATGCGGGCCCTGCGCCAGCAGATGCAGTTGATGGCTGCCACCAACGGCCGGGTTCTGATTTATGGCGAAAGCGGCACCGGCAAGGAATTAGTCGCGCACGCGATCCACGCGATGAGCCCCCGAGCCTCGCAGGCCATGATCGAAGTGAACTGCGCGGCTATCCCGGAAGACTTAATCGAAAGCGAGCTTTTCGGGCATGTAAAAGGCAGCTTCAACGGAGCGCAGGAGGCTAAATCCGGCAAGTTCCAGAAAGCCGATAACGGCACCATCTTCCTGGACGAAGTGGGCGACATGAGTCTCCGTACCCAGGCCAAAGTGCTGCGCGCTTTGGAAGAACAGCGGTTTGAGCCGGTCGGCGCGCACGAGATGGTCCAGGTAGATGTGCGAGTCATTGCGGCCACTAATAAAAATCTCGACAGCGAAATCGAGCGCGGCAATTTCCGCGAAGATCTTTTTTACCGCCTGAATGTAATCCCGTTTCATGTGCCGCCGTTGCGCGACCGCGCCGAGGATGTTCCGCTTCTCGCCGACTTCTTTTTGCGCGAGTTTACCCGCTCTTACGGCCGCAAACCCAAAGAACTCAGCCCGGCGGCGTACCAAATTCTGCAGGACTACCACTGGCCGGGAAATGTCCGGGAACTGCGCAATATGATCGAACGGATCGTCATCCTCAATCCGCAGGTACGCGTAGACGCGCGCCACGTGCCTCTTCCCGCGTCGAAGAGGACGACAACCCTGCGGCCGATGGACAGCTTCGCCAGCCTGCATGAGGTGAGAGAAGCGGCGGAGCGCGAGTATATCTTGAAAAAGCTCGAAGAGACTGGTGGAAATATCACCAGGACCGCTGAATTGCTCGGTCTGGAGCGAAGTAATCTATACCGGAAGATGAAAACCCTCAGCATTCCGTTAAAAGAGGCGTGATTTTCGTAAACCTGGCCGGTGCTAGCCTTGAAAACAGAGACCTGACCAAAATGGAAAGTTCCGCAGCCGAGGATTTGAACGCGGGTAAAAATCAGTCGATCCTTCTGGCCGACGATGATCCCGTGCTCCGCAAATTGCTGGTCCGGGTTCTTCGGGAGGCGGGCTATACGGTAATTGCCGCCACCGACGGCAGCACCGCTCTCAATGTCGCGAGAAAGCACGAGGGCCGCATCGATCTCTTGATTACGGACGTCATGATGCCGCGCCTTGATGGGTTTGACTTACGAGAACGGCTCCTGCTGGAGCGGAGGAATACCCGGATTCTGCTGATGTCCGGACAATTCGAAAAGGGAATGATCGGTGAAGAATTTCCGATCCTGCGCAAGCCTTTCCGTCCGGAAGAATTTCTCGAGAAGGTCCGCGAAGTTCTGGCTTCCCAACCGTAGACCAACAAGATTCACAGCCGCTCCGGCGCGTTATCCTCGGGAGACACCATGAGGAAACTTGTACTTCTGCGGCACGGGGAAAGCGACTGGAACAAGGAAAACCGATTCACCGGCTGGACCGATGTGGATCTATCCGCGGAAGGCCGCGAACAGGCCCGTGAAGCCGGCCGGGTGCTGCAGGCCCAAGGGTTCACCTTCGATGTCGCGTACACCTCCGTTTTGAAACGCGCAATCCGGACGCTGTGGATCGCCATGGATGAAATGGACCTGCTTTGGGTGCCCGTGTACCGGTCCTGGCGATTGAACGAACGCCACTATGGCGCGCTGCAGGGGTTGAACAAGTCAGAAACCGCGGCCAAGTTCGGTGAGGAGCAGGTGAAGATCTGGCGCCGCAGTTACGACATCCCGCCGCCACCTTTGGACGCTTCCGATGATCGGTTTCCGGGCCACGACCCGCGGTACCGCAATCTCTCCGCGGAGGATCTGCCTCTAACGGAATGCCTGAAAGACACCGTCGCCCGCTTCCTTCCGTATTGGGAGCAGACCATCGCGCCGGATGTCCGCGAGGGCAAGAATGTGCTCATCGCCGCCCATGGCAACAGCCTGCGCGCCCTGATCAAGTACCTGGACGGGATGTCCGAAGAGAACATCATCAACCTGAACGTACCTACCGGAATGCCTCTGGTCTACGAGCTCGATGAAAGTATGAAGCCGCTGAGGAACTATTACCTGGGCGATCCCGAGAAGGTGAAGGCCGCGATGGAAGCGGTAGCGAGCCAGGGCAAAAAGAAGTGACCGCGAGCGTTTGATAAAGTTCGCCATGTATGAATAGGCGGGACTTCATCGGCGGCAGCCTCGCGGGATTAGCTCTTCTTCAGCAGACCGGCGTGGCCGCAGCATCCATAGCGGGGCGTTCCGTATTTCCCTTAAATCACAACTGGCTGTTTGGTGGCCCGACGGCGCCCGGGGCCGCCGCTCCCCCGTTCGACGATAGCCGGTTCGAACGCGTCACACTGCCTCATACCAACGTCCGTCTGCCATGGCATAGCTTCGACGAAGCGCGCTACGAGTTCGTCTCCATCTATCGCCGGCACTTCCGTCTCCCCGCTGCCATGCAAGGCCAGCGCGTCTTTGTGGACTTCGAAGGTGCGATGACCGCGTCCACGGTGACCTTCAACGGTCACAAGTTCGAGGAGTACAAAGGCGGGTACACTCCTTTCTCGTTTGAGTTGACGCCGCACATGAAGTGGGATGGCGATAACGTGCTCGCAGTGGAACTGGATTCCACCGAACGCAAGGACATCCCGCCATTCGGAGGATTGATTGATTATCTGACGTTCGGTGGAATTTACCGCGAAGCGTCGCTACGGGTGGTGCCGGAAGTGTTCCTCGAGAACGTCTTTGCCGAGCCCGTCGATGTATTGACGCCAAATCGCAGCCTGAAAGTTCGCGCGTACGTGAATGGGAAGTTCGACTCCGGCACAGCTGAGTTGCGCGATGGCGGCCGCGTGCTCGCCTCGGGAACGTTATCCCCTGAGGGCGTTGTTTCTCTGACGAATCTTGGTGCGATCGAACTCTGGTCGCTGGACCGGCCCCGCCTCTACGACGTGGCGGTGCGCGTCGCCAGTGATGAATACCGCACGCGCGTTGGCTTCCGGGAGGCCCGGTTCACTCCGCAAGGTTTCCACCTCAACGGCCAGCACATCAAGCTGATCGGACTCGATCGCCACCAGACTTTTCCCTATGTGGGAGGCGCTATGCCCGCCCGCGCCCAGAAGCGTGACGTCCAGATTCTCAAAAGCATTCACACCAACGTAGTCCGGACCTCGCATTACCCGCAGTCGCGCCATTTTCTGGATGCCTGCGACGAGCTCGGGCTCTTGGTGCTCGAAGAAATTCCCGGCTGGCAGCACATTGGTGAAAATCCCTGGCAGGACATCGCGGTCCGCAATGTCGGCGAGATGATCCGGCGCGATTGGAACCATCCGTCGATCATCACGTGGCTGGTCCGCATCAATGAATCCCGCGACGACCACGCCTTCTACACCCGCACCAACAAGCTGGCCCACGAACTCGATCCGTCCCGGCCCACCGGCGGCGTGCGCACCACCGAAAACTACAATTCGGAATTGCTCGAGGATGTGTTCACGTTCAATGATTTCGGATGGCCGATGCGCCAGCCCAATCACCCGGCATATCTCAATACCGAGTTCGTCGGTCATACCTTTTCCACCAAGCGTTTTGACCAGGTCGAGCGCGTTGCGGAACATGCCATGCGCCATGCGCGCATCCACAATCAACTCGCGTCCAACGACCAATACGCCGGCGGTCTCGGGTGGTGCGCGTTCGATTACAACACGCACGACGAATTCGGTTCCGCCGATCATATCTGCTACCACGGGGTATTCGACATCTTTCGCCTTCCGAAAGCGGCTGCTGGCTTCTACAAATCTCAATGCGACCCGGCCAAAGAAGTGGTCCTCGTGCCCGCCTTCGATTGGTCGCCGGGCGATCACTCCGGGGCCGGCGGGCCCGGCATCGTGCCGGTGTGTTCCAATTGCGAGCACCTCAAGGTGTACGTCGCGGACAAGCTGATCCAGGAGGCCGATCCGGATCGCGTCAACTATGGACATCTGAAATACCCGCCTTTCATCCTGCAGCTGGATAATCTCTGGGGCACTCCCTGGGGCGATCTGCGTCTGGAAGGCTACATCCAGGGCCGCAAGGTCATCTCGCGTTCTTACAGCGGGAAGGGAATCGACGCGCAACTGCTACTCGAACCGGACGACTTGGAATTAACGGGCGATGGCATTGACGTCACCCGCGTGGTCTTCCGCGTGGCCGACCGGTTCGGCAACACGCAGCAATTTGCGAGTGGCGCGCTCGCGATGACGCTCGAAGGTCCCGGCGAGATCATCGGTGAAAATCCCTTTGGCCTGGTCGGAGGCGCGGGCGCTATCTGGATTCGTACCACACAGAACGCCGGCGTCATCCGATTCAAAGCCGCCCATCCGTATCTGGGCTCGAAGGAATTTCAGATTCGTGTTATGGCGGCTGAACCGGAGCGCGTCTAGCGTCATCCGGCTGCCATACTGCGGACTGACATACTAGAGTGAGACTTCATGCACTCCCGCCGACTGGCATCCCTGTTGATCGGTGCATGGCTCGCTGCCAGCATCTTCATGGATTTCACCGCCATTCAGAATTTCCGCTCCGTCGATCGATTTCTCAGTGCTCCCGGTCCACTGACTGCCGAACACATCAGGAGTATCGGTGGCCGCGAGCAGGCGCGTGTATTTCTGCGCGCGGAGGCGGCTGAAGCAAATCGCTTCTTCTTCGAACAGTGGGAATATTCCCAGTTGGTCCTTGGGGTGATGCTCCTGGCGGTGTTTGTCTTCGGCCACGGCGATGCGCCGCGGATCGCGATGGTGCTCACGATTCTTATGCTCTGTATCGTCGCCGCCGACCGGTTTCTTCTGACTGGAGAAATTACGCGGTTGGGGCGGATGCTTGATTATCCCGGCACTCAGGGCGCCGAGCCAGCGACTTTCTGGCGGCTTCATGGAATCTACTCCGGCATGGAGCTTCTGAAACTGGCGCTCGGTCTGGGTATCGCCGGATTGCTGGTCATCCGGCACAAGGACCGGACGCGCTTTGTCCGGGAACATGCCAGGACGGCCGGGCAGCGAAGCGGGACGGCGGCTTAACACGTGGATAAGCGCCGGATGTGCCCGAATTGCCGGGCATTCATCACCACCAGTGACCGTACTTGTCCGTATTGCAATGAGCCCGTCGTTTCACGAGCGGTCGATACGCGCAATCCCGCTGCCCTGCTGGGCGGACTAATCCCGGCCTCAAGATTCACTACGTCCCTGATTCTGCTGTTGAACATCGGCTTGTTTATCGCGAGCACGTATGGCGGCGTCGGAGGATCGGAACTCTTCCAGCTTGGCGAAAAGAATAGCGAAGCGGTCCTTGTGGGGCATCAGTGGTGGAGGTTGATCACTGCGGGTTTCCTTCACGGCGGCCTGCTGCACATCGGCATGAACATGTGGGTGCTGAACGATCTGGGCGCCGAAGTGGAGCGTACTTTCGGCACTGCCCGTTTCCTGATCTTCTACTTCGCCGGCACCGTTTTTGGATTTCTTTTGAGCTCGTACTTCAGTCTTAACCCCTCCGTGGGCGCGTCGGCCGGGCTCTTCGGACTGATCGGCGCGATGATCGCATTCGGCATGCGCAACCGGACCGAGGTCGGGCGGCAGATACGCTCCTTCTATGTGAAGTGGGCGATCTACGGAATTGCCTTGGGGCTGCTCCCCGGCTTTCGCATCGACAACTACGCGCATCTCGGTGGACTCGCGGCTGGCATCACCATCGCCTATATCGCAGGCACTCCCGTTCACTCCAGCCGCATCGGGGAACGCGTCTGGCAGACGGTCGCCGCTCTTTGCGTGATGGTGACGGCGTATAGTTTCTGGATTGTGTTCCAGCTCTTCCTGCAATACCGCGCCGTCCTTCCGGCAAGCGTTTAATCGTCGAGGATCGACACCATCGTTCCGGGCGCGTTCCCCTCCAGCCGGTTGTTGATGAAGATAAACGTCGTCCGCTTCTCCTCGCGCGCGATGTGAATGATTTCCCGCAGACCTTCGCGCGCCGATTCGTTGACCTCGCGAACCTCCGTATACGGGGAGAACATCGCGACTGCGTCTTCGTACGGACGGCCCTGCCGCAGGAGTGCCCTTGTCACCAGAAAATCCGCAGTCAGCGAATCCGGAATCTCCAGTTGCTCCCGCAAAGTGGGCATCTTTGTCCAGGCGTTATAGACGTGCGCCACACCCTGCGCCCGCAGGCAAGCAAAGTAATCGGACACCAGGAAATCCGGATTGCGGATCTCCACGCTGTACCGAAAATCGCGTGGAAGCTTCGCCAAGAAGGGGTCCAGGCGGTCCACGAACTCGGCGGGTCGCGCAAACGCGCGCGGCGAAAACGCTCCGAACTCAAAAATCAGCAGACCGGTTTTTTCCCGGTATGGCTCCAGCGCCCGCAGAAATCCCTCGCGGAACAAATCGGCATCGAGGAACGACGGGTTTTCGACCCGCCTTGCGCGCCGTACCGCGGATGCGACGGGAAAATGCGGCACGTGATCTGCTCCGGAACTTTGAACGCAAACCGAAACCCGGACGGCACCTGCGCGAATAATCTGGCCCAGAAATCATCCGGCGGAAACTGGTAAAACGCGAAGTCCCCGCAAACGGTAGGGAATACCGTCGCGTACTCGCTTAAGCAGGACTCTTCAAATCTCTTCTTGGAAAACCGCCCCCGGGACTCGTAGCGGCTCCGGCTATAAATCTGTCCGATCCAACCTTCATACTTCCAGGAGCTTCCACCGAGGAAGATGTTCGAAGCAGCCAATGCGCCCACCCGCGCCGCCAGACGGTCACGATCAAAGTCCGGGAATTCGTCGAACAGCGAATCCACTTACCAGGCTCGCGCGGACCGATACCCGTAGGGGTCTGCCGCGGATTCCAGAACGTCACCGGGCGTCAAACGAATCATGACCGGGGCCGCGCCGCTGTTCCAGCGCGACGTCGTTTCTACCACGTGCTTCCGCGCGCCCAACTCCTGAACTACGGCCGCCGGGATGCGTTCGTCCAGGACCAGATTGCCCGGGTTCATTGCGTGGTTGTCGAAACTGGAGACCAGGTGCCGCGTCTGGAAGCGGGGCGCCTCCACGGCCGGCTCCGTGCTCATGTGGAACTCGACCACATCCAGAAACATCTGCACCAGCGCCTGATCCTGATTGTCCCCGCCGGGTGTCGAGAGCGCCAGAAACTGCTTGCCGCCTTTCGTAACCAGCGTCGGGCTTAACGTCACTCGCGGTCGTTTCCCTCCTGCGAGCTCATTGGGATGGCCAGGCACGAGCAGGAAACTTTGCGCGCGTTCCGTGAGTGGAATTCCCGTGTCGCCCGCGATCACTGAGGGCAACCAGGCTCCCGACGGTGTCGACGAGAACATCACGCCGTTCTTATCCACCGCATCGATGCACGTGGTGTCTTTTGCCATCAGCCGGTCGTCGATGTTCCCCCGCGTGATCTTTTCTTTGGAGGGATGGCGGCCCACTTTGCCGTTGATCTCACCCGGCACAAACTCCAGAGACGCGTCGTGAAGGATCAACTTCCTCCGGCTATCGGCGTAAGCCTGCGACAGCAGCGTCTTAGTCGCGATGGAACTGAACTTTGGATCTCCGTAGTAGGTGTCGCGATCCGCGTAAGCCAGCTTCAGCGCTTCCGCCACGGTATTGATGTACTCGGCCGAATTGAGCTTCATCCCAGCCAGGTCGAAGCCGTTCAGAATATTGAGCGCTTCGATCATCGAGGGCCCCTGGCTCCAGAAGCCCGGCTTGTAAACCTCGTAGCCTTTGTAGTGCGTCGAGACCGGCTCCTCCGGGCTGAGGCGGAATGCCGCCATATCTTCATAGCGGAGCAGGCCCCCGAACTCGCGGCTGAAAGCGTCGATCTTATGCGCAATGTCCCCCCGATAGAAGTAATCCCGCACGGCATCGATGGCTTTCGCGCGGCTTGCCCCCGCAGCCAGCGCTTTCCGCTCCGCCTCGGCCATGGCGCGAAGCGTACGCGCCAGATCCGGCTGCCGGAAGATCTCGCCAGGACGGGGCACATGGCCGTCTGGAAGCCAGTGTTTCTTAGACGTCGGCCAAAGATCGAAGAAGGGACGGCAGTTCTCTAACGTGCGAGACCGCAATTCATCGATCGGCTCGCCGTCTGCAAAGTCGATCGCATACTCGATCTCTTCGTTGAACGACTTGGTCCCGTACTCACGCAAAGCCAGGAGCGCCGCATCCACCATCCCCGGCACCAGCGCCGGCATGAGACCCGCCACCGGAACCATTCCGCGCAAACCAGTCTTGTCGGGAACTTCGAGGATGTCGCCCAGTTTCAAAGGACGGTTCCGAAAAAATTCGGCAGTCGCGAGCTTCGGCATTGTCCCCACTCCCGCTATGGAGTGCACCTTCCCATCCGCCGTCCGGATCAGGATGGGAGCTTCGCCCCCAAAACCAAAGTGCGAGAATTCCGTCACCGCGGCGGCAAACATGGCGGCCACCCCCGCGTCCACGGCGTTTCCTCCACGGTAGTAAGTGCGCATGCCCGCATCGGTTGCATAGTCGCTTCCGGCGGCAATTGCCCCGCGCGTTCCGCGGGATGCGTACCGCGCCGGATGTTCGGGAGGACGCTGGGCGCACAGACCGCTGGCCGTTAACAGAACGCAGAGGGAGAGAACGGCGGAGGCCGGAGGACGCTGCATCGGGATTGGTCCCATTCTAAATCCCCGGCCGGCCTTGCTCGAGAACACCCCCGTATACTGGTGCTTCATGCTTGATGAAGAGGACCTCCCATGAGTGAGCACGCCAATCTACTGGAGCGGTTTCGCCGTGCGCCGGAAGTGATTGCCGTTATGCTGACTGGTGTCTTCGGCGAGGAAGTCGACTTCCTTTCCGAGCCCGGCAAATGGAGCATCCGGCAGATCGCGAGGCACTTGGCGGATTCCGAGATGGTCGCTGCCTACCGGTTCCGAAGCGTCATCGCCGAAGACAACCCCATGCTGCCGAACTACGATGAAGCTGCCTGGGCGGCAAAGCTCGACTACAGCACTCGCAAGCCCGCTAGCTCCCTGGATCATTTCCGGCGCATCCGCGCGGACAACTATGAATTGCTGAAAGACCTGCCGCCGGAAACGTTCAGCCGCATGGGAATCCACAACCGGCGCGGCCCGATGAGCCTCCTGCAGCTCGTCGAGCTGTCTGCCGATCACGCGGAAAGCCACGCCAAACAACTACAGGCCGTGCGGGAAGCTTATAAGCTGACTAAGCCCAGAAAACCTTAAAGAGCGCCAGCGCGCAGCTGCTCCTTCAGGTAATCGCACGAACGCACCGCGAGGGCCATAATCGTTAGCGTCGGATTCTGGCAGCCCGGCGCGTTGAAGCACGCCCCGTCCATCACGAAGACGTTGTTCACATCGTGCGTCTGTTGATACTGATTCAGTACGCTCTTCTTCGGATCGCCGCCCATGCGCGCCGTCCCCACATCATGATTGGCATCGCCGGGCGGGTGCACTTCCGAGCGCACCTGAATATTTTTCATGCCAGCAGCCTCCAGCATCTCGGCCGCCTGCTCGCCGGCATCTTTGACCAGATTCCGTTCGTTATCGGTCCACGCGACATTCATGCGCAAAACGGGAATGCCCCACGCGTCCACTTTCTCTGGGTCCAGCTCGACATAGTTTTCGAAGCGGGGCAGCGGCTCGCCATACCCTAACAGGTTGAAGGTGGAAACCGGCTGCCTGGCTGCTTGTTTATATGCTTCGCCCATACCCGGTGCGCCGGCCTGGAAGCCCACTCCGCTTCCGCCCTGATAGCCATAACCGCGTAGAAAGCCCTTGGTCTGCGGCCCGCCCGGCAGGTTGCGGAAACGGATGATGTAGATCCCGTTCGGCCGGCGCGGACCGTCGATCTCCAGCTTCGCCGTGGGGTCTGGAATCGTGCCTTCCGCTCCGCCTCCCTTCAAGCTATCGGTGTAGTAGTGCCCGAGCGTGCCGCTGGAATTCGCCAGCCCCGTGGAGTAATCCGGTGTTTTCGAGTTCAGCAGAATGCGGGTCGATTCCAACGCCGACGCCGCCAGCACCACCACTCTCGCGCGAATTTCCCGTGGCTGCTTGCTCAACCGGTCCATATACAAAACACCCGTTGCGCGATTGTTCCCATCCATTAAAACTTTGTAAGCCGACGCGTTCGTAACCAGATCGCACTTGCCCGTTCCGAGTGCATCTTTAATCGTCGTGAACGCGGAATTGAAATAGGAATGCGTTACGCAGCCGCGCTCACAGGGCCCGCAGTAATGGCATGCAGCGCGCCCGTTCTGCCCCTTGGTCAAATTTGCCGTCCGTCCGATCGTTAAGGTGCGCCCGAATTTCTCGCGCAGCACCTCGCGCATCCGCGCTTCATGGCAGGACATCCCCATGGGCGGCAGGAACTGGCCATCCGGCAGAACGTCGTTTCCCTCGCGCGATCCGGACACGCCGATGTACCGCTCCACCTTGTCGTAGTAGGGCGCGACATCTTTGTAACTGATGGGCCAATCTTCCCCGAATCCGTCATGCGACGCGGCTTTGAAGGTCAGATCGCTCAGCCGGTAAGACTGGCGCCCCCAGACGTTCGTGCGCCCGCCCACGACGCGCATCCGCCCGAAGTAGTTGTAATTCTTGTTTTCCGCCGTGGTGTACGGCTCTTCATGATCGTTCGCGAACCATTCGTAGTTGTATTCGGTGCAGGCGTAGCACTGCCCCTGGATCGGCCGCGTGTTCCGGATCAGCCCGGACACCGGCTCCCGAAAACGCAGATTCCGGTATTTCAGATCGAAGGGTCGCAGATGCTCGGTGAAATTCGCGTCTTTCTGCGGCCGCCCGCAATCGAGAATCAGCACCTGCAAGCCGCTCTCGCTCAACTCTTTCGCCGCCCAACCCCCGGACGCGCCCGAACCCACGACGATTACGTCATACTTTGTGGTGGCCATGTGCTGACAATAAGTTTATGACTGATTCCTTCGCTTTCAACCGGCGCGAGTGCATGCTGCGAATTCTGCAACTCGGCGCGGCGGCGGCCGTTGTGCCAGGATTGCGGGGCGCGCCGGCCTGGACGCCTCAAATCCTCACGCCCGCGCAAAACGAGGCGCTCGTGACCCTGGGAGACCGAATCGTCCCCGGCAGTGCCGCGGCGCTCTGCAATCAGTTGATCGATCTCGTGCTGACCATGGAATCGGAGCAGACACGTGCCCAGCTTACCGGTGCTTTGGCCGCTTTCGACCGTGATCCGGATGGCTCCAGGCTGACTGCCGCCTCAGTAGCCGGCGGCCCCGCGCACGAGCAATTCCTGATCGTCAAAGAATGGGTGGCCGACGCTTACTGGTCCTCCGAACCCGGGCTCCGGGAATTGGGTTCGATTGGCAAAATGAGCTGGCCGGCCTTTCCCGGCTGCGAAACCGGTCCGCGCCCCTAAGCATCTCTAACCTATAATGGACTCAAGGATACCCGTGTCGCTCCGTACCTTTTTCCGCCTTTTCGCCCATTTGCAGATGCTCCCTGTTCTCGAAAGCGGAGAAGAGACGCTGGTCGGCGGCCAAGCGGTGATGGAAGGTGTGATGATGCGCGCTCCCCACAGCTACTGTGTGGCCGTGCGCCGTCCCCAGGGCGGCATCGCTGTGGAAGAAAAACCGATCGCGCGGATGTCTGAGCAGTATCCCATCTTCAAGCTGCCCATCTTGCGGGGCTTGGGCACACTCGGACAGGCCATGGCCCTCGGAATCAAAGCCCTGCGTTTTTCCGCGAACGTGGCGCTGGAAGGCGAGCAGACCGCGCAGCCGGAAGCGAAGCCCGTGTCCAACAAGGCATTAGCGCTCAACCTCCTTTTCTCGCTTGCGTTTTTCATTTTTCTTTATAAGTTCGTCCCGCTGTATCTCGCCACTTCCATCGGTAATCACTTTGCGGCGCTCCACGGGCGCATCGCCCTCAACCTCGTCGACGGGCTTATTCGCATTGGTATCTTCATCGCTTTCCTGGCCTTCGTCTCGCGCGCCAAAGACATCCACCGGGTCTTCGAATATCACGGCGCGGAACACAAGGTCGTTTTCAATTTCGAATCCGGACAGCCGGTCACCGTGGCGAACGCCCAGACCTTCACCACCTGGCATCCCCGGTGCGGCACCAGTTTTCTGCTGGTCGTGATGGTGATCTCCATGCTCGTCTACATGCTCATCCCGTTCGATGGGTTCGCCGCCAAGCTGATTTCGCGCATTGTGCTGCTTCCTTTCATCACGGGAATCAGCTATGAGCTGATCCGTTTCGCCGCCAAACGCCAGGGTACGGCGATGGCGCTCCTGACGGCCCCTGGTCTTTGGCTGCAGCGCGTCACCACCAAGCCGCCTTCCGATGAGCAAACCGAAGTGGCCATTCACGCGTTGGACCGCGCCATGGCGCTCGAAGCCGCGCAGGACGGCGAGCTCGTCATCGCGTAACGAAAGCTTCAGAAAGAACGGACCGCAGTGCAATTTACGGAACGGCTGGAACAGATCGAGAAGCGCTTCGAAGAAATGAGCGCGCAGCTTGCCGACCCCATCGTCATTAATGACGGCGATCAGTACCGGAAAGCTGCCAAACTCCACAGCGATCTGTCGGAAACAGTCAGCAAGTACCGGGAGTGGAAACAGGCGCACGGCGAACTGCAGCAGGCGCTCGCGATGGCCGAGGACAGAGACGCCGAGATGCGCGAAATGGCGCACGATGAAATCACGCGCCTGCAGCCCGTGGTCGCGGAGATCGAAGAGCAGTTGAAAATCCTGCTGCTCCCCAAAGATCCGCTGGATGACAAAGACGTTGTGCTCGAAATCCGCGCCGGTACCGGTGGCGATGAGGCCACCCTCTTTGCCGCCGAGATTTTCCGGATGTATACGCGGTTTGCCGAAACGCAGCGCTGGCGCGTGGAAGTCACGTCCATGAGTGAAAGCTCCGTAGGCGGGCTGAAGGAAGTTCTGGCCCTGGTGAGCGGCGATCGTGTGTACTCGAAGATGAAGTATGAAAGCGGAGTCCATCGCGTGCAGCGCGTTCCCGCTACCGAGACCCAGGGCCGCGTGCACACCTCGGCAATCACCGTCGCGGTGCTCCCGGAAGCGGACGAGGTCGAGGTCAAAGTCGAGGAAAAAGACATCCGCATCGACACTTTCTGTTCCAGCGGCCCCGGTGGACAGTCGGTGAATACTACCTACTCAGCGGTTCGGATCACGCACCTTCCGACCGGTTTGATCGTCTCCTGCCAGGACGAAAAGTCGCAGATCAAGAATCGCGCGAAAGCCATGCGCGTCCTGCGATCCCGCCTTTACGAACTCGAGCTCGAGAAACAGCAGGCCGCGCTGGGCGCCGAACGCCGCAGCCAGGTGGGAACCGGCGATCGCAGCGAGAAGATCCGCACGTATAACTTCCCTCAAAACCGCGTCACCGATCATCGCATCGGCCTCACCATTCATCAGCTCGATCTCTTCATGCAAGGCCGTATCGAATCCACGCTGGAAGCGTTAAA
Organism: Bryobacterales bacterium; assembly: GCA_963814235.1. GTDB lineage: Bacteria > Acidobacteriota > Terriglobia > Bryobacterales > Bryobacteraceae > Bog-113. Next base: position 94,976 of record CAWFCA010000014.1, on the reverse strand, counting down.
CACCCACTTCCAGACCGAGAAAATGAAGCGCGAAGGCGAGGCCGCGTAGCCGGTTGACATGACGCTCGGCACGGCGCTGCGGCAAGGCACCGAACTGCTGGAACGCGCCAAGATCGAAGTCCCGCGTCTCACCGCCGAAGTCCTTCTCGCGCACGCCATCCATCGCGGCCGCACCTATCTTTACGCCCATCCCGAGCAGGAGCTGCGCGAAGTCGAATGGATTCACTACGGGCGTTACCTGCATGAGCGGCTGCAGCGGAAGCCGACCCAGTACATCACCCGAACGCAGGAGTTCTACGGCCGGCCATTCACAGTGGCGCCGGGCGTCCTGATCCCTCGTCCCGAAACCGAGCACCTGATCGAAGCCGCCCTCCCGCTGGCGGCCGCTGCGGACCGGATTATCGATGTCGGTACCGGCTCCGGCGCTATCGCCATCACGCTCGCGCTCGAGTTGAAGCGGCAGGTTCTGGCCATCGACATCTCACCCGAGGCGCTCGCCATCGCCGCCCGGAATGCGGCCGCGCTGGCAGCCCCGGTCTCCTTTTTCCGCGGTGATGCGCTAACCGCTTGCGCCCCTCTGAGCGCCGCCTTGATCGTTTCCAATCCCCCATATGTGGCCGCCGCCTGCCGCGAAACCTTGCCGCCCGAAGTCCGTGACTGGGAGCCTTCCCTGGCCCTCTTTGCCGGCCCGAACGGGCTCGATTTCTACCGCACGCTCATTCCCCAGGCCGCACTGGCGCTGGTGCCCGGCGGCAGCCTCGTCCTCGAACTGGGAGCCGGTCAAAGCCGCGATGTGATGCTTCTCTTCAACAATCATTGGGACCCTCCCGCCATTACCCCGGATCTGGCTGGAATCGACCGCGTGCTCCGTGCTACAAAAAAATCCTAAGATTCGGGAACTCTCGGGCCCTCCCGACGCCAATACATGCAAAAGCGGCATGGAGATCGTTAAAACATCATCGGCCACCCCTGAGACCGATGCTGTTGATCTCCTTCGTCTGGCCCGATCCGGCGATGCGGAATCCTTCTCAGTTCTGTATCGCCAGCGGGCGGATGCGATCTATCGGTTTGCTCTCCACATGAGCGGAAATGCCTCCGTTGCCGAGGAGGTTCTTCAGGAGACGTTTCTGGCGCTCATCAGAGATGCGAGCCGCTTCGATCCCAGCCGCGGCAGTCTCACCGCCTATATCTACGGCATAGCCCGGAATCGCGTCCGCAAGCACGTGGCGATGGGCCGTGAGTTTTCGGAACAGGATTTCGATGTGGCCGGCGCCGAAGACGTCCTCGCGGACATGACCCGGCGCGAAACCGTCGAAAGTATTCGCCAGGCCGTGCTGGCGCTCCCGGGCGTTTACCGGGAAGCCGTGGTCCTGTGTGAGTTGCAGGAGCTCAGTTACGAGGAAGCCGCCGCGGTGGTCGGCTGTCCGGTTGGGACTGTCCGTTCACGGCTCCATCGGGGGCGTGGACTCTTACTGACGAAATTACAAGTGCTTAAAAAAAGCGGGGTATTGCGATGACTTGTGAGGAAATCCGGGATCAATTGGTGGAAACCGCGAGGGCGCGCGATCTTTCATCGGATCTGCGGAAGATCGTTTTTCAACATGCCGCGGATTGCGTTCCTTGTGGCCGCCGTCTCCACAGCGAGCAGAGGCTCACCCGCGCTCTGGGTGCCTTGGCCGATGCCGCGGGTGACGCTCCGGGCCATCTGGAGCAGGATCTCCTTCGGCAACTGCGTGTGGTTCCGATCCGGCGAACGAAAGCGCAGAGCTGGGTGTGGGGCGGGATGGCCGCCGCGGCTGCCGCATTTGCCTTTTTCGTTGTGAACTCGACGGTCGAGACGCCGCGCATCCCTGTAGCCCCTCCGATGCCGCCGTCCACGGTTAGTTCCCAAGGCCTGCGGCAAACACCACCGGCCGTGGCGAAGGTAAACATCCGGCGCAGCAGGCCACTATCCAAACCACCGGCCAGCGAAGCCGCAGCTGAGGATTTCAGCCGCTTTATACCGCTTCCTAATGAACCGGAACTGGGGCCCGAGGAACAAGCCGGCATGCTGCGTGTCCAGATGCCGCGCGAAGCCCTTCGCTCGATGGGCCTTGCGGTGGATGACGAGTTTGGGGACGAACCGATCCAGGCCGATGTGCTGGTAGGGATGGACGGTACTGCGCGCGCAATCCGCGTAGCGAACTAGAAAATCTGAATCAAAGACAGAAACAAGGAGATAGTAATGAAACGAGTTTATTTTGCAACATTGATGGCATCTGCCGTTCTGGCGCGAGCCCAAGGGCCACACGGCGGGCCCGGTCTTGGACATGGCGAAATGCGAATCATGGGCTTTGAGGGTGGAAAGCCCGGAGCGGTGGTTACGGCTGCTCCGTTCTCGGGCAAAGAAGTCACCAACGAAACCCAAACGCTCGAAGACGGAACACACATCACCCGCACCAACACGGCGCAGTTCTACCGCGATTCGCAAGGGCGCACGCGCATCGAAAGGACGTTCTCGGGAATGGGTCCCTGGAGCGGCGGAACGCCCAAAACGACCATAGAAATCTTCGATCCCGTCGCGGGCTTGATGTACATGCTCGATCCGTCCACATCGACGGCCACCAAGATGACGCTGCCGGCTCCGCCCACCGCCGCCCAGATCGCCAAACACGAAGCGGAGCATCAGGCCATGCAGTCCTCCGAGCAGGCGACCACGACCAGCTTGGGAACCCAGACCATTCAGGGCGTTTCCTGCACCGGCACGCAAACCACGCTCGTGATCCCCGTGGGTAAGGTCGGCAATGACCGCGCTATTACGGTCACCACGCAGCGCTGGTATTCGCCGGACCTCCAGATCACCGTGCAAAGCAAGCACACCGATCCGCGCATGGGTGAGAGGGATTTTACCTTCCAGAACCTCTCGCGAGCTGAGCCCGATCCATCGCTGTTCCAGCCCCCGGCCAGTTATACTCTGACCACCAGGACAGGGATGAAACACCGGGCCGAAGGCAACACCCCTCCGCCCCCGATGGCCCAGTAAGCTAGCTCTTCTGTAAACGGTAGACCATCTTCCGCACTATCGATCGCGGCGCTAATCGCAACCCTTGCAGGAGCAGGCGGTTCGAGAAGCCCGCGATCGAAAGTATCTTCCCCTTCCCCATAGCTGCATAGCCGATCTTCGCCACCGCGGCGGCCGTCATCACGGAACCGCTCTTGAATAGTTTGGTCTCGGTCATCTTCGCGCGTCCCTGAAATTCCGTGTCCGTCGCGCCCGGGCACAAAACGGTAACCGTGACCCCCGTACCTCTCACCTCATACCCGACCGCTTCGCTGAAATGCAGCACGAAAGACTTGGTCGCGAAATAAATCGCCATCAGGGGACCCGGCTGGAAAGCCGCCGTGGAAGCGATATTCAGAATGCGGCCGCTGCCACGCTGCAACATCCCCGGTAACACGCGGTGCGTCAGTTCAACCAGTGACGTGACGTTGACCTGGATCATGTCCAGTTCCGTCGTGAGCTCACTCCGGTCGAATCTGCCAAGCAATCCGAACCCTGCGTTGTTGATCAGAACGTCGGGAACCACGCCGCCCAGTGCTTCGAAGATCCGTGCCGGAGCTTCCGGACGAGATAGATCCTCGGCCACCGCAACGGCGGATGGACTGCCCGCCTGTTGCATCTCCCCGGCAACCTCTCTCAACTTCTCGGCGTTGCGTGCAACCAGAAAAAGTTGATATCCATCCTTTGCGAGCAGCCGGCAAAGCTCATAGCCGATTCCCGTGGACGCACCCGTTACCAGAGCCGCTTTCGCCATAACAGATACAATGGTAGTTCGGTTGTCACTTTGCGCCGCTTCGCCGTTCTCCTCCCCCTTTCCTGCCTCTTTTCGACCCTCACCTTCGCCCAGATCCCGGCGGAGCAGCGCAGCGCCAACCTCGCGTCCTTCGACCATGTGTGGGAGACCGTTCGCGCGAAACATTGGGACCCCACGCTAGGCGGATTAGATTGGGATGCGGTCCGCGCTGAATTGCGACCCAAGGTGGAAGCGGCGCACAGCGACGCCGAGGTCCGCGCCATCATCGCCGACATGCTGTCCCGGCTCCATCTCACTCACTACGGCGTGTTTCCCGGAAGCGTGTACCGGGATGTGGAGAATGATAGGGCCACTTCGGCCGCGGATTCTGATCCTCCCGTCGATAGTGAGCCCGGAACGGTGGGTATCGACGTCCGCGTTGTCGATGGCGAACCCCTGGTGACCGGCGTGGACCCGGATTCCTCCGCGGGCAAACAAGGCGTCCGTCCCGGCTGGCTGCTGCGTCGGATCCATGGCGAGGACCTCCTGCCCGTCTTGAAGCGCGTCAACAACACCTATCAACACTCCACCATGCAGGCCATGATGCTGGCCCGGACTGTCTTAGCCCGGCTGGACGGTCCTGTCGAAAATTCGGTAGAGGTGGACTTCCGCGATGGCCGCGATCGCCTGGTCACCCTGACCCTTCAGCGGAACACCCCTCGTGGCGCCCCAGAGAAATTCGGCTACATGCCGGAATCCCGCTTATGGATCAGCGAGCGCCAGATCACGCCGCTGATTGGCTACATCGCCTTCAACTACTTCTTGGATCCCGTGCGTCTCACCGCCGCGTTCCAGGATGAGATCCAGAAATGCACCGCTTGCCGCGGTCTCGTCATCGACCTGCGCGGAAATCCCGGCGGCATCGGCATCCTTGCCATGGGCTTGGCGGGCTACTTTATCGACAAGCCGAACCTGAAGCTCGGCACTCTCTATATGCGGGATCTCCCCATGAACTTTGTCGTCAACCCGCGTCCACCCGCATTCTCCGGCTCGCTGGCGATCCTCATCGATGGCCTCTCGGCGTCCACGTCCGAGATTTTCGCGGGCGGCTTGCAGGACCTGAAGCGCGCCCGCATCTTCGGATCCCGCTCCGCCGGTGCGGCACTCCCTTCCCAGTTCGAACGGCTTCCCAACGGTGACGGCTTTCAATACGCTATGGCCACCTACAAGTCGGAAAGCGGCCAGACGCTGGAAGGCACGGGTGTTCAGCCCGATGTGCCCGTGGCGCTTTCGCGCGCCGAATTACTCGCCGGCCGCGATCCCATTCTCGATTCCGCAGTCCATTGGCTGAGCCAAAAGGGTCTAATTTCTCAATGAACCAGAAACTGTTATTTACCGGCGCGGCTCTGTTTGCCGCCATCACCACTCTGCATGCACAGGTAAAGACCGAACTCCCGAGCGCCGCCTCGGTGCTCGCGCACTACATCGAAGCGACCGGCGGCAAGGCGGCTTACGAATCCGTGAAATCCGAAACGTCCTCGGGGACCTTTTCCATCGCCTCCACCGGAATCAGCGGCACCGTGAAGGAGTATTCGGCACCGCCTGCCAAGGCTTATGCCGTGATGGAGATCCCCGGTGTCGGAAAGATGGAGGAAGGGACCGATGGCAAGATCGCCTGGGAGAATTCCGCGCTCTTGGGCGCCCGTCTGCTGACCGGTGACGAAGCCTCCGCGGCCCTGCGTAAGGCCGCCGCCGACGCGGTCACCAACTGGCAAAAATACTACAAGTCCGCGGAAGTGGCCGGGATGGAAACCATCGATGGCAAGCCCTGTTACAAAGTCTTGATGACGCCGCTAAAAGGACCGGTGGAAACCGATTACTACGACAAAGACTCCGGCTTTCTCGTGAAAAGCTCCGCTGTCTACGACACTCCCATGGGACCCGTTCCGGCCGAAACGCTCATGAGCGATTACCGCAAACAGGGCGGTGTGTCGATCCCGTTTCACATTCGCCAGAATATGGCCGGCCAGCAGTTCGATATCAAGTTGGAAAAAGTCGAGCTCAACGCGGACGTGCCGGACAGCCGCTTCGACCCACCGTCCGAAGTGAAAGCGCTGCTGAAATAACTTGGCCGATTCCATCGAGCAGCGCACTCTTACCGCCAGCATCGAGTGTCACTACATCGTCCAGACGCCCGAGCCTCTCGAGGATGCGGCGACCATCTTCACCTTGCATGGCTACGGTATGGATGCGGCAACCATGTTACGGCTGACTGCCACGTGGCTCCCCCGTCACCGCATCGTTTCCGTGCAAGCCCCCCATCCGTTTTACCGCGATCTGCTTGCCCGCGAAGTCGGTTATTGCTGGGCCACGAACGCTCATTCCGAGGCCAGCGTGCGGCTCCATCACGATTTAGTGCTGCGTGTGATGCGGGAGGATGGCTGTCCGCCGGAACGGCGCCTGCTGGTCGGGTTTTCGCAGCCGGTTGGACTGAACTACCGCTTCGCCGCCACTTATCCCACTGAGGTACGCGGTGTAATTGGAGTATGCGGCGGCTTACCCGGAGACTGGGAGTCCGGAGCTTACCGCCCCGTCGAGGCAGCTCTTTTTCACATTGCCCGCACCGACGATGAAGCTTACGCGGCTTCCGTCACCCGGCGCTATCGCGAAAGGCTGCTCCTGCGAGCGCCTGACGTCGAGTTCCTGGAATTGCCGGGGAGACACCGGTTCCCTTCGCTCGCCCAGCCCGCCGTGCAAAGTTGGGTCCACCGAAAATTTCCCCGGCCTCAAGGCTGAAACGGGAGCAGGCGATGGCTCCGGCTGGGATGGCGCAGCTTCCGCAGAGCCTTGGACTCGATCTGGCGGACCCGCTCCCGTGTCACCTTGAAGCTCTCTCCCACTTCCTCCAGCGTGCGTTCGGTGCCGCAATCCAACCCGAAACGCAGACTCAGAATGCTTGCTTCCCGCTTGGAAAGCAGCTTCAAAATCTCCCGCATTTCCCGTCGCAAGTCCTGCTCCAGAACCGCATCGAGCGGCAGGGAAGTATCGCGATCCATCAGAAAATCACTCAGCGTCGAATCCTCCCCTTCCCCCACCGGCATTGAGATGGAAATCGGTTCCTGACAAGCCTCCAACACCTTACGCAACTTGCGCGTGGGGATCTCGAGACGGTTTGCGAGCTCTTCATGAGTGGGATCGCGGCCGTACTCCTGCTGCAGTTCCCGCGATGCGCGGATCATCCGGTTAATGGTGTCGATCATGTGAACCGGCACCCGGATCGTCCGCCCTTGATCTGCAACCGCCCGCGTAATGCCCTGACGGATCCACCACGTCGCGTAAGTCGAAAATTTGTGGCCCCGGCGATATTCGAATTTATCTACCGCCCGCATCAGGCCGATATTGCCTTCCTGGATCAGATCGAGAAACGAAAGCCCGCGCCGGGTGTACCGCTTCGCGATACTCACGACCAGGCGTAAATTGGCTTCGATCAGTTGTTCGCGGGCGCGATCCGCCGCTCGTTGAGCCAGCACAGCCCGGTGGATATCCCCGGCCTCCGGGCCGAGCTGAACGCGGAGCTTGTGAATTACGGAGTGGTGCAGCCCGCTCCCACGGATCAGCCGCGAAATCCGGATAACCAGCCGCCCCGAAGCCCAGCGCAATCGCCTCTCGCCCGCTTTGGTCCGATGGCCGGCCGGGGCTGCCTTTTCCCGGAGTCGGGCCAACCTCCCTTCGAGCTCCCGGATCTCGTTGCAGGAATCGAAAAATTGTTGCAGCGCCAGCTGGCCGCTCTTCTCGTTCTCGACGGGATCGGAGATCAACAGCAGATTGCGAAAATCGAGCAAGCCGGAACGGAGTTCTGCCTCAATCTTGAGTACTTCCCGAACCACAGCCGGGCAGCGGGTTAAGTACCGGAGTGCCGCCTGCTGCGATCGTTCCAGTTGTTTGGCCAGCAGCAGTTCCCGCTCCCGGGTGAGTAACGGAACCGATCCCATTTGCCGCAGGTACGCGCGCACAGGGTCGTCGCAAACCTCGTCCCGCGGAAGGCTGTAATCCTGGGTGTCTCCGTCATCTTCGAGGATCGGTTCGTCGAGCAGCTCCGCTCGAGTTGCCTGCAGCCCGCTCGACGCAAACTCCGGGAGCTGCTCTCCATACGAATAAGCGAGAGGAAACAGATTCCCGTTGCGTTCGAAGCTTGCGGTGTCGTAGCCTGACGCGGACGCGGCCTGATCTGAATTGAGCTGCGATTCGCCAACCGATAAGATCCCCATGTCTCGAACCTCACACTGCTAAAGCGAAAGATGTAGGACAAAAGGGCCATTCGTACTAGGATCGATTGTAAAGTTTGGTCAATTCCCCTGAGAGCCGCAGCGCCTCGGTGAGATCTCCCGCTCGCTCGGCTTCACGAATGCGCGTTTTCAAAAGCATGCGCTCGCTTTCCCGCTCCTCTTCGATTAGCGCCTCCAGACAGGCGATCCCTTCTTCCGGGGATGGCGAATCGCAGTCGCTTCCTCCGCTCAGTAGAGCGCTCGCTAACAAGTGCTGTTCGGCCTCCGGCAATCGCGCGTGCAGTGCCGCATAGCTTAAGGTCTCGCCCGCATCGTAAAGCGCTATCAAGGATTCGTAGATCCTGCCAGCAGTCCCCGACTTGAGCGAAGGCAGCCCCTTCAGGTATCCGAAGAATGCGTCCTGGTGTTCGGTTGGAGCCAGCAAGACACTCAGCAGGATCCGGTCTCGGTGCCGCATCGGCTCACGCTCCACACGCGGGGCGCTCGGCGTGCGTTCGGATGCCATCTTGCGGAAATTTTCGAGTACCAGGCCCTTGTCGATCCCCAGGTAGCCCGCAACGTCGTTCACCACCGCCGCGCGCTCCAGTTTATCGGTGAGCACCTGGATAGCGGGAATGAGCGACTGAAAAGCCGCATACCGTCCCTCGGCGCTGTGCACATCGTGACGGCTCCGCGCGCGGTCCGCCAGCCAGTGAAAGTAACCGCGGGCCTGCTCGATCTCCCGCATATAAGCCGCCGCTCCATGTTTCCGGCAATACTCATCGGGGTCCAGACCTTCCCCCAGACTCACGATGCGAATCCGCAGACCTTCGGCCAGCAGCATCTGGATGCTCCGCTCGGCCGCATTCTCCCCCGCCGCATCCGCGTCGAAGTTCACAACCACGTTGGCCGAATGCCGCCTCAAAGCCTGCACCTGCTGGCTGGTCAGCGCCGTCCCGCAACTCGCGATCACCTCCCGCACCCCCGCGCTGAAGGCTCCGATCGCGTCCATATAGCCTTCCACCAGGACCACGCGATCTACACCGCGAATGCCATCCTTCGCGCGGTGCAGGTTGTAGAGCACACTGCTCTTCCTATAAATTTTCGTTTCGGGCGAGTTGATGTACTTGGCCTTGTCCTCCGGCGAAAGCGCGCGGCCTCCGAAGGCGATCGGCTTGCCGGTTTCGTTATGGATGGGGAACATCAACCGGTTGCGGAACCGGTCTGCCAGGCTGCCGTCTTCCCGCTTAAAGACCAGTCCGGATTCCTCCATCTCCGCCGGGCTGAACCCTTCACTCTGCAGTTTTCTCGCGATCAGGCCATTGCGCGGCGCATAACCCAGTCCGAAACGCTCGATGGCTTCCTGGCCGATTCCGCGGTTCCCCAGATACTCGCGGGCTTCCGCGCCCGCCGCCCCGCCCAGCTGCCTGCGGAATTCCAACTCGACGATCTCGTGGATCCGGTAAAGCGCGCTGCGAACCTTCGAGTCGTCGTCCCCGAAAGGGGTGCGCTTCGGAATCGGGATTCCATTGCGCTCCGCCAGAAGCTTCAGCGCTTCGTAGAAGCTGAGGCTGTCATGCTTCATGACGAACGCGAACACGTCGCCCGCTTCCCCGCATCCGAAGCATTTAAAAAACTGGTGCTGTGGATTCACCGAAAAGGAAGGAGTCTTCTCGTTGTGAAACGGGCACAAGCCGGAATACCGCGTTCCGCTCTTCCGGAGCCGCACATACTCGCCAATCACGTTTACGATATCGACAGAAGATTTGACCTGCTCGACAAAATCCATTCAGGCCCCGGCGGGAGATTCCATTATCGCCCCTCACCCGCGCGCCTCGCCTGCCGAAGAGCGATGATGAACCGATGAGCCCGGAAACCGAGCGATTGCTCCACGCCTACGACGATCGGGCTCCGCTCGAATCGGCGTCGACCATCCCGGCGCGCTGGTATACCGATGCGGAAATTGCCGAACTCGAGCGCGAGCGTCTGTTCGGCGCCGTGTGGCAGGTCGCCGGGCGTACCGATCAGATCGCAGTTCCCGGCCAGTTTTTCACGATCGAATTAGCCGGCGAGCCGCTCGTCATCGTGCGCGGCGCCGACGGCGTGCTGCGCGGTTTCTTCAATGTATGCCGCCACCACGCCGCGGCCGTTGCCACCGCCAACAGCGGCTTCGTCCAGTTGTTCCGTTGTCCGTATCACGGGTGGACCTATGGACTCGATGGCAGCCTGAAGGGAACGCCCGATTTCACCGGTGTCTGCCAGTTCGACCGTGCCGCCAATGGCCTGGTTCCCGTCCAGGTAGACACCTGGGAGCAATTCGTGTTCGTCCGCCTCGGCTCGCGCGGCCCTGGGCTTATGGACTTCCTGGGCGACCTTCCCGCCCGCATAGCTCCCCTGCGACTCTCGGCGCTTCGCTTTCACTCGCGTGTTGAGTACGTGCTCCAGTGCAATTGGAAAGTGTTTGTGGACAACTATCTGGACGGCGGCTATCACGTCCCTTATCTGCACAAAGGCCTGAACAGCGTCCTGGATTATGCGCAGTACACCGTCGAGACGCGTGGGCGATATTGTCTCCAGTCCAGTCCGATTGTCGCGTCCGGGGAAGATGCCGCCGTCGAGACTACGCGCACGGGGGACCGCGCGCACTACTATTGGCTCTATCCCAACTTCATGATCAACCTGTATGAGGGAGTGATGGACACCAACCTGGTACTTCCGCTCGCGCCGGACCGCACCCGGGTCATCTTCGACTTCTATTTCACCGCGGCCACGCTCGCCAATGCCGAGGCGAGTATCCGAGTCAGCGATGTCGTGCAGCGGGAGGATGTGGACGTGTGCGAAGCCGTTCAGCGCGGGTTAGGGTCCCGCGCCTATGCGGCAGGGAGACTATCGGTGAAACGGGAAGCGGGAGAGCACCTGTTTCACCGATTGTTAGCGAGCGACTTGAAAAACGAATCCGCCGTGCCAAAAGCCTAGTTGGCCGTTATGCTTCCAAACAACCCATGTTGTTCATTCTGGATTCCGGCATTGAAGTAGAGGACGTTGGTCGGACCCGCATCCGCCGAGCCGGTGCCGAAGCTGATAGCCCATAGTCCGCTATTTGTAATAGGTGCCCCCGTAGCGTCGTTGAGCGTTCCCAGATAAGCGCCCGTACTCGGATTGAACGCCGTGATTTGACCGCTTCCGTTATTCGCCACCAGCAGCGCGCCGCTGAAAAACCCGAAATTCGAGGGCGCCTGCGCGATTCCCCAGGGTTGGTTGAGCCAGGGTCCATTCTTCAGGTTGAGAATCAGTTTACCGGCCGGAGTGAATGCGGCGACATATCCGCCGGTCGCGGGACTGGCAGGAGCGTACGTCACATAAACGCGCTTGCCAACGGCCTGGATCCCGGAAGGCAGATACCCCGCTGGAACCTTGCCGTCAAAGAACGCGCCCGCAGCCAGTGTTACCGGATTGAAATTCGAATCGTACACCTCAATCCCGCCAGCGGCATTGGCAACATAAATGTCCGAGGCTGAGCCGTTAACCGCCACCGTGATGCCGGTGTACGAAGCCTTGGCGCTCGCATGGTTGACCTTGATCGACGCCGTCGTGACATGGCAACCCGAGCAGGCCTCTGCCGCGCCGATCACCTTCGAAGCCTGCGCTGCCGTCGGCTTCAACCCGGCCATCCACTCCGAGATCGTCCCATCCAGCGTGGCGAATACGAAGTTTGTAGCGATTATCGCCGTTCCCGTTGGACTGCCCACGCCTGTTCCCGACGCGGTCGGGATCGTCACAGTCAACGGAACTACCGCCCCATTCGCGTTATAGAGAGTCGTAACGCCCGTGGCCTGGTCCGAAGCCCACCAATGGTCTTCCTTGGTAGTGGCGCCGTTGGGCCGCGACAGTCCCCACGGATTGATCAGTTTTGCATCGGTCGCGGCTGCGAACCCTGGTATGTCGGAGGTTAAATTTGCCTGCGTGTAGCTGTTGGTCTGAGCTGGAATGCACGTCGCGAAAGCCATGGCGCAAGCCGCGGCCAAATATATTTTCATAGTTCCCTCTTTCCTCGGAGCATATGATGCCGGCTCCACCGCGTCAAGAATCTTTCTTTTTCCTTTGGTTCCCAACTCTCTGCAGTACGTTGCTGCGAGCCCGTCAGATTAGCCTGAGTGCCCGCTTGCATCAAAATGGGCGACTACCCGCTCGATCCCTTGCCGGAATTCCGCTTCCGGTGGCAAAAGACTGACTACCAGATAACCCGGTGACAGGAAGTCATAGAAGTAACCCGGTTGCAACAGAACGCGCTCGCGCCGAAGCAGCGCCGTTACCCATTCCTCTTCCGATCGTGTGGTCGGGACGCGCAGAATCCCGAACCATCCGCCTTCCACCCGCAAAGCGGAAATGGGTCCGCCTTGGAAGGCTTCTTTGAGCCAGCCGAAGTTAGCACGAATGCGCTCCAGAATCTGCCCTTGTATGCGCTCGCGAATCCCTAACAGCGACGGCAGCGCATATTGAACGGGTGCCCCGACCGATAAGAAAGTGTCCGCAATGATCTCCAACCGCTCGAGAGCCTGCGCCCGCTGCCAATCCTCGCCCGTCACGATGATCCAGCCCAGCTTCATCTGGGGCAGGCCCACCAGCTTCGACAGGCCGTTCAAAGAGAAAGCAAGCGGGCGATGCGGAATCTGCGTAAGCCTCGCGGCGCGATCGGGATCGTCCACCAGAGCGTAGTCGAAAAAAACGTCATCCGAGATCAGCGCCAGATCGCGCTCTGCGCAAACCCCGGCAATCTCGTTCCCCTCGTGTTTCTTGAGATAAGACCCAGTCGGGTTATTCGGGTTCACGACGACTACTGCGCGCGTTCGCTCCGTAATGCGAGCCGCAAGCGCATGGGTGTCGACGAACCAGCCTTGAAAATATCGCAGGGGGTAGTGCCTGACCACCACTCCCTCGAGCGCGGCCAGATGCTCGAACAGAGGGTACGAAGGCTGCGGAACCAGGATCTCGTCACCCGGATCGCAGAGCAGCTTGAACAGCCATGAGTAAGCCTCGCTCGTGCTGGCCGTTAGCATCACGCGGTCCGGCGAAACGTTCTCCAGCCGGGCGATTTGCTCGCGCGCTTCCGTTAAACCCCGCGGGTCGGGATCATAGATCAGTGCTCTCCGATCCTGGAAGCCGTCGAGGATTTCCTGCTCCGGGTAAGCAATACCAGCCTGTGTTGGATTGGATCCCGTGAGATCCAGGATTTCCGTCCCGCTCGCGCGCGCCTCGGTAATCAGCCGTGCCAGTGAGCTCGGGTCAATCCGCGCGGGCAGCCGCGAAGCGAACATGGGGTTGTTGCGCCAGATCTTTCAGCGACTCGGTATACGGTTCCCGGGCTACCCCGCGCTCTGTAATGATCGCGGTGACATAGCGATGCGGGGTTACATCGAACGCAGGATTTTGCACGGCCGTGTTTGCCGCCGCCATCGCCACCCCATATACATGGGTCACTTCGTTGGCATGGCGTTGCTCGATCGGAATCTGGTCCCCGGACTTGAGCGACAGATCGAAGGTGGAAATCGGCGCCGCCACATAGAACGGAATCTTGTTTTCCTTCGCGACCACGGCCACCGTATAAGTCCCGATCTTGTTCGCCACGTCCCCATTCGCTGCAATCCGGTCCGCGCCGACGATCACGCAGCCGATGCGCCCGGATTTCAGGAAGTGCCCCGCCATATTGTCCGTGATCAGCGTGGCCGGAATTCCATCCTGCTGCAGTTCCCACAAGGTTAGTCGCGCGCCTTGCATGAACGGGCGCGTCTCATCGGCAAACACGTCGATTTCCTTTCCGCTAGAAACCGCCGCGCGAATTACACCCAGCGCAGTCCCATATCCGGCAGTCGCCAGCGCCCCCGCGTTGCAATGCGTGAGCACCGTCTTGTGGTTGGGCACCAGCGGCGCGCCATGCTGGCCGATGGCCTGGTTGATCGCAATGTCTTCCAGGCGAATCTGGATGGCTTCGGCAATAAACTTTTCGCGGATGACTTCGCCGGGCTGACCCCTCAATGATTCATAGAGATCCCGCATCCGTTTGATTGCCCAGAATAGGTTCACAGCCGTCGGGCGTGAAGCCGCCAGCGTTTCGCACACCGTCTCGAAGTCAGCCCCCTGCAGGACGCCCAAAGCAACGCCCATCGCCGCCGCCACTCCGATTGCGGGAGCTCCCCGTATGGTCATTCGGCGAATATGGTCAGCCACTTCCTGGTAGGTGGTGCACGTCACGAACGTTTCTTCCAGCGGCAGGCGTGTCTGATCGATCATCACCACACCTCTATCCGTCCATTGGATCGTCTCGACCATTAGATTGAACTTTTCCTTCCGTACGCGAAATAGGCTAAAAACAAAGTGGCGTTGTAGGCGACGTGGGCCAGGATCGAGGTGCGCGTGGACCCCGAAAAATGCCGGAGCGCGCCAAATGCCGCGCCCGCGAGAGTAATTATCCCAACATGCGCCCAGGAACGGGAATTCTGCTCCCAATGCAGCATACCGAACAGCAGCGCCGTCACTCCGATGCCCACGGCCGCGCCCGCCGTTCGTACCAGGATAGGTTGCAGAAATCCGCGGAACCCCAGCTCTTCGGCGACGGGCGCAATAAACACTCCGAAAACCACCAACACCATCGCCGAGTCTTGGGATCCGAGTAGCTTGCTAATCGGTGAATCCACTTCCGGGATGCGCAGGAGGCCGCCCAGAACCGCGAGCCCGAACGCCAGGATCACCCCCATCGACAAAGAGGAAAACACGGACACCCGCGTCGGTACCCAGCCCAGTGACTGCCAGAACGGAGCGCGGTACTGCATGCGCAGAATTCCCGCCAGTAAAGAAAACATCAGGATGTACGCGAGGGCCTGCCCCGCAATCCCCAGCACCGGGTTGTCCGGCCGATAATGCAGCATCCTGGCGCCAGACACCAGCAACAACTGCATCACTACGATCACGGGCAGCCCGAGCCCAAAGAAAAGCATCACGTCCTGCCAGTTCCAGACCGGTGTGCGCGCCGGCGGGAGCAGTCTTGTTTCTTCGGTCGGCAGCGGCTGTTCGGGCGTCATGCGGCCCTTCCGGCCTGAGCTCCCATCAGTTTGCGCAGAGCCTCGCCCGTGAAGCTCTTCCGGGATTTCATGATCTGTTCGGGCGTGCCTTCCGCGACAATCCGGCCGCCATACTCGCCTCCATCCGGCCCGAGATCCAGAATCCAGTCCGCGCTCTTGATCACGTCCAGATTGTGCTCGATCACCACCACGGAGTTGCCCAGCTCCACCAGCCGCTGCAACACGTCGATCAGCTTGCGCACATCGTCGAAGTGCAGCCCCGTCGTCGGCTCGTCCAGAAGATAGAACGTGCGCCCTGTCTGCCGCTTGCTCAGCTCCCGCGCCAGCTTGATGCGCTGCGCTTCGCCGCCCGAAAGCGTGGTCGCCGCCTGCCCCAGATGGACATAGCCCAGCCCTACCGCATTCAGCGTCTCCAGCTTCGGCCGGATTTGAGGATGATTCTCCAGCACCGGCAGCGCCTCCTCGATCGTCATTTCCAGGATGTCGGCGATCGAGTGCCCCTTATACTTCACCTCCAGCGTTTCCTGGTTGTAGCGTCTTCCCCTACAGACGTCGCAAGTCACATAAACGTCCGGGAGAAAATTCATTTCGATCCGCTTCAGTCCGTCGCCCTGGCAGGCTTCGCAGCGGCCGCCCTTCACGTTGAAACTGAACCGGCCCGGTTTATATCCGCGCTCCCGCGATTCCGGCAGCATCGCAAACAGATCGCGTATGGGACTGAACAGGCCCGTGTACGTCGCCGGATTCGAACGCGGCGTCCGCCCGATCGCCGCCTGGTCGATGCGTACCACCTTGTCGATCAGTTCCAGGCCGGAGATGGAGGCGTGAGCCCCCGGCTCGTCACGCGAACCGTAGATTTCTCTCGCCAGCGCCCGGTAGATAATCTCGTTGACCAGGGTGGATTTCCCGCTCCCGGAAACCCCCGTCACCACCGTCAGCACTCCCAGCGGAATGGAGACGTCCACGTTTTTCAAATTGTGCTGGTGGGCGTCCGTCACGCTGATGTAGCCGCCGGCAGGTTTCCGCCGTTTCTCCGGAATCGGAATCGACAACTCCCCGCTGAGATACCGGCCGGTCAGCGAATCCGGATTTTGCGCGATCTCGGCCGGCGTCCCTTGCGCCACCAGAATGCCCCCAAGCCTTCCCGCTCCCGGCCCGAGATCGATCACATAGTCCGCCCGCGCGATCGTCTCCTCATCGTGTTCGACCACCAGCACCGTATTGCCCATATCCCGCAGATGGGTAAGCGTCGCCAGCAGGCGGTCGTTATCGCGCGGATGCAGCCCGATCGATGGCTCGTCCAACACATACAGAACCCCACGCAGTTTTGACCCGATTTGTGTAGCCAGCCGGATGCGCTGCGACTCGCCGCCCGAGAGCGTCCCTGCCGATCGTTCCAGACTCAAATAGTCCAGCCCGACGTCGCTCAAAAACTGCAGCCGGCGCTGGATCTCCTCCACCACGCGGCCGGCAATCAGCTTTTCCCGCTCCGGAAGTTCCCACCCGCGAACTGTCATCAGCGCGCGCGCAAGGGGCATCTCCACCAGCTCGGAGATGGACAGGCTCCTTACCCGCACCGCAAGGCTGGACGGCCGCAGCCGTTTCCCCTGGCAAGCCGCGCATTTCACGGGCGACATGTATTCGGTCAACCACTCGCGGTACTCGTCCGACGCGCGCTCAAACGTGTCCTGCAGGATGCCCACGATCCCCTCGAACCCGTCCCCTCCGTTGAGCAGCACCTGTTGATTCCGTTTGGAAAGCTGGTCGAATGGCGCGCTGACTTTGATTTTCAGAGTCTTGGCCGCCCCTTGCAGCTTCTGCTGCATAAATGCCGAACTGCCGCCCGGACCCAGCCCGCCCTCCAGCAGCGGCTTGGAGGCGTCCACCACAACCTTTGCCGCGTCCACGCGCCACTCGACGCCTAAGCCGTTGCAGTTCTCGCACGCACCGTAAGGACTGTTGAAGGAAAAAGAGCGCGGCTCCAGTTGCGGCATACTCATCCCGCATTCCGTGCAGGCGAGCTTGCTGGAATAGAGCCGCTCGTCCCCATTCACAACGGAAATGATTACCAGCCCGTTCGAAAGCTTGGTCGCCGTCTCAATCGAGGCTTCCAGCCGCTTCTCGATGCCCTGCTTCACCAGCAGCCGATCGATAATGACCTCAATATTGTGATTCTTCCGGCGATCAAGCGGCACGTCTTCGTCGAGCGACCGCACCGTTCCGTCGATCCGGGCCCGCACAAAACCTTGACGCGCGTACTTCTCCAGATCCTTTTTGAATTCGCCCTTGCGACCCCGTACCACGGGTGCTAAAACCATAATCCGGTCATCCGGACTCAGCGCCAGAACGTTCTTTAAAATCTGCTCCGTCGTCTGCCGGGAGATCTCGATATTACAATTCGGACAATACGGAATGCCGACGGAGGAGTATAGTAATCGCAGGTAGTCATACACTTCGGTGATGGTTCCGACCGTGGACCGGGAACTGCGGCTGGTAGTCTTTTGTTCGATGGAAATCGCCGGGCTGAGGCCTTCAATGGAGTCCACATCAGGACGTTCCATCTGGTCGAGGAACTGGCGGGCGTAAGGAGAAAGCGTCTCGACGTAGCGCCGCTGGCCCTCGGCATAGATCGTGTCGAATGCTAAAGAAGATTTGCCGGACCCGCTGAGGCCGGTGATTACGGTGAAACTGTTGCGCGGGATTTCGACATCAATGTTCTTGAGATTGTGCTGTCGAGCGCCATGGACGGAAATACGGCTGAGCATTCTGAGATTGTGATGTTACCCCGTTGTAAATAACGATAGGGGACGGCCCAGGTAGATGGTCCCCAGGAGCGGAAAGCGCTGGAAGAACATGCAATGCCCTAAGTGTGACGGAATATTAACCCGAAGCCACCGCCGTGGGCCGGAAAAGTTCATCTTCTCACACTCCTTTAGATGCCGGGATTGCAGCTATCGGATGAGGGAAAGCTATTTGCGAACCGGTTTATTTAGCGAGTACGTCGAATGTCCCCGTTGCGGGAATCCGGCGCCTGACAAACGGAAAAAACCCGATCGGGTCGATTCCATGCTCCACTCGCCCATTCGTTTTGTGCACTGGCTGCTCAGCGGAAAACTCTATCATTGCGTGTTTTGTCGGCTTCAGTTTTACGACCGCCGGGCGGTGCGCCCGCGCGCCACGCGCTCGAATGCCGAGTCCGAATCTGAGAACGCTAATAAGGCCAGGATGGCAAGCTGAATAGCCCTCCGTCCACCCATATCGTCTGACCCGTGGTGAACTCCGCCGCGGGTGACACCAGAAACGCCACCATGCGCGCCACGTCTTCCGGCTGTCCCACCCTTCCCGCGGGTGTGCGCTTGGCCCACGTTCCGGCATAGTCTTCGGATTCGGCTCGCGTCCGCTCGATCTCTATCGCGCCCGGCGCCACGCAGTTGACGTTGATCCGGAACGCCGCCAGTTCCACCGCCGCCACTTTGGTGAACATCTCGATCCCGCCTTTGCTGGCCGTATAATCCACCAGGTGGGGAAACGCCGTTTTGTTGCAGCCCGAACCGATGTTGACGATGCTTCCCCCGCCCCGGTTCTTCATCAACCGGGCCGCGCGCTGGGTGCATAGAAAGCACCCTTTCAGATTGGTTCGAATCGTCCGGTCCCAATCTTCCTCGGCTAACTCCAACAGCGACTGCCAGGTCTGGACCCCGGCATTATTGACCAGAATGTCCAGTTCGGGAGCTTCGGCGAACATGCGGTCCACATCGTTGGCGATTCCCACATCGGCCTGCACCAGCTTTACGCGCCGCCCTAACTGCTGGATTGCCTGTCCCGTCTCCTCGGCTCCCCGCGCGTCCGAGTTATAGTTCAGCAGAACATCGCAGCCCTGACGCGCCAACTCCAACGCGATTCCGCGTCCCACCCCTTTGCTCGCGCCCGTCACCAGCGCCATCCGATTCTCTAAAGGAAGCACCGCTAAATCTTACCCCGCGGGTTCTAACCTGAGAAGCATGCTCAGCGTGGTAACGGAAGCCGGGGATCTCGGGAAACGGCTGGACGCTCTCCTGCATGAACGTTATCCCGAATTCAGCCGTTCGCGCATTCAGGACTGGATTAAGAACGGCCGCGTGCTCGTCAACGGGCGTCCAGAGAAGCCGTCTTATCAGGCGCGCGGCCAGGAACGCATTGAAATCGATCCCGCCAAACTCACCCCGCTCCACGCCGCCGCCGAGAATATTCCCCTGTCCATCCTCTACGAGGACGAATGCATGGTGGCCATCGACAAGCCCGCCGGTATGGTCGTCCATGCCGGGGCCGGCGTCCACTCGGGCACTGTCGTTAACGCACTTCTTCACCGGTTTCAAAACTTATCCACACTCGGCGGCGAGGTCCGTCCCGGCATCGTACACCGTTTAGACCGCTTCACCAGCGGGATCCTTCTGGTCGCGAAAACCGACTCGGCGCACCTCGCGCTCGCGCGGATGTTTGCCAGCCGCAGCATCCGCAAGACCTACCTGACGCTGGTTCACGGTCGCATGGAAACTCCTGCCGGACGTATCGAGAAGCCCATTGCGCGGGATCCCGTCCATCGCACCCGCATGACTGCCCGCCTGGCATCCGGACGTCCCGCCTGGACCCAATGGACAACGATCGAGGCATTCGCCGCTGTCACTTATCTCGAAGTCCTTATCGGAACCGGCCGCACCCACCAGATCCGCGTGCACCTCGCGAGCATTCGCCACCCGGTGGTCGGAGACACGTTATACGGCGCGCCCGCTCAAGTTGCCCAACTGCCGCCGCTTGGCCGCTACTTCCTGCACGCGCACCGCCTCGATTTTGCTCACCCTCTCACCGGCGCCCCGCTCTCTCTCATCTCCCCGCTGGCCCCGGAGCTTTCCGAATTTCTGCCGCTCCTCAAAAACGCTGCCATACACTAGAAAGCGATGAAATCGCTGCCGCCCTCCCGAGCTCTCGCGGGCCTGCTCGCCCTGGCTTGCACCCTCGCCGCGCAGGCGCCCCCCCCACCGCAGGCCGAAGAACCCCTCGACGCCGGCCGCATCATCCTCGATGTCACGCGCGTCAATGTCCTGTTCACTGTCACCGACAAGAAGGGCCGCTTTATCACCGATCTCACGCAGGATGACTTCCAGATCTTCGAGAAAAAGAAGCAGCAGAAAATTTCGCAGTTCACCGCCGAAAGCGACCTCCCGCTGCGTCTCGCAATCCTCGTCGACACGAGCAACAGCATTCGCGACCGTTTCAAGTTCGAGCAGCAGGCCGCCGTCGAGTTCGTAAACACCACCGTCCGCCCGCGTACCGACAAGGCCATGGTCGTAAGCTTCGATAGTTCGACCGAACTGGTCGCCGATCTGACCGATGACCAGGAAAAGCTGGGCAACGCCATTCGCAGCCTGCGTCCCGGCGGCGGCACTTCGCTCTACGATGCCATCTTCTACGCATGCCGCGACAAGCTGCAGATGGACCAGCCGCGCGATAAGTTCCGGCGTGCCATGGTCATTGTCAGCGACGGCGAAGATAACCAGAGCCGCGTTACGCGCGACCAGGCTCTGGAAATGGCCCAGAAAGCGGATGTCGTGATCTATGCGATTTCCACCAACATTTCACGCATCGAGGGCAGCGGAGACAAACTGCTGCGCTATTTAACGGAGGAAACCGGCGGACAGGCTTTCTTTCCGTTCAAGGTACAGGATTTGTCTCAGTCCTTTGAGAACATCGGAAATGAACTGCGGCATCAATACAACATTTTTTATCGCCCGGAGCCGCTCGAAGCCGATGGTCTCTATCACCCCGTTAGCGTTCGATTGAAAAGTAGAAAAGACCTGATCGTTCGGGCGCGCAAGGGCTATTACGCGCCCAAGTTATAGTCCCGTTCCCTACGAAGAGATCTGGCGCTGTGCTTCGTCCCAGAAGACCGGCCGTTTCCGGAAGTAGGATTCGTTCGCCATATGGCAAGCGAGTGCCGCATGGTTGCCGAACACCGCGTCTTCGGCCACCGGCTTGCGCGTCCGCACCGCGTTGAAGAAGTTCGTAAGGTGAGGACGCAGATCATCCCAATCGTCCCCACGGAAGATCATGTCGTTCGTCAGCGGCTCATGCCCGGGCTTTCCGGCGTGCTCCGCGTGCCATTGCTTCACATACTCCTCGCGCATCTTCGCTGGAAAACCGCTTGAATAATAACTCGGTCCGTCGTCCACGCCCGTCTGGGGAGAGTAGCGAAGCTCCCCGCCATTGGCGTCCATCACGCCGCCCGGTCCCATGAAGCGCGCCAGTTCCGGCGTCTCCGTGTTCAGGCCCAGCCGCACATACACCGGCACTCCGTGGTAATCGAACAAAACGGCATGCGTGTCCGGCATGTTGCGTCCGTCCTTCCAGCGAAAAATACCGCCCAGCGCCGATGCCGATCGCGGCGCCTCATTCCAACCCAGCGTGAAAAGCATGCCGCTGATCAGATGCACCATGAGGTCGCCGCCGACCCCCGTCCCGTACTCCTTCCAGCAGCGCCAGCGCGCGAATCGCTTCGGATCCAGCGGAATCTTCGGCGTATCGTTCAGCCAGGTGTCCCAATCCAGATTCGCTGTCGAAAGATCGGTAGGCGGCGGGTATTCCCAGGCGCCCGTCGGACTGTTCCGCCCCAAAGACAGTTCCACCATGTTCACGCTCCCGATCGCGCCCTTCGCGTACATGTCCCGCGCCTTCGCGCAGAGCACGGAGCTCACGCGCTGCGAACCGATCTGTACGATCCGGTGTTTCTGGTGAGCCGCCTCGACCATCGCGAAACCCTCTTCCGCGGTATGCGACATCGGCTTCTCGCAGTAGATATCCTTGCCCGCGTTGCAGGCGTCCACCACCACGCGCTTGTGCCAGAAGTCCGGCACCGCGGCGATCACGCAATCCACGTCTTTCCGGTCGAGCAGCTCCTGATAATGCCGCGTTGTGGGCAGATTCGGATTCCCCGTAATCTCCCGGGCCAGCTGGTGGCGGCCGTCGTAGAGATCCGCCGCCGCGACGCACGAAACGCCCGGAAGCTGAATGGCCGTGGCCAGCAGTCCCGACCCCTGCATGCCAATCCCGATGATCCCGAAACGCACAGGCTTGGCGGGGTTCGCATCGATCACCTCCGCTTTCAAAGCCACTCCTCGTGGACCTAGAAGGCCCGCCGCTGCGAGCGCTCCGGTCTGCAAGAATTGGCGGCGCGCGAAGTCCTGGCTCATAATGTGATTCTCCTGGGATCATTCTAAGCGGATCGTTAGACTGCTCCTTATGCGCATCTCGCTTCTGATCGCTCTGGCCGCTTCTCTCGCGTTTTCGCAAATAGCGCCACGTGCCGCCAAGCCACGCAAGCTCGTCTGGAGCGATGAGTTCAACGGTCCGGCCACCACTCCGCCCGATCCCGCGAAGTGGAACCACGACCTGGGCGGCGGCGGTTGGGGCAACGGCGAACAGGAGGTTTACACCGATTCGCTGCGGAACGCTTTCCAGGATGGCCGCGGCCATCTCGTCATCCGCGCCATCCGTGATGCTTCCGGCAAGTACACGTCGGCGCGCCTGCGCACCGGCAAGACGGCTCCCACCGATTCCGCCAATGGCGCCTGGCGATACGGAAGAGTCGAGGCACGCATCCAACTTCCCTTTGGCCCGGGTGTCTGGCCCGCCTTCTGGATGCTCGGCGCCGACCTCCAAACCGCCGGCTGGCCGACATGCGGAGAGATCGACATCCTCGAAAATTTCGGCACGAAATTCGGCGACAAGATCGAAGACGCATCCCTCGTCCACGCCACCCTCCACGGGCCCGGCTACTCGGGCGCTAAAGGCATCGGCTCGCCCTTTCAGTTACCCGCTCCACAGACCTTTACTCAAGGGTTCCACATCTTCGCTCTGGATTGGGCCCCGGACTTGATCGATATTTCCGTGGACGGACAGAGCTATCGAAAACTCACTCCGGCATCGCTTCCCGCCGGAGCCCGTTGGGTCTTCGATCATCCGTTCTTTATCCTGCTGAATCTGGCTATCGGCGGCAAATCCACCTTTATCGGCGAGCCCGCTCCCGAAACCCCTTTCCCGCAAGACATGCTGGTGGATTATGTCCGGGTCTATGCGCCCCAGCGCTGATGCCGGACGTTGCGACATAATGCAACTGGAATGCGCGCCTTTGTGCTGCTGTTACTCACCGCCATCGCCGGTCTTGCCCAGACGACACCCGGTGCCTGGCAACTCTTCTGGAGCGATGAATTCAATGGTCCCGCGAATACTCCGCCCGATCCCTCCAAATGGAATTACGATCTCGGTGGAGGCGGATGGGGCAACGGCGAGCAGGAAACGTACACGAATTCATCGAGCAACGCTTTCCAGGACGGCAACGGCCATCTGGTCATCCGCGCGTTGCGCGATAGCTCCGGCAATTACACGTCCGCGCGCCTGCGCTCAGGCATGACCACGGCCACCGATTCCGCAAACGTAAGCTGGCAGTTCGGCAAAGTGGAAGCGCGCATCAAGCTGCCCTTCGGTCCCGGCGTCTGGCCCGCCTTCTGGATGCTCGGTTCGGATATCACCACCGTGCCCTGGCCGGGCTGCGGCGAGATCGACATCCTCGAAAACTTTGGCGCCAACATCGACAACGCCGCCACCGTGCATGGCACCATTCACGGCCCCGGCTACCAGAACGTCGGGATCGGCGCGTCCTACCAGCTCCCCGCCTCGCAAAAGTTCACCGATGATTTTCATCTCTTCTCCGTCGAATGGTCCCAGGATTCCATTCAGTTCTTCGTCGATGGTGCCAGTTATCAAAAGCTGAGCCCGGCGTCGCTGCCGTCCAACGGACAGTGGGAGTTCAACGCGCCCTTCTTCATCCTGCTCAACCTCGCGGTCGGCGGCACGTCCACGTTTCTGGGAACGCCCACTCCCGGCACGCCGTTTCCGCAGGACATGCTGGTCGACTACGTGCGCGTGTATCACGCCACCGCGATCTCTGGCACGACACCGGGCATAGCTCCCGGCGGTGTTGTGAATGCCGCATCCGGGCTCGGAACCATCGCCCCGGGCGCGCTCGCGTCCGTCTACGGCGTGAATCTAGCCGACGCCACGTACACCAATCTCTTCCAGGGCGGCGCGTTTGCGTCCGCGACCAGCTCCGGCGTAAGCGTGAATGTGAACGGCGTGAACGCGCCGCTCACCTACGTGTCACCCACGCAAATTAACTTTCAGGTCCCCTGGGAAACGCCTCCGGCCCCCACCGCCGTGAACGTCACCGTCACGCGCAACTCCGTTAGCAGCTTTGCCGAGCCGGTGACCATTACCCCGGCATCCCCGTCCATCTTCCTCGACTACACCACCTCCGTCGCGCTGAACACCGTGTACCCGGCCGGCCCCATCGTTCCCGGAGTCACCGTGGTCCTTTATGGCAGCGGATTCGGCCCGACCACGGTCGCTTCTCAGGATGGCGTGCCCGCTGCTGGAGCCAGCACCACTACCTGTACTCTCGCCATCAACAATCAGCCGGTCACGGTCACCTACTGCGGCACCGCTCCGGGCGAAGTCATCGACCAGTTGAACTTCATTTATCCGTCCGGCATTTCGGCAGGCGCCCAGCCGGTGACGGCGACCCTCACCATCAATGGCCTTACCGGAACGTTCCTCGTACCGCCGCCGGCGAGCTAAGCCCTCAGCTGCTGATCAGAGGCCCGGATCCGTTGGAAAGCGCCGCGATCATCTTCTCCCGCCGGGTGAGTGTGACGTCGATCGCCGATTCTGTGGCGATCCAATAAACCACCGCTCCGATCAGCGCGGCGAGCAGGAGCAGCAGGTAAAAAATCGGTTCACTGTGGAATACGTAGAGTCCCCAGTAAGCTAGCGTGATCGGCAGGAATGCCACCGGCATCACAAGTGTCGCCAGCGCGCCCTTACTGCGCCCGGAAGCGCCCCGGCTTACCTTATCCGGATCCATGGGACTCCCATACCGAACCGACGTAATGTTGCCCATCCCGAACAGGAATAAGCAGGCCACGGCTGTCACCGCGAATGCCTCCGGCACCTGTCGCCAGTCGGTTGCGATCGGCAGGGCAAGATAGATCAGCGAAATAATCATGAGCTCGATCGTCTGCCACGAGGCCGCGGCCAGATTCTTTGCTGCGATCACCTGGCTGAATCGCACGGGCGCCGAAAAATAGAATTGCGCCGCGCTGCGGTCGAAGCCGAACGCGTTCCAAAACGTATAGAACCCCGAGAGCAGGATGGAATAGATACTGATCCACGCCAGGACGTGGTCCGTCATGAACGTGTGTTGCTGCTTGGCGCTGAACAGCGGTGGCAGGAACAGAAGCAGGCTGAATGTAAAGCCCATGATGAAGACCAGCCGGAACCCGGAACAGCGGCTAAGCGAACGGAATTCCTTCTCCATCATCGCGGCCAGCGGGTCTGCGAACAGCCGGCCCGGCAGCCGGAATATCGCATCCAGCGGGGCCGCGCCGGACTGCTTCGCCGCCGCGGGTTGACGTCCCGCATAGGGGTCGGATCGAAGTGCGCGATAAAACTGACGCCTTCCGAACCAATAGGCCGCCGCGAGCCAGGCAGCCAGCATGGCAAGGCCGATCGCTAACGCCCCCGCGTCCCCGGAAATCGCCATCCCTGCGGCCGCGCCCCATGGATACCAGCGCTGCAGTGGAAGAAACGGTATCGCGCGCTCGAGATGCGGACGTAAAACCGCCAGCGCGCCGGGGATCGCGCACAGCAGGACGAACACCAGCATGCCCGCTTCTTTCATCCGGCGGCGTTGAAACGCGCGCTCGATGACACTTCGAATTCCCGCCCCGATCAGAAGATTGAAGACGATAAAAGCCATCCACGCTACCAGAATCCGCGGCAGCGCGGGCCAGCCTCCGGTCACAGGATTTCGCACCAGCCCCCATGCGGCCCCAACCAGCACCACCAGCATCTCGCCGACCGTCAGAAACCGAAGCATCACCTCGATCATGAACAACTGATCGAGCGGAATCGGATACACGATCAGCTTTTGCAGATCAAGCGAAGCGCCCATGCTCGACGTGATCACCGGCGCGATCTGCCAATACACAAACACCGCCAGCAGCCCGCCCGAAACCCACGGCAGCAAGATGGCCGTATCTGTAACGGATCGGCACAAACCGTAAGCGGCCACCCCGATCAGGCACCAGAAACCATAGAAGAAAAGGGCCGGAATCGCCGAGAGCCAGGCGCCCGCGCTCTTCGTCAGCCCCAGGCTCCGCAGGCTGAGGAGCTGGGCGCGCAGGATCGCAAAGATCATAACCAGTCGAGATGGGCGTGTTCGCGGTTCGCGCCTACCATCCGGACAAAAGCTTCCTCCAGCGATTCGCCCGCGATGCTCAGCTCCGCCATACTCCCCTGCCGCAGAATCCGCCCCTCGCTGATGATGGCGACATGATCACAGAGCCGCTCGACCACATCCAAAACGTGAGAGGTCAGGAATACGGTTTTGCCCTGCCGCACCTGATCCTGAAGAATGTCTTTCATCAGGCGCGCACCTACCGCATCCACCCCTTCGAACGGCTCGTCCATGAGGAAGAGTTCGGGGCGGTGAATCAGGGACGCCGCCATGGCCACGCGTTTGCGCATGCCCTTCGAATACTCCGCGATCATCTTGCGCGGCTCCCCCGCGAGTTCAAAGAGATCGAGCAGTTCCCGCGCCCGTTCCCTCGCCAGACCGCGGTCGAGAGCGTACATGCGGCCGGCGAACTCCAGATACTCGAACCCCGTGAGGCGATCGAAAAGCAGGCTCTCATCCGGAACCAGCCCGATCCGCTTCTTGATTTCGATCTCCTGCTCTGGCATGCGATAGCCCAGAATCTCAATCGTGCCGCCCGTCGCGGGCGCCAGCCCCGTCAACATGCGAATGGTGGTGGACTTGCCCGCTCCGTTGGGACCCAGGAAGCCGAAGAAACTGCCGCGCGGCACCTCCAGCGTCAATCCGTCGACGGCAGCTTTCGTCTCGTACACTTTGCGAAGGTCGCGAATCGAGATCGCCGGGGATAATGTCGGGTCTTGATCAGCCATCCCCGTTCAGCTTAACCCCGTTCAGGTTAACCAACCCCGCCGCCATTGCATAATGTGCGCATGACATTCGGATATCGCTTGGCCGCGTTAACCGTCGCCGCCGCCCTGGCGCTCATTGCCCAGGACGTCACCTTCGAAGGCGCGCCCGCGATCTCGCTTGGCAACGACCGGCTGCAGTTGACGATTCTGCAGCAGGGCTCCAGCATCGCGAGTCTCGCGCTCGCCGGCGATACCCGCAAGTTCAGTCCCTTATGGAATCCCATGCGGATGGAGCGGGAATCCGGACAGCAAGTGAACTTCACTTCCGGCACCGGTCACTTCCTCTGCCTGGATGGGTTCGGGCCGGTCTCAGCCGAGGAGCAAACCGCCGGTCTGCCCTTTCACGGCGAAGCGCACCAAGCACAATGGGAAACCCGCTATAGCGGAAAGCAGGGCAGCACTGCGGCCCTCACGCTCGGCGCCACGCTGCCCATCGTGCAGGAGAAAGTGCAGCGCACGTTCCGCATGGTGGATGGCGAACCCGTGGTCTACGTAGAAACCGAGGTGGAGAGCCTGTTGGGCTTCGATCGCCCTCTGATCTGGGCCGAACATGCCACCGTCGGATCGCCATTTCTCGAGCCCGGCGTCACCCTGATCGAAATCTCCGCCACCCAGTCCCGCACCCGTTCCTATGCCGGATCGGCACGCGGCGGTCTGCCCAACCGATTCGCCACCGGCAAAGATTTTCCGTGGCCCTGGGCTCCAGGGAAAGACGGCAAGCGTGTCGATATGCGAACCACGCCCACCCATCCCAACTCCGGCGGACACACCACCAGCCTCATGGACCGCAACCGCAAGTTGGCGTTCATCACCATGTTCAATCCCAAGCTGGGGATGCTGCTCGGCTACCTGTTTCGCTCCGAACAGTTCCCCTGGGTGCAAAGCTGGAGGACTACCCGCCCACCGGAAAACTCGCGCGCGGACTGGAGTTTTCCACGCAACCGTTCGACGTGCCCCGCCGCGAGGCCATTCAAATGAGTTCGCTGTTCAACGCGCCTACCTACCGATGGCTGCCAGCCAAAAGCAAAATCAATAGCCGCTTCCTCATGTTCTACACCCGGCGTGCCGGCCGGCTTCACCAAAGTGGACGACGTCCGCATTGAAGGCGCTTCCGTCGTCGTCGAAGACCGGGCCGGTAAGCGCAAAATCACCATGCCCGCCAGCTTGCCGCTCTGATTCACCGGGCCAGCGCGTCCATCCGGTTCGCCTCGGAATCGATCTTTTCAGCGCGAACCCTGGAATACTCCTGCGCGCTGCTCAACAGGAATTCCAGCGACGGACGTGGCTTGATGCGCAGAAAAATCTGGTAGGAAAACAGTCTGCGCGAAATCGAGATCAACCCGCGATTCACCCGCAACAGGAACCGGCTGAACCGGTTGTCTCCCAGGGCCAGCGGAATCGGCCCGGGAACTCCTTCGCGTTCCAAAATGTCGAACCCCGCCTGCGTGATCGTGCGCTCGAAAGAACCGAAAGTGAACAGCCGCGTATGCGTCAGATCCAGGATGCCCCGCTTCCCATAGTTAAACTGCCCGATGAACAGCATCATTCTGGTCACGAAAAAAGCCACGTTCGCCGTACTGACGATCACCTCCGTCGACGGACTGGCTCCGAGCGCATCTCTCAGCGACTCGAGAAACCGTTCCGGACTGGCCAGATGTTCCAGCACATCCAGCATCAACACGTAGTTGTAGCTTCCGTAATCGAGCGCTGGTAAACCCCGGTTCAAATCCTGAAGATAGAAGCTGCGTAAGGCCGGCTCATTGACGGGAACCGCGTCGATGGCGTCGACCACGCAATCCTTCGTTCGGGCCAGATACGCTCCCAGATCGCCCCCGGCGCAGCCGATATCCAGCACGCGCGAACCCGGGCGCACCCGCTCATAAGCAAACGAATGCGGGCTCGGAAAGTTCAGCTTCGGCTGATACCGGGGGCCATTCTCGCCCGCGCAATCGAACTTCGGATCGTAAAAAAGGCTGGCTTGCTGGAGCCGGGCCTGCAGCGCGGCGCGAATCACGTGGGCCGCGTAACTCATCCCGTTCACATGGCAGATCTCGTCGCCATAGTACGTCGGAATCGGCAATTCTTTAATCTGCAAACCTGCAAGCAGAAGCTGGATGATGATCTCGGTATCGAAGTGGAAGCCGTTCGAATTGCGGCTCAACGGAATCGAAGCCAGCGCCCGTGTCGCGTAGATTCGGTACCCGGAGTGGAACTCGCTTAGGTTCGCGCGCGCAGGATCGTATTTTCCAACCACGGTCAGAATCCGGTTGCCGACGAACTTGTAGAGGGGCATGCCGCCGCGCAGCGCATCCGACGGGCTCAACATGCGGGAGCCGAACACCGCGTCGGCCTCGCCCTTGCGAAGCGGGGCGAGCAGCGTCGGGCAGGCACTCCGGGGCGTACTGCCCGTCGCCGTGGACCAGCGCGACGAAATCGAAACCGTTCTCGATGGCGTAACGGTAACCGAGTTTCTGGTTGCCGCCGTAGCCCTGGTTTTCGGGGTTGCGCAGCACCGTAATGCGGAACGGCAGTCGTCGCATTTTGGCTGACCGACGTAGCTCGCGGCGAAGGTCGAAAGTGTCGTCCCGCGACGAATCGTCGATGACCAGCACTTCGACGTTCGTACGTCGCCAGCAGACTTTCCGGTATGCGCGCAACCACTTCCGCGATGGTCTTCTCGGCGTTGTAGGCGACGATAAAAACCAGAACTCTCGGTCTGGAGCGCGGAGACATAAGCGGCCCGGAGGCTACTTGGAAATTATAACTGCGTGATAAAATACGGGGTTGGTTTTATATCTTCGGTTCGGCTTGCGCCGGATCGTTTCAGAGGTCTTCAGTAATGTCAGGCCATTCAAAATGGGCGACGATCAAGCACAAGAAAGCCGCCACCGACGCCAAACGCGGTAAAATTTTCACCCGCATCATCAAGGAAATCATGATCGCGGCCGCGCAGCGGCGGCGATCCCGACGGCAACCCTCGCCTGCGCACCGCCATCGCGGCGGCCAAAGCGCGTCAGCATGCCGCACGACAATATCAAGAAAGCCATCATGCGCGGCACCGGCGAACTGGAAGGCGGCCAGATCGACGAAATCATGTTCGAAGGCTATGGCCCCGGCGGCGCGGCCGTGCTCGTGAAGGTCGCCACCGATAATCGCAACCGCACCGTCGAGCGAAATCCGCCACGTGTTCTCGAAGAACGGCGGCAACCTGGGCGAAGCAGGGCAGCGTCGCCTGGATGTTCGAACGCAAGAGCCAGATCATCCTCGAGAAAGACAAGGCCGACCGAAGACCAGCTCATGAATCTGGTGCTGGACGCCGGCGCCGACGACCTGCAAGGACAACGGCGACAACTGGGAGATCCTCTCCGCGCCCGAGAATCACGAAGCCGTGGTAGAGCCCTCGAAAAGGCCGAGCATCCCGACGGTTCCGCCGAGTCGCCATGGTCCCGAAGAACCTGATCATGCTCGAAGGCAAGAACGCCAGCCGGCATGATGCGGCTGATCGACGCGCTCGAAGAGCACGACGACGTGCAGAGCGTCTATTCGAACTTCGATATCGACGAAGAAGTCGAAGCCATCGCCGAGCTCCGGCAGTGAACGCCGCATGAAGGTCCTCGGTATCGATTGCGGAACTGAGCGCACCGGTTACGGAGTCATCGAAAGCGACGGCCGCACGTATCGCCTGCTGGGAATGGGAACCATCCGGACCTCGCCCCGCCATGCTTTCGAATCCAGGCTGCTGACCATCGCGCGCGGGCTGCGTGAACAGATTGAACTGTTCCGTCCCGATGCGGCAGCCGTCGAAGAAGTCTTCTTTGCCGTAAACGTGAAAACGGCTTTGAAGCTGTCCCACGTGCGCGGCGTGGCTCTCCTGACTGTGGCCGAAGCGGGACTGCCGGTTGCGGAATATTCGGCCCTGGAAGTGAAAAGCAGCGTAGTGGGTTACGGGCGCGCGGAGAAGCACCAGGTTCAGCGGATGGTGGCTTCCCTGTTGCAATTGAACGCTCCCATCGCGTCGCAGGATGCGAGTGATGCCCTGGCAATCGCCATCTGTCACGCCAATCGCGCCGTGGTGGCGGCCCTTCTATGAATACCGCTCTCTTCTTGCTCGCTACGCTTCTGGACCAGAGACTCATCTTCACCAAGTCTTTCCCCCAGAGCCAACCGCCTTACGTGGGCATCACGATCGAGCAATCCGGCGCCGGTGAATATCGCAGCGATCCCAAGGATGAACAGCCGGTTCAATTCCAGATGAGCCCGGCTGAGACCGAACAGGTGTTCGCGCTTGCGGCGAAGGTGAATCTCAACGCGAAGCTTGAGTCCCCCGCCAAAGTCGCTTTCATGGGCCGCAAGACTATCCGTTTCGAGAAAGACGGCAAAGTAGCCGAACAGACGTTCAACTATACGGAGGATCTGGATGCCCGCGCGCTCTCCGATTGGTTTGAACGGATCGCCGAAACCGAACGCTGCTTCCTCGATCTGGAGCGCACCGCCAAGTACGAAAAAATCGGCGTGAATGAAGCTATTCTGGGCATCCAGGTCAGCTGGGAGCGCAAGCGCCTGGTTGCCCCCAAGCAGTTCCTTCCCCTGTTAGACAAAGTCGCCAAAGGCGACAGCTATGTCCAGATGGCCCGCACCCGTGCAGCCAGCCTGGCCGACTCGTTCCGCGCACTTCCATGAAATTTCTCTTATTGTTCTTCAGCGTCCTGGGGCTGCAGGCGCAGGCCCCCGCCGCCGCTCCCGCCCCACCAGCTCCCGCTCCCGCTCCTGCCCCACCCGATGAAATGCGGGAACTCGGCCGGCTGCTGTCCGAAGGTGGCAATAGCCCCGCCGACTACACACGCGTTCTGGAAGCCTACCTGGCGAGCCACCCCGCCACCACCCACGCCGCGGAAATCGAGAAAGTTCTGGCGAAGTCCGCCCTCGAAGCCAAGGACGATGCGCGCATCATCAAGTACGGCGAGCGCGTGCTGGCCAGAGAGCCGGACGATGTCCAGTTGCTCGATCGTGTGGCTCGCGCTTACGTCATGCGCGAATCCCCCGGCGACGCCGAGAAGGGTTTGGCCTGGGGGCGCATTTATGAGCGCACCATCGCCAACCTGCGAAAAAGTCCTCCGCCTGGCCGTTTGAGCGCCGGACAGTGGGCCGAAGAGCTCGATCGCGCGCAGGCGCGTTCCCTGGTTCTGCAGGCGCGCGCCAGCGGCGTCCTCGGCCTGAATGCACCGGCCATCGACCTCGCCCGGCGAAGCTTCGAGGCTTACCCAACGGCCGAATCGGCCCGCGAATGGGCGAAATGGCTGGCCGCCGCTGGAGACATCCCCGGCGCCATCCTGCATACCGCCGACGCGTTTACGATTCAGGATGCCCACAACACCGACGCCGATCGTGCCAAAGACCGCCGCCTCATCGGTGAGTTCTACACCAAAGCCAATGGTTCGGAGAAAGGTTTAGGCGAGGTCATCCTGGCCGCCTACGACCGGATGAGTGCGCTGGCAAGCGACCGCGAAGGCCGGCTCAAATCGCTCGATCCCAATCTGAAAGCGGCCACCATTCTGGATTTCACGCTCCCCGGCGCAAACGGGCCCAGCCTCAAGCTCTCCAACCTGGCGGGTAAAACCCTAGTCCTTGATTTCTGGGCAACCTGGTGCGGCCCCTGCAAAGTGCAGCGCCCCATCTACCAGGATGTCGAAAAGAAATTCAAGGACCGCACCGACGTGGTGTTCCTTTCCGTCAACACCGATGAGGATCGCGCCCTCGTCGTTCCTTTCATCAAAGCGCAAAAGTGGACCAACCCCGTGTACTTCGATGGCGGCCTCTCCGAACATCTGAAAGTCAGCTCCATTCCAACGACCTTGATCGTCGACCGCAAGGGCCAGATCGCGAGCCGCATGAATGGTTTCATTCCAGAGCTGTTTGAGGCGCAGTTGACGGAGCGGGTGCGCGACACGCTGCGCTGACCGCCTCCAGCAGCGCTTCCAGTTCCTCGTGCGGCAGTGCGGTCACCGTGCCGTTCAGAAACTCATTGATCTCGAAGTGCAGGTGGTGCCCATGCCCCGCGCGGCTGGCGTTGAATCCGGTGTGCCCCACCCGCCCGATTTCCTCGCCGGCTTCGATGAGCAGCCCCGTCGTCACCAGCGCTTTCTTCAGATGCGCGTAGCGCAGAAAGCGTGTCTGATCGGGGTCGAAGACGATCACCGTGTTCCCGCCGCGAACCGTGCTCGTCGAGAACCAGTCGCCGGCCACCCACCCGCTTTCGGCAAGCACCACCAGGCCACGCGTCGCCGAACGCGCCGGCGTCCCTTCCGCTGCAAAGAGGTCGATCGCGTAACGATGGACAGCGCCGCCGCGACTAGAAGGGTTCGGAGGCGACCGGGTTCATGAAACGGCCCGGACCCAGTTCGGAAAATGACCAGGCGCAACACTCGCGCAGCCGCTCGATAAAGACGGTTTTCGTTTGCGGCCCCAGGCTCTCGGCGATGTGCGCGACAATGCGATCCGCCGGATCGGCATCGGTCTGATTCGCGTTGAAGCCATCCAGCAACCCGTCGTGATAGTAAATAGCCGACACCAGATACGGGCTTAGAAACAGATTCTCCGGAGTCAGCACCCGCAGGATCTGACGGGCTTTGGCCACTTCAAGCGCGATCCGCGCCTCGTTTTCGACCGACGGCTTCACCCGGATGCGCGGCTCGGGCTCCCGGGTATGTCTTTTCCTGTGCCTGCGCCGGCTCATCGGGCCATGTACGAGTGTCCCAAAGGCACTCTGTAAACTCTGAAAATGCAGCAGCCAGGTTTTGACCCGGGGTTAACCCAGCAGTACAGCGGAAAACTGCGGCGCGCCATCAATCCGGACGGCACCTTCAACGTCATCCGGCGCGGCACCGACTGGCGCGACGTGCATCCCTACCTGCGCCTGGTCACCATGTCGTGGCCCCGCTTCTTTGGGATGATTCTGATCGCGTACGCCATCGTGAATGTCGCCTTCGCGTGCGTCTACTATGCACTGGGACCGGAGGCCCTGCAGGGCGGGATGGCCTCCGGCAAGCGCATCGACCGCTTCCTTGCGGATATCTTCTTCAGCTCGCAAACCCTGACCACCGTCGGCTTCGGAGCTATCGCGCCTCACAGCCATTCGGCCAACCTGGTTGCGGCCCTGGAAGCGATGCTTGGCTTGCTCGGGTTTGCGGTCGCCACCGGCGTTCTCCTCGGGCGCGTGTCCAAACCCTCGGCACGCATCGGGTTCAGCAGACACGCCATGATCGCGCCCTACCAGGATGGCCAGTCGTTCCAGTTCCGCATCGTCAATCGGCGGCAGAACTCGCTGATGGAGTTGGAGGCAACCGTCACCTTGATGCTGGTGGATCCCGTGGACGGCGTCCTGCGGCGGGATTTTAAACAACTCAAGCTGGAACGCGATCGCGTGCTCTTCTTCCCTCTGACCTGGACCATCGTGCACCCCATCGACTCCGAAAGCGCCCTGAGCGGACTAACGCAAGAGGATCTGCAGACCCGGCAGGCGGAATTCCTCATCCTTGTCAAAGCGTGGGACGAAACGTTTTCGCAGACCGTGCACCAGCGCTACTCTTACCGCTATGACGAACTTATCTGGGGCGGCAAGTTTCGTCCGGCTTTTGCATTCAATGATGACGGTGATATGGTGCTGGAGGTGGGCGACGTGAGCGCCTACAACCGGACCGAAGCCAAGGAGCTTTTGTGAAACGGATTCCAATTGCCCTGATCGGCTGCCTAGCGCTTGCCGCCACCAGCGCCAGGACTGCCAACCCTCCGCGCAAGCGGCTGCTCGTGATCGGCGCGACCCAGGGATTCGAACATGATTCGGTGCCCTATGCCATGGCTACGTTCTGGAACCTCGGCCGGGAGACCGGCCTCTGGGAAACCTATATCCGGACCGACACCGCCTGCCTCACCAAGAAGAAGCGCGCCAAGAACGGCAAGAACCTGGATGACTTTGACGCCGTTTACTTTTACACGACGGGCGAACTCGACATGAACGACGAGCAAAAATCCGCACTGCTCTCCTTTGTTCACGATGACGGCAAAGGTTTCATCGGCGGCCACACCGCCACTGATACCTTTTTCAACTGGTCCGCGTACGGGGACATGGTGGGCGGCTACTTCGACGATCATCCCTGGCATCAGGAAGTGCGGGTCCAGGTTGACGACCCTAAATTTCCCGGCATGAGCCAGTTCGGTTCGCAGTTCGTGATCAACGACGAAATTTATCAGCTGAAAAATTACTAGCGTGAAAAGGTTCACGTGCTTATGAGCCTCGACACCACCTCCGTCGATATGCTCAACCCGCGCGTCCACCGCACCGACCGCGACTTCCCTCTCGCCTGGGCTCGGATGTACGGCAGAGGCCGGGTCTTCTCTTGTACGCTCGGCCATGAGGAGTCGGTGTACGATCGGCCCGATATGCGGAAAATGTATGTGGAAGCGGTCAGGTGGGTCTTGGGAATGACGAATGCCGACGTTGCCCCGCGTCCCATGCCGAATACCGATATGCCTGTGGCGCTCAGTAAATGAAAACCCTATTAGCCCTTGTGTGCATAGCAGCCGGCTCAGGGTGGGGTCAGGACCTGCACCCGCTGTCCGCGTGGCCGATGCCCGCGAGCGACATCGCCATCACGCGGGCCGCCGAGTTCACCAAACCATTTAGCGTAGCGGCCGAACACGGCGCCGTCTTCGGGGAGCAGAACGGCGTTTTCGAAGCCTGGACATTTCCGGTCAAAATCCTGAGCCACTTCCGCATCGCCGCGGAACTGGCGGATTATCCGGTGCCCATCGACCTGAACCAATATGCGGCGCAGATCGAGGTCAACCCGGGACGCACCACTATCACCTACTCGCACGCCGCGTTTACGGTGAAGCAACACATGTTTTCCCCGCGTGGCGACAGCCCCACTGGCGCTGGGGCCGTCGTGCTGTTTGAGATTCAGTCCATCCGGCCTTTAACCCTGACGTTTCAGTTCACGCCGGAAATGCTCCGGATGTGGCCGGCCGCGAACTACGGGCGCCCCAGCGCGGAGTGGGTCAAGCAAGGCGCCAGCGGCTACTACATCCTGCATACCGACTCCGATGCGCTTTCAGGTGGCGTTGCCATCCCCGGCGCGTTGCCCGGCATCCTCGCGCCTTACCAGGAGCGCCCCCAGACTTACCCCGTCGAGTTGAGGCTGGCCTTCGACCCTAAAACAAATGCCGGCCGCCTCTATCCCCTCCTGATGGTGTCCGGGTCCAACAAAGAGTGCCCGGGCTTGCTCGCGGCGCTGAATGAGCGCGTGACTTCTCTTTACAGATCCACCCAGGACTACTACGCGCATTTCTTCGATCACCGGCTCACCGTGGAATCTCCCGACCCCCGCTTCGACACCGCCCTGAAATGGGCGGAGGTTGCCATCGATCAGGCCGAGGTCAAATTCCATGACGAGACGGGACTGGTTGCGGGCTATTACACCTCGGCGGATTCGGCGCGTCCCGGCTACGGCTGGTTCTTCGGCCGCGATACCGAATTCACGCTCTATGCTATCAACGGCTATGGCGATTTCGCGTTAACCCGCGAAGCCCTCGCCTTTCTCTTCCGCCGCCAGCGCGCAGATGGCAAGATCATGCATGAGTTTTCGCAGACTGCCGACTTGCTGGATTGGAAGGCAACCCCTTATTTCTATGCGGCGGCCGACTCCACGCCGCTTCTGGTCATGGCGATGGAGGACTACGTCAGTGTCAGCGGGGACGTGAAGTTCCTCGCCGAGCATTGGGCCGCGGTGAAACTTGCCTATGCTTTTACCCGCGCTCACGATCCGGACGGCGACGGCATTTATAACAATTCCGAAGGCACAGGCTGGGTCGAGTCCTGGCCGCCCGGCGATGCCCAACCAGGAAATCTATCTGGCTTCGCTTGATCAGCAGTCCGCCAGCGCTTTAAGTCGCCTCGCAGTCCTGATGAAGGACGAGCCACTGGCAAAGCAGGCCGCCGCAACCGCCGACCAGATCCGCGCCAAGCTGGCCACCGAGTATTACGATGCACCTTCGCGATTTTTCGCTTTCAGCCGCAACGCCGACGGCTCGACCGATAAAACTGCCACTATTTATCCTTCGATCGCGTGGTGGGCGGGGACCCTCGCGCTTCCCGATTCCGTTCCCATGTTCGAGCGTTGGGCGTCAGCGGAGTTCTCGACCGATTGGGGCCTTCGCGACGTAAGCGAAAACTCCCCGATCTACGATCCCATCAGCTATCATCAGGGCACCGTCTGGCCGCTGTTCACCGGATGGGTTTCGCTTGCGGAGTACCGCGCCGGGTTCCCGCTCTCCGCCGAATCGCACCTTTATCAAAATTTGCTGCTGACCTGGGCCCAGGATCTGGGCGGGTGTACCGAGCTCTTGTCCGGAGCCTTCTACCAGCCGCTCGGGCGCAGCAGCTCCCATCAGACCTGGTCGTCTGCCATGGTGCTCACGCCGGCCTTGCGCGGCTTACTCGGGTTTACTTGGGATGCATCCCATCGAACCCTCCGCATCGAGCCGAAACTGCCGGGCAACTGGGACCGCGTCACCGTACATAATGTTCCGCTGAGTGCGGACCGCGTGGAAGTAGAGATGGTTCGCGAGCACGGCCACCTGCGCGTATCGGCAACCGGCGCACAGGCTTTCAAACTGTGTGGATCTGCGGCATCCTGCCTCTCCGCCCGGGAAACCACTTCGCCATCGATGACAAGTGCGCTCCCGGCTGTGGAGATTGGATTGCCCCATGAGGCGCCCGCCCCAGGCTCGCCCACGACCCAGCTCAAGGCCGTTGCCCAATCCGAGCGCTCCATCACCCTCGCGGCCCCGGGAGGTTCCTCTTATACCCTTCCATTGCGACTAAACCGGGCGGGAGTCAAAATCGCTGGAGGTGTCGTCGAAGGCGGCCGGCTCAAAGTCGCGTTTCCTGCCGGCGACGGTTACCAGCGGGTCACGCTCACCTGGTAAGGCAGCGATCGCGTTAAACCACGTACTGCTCGCTTGCCGAGCCTTTCAGACTGATCACTCCCTCGGTTTCCAGTTTGCGCACCAGCGCGATAATACTCTGCTGGGCAGCCTCGACGTCCTTTATCTTGACGGGCCCCATTGTCTCGATGTCCTCGCGCATCATGTCCGCGCCGCGCGTGGAAAGACACTGAAAGAAGTGATTGCGCAATCGCTCCGATGTGCCCTTGAGCGCCACCGTCAGCACCTTGCGATCGATCCGGTTCGTCACCTCCTTCATGCCGTCGAGGGTGATCAGCAGCAGGTCCTCGAATACGAACATCAACTGCCGGATCCGTTCGACCAGGGCCGGGTTTTGCCGGTGAATCACGTCGAGGATCTCCTTGCTTGAACCGGAATCCAGCCGATTGAACATCTCGGACACCGCATGCACGCCCCCGTAGGATTCGCGGTTGGAGCCTCCGAACGTCTGTAATTTACGTCCGATCACAGCGGCGATCTTATTGATCACTTCTGGAGTGATCTGATCGAGATTCGCCATCCTCTGGGCCACATCCGCGCGAATCTCCGGCGGCAGAGAGGTCAGGAGCGCCGCCGCTTGCGCAGTCCTCAGATGCGAAAGGATCAGAGCGATTGTCTGGGGATGCTCGTTGTGGATGAACTTCGCCAGTTGCTGCGGGTCCGCCTTGTGAAGAGCATCAAAGCTGGCCAGGTCGTGCCCCAGCGCTTTCACAACACGATCCACCAGCCTCTTCGAAGTGTCTGAGCCGAATGCGTTCAGCAGCATCTTCTTGGCGTAATCCAGCCCGCCCTTGACGATGAAATCGCGCGCCATCGCCATCTGATGGAACTCTTCGAGAACTACATCCGCCTGCTCGGAGGTGATCTGGGCCACCCGCGCGATTTCGCGGCTGATCAGTTGCACTTCGTCCTCGGAAAACTCCTTCAGGATCGCGGCGCCCGTGTCCTCCCCGATCAGAACCATCAACATTGCCGCTTTGCGGATTCCCGTGAGCGACGGGGTGGGCGGACTCACGTTAGCAATCATGCTTCTGAGTGGGGCCGCGCAACCCCGCTTATCAGGAGTTTTTGGACGCGCTTACCGAGGCAGCGCCGCCGGAAGCATGGCCGGCAGGACGGAAGCACGGGCCACCCGCCCGGCACGCGTGTCTGCGATTGAAATATGATTCGTCTCCAACGTCGTCCCGACCGTCTGGTCCAGATTGACGCGAGCGTTGCTGTAAGCCACCAGAGAGGCCACTTCGGTGTACTGGGCAGCGATCAGATCCCGTTGCTGCTGAATCACAATGTAGGGCGTCGAGGCGCCCAGCGCAAACTTCTTCTGCTGCTATCCAGAAGTTGCGCATTCAGGATCCGGGCGCGGACGGCTGCATCGTAGCGGGCTCGCGCCTGCCGCAGAGCCACTACTGAGTTCAAAACATCGACTTGCGACTGCTTCAGATCTTTCGCATTTGCTAGCTGCTGCTGCCGCAGCGAGAGTTGGTCGATGCCGTAGTCCGCCTGGGCCTGGCGATTCTTTAGCGGGACCGATCCGAAGAAGCCGGCATTTTCCGAAGGGAAGTCGCGCCGGAAGATCTGACCCAGCGCCTTGCCAAGACCGCCCACGAAGTACGGATCCGGAGTCAGTTGAAACCCGAAAATTTGCGCCGGATGCGGAGATCCGGAGGTACCTGCGTCGCTTGTGCCGGCAAAAACCTGCAAAGACGGAAGCAATCCGCTCCTGGTCCCCCAGATTGGAAACTTCCGTCGCTTCCAGGCTGGCGGTCTCCGCCTTGAGGTCGTTCCGGTTGAGGGATGCTCGCTGCACCAGCTCCCGGATGGCCGGAATGTCGTTGTCGTTCTCGGGAATCACGATCCGGTCCAGAGGGACGATCCGCACGCTCGCCAGAAGCGGGTCGCCAATGCCCGTGCGGCTGATCAGGTTCTTCAAAACGACTTCCTGCTGTTCCAGAGCCACTTCCGCGTTGACGAAATCCTGTCCCGTGGAGGCGACTTGCGATTCCGCCGTGATCAAGTCAATGTCGGCCAGCGAGCCGATCTGTACCTGTGTCCTGCTATCCGCCAGAAGTTTCTGCGCTGCTTCCTGCGCGGTCTGTTTGGCTTTCAGATTCTCGTAGTCGCCAACCAGCGCATAGTAGGAATTCAGCACGCTGACGATGGTCGTAATCAGTTGCGAACGGAAGTTCAGGTCTGACGTTCTCAAATTAATCCGCGCCACTTCAATCTGCCGGCCGCCCACCTTCGCGCCAAACCCCTGCAGCAGATTCTGCTGGAAAGAGACCGAGAGTGTCGGCGCCACGGACGGATTCAGAACGTCGGTGATCGCGTTCTCATTCAGATAGTGATTGTTGTACGACACGCTCACGCTTCCGCCGCTCTCGAACCCCTGTTGATACGAACTGCTGTAGATGCGGGCGTTGTCGATGAGGATCGGATTGAACGTCTGCACCTGGTTGAACTGCGGCAGAGTTTTGTGGCTGAACACCGTAGAGCCCTGGATGGACGGGTCGAAGGTTTGCGCGACCGGCCCAACCTGCGTGATGGTCGCATTGCCAGTGCTTCGTCCGGTGTTGTTGCCGCCGCCTCCGGATACACCCGCAGCGGCCTGGCTTCCAAGGACGCCCTGGCCGTTGGTCACAGACGATGTCTGCGACGCATTGCTGGGAACGCCAGGCAGGGAACCGCCCGCCTGCGACCGCTCCAGCCGCCATTCAAGCGAACTCTGGTTGTAGCGAGCGACCTCGATGTCGAGATTGTTTTCGAGCGCCAGCGCGACGGCGTCCTTGGCCGTCAGATAAAGCTTGCCAGCGCGAATCAGGTCGTGCAGGCGGTTCGAGTCCGCCGTGCGGACCGGAGGCAATGTCGCGGGAAGATACGGGCGGCGAAGGACGGAACCGTCGGCCTCTCGGGCGCGATGTTCACGATCGCTCCCTGCGCAAGAACTTGCTGAGCGATCGCCGACGTCACTGCAGATAGCGCTTCGATGCGGAGGAAACATTAGATCCACCTCCGGGCTCTCTCCGTCGGGCGGCGTGCTGGGAGCGTTCTTCACCTTGCCTGAAACAACATCGTCCATCGTGATGTGGTACACTTCCATGCGTCGTGCCCAACGCCAGATTCGAACGGATGCGTGCATGCGTGTAGTTCGCCATCGCCTGCACTTCCGAACTTTGCGCGTTGGCCAAATCGCGCTGATCCTGCATCACCTGATAGCGGTGGTCGCGCCCAGCTCCATACTCTTCTGATCCGCATCCAGCGTCTGTTCGAAGCAGAATGCGCGCCTGCAGGCCGCGTCATAGCGTGCGCGCGCCTGTTGTAATCCGATCACGGCGTTCTGCACGTCCACGCGCACCTGGTTTTGCTCTTTTGCAGCGTCAACTCGTTCTGCCGGATTTCAATCAGGCTGGTTACATAATCCGATTGCGCGGCGCGGTTCCGCAGCGGAATGTTGAGCGAGAATCCCGCTGAGTAGTTGGGATAGTTCCTGCGGAAAATCTGCGCAAGCAGATTCCCGTAGCCGCCGCGAGAAAGGCAGGCCTACCGCCGAAGCGCCGAGCGGCGTCAGATCGCCCGTCAGACCGTTATTGGTCAGCTCCGCGAATGCCTGCAAATTCGGCTTTAGACGAATTCTTGATGCCCGACCAGATTCAGATGTTTGCTGTCCAGATTGATGCGGCTGGTCGCGATCTCAATGCGCCGGTTCGACGCCTCGCTAACCAGTTCCTCCACCGGACTTCATCTCGTCCTTTTGGGGATCACGATCTTATCGAGCGGAACAATGTGCACGTCGGCGAGATCGGAAGTCGCCACTCCGGAGCGGCTGAGAGCGTTCTTCAGAACTGTCTCTTGTTGCACCAAATTGGTTTGCGAAATAATCAAATCCTGTTTCGCCGCATAGAGTTGGCTCTCCGCGCGCGTCACCTCAATCTCGGCCAGCGTTCCGATTTCGACCTGCTTCTTGTTGTCCTCAAAGAGTTGCTGCGCGGTCGTCACTTCCTCCTCGCGCGCGCGTAGATCCTGATTGAAGCTGACCAGATCCCAATACAGGTTGAGAACCGACGAGATCGTCGTGATCAGCTGGCTCTGGAACTGCAAATCGCTGACCTTCAAATTGTTTTTTTGGACGCGAATATTACGGCCGTTCACCGCCGATCCGAACCCATATAGCAGGTTCTGCGTCACCGTCAAATCCAGATTTCCATTGACATAGGGATTCAACGCAAAAAAGGTGCTGTTCACCTTCGCGTGCTGGCTCGCATAGGTCAATTGAGCGGTCATGCCGAACACCCAGCTCTGCGAATAACCGATCTGATAGGCGCGGCTATCCTGGATAAACTCCGTGGTCCCGACCAGCGAAGTATTACTTTGCGGGCTTGTGATGTGCTGGAAGTTTGCGTATCCGATGATCGACGGGTCCAGGTTCGGGATGGATGGTCCCAACTGCGTCAGAATGCCGGAACTTACCCCTGTTCCCCCCGCCGACACGCCGCCGTTTCCGTTGAGACTCACGCCGGTAAGGCTCACGCTGATGGGGCCCTGCACAACTCCCTGTCCCGGGTTTCGCAGCACGCCTCCGCTCTCCGCCCGCCGCAGAACTTCGCGGGAAAGAAGCGGCGTGTACCGCTGCACTTCCACATCGATGTTGTTTTCAATGGCGAGCGCGACCACATCCTGGGCCGTTAGATAAAGGTTCCCCGCGCGCATCAGCGTCTGCAGCCGCGGCGAATTCGCCAGGCTGATGGCGGGAACATTGCGCGCCTGGTACGGACGGGTCAACCACCCCAGACCCCCGCTTGCAGGGTCGATCCGCGCGGCCGTCTGCGCCGGTGCGGTACCGGCGAGAATCAAAAACATGCACAAGAGTGCACAAGTGCGGCGGATCATCTGGTGGATGATCCCATCGCGAAGGGAGTTGACCATCATTCTAGTTACGTAACGAAGTTTGAACGGTTAGGGTTCCGAAAAAAGTCCGGCGCGCCGGGAACGGCCATCGCCCAACTGCCGCTGAATCAACTGACAATGTACCAGCTTGGGCCGCGCAGGAACTCTTCAGCGCGATTCCGGCGTTCGTAAGATCGAGATCGGGTCGATCCGGCTGATCTTCCAACCGCTCTTGGTGTGAATCTCAGTCACAGTCAC
This sequence comes from Bryobacterales bacterium, assembly GCA_963814235.1. Classification (GTDB taxonomy): domain Bacteria; phylum Acidobacteriota; class Terriglobia; order Bryobacterales; family Bryobacteraceae; genus Bog-113. The sequence goes on along the minus strand of CAWFCA010000014.1, from coordinate 51,629 downwards.
GCGTTGACGGCGCCGGACCAGCCGTTCGGTCCCATCCTTCGACGTCATCTGCATAAACCAGTCCACCAGTGCTTCCACGCGATCGTCATTCCCGGACTCGGACAGCACGTCGAGCGACGCCGAGACATCCTCCTGCGCGGTCAGCGCGCCCACTTCGCTCTCGATGTCCTCATAACCCGGCGCCGTCTTGTCCAAATACCCCATGAACCGGACCTGGCTGCCTTCGCTCAATGCGGAGGCGGCGTTCGCCAGAAGATCGCAGGAGCGGCAATCCGCGCCCTGCAAGAACAACGCCATCCCCAACAGCCAGGCCATCATGTCCGGTAGCTTCCGTTGATCTCGATGTAACGTTCCGTCAGGTCGCAGGTCCAGAACGTCGCCCGGCCTTTGCCGGTCCCCCGGATCGCGAATCGGATGTCGCACTCCGGTTCGTTCAGCCGCTCTTTGAGCGCCGCTTCATCGAGAGGCGCAGCCAGTCCATCCGCGCAGACCGGGACGTCTTGCATGGCGATATCCACCTTGCTCGCATCAAAGGGAACTCCGGCATAGCCGGCGGCACAGAGAATGCGGCCCCAGTTCGGGTCGGATCCGGCGATGGCTGTTTTCACCAGCGGCGAGTTGGCGATGCTGCGGGCAATCTGGCGCGCCGCGGCATCCGTCATGGCGCCGGTTACCTCGATGGTGATCAGCTTTCGCGCGCCCTCGCCATCCCGCGCGATCGCTTTCGCGAGAGACTCGAGAAGCGCTGTCAGCGTATGCTCGACCAGCGGCATTTCGCCCGGGTCCGGACGCACGCCCGACGCCCCATTCGCAAGCACCACCAGAGTGTCGTTCGTCGAAGTATCGCCGTCCACCGAAAGGCAGTTGTACGTTTTCGCGTTGGCGCGCGCCAGCATTTTCTGCAGAATTCCCGAAGGAATATTCGCGTCCGTCATCACAAACCCCAGCGTCGTGGCCATGCGCGGATGAATCATGCCCGATCCTTTGGTCATCCCCGCGAAACGAATCGGGCCGCGCCGCAACGGAATCTCCGCATGCGATTCCTTGGGCGTCAGATCGGTCGTCATAATCGCGCGCGCCACTTGCGCGAATCCCGATTTCCCCAAACTCCCGTGCAGCTCCGGAAGTTTATCGATGATCAGGCGTTGTTCCAGTTCCACTCCGATGACCCCGGTCGATGCCGGGAGAATGTGGTCCACGGGAAATCGCAGCAGTTTCGCGGCAGCCTTGCAACAAGCGAGTGCCACCCGGTCGCCGGTGCGCGTCGCGCAATTGGCGTTCCCGGCATTCACCAGGATCGCCCCCGCTTTACCCCCGGAAGACTTCAGATGCTTGCGGGCCAGACGCACCGGCGCAGCTTGTACCTGATTTTGGGTAAACACCGCCGCTGCCGAGGCAGGCGTTCCGGAAACGATCAGAGCCAGATCGTCCTGTTCCGTGGCCCGGATCCCGGCATATCCGGATGCGAAATGGTAGCCCAGCGGAAGGTCCATCAGTCTCCCAATTTCTCATGCTCGCTCACCCGCTGACCGCGCGCGAACTCGAGCCCACTCAGTTTTTTCCGGCCCTCCATCTGCACCTCGAGGAGTTCGAGCAGGCGCCCATCGCCCGCGCACGCGAAAACACCCCCGCGCGTCAGGCTCAGTTCCCCGGGCGTCCCGGGTCCCTCGTTGCCGGTCAGCTTCGACCGCCACACATGCAGCAGCCGCTGGCGGAATCGCGTATGCGCGCCTGGCCACGGCTGCATACCGCGAATCAGGCCATGCACCCGTTCCGCCGACGCGCTCCAGTCGATCTGCCCGTCTTCTTTCGTCAGAATGGGCGCGTGGGTTGCCAGCGCCGCATCCTGCTTCCGCGCCCGGATGCGCTCCTGCTGCAAGCCATCCAACGTTTCGATCAGGAGACCCGCGCCCATTCGAGACAGCCGCTCGCCGAGCGCAACCGCGTCCTCATCGGGGCCGATCGGCGTTGCCGCCTGCAGAAGAATGTCCCCGGTATCCAGGCCCGCGTCGATCTGCATCGTGGTCACGCCCGTTTCCGCTTCCCCCCGCACGATCGACCACTGAATGGGAGCCGCGCCCCGCAGCCGCGGCAAGAGCGACGCATGCACGTTCACAATCCCGCGCGGGGCGATGTCGATCACTGCTTGTGGCAATATCTGCCCATAGCCCACGATCACCATGATTTCGGGAGCGAGCGAGCGCAGGTGCGCCAACGCCTCTGGCCGGCGTATGCGCTCGGGCTGAAATACGGGCAAGTCATGCGCCAGCGCCCAGCTTTTCACCGCTGACATCGCAACCCCGTGCTCGCGGCCTTTGGGCCGATCCGGCTGCGTGACCACGCTCAACACTTCATGTCCCGCGCGCACGATCGCTTCCAGAGTGGGCACCGCAAACGCAGGCGTGCCGAGATAAATCAGGCGCAAAGATTCATCTTAGTTCACGTGTAGACTGAGACGAGCCCTTCCGGACCGTAAGCCTGAGGCCAAAAAACAACTATGACGAAAATCTCCTGGGTGCCGCTCCTTTTGTCTGCTTCCTCCATATTGTCCGCGGCGAACTATACGATTGATCCTGCTCACTCTTCCGCCGAGTTCTCGGTTCGCCACATGATGGTGTCGAACGTCAAAGGACAGTTTTCTAAGGTCTCCGGCGACGTCGTTTATGATTCCGCCAATTTGGCCGCGAGTAAGGTGAACGCAGTCATTGACACCTCTACCGTAGACACCCGCGAACCGAAACGCGACGCACACTTGAAAAGTCCGGACTTCCTGGACGTCGAGAAATTTCCGGCGATGACATTCAAGAGCTCGCGCCTGGAGCGTAGCGGAGACAAGCTGTTTATTAAAGGAAATCTGACGATCCGCGGAGTCACGAAGGCGGTCACTCTGACCGTTGACGGCCCCACCCCGGAGATTAAAGATCCCTATGGAAACCTGCGCTTTGGCGCTTCCGCGACCACCCACATCAGTCGCAAAGACTGGGGATTGGTCTGGAACGCGGCGATGGAATCAGGCGGGGTCGTCGTCGGGGATGATGTGACTATCACGTTGGATATCGAAGCAATAAAAGCCAAGCCCTAATCCCACTCGCCGTCTTTGATCAGCTTCCTGATTTTGCGCTTCACCAGGTCTCGCTTGAGCGGGCTGATGTGGCTGAGGAACAGGATTCCGTGCAGGTGGTCGATCTCATGTTGCAGCGCGCGGGCCAGCAGTTCCTCTCCCGTCACTTCAATCACCTCGCCCTGCACGTTCCGCGCGCGGACCACCGCCTTCAGCGCGCGCGTCACGTCATAACGGAACCCGGGAATGCTCAGGCAACCTTCCTCCCCGGTCTGCTTTCCTTCTTTCGTGACGATCTCGGGATTGATCAGCGTGATCCGCTGCGGATCCCCTTCGCCTCCGCTCACGTCGATCACGGTCACCTGCTGGCTGACGCCGATCTGGGGTGCCGCCAGCCCCACCCCCTTCGAGGCATACATCGTCTCGAACATGTTCTCGACCAGAAGTTCCAGTTCGGGCGTGCCGAACGCGGTCACCGGCGTGCATTTCTGTTCCAGAATCGGGTCGCGGAAACTTGACGATTTTATAAACCATCAGAAGGTCCGCACCTGCTCCAGGTAACCGGCGAAGTTACGCTGTGTTTCGGCGAGCGAATCGCCGCCGAACTTCTCTAGAAACAGAGACCGCCAGCACGATCGCCACCATCGCTTCGCCGATAACCCCGGCCGCGGGCACCACGCAAACGTCCGAACGTTCGTAGGCCGCCAGTGCGGGATCCCGCGTCGGCAGATCGACCGATTCCAGCGGCCGCCGTAGCGTGGAGATCGGCTTCAGAAAGCCGCGCACCCGAATCTCCTCGCCGTTCGACATACCGCCCTCGATACCCCCCGCGCGGTTGTCCCCGCGGAAAAATCGGCGCTCCTGCTTGTCGTAATGAATCGTGTCCTGCACCTTGGAGCCGAAGCTCTGTGCGCTGTCCTCGGCCGAGCCGATCTCTACGCCCTTCACAGCCTGCATGGAAACGATCGCCTGCGCCAGTTTTCCGTCCAGGCGCGAATCCCACGTGATGTGCGATCCGAGGCCCGCCGGAACTCCATGCGCCACCACTTCGAAGATGCCGCCCGCCGTATCTCCCGTCCGGTAAGCCTCATCCACCACGGCCTTCATGTGCGCTTCGTCCTCGGCGTCCACGCACCCCATAACCACTTCGTCCCTGCGGCTGAGTTCGACGATTTCGTCCCAGCTGGCGTGGCGTTGCGACCGGTAGCTCCCCACCGCAATCACGTGGCTCAACACCTCAATGCCGAACGGCTTGAGAAAAGCTTTCGCAAAAGCGCCCACGGCGACACGCGCCGTCGTTTCCCGGGCGCTCGCGCGTTCCAGAATGTACCTGGCGTCCGGCAGGTTGTATTTGATGGCCCCGGCCAGATCCGCATGGCCCGGGCGCGGACGGTTCACCGGCTTCGATTTCGCCACGCTATCGGCCACCGGTTCCACCGACATCGTTTCCGTCCAGTTTTTCCAGTCTGCGTTGCGAATGATGATGCCCACCGGAGACCCGATCGTTTGCCCGTGGCGCACGCCCGCTACAATCTCCGCACGGTCCGTCTCAATCTTCATCCGGCCTCCGCGCCCAAACCCCTGCTGCCGCCGCCACAACTCGCGATTGATGCTGGGGAGAGAAATCGGGATACCGGCCGGAAGCCCTGCAAGCGTAGCTACCAGGCACTCGCCATGCGACTCGCCGGCGGTTTCAAAGCGGAACATGGACTGAAGTTTTAGAGTATCAGGGTCAACGAAGAGGTCTCTGGAAGCGCTCTGAATCAAAAATGGGGACAGAGCCGAGCCCTGTCCCCTCAAGCAGCAATACAGTTCTAAGAAAGCTATTTCGAAAAAAGATCCGTCATGACGTTTACGCCGGGGGCGCAAGCATCGTTCAGGCAGGGAAGGCCGAAACCGGCCTCCATCGACTTCAGCAGCGAGAAGTGCGTGTAGGCCCGGCCGCTCGGCTTCCCGTGTGTGCCGTAGTTGGTGTCGACCACCATAAACACCTGGTTGGTGATCGGCGCCGGGCTGTAGTCGTTTTCGTCCCAGAGCAGCACGATCGCAGTGTGGCCCATGCTCCAGACGGGCGAGCTCTTGATTGCGTTCACGACGCGTTGCACCGTCTGATCCCCTTGAATGACCAGCGCCGGATTCAGACCCGCCTGCGTGCCGTTCGAGACCGGGTCATAGTTGCAGAACGGTCCCGCATTGCCCTGCCCGTGCATGTCATTGCACTGGTTCGGCGCGATGAACGAGAAAGTCGGAACCTTCCCATCGGCCAGATTGGCGTATAGCCCGTTCGGGTCGCCCCAACCCACGATGTTGCGACAGGCTCAGCCGCGGATCCAAGCTCTCCTGGACATTCCGGAAGTATGCGAAAGGATTGTGCTTAACCGCATAAAGATTCACGATCTCGCTGTTGGTGAGCGGGGGATTCAACTGCGGGTTAATCTTGGTGAAATCCGTCAGGTTGCTGAAATACCCGTTGCTGATAATTGACGTTGTCAACGCCCGTCAGCGGCGGCTCTCCGATAGCTTTCCAGGAAAGTCCGGCGCTCACCAACTGATCGGCGATCGTTTTTCCGATATGTATCGGTGTTGGCCGGGACGGAATGCGTGCCGTCGATGTTGATCACTCCCGGAGGACCCTGTATCTCATTGGTATAGTCGATGGCCAGTGTGGCGGCGTCGGTCCCGGTCCCGCCGATGGGGCAGATGGGAGTAGACACACTTTCGGTGGACGGAACCCCGGTCGCCAGGTTCGGCAGGCAGCTCATGTTGTGCCAGTCCGGCGGGTTGTCGTCAAGCACGCCGAAGTTCGATCCGCCCACGACCTCCAGGTAATTGGTCAGGCTGGGGTGCGCGATGGCGAAATAGTTCGTCGCCAGATTGCCGGAATTTGCAAGCTGGTTGATGAAGACCGCGTTGGGATTGTTCAGTATCTGGCTGTAGCTGTGGTTTTCCATCATGATTACAAACACATGGTCGAGGTGAGGAACACCTGCGGGAACCGGGCCTTCGGCCGCGAACAGCGAAGTTGCCAGCGCCGCCGAGAATAGCCCGAGAGTAAGCGTCGATTTTTTCATTAATACCTTTCGTTCATGGAGAGGATTTAGCCTTCGCCCGCCACTGCGGCAGAGCTCGACGCTTCCACGCTATTCCTCGGAAGTTACTTCTTAATTACAGCGGTTGGAATTCGCCGCCTTCCTGGCGCTTGCACTGGTAGGAATGACCCAGATAGAATAGTGCGCAGTCCCAAGATCTCGCTTTGACACCTACCGACGTTCAGAATCCCAACTACTTCCACAAAGTCGTCGATTGCCAGTGGGCCTGTCCCGCCCACACCAACGTTCCCGAATACATTCGGCTGATCGCGCAGGGCCGCTACACCGACGCCTACATGCTCAATCGCGAGTCGAACGTGTTCCCGGGCATTCTGGGCCGCACCTGCGACCGCCCCTGCGAGCCCGCCTGCCGCCGCGGGCGCCTCGATGGCAAGCCGGTCGCCATCTGCCGCCTGAAGCGCGTGGCCGCCGACCTGCGCGGCGACATCACGCGACCTCCTGCCGCCCATCCCCGCGACAAAGAACGGCAAGCGCGTCGCCTGCATCGGCGCCGGTCCGGCCTCGCTCACCGTCGCCAATGACCTGATGCCGCTCGGCTACGAAGTCACCATCTTCGAAAAGTACGACAAGCCCGGCGGCCTGATGCGCACCAACATCCCGTCCTTCCGCCTGCCCGAGCAGCGTGCTGACCGACGAGACCGACGCCATTCTCAACATGGGCGTCGAGATCCGCTACAACTCGCCCGTCGACAGCATGAAGGCGCTTGCTCGCCAGGGCTTCGACGCCGTCTTCGTCGGCAGCGGCGCGCCGCGCGGCAAGGATCTCGAACTGCCCGGCCGCCACGAAACCGATCGCATCCACATCGGCATCGACTGGCTGGATTCCGTCGCCTTCGGCCACATCGACTCCATCGGCGAACGCGTTCTGATCATCGGCGTCGGCAACACCGCCATGGATTGCTGCCGGTCCTCGCGCCGGCTGGGCGGCAAAGACATCAAAGTGATGGCGCGCCGCCCGCGCGGCTTCTTCAAAGCCTCGCCCTGGGAGCTGGAAGACGCCGAGGAAGAAGGCGTCGAGATCGTCATCAATCACGCGCCGAAGCGCTTCGTGATCGAGAACGGCATGCTCACCGGCATGGAATTCGAGCGGCTGGAATGGGACGCCGAGGCCAAGAACTCGAAGAGTCATCGATACGGTCATCCTTCCCTGCGACGACGTGATTCTCGCCATCGGCCAGGAAAACGCGTTCCCCTGGATCGAGCGCGATCTCGGCATCGAGTTCGACAAATGGGACATGCCGGGTCGACGAGATGACCTTGCAGTCCACCCGCCCCGGCGTCTTCTTCGGCGGCGATGCGGCGTGGGGACCGAAGAACATCATCTGGGCCGTCGAGCACGGCCACCAGGCCGCCATCTCCATCCACAACCACTGCCAGGGCGTTCCGGTCAGCGAGCGCCCCGCGCACGGCATGAACCTCATCAGCCAGAAGATGGGGATCAGCGAGTGGAGCTATCACAACGACTACAATCCGGCCTCGCGCCAGAAGATGCAGCATGTCGATCTGGTGCAGCGCTTCGAGGAACTCAACATCGAAGTGGAGCTCGGCTTCACCGCCGAACAGACCGCGCGCGAAGTGCAGCGCTGCCTGAACTGCGATGTCGAGACCGTCTTCACCGCGGCCAAGTGCATCGAGTGCGACGCCTGCATCGATATCTGCCCGCTGCTCTGCCTCACCATCGCCCGCGATGCGCCGGAGGACGATCTCCGCGAGCAGCCTCTCCGCGCCGGCAGTCAATCCCGACCAGGCGCTCTATGCCTCCGAACCGCTGCCCCAGACCGGCCGGCTCATGCTGAAGGACGAAGATCTCTGCGTCCACTGCGGCCTGTGCGCGGAGCGCTGCCCCACGGCGGCGTGGGACATGCAGAAATTCGAACTCCTGATCTCCTACGCAGGTCAGGACACTCCCAACGCATCATGGCAACAGCATCGTCAGCTACGCCGCGTAAACGATTTCGCCATCAAGCTGGCGAATGTCAACGGAACCGGCTCGGCCAGCGCCAACGGCCTGCTCATGCAGGCCATCTTCCGCATGGGCGTTCCCGTCTCCGGCAAGAATCTTTTCCCCTCGAATATCCAGGGCCTGCCCACCTGGTACGAGATCCGCGTCAACAAAGACGGCTATACGGCGCGCGCGCTCGATTACGACCTGATGGTCGCGATGAACGCGCAGACCTATGCGCGCGACGTCACGAAGTGCGCGCCGGCGGCTACCTGCTCTACGACTCCACCTGGCCGCTGGATGCCAGCGCTCATCCGCGACGACGTCACTTACATCGGCGTGCCGCTCGCGCAGATGTGCAACGAGCACTTCACGCGAACCGCGCGAGCGCATCCTGATGAAGAACATCGCCTACGCCGGCGCGCTGATCGCGCTGCTCGACATCGATATGCAGCGTGGTCGAGCAGCTTCTCGACAGAGAAGTATCGGCGCAAGAAAGGCTCATGCGCGATCCAACCAGAAGGCGCTCCGCCTGGGCTGCGATTACGCCAGAGAACATTTCCAGTGCCCGCTGCCGTTCCATCTGGAGACGATGGACGCCAACGCCGACAAGATCCTGATCGACGGCAACACCGCCGACGCGCTCGGCTGCGTCTACGCCGGCGCGACCGTCGCCGCGTGGTATCCGATCACGCCCTCCACCTCCGTGATGGATGCGTTCAAGGGTTCTGCGAGCAAGTACCGCAAAGACACCGAAACCGGCGACAACAACTTTCGTCATCCTGCAGGCCGAAGATGAACTGGCCGCCATCGGCATGGTGATCGGCGCGTCCTGGAACGGCGCGCGGGCCTTCACCTCCACCGCCGGCCCCGGCATCTCGCTGATGAATGAACTGCTGGGCCTCGCTTACTACGCCGAGATCCCGGCCGTGGTCATCGACGTGCAGCGCGTCGGCCCCTCCACCGGCATGCCCACGCGCACGCAGCAAGGCGACCTGCTCGAATGCGCCTACGCCTCGCACGGCGACACCAAACACATCCTGCTGTTTCCCTCGAATCCGGCGGAGTGCTTCGAGTTCGCCGTGAAAGCTTTCGATCTCGCGGAACACTTCCAGACCCCCGTCTTCCTGATGTCCGATCTCGATATCGGCATGAACGATTGGGTCATCCCGCGGCTCACCTGGGACGACTCGTATCGCCCGATCGCGGCCGCGTGCTGAGTAAAGAGGAGATCGAAGAGCTGCCCGAAGTTCCGCCGCTACATGCCGGAGAACGGAACCGATGTCGCGCCGCGCACGCTGCCCGGCGTGCATCCCAAGGGCGCCTTCTTCACGCGCGGCTCCGGACACAATAAGTTCGGCGGCTATACCGAAATGCCCGACGAATATCAGGAAGTGATGGACCGCCTGCTGGAAAAGCATAAAGCGGCGGCGCAGCTCGTGCCCCCGCCGGTGATCGAGCGCCGCGCTGGTGCGCACGTCGGTATCATCACCATCGGCGGCTGCGATGGCGCTGTTCGCGAAGGCGCTCGACTCTTCTGCGGCCCGCGGCATCGTCGCCGACTTCATGCGCATCCGCGGCTTTCCCTTCGACCGCGAAGTGGAAGATTTCCTCAATGGCCACGACTTCTGTTTTGTCGTGGAACAGAATCGCGATGCGCAGCTCAGATCCCTGCTGATCCTCGAAACCACCGTCCCAAAGACAAACTCCGGTCGTTGCTGGTCTATGGCGGCTTCCCGCTGAGTGCGCGCCACGTGGTGGAGGGGATCTTCGGCCACGTCGCCCATTTGGCCGAAGCGGTACCGCCGCTCGCTCACGACACCTTACCCGAAGGCGATATCTCCGGAATGGAAACTCCGGTCGAGGTTTAAACTATGCCCTCGATTGTCAAACCGTCCGTGGTCCATCCCAGCCTGCAGCGCAACGCGCTCGGGCTCACGCTTCGCGACTACGAAGGCTCCATGTCCACGCTGTGCGCCGGCTGCGGACATGATTCCATCACCGCCGCCATCGTGCGCGCGCTCTGGGAACTCTCCATCGAGCCGCACATGCTCGCCAAGCTGAGCGGCATCGGCTGTTCGTCGAAAACGCCGACCTATTTCGTCAGCGGCGCGCACGGCTTCAACTCCGCGCACGGACGCATGCCCGCGATCGCCACCGGAGCCAACGCCGCCAACCGCGAACTCACTTACATCGGCATCTCCGGCGACGGCGATTCGCTTTCGATCGGCCTCGGCCACCTGTGCCACGCCATCCGCCGCAATGTGAATATGGTCTACGTGATCGAGAACAACGGCGTGTACGGGTTGACCAAGGGCCAGTTCTCCGCCTCGGCCGATGTCGGTTCGAAGAGCAAGAAGGGCGAAGCGAATCGCATGCGCCCATCGATCCCGTGCTGCTGGGGCTCAGCTTGGGCGCCACTTTCGTGGCCCGCAGCTTCTCCGGCGATAAAGAACAGCTCGTCCCCATCCTGAAAGCCGCAGTCGCGCACCGCGGCTTCGCGCTGGTCGACGTCATCTCCCCCTGCGTCACCTTCAACGATCACGAGGGCTCCACCAAGAGCTATCTCCACATGCGCCGGAACTCGATCCACGCGACGGAGACGGATTTCGTTCCGCCCGCCTCCGAGGTCCTCGCGGAGATCAGCGCGACCGGCGAAACCAGCGTCGCGCTCCACGACGGCAGCATCGTCCGGTTCTCCGCCGTGCCCCCGGATTACGATCCTTCGAATAAAGCGGCGGTCACGGATTATCTGCGCTCGCAGGCCGGCACCGGCCGCATCCTCACCGGACTGCTCTACCTCGACGAGAAAACGCCGGACGTGCATGAATTGAATAAGACTCCCGCGACGGCCCTCTCGAATGTCCCGTACGAGAAGCTCTGTCCCGGCGCGGACGCATTGCAGCAACTACAGCAAGATTTTCGCTAGCTTTCCCGCGGCTATAGCTCTTCCACCGAAGCTTCGCGCGCCAGCACGTCGAAATTGTAGTTGAGCATCACTTTCTTAGGCTTTTGCGGAAGCCGCACCTTGATCTCGCCGCTGGTAGCATTGCCGCTGACGCCCACGTTTGCCAGCTTCACCGGACCGCCCGCCATTCCGAAGTCCAGGTAAATCGGCACCCTCACGCGGAACCCATTGCTTACCTGACTTTGCGTCACCTTGCCCGTGAACAAGACTTTTCCATCCGGTTCCGACGCCAGATGATACGTCAGGTGGAAAGCGGGGACCTGGGTCCCGTATACCCACTGGCCGAAAAACCAGTTCATGCGATGGTCTCCATCGAGGTCCATCTGCGGCTTCATGTGCTGCTCCACCACTGCCTGGAAATCGGCCGAGCTGGCATTCTTTCCGGCGTACTTCCCGGTAAAGTCGTGCATCATCGAAACGAAGTCGGCATCCCCGGTCTTCGGATCCTGCATCAGATAGCGCAGCATGTGCAGCACGTACGCGCCTTTCGGATAAACCAGCGAACTGTACGCGCCCTGTGTCTTGAAGGTGTCCAGGCGAGTGCCCATCCAGATCGGCCCCGCGTCATTGGGCGCGTATCCGAAATTAGTCTTTTCGAGAATCCGCTTGCGATGGCGCTCCCAATATTTCAAATACTTGCCACGATCCTTCTCCGTCGCCTCCAAAAACAGGCCGGCAGAAAAATCCGCGAACCCTTCTGACAGCCATTGGTCGTGATACGAGTTCCAGCCCACCAGGTGCCCCCACCATTGGTGCGCGATCTCGTGCGGAGTTACCTCATCGATGAACTCGGTAAACCGAAATGTGTTGGAGCCCATCATCATGTAACGCTGCGTCGCATCCAGAAACGCGAACAGCGGAAGATACACCAGCGAAGGCCAGGACTGTCCGAAGTTGAATTGCGGCTGCTGTGTGATCGCAATCCGGCCATACGGCACATCCCCGAACCAGTGCCGGAAGCAGCGGATTGAATTTTCCGTGTCGACCACCGTGGAGGACGCCAGGCTCGAGGGCGTCATGGCCGAGGCCTGGCCGAACCGCCGCAGGTAATCCGGAAGTTCGGTGGTCGCGTATACCTCCACCCCGTAACCGCCGTCCACGGCCTCTTTCTTCTTGAACTCACCGTAATTGAATCCGGCGACGGCCAGTGGGACATCGGAAATCCAGCGGGTCACTTCCATGTCGTCCTCGCGGGAGTTCTCCGTCTGCCTGCCGACGCTGACCAGCGTATACCTGCGCGGAACGCGGAACGTTAGATCGTAAACCGCGCGATCGTGAAAGCTGTTCAGGCTCGGATACCAGTCTGTGCGGGCGCCCACCGCGAAGCTGCCGCCGCCCGCGTTGCGAATCACCTTATCGCCTTCGTACTCGATCTGCACCTGCTCCATCCGGCCTTTCACCGCCGGAGCCGGAAGCACGACGTAGAAGGAACTGTCGAGCCGCCGTCCCTCCTGGATAAACCCGATGTCCTTGCCCCCGGCGGCCACGCGCGATACGCGCAAGTTGGGTAAAAGGGAAAACCGGAACACGCGATCGCCGTCCCGCAGCGGTTCGAATTGAATGGACGCGACCGCCGCCAGGTGTTCGTTCTTGCCGATGACGGTCTCGATCTTATAGCGCCGCGCGGCCGTAATCCGGCGGTCCTCATCCCGTAGCGCGGTCCCGTCTTTCCATTCGGAGAGCCGGTGCGTCAGGTATAGAATTCCGTCCTGATTCTGATTCGTATCCACGTTCACCAGGCCTACTTCTTCCGTACTCAACACCTCCGGAATAGCGCCGCGCGGCTTAACGAAATAGCGCAGGTCGGATCGCTTCCGGCCTTGGATATATGCGCTGAAGAACCCTTCGGCCTTGGGGTTGTAAAGGTCCGCCAGAATGTCCGCGTCAACATTGATCGCGTCGTCGCCCTGCATCAGGTACTCGGCCGCGGAGCGAGGCGTCTCCGCGCGATGGCGCAGGCGCCGCCGTAAATCGCGCAGCACCGTCGCGTTGCGCGCACCGTCCGCGGGGGTTTTAAGCGACTGCTTCAGCTCGTCGCCGGTGCGATCAGTGAACAGCAGCACCGCACTGTCAAACTCCTCGGCGATGTCGCCGCGCCCGGTGATCAACGTCATATGGTCGACCTCGAACTGGATTGCTGGCGTCAGCCGGAATTCCCCATGCCCCGAGAAGACCGCTGCCGTCACCCGGCCCATCACCGGACCCGTGAAGCTGATGGTGCCGCTGCGAAAAACCAGCGTCCCCGCATCCCGTTTCAACTCCAGATTCTCGACGACGAAGGATTCCGCGATCTGCGCGTCCCGTAGAGCCCGGTAATTGGGGTCCGCATTGGCTAACGCGACCGTTTTCTCCTCGACGTCCAACTCGGTTTCCTGGGGAGCGATTGTCAGGCTCACGCTTAGATGCGCATCCTCCGAGCCCTGGATCTCCGTGGACTTCTGTGCGTCCACAAAGCCGGCGTGATGCACGGAAACGGTGTACGCTCCTCCGGCAAGACCGGAAAATAGTGCGGACCCATCGGCTCGTGAAGGAGCCGCTACCGTAAAGGCGGCCGGCCCGTTCACATGCACCGCAGCTTCTGGGACCACCGCTCCACTCGGGTCTCTTACGATCACGGTCAGCGTGGCCGACTGGGCCGTTGTCATACATACAAGCAGAAGCAATGGAGCCCATTTCATGATTTGTGTAAAAACATACCATAAAAGGCGCTAAGTCACCATACCTAGTACAATTCACCTACTTGTAATCCAGAAATGTATCGCTTTTGGGCTACGGAGAGAAGATTCTGTATTATGATTTTTCGAGGGTCGGAGGACTCTACATGAAAAACCTGAAAATTCCCCGTATCTTCTTCGCCTTAAGCTTGGCCGTGAGCGCCATGCCCGCCATGGCGGATTCCCTCAACGTGTACGTTGGCTACGCCGATAACCTGCGTCCCAGCGGCTTCTTCCCCACGCCGTGGCTTGGCGATTCGAACGTCGTCTCGCAGAGTTCGGCAAACCAGTCTTTCGATTCCGGTGCTGTCCGGATCGACAACACTGGGACGAGCTCCATCACCATCAGCAACTTTGAAGTAACCTTGAATCCGTCTGCCGGCCCGATCCTTTTCAATATCTGGTCTTCGCTGACGATCGCGCCGGGACAGGTCGGAATTTTCACGCAGACCGGCTCCTACAACTTCGATTCGAGCGACAATGGCGTCCTTGGCAGCGGCGCGGTGAACATTACTCCGCAATATCCACTGGGCGGCTGCACCAACCCGTCCAGTCCCGCGCAGGCCGCCTTGTGCGCCGCTAACGCGCCCGTTGTCTCTTTCATGGAGAACGGAACCCAGGTAACCCTGAACGATTCGGGCCAGGTGTTAAACACTTTCGGCTACGACTTCATCAACGGTTCCACGGACGGCAACGAATCGATCAATTGGAATCTGATCGGCTCCTCCGTGAACCGTGGCGGAGATACGCCGGAACCCTCTACCCTGGTCCTGCTCTCCATGGGACTGGCGGCCGTAGGTTTCAACCGTAAGCGCTTGTTCAATCGCTAGCCTTCAAACCCGGCGGAGCTTCGACACGCGGCCGACTTCTACCCACTCGACCACAAAAATGTTTCCCGCGTGATCGAAGCACGCTCCATGGGGGCACACGAACTTCCCCGGTGTGAACCGGTCTCGGGTGAGCTTTCTGGTCTCACCCCACTTCGTCTGTGAATCGTCCCCCAAGTGCTCGATCACCTGGTTTTGCTTATCGAGCAGCGTTACCCGAGCCCCTAAATCGGGAACCACCGTATCCCCATTCTTGTAGAAGCTGAAGTAGCAGGGCAGGTTCGTCCCGCTCACCATGTCGATTGGATCCCCCTCTAACGTGAACCGTTGGATCCGATGGTTTCCCCGATCGGCGACCATCAGGACCGGCTCAGCGCCGCGGGTATCCACAACCAATCCGTGTGGGCAGTCCAATTGCCCCGCTTGTTTCCCCTTGCCGCCAAAGGTCCGAAGGTATTCCCCTTTGGCGTTGTACTGGTTGATGTAACTCGAACCATACCCATCCCCCACATAGAGGTCGCCGTTCGGAGCGATGGCCAGGTTCGTGGGGCTGTACTTGATGCCCGTTCCCCGATAAGGCGCGGCCTCGGACGGGTACCCCAGCAGGAACACCACCTCGCCATTCAGCGTGGATTTCACTACGATGCCCCGCTGCGTGTCGCACAAATAAAGGAACTCTTCGCTCCCTTCCTTGCGGATGTGCAGCCCGTGCGCTCCGCCCCGGAATCCGCTGCCCCATGACTTGATGAACTTGCCCGTTGGCATCGAACACCACCATGGAATCGTGAGACTCACTGGCTGCATTCACCGTGTGGTGGATGTAGATGCGTCCCTGCGAGTCTTCACAAACGCCGTGCGTGTTGCCGTACTTGATGCTCGCCGGGAGTTCGCCCCAGTCATGCGTCACCTCATACGTGTGCGCTCCGCTTCCGAGCACCGGCTTACCGGAACCCGATTTGTTATCCGCCTTGAGGATGAGCGGGGCGGCTAGC
Organism: Bryobacterales bacterium; assembly: GCA_963814235.1. Lineage (GTDB taxonomy): Bacteria > Acidobacteriota > Terriglobia > Bryobacterales > Bryobacteraceae > Bog-113. The sequence goes on along the minus strand of CAWFCA010000014.1, from coordinate 36,015 downwards.
CCGGTGACAAAGGTTCTCCGGTTCATTCGAGTACTGCTAGTATATAGCCGATTTTAGAAACCGGCGGGCTCTCCCCAAGCCTGGAACACGAACTCTCCCAAAGGCTTGCGCAAGCGGGGCGACTCTTCCATCTGACGCTGCTGATCGGCCAGGGAAGACGGATCTCCCTGGTATCCAACCGCGGTCACCGCCCCCAAATCGTAATCGTCCGGGATGTTGAAGGTGGTGCGCGCCTTCTCGAAATCGAAGCCCGCCATGGAGTGCGTATGCAGGCCCAACGCGGTTGCTTCCAGAGCTAAGTTGGCCGTCGCAGCTCCCGTATCGTGTAACGCGTAGTGATTCGGCTTCCCGCTCTGCGTAAAGGTTTTCTTGCCAATTGACAGAATCAACACCGGCGCCGCTTTCGCCCACGCCTGATTGAACACAATCAGCGTATCGAAGATTCCGGCATACGTTCGATCGCCCTTCCGCCCCAGAAAAAAGCGCCAGGGCTGCTCGTTGTAGGACGAGGCGGCCCATCGCGCGGCTTCAAACAGCTTCTTCAACTCCGCATCGCCGACTTCCCGATCGGCAAACGCGCGGGGACTCCAACGTTCCAGAATCAGTTCGGCAACTCCCGATTCCTTCGGCCCGTGTTTAATCTGGTCTACTTCCTGCGTGGATGGCATAGGGACTTGGATTCGGCGCCGTCGGGGGAGTTGCAAATAGAATCCTCAGCGTTTCTGCAATTCGCCCACAACGCTCGCCAGCCTCCTGGCATACCTATGTTTCAGAGCCCAGCCCGTGTACTCCAGGCTGTAGGAATCGATCACGGCGGTAGCCACATTGCGCGCGGGAACGGGCCGTAGCGCCACCATATGAATCACGGCCAGAACCACGGAAGCCAGAGCCACGGCCGGCGTTGCGCGACCGTGTACGAACTGTCGCAGCCCAAGCCCCGCAAGAACGACCCCTGGCGCCACCAGGACCGCGAGATACATGCTGTCGGAAACGAAATACAGCGCCAGAAATAAACACGCGGGCGCTATCCAGGCTACGCAATACCACTTCACCCGATCCGTCGCCCACAATCCCGCAATCACAAACGGCAGCAGCAGATTCCACGCATTCACCGTCCCGAACAGGAAGTGGACGATATTGTTCAACCCCTTCGCGGTGAATCCGTGCACGACGATTCCGGAAGGCAGCTGCCCCAGTTGCCGGTTCGCCGCAGCCAGGGGCGCAAACATGCTGCCGCCGAAATGCAGCATTGTGGGGACATACCAGAGAGCGCACACAGGCGCCGCCAGCAACACGCCCCTGAAACTCTCTCGCCAGGGCCTTCGCGCGGAAGCGAAAATCATCACCGGCAGCAGGAAGATTCCGTCGGAAGGACGGAACCCCGTCAACACGGCCCAGATTACCCAACCCCACGCAATCCGTTCGCGCACGATCAATATGAAAAAAAGCAGCGGCCCGAAGAACGTCATTGACGCGTAGGTGGAGTGAATCTCCGCCGCGAACCAGACGACGTTGGACACCGCATAGCAACAGGCCAGCAGCAATCCCATAGTGCCGGGGAAAAGTTCCGCCGTGACTCTTCGAAACACCCACACGCCCGCAACCGAGAAAGCGACGTTCAGTCCTGAAATCGCGGCCGCTGCCGATAAAGACGAGACCAGGGTAAGCATCCGCGCACTAAACGCGAAGAGAAAGTAACCCGGCGGTTGGATGAATAACGACCCATCCTGCACGGCTTTCACATGGTTGGGGCCGTCCACATAGTACGGCTGCGACAAGAGGAGAATGCGCGAAAGGAGAGTTAGAACGATAAGCCCCGCTTCACTGGTCCGCATCGAAGAGATTCGCTCTCCAGTGTCGCGCACGCCTGCTTCCGCTAAACTGAAGCATATCCTTTAACGCTCTCGTGAACACTCCTCCGATTCGCGTGCTTGCTTTTTTGGAAGCTCATTCGATGACGGGACCCGCCAAAGTGATCGTCGAGCTTGCACGGGAAACGATGCGCGATTCCGGCGGCGTAGGTCAGATCGAGATCACCGTAGCCACCTTCCTACGTAACGCCACCGGGAACAGCTTCACGCGCGCCATTCTGGATGAGGGCATCCCTCTCGAGATCATCGACGAGCGAAGCGCTTTCGACCCTGGTGTGGTGCCGCAGATGCGCCGCCTTCTTGCTCGCAGCCAGCCGGACATTCTCTGGACGCATGCCGTGAAGTCGCACTTTCTAGTGCGCCTCGCGGGCCTTCATCGGAACGCGCACTGGATCGCTTCCCATCATGGCTACACCACTACCGACCTGAAGACGCGCACCTATAACGAACTGGACCGATGGTCGCACCGCGGCGCCGAGCGCGTGATTACCGTCTGCCGCAAGTTCGCCAACGATCTGGAGAAGCGCGGGATCCGCCCGGACCGCATCCGGGTTCAACATAATCCCGTCCGTACGCCGAGCCCTGTGTCGGCTGAGCAACTGGCCCAGGTGCGGCACGAGCTGAACGCTAACGAAGGCACGTCCGTGCTGCTGAGCGTGGGGCGCTTGTCGCAGGAAAAAGGACACTCCGATCTGATCCAGGCGCTTGCTCAACTGCGCCCGCTGCTGACCGCGCTTCCGCTTCTTGTGCTGGTGGGCGACGGTCCGGAACGGGCCAACCTGCGCACGCTCGCGCGCACTCTGAAGGTTGCGGACCGGGTTCTCTTCGCGGGACACCAGTCCGACGTGCGCCCGTATTATGCCGCCGCCCACCTCTTCGTGCTGCCATCTCTTAGCGAAGGGTCGCCCAATGTTTTGCTGGAGGCCATGGATGCCGGGCTACCCGTGGTCGCGACCGCCGTGGGCGGCATTCCAGAGATCGTCACCGACAACGCGAGCGCACTGCTGGTGCCCGCCCAGGACCCCGCGGCGTTAGCGGCGGCAATTGCGCGCCTGCTGCAGGACGCTCCGCTGCAAGCCCGTCTGACTGCGGAAGCCCGCGAGGCTCTGAAGCGCCACACTCCCGACATCTACTTCCGGGAACTCCGCCAGATTTTCAGCGAGGTGGCGCGCGGGTGACTCCCCGATTGGCGGTCAAAAAACTCTGCCAGGGCATCGCTCTGGTCCTGGCATTCCCGGCCGGCGCGTTGTGCGGCTTCGGGCGGCTTCCGGGCGTCTATACCATCTTTGCCCATTCCTGCGCGCAGTTTCCAGGCGCGCCCGGCAACTTCCTCCGCGCCGCGTTCTACCACCTGACGCTGCGCCGTTGTTCGCTCGATACCAACATCTCCTTCGGAACCTTCTTCGTCACTCCCGATACCGTCATTGAGCCTTTTGTATCTATCGGCAGTTACTGCGTGGTGGGTTCGTGCCGCATCGGCGAATGGACCCAGGTCGCGTCCCATGTCGAGATCATCAGTGGCCGTCACCAGCACGCGCGGGATGCCGAAGGCCGATTGAGCGATGCCGTCCATGGACAGGTCACCATCGGCGCGCGCTGTTGGATCGGTGCCTCCGCCATCATCATGGCCGACGTGGGCGCCGGTTCCACCATCGGCGCGGGTGCGGTGGTCGTCAAAGAGATTCCGCAGTCCGCGGTCGCGGTGGGCAATCCTGCTCGAGTGATCCGATGAATCCCGTCAGCGTTCTCCTCACCACGCGCGAACTCGATCAGGGCGGGATTGAGCGCGACGTCGCGAAAATCGCCATGCGTCTGGACCGCACGCGCTTTACGCCGCACATTGCCACCTATTCCGCGAAAGGCATGCGCTTTGAGGAGCTAACCGCGGCCGGCGTTCCCGTACTGGAAATCCCCATCCGATCGCTGACCTCGCGCGCGGCTCTCCAGTGCGCCGTGCGCCTGCGTGAATACCTCAAACGGAATAGCATCCGCGTCGTGCACTCTTACGATGCCAGCGGCATCTTCGCGCTTCCCGTAGCCCGCGTCGCGCGCGTGCCGGTGATGATCACCAGCCAGCTGAGTTACCGGTCGATTCTGGATACCAAAACGCAGCGGCTGCTGCGGCTGACCGATCGTTTCGCCGATGCCGTGCTGGTCAACTGCGAAGCCATCCGCAAATACATGATCGAGGAAGAGCACGTGCCCGCCGATCGCGTCGAGCTTTGCTACAACGGGGTCGAAACCGGCATCTTCTACCCCGCGCCGATCACCCGGCCCGCGGCTCTTGCCGGCGCGTCGCTGGTAATCGGAACCGTGTGCGCCCTGCGATCGGAAAAAGCGTTGCCGCTGCTGCAGGAAGCTTTTTCGAAGGTGCTTCCGCTACATCCGGGCTTGAAGCTGCTGATCGTCGGCAGCGGCGTGGAATTGGCTCAACTCAAGAAGAACGCCGATTCTCTGGGCATCGCCGCCGCCAGCGTATTTATTCCGGCCACCGCCGATGTTGCCGCCTGGATGCGCGCGATTGACATCTTCGTCCTGCCTTCCTACTCCGAGGCCTTTTCGAACTCGCTGCTGGAGGCGATGGCCTGCGGCTGCTGTGCCGTGGGATCGCGCGTCGGTGGCACCCCGGAGCTGATCGGAAACGATGAGCGCGGACTTCTGTTCGAATCCCGCAATGTGGACGACCTGGCGAGTAAGCTCGAGCGCTTGAGCGGCGATGCGGATCTGCGGCGGACTTTCGGGGCCAAAGCGGCCGCGTTCGCGCGCGATCAGCTTTCCATCGAAATTGCCGTGCAGCGTACCGCCGAAATCTGGGACCGGAGACTGGCCGCGAATCTCGCTACTTAGCGGCCGCGGTATCCACTTCGGCCTGCGCCCGTTTCACTTCTTCGAGCAGCGCATCCCAATCCTCGGGCGTGGGATTGTCGATGGGAGGTTTGGATACGGCCTGCTGCGCCTGGTCCAGCCGTTGCTTGGCCGCCGCCGCATCGATTTCTTCTTTGCGCTTGGCCGCATCCGCCAGCACACGTACACGGTCTCCCAACACTTCGACGAAGCCGCCCATCACGACGATGGATTTCGTCTGGCCATTACTGCTCCAGGTGAGCGCGCCGCTCGATAGCTCGGAAAGCAGTGGCGCATGACCGGGCAGCACGCCGATGTATCCGTTGCGCGCCGGAATGGTCGCTTCCGAGGCGGGCTCGTCCACCAGCATGCGCTCGGGCGTTGCCACGCTGAGAGCGAAGTCCGCCATCCTACTTGCCCTGCTTCATCTGTTCGTTCTTCGCGATTACGTCTTCAATCGTCCCCTGCATGTAGAACGCCTGCTCGGGAATGTCGTCGTGTTTGCCGTCCACGATCTCCTTGAAGCTGCGCACCGAATCCTCCAGCTTTACGTACTTGCCGGGGATGCCCGTGAACTGCTCGGCGACGTGGAAGGGTTGCGACAGGAAGCGCTGGATTTTGCGGGCCCGCGCGACGGTGAGCTTATCGTCTTCGGACAGTTCGTCTATGCCCAGAATCGCGATGATATCCTGCAGGTCCTTGTAGCGCTGCAGAACGCCCTTTACCGCCTGCGCGACGTTGTAATGATCGTCGCCCAGGATGCGCGCGTCCAGAATACGCGAAGTGGAAGTGAGCGGATCCACCGCCGGGTAAATCCCCATCTCCGAAATGGCGCGCGAGAGCTGCGTGGTTGCGTCCAGGTGCGCGAAAGCGGTTGCCGGCGCGGGGTCGGTGTAATCGTCGGCGGGCACGTAGATCGCCTGCACGGAGGTGATGGAGCCCTTCTTGGTGGAGGTGATGCGCTCCTGCAGTTCTCCCATCTCGCTGGCCAGGTTCGGCTGATAGCCGACGGCGCTGGGCATGCGTCCCAGCAGCGCCGACACTTCCGACCCCGCCTGCGTGAAGCGGAAAATGTTATCGATGAAGAGAAGCACGTCCTGGCCTTCTTCATCGCGAAAGTACTCGGCCACCGTCAGGCCGGTTAAGCCGACGCGCAGACGCGCTCCCGGCGGCTCCGTCATCTGCCCATAGACCAGCGCCACCTTACTCTTTTCGAAATCGCCGACCACCACCGTACCGGCCTCGATCATTTCGTGCCAAAGATCGTTGCCTTCGCGAGTCCGCTCGCCCACGCCCGCAAACACCGACACACCGCCATGTTTCAGCGCGATGTTGTTGATCAGCTCCTGGATGATAACCGTCTTGCCGACGCCTGCTCCCCCGAACAGCCCGATCTTGCCGCCGCGCAGATACGGCTCCAGCAGATCGATGACCTTGATTCCCGTCTCGAACATTTCGAGGCGTGTGGACTGGTCTTCGAACGACGGCGCCTGCCGGTGAATCGGATACCGCTGCTTGGCGTTGACCGGGCCCAGCTTGTCCACTGGCTCCCCGATGACATTCAGAATGCGGCCCAGCGTTTCGCGCCCCACCGGGACCATTACGGGCGCGCCCAGGCTGGTAGCCTTCATTCCGCGCACCAGGCCCTCGGTCACCTGCAGCGCAATCGTGCGGACACGGCCTTCGCCCAGGTGCTGCTGCGTTTCACAAATGATGTCGATCGGCTCGGGAACATCGAATCCTTCGCTCGTAATCCGGATCGCGAAATGCAGCTCCGGAATCTGCCCTTCCGGGAACTGGCAGTCCACGGCGGGTCCTGAAACCTGCACTACTTTCCCGATCACTTCTGCTGCTGCTGTCGCCATATCAATCCTTTTTGGTCCGCTAATCCTGAGCCGAAGCGCCGCTCACCACTTCGATAATCTCTTTGGTAATGGCGGCCTGCCGGGCGCGGTTCATGTTCAGGGTGAGCGAGTCGATCACCTTGCCCGCATTGCTCGTTGCCGCTTCCATCGCCGTCATGCGCGCGGCATGCTCGGCCGCCGATGTCTCCAGCATTCCGCGGTAAATCATCACTTCCACGTAGCGCGGAAGCAGGCGTTCCAGCAGTTCCAGAGGCGGCTGTTCGAAGATGTAGTTCAGCTTGGCTTCCTGCTCGGGCAGTTCCACCGGCAGCACGCGCGTCGTGAAAACCTTCTGGGACATCACGCTCTTAAACTCGTTGTAGATCAGGTAGACCGCGTCGATGTCGCCATCCCGAAAACGGCGAAGAGTTTCTTTGGCGATCTCCGCGGCAGTGCTGTAGTCCGGTTTGTTCAGCACGCCGATATACTCCGCGCTGATCGTGCGTTGGGCGCGCCGGTAGAAGTCGCGGCCTTTCTTCCCAACCGCGAGCACCTCCTGCTGCTCGCCGCCCTTCTCCGCAAAGAAACGCTCGGCCCCGCGCGTCAGGTTGGAGTTGAACGCGCCCGCCCGCCCCGTGTCGCTCGTCATCAGAATGAGCTGGATTCGCTTCTCCTCGCGTTGCGCGAGCAGGGGACTGCTTCCCAGGTCCGGATCGCTCGCCGCCGCCGCGGCCACGTTCTCCAGCAACTCGCGAATGGATTGCGCATAGGGGCGCCCGGCCACCACGCGTTCCTGTGCGCGGCGCAGTTTCGCCGCCGACACCATCTTCAGCGCCCGCGTGATCTGCTGCGTATTCTTGACCGAGCGGATGCGCCGCCGGATGTCAATAAGACTAGGCATGCGCCGGTTCGGTGCTTCGCGCCTTCTGATCGGCCACGAAGCGTTCCTTGAATTCCTTAAGCGCCGCCGTAAGATCCCCTTTGACCGCGTCGTCGAGGGATTTCTTCTCACGGATCATCTGCAGAACACCGGGCTTGGAACCGTCCAGGTATTGGTAAAGCCCCTCTTCGAACGGCTTCACCTCATCCACTTTCAGGTCGTCCAGGAAACCCTGCCCGCCCGCGAAAATGATCGCCACCTGCTTCTCCACCGGCACCGGCGAAAATTGCTTCTGCTTGAGAACTTCCACCATGCGCTGACCGCGATTCAACTGCGCCTGCGACGCCTTATCCAGATCGGAACCGAACTGGGCAAAGGCCTGCAGCGATCGATATTGCGCCATGTCCAGCCGCAGCGTTCCGGCTACCGACTTCATCGCCTTAGTCTGCGCCGCGCCGCCCACGCGGCTCACCGAGATGCCGACGTTGATGGCCGGCCGCACATTGGAGTTGAATAAATCCGACTCCAGATAGATCTGCCCGTCGGTAATGGAAATGACGTTCGTTGGGATGTAAGCCGAGACGTCGCCTGCCTGCGTTTCGATGAATGGAAGGGCGGTCAGTGAGCCGCCGCCGAGTTCATCGGAAAGCTTGGACGCGCGCTCGAGCAAACGGCTATGCAGAAAGAACACATCGCCCGGATACGCCTCGCGCCCGGGCGGCCGGCGTAACAGCAACGAAATTTCGCGGTAGGAAGCGGCGTGCTTGGAGAGATCGTCGTACACAATCAGCGCGTGGCGTTTCGAATCGCGGAAAAATTCGCCCATCGCGCATCCCGAATAGGGCGCCAAATATTGCATCGGCGTCGGATCCGACGCGCTTGCCGAAACGACGATCGAATACTCCATCGCGCCGTTCTCTTCGAGCGTCTTGACCACCTGCGCCACCGTCGAACGCTTCTGTCCGATCGCGACATAGATGCAGATCATGTCGCCGCCCTTCTGGTTGATGATGGCGTCAATTGCGATCGCGGTCTTGCCCGTTTGCCGGTCGCCAATGATCAGTTCGCGCTGTCCGCGGCCGATCGGGATCATGGCGTCGATCGCTTTAATACCGGTCTGCATCGGCTGCCTTACCGATTGCCGGTCGATCACGCCCGGCGCCGTCCGCTCGATAGGACTGGTTTGCGTGGTATTGATCGGGCCTTTACCGTCGATGGGACGGCCCAGCGCATCCACCACGCGCCCGATCATGGCATCGCCAACGGGCACCGACATAATCTTGCCCGTTCGCTTGACGTCGTCGCCTTCACGAATTTCGTTGTACTCGCCCAGCAGCACCGCGCCGACCTGATCTTCTTCCAGGTTCATCGCCAGACCCCGGACGCCGTGCGGGAATTCGATCATTTCGCCCGACATGACCTTCTCCAGGCCGTGAATGCGCGCAATGCCGTCGCCCAGGCTCATCACCGTGCCCACTTCGGCAACGCTTACCGCCTGGCCGTAATTCTCGATCTCCTCGCGGAGAAACTTCGTGATTTCGTCTGCCCCTAAATGAGCCATAATTTTCTTTCCCGGATTCCCGCGCGCCCCCGCCGGTTCTCCGGCCCGCTGGGAATGCCGATTCTATCGCGACTCGGAAGCGAGCCGTTCTCCAATGGCGCGCAGCCGGCCACGCACGGAACCGTCGTAAACGGTGGAGCCCACGCGCGCCACTACGCCGCCGATCAACGAAGGGTCGATAGCCGTCTCAATCCGTATCTGCTTCCCGGTGACCGCCCCCAGCGATTCCGCTAACTGTTTTTGCTCGTGATCGGAAAGAGGCGTCGCCGTCGAGACATTCGCCACTAACACTCCCCGCCGCGCGTCGAACAGGACACGGGCGATCTCGTTGACTTCCGGCAGAAGCGGAACGCGCCGGTGATCGCTCAGCACAAATAGAAAGTTGCGCACCAGTCGATCTAGCGGCATCGCATCGGCGATCCGCCCCAGCACCGCGCGCTTCCGCTGCGCCGAAACGGACGGGGAAAGCAGAATCAGCTCGAGATCGCGCGATTGCTTGACGATGCCTACGAATTCGTTCAGACTGGCGAGCGATTTCTCAGCATCGGCGCCGGCCTGCGGGGCTAGCAGAGCTTCCACCAGAGCCTGGGCGTAACGAGCGGCGATTCCCGTAGAGGTCATAAACGCGGGATCAGGCCCGGAGGCTCTCGACAAACTGGCTGGTGAGTGCGCGCTGCACTTCGGGCGTCATGCGCTGCCGTGCCCGCTGCTCCGCTAGCTCAATCGCCAGTTTGGAGGCGTATCGCTGCAAATCCATCCGCGCCTGCTTGCCGGCCATTTCGATCTGTTGAGAAGCGTTCAGGTGCACGCGCTGGATCTCGTCCTCAGCGCTTCGTTTCATGCGGTTAGCGTGCGCCGTCTGCTCTTCACGAATGTTTTTGCAAAGCAATTCGATTTCGCTGCCAATGTTTTCTAGCTTCCGGTTTACCTCGGCGGCACGCTCTTCCGCCACTGACCGACGTTGCCGCGCGTCCTCCAGACCCTCGTTGATCTGCTTGGCCTGACCCTCGAAATACGGTCTGCCCATCTTCACTCCCAGGTAGCCGAGACCAGCGGCGAGCACCAGAAAGTTGGCCCATTGCCAGCCAGTCAGGTCTTTCTCCGGAGGGTTGGGCCCCGGCTTCTCCTGGGCTTGCGCGGGGGACATGGCGAGCGCGGCGCAGAAACAAACGCCGGCAAGGAAACTTTTCAGGCCGACCCTCAAGCCGCACGCCCCTCAAGAACGCGGGACACAATGCGATCGGCAAGGTCGCTGGTCTGCGCTTCCAGGGTGCTCCGGGATTCATCCACTTGAGCCTGTAACGAGACTCGCGCTGCCGCTATCTGCGCGTCCGTCTGGCGTCTGGCTTGTTCCAGGCTCAGCGCCTGTTCCCGCTCCAGTTGACGCAACGCCGTATCCTGCTCCGCATAGAACTGACCACGCGCGGCGCGCAGTTTTTCTTCATATTCGGCAACCCGCAGTTCCGCCTGCCGCAAGCTCTCCTCCGCGGCTTCTTTGGCCCCTTCGGTCTCTGCATAACGGCGCTGGAGGATCCGTGCTAACGGCTTGAAGAACGTGGACCGCAGGTAAAAAATCAGAAACGCCACGATCAGAAAAGTGGGGACCGCGTTTAACAGTATTCGGCCCAGATCGTGAAGCGTCTTATCCATAGATTTAAGAGGTAGAAAACGGAACCCAACGTGAAATCAAGAAGTTAGCACAATCCGACTACTCGGGCAACCCAGCTTTGTGTTTTGTGTAACTTACAAGGGGCCGCGATGGGCCCCGTTGGCAGTCTTCCGTTCACCTCGCGGCGGCCACGCCGGACAGCCGGCTGCGGATCTGATTCATCACGTCCGTAGCCAGAAACGGCTTGCGCAGCACCGGAAAATCGTGCTCCTCACAGATCGCCTCCTCTTCCGGCGGCAGCACCGACCCGGTCATCATGATCACCTGCATGCGGGGGCACACTGCAGCAGCTGCACTCCCAGCTCGACGCCATTGCCATCGGGCAGCATGTAATCGAGCAGCGCGGCGTTCGGCTTATGCTCCAGCCACAATGCTCGCGCGCCTCGCTGGCCGATCTCCGCCGTCAGCAGCTTCCAGCCGGCTTCCGCCATCAGCCGTTCCAGGAAATGCAGCAGATCGCGATTGTCGTCCACCAGCAGCACCGTGGGATGCGAGGGGATCCTCCTCGCCCGTTCGCGTCGGTCGCGCGGAGCACGCAGCGCCTGCCGGTCCTCCGCATTTCCACGCGCACGCGGCTGCCCGGCTCGATCTGGCCCATCGCCACCATGGTCGCCAGCGGCTGCGTCAGATTGCGATGGATGGTCCGGTTCAGTTCCCGGGCGCCGTATTCGGAGCTGGTCCCGTTTTCGATCAGCCACTGCCGCGTTTCGAACGGAACCTCGATCGTGAAGCAGCGGTTCCCCAGACGCGTGTTCACATGATTCTGGAGATCCGAGATCTGATGATCGACGATGGCCGCCAGCGATTCCGCGGTGAGCGGCTGATAAGTGATGACGCAATCGATCCGGTTGACAAACTCCGGCGAGAATTTCTTCCGCACGGCAACCAGAGCGATATTCTGCAGCTTGCCGTGAGATCGGCTGCGCGTCATGCTGGCGCCGGCCTGAAAGCCGAAATCGGGGTTGATCTCCTTCATCATTTCCCGCGCGCCCTAAATTACTGGTCAAGAAATACCAGGCTTTTTTCGAAATTCACGACGAATTATCTCCCAAACGCAAAATGTCCTTTATCGAGGACCCCCAGCAGCAGTCGCGTCAGCGACGGCGCCGCCTTCTCGATCTCGTCGAACAGCACCAGCGATAGCGCGCTTTTGTCGCTGGTGACCGCTGTCAGTTTCTGCTGGGAAAGCATGGGCTGCGTCTCGCGATGGCCCAGATATCCCGGAGGCGCGCCGATCAGCTTCGCGACTTCGTGCTCCATCTGGAACTCGCCGCAGTCCACCTTGAGAACATTCTTGGCGCTGCCATGCAGAATCTCGGCGAGAGCTTCCACGGTTTTCGTTTTACCGGTTCCCGTTGGACCCAGTAACAGGAAAACTCCTACCGGCCGCCCTTCCGGAGACAGACCCGCCTGGAACATCTGGATGTAAGGAACAATGACCTTTGTGGCCGCGGGTTGCCCGACGACTTTCTGGGACAGAACCGCCGTGAGGTTCTCAAGCGGCTCACTGCTGCTTTCTTGCGCGAGCTGCGGGGTCGGGGTACGCGTTTCAGCTTCGCTCCACCATACTGGGCTCATTATAGCTTCGAGTATTCAGGCAACGCCCAGAAAAAGCCGTTACCCAGATTGGCCTATATTGCGCCGGTTCCCCGCAGTTAACTTGGTTAAAGAATGAGTGAATTGCATCCGCAATGCGCCCGCTGGCGATGCCCATCTCCATATGGGTTGTGAACGCGCGACATCGCCGTTCGCTTTTCGCGCGGTCGTCCAGGAGCAGCGCACGCCTCCGCGGACAATGCGGTCTCATCCGGTGCCCACCAGCTTCACAGTTCCCGCCTGCACCGCCTCCGGACGCTCCGTCTTCTCCCGCATCACCAGAATCGGCTTGCCGAGCGACGGTCCTTCTTCCTGGATGCCGCCCGAATCCGTGATCAACAGATACGCTCGGCGCATCAGATCGACGAACGGAACGTAATCCAGCGGCTCGATCAGCACGACATTGGGCAGCTCGCCAAGATGCGGTTGCACGCGGATCCTGTACGTTCGGATTCGGATGCACCGGATAGACGATCTGTACGTCGCCGCGCTGCGCAAGCCGCGCGAGCGCCGCGGCAGATGCTCTTCGAAGCCGGCGCCGAAACTTTCCCGCCGATGCGCCGTCACCACAATCATCTTCTTGGCCGGATCCAGGTCGTCGGCCATGCCGGCCGCGGCAGCGCCCCGCGTCCAAGCCGTCCCGCACATACAGCACCGCGTCGATTCCCGTGTTGCCGGTCACCGAAATGCTGGCATGGGTCGATACCCTCCTCGCGCAGATGGTTCGCCGCCGCCCATGCCGTCGCCGCGAAATGCAGCGTGCGCGAGCCGCGCGGTCAACGACGCGGTTCATCTCCTCCGGGAAAGGCTGCGCCATGATCGCCCGTGCGCAGTCCGGCTTCCATGTGCGCCACGGGAATTCCTGATAAAACGCGGCCAGCGCGCCGCATAGAGTGGTGGTCGTATCGCCCTGCACGATGACCATGTCCGGCCGTTCCGCCTGCCAGCACGGGTTCAAGGCCGCCATGATGCGCGATGTCGATTGGCTAGCGTCTGGCCGGGCTGCATCAGGTCCAGATCGTAGTCCGGCTGGACTCCGAAAACGGCCAGCACCTGGTCCAGCATGGCGCGGTGCTGCGCGGTGACGCACACGCGCACCTGGAACAGCTCGCGGCGCGCCCGGCGAAATGCAAGATAACGGGGCAAAGCTTGATCGCTTCCGGACGGGTGCCGAAAACGAAAAGCGTTTTCACATTCCAGATTCTGTTGGGAGGGGTTACACGATGACGGAAGGTGATGCGGCCTTTGGTCAGATCGTACGGGGAAAGTTCCAGGGTGACCCGGTCTCCGGCCAGCACGCGGATGCGATTGCGGCGCAGCCGGCCCGCCAGATGGGCCAGTACCACCCGGTTTTGCTCCAACTGTACGCTGAATAGACCGCTGGGAAATTTTTCGAGGACGGTGCCGGTTACTTCGATGCTATCTTCTTTACTCAATCATTCTCCTTCTTCACAGTTCTGTCAGATCCGGGCAGAACCGGTTTGCGACATGGCGGCTCAGCCCGGTCGCTCATTAGCGCGCTTAGGCTACGCCGCGGTTACGTTGGCGGCCTGTAATCCCTTTGGGCCGTTGAGTAACTTCGAACTCAACCTGGGCGCCTTCGTCGAGGCTTCGATAACCCTCGGATTGAATGGCGGAGAAGTGGACGAAAACATCTTCTCCGTTCTCCCTTTGAATGAAGCCGAACCCTTTGGCGGCATTAAACCATTTGACTGTGCCTTTTTCTCTCATCTGTCGCTTCCTTTTGCTTATTTTTGCGCTCCATTCGGAATGCCGCGGCCCCGCGGCGCCGTTCCACAACCGCACCGTCTTCGCCTCTGCGAAAAGCAGGGGGCTGCCATGGCGTACGGCCGGGCAGCCCCTGTTCATGAACGAAGATATCGAACCAGCAGACACTCAAAATGGATACTTAGTATACAGCAGCCTGCCGTCTGCGGCGGCAAGCCCCTTACGCTTTGGGTGCGTGCGGGATTACGGACATGGTCTTCTCATCCCAATACAGAACGCGGCCTTCTCGATACGACTGGACGGCCATGGAAATGGTGACCTGCGCGTGCAGAGCCGTATCCACGTCGAGCGTTGGCTTCTCGCGGCTCCGGATGCACGAAAGGAAGTTCCCGATGTGCGTCTTCATCATGTCGGTCTGCTCCACGGGAATGTCGAACTCGTCTTCCCCGAACTTCTGCTTGTAAGCGTCGTCGATCGCGTTCTTTTCCGGAAAGACGCTGATGTGATCGGTGGGGCGCTCAAACTCCCCGTGATCCACCATGACAATCGATCCCAAATGCCCGCGGATTAAGCCCGGGATATGGCGGGAGTTCGCCATGGTCGATCCAAGCACCAGCGTGTGACCCTTCGGGTAGTCGGCCAGGAGGTAGAACGAATCGGGTACCTCCCGCTCGTCTTTAAAAACATAAATGCCGCCGCTTGCCATCACGCGCGAAGGAAATTGCGGCTCCGGCCAGCAGATATTCAGGGGCGCCACCACATGGAAGAACAAATCGGTGGCGATACCGCCGGAGTAGTCCCAATACTTGCGGAAGCGGAAGTAGCGATCGGCGTCCCACGGCCGCTTGGGCGCGGGGCCAAGCCACGTCTTCCAGTCGATGTAGTTGTCGCCCTTGCCGTCCGGACCGGCATCCGCGTCGATCGGCCAGTTCCACTCGCCTTCAATCGAATTGCGGTGGTACGAGCCCTGGCTCTCGAGCATCTGTCCGATCATGCCCGTCCGCGATCGCCTTCTTCGCCTTGCTGCCATTGATCCGCGGAAGTGGTCTGCGACCCGACCTGCAGCACGCGCTTGGTCTCCCGCACCGTGCGCGAGAGTTGCAGCGCTTCCTCGATGGTGTGCGTCATCGGCTTCTCGACGATACACATCCTTGCCGGCGTCCATGGCCGTCGAGCGCGACTTTGGCGTGCCAGTGATCCGGCGTCGCCACCACCACGGCGTCGACATCCGGCAGCGCGCAGCACCTCCCGGTAATCCAGATAGCCTTTCACATTGTGCTTCTCCGCCGCTTCGCGCTTGCGCTTCTCGTACACGTCGCAGACCGCCACGATCTGACACGAGTTCGGATTCTCTTCACCGAACTTGGCGAACTTGCCCGCCAGGTAGGAGCCGCGTCCGCCGACGCCCACCACGGCGACGTTAATGCGATCGTTCGCGCCCACAATGCGGCTCGACGCCTTCGATGGTCCCTTTGCCCCCATGAGAGCGCGCGCCGCGCCGATCGTCGCGCCCACTCCCGCCGCGGTCTTCAGGAAATCTCGCCGGTCTACTGGATTGTTTGACATGCAAAGCCTCGTGTTGGAAAGTCGTTCGTATTATATGCCGTGTCTGGCTGGCGACCGTCAATCGGCATGAAAGACTTCTTCCATGCGAGACCACCACTCGCCCGGCCGGCGATCGGGAAACGGTTCCTGCATCGGTTCCATGATGGCCCACCACTCCTGCGTCTTGGGATCGGCCGCCATCCGGGCCATGTCTGCCTGGAAGTCGTCGCCCACGTACTCGAAATACGCAAACAGGGTGTGGTCTCGAAGAAAAATCGAATAGTTCCGGATATTGGAATCCGCGATCCGCCGCAGCACTTCCGGCCAGACCGCCGCGTGATAACGGATGTACTCCGCTTCCGCTTCGGGCCGCACCCGCAGAATTTGCCCGTATCTCTGAACCTTGCCAGGTGGGACCGTCATAAAGAGCCTCCTTCAACTAAACGGCGGGCGCCGGCCGCCCCATCCGCGAGCCCACAAATGCGAAGTAGGCGATGAATAGATAGCAGAGCAGTGGAATCGCCATCGCGACCGCCATGCTCCGGGACTTCTCAAACACCAGGCCCATCAAGGCGTAAAGATCGCGCCGCCGATAATGGCCATGACGATCAGGGAGCCGCCTACTTTAGTGTTCGGGCCCAGCCCGCGCAAGCCCAGCGCGAAGATAGTCGGGAACATCAGCGACATAAAGAAGCTGGTCAGGAAGATCGCCCAGAGACCGAGCCAGCCGGGAAACAGAATCCCGATTCCCACCAGAACGATATTGGCAATGCTATAAAGACCCATCAGTCGCCCTGGATCGATAAACTTCATGATGTAAGTCGCGCTGAACCGGCCCAGCGCAAAGGCTGCCAGCGTTCCGGAGAGAAAATAGCCGGCAATCTTTTCCGGCTGATGCGTATAGTCCTGAACATACTGAATGAAGTAACTCCAGGTGCCGACTTGCGCTCCCACATAAAAGAACTGCGCGATTACCGCCTGAATGAAATGCGGAAACTTCAGTAAGTCTTTGAGATGTCCGTGGCCGGAAACAGATGTCGCCGGCTTCTTCGCCGATACTCGGAAACTTCACGGTTAATAACAAAATCGCCCAGAGCACAACGACGCATCCGAGTACCAGGAATGGAGTGATCACCCGGAATGTTTCCTGTTGCAGCACAGAATGGTAAGTCCCGCTGGTCTTCAACGCGGCTATCTGATCGGGACTGAGTTCCCGGCCGGAAAAGATAAAGGCCGTCCCGATGAGAACCCCCGAGATCGAGCCTAGCGGATTAAACGCCTGCGAGAAATTAAGTCTTCGCTCGGTGGTCTCCGGCGCGCCGATCTGCGCGATAAAGGGACTCGCTCCGGTTTCCAGAAACGCCAGTCCGCTTGCAATGACAAAAAGAGCGATCAGAAAAAAGTTATAGCTCTGGGCATGCGCCGCGGGCCAGAACAGGAACGCACCCGCGCCGTAGAGTAGTAACCCGGTGACTAAGCCTGTCTTGTATCCAAACCGGCGCATGATTAAGGCGGCCGGAAGCGAGAGTACCAGATAACCCAGATAAAATGCCGATTGCACCAGCCCCGCCTGAAACCGTGTAATCTCAAACGACTTCATGAACTGCCGGATGAGTACGTCGTTCAGGTTATTCGGAATTCCCCAGAGAAAGAACAACGCGGTTACAAGAACAAACGGTAATAAGCGCCCGGAAGGGATCAGACTCTGATTGCCCGAAGTAGACGGCTGCGAAGCGGCGGCCTGCAGATTTGAGTTCATCATCGCAGTTCTCGGGCTTTCTAAGTCAGCTTAAAGACAAAGGCATATTCGCCGGTCTTCTTCGCGGGTAAGTCGATGTTGAGCCCCGTGCCGTCTCGCTTCCAATTCAGTTTCGCGCTGGAACCGAGGAGTTCCACATGCTTGAGCGGCATCGCGCCCCCCGCCGCCCCTTCGGCCAAAGAGTGGATCGTGAGTTTGCCATCAGCGGGCCACGCAAGCGCAATCGCGTACAGCACGCTCCCTTTGGAAGTAAAACGAATGTCCTGGCTCGAGTAAGGCTTTGTCGCGGTATCGTTAAAGGCCCCGCCCACTACCTTTGTCGGACCTTCGGCGGCCACCTTCCAGGGGCGCGTGCCATAGATCGCCTCGCCATTGACTGCGAGCCATCGCCCCATACTGAGTAGAATCCCCTGTGCCTGTTCGGGAATCGTGCCGTCTGGTTTCGGCCCCACATTCAGCAGCAGCGTGCCGTTCTTCGAAA
This sequence comes from Bryobacterales bacterium, assembly GCA_963814235.1. Lineage (GTDB taxonomy): Bacteria > Acidobacteriota > Terriglobia > Bryobacterales > Bryobacteraceae > Bog-113. The sequence continues at coordinate 18,237 of CAWFCA010000014.1, read as the reverse complement.
CAATATCCACCAGTTGTCCAATCAGGCTTTCCGGTGAACGAAAGGTATCGTTATCGATATAGCCCCAGGACTTCACGCTGATCGACGTATCCGTCTGCCAGAAGAAAGGACGCGCGGCGTCGAGTTGCCCTCTCTCGATGTCCAGAACCGCGGCTTTATCCGGAAACGCGTGGTACTTGTAGTTGATTGCTGCGGTGCTTCCCCGCTTGGCCGCGTCATTGTAATAGAAAGACGCGAACCTTTGCAGATATGGCACAAACTCCTTAGTCTCAATCCACCAGTCGAACCACACGACTTCCGGCTGATACTTGAGAACCAGTTCGGCGGTCCGCGCCAGCCAGTCATCTAGGTAAGCGGAGTCGGGATGACCGTCCCACTTGCCGCCCTTATCGGTCACACCCTTATGCGCCGGCCCATAGAAGGCCGCATAGCGTGGATCGTTCACATCGGAATCGAACTCGCGCCCGCCATTCATAAAGAAGTAATGCTCGGCCCGATGCGAAGAGACGCCGAAATGCAATCCGGCCGCTTTCACCGCTTTGGCAAGATCGCCCACAATATCGCGGCGCGGGCCCATTTTCGCGGCTGACCAGTCCGTCAGGTCGGACGCATACATCGGAAACCCATCGTGATGTTCCGCCACGGGAACGACGTACCGGGCGCCCGACTTCCGGAATAACTCCGCCCAAGCGTGCGGGTCGAAGCGATCGGCTTTGAACTCCGGGATATAGTCCTTATAGCCGGATTTCGATTGCGGCCCGTGCTTCTCCACCTGGTGCTGGAATTCCTTGGTCCCCTGCAGATACATGTTCCGCGGGTACCACTCGTTCCCAAATCCAGGGACCGAGTACAAGCCCCAATGCAGGAAGATCCCGAACTTCGCGTCCTGATACCACGCCGGAGTCTGGTATTTCTCAAGCGCTTCCCACGTAGGCGCGAACGGACCCTGGCGGCTCTCCGCATCCACGCGGCTTAGGAGCGCCTTACGGTGCGCATCGTACTTGCTTACCGACTTCTGCCAGACCAGATCGTCGGCCGTCGGCGTCTGCGCCGAAGCCATCAGAAAGGAAGCCAACACCGCGAAAAACGGCAGCCCAGGACGCATCGTGCAGATTAGTTTTTCACAGTGCCTGCGGAAACGCAAAGCACTTCTAGCTTTCCCGCACTCCGGCCTTTGCCAAAGCCGCGCGTCCCCGTTCCAGCCCCAACCGGGCGCCCTCCTCCGGACGCATGTCCTTCAGCCCCCGCCCGAATACTTCAACGCTCAGCGCATCCGCGTACCCGATCTTCGCGAGCGCCTGGAGAAAGCCGTTCAGATCGATCACGCCCTCGCCCGGCATCAGCCGCTCATCGTCCCGAATCCGGTCCGGCGGCAGATCCGGCGAGTCATCGAAATGCACCGTCACAATCCGGTCCTTACCCGCCGCCAGAATGTCACTCGTGGTCGCGCCGGCATGGTGCCAGTGCCACGCATCCAGAGTCAGGCCAACGTTCGACCCGCATTCCTTCGCAAACGCCAGCATCTCCGGCATTTTCCAGATGAACTCGTACCGGAACTGCTTCCGGATATGCAGCGGCCCCAAAAACTCCAGCCCCAGCCTCACGTGAGAACGCGCCAGCACATCGGCGCATTGCGTGAACCGGTCCTTGTAGAGTTTCCGCAGCTCGTCTCTTGGCGTGTTGCTCGACGACATTAAGTACGTCATCATGCGCGGGCATCCGATCGCCGCCGCAAACCCGGCCGCCTCCTCCAGATGCTGGAGAGATTCCCGAAACGTCTGCTCATCATTCCGGAACTCCACCGGGAAATCGATGATCGCCGGACGGACATGCAGCTCATCGAGCAGCGCGCGCGTCTTTGCCGCGCCCTCTTTGAATGCGCTGCCCAGCATCACATCTGTGCCCCGGTAACCCACCTTCGCAGCCAGGCGGGCGAAGTCCGGCCACCCCACGCGGCCCGTCGTTAACTGGCTGTTCAGCGACAGATACATGCAGCCAACATACTAAACGCCTCCGCGTGGCCGGCTTTCAGTACAATCGCCTCACCATGCGATTTCCCCTCTCATTACCCCTCGCGCTTCTTGCCGCCAGCGCTCTCGCACCCGCGCAATCGCTTCCGGTCAAATGGGAAGAACTCACCGCCGCCGATTTCGCCCAGGCTCTCCAGAAATCCGGCGGCGTCTGCCTGCTGCCCTTTGGCATCATCGAAAAACACGGCCCCCATCTTCCACTCGGCACGGACCTGATCAATGTGCGCTACGCCTCGGAGCATGCCGCCGCCCAGGAGTACGCCATCCTGTTTCCGCCTTACTACTTCGGTCAGATTTTCGAAGCCCGCCACGAACCCGGCACCATGGCCTACAGCCCGAAACTGCAGATGGATCTGCTCCAGGAGACCACCGATGAGATGGGACGCAATGGCTGCAAAAAGATTCTGATCGTGAACGGACATGGCGGCAACACCAGCCTGTTACCCTTCTTCGCGCAATCGCAATTAGCCGCGCCGCATGACTACGTCGTCTATATCTGGATGCGCGATTCTTATCCGGCCGGCCGCCCCGCGCTCAAAACCAAGGAGGATTCGCATGCCGGAGAATCCGAAACCGCCCACACGATGATCTCCCGCCCGGACTTGGTCCACCTCGATCGCGCCGGGACCGAATCCGGCGCCAGTCTGAATCGCCTCGATCTCCCCAAAGACGTCTACACCGGGATCTGGTGGTACGCCAGGTTCCCTAATCACTACGCCGGCGACGGCTCAGCCGCAACCAAAGAATTGGGCGAGTTCGATATGAAAGCCTGGGCAGACGATGTCGCCAACTGCATTCGCGCGGTGAAGTCCGACCAGGTCAGTGCGCGCCTGCAGCGCGAGTTCTATCAGGATGCCCAACATCCTCTGCAGACGAAACAGTGAGGATCTGCTTCTGCTTGGCCAGCGGCAGCGCGTCGTAGAGCAGGGTGAACGACGTGTTCGTCCATCCGAACCCCACTTCGTTCGTGCGATACCCAAACTGGATCTGCCCGCTCACGTCCTTGCCGCCATGCACCACATCGTATTTCTCCACGATGAACCCGTGCGCCCGATACTGATCGCGAATCAGCGCCAGCCACTTCATGGAGATCCGGTCGGCATCTTCGTTGTAGCCGTACTTGCGCAAGCCCTGGCACGCGATCAGCTCCAGCGGCGCCCAGCCGAACGGCGCGTCCCACTGGTTCCCGGTGACCTGCGTGCTGGTTTGCAACCCGCCGTCGCGCTCAAAAAGCGGAAGCAGCTTCACCAGTTGCGCCGCCTGCTCTTTGCTCGCAATCCCCGCCCAGAGCGGATAAAACGTCGTCAGAAACGGATAATCGCGCACCTTCTTCGTCGCGAAATCATAGTCCGAATAGCGGCCCGTCTCGCTATCCCACATCAGCCGGTTCATCGCCCCCGCGCGCACCGCAGCTTTTTTCTTCCAGGCCTCGCCATCGCCCTTGCGGCCTAAAATCTCCATGATTTCCGCCGTCTGCATCTCCATCAAGTAGAGCAGCGAATTCAAACAAACCGGATCGTAATGAATGATGTCGATGTTGAACGGCCCGAATCGGTTCGAGGGATCGAAGCCCGATTCGCGCATGCTCCGGTCGCCCTTATAAAACAGATCCGTCATCGAATCCGCATTGCGGTCGAAGTATTGCCTCACATCGTAATCGAGGAACTGGTGCGTCTTGTAGTAGTCCTTGATCAGGTCGTAATGCGTGCGTCCCTCCGCATCGCGCTCGGAGGAGAGCACCTCCTGCGCCGGGCCCTCGCCCAGATCGTAATAGCGCGAAAGTCCCGTCTCCGCGGTCAAATGCGGCGCTGTCGTCCAAAACGCGTAGTACGCTTCGATGGCCGGAACCGCGCGCCGCAACCACTCTTTATCCTTCGTGCGCTCGTAAACTCCCAGAACCATCTCCGTCAGAAAGGGCGGCTGCGAGCGCGTCAGGTAGTAGCTCCGATTAGCATTCAGCACCTTCCCGTACTCCCGCACCTCGTACAGGAAGTCGTCCGCCATATCTTTGGCCTGCGGAACCAATCCATCCCGTAGCATGCCGAGCTGGATGAAGTAGCTGTCCCATCCGTACATCTCGTTGAACCGACCGCCCGGCACCACATACGGCCGCGGAAGATATAAGAGGCCGGCGTCCTGATGGCTGTTGCCCTTCTGATCGAGCGGCGCCAGACGGATCTTCGCGAAATCCGCCGCGCTCATCTCCGCCGTTAGCTGCTTCTCCAGCCGTGCCGTGTTCTCGTCCGCCGGGACATAGACCAGCCACTTCCCTTGGGCGTCCGGCTTGAACTTGGGATCTGCCGCCGCAATGGCCAGCTCCTTATGCGAACGGCTGAGCACCGTCCAGCTGTGCTTGATGTAGTCCAGGATCGGCTCCGGCGGCGCGCCGAATGCGCTCGCGGCAGTAAGCCCCACAGCGATGAAATAGAGGAATCGCAGACGATGTTTCAACGGAGTAACTCGCTCTGAACAGAATACTCTCACTGCTACTCTGAGAGTTCCCCTTTATGTTTTGGAGCCAGCTTTTTATCCCCACCCTGCGCGAAACGTCCGCGGAGGCCGAAGTCGTTAGCCACCAACTCCTGCTGCGCGCCGGGTACATCCGGCAGCTCGCGGCCGGCATCTACAGCTACCTCTTCCTGGCGCAGCGGTCGCTTCTCAAAATCCAGAACGTCGTCCGGCAGGAGATGGATGCGATCGGCGCGCAGGAGATGCTGCTTCCCGCTCTGAACCCCGCGGAAGTGTGGCAGGAGTCCGGCCGCTGGGACGTCATGGGCCAGAATCTTTTCCGTCTCAAAGACCGGTTCGATCGCGACCTTTGCCTCGGCATGACGCACGAGGAAGTCATGACCACCATCGCCCGCGGGGAATTGCGCTCGTACAAACAGCTTCCCCAGATCTGGTATCAGATTCAGACCAAGTTCCGCGATGAACCGCGTCCCAAGTCGGGCCTGCTGCGCGTTCGCCAGTTCCTCATGAAGGATTCCTATTCCTTCGATCTCGAACCCGCTGGTCTCGACGTCAGCTTCGATAAACACTATGAGGCCTACAAGCGCATCTTCACGCGGTGCGGGCTGAACTTCGTTGCCGTCGAAGCCGATTCCGGCGCGATGGGTGGAAGTCAATCCATGGAGTTCATGGTGGCTTCCGAGGCCGGCGAAGACCTGATCGTCTCCTGCGGCGCGTATGCGGCCAACCTCGAAAAGGCCGTCGCACTAGCCCTCCCCCCCGCCGAACCCGATAACACCGCCGCGCTTGAGCCCGAACTCGTCCACACGCCCGGTTATAAGACCATCGCCGAAGTCTCGGCCTTTCTCAAGCTGCCAGCTACCTCGCAAATGAAGAGCCTCGTCATGGTGGCCGACAACGCGCCTGTGCTGGCGCTCGTCCGCGGCGATCATCAACTGAGCGAGACGAAATTCGCCGCCGCGCTTCAGGCCAAAGAAGTCCGCACCGCGCATCCCCATGAGATTCGCGAGTGGTTTGGGGCGGACCCCGGCTCGCTCGGCCCCGTGGGCGTCACCAATATGCGCATCGTGACCGATCGGGCGCTCGAAGGCCGCCGCAATCTCGTGGCCGGCGCCAATCGCGACGATTACCATCTGCTCCACGTCACGCCCGTGGAGGACTTTCCCACCGAGTTTGCCGACATCCGCCAGGTCGCCCTCGGCGACCCGTGCATCGATTGCGGCCAGCCCGTCGCCATCCGCAAGTCCATCGAGATCGGTCACATCTTCAAGCTCGGCTACAAATATTCCGACGCCATGGGGCTGCGCGTGCTCGGGGCCGATGGCAATGAGGTCACCGTGATCATGGGCTCCTACGGCATCGGCATCGAGCGCATCCTGGCCGCCCTCATCGAACAGGACCACGATAAGGACGGCATGATTCTTCCTCCCGCCGTCGCTCCGTTTCAGGTTGTCGTGACGCCGGTCTACTACGCCGACGAAGCGCAGAGACAAGCCGCCCTCGACATCTACCGCCAGTGCCGCGCCCTGGGCCTCGACGTCCTTCTCGACGATCGCGATGAGCGCCCCGGCGTCAAGTTCAAGGACGCCGAGCTGATCGGCATTCCGTTCCGGATCACGGTCGGCAAGAAGCTCGCGCAGGGCCTGATCGAGCTCTCCACGCGAAAAACAAAAACGGCCCAAGATGTTTCCGTTGCCGAGGCTGCCGCGCGCGTTGCCGAATTATGCCGGTAGACTGGGAAGCGATACGCCAGAACTTTCCCGCGCTGCGGCGCTGGACGTTTCTCAACACCGCCACCATTGGCCTGATCTCCAATCGCACGCGCGCCGCCGTCGACGCGCACTTTCAGCGCCGCGACGATTTCGGTACCACCGATTTCGCCGCCTGGTGGGAGGATACCGATCGTCTTCGCGGAACCATCGCGCGTTGTCTCGATTGTAAGGCCGGCGATATCGCTTTCATCCCCAATTCCTCCGCGGCCCTGGCCTTGGCTCTTAGTGCGATCGATTGGCGCGCCGGCGACGAAATCCTCACTCTGACGAACGAGTTCCCGAACCAGACCTACGTCACGGCCACGCTCCCGCAAGTGCGCCTGGTCGAGACCGGGCTCGATCGGTTCTGGGACGCCATCACCCCGCGCACCCGCATGGTCGTCCTCAGCACAGTGAGTTACCAGACCGGCTTGCGCGTGCCCTGGGAATCCATGATCCGGCCTCTCCGCGAGCGCGGCATCTTTTTCTATGTCGATGGCACGCAAAGCTTCGGCGCTCTCGTGACCAGCCTCAGCCCCGATGCGCCCGACATCTTTGCCGTGAACTGCTACAAGTGGGCCTGCGCTCCGCCGGGCGCCGCATTCGTCTACGTCCATCCCGATCTGCGCCCCCGCTTGCGGCCGTCCGTTGTCGGCTGGCGTAGCGACGCCGGTTGGCGCGACCAGTCCAACCTCAAACACACCGATCCCACGTTCGCCTCCGGCGCCGAAAAATATGAAGGTGGCCTGCTTGCGTTTCCCTCGCTCTGCGGATTGCAGGCCTCGCTCGATGCGATGCTGGAAATCGGCTTCAGTGAAATTGAATTGCGCGTACTCGCGCTCGCTCGCGCCTGCGGAGGCGAGGGCTCCAGTAACATCGTCACGCTGCCTTTGCCCGCGGACCGGGCGGCGTCTCTCGCGTTAGAGTTGCAGCACGAACGGATCGTGGTCGTCGCTCGCCGCGGCAAGCTTCGCATTTCGCCGCACTTCTATAACAACGAAGAGGACATCCAGCGTCTCCATAGCGCCCTTACCGCAGTACATCCAACCCATTCCCTTCCGGACGCCGCTGCAGCACAATAGCGCCCGCAAAGCCCAGCAGCGTGCACGCGAAGCCGAAGTACACCGAAAACGGCCGGTAGTTCATCGTCACTTCATGCGAACCGGCATCCACGACCACCCCTCGGATCGCCGTGTTGATTCTCCAGATCCGCGCCGCCTTTCCGTCGATGCTTGCCTGCCAGCCTGGGTAATCGCTGTCGCTGACGATCAGCATCCCGCGGCACGCCATGTAGACGCGAACGCGCACCGACGATTCGCGCTCGTGGATCGTATTCACCGCATCCGCGCCCGCGCAGGTCGAAAGCTTCGGCTGCGGTCCCACCATCACGGCGGACTTGCGTAGATCGAAGCCGCCGTCCCGCACCAGCGCTGCTCCGTGATCCTCATCTTTCGCCCCGCGAATCGTATGGACCGCCCACGCCCGCGGAAAGGCTTCGGGATTCGCGAACACCTTCAACCCGGACGCTCCCGCGAAAACTTCCCGCTGCCCCGGGCGCGTCGGGTTCTTGCTCACCAGATAGTTCACGGCGTACATCTGCGACAGGCGATCCTGCCACCAGTTCAGCCGCATGGTCTGTTCCAGGATGCTCGCGTCGTAGGCCTCCACGGTTTCGATGCGATACCAGTCCCCGAAGTTCATCTCGAGGTCCTTCCTGTTCATCTCGACGCGTTTCGGGTTTGGCTGCCGCCTGAGAAACAACCCGACGTCGCGGGTATCGTCATACTGCTGCACGTATTTGTTGCGGTTCGTGTCGTGCTTCTGGGCCCATCCGTATCCCACCTCGTTGCCCTGTTCGACGATGACCAGAAGGCCGAGCAACACAGCGGCGCCTTGCCCGCGCAGGTGTCCGGAGCGGCACGCCTGAAACACCCCATAAAGCAGAACGGCGGCTACCGCGATCATGCCGACACGCGGGTCCCCATCGGCCACTGCGCTGCTCACGACCGGGCGCAGGAAGTAGATCAGATAGAGAATGGCAAACGTGATGCCCGCAAACCACAGCAGAGCTTTCTGATTCGCGGCATGACTCGATGCCACTGGTTCCCGAACCAGGGCGTTCACCCCCAGGGCGACCAGGACCGCCACCGCAAAGTGGAACAGACACAACGCCATCAGCGGCTCCCTGGTCTTCTCAACCAGCGGGATCAGGGCGTACAGGACGCCGTAGAGAACGTCAAATCGCGCCAGGCTATAGAGCAGGGCTGCGATCGCTATCAACACGAAGAGCCTGACCTCGCGACGGGCAAACGCCAGCCGAACCGCCAGCAGCGCCATGCTGAGACCCACGATGCCAACAAAAGGATCGAAGTGCACCGCGTTTCCCGGCACCAGGACCTGCAGCAGATCCGTCGGCTTCAGGCTGAATGCCGCATGCTCCGGAAATTCAACCGGCTGGTTCCATCGCAGGCCGCCCGTCGTGGTCCAGCGCAGGGCCAGTCGCCCGTACTCCGCGGTGGGCAGCACTTGGACCGCGCTGATCAATCCAGCGGCAACGAAGAGAATCGCGGATCGCAGCAGGACCGGCTGGTAACGATCCGCGTGGAACAAGACGCCGCCGCAGACGCCCACGACCGCCATGGCGAGCAATAGCGACGGCCCGTGGTGGCCTCCCAGCCATGAGCACCCCAGCGCGACACCGGCCCACGCCGCGCTCTTGATGGGCGCTCGTCCGCGCAACGATCGCAGCAGAAAGAGAAACACCAGGGGCGACCAGATGGTTGAAGCCAGCATCTGCGGCCACTCCGTATTGCCGACAAACCCCGCGGTGCCATAGAAAAGGCCCCCCACCGCAGCGGCCCCGCGCACGCATCCCAGATCGCGAAACAGCGCGTAGGCAAACACCGCCGCCACGCAATGGATGAAGACCAGCCACACGTTCACGTAGAAGAGCTGAATATGTCCGTCGCGCAGCGGCGCGAGCGCCAGCAGAAACGTGAATGGACTCGCCACGCTCGGCTGCATTTGTCCAATCAGCGATTGCCCAAACCAGGTGTACGGGTCCCACAGCAGCACCGACCAGTGCCGGATCGCAAACACCTCCGCGTTCAGCCACGGCAGCACCTGGTAGGCAATGTCCGGATTGTCGGCAAACGTGTATTGGCGCGACAACACCAGCTTCCAGAAAACGGCAACAACGCCGCAGACCATCAGTAGCGGGACCCGGATTCGATCGAACGCGCGACGCGCCCACCTCACGCTAGACCCGCGCCTGCCGGAAGTCGCACACCTTTGCCGCCCAACCGCCCCAGTAATCGTCCGCCTCGACCCGGAAGGCCAGATCGAGGCGCGCGCCCCGCTGCAATTCACTCAGGCGATGAGCCATGTGGAAAGCTGTGAACGTGATCACGCGCCCCTCCTGCGCCGCCGCGAAGCGCACGTGCTTGTCCTTCATCACGGTCGCCTCGCCGCTCACTTCCACGTCCATGGCAGCAAAGACCGGCCCCGGGTTCCCCATCCCGAACGGCTCCATCCTCCTCAACGCGGCCCAGAACTCCTTATTGATTTCGCTGAAACGGAGACGCGCATCGATCCTCTGCACCGGCTCGAAATCCTCGGGCTTCAGCACCGCGCTCGCATAGCCCGCCAACAGGCCACGAAACTCCTCAACGCGCTCGGTCGCCATCGTGACCCCGGCAGCTTGCCGATGGCCGCCGAACTTCACGAACAACCCGCTCATCGATTCGAGCGACTCGAGCAGATGGAACGCGCTGATGCTGCGTCCCGATCCCGCGGCCTCGCCGTTATCGATTCCCAACACGAACACCGGCCGGCAGAAGCGCTCTACCAAACGGCTTGCCACGATTCCCAAAACGCCGCGATGCCAGTTCTCCCTCGCAAACACCAGCGCGGCTGGCATCGTATCCACCACCGCCGCTTCGCACTCGGCCAGGATCTCTTCCACGATGCGCAGTTCTTCCGCCTGGCGTTCGGTGTTGAACGCGCTCAGCCGCTGCGCGATGTCTCGCGCCCTCGCTCCGTCCGTGGTCAGAAACAGTTCCACCACTTCGGAAGCGCTGGCCATTCGCCCGGCCGCATTCACGCGCGGCGCCACCTGGAAACCGATCTGCCACGACGTAGGAGCGCGCCCGGGCGCGACTCCCGCCGCATCCAAAAGCGCCCGCAGCCCGGGATTGCGGATATCGGCCAAGCCCTTCAACCCGAAGGCCACCATGACGCGATTCTCACCCGTGAGCGGCACGACATCGGCAATGGTTGCAATCGCCACCAGCTTCAGCAGCGAAGCCAGCACACGCTCCAGCTTCTCGCGCGGCCATCCCAACGTGGCCAGCAGCGCATGGGCCAGCTTAAACGCCACCGCCGCGCCGCAGAGGTTCTTCTCCGGATACCCGCAGTCCGCGCGGTTCGGGTTCAGTACCGCCACCGCCGGCGGCAGGTCGTGCTCCGGCAGATGGTGGTCCGTGATGATGACGTCGATCCCCAGCTCCCGCGCCCGCCGCACGGCCGCCGACGCCCGAATCCCCGTATCCACGCTGATGATGAGCTTCACTCCACTCGCGGCGGCGCGATCGATGGCGGCATCCCGGATCCCATACCCATCCTTCACCCGATGCGGAATGAAAAACGTCGCGTCTCCTCCGGCCATCCCAATGGCAGTCTTTAGAATGACGGTGGAGGTCGTCCCGTCCACGTCGTAATCGCCGTGGATTTCCATCTTTTCCTTATCGCGAATAGCCGCGCTTAGGCGGGCAACGGCCACGTCCATGTCGCGCAAAAGGCCGGGCTCGTGCAATCCCGCAAGCGAAGGATTGAGAAAAGAGTCGGCCGCTTCTGCTTCGCCAAACCCGCGGGCGCACAAAATGATCGCGATTGGCAACGGGATGCCGAGGGCTTCCGCCATTGCCACCGCCGGAACCAGATCCGGTTTCGAAAACGTCCAACGGCGCTCGCCGCGTTCAGTTCTTGGAGTAGAACCCGCCAAGGCTCCCGTCGCTATCTACCTCGTCGTCGCTCGCGCCGAACGCCATCACTTCGTCATTGACGCTGACAAACTCGTCGTACCAGTCGGAACGCGCTTCGTAGAGATAGAAGTGTGTCTCATACTGAAAAGCCAGCTCGATGGCACAGGTAGCGCCCGCATGGCCCCGGAACTCGCCCAGCGCTTTGGCATACTCGCGGCGATCGTCCCGCGGCATCTCGGAACTCTCGAGTTCCTCCTCCGCTTCCGCAAGTTCGGCTTCGTCGAAGGTCCGCGCGGCGTACAGGATCATGCGAACCCCCAGCTTGCGGGCCGCGTCCAGAAACATTTGGTAATCCGGAAACGTCTCGATATCCCACGTCACCACCAGGTTCGCGTCGAACACGCCTGGATCGTGGTGGAAGATCGCGAATTCCGAGCGTTCCAGATGCTCCGAAATGGAGGCTTTTAGGTTATCGAGATTGAGATCCACGGTAGTGCCAGAATATCACCGCTAACGCCGCCTCATGATTACTCTTTGTTACAGGCCCGTCGGAGTTATCGCCGCCGCCCGCCGAAACTGCGCCCCGCCGACCGCGAGCTCCCGAAGCTTCTCCCGCTGGAAGACCCTCCGAAGCGCTTCGGCCCACTGCTTGCTGATGACGAGGAACCGAATCGCTGGCCGCTTCCCGATGAGGACGCACTCGCGCTGCCGCTCCCATATTTCGATCCCGAGAACCCGCCGCTCGATGTATATTTCGAACTGCCGAACCCGCCCGATTGCACATAGCGGCTGTTGGCGTACGAGCGCGCGGTAAAAGTCCCATGGGACCCGTACTTGGGCGCGCCCGAGCTCTCATCCCGCCCGTAATAGGTCTGCCCATATCGCTGCGCCTGTTGATAGCGCCCCCACTCGTAGCTGGGGATCGGCTGGTAGTAGTGCGGCGACAGCAGATTCCGCAAAATCAGATACTCGGGAAGCCACGTCCAGATCGACGTGCCGCCCCGGTTGTCCCAATACCCGTACTGATTGCGCCCCTCGGCCGGAGACGCCATATAGGCAAATCCCGCCGGCTGCGGCGTCGTGTCGGCTTCGCTGTCGAACTTGCCCAACGGCTTGTGCGCCACCGTCATCCCGATATCGTTTTCGAGCGCGCGCCACTGCTCCGGGGAGATCGCTTTCCACGTCTCCGAAGAGGTTGTCGTCCCCTTTGCGGACGGCTCGGGCACGATAGTTACGACGTGCTTCAGGCGTTCGCGATACTCGCCGTGTTCTTTGTCCAGATCATCCAGAACGTTGTCCCAACCCGTGTAAAGCTGCTGCGACAGACTTTCCAGTTCGCGGGCCTGCGGCTCACCCGGCGCATGCGCGACGGATTCTTCAAGATCGAGAGCAGTCGCGTAATCCGCGGCTGTGAGCTGTGCCGCGGGCCTGGCTTCCAGTCGCTTCGCCGTTTCCTCCCACTGCACGGCCTCTTTCCGCGGAGCCAGCAGCGCGTCCATGCGCGACTGCAGATCGCCTTTCTTCGATGGCCAATCGGCTTCCGCCTTTTCCACCTTGGCCTGCACCGCGGAGTAATCGGCTTGCGCCAATGTCTTCGCACTGGAATCGATCCTGGCCAGCGTCTGCGGAAGATCGCGCTTCAGATCCACCCGCAGTTGCGCCTCTTTGAGCGTGTCCCTCGCTTCCCTGATCGCCGCCGCCCGCTGGTTGCGTTCGCGCTTCAGCAGATCCTCAATCTCCGTGACCGACTTGCGGTTATTCTTGCGCAGCAGCTCCCGCAACCGCGCGTCATAGCGCTGCGCTTCCCCGATCGCGATGTTCGCTTCGAGAAACCGCCCCGGCCACTGCTGGTCGAACTTCCGCACCGCGAAGAGTTCCGGGTTGGCCGCCCCGTCGCGCGCTACCGTCGCGCGCTCGTCCGCAATAGTCTTTTTGTCTTCCGCCAGGTGCTTCTGCTCAGCCTGGATCTGCGCGCGCACGTCGCCCGGCAAGCGGTTCCCGGCCACAATCGCCCACCCCACAAAAATCGTGACCAGGGCCACGACAACCGCAAATAATTTTCTGTTCATGTGCCTACCCTCGGTAGACGGTGATATCGCCCGGGTTCACCTTTTGCGCCAGCGTCGCCGCAAAGGGCTGCCCCTCAAACTTCCGTATGGTCAGCGTGGTGGCGCCGTTCTCTTCCTGAAAGTGCCACGCATAGCAGCCGGTTCCCTGCAACTCGTTGTCGTGGAAAATTCCGGTTTCGCGGCTCCAACGGTACAGCCACACCTTGGTCTCGAATTCGAAGCTGTCCGCCGGGTTCTGTCGGGCGTCGATATCCGCCAGATCCTGCTCGGACAGCATCAGCTGATCGAGCGTGAGGCGCCGGCCGTCGAAATTGCCGAACACCTCCAGCTCTTCGTTGTTGTGGACTTCCAGCGTCACCCGCCGGTCGCGGTACATGCCGCTCAGTTCCGTCCACTTTTCGCCGGCTTCCACCATCGAGCGCCGATCCACCGTGAAGTCCAGATCGGCGAACTGATCCCCCACGCCGACGATCGAAAGTGTATCTCCCGGCTTGGCGTCCGTGATCTTCAGATGCGCCAGATCTTCCAACTGCGAGGGGTCGACGTGCCGGGTCGACCCGTTGGTGTGTTTAAAGAACATGCGCGTTACTTCGTGTCGGGCGAAGGCAAACTAAGCGGCGTCGTCGGCTTGGGAAGATTGCGCTCCCGTTTCAAAGCCTCCAGCTCCGCATCCACGGAGTGCCCGCCGAGTTGCGCGAACTGCGCTTCCAGGTCGTCGTCCTTACCCACCGAGCCAAGCTGCTGGAACGCCTTGGCGGTCGCCTCCTCCTTCGCCACGCTGTCTTCGAATCGTGAAAGCTGCGCGAACGCATTGTCGGTTTTCGCAACCCCCGCCATTGCTTCGGCCACCTTCCGCTGTGCCTGCGCCGCATTCTTGCGGGCCACCAGCGTCGTCGCGGTCCGCTCGCCCTCGTCGATCTTGCGCTTGAGATCGCCCACCTGCGCCTTCAGGCTGTCGCTCGCCGCCTGGGCCTGCTGGATGGCCACCTGCATGGAAGCCACCTGCCGGTCCGACTCCGATTTCTTGGCCAACGCCTTCTTGGCAAGATCTTCATTCCCCGCATCGAGCGCCTGGTTCGCGCGCGCCTTCCACTCCTCCGACTGGCGCACGTACTTCTGGTACTCCGCGTCCAGCCGGTTGTAGTTACTCATCGCCACCGCCGACGAGCGCACCACATTGTTCAACTCGCTCTTCATGTCCGCGATGGTCTGCCGGACAGTAGAGTCGAAGTTCGCGTCTTCATACGCGCTGACCGCGTCGCTCGCCTTACCCCGGCTTACGCGACCCGCGCGGCCAAACAGTTCAGATAAGAAACCCATGGCTTATCGATCCTCTCCCGTCTCCAGGCTCTTCAGAAGGTCACGCGCCGCGATCACATCGGCGAATAGAAAGTGAACGCACGACAGGATATCGTCCTCGTCGTCGGAACCTAATTCCTGCAGCTTGCAGAAATTGGTCAGAGCGATCGCGGTATTGCCTCCACCTACATCATAGAGTTGGAAATGCGAAGTCGAAATACCATTATCCGCGGCCAGCATCTTTCGCATCATCTCCGCTGTGATTTTCCCCGTTGCCACCGTTAGGCAGGTCAGCGAGAACACCATGATTTCGCTTTCCAGCACACCCTGGATGCTCACCCCGCTATCCAGCTGGCGGATGTTCAGTACGTTTTGCGCGACGTCGGTCACTTCGTAGCCGTGTTCGGCCAGGAGCCCGTGAATCTGCGCGGATTCGATCGTTGCCATTTCAGCCATGTCTCAGTTCCACCCCTTGCAAGAGTACGGCAAACTCCGCGGAATTGTTCAAAACCTACACAATCATGCACAACCCGGCCGCGGGTCCTGCAAGCCTCGATTCCAGTCCAGCGAGGGCTTCCGTGTTGAAAACAAAGGCGTGTAGAACGAATTACTCCGGTCGCGCCTCAGTTTGTGCATAGCGGCGATTTTGAAAATCGTGCACAAGTTGCACAACCGCGCTTCTAGCCCCCGATCGAATACATCGGCCGCGGAGGAGGTACAAACCGGGAGGAATTGATCTCATGGCCGAGCCACTTGGCGGCGACATTGGCTCGCATCGCGGCGGCAATTTCGTCGTCCGACCCGCGGCGCAGCAGGGTGCTTCACGTCGGTCTCTTCGATCGCGAACAGGCAGTAGCGCAGCTTGCCGTCCGAAGTCAGCCGCAGGCGATTGCAGTTCAGGCAGAACGGCCGGGTCACGGACGCGATCAATCCCACGCGTCCACAGCCGTCGGCGTACCGATACTCGGTCGCGGGAGCCCGCGGATCGCGCGTCAGGCACTTCCACCAAAGGCGAGATCTCGCGCGAGAGCATCCGCAATATCTCGTCCGCCGAGAGCACTTTCGACCGGTCCCAGAGCTCCTGCGAATCGAGCGGCATGAACTCGATGATAGCGCGGCTCGAAGCCGTTGCTCGCGGCAAAACCGCGCCATGGGCACCATATCCGGCTCAATCAGATTCTTCACCGCAACCACGTTGATCTTGATCGGCCCGAAACCGATCTTTCTGCGCCACTCGATGCCCGTCCAGCACGCGCGGCAGATCGTCGCGGCGGGTGATCTGCAGAAACGTCTCGCGGTCCAGCGTGTCCAGATGGATGTTCAGACGCCGCAGGCCGGCGTCGTAAAGAGCCTGCGCGTGATCCGCCAGCAGCACGGCGTTGGTGGTCAGCGCGAGGTCCCGGATGCCCGGAATCGCGCGCCAGCCTTTCGATCAGTACGGGCAGATCCCGCCGGACCAGCGGCTCGCCGCCGGTGATCCGCAGCTTGGTGACGCCCAGCTGTACCGCCACGCGCACGAACCGCTCGATCTCTTCGAAACGTCAGCAGATTCTCGCGCGGTTCATGAACTGCACGCCCTCTTCCGGCATGCAGTAGAAGCAGCGGATATTGCAGCGGTCCGTGACGCTGATCCGCAGATTGTCGTGCACGCGCGCCGAACCCGTCGACCAGCGGACGGCTGGCACGTGGTCACTTGACCGCCAGCATGCGCTCGATCGGCACCAGCGCCCGGTCGCATGATCTCATCGGACGATCTCCACGCGCGGCTGCAGAGTCATCCAGAGCAGTCCCGCAGCTTCTCCAGCGTGTTCAGCCGCATGAACGGGCACTCGCTGCAATTGCAGTTCTCGTTGGCGACGTAATAGAACTTCTTGCCCGGCGCCAGCCGTCTCAGCGAATAATTCACGCCGCTCTCGGTCATCACGATGAACTCGCGTCGCGGAACTGCGTGCACGCAGTAATCGA
The DNA here is from genome assembly GCA_963814235.1 of Bryobacterales bacterium. Taxonomy (GTDB): domain Bacteria; phylum Acidobacteriota; class Terriglobia; order Bryobacterales; family Bryobacteraceae; genus Bog-113. The sequence goes on along the minus strand of CAWFCA010000014.1, from coordinate 1,672 downwards.
TCAGCGCCGAGGTGGAGCCGATGAAGTCCGCCATGTTCAGCACCGCTGCCGGGCACTCCGGATGCGCCACCACCATCGGCCTCGGGATGCGCGGCCTTCGCTTCCAGCAGGCGGCGCACCGGGAACGTCGCGTGCACGATGCAGGCCCCCTGCCAGATCTTCATGTTCTGCGCGGCCGGTCTGCTGCTTCACGTAGTTGCCCAGATTGCGGTCCGGCAGAAACAGAACGGTCTTTCGGCCGGAATCGAATTGACGATCTGCACCGCGTTGCGCGAGGTGCAGAGAATGTCGCTCTCCGCCTTCACTTCGACCGACGTATTGATGTAGCTGACGATGACGTGATCCGGATTGCGCCGCCGGTACTCCCGGATGGGCTCCACCGGGCAGCCTTCCACCAGGCTGCAGCTGGCTTCTTGATCCGGGACACCACCACGTCTTCGACGGGTTCAGCACCTTGGCTGTCTCCGCCATGAACCAGACGCCGCAGAACGCGATCACGTCGCCTTCGAACTTGCGCGCCTTGCGGGCCAGTTCCAGGCTGTCGCCGACGCATCCGCCAGTTCCTGGATTTCGGCTTCCTGATAATGATGGGCCAGCATCATCGCGCGGCGCTCGCGTTTCAGTTCCAGGATCTCCTGAGAAAGAAGATCCGCGGAGGTTTCAACAGCTACTGGCACGACTCTTTGATTGTAGCGCCGGCCTGCGGGATTCTAATGTGCGACGGGGACGAAGTCCGGCGGAGGCGCGGCGCCCTGGCCGAAGAAATACTGTTCCATTTGCTGGAGAATGAACTCCTGCGCATCCGGGGTGCCGAGATTGAGCCGATACTCGTTCATCAGCATCTTCATGTGCTCCACCCACCCTTTCCAAGCTTCCTTGGAGACGTTGTCGTAGATGCGCTGGCCGAGCGGGTGACCCTCGAAAGGAACCTCATCGAGACCTTCGGCTTCTTTCTGCAACTTGACGCAGAACACGCGATGCGGAACAGTAGCCATAGGAATTTTTAGGATACTACGGCTATGCGTTTGTTTCTTTTCGCTTTACTGTCGACCGCTGCCCTGCTGCGGGCGGATGCCTGGAGCGACGCGATCGAGAAGCTGCGGGCGGGCGACGACGCCGGCGCCATCCAGCTGCTGCGGGGCGCTATTGAAAAAGATCCCGGCGCGGTTCGCCCCAACGTGCTGCTGACCGAAGTTCTGCTCGGGTCCCAACGCATCGAGGAAGCCCGCACCACGGCCGACGCTGCCCTCGCCAGGAATGCAAATGTCGCCGAATTCCACCGCATTCTCGCGGACGTCGAATTCCGCCAGGGCTACATCTTCGAAGCGGAAAAAGAGTACAAGTCGGCATTCAAGATCGACCCGAAGAACACCCGCTCGCTCCTCGGCGTTGCGCGCGTTTACGAGACGGCCGGCATCGATCACAAGGCCGAGCTACTCGTCAAAGAGGCGCATAAACTAGACCCGGACGACCCCATGATCGAGGCTGCTCTGGAACGGACCGATAGGAGCAGCCCGGCGGCCATCGCCCGCATGGAAGACGCGCTCAAGGTCTGGCCGACGAACCCGGGAATGCGAGCCAAATGCGTAACATCAACACGATCTGGAGGAAGCGCGGCAAGCTGGCGGGAAAACCCGCCAATGAACTTGCCAGCCCTTACACCAGCTACCAG
>CAWFCA010000013.1:0-148515 GCA_963814235.1 Bryobacterales bacterium | reverse complement strand
AGAACGGGAGCCGGCCGCAACTGGTTTCGGTGGACGTCTACCGGCCCGCGGCGCGCGAGCAGCTCCGCATTCTGGCGCAGGAAGTGAAGGTGCCGATCTACGCGGGAGTTCCGGAAGAGACGGCGCCGGTCGATCTGGCCCGTTCCGCGCGCCGCGAGGCGGTGCAATCCGGCCGCGACGTGCTGCTGGTGGATACGGCGGGGCGTCTGCACATCGACGAAGACCTGATGACGGAACTGAAGCAGCTGAAAGAGCTTCTGAATCCGATTGAAATCCTGTTTGTAGCGGACGCGATGACCGGCCAGGACGCCGTAAAGTCCGCCGACGAGTTCAACCGGCAGCTCGGCATCACGGGAGTGATTCTCACCAAGATGGACGGCGACGCGCGCGGGGGTGCGGCGCTTTCTATTCGTCACGTCACCGGCCAGCCGCTTAAGTTTGTCGGAGTGGGCGAAAAACCGGATGCGTTCGAGCCCTTTTATCCGGAACGTGCGGCGCAGCGAATTCTCGGCATGGGCGACGTTCTGTCGTTCATTGAGAAGGCCCAGGAAGCCTTCGATTCCAAGAAACAGGAAGAAATGACGCGCAAGCTCGTGGATAACGAGTTTTCGCTTGAAGACTTCCGCGACCAGATCAAGCAGGTACGCAAGCTGGGTTCGCTCGAGTCCCTGTTGGGCATGATGCCGAAAGTCGGTATCATGAAGGAGTTACAAGGGGTGAAGGTGGACGAGAATGAGATCACCCGGGTGGTGGCCATTATCGATTCCATGACGCCGCGGGAACGCGCCAATCACATGTTGATCAATGGCAGCCGGCGGCGGCGTATCGCCAAAGGAAGCGGGACCAGCGTGCAGGATGTGAACGCGCTTTTGAAGCAGTATACGCAGGCCCGCAAGATGATGAAGTCTTTCTCCGGCGGACTGATGGGGAATTCAGCGCTGGCAAAGAAGCTGGGGAAGATGAACCTGCCCGGCATGCTGGGCATGTAAGAGGAATAAGGAAAAGGAATGTTAATGATTCGTCTGGCGCGTTTCGGCGCCAAGAAAAGACCGTTTTACCGCGTGGTGCTGATTGAAAAGGAATCCCCGCGGGATGGCCGGGCGCTGGAAATTCTAGGCAACTACAGCCCCACGGCAACGCCGGCGCAGGTCGCTTTGAAGCATGACCGGATCGACTATTGGAAGAGTAAAGGCGCTCAGCTTTCCGATACGGTCGAGCGCTTGGTGAAGGCCAATCCTGCTGTCGCGCCTATCGCGACCGCATAAGAAGGAGCTCTTGTGGAAGCGTTGATCGGAAATATTGCACGGGCGTTGGTGGATGGCCCGGATGAGGTTTCGGTCAAGGCGGTGGAGAGCGAGGCCGGCAAGGTTATTGAGTTGCGAGTCGCGCCGGGTGATCTCGGCAGGGTGATCGGCCGGCAGGGGCGAACGGCCCGGTCGCTGCGGACCATCGTGGCGGCGGCAGCGGCGAAGCGGAATGTGCGCTGTTCGCTTGAGATTCTGGAGTCGTGACTGCCCCGGAAGAGTGGGTGACCATCGCGGTCATCGGCAGGGTGCGCGGCAATAAGGGCGAGTTGCAGGCGTATCGCTGAGCGACAGTCCCGGGCGTTTTGAATCGCTGCGCCGGGCGTTTCTGTTTCGCGAGGATCAAAGCCTGGGCGAATACGCCGTAGAGCGAGCCTGGTGGCACGGGGACAAGCTGGTGTTGAAGTTTGTGGGTGTGGATTCGATTTCGGAAGCCGCCGCACTGGCGAATTCGGACGTGCGGGTGCCGTTTGCGGAACGCGCTCCTCTGGAGCCGGGCGCCTTCTTCCAGACTGATCTGATCGGGTGTGAACTGGTGGACCAGAAGTCGGGAGACCCCCTGGGACGAGTGACCGGTTGGGAAGAGTTAGCGGGATCGCTGCTGATGGAGATCGATGAGGATTGGCTGGTTCCCTTCAATCCCGCGCTTTGCAAGAGCGTGGATGTAGCGGGGAGGCGGATCGCGGTGGATCTTCCCGAGGGTTTGCGGGAGTTGAATCGACCGTGACTTTCCACATTGTGACGATTTTCCCGGAGTTCTTTGCCGGACCGCTGCAGCATGGAGTGGTGGCGCGGGCTGCCGGGAAAGGCGCGCTCACGATTCGAATCCATAACCTGCGCGACTGGACAGGGGATCGGCACAAGACGGTCGATGACCGGCCATTCGGCGGCGGCGAAGGGATGCTGCTCAAGCCGGAGCCGTTGTTTGCGGCGGTGGAATCGATCAAGGCGGCCCGCGGTACGGAGCCGGTGCGGACGGTCCTGATGTCGGCGCAGGGGGAACGCTTCGACCAGCGCGCGGCGCGAAGGCTGGCGAAATACCCGGAGATCGTGCTGCTTTGCGGGCGCTACGAGGGAGTGGATGAACGGGTAGCGGAGAATCTGGCCGATGAGGAATTGAGCATCGGCGATTATGTATTGAGCGGCGGCGAGTTGGCCGCCTGTGTGGTAATCGATGCGGTAGCCCGCTTACAGCCGGGCGTTTTAGGGAATGAGGATTCGGCCAGCTTCGAATCGTTCGAGGCGACGGGCCATGGCGCGGGGGAAGGGTTGGCTGACGGGGTGCTCGATTGCCCGCAGTACACCCGGCCGGCGGATTTCCGGGGATGGAAAGTTCCCGAGGTTTTATTGAGCGGCAATCACGAACAGATTCGCCGCTGGAGACGCGAAGCCGCGATTCAGAAGACGGCCCGTCTGCGACCGGACCTGATGGGGCCGGCGCGTGAACAAGAAACAGATTCGAGGAATTGATATGCAGAACGCAATCATGGAAAAGTTCATGAAGAAGAATATGCGGACGGATGTTCCGGCCTTTCACCCCGGCGACACGCTTCGCGTTCACGTGAAGATCAAGGAAGGCGATAAAGAACGCCTGCAGGTCTTCGAGGGCACGATGATCTGCCGCAACAACGTGGGCATGGGCGAGACCATCACGGTTCGCAAGGTGAGCTTCGGGCACGGCGTCGAGCGCATTTTCCCGGTGCATGGGCGCGTGATCGACCACATCGACATCGTCCGCACGGGTAAAGTCCGGCGCGCCAAACTGTACTACCTGCGCGGACTCAAGGGCAAAGCAGCACGGCTCAAAGAGCGCACCTAACTAAATCTGCCGCGCTGACCAGCATGGCCGTTGCGGAACCGAAACGCCGTTGCCAGGACACGTGCGAACGGGATCTTCGCGCCCGCGGTTTCCTGCACGTGGCGGGCATCGATGAGGTCGGGAGGGGTTCCCTGTTCGGGGCGGTGGTGGCGGCCGCCGTGGTGCTCAGTCCGGAGCGTCCGGTTCGCGGTCTCAACGACAGCAAGCAGTTGACTCCGGAGCGCCGCGTGGTGCTGGCGGAGCGCATTCGCGAGCGCGCGATTGCATGGTCGATTGCGCAGATCGATGCGGCCACCATCGACCGGATCAATATCTATCAGGCTTCGCGTCTGGCCATGAAGCAGGCCGTGGAAGCGCTCGACGTGCCGGCCGACTTTCTGCTGATCGACGCGGTTCCGGTGGAGCTTCGCCTGCCGCAATGGCCCATGATCAAGGCGGACGAGTGCTGCCATGCGGTGGCCGCCGCGAGCATCATCGCAAAGGTCTGGCGAGACCAGCAGATGCGTGATTTCGATGTTCTTTACCCCGTCTACGGGCTCTCGCGGCACAAAGGCTATAACTGTCCCGAACACAGCCGCGCTCTGAAGACACACGGCCCGTCCCCGTTGCACCGGATGAGCTTCCTGCCGGTCCGGCTCGCGGCCCGGGCGGCGCTTCTCCGAGCCACTCTGGCATGACGAGCGACCCCTCGCCCGCTAGCTGGGTGCATAAGGGCTTCGCCCTTCTTCTGATCATCTTCTGCATGGAACTCGGTGTTTTCCTGGTGCTCTACCCCTGGACGGAGCAATGGACGCAGAGTATTTTCCCTTCCTACGTGCCGGTGCTGCGCGGAGTGTGGTGGAACGGCTATTTTCGCGGCGCCATTAGCGGACTTGGTTTAGCCGACCTATGGATTGCACTCGGCGAGATCTTCCGTCTACGCCGGTTCAGTCCGCCTCCCGCGGCGAAGTAATACCGGGCGCGTTATAGAATAACCGTCAAAGGACGACGACCCATGCGCCATCTCCCCAGCTTCCGGAACGCGATTGCACTGCTCGCACTAACACCCATTCTTTCGTTTGCGCAGGCCCCGGGGGAAGGCGCCCGGGCGGTGGAGGGCGGCGGCATCTCGGTCCCCGGGTGGACGGGGAAGGTCGACGCGAGTGAAGAAAAGGGCGGCCAGTCTCTGAAAGGCGCGAAATTCTCCCAGGAAGGGGACGCGCTCCACATCACGACGGGCCCGGCGGTGATCTATTGGAATCCCGCCAACAAAGGCGCCGGCAACTACACCGTGAAAGCCACCTTTTACGAGCCGAAGTACATGAACCTCAACACGCATCCGCACCCCTACGGCCTTTTCATCGCGGGCAACGCGATGGGGGAAGCGCAGCAGAGCTACCTCTATTGCGCGGCTTACGGGAACGGGAACTTCATCGTGCGCGGGTTTGGGCCGGAGCCGTTTCAGATGAACGGCCGGCGCGGGGAAGCGAATGCGGCTGTGAACAAAGCAGCAGGCCCCGGCGAGCCGGTCACGCAGGAGATCGCGCTGTCGGTAAAAGGGGATCGGGTGGAGTGCGCTATTAACGGGAAAGTAGTGGCGGGCTATGACAAGCCTGCACTGGTTACCGACGGCAAGCTCAAGTCACTCGACGGGATCTATGGGCTTCGCTTCGCGCACAATACCGACGTGGTCGTAAAGGGTTTCAGCATTACGAAGAACTAGGCGGCTGGCTGGAGAGGAACCACTTACCCGGGATCCATCTCCTCTCGAAATACCGGCAGTAACGGCAGCGGTAGGGTCTGAGAAGAACGAGAGCGGCGCAGCGGTCCAAAATCGTTTTGAGCCGCGCTTTCCGCAAGGCGCGTTTGTTGCACCGCGGACAGGTAAGGCCGATGCCAGGACGTGGCTTCGTAAATCGAAGCTGCCTGGCATCTTGCATTTTCTATGCGCGCGGGCGGAACTTCAACGTATAGACCAAGCCAATCACCAGCAACATGAGACCCCAATAGACGCCCGCGTGCAAGGACGAAAGCACCAGCGGGTGTTCAGGTGGCACCATGACCTCGTACACGGACGAAACGGTGATCAATACGCCGTAAATCAGCAGCAGCACGCCGATGAAGAACCAGATCGAGATCATCCCTTTGTGACTATGCATGGCAGCTCCTACCAGAAGATGATGTTCAGAATCACAAACACAACCAGGACGACGCCGGCCCAGAAGATCGGCCGTTTGGTGAGAGGCAGATCCGCTTCGGAAGGCAGTTCGGTTTCGCTATAGACCAGGCCTGACAGGTTCCTCGTGAGATCGGGCCGCGTAGCCAGGCTAACGGCCACTGTGACCAGCACGCAAATGATCCACGACCAGAGAGCGCGGTACATATTCTCCGACATGTCCTTAGCGTTCGGAGAAAGCGCGATGTAGCGCAGCGCGCTGGGATCCGCCTTAACCCACAGCCACATGCGCGATCGAAGAAGCCGTGCCGCAGAGCAGCCCCCAGAAGCCGCCCGCGGTTGTGGCGCGCTTCCACAACATCCCCAGGATTACGGTGCCGAAGAGCGGGGCGATGAAGAAGCTGAACAGCGCCTGCACGTAGTCCATGATGCTCTGGAACTGCATGACCAGGTACGCGGTGCCGATGCTGACGAGCACGCCGATCATGGTCGACCACGGCCCACGGTCAGGTAATGCTTATCGGTCGCGTTCTTGTTGATGAGCGGCGCGGTAGATGTCGTAGGTCCATACGGTGGCGAAAGCGCTGACGTTGCCGGCCATGCCGGACATGAAGCCGGCGATCAGCGCGGTGATGCCCAGACCGAGCAGACCCGGCCCGCAGTAGCGCGCGAGCATGAGCGGCAGCACTTCGTTGTAGCTGTGGGCTCCGGTCGCGGTGGCCTGCGCCTCGCCGACCAGGTGCATGGGGAGGACGGCAAGCGCCAGCAGTCCGGGCAGGATGACGATGAAGGGCACCGCCATTTTGAACGCCGCGCCGATGACGGGAGCCATTCGCGCGGACCGCAGGTCTTTGGCGGCGAGCACGCGCTGGACGACGAGGAAGTCCGTGGTCCAGTAGCCGAAGGAGATGACGAAGCCGAGGCCCAGGACGATGCCGGTCCAGTGGATGCCCATGGGGTTATCGGTGAAACTGCCGAGCGTGCTCCAGAGATGCGTGTAATCCTGACCGGGGAAGTTTTGGTGAATGCGCGCGACCATCCCGTCCCAGCCGCCGGTTTCGATGAGGCCGATGATCGAGATCAGCATGGCGCCGAGCCAGATCAAGAACGAACTGCAGCACCTCGTTGAAGATGGCCGAGAGCAGGCCGCCGAGGACCACGTAGGCCGCGACGGTCAGCGAGGAGACCCAGATGCTGAAGTTGATGTCCCAGCCGAGGACGACCTTCATGACCAGCGCCATGGAGTACATGTTGATGCCGCTCATCAGCACGGTCATGAAGCCGAAGGAGACGGCGGAGAGCGGCGCGCGACGGCTTCGCCGAAGCGCAGCTTGAGATAGCCGGGGACGGAGTGGGTTTTCGAGATGTAGTAGAAGGGCATCATGACGATGCCGAGGAAGAGCATGGCGGGGATGGCGCCGATCCAGTACCAGTGGGTGGCGAGGATGCCGTACTGGTAAGCGGCGCCGGCCCAGCCCATCAGTTCGAGCGAGCCGAGGTTGGCGGAGACGAAGCTGAGGCCGGCGATCCACGCGGTCATGTCGCGGCCGGCGAGGAAGAAGTCTTCGCCGGTGTTGGTGAAGCGCTTCAGGTAGAAGCCGATTCCGAGCACCATGACGAAGTAAATCGCGATGATGGCAATATCGACCGGAGCTAAGGAAACCAGACGCGCGGTAGCGAGGGCGAAGGGCAGCATCTAGTTCCGCACCTCGCTCATGAGGCCGGCGAGGCGTTGATCCGGATCGCGGAGGAAGGCCATCCAAAGTTCGTGGTCCGGCATTTTGGCGACGAGGTGAGGCTCCTTGTGCGCCTTGGCTCCTTTGACCAGGGCTTCGTTCCAAGCGGCTTGCAGATCATCGACGAGGAAATACAGGAGGAACGGCTGGGAGTCGCCTTCAGCCTCCTCCGCGCTCAGCATGAGGCGGGATCCTCCCAGATCGAAGAACGCGAGGTTAGGAACCTGAAACAGAAAGGGCAGACCGAGCACGTCGCGGTGGAAAGCAATGGCTTCCGGCAGATCTCTGACAGACAAAGCTACTTGGCCGAGCTTCACGCAATTTCTCCCTCTGACGATCGTTTCGAAACGCCGGCGGTTATCAGCAAAGCAGTGATGATAACCACAAGCGCACCGATGACGTTGTACCACAAGAATGAAATGTGTGTGAAATAAGCCGTCGCCAGGATGGCTGTTTCGCCCGCCAGCATGCCGTAGAAGGCGCCGTTGCCGCCCACGCGTCTGAAAAAAAATGCGAGCGTGAACACGCCGAGGAGCGTGCCGTAGAAGAGGGATCCGATCATATTAACCGCTTCGATCAGCGATCCGAGAGTTCTGGCGTATTGGGCGAAGGCGACCGCGTAGAGCCCCCAAAACGCGGTAGCCAGGCGGGAGACGAGCAGGTAGTGGCGATCGGAAGCATCTTTGCGGATGTGCCGTTTGTAGATATCGATCACCGTCACCGACGCAAGAGAATTGACCTCGCCGGAACTGGAGGACATGGCCGCCGAGAAGATAACGGCAATAATCAAGCCCACCACGCCGGCGGGGAGATAGCGCGTAACAAAGGACAGGAACACGTAGTTGGTATCGTTGTAGTCTTTTTCGCGCGTTTGGTTTTTGAAAGCCTGGATGCCCTGGGCACGCGAAGCTAGCAGCGCTGTCTGAGCGGTTTGGAAGTGGGATTTCGCGCGCGATAAAGCGTCCCAATCGCCGGCGCGCCGCGCTTGCACCAGGGCGTAGGCCGCGGCCTTTCGGTCGGAAAACGAGTGGTCAAAGGCGCTGGAAGCGGCGGCGAACCGCGAATCCTGTTCCGCGGCCTTGAGAGCAACCCGCTCAAAGAGCATAGGCGGCGGAACAAACAGATAGAAGACGAAGACCATGGCTCCGACGAACAGAATGAAGAACTGCATGGGCACTTTGGCCAGTGCGTTGAAGAGCAGCCCCAGCTTGCTCTGGGCGATGCTCTTGCCGGTGAGGTACCGCTGCACCTGGCTCTGGTCGCAGCCGAAATAGGCAAGCGAAAGAAAGGCGCCGCCAATCAGTCCGCTCCAGAGCGTATAGCGGTTGTTGAGGTCGAAATGGGTGTCGATCGTGTTGAGTTTGCCCACCGCCCCAGCTAGATAGACCGCATCCATGACCGAAATTCCGGGTGGAAGCAGCGAGAGGGTCATTGCCAGCGCAAGAATGAGACCGCCGAGGATGATTCCCATCTGCAGCACGTCGGTCCAGGTGACCGCCGGAATCCCGCCGGCGACGGTGTAAAGGATAATCACGATGCCGATGAGGAGCGTGGTGGCACGATCGTTCCAGCCGAAAATGACGGAAAGCACGATGGCAGGGGCGTAGATCGAGAATCCGATGCTAAGGCCGCGCTGGATCAGGAAAACCAGGCTTCCGAGCGCGCGCGTTTTGGCATCGAAGCGGCGTTCCAGGTACTCATACGCCGTGTAAACCCCGGCGCGGTGGAAAATCGGAACGGCGGTCGCGGAAATAATCACCATCGCAATGGGCAGTCCGAAGTAAAACTGGACGAAGCGCATGCCGTCCGCATAGGCTTGCCCCGTCGTAGAGATGAACGTGACCGCGCTGGCCTGGGTTGCCATGATCGACAACCCCATGGCGTACCAGGGCATGGTCTTTCCGGCCAGCAGATACTGATCGACGGTTCTGGCGCCCCGGCCCTTGTAGAGCCCGAATCCGATTATGCCGGAGATGGTCAGGATGAGGACGAGCCAGTCAAGCGCGCTCATGAAAAAATGCGCATGAACGCGTAGAGCGCCGCGATCACCAACACCAGTAATCCGAGAACGAGCAAGTATACGCGCTTCCAGGACCCCAGAACCGGAGGGGCCTCATCCGGCAATTCGGATGCGGGCATCAGGCTAACAGTTCGCCGCTGAGAATGGTGACCGCCTGGCCAGCGAGAATCACGCGCTCACCTTCCAGCCGGAGTCTGAGGACGCCGCCCCGCGGGGATGCCTGATACGCGAGCATCTCCGTCTTGCCTAACTTTTGTCCCCAATAGGGCGCCAGGGCGCAGTGCGCGGACCCGGTGACCGGATCTTCGTCGATCCCGGAACCGGGTGCAAAGAAGCGGGACACGAAATCATAGTCGGTGCTCCTGCTCGTGATAATCACGCCGCGGACGGGAAGCCGCCGCAACTGCGCGTGGTTGGGCTGCACGGCCCGCAACGCCTCTTCGGAATCCAATTCCACCACGTAGTCAAACTGATTGCGGCCAATGTGGAGGGCGGATGGGATGCCGAGCGCATCGAGGAGGTAAGGCGGCGCTTCGGCTTCCTCCTGGGGCTTCGCCGGGAAATTCAGTTCAATCCAATCCCCGCTCCGGAGCGCGGTGAGGGTTCCGCTTCGAGTATGAAAACGGGCCTGCTCCTCAGAGGGAAGCCGGCCGGTTTCCCAGAGTACATGGGCACTGGCGAGCGTGGCGTGTCCGCAGAGATCCACCTCGGTGGTAGGCGTAAACCAGCGAAGCGAGTACCCTTCGTTCTGTTTATGGAGGAAGGCGGTTTCCGCGAGATTCATCTCGGCGGCAACATTTTGCATCCATCCCGCATCCCGGGAGGCGTCCAGGATGCAGACAGCGGCCGGATTCCCCTTGAACGGGACGGCGCTAAATGCATCCACTTGAACAAGCGGCAGACGGGTGGCAACCGACATAAGCCCGATTGTACCTTCGAGCAGGAGCGCGCCCGGCGATTGAGATCAGTGTTGGAAGAGCGGACGGAAACCGCGCAAGCTCGGGTTTTCCACTTTTTCCAATTGAGGAATGGGAGGCGGGGCACCCGTCACGCGATGATACTCGGCGAGGAGTTCGAATTCGTCAAAGTCGATCGCGCGCGCGTATTGGCGGATGTAACTGGTCGCATATACCCCGCCAGGCAGGCGCTCGAACGCCCCGCTTTCGATTGCCTCTAAATTGCGAACGGTGATTTTTGTCTGATCGGAAATCTGCTGCAGTGTCAGGCCGGCTTGTTCGCGCACGGCCGCGACGGAGAGCGACGGAGTTTTCGTCATCGGGGGAGGGGTCCTTTTGAGTGAGATTGCCCTGAATAGTCAGTAAATGCTGCAGATATTAGGTGACGTTCGAAACATCGTATCACGCAACCAGATTCGCTGATAATGTTTCTAAAGAACTTAGATCCTCTCGGAATATTTTGACCCCAGACCTCGCCGTGTCGTTATGTGGCATCCCGTTGCGAAATCCCGTGATCGCGGCGGCGGGCACGTTCGGCTACGGCATCGAATTCGAGAAGCTGGTTGACCTGCGGCGGTTGGGCGGCCTCGTAGTGAAGGGTCTGTCGCGGGAGCCGATCCAGGGTAACGCAGCTCCGCGCCTGTATGAAACGCCGGAGGGGATGATCAACTCCATCGGTCTTCAGAACGTGGGAGTCCGGGCGTTCGTACGCGACAAACTTCCGCGACTGCGTCAGATCCAGACCGCGGTGTTCGCCAATGTTTTCGGCTACGCGGTGGATGACTATTGCGAAGTGGTGCGGGTTCTCGAAGATGCCCCCGGGGTGGCAGCCTACGAGCTGAACGTTTCGTGCCCGAACACCAAATGCGGCGGCATGTTTTTCGCGACCGATCCGGGAATGCTCGCCAGCGTGGTTGAAGCGGTGCGGCAGGTGGCGCGCCGGCCGGTGATCGTGAAGCTGTCCCCGAACGTGACTGCTATCGAGCCGTTGGCCGTAGCGGCGGCAGAAGCGGGGGCCGATGCATTGTCGCTCGTCAATACCTTCGTCGCGCTGGCCATCGACGCACCGGCGCGCAAGCCCCGGATCGGCAATGGCATGGGCGGCCTTTCCGGACCCGCGATCAAGCCGATCGCTCTAAGGATGGTCTGGCAGGCAGCCAAAGCCGTGAAGATTCCGGTCATCGGCATGGGTGGAATTGCAACCGGCGAAGATGCCGCCGAGTTTCTGATCGCCGGCGCAAGCGCGGTGCAGGTGGGAACGGCTTCGTTCTGGGATCCGCGTTCGACCGTGAAGATCGCCGGCGAGCTCGAGGATTTCTGCCGGCGTGAGCGGGTGGCGCGCGTGGGGGATCTGGTCGGATCACTGCAAATGTAAGTCGCTATAATTTGTCACGATGGACCGGAACACTCCCCTCTCGTGAAGCGCCGCCTTTTCCATACGTTGGGGTGGGTATTTCTGGTGCTGATCGTTATGGGCGTCGTAGCGCCTTTTCTGCACGCGGACCGCTACCGGGGGCGTGTGGAGGCAGCGCTCTCGAGCGCACTGGGGCGGAAGGTCGAAATCGGCGATCTGCGGCTGGATTTGTTCACCGGGCCGGGCTTCAGCGCGTCGAATGTCACCATCGGCGACAGCGGGGCGAATGCGGAGCCATTTGCTTACGTGGGGGAGCTCCGGGCCGTGCCGCGATTGCTTTCACTCTGGACGGGTCACCTGGAGTTTGCATCGTTGACGCTCGAGGACGCGCACGTGAACCTCGCGCGCACCAGTGCACCGGACGGAACGCCACTTTGGAACTTTGAGCCGCTGCTTCGTCCGCGACTTCTGGCGGCCTTCCCCACAATTCGTCTGCGCGGGGCGCGCATCAACTTCAAAATGGCGAACGTCAAGAACCTGTTCTACTTGCTGAACACGGACCTGGATGTTTCGCCGCGCACCAGCGACGGCAGTGATTGGGAGCTGCGTTTCACGGGTGAACCGGCGCGCAGCGACCGCCCGGCGCACGGCTTCGGAGCAATTGCGGCGAGCGGGAGGTGGAGGCAAGCGGCGGGCGGGAGCGGGTTGCTGGAGCTGGACGCCAAGCTCGATCGAAGCGAGATCGGCGACATGGTGGCGCTGGTGATCGGACACGATGCAGGCGTTCATGGGTTGATCTCCGGTCAGGTCCATGTAGCAGGGCCGGTTCAGGATATGGGCGTGGAAGGCGAGGTACGCGTCTCTGAATTACATGGATGGGATCAGAGCCCGCCGGCGGGAGGAGTCTTCGTATTCCGCGTTTCCGGAACCGCGAACACGGGCCAGCAACATCTCGAGCTGTTTGCGGAACCACGCGGCGGGCAAACTCCGGTGAAAGCGCATCTCACCGCCGATGGTTATCTGCAGCGACCAGTGTGGGGCTTCAATTTGCACGCAGACGCCCTCCCGGTCGCCTCCCTTCCCGGACTCTTTCGCAATTTCGGAGCCTCAATCCCTGAGGATTTACGGCTGGCAGGTTCGCTGCAGGGCGATCTCCACTACGCTGCTGCGGGAGGTTGGAAAGGCGCCGGTTCCATTCGCGATGCATTTCTGACCATCCGCAACTTCCCCGTGCTCACGTTCGAGCAGGCGGCGCTCGAAGTGACCGACGGGACAGCTCGCTTATTGCCCGTGAAAATGGTTTCCGGGACGGACACCATCGGAACGCTAGCTGGCCACTATGCGCTCGCGGAGGGTTCGTTCGAGGTCGACTTGGCGAGCGCGGGCGGACCCTTCGCCGGTCTGCTGAAAACCTTTCCGGTCGCTTCCGTGCCGCTGCTCTCGAGACTCTCCTACGCCAACTGGAGCGGTGATCTGCGGTATATCCAAACCGTATCCACACCGGGCCGGTGGACGGGTTCGGGCGAGCTCAGCAAGGCTCTGGCGCAGATCCCGGCGCTGGCGCAGCCTTTGCAGATCCTGCACGCGAGCGTACAGATCGACGGGGAAGCGATTCGGATCGACCGCATGGACGTGCGCGCGGGCGAGTTGGAAGCGACGGGCGACTACCGCTACGTTCCGGAAGCCGACCGGCCCCACCAATTCCACATTGCGATGCAATCGGCTGACGCGAGCCAACTGGAGGCTCTTTTCCGGCCGGTGCTGCGGCGTTCTTCGAACCTGTTCGATCTTGCGCTCACGCTGGGCCGCGCGACGATTCCCGACTGGCTGCGGGGCATGCACGCGGACGGAAGCATTCAGGTGAACACGCTGACAACGGCGGGATCCGACTTGACGCGGGTGCGCTCGCGCCTGCTATGGGACGGACCGCAGATTGTGTTCACAGATTGGCAGTCGCGCCATGGGCAAGGCGTGATCGCCGGGCGCCTGACAGTGGATCTACGCGAGACCGCCCCGCAATACCTGGCCATCGCACGGCTGAATGGGATCACCTGGCAAGGCGGAAGGGTGGATGGAAACGTTCGCCTGAAGACCAGCGGAATGGGGCTTCAGGTTCTCTCCAATCTCAATGCAAGCGGGACCTTTCAGGCGCATGACCTGAATCTCGAACCAGTGGGTTCTATTGAGAGCGTGGCCGGGACGGGCGAGATGTCGTGGAGCGGAAATGCGCCGGTGTTCCGCTTTCCGGAGGTGCGTGTGGCGAGTGAGGGCGATACGTGGACCGGTACGGGAGCCTCTCGCGGCAGTGACGGCGAGGTGGTTTTTCAGCTGTCCGGGAATGGGAAGCAGAAGAATCTGGCGGGATCCTTGACGGATCCCGCCCACACCTGGACCGAGCGTCAGTAATTCCTCAGGAAGGCAACGACGCTGGCTTCCTGGGCGGCTTTGGTGGCGGTGCAGAGGTCGATCCCTTCGAGCGTTTGAGCGAGCGCCCGGGGGCCGCCGGTGAATTTAGCGATCCGTGGTTCGAAGTAGCTCTGCAGTTCGGCCTTCGATTGAGCGTCGCAATAAGACTGGCCGACAGCCGGGAAACGGGATCCGGCATCGAATCCACCGCCCTGGGGACGCTTGGCCGCTAACTCGTCAAAGTGCGCCTGCATGTATTCGAAGGCTAACTTGCGCGTCGACGCCTGTCCCTGACCCGCAAACAGGAGCTGCGCTCCTTCGATGAACGGCACCTCTCCGGACAGAATGGCGGCATATCCGGTTTGCAGCGAAGCCGGGTCGCGGAAGCTCATCATGGCCCCGAGAATCCGGCGCTGCACCTGCCGGTCTTTCGTTTTCTTGTACTCGGCGACGAAGCGGTCGTAGAGCTTCTTGTCTCCGTAGTAGGCGGCGGTGGAGAGCACGGCGCCAGTCATATTGGGGTCTATGGCGCTGTGGTCCGCGAACCACTTGCCGGTGAGCTCCTGGGCCTCTCTCGCCAGCGTCTGGTCGCCGCCCCATGAGGCGACCGCGCGCAAAAGGCCGGGCCGCAACAGCCGGATTTCATCAGACTCGCCGGGCTTGGGAGTCCATCCGAGTTCATGCGCGCGCGCCTGGAAATTCTTCAGCAGGAAACGCTGGTAGTTGGGCATGAGGGTTTCCGGAACGAGGGACGCGCGCGGCTCCAGCGCCAGATCGAGGGCGCTCTGCACGACGTTCCTTTCGGGATCGGAATGGAAAACATTGACTAGCGCGAGGGCGTCCGCGGCCGGTAACTTCCCGGCTTCGGCAAGCGATTGCGCATTGCCCATAAAGTCCACCCGTTCCGGGGCGCTCAGTCTTTGGACGACGTTACCTTGCGTTAAGGAAGCGAGCAGACCGTCTTTGTACTCCACGCGATAGTAACCAACAGCTTTGTCATTGGCCTCGACCCACGCGGGACAGCTCTGCGTTTGCAACTTCCAGTCGTAGGAAGCGGCTTCCATTTGGGTACATTCACTCTTTCCGGTTTCTCCTGTTCCGTAGCGCACGCAGACGGGGATGCTCCAGACCTGACTTTCCGAACCCTTAGAACCGAGCGGTAGGAAGCGTTGCTGCTCGAGGTGCAGCGAAGGCGCGCCATTCTTGCAATCGAGAGCTACGGAAACCAACGGCACGCCGGCCTGATTCAGGAAAGTAGAAAAGGCTTTCGTGACGTTCTTGTGCCCGGCGGAACTGACGGAATCGAGAAACTCAGGGGCCGTGGCGTTCTTGAAGGCATAGTGCTTGACGTAACTCTGCACGCCTTTTTGAAAGTCGGCGGCGCCCATCGAGTTTTCAAACATCCCGATCACCGCGGCGCCCTTCTGATAAGTAATCCCGTCAAACGCGTTGCTGATATCGTCCTTGGACACGATCTCCTGCCGGATCTTACGCGCCGAAATGAGGCTGTCTTCGCGCTCCGCGCCCAGCTTGGAATCGACATCTTCCACGCGCGTCTTCCATTCCGGCTTCCACTCCGCAATCAGCTTCTGCTCCATCCACGTGGCGAAGGCCTCGTTAAGCCAGATGTCATTCCACCATTCCGTGGTAACCAGATCGCCAAACCACTGGTGGGCCAGTTCATGAGCCGCGACCGAAGCGTAACCGCGTTGCCGATTGACAGTATCCGACTCGGGCTTGGAAAGAATCAGCGTCTGTGCGTAGGTGACCATTCCGGCGTTCTCCATAGCTCCGAAACCGAACGTAACGGGGATAGCGACTTGATCGGACTTCTCATAGGGGAATGGAACGCCGAAATAATCTTCCAGGCGGGTCAGGATGGTGGCGGTCACTTCGGCCGCGTACTTCGCCTCGCCGGCTTTTCCCTTCGGAGTCACGATGCGAACGGGCGCGTGATTCTTACCGGCGGTGCCTGCGTCCACGAACTCAAACGGGCCAACGCCGAACGCAACGAGATAGCTGGGCAGGGGCTTGGTTTGACGAAAAACATAAGTTGCCTCCGTACCGCTGGAGGACGTGTCAGCAACCGGCGTGTTGCTGATCGCTTTATTGCCGGCGGGCACGTGGAGCGTTAGCTGCCAGGGCACTTTATAGGCGGGCTCATCAAAGCATGGGAAGGCGTCTCGGGCGTCGGTCGACTCGAATTGCGTGAACAGGTACTTCTCACCGCCATCCTCCATCTGGAAGATGCCCGAACTGGCGCCATGACGAATGACGCCGGTATAGCCAATTTTCACTTCGGCGGCACCGGCGGGAACTTCCGAATCGAATTGAATTCCCAGGAAATCTTCTCCTCCGGCGACCGCCTTGCCCGAAAAACTCTTGCCGGCCGACGTCAGCGAAGCGCTTTGGACGGTGAGCTGATTGGCGTTGAGCCAGAGGGTCCGGGTAGGTTGTTTGAGATCGAGCTTGATCTGAATGGCGCCGGAAAAATCATTCTTCGATGGGTCGAGGTGGAGATCCATCTGGTAGCTGGATGGCGCGACGGTGTCGGGAAGACGCAACGTAGGAGGCTGGTCAGCGGCGAACGCAACACTATTTGCGAAGGCCGCGAAAAGGAGAGCGGCGGTGGGGGCGACTGGAAATCTACTCATCTTCTCTCATGCTCCCATAGCCCCGGCGGGCCTCCCGGCAGATCCCGCGCTTGCTCTGGCGAATGAACCGGGCCATGTGCTCGGCGTGCTCTCCGGCCACACCGCGTCCGATGGCGGCAAGCGCCTCATCGAGCTTCAGACCGGATCGGTAAAGCAGACGGTACGCCTGTTTGAGGTGGCCCAAATCGGATAGAGTAAACCCGGCCCGCTTGAGTCCGACGGTGTTAAGGCCTTTCGCTTGCACATCGAACCCCGAGCATAGGAGAAAAGGCGGAACATCCATATTCACGCGGGTGTTACCGCCGATCATGGCAAGCCTGCCGATTCGCGAATGCTGATGAACGACAACCCCGCCGGAAACGAAAGCCTGGTCTTCGATCACGACGTGCCCGGCGATTAGGGCGCAACTGGCGATAACGACGCCGTCCCCGATCACGCAGTTATGGGCAATGTGACCGCTGGTCATGATGTAATTCCGGTTGCCGACCTGGGTCACCGATTCGGGCTGCGTGCCGCGCGAGATGGTGTAGTGCTCGCGAATGATGTTGTCGTCACCAATGCGGAGGTAGCTACGGTCGCTCTTGCGGAAGTTTTTGTCGAGGGGGTCGGTGCCCAGGACGGTGCCTGCGGAGATCTCGTTCCGATCGCCTAAGGTGGTCCATTGCTTGACATAGACGTAGGGTTCGAGCAGGCAATCGGCGCCGATCGAAACATCTTTCTCGATCACGCAGAAGTCAGCGATGGAAGTGCCGGGTCCCACGACGGCTTCGGGATGCACGCGGGCCGTTTGCGCGATGGTCGCGGAAGGATCAACAGGCATCGAGCATCATGTTATCTTGTGAAACTGACAGCACCATGCGACCTTTCCTGCTTTTCTTGTTTTCCACTGGCGCGCTTCTAGCGCAAGGGATGGGAGGTCCGAGCGCGCCCAATTACCAACGGTACCAACCAAGCTACGACGAACTGAAAGGCGCTCTCGGATTGCGCGACGACCAGCTTGCAAAGCTCAAGCAGCTGCAGCAGGACAAGCTGACCGCCACTCAGAATTTCTATTCCAAGATGGCGGAGAAACAAAAAGAGCTGAACGGGTTGTTGGAAGCGAACTCCAAGGACGCCGCGAAGGTGGGCCAGTTGATGCTCGATTTGCAACAGCTTCGCAAGCAGCCGCCGCCGGCGGGGATGGACGTGCATGAGCATGCTATGGGCGTTCTGGATGCCGACCAGAAGCAGAAACTCAAGAAAATTGAGGATGCGATGAAATTTCGCTCGGCAGCGGACCAGGCGCTGCAACTGGGACTGGTCGACCCGCCGCCTGCTCCCACCGCCAAGCCCCCGGCTGGTGTGATGCATCCGATGAGCGCGTCACCCGCGAAACCGTAAGGGCACACCTTTGCAGGCGGGCGAACTCGCCGACAAACTCGGCTGCGTGTTGGAGGGAGCGGGAAGGGCCATCAAGGGGGCCGCGACGCTCGAATCGGCTACGAACACCGATCTCGTTTTTGTCGGTGACCAGAAGCTTTTTCCCGCGGCGATGCGTTGCGAAGCGGGATGCGTGATCGCTCCGCACGTTTACGTGGCATCGCCGGGCCAGTCAGTGATTCGGAGCAATTCGCCCCGGCAGGCTTTCGCACACGCGCTCACTCTTCTTTACCCACCGCGTTCGGTGCGGGCCGGCATCCATCCACTGGCGTATATACGCGCGGACGTCAGGGTTTCCGCAACGGCCGAGATCGGGGCATACTGCACCATCGATGGCGGCTCTTCCATCGGTGCCGATACGCGCCTGGGTCCCGGTTGTCACATTGGGCGCAACGTTGCCATTGGGACAAACTGCATCTTACATGCCGGCGTGGTGGTGTATGACGGGACGCGCATCGGCGACCGCGTGACGCTGCATGCGGGTTGTGTTCTGGGGGCGGATGGATTCGGCTACACGCTGGCGCGCGGACAGTGGGCGAAGTTCCCGCAGGTTGGCATTGTTGTGATTGAGGATGATGTCGAGATTGGGGCAAACAGTTGCGTGGATCGCGCCGCGCTCGGGCGCACCCGGATTGGCGCGGGCACAAAGCTCGATAACATGGTGCATATCGGTCATAACTGCGACGTCGGGAAGAACGTGGCGATCGCTGCGCAGACCGGTTTGTCCGGTGGCGTGGTGATCGGAGATGGCGCGATCATCGGCGGGCAGGTGGGCATTGGCGACAAGGCGCGGATCGAGGCGGGGGCAGTGGTGGGCTCGGGATCGGGGATTCTCACTTCCAAGATCGTGCGCGCGGGTGAACCGGTTTGGGGCACACCCGCCAGGCCGCTGAAGCAGTATTTACGGCAGCTTGCCGCTTTCAGCCGGCTGTCCAAAAAGAAATGATCCTTGTCGTTGGCGGTCATTCCCGAAACATTGGCAAGACCTCGGTAGTCGCAAACCTGATTGCGTGCCTGCCGGAGTACGAATGGACTGCGATCAAGATTACGCAGTTCGGCCACGGAGTTTGCAGCGCGAACGGTGAAGATTGCGGGTGCTCAACGGATCCGGATCATCCGTTTGCAATCACCCGCGAGCGGGACCCGGCTTCAGGTACCGACACTTCGCGCTATCTCGCGGCCGGAGCGAAGGATTCATTGTGGGTTCGAACGCGGGCCGGGGAGTTAGGGTTTGCAATGCCGGCGCTGCGCCGTGCGATGGACCGGGCGGCCAACGTACTTCTGGAATCGAACAGTATTTTGCAGTTTATTCGTCCCGATATCTACTTCGTGGTGCTCGATCCGAAGAATCCCGATTTCAAGTCCACAAGCCAGCGTTACCTGGATCGCGCCGACGCGTTTTTGCTGAGTGGTCCGGGCGCTCCAGCCTGGGAATCGATCTCCCCAAGGCTGCTATCCGGACGTCGCACATTTACGCTGGAAGAGGGCTATGGGGTTCCCAGGACGGCATTGGATTTCGTGAAGACGAAATACAAGAACGCGCACCCGGAGCTTACACTCAAATGATGATTGCAGTCGAGCAATCCCTTTCTCACTTAACCGACCCGAAGCTGTATGTAAACCGCGAGCTCAGCCTGCTCGCGTTTCAACGCAGGGTGTTTGAGGAAGCGCGGGATACAGCTAATCCCCTTCTGGAAAGAGTGAAGTTCCTTTCCATTCTTTTTTCGAATCTGGACGAGTTCTTCATGGTTCGCTTTGCCGGCCTAAAACAGCAGGTCGCGAGCGGCGTAGCGGAACTCAGTATTGATGGACGAACGCCGGCGAACGCTCTGGATGCGATTCGCGAAGACGTGAACCGGCTCTCGGACGACGCGTATGCCTATTGGCAGGAGCATCTCAGTTCCGCGCTGGCCGAGGCCGGGGTTCATGTAATTCATTACCGGGATGCCAATAAGAAGCAACGCTCGCTACTCGATACTTACTTCCGCCAGACTGTGTTTCCGGTGTTGACGCCGCTCGCGTTTGACCCCGGGCGTCCCTTTCCGCATATCTCAAACCTGAGCTTGAACCTGGCGGTGGTGGTTCGAACGCCGTCGGGAGAGCATTTCGCGCGCGTGAAAATACCGGACACGCTGCCGCAATTGGTGACGCTCCGCTCCTCGCAGAACCATTCGGGTAAACCCAAAGACGAATATTTCTTCTGGCTGGAAGATGTGATAGAAGCCAACCTATCGGACTTGTTCCCTGGCCTGGAGATTGTCGATTCTCACCCGTTTCATATCACGCGCGATGCGGAGTACGCAGTCCAGGAGATCGAAAGCGACGATCTGCTGGAAACGATCGAAGAAGCCGTGTCGCGGCGGCGGTTTCGGGCGCTGGTGAGATTGCAGGTCAACCGCAGGATGCCGGAGGAGATTCTGGAAATCCTGACCAGCAATCTGGAGTTGGATGCCAGAGACGTCTACCGGGTTGATGGCCCGCTGGATTTAGGCCGCTTGAAACAGCTTGGCTCCGTGGAACGGCCGGATCTCAAAGATAAGCCATTTGTACCAAGCACACCGCCCGCGGTTCTGGAGGACCTGTTCGCCGCCGTCCGCCGCGAAGACATTCTTCTGCATCATCCGTTCGATTCGTTCCAGCCGGTAGTGGAATTTCTCCGCGGCGCAGCGTCCGATCCGGAAGTGCTCGCAATCAAGATGACACTTTACCGGACAGGAACGAACTCGCCGATCGTTGCGGCGCTGCTGGACGCAGCGCTGGAAAACGGCAAGCAGGTTGCCGTGCTGGTGGAGCTGAAGGCGCGCTTCGACGAAGAAAGTAACATCGAGTGGGCGCGGGCGCTGGAGCGCGAAGGCGTCCACGTGGTGTATGGATTGGTGGGCTTGAAGGTGCACTCCAAGGTCGCGCTGGTAGTCCGGCGCGAAGGTGACACGATGCGCCGCTACGTGCACATGGCTACCGGCAACTACAATGCGACAACGGCGCGCTTCTATACCGATATCGGGCTATTAACGGCCGACGAAGAGATCGGCGCGGACGTCACCGATCTGTTCAACTATTTGACCGGTTATTCCGGCAAGACCGATTTCCGCAAGCTGTTAGTTGCGCCTCTCAATTTGCGGCGCCGTTTGGAGGAGATGATTGCGCGGGAAATCGACCGCCACCGGACGCATGGCGATGGGCACTTGATTTTCAAGATGAACGCCCTCGAAGATCAACCGATGATCGAGGCGCTCTACCGCGCATCGCAGGCGGGGGTCAAAGTCGACTTGCTGGTCCGCGGGCTGTGCTGCCTGCGTCCGGGCTTAAAGGGCATTAGCGAGAACATCACTGTGACCAGCGTGGTGGGCCGGTTCCTGGAACACAGCCGTATCTTCTACTTCTTCAATGGAGGCAAAGAAGAGGTATTTCTGGGGAGCGCGGATCTGATGCCTCGCAATCTGAGCCGACGGGTAGAGGTGGTGTTCCCGGTAGAGAACCCGAAACTGATACGCCGTCTTCGGGATGAGATCCTGGCCACGTACATGGCAGACAACGTCAAAGCGCGACGGGAGCAAAGCGACGGGACTTACGTGCGCGTACAGCCCGGCGAGGGGGACGCGGTGGTGGACAGCCAGGCTTCGCTCCTGCCCCGGTCGCGCGCCGACTTACATAGCGACCTTCGGTGACGGCGGCCAGTCGGTCGCGTCCCCTTCGAACAGGTAGGCGCACTCCTCCAGGCGTTTGGTTCCATCGTGGACCGCGAACTGCTTCCGGTTGTCACGTGCCCCGCTCCAAAGGGAAACCCCGGCGTAGGCACCGTCTTTCCGGAGGATGTAGTAAGTCATTCCGATAAAGCGGAGTTGATTCTTGTCTTCCCGGTGAAGGTGAGCAATGCGCTTAAGCGCGTCCATGCCGGCCTCTCTGGGGGACATGCCGCGGCGCATGTTTTCGATAATCGTGTGAGCGCCCGCCACCTTGATATTCTCCTCGCCGCTTCCCGTTGCTCCGGCGGAGCCGACATCGGGATCGGTATAGCATCCCGCCCCGATGATGGGGGAATCGCCGACGCGGCCCGGGATTTTCCAGGAGAGTCCGCTCGTGGTCGTCACTCCCGATACGTCGCCGTTGGCGTTGCACACCGAACAGTGAATGGTTCCGGTTGGGGGGTGGAGCACTTTCCGCACGGCGTCGAGCCGCCGGTCTTCTTCGATTCCAAGATCGGCAGCCATTGCTAGGAGCCGGCCGGTTCGAGTGGCGCGATTGGCCGACGGCTGTGCGGTGCCGGTATCGGGCGGGATCCAGTTGGGGGCCCCGACCTGCGCTCCCCACCAGTCCTGGCTCGAGTGCGTTTCGCGCCAAAGCGTCCATACCTTACGCGAATGTTCCGTCAGCAGATTCTCTTTGGGAAAACCCATACTGACCGCGAATCGCTCCGCGCCCTCGCCGCAAAGCATGACATGGCCGGTGTGCTCCATCACGCTCTTGGCGACCAGGGAAACGTTTCTTATGTTTCGAACTCCGGCGACGGAACCGGCGCGGCGCGTGGGCCCATGCATGCAGCAGGCGTCGAGTTCCACCACCCCTTCTTCATTCGGCAAGCCGCCTAAACCGACGCTGTCGTCGTTGGGA
Organism: Bryobacterales bacterium; assembly: GCA_963814235.1. Lineage (GTDB taxonomy): Bacteria > Acidobacteriota > Terriglobia > Bryobacterales > Bryobacteraceae > Bog-113. The sequence goes on along the minus strand of CAWFCA010000013.1, from coordinate 126,081 downwards.
TCATCTTCAGGACCGGTGACCACGCGCAGAGCCGCATCGAGCGTATCGGCCCCATTACGCAGAGCGTCGAAGGCGCGGTCGTGATAGGGGAAGCCATTGCGTGCCGAGATGATGATGGGGCGCTTGCCGGCGCTGCCACTTTGGGAGTTTGTAGTCTGGGCGCCGGCTGCCGAAGCAACTGCGGAGGTAGCGAAGAAAGTGCGCCGGGAGATGCTGGACATGAGAATCAGTATGCATCACCGACTCCCACAAGGGAGCGACTTAGTCTACGTCGCGGCCGCGATGATTATCCAGGAAGTCCCGATCGATCTCGCGGCGGCCGGCGAAACCCTCATGCACGCCATGCCAGAAGTTGACGTCTTTCTCTCCGAACTGCCAGCAAACATAGACCTCTTCGCCGTGCAGCAAGGTCGGAAAATCGACCAGTCCAGTGTCCAGATCTTTGATCAGCACGCCGGTTGACTGGAGATCGTCGACGGACGATTTGAGGCGCGCGCCACTTCGATTTTGCAGGTCGCGATTTCGAATGAAGGGGCCGCGATCGGCGAGAACCCCGCCGAGCATCATGACCCGTCGCGTAAATTCCTCCGACCACGCTTCCGAAGCCATGTATTGCGACTTACTCTCCATGGCCTGCTGCATTAGGCGATTCACCCGGGGTAAGTGTTCCCGAACTTGCTCCAGGGTGAAAAATCGCGGCATGGCTGAACGTTAAATTCCGGTAACCTGGACCGACATCGAACGGCTGCGCGGTCCATCGAACTCAGCAAGAATGATGTTCTGCCAGGTTCCCAGTAGAAGTGCGGAGTTTCGGACCTGCAGGCTCAGAGTCTGGCCCATGATCATGCCGCGCATGTGGGAATCCGCATTCTTGCGCTCGCAGTCGGAATAGCGCGGATCGTTATGCCGCCAGTCGTGCGGAGCCACCATCTTGTCGAGGTAAGTGCGCACGTCATGGAGCAGCGCATCCTGCCACTCATTCAGGAAGACCGATGCTGTCGTGTGGAGGGATTGCAGATGGACAATGCCTTCACGAATGCCGCTTCGTTTGACGATATCATTCACCCGGTCGGTGATGTTGATCAACTCCATGCGGTCCGTCGTCACCCAGTCGATAACTCGGCTGACGATGCGTACCCCACCGCTGGGCCCGGTTCCGTTTCGGTTAGCCTCCACCGCGGGAAACTCGGAGATCACTGCTTTGGCGTTCGACATAGATAAGGGGACGTCCTACCTTAACTAGACGCTCAAGGCAAGAGCACGTTGCAAAATGATTTAGGAAACCGCCAATTCCTGCGCAGCATAGTGCGATTCTACATAATTGTCCAGCATCCCGATAAACTCGGCTACGATGGCGTCGCCGCGCAAAGTCCGGGCGAGTTTGCCGTCCACATAAACCGGCGCTACCGGGTCCTCGAAAGTACCAGGAAGGGAAATTCCAAGATTGGCATGCTTGGATTCGCCGGGACCGTTGACGATACAGCCCATAACCGCGACTTTCATCTCTTCGACGCCCGAGTACGTCTCCTTCCAGACCGGCATCTGATTGCGCAGGTAGTTCTGGATCTGATCGGCCATATCCTGGAAGAACGTGCTGGTGGTGCGGCCGCACCCGGGGCAGGCGGTCACCTGCGGGGTGAAACTTCGGATACCGAGAGACTGGAGGATCTGCTGCGAAACAATCACTTCTTCCGTACGATCTCCGTTCGGCAGCGGCGTGAGTGAAGTGCGAATCGTATCTCCGATGCCTTCCTGCAGCAGGACTGAGAGCGCGGCCGTGCTGGCTACAATCCCCTTCGCCCCGAGGCCGGCTTCCGTGAGTCCGAGGTGCAACGGGTAATCGCATCGGGCAGCCAACAGGCGATAGACATCGATCAGATCCTGCACACCGCTGACTTTGGCGCTGAGGATGATGCGATTCCGCGGGAGGCCGTGCCGCTCGGCCGCTTCTCCGGAGAGCAATGCGCTGGCGACAATCGCGTCGATGGTGACGTCGCGCGCGTCCTTGGGATCGGGCAGGCGCGAATTTTCGTCCATCATCCGGGTCAGCAAACTCTGGTCGAGCGAACCCCAGTTGACGCCGATGCGCACAGGCCGGTTATATTCGATAGCCGCCTCAATCATGGTCCGGAAGTTGTCGTCGTGCTTCTTGCCGATATTGACGTTGCCCGGATTGATGCGGTACTTGGCAAGCGCGCGGGCGCAGGCCGGGTACTGCTTCAGAAGCAGGTGCCCGTTGTAGTGAAAGTCGCCAACGATGGGAACGCGCACGCCGTACATATTCAGCGTGTCGACGATCTTGGGCACCGCGGCTGCCGCCTGCTCCGTGTTTACAGTCACGCGCACCAACTCCGAGCCCGCTTTGGCGAGTGCCATCACCTGGTTAACCGTTCCGGTGACATCCGCAGTGTCGGTATTGGTCATGGACTGCACCACGATCGGGTGCTCCGAACCGATCTTGACACCGCCGATGTCCACTGAAACGGTCCTGCGCCGAGGGCTTATCGCCATGTGCTTTTCCTCATGTAAACACTTTATTTTAACAAGGGGCCGGGGTATATGATTTCGAGATGCAAAGGCGAGACTTCATCGTATCCGCGCTGGCTTTACTGGCTCCCCGGGCTGCATCCGCCGCCGCGGCGCGCATCGAAATCCTTCCGGATGAGCCAATTGGAACCATAGCGCCGGAGATCTATGGACACTTCACCGAGCACCTCGGCGGGTGTATCTACGACGGGGTCTGGGTTGGCGAGCGGTCGAGGATCCCGAATTACGGGGGCATCCGGAAGGCGCTTGTCGACAATCTGAGGCGATTGAAACCTTCCGTCATCCGTTGGCCGGGCGGGTGTTTCGCCGATAGCTACAATTGGCGGGACGGCGTAGGTCCGCGTGCAAGGCGCCCGCGCCGAACCAACTTCTGGGCGAACACGCCTTACCTCGCGAAGGCGCCGGACGGCCCTCAGAAATACGATCCCAATCAGTTCGGCACCAATGAATTCGCGCGCTTCTGCAAACTGGCCGGAGCGGAGCCCTATTTTGCCGGCAATCTGCGCAGCCTGAATCCACACGATTTTTACGAGTGGATCGAATACTGTAACTCTCCGGCGGGAAGCACATCGCTGGCGGAAATCCGCGAGGCGGGCGGATCGCGGGAGCCGCTGAATGTGAAGTATTGGGGCGTGGGGAACGAAAGCTGGGGATGCGGCGGAAGCTTCACCGGCGACGAGTATGCGGTCGAGTACCGGCGCTTTATGGAATGGGTGCCGCGCTTTGGCGTGGACTTGAAATTCATCGCGTCCGGTCCCAATGTGGCCGACTACGCCTGGACGCGCAGCTTCTTCACCAGGCTGACGGAAAAAGGACCGGGCGCGCTGCGCGGCGTGTACGGTACGGCCCTGCACTATTACTGCGGCGGACCTAACCAGGACGAGTCGATCACGTTTACGGAAGATGGCTGGTATCAGTTGCTGGCCAGCGCCAACTTCATGGAAGACCTGATCCGCAATCACTGGCAAATCATGGGCGAAATCGATCGAGACCACCGCGTCAAGCTGATCGTGGACGAATGGGGAGCGTGGCACAAAACCGATCCGTCCATCGACCCAAGCTACCTGTTCGCCTACTTCCCTACCCTGCGCGATGCTCTGGTTTCCGGCATTCATTTAGACATCTTCAACCGCCACGCGGATAAAGTGGCGATGGCAAATGCCGCGCAGCTGGTCAACAACATCCACACGTCGTTTCTGGCGCGGGGAGATCAGTTCACGGTCACTCCTGTGTTTCACGTGTTCGAGATGTATGCCCCGCACCAGGGTGGGACGTCGGTGCGCGCGCTGATCTCGTCGCCCCGGGTGGGCGCGCCGGACTCCAGGGGCCTGGAAACGCTCACCGGTTCGTGTTCCCTGCATGGCAAGCGTGCGGTGCTCACCGTGGTGAATGCGGACGCGAGCAACGCTCTGGAGACGGAGATCGGTGTCCGCGGCTCGACTGTAACCAATCCCCAGGCGACGGTTCTTACCTCGAGCGATATCCACGCGCACAATGATTTCGAGCACCCGAACGCGATCCAACCGGTGAGCGCGCCCGTTGCGGCTCCCGGAACGCCTTGGGTTTATCGATTCGCCCCGGCGTCGGTCACGCGCCTTGAATTTGACGTCAGCTAACTCCAAAAACCGTGCAACCGTTCTGTGAAAAAATGCTGACCCAGCTAAACGCGCGAAAGCAGGAATTGTTCGCGATGGTCGATGGCTGGACGCCGGAACAACTGACGTATGCTCCCACGAAAGAAAGCTGGTGCGCGCTGCAGATTTTCGATCATTTAATAAAGACAGAAACGGCGATTCGCGAGAGCTGCGAGAAGCGTCTTGGCGAGCCGGTCACTTATCCGCCAATCGGCGACCGTCTGCGAGGGAAGGGTGTAATCGCGCTGTTTCACTTTCCGGTCCGGGTGGCTGTACCGAAGACTGTGTCCTTGGTACAGCCTGCCTGCCCTGCTTCCTTCCAGGCCGTTGCAGATGCGTGGGCGGAAGAGCGCGGGCGTTGGCAAAAACTGTTAGGCGGTCTTAGCCCGCAAACTCTCGGCGTGGTAGCCATGCGGCATCCCGTGGCGGGAGCAATGAGCTTTCGGGACGCTCTGAAGTTCTTGTCGGTTCATCTCCTGCACCACCGGTACCAGCTCAATCGGCTGCGCCATCTGATTTTCCCGAAAGGGGCGCCTCCGTCCTGACCGGGATGCCCTGCCGGTCCAGATATTCCTTCAAGTCGTGGATGCGGATAGAGCCGTAGTGGAAGACCGATGCAGCGAGGGCCGCGTCGGCACAGCCATCGGAGAGCACGCGAGCGAAGTCGTCCGGCTTGCCGGCCCCGCCCGAGGCGATGATCGGGACGCGGGTGGCGCGGGAGACCGCGCGGGTAAGGTCACAATCGAAGCCGCCTTGTACACCGTCGGTGTCCATGGAGGTGAGCAGGATTTCGCCGGCTCCCAGTTCATTGCCGCGAGCAGCCCACGCGACCGCATCGAGGCCCTCGTCATCGCGGCCGCCGCGCGTGAAGACGTTCCAACGGCCCGCCGCCACGCGCCGCGCGTCGATGGCGAGCACGACGGCCTGGGCCCCGAACTCTTCGCTCAATTCGCGAATGAGTTCGGGGCGGCGCACGGCAGCGGTATTGACGGAGATCTTGTCGGCGCCGGAGAGGAGGATTTCGCGCGCGTCGGCGACTGACCGGATGCCGCCGCCGACAGCCAGCGGAATAAAGACCTGGCGCGCGGTGCGGGCGACGACGCCGGCCATGATGGCGCGTGCGTCGCTCGAGGCAGTGATGTCGAGAAAAACGAGTTCGTCAGCCCCTTCCCGGTTGTAGCGGGAGGCAAGCTCCACGGGGTCGCCGGCGTCCCGTAAGGAGACGAAATTGATCCCTTTGACGACCCGGCCGCCGGTGACATCGAGACAGGGAATGATGCGCCTGGCGAGCATCTAGAGTTCCAGGAAAGAGCGCACGAGCGCTTGTCCGGCTCCAGCCGATTTCTCCGGATGGAACTGAACACCGAAGACGTTTCCGTGTTCGATGGCCGCGGTGTACGCGCCGGAGTAATCACAGGACGCGGCGCTGACCGCCGTCTCCGAAACGTAATAGCTGTGGGCGAAGTAAAACCACGGATCGGGCTTTGCGGCAAAATGCCGAAACAGACGCGAGCCGGGATGGCAACGGATCTGGTTCCATCCCATGTGCGGGATTCTGCGGTCGTCTGGAAAACGATGCACGCGCCCGGGGAAGAGCCCCAACCCGGACGCTTCCGGAGCCTCGTCGCTGCCTTCGAAAAGAGCCTGCATGCCGAGACAAATACCGAGAAAGGGCACGCCGGACTGGATGGATTCCGTCAAAGCGCCGCGGACCCCGAGCGCATCGAGAGCGCGCATCATCTGCCCGAAGTGACCGACGCCGGGGAGGATGATTTTGGAAGCCTGCCGGAGTTCGGCTGCGGTGTTGACCAGGGTGTACGGAGCCTGTAAGGCGTCCAGCGTGTTGGCTACGGAACACAGGTTCCCCGCCCCGTAATCCAGGACGGCGATCATAAGAGACCTTTGGTAGAGGGAAGCTGATCGCGCAGCCGGTCATCGAAGGAGCACGCATAGCGCATCGCGCGGGCCCAGCATTTGAAGATGGCTTCGATCTTGTGGTGATTGGAGCGGCCGTACAGAACCTTGGCGTGAAAATTCGCGGCGGCGTGCTGGACGAAGCCGCCGAAGAAGTCGGGAAGCAACTCGGTCTGGAGTTCGCCGACGTGGGGAACATCGACCAGGTCTTCATAAACCAGGGCGGACCGGCCGCCGAGATCGACGGCCACAACGGCCAGCGTTTCGTCCATCGGGAGGACGAAGTAGCCGGCGCGGTTGATCCCTTTACGATCGCCCAGCGCCTGCGCGAAAAGCTGGCCGATGACGATGCCGACATCCTCAACGGTATGGTGCTGATCGACATCGAGATCCCCGGCAGCCTGGATCGTGAGATCGAAGGCGCCGTGCCTGGTAAACAGTTCGAGCATGTGGTCCAGAAAGCGAATGCCGGTGGAGATCGCATAGGCGCCCTGGCCGTCAATCTCCAATGTCGCGGTAATGCGGGTCTCGTTGGTACGGCGATCAATCTCGGCGCGGCGGCTCATAACTCTGCGAGGACCAGCCTGGCAAGGGCGGGTTCCAATTCGTTGATGCTGGCGAGCACGTCCACCGCTCCGCCTTCCCGAAAGGCGGTGATAGATTCATCGAGACACGGAGTTCCGGGCCCTACAATGGCGATGAACGGCACGCCCGCGGCTTCGGCGCTTCGCGCGTCATCGGCCGTGTCGCCGAGATAGAAGACGCGCTCGTGCGGAACAGCCGCGCAGATTTTGAGAAGACCTTCGGGGTGGGGCTTTCCGTTCTGCAGTTCGTCGGTGGCGACCACGGGATCGAAAGTGTGAGGAGCGAAACGGCGCAAAGTGACCTCGGCTTCTTCGCGAAAGCGGCCGGTGAAGATCGCGAGCCGGTGGCGCCGTCCGAGCCGCTCGAAAAGGCCGTCTTGGGCGATCCATGTCTCGTTTTGAATCAGGCCGGAGTATCCCGTGTCGCCGCGGAAGACCGACTGGAAGTAAGCGACGACGTCCTCAAGAAGCACGTGGACGCCCGCATCCTGGATAAGGCGATGGGACAGCCGCCAGTCATCATTCCAGCCGACCTGCATTTTGAACTGCTGGATGGTGTCGTTCGAAACAGGCGCGCCGGTGAAGTGCTGAACGGTTTCGGCGATGGCCAGCCGGTAGGACTCGCGGACGTCGACCAGCACGCCGTCCATGTCAAAGATGAGCAAGCTTGGCGCGCTCACCATATACGCTCCAGTTCGACCAGCAGGCGCATGGATTGCTCGCGCGTACCGGCGGTGATGCGAACCGCGCCGGGAATTTCATAGCTGCGATCGCGGACCAGGATGGCACGCTCAAGCAGGGCGTCACGGATGGCAATGGCGCGGGAGCCTGCATAGATCAACACGAAATTCGCAACACTGGGCACGTAGGCGATGCCGAGCTTCGCCAACCCCGCGCAGAGCAGGTCGCGGGCGGCGAGGGTTTCTTTCACGGTAGCTTCGATGAACGGCGCGTCTTCGGCAGCTTCGGCCGCAGCCATGGCGGCGAGCGTGTTCACGCTATAGGGAGACTGCGCCTTGTGCAGATACGCGATATTCCGCGGGTCCGAGAAGAGGACGCCAACGCGCATCGCAGCCATGCCGTAGACCTTGGAGAAAGTTCGGCTCACGAAAAGATTGGGATATTTTTCAAGCAGAGGAAGCGCGGTGACGCCGGAGAACTCGTAATAAGCTTCGTCGAACAGGATGACAGCATCGGGCGCACGCTGCAGGATGCGCTCGATCTCTGCGGGGCCGATGCCGACGCCGGTGGGGTTGTTGGGGTTGGAGACGATGACGGCGCGGGTGCGATCGGTGATGGCGGCGAGGAGCGCGTCGATCGGAAAGGCGAGCGCGGGCGGGAGGTAATCGACTTCGGTAATGGCGGCTCCGGCGAGTTGCGCATAGAAGCGGTACATCGCGTACGAAGGGCGGAGGAGAACAACTGCGTCCGCAACGTCGACGTAGGTATTGAGGAAGACCTGGATGGCTTCATCGGTGCCGTTGGTGAGGAGCAGATGGTTGCTGGTGACTCCGAAGTGACGCGCAAGGCGGGTTTTGGCTTCGGCGTAATCGGGATAGACGGCGAGGCGTTCGGGATCCAGTTGAGCTCGGAGGAATTGGATGACGCGGGGGGAGCAGCCCGTGGTGTTCTCGTTGAAATCGAGGCGCAGTTTTCCTAGGCGGCCGCCGGTGGGCGGAACGTAAGGATCCATCTCCAGAACGGCTTTGCGGGGTTGCGGGCCGGCGTTCATAGGCGGGCCTCCACGGAGCGCGCGTGGGCTTCCAGACCTTCGGCCCGCGCGAGGGTGGTGATGGAAGGAGCAATGGAGCGAAGGCCGTCCGCGGTGAGGTGCTGGACGGAGATGACCTTCACGAAATCAGCCGACGAGAGACCGCCGCGTAAACGGGAATGACCTCCCGTGGGCAGAACATGACTGGGCCCTGCGGCATAATCACCGGCAGCTTCGGGACTGAACGGGCCGATGAAGACGCCGCCCGCATTCTCGATGGCGCTCAGCAGAGACTCATCGTAAATGGTGAGGTGTTCCGGGGCAAACATATTGGCGACGGCAACGGCTTCGTCTATGGAGGAAAGGATCGCAATGGCGCTGTTGCGTTCGATGGCGGCGCGGGCCACATCGTGCGTGGGCAGCGTGTGAAGCTGGGCCTCAATGGCGGCCTCGACCTTCTCAGCCAAAGCGGCGGAGGTGGTAAGAAGAATCGCGCTGGCCTCGGTGTCGTGTTCCGCCTGGGCAAGCATGTCCGCGGCAAGATGGACGGGATCGGCATCCTCGGCGATGATCAGAATCTCGGTAGGACCGGCGACGAAGTCGATCCCCACCTCACCAGCTAGCAGCTTCTTCGCCGCAGCTACATAAATGTTACCCGGCCCGACGATGCGGTCGGCCTTGGGAATCGAACCCGTACCGAAAGCGAAAGCGGCAATCGCGTGGGCTCCGCCGAGACGAAACACGCGGGTGAGTCCCAGCATGTGGGCGGTTCCGTCGATCTCATCGATCGCGCGGGGACTCGTGACGCAAATCTCGCGCACGCCGGCTACCTTCGCTGGAATTGCGGTCATCATCAGCGTGGACGGAAGCGGGTAACGGCCGCTGGGGATGTACGCGGCGACCGTATTCAGTGGACGGACAATCTGCCCAACGTGCAAACCGGGCGCAATTTCCGCCATTTGCGCGCGCGGCAGCTGGATCTCCGCAAACTTCGAAATGTTCGCGGCGGCCTGTTCGACGGCAGCGCGGAACTGCGGCGTGAGGCGATCGGAAGCCTTTGCAAGTTCAGCCGGCTCGGCGCAGAAGTGACGGCCGTGGAAGTTGTCGAAGCGCGCCGCGTATTCATGGAGCGCAGCGTCCCCGCGCTTCTGGACATCTTCAATGATCGGCCGCACGATTCCCTCCGCTTCATCCACGCGGGCGGTGCGCCGGTCAAGGAGTTCGCCGATGTCGGCGGAACGAAGAATGCGAATCATAGTTACAGGACGATCTTGTTCAGGGGATATTCGACGATGCCCTGCGCGCCGGCTTTTTTCAAGCGCGGAAGGATATCGCGAACCGTCGATTCATCGAGGATGGTGTTAACGGCGAGCCAATTGTCTTCGCTGAGATTCGAGATGGTGGGACGGCGCAACGCGGGCAGCACCGAAATGACCTCGGCCAGGGCCTCGCGATGCACGTTCATCATCAGGCCGACTTTACCAAGGGCGTTGATGGCACCCTCGAGAAGCATCTGCAGGTCCTCGAGCTTGTGCCGTTTCCACGAATCCTGCCAGGATGCTGTGTTAGCAATCAGCTGGGTGGTGGACTCCAAAACAGTGTCAATGATGCGGAGTTTATTGGCGCGCAGAGAGGAGCCCGTTTCGGTGACCTCGACAATGGCATCGGCCAGGACGGGCGGTTTGACTTCCGTGGCACCCCAGCTAAATTCGACTTTGGCGGTAACACCATGTTTATCGAGATAGCGCTTGGTGGTGTTGACGAGTTCGGTGGCGATGATCTTTCCGTTGAGGTCGGCGACGGACTGGAACGCGGAGCTTTCCGGGACGGCGAGCACCCAGCGCACGCGGCCGAAACTCTGCTTGGCGTAGACCAGGTCAACGACGGCGTGCACGTCCGACTCATTTTCTTCGACCCAATCGCGGCCGGTGAGGCCTGCATCCAGAATTCCGTCTTCGACGTAGCGCGCCATCTCCTGCGCGCGGATCAGCATGCACTCGACGTCCGGGTCGTCGATGGCCGGGAAGTAGGAGCGGCTGCTGGTGGTGATGTTGTAACCGGCGCGACGGAACAGGTCAATGGTAGCGGCTTCGAGGCTGCCCTTGGGAATGCCCAGCTTCAGCTTCAACGGGCGTAAACCTCGTCGGGATCAAAGGCCAGGATATCCGCGCGGCGCCACTCGCCGTCTTCAAAGCGCCACGAGAAACAACTGCTGAAGCCCTCGTGGCAGACGCCCGGCCCGATCGGCTGCACGCGAAACTCAACGGAATCGAAATCGCAATCAGTACGGATCTCCATGATGCGGAGTTTATGGCCGGAGGTCTCCCCCTTGGTCCAGAGCTTTGCGCGCGAGCGGCTCCAGAAGGTCACGAACCCGCTTTCGATGGATTGGCGCCAAGCCTCCGGATTCAGGAAACCGAGCATGAGGACGCGGCCGCTGGCATGATCGGTGACTACGGCGGGCAAAAGGCCGTCGAGCTTAGCGAAATCAAGCTGCATGTCAGCGGGATTCGTCGGACTTGGGGGGATCGGCCGCCCGGCGATTGTCCATGTCCTTTTTGATCTTCTTGACGCCTTTCTGGGTTTCTTCGCGGGCCTTTAAGGCCTCTTGTTTGACGAAAGCGGCGTCATTTTTCAATTCCTTCTTTACTGCCTCACCACTCTTGTGAAGCTCCTCACGGGTCTGCTGCTTGTCCTGGGGCGTGCAGCCGGCCAAGGCCAGAGTGAGCGCGACAAATCCAATCAATTTCAATGGCATTAGGGACCTCTAAACTACGCCTGCAGCGCTTGTTCCAAATCCGAAAGGATGTCCTCCACGGCCTCGATGCCCACGGAGAGCCGCACCAGGTTGTTACGAATCCCCATGCGCTCCCGCTGTTTGGGCGAGATGTCGCGATGGGAAGCCATGACGGGATAAAGCACCATGCTGTGAACGTCGCCCAGGCTGGTGGCGGGGACGATCCGGCGCAGGGCATTCATGAAGCGGAAAACCTCTGGCTGGTCGGCACCGCGAATTTCGAAGCTTACGATAGCGCCGTAGAATCCCGGTGTGAAAAGCCGGTGTATGGCCGCGCTTTGAGGATGGTTGGGGTCGGCCAGGTAATAGACGCGTTCGACCGATGGATGCGCCGTGAGCCACTGCGTCACGCGGCAGGCATTCGCGCACTGGCGTTCCATGCGCAGGGGAAACGTCTTGATGCCGCGCATGGTGAGGTAGCTCTCAAAAGGTCCGAGGACCGGCCCGGCGAGCCGCCCGTACGCGCGCAGGGCGTCGAGGTGATCGGCATCCGAGATCACGCAGCCGCCAAGGACGTCGCCATGGCCCGCGAGGTACTTGGTGAGGCTGTGGACCACCAGATGCGCCCCCCATTCGAGAGGCCGCACCATCAGCGGCGTGGTGAACGTGCTATCCACGATCAGCGCGGCGTTAAGATTGCGGGCGAGTTGGGCAATGCGGTCGAGCCCGGGTACGCGGAGGATCGGGTTCGACACGGTCTCCATGACGAGAACTCCGGGCTGGTGTTCTTCGAGGGCTACTTCGACGGCGCTGATATCGCAAAAATCGACAAAGTGAATGGCGACACCCTGCGGCTCGAAAAACTTTATGAGCATGTTGATGCTCGCGCCGTAGAGGGAGTCCGAGGCAACAATGGACCGGCGGCGGTCGGCAAGCGCGATTCCGATCGCGGTCTGCATCGCTGCCATTCCGGAAGAGGTGGCGAGCGCGCCGGCGCCTCCTTCCAGATCGGTCAGAAGCTCTTCCAGAGCGCGATTGGTGGGATTCGAGTAGCGTTGGTACGATTCGCCCGTTTTCTCGCGGCTGAAAACCTGGTCGAGTTCCGAGATGTCGTCGTAGATGAAGCTGGCCGCGGTGTAAATGGGCGTGGTAACGGGCGTAAAGCCACCCATACGCTTACGATCGGCGGAGTGAACGGCGCGGGTTTGAAGTGCTATTTTCTCTTCCATCGAACTCCGTCCTTGGTGTCTTCGAGGATGATGCCGCGCCCGATAAGGAAATCCCGAATTTCGTCGGAAAGGGCGAAGTTGCGCGCTTTCTTGGCAACACGGCGTTCTTCAATTTTAACTGCTACTTCGGCATCACTGAGATCGGCGGAGGTGGTGGTGGGCCTCAGCACTTCAAAGACGGACTCGAAGAGCTGCAGCACGGCGTGGGCGGAAGCCTGGTTGGCGCCTCGGAATTCCCCGCGATCCATGAGGATATTGACCTCCCGGATGTATTCGAATACCGCGGCGAGAGCTTCGGCGGTATTCAGGTCGTCATCCATGGCAGCGCGAAAGTCCTGCTGCGCGCGTTCGGCTCGGGCGTCGAGCATCGCGTTAGAGCCTTCGGCGAATTTTTCCGTATTCAGGCGCAACTCGAAGTTGCGGACGCGCTCGATGGCGGTCGATGCGGATTTAAGTCCGTCAAAGGTGAAGTTGAGAGCCTTGCGATAGGGCACCGAAGCCAATAGATAACGGACCGCCTCCGGCGCATAACCCTGCTGCAGAATGTCCCGAAGCGTGTAGAAGTTGCCAAGCGATTTCGACATCTTCTGGCCATCGACCAGCAGAAATTCCGAGTGGACCCAAAACTTCGAGAAAGGCTGGTGGGTCAGGCATTCGGACTGCGCGATTTCGTTTTCGTGATGCGGGAATATCAGGTCGATTCCGCCCGCATGCAGGTCCAACGTTTCACCGAGATAGAAGATTGCCATCACGGAGCATTCAATGTGCCAGCCGGGGCGGCCCGGGCCAATGACGGTGTCCCAGGAGGTGGCTTCGCCGTCCTTCGGCGCCTTCCAGAGGACAAAGTCGCGAGCGTCGTCCTTCTCGTAGGTGTCGACGTCAATGCGAGCGCCGGGGCGGTTGCCGCTGAAGTCCATATGCGAAAGTTTGCCGTAGCCCGGGAACTTCGCGATGCGGAAGTAGATGGAGCCTTCGCTCTCGTAGGTATAGCCTTCTTCACCGAGTTTTCGGATCGCTTCCGCCATCTGATCGATGTGTTCGGTGGCACGCACGACTCGTTCCGGCACTTCGAGATGCAGCAGCCGGGAGTCTTGGAAAAAAGCTTCGGTGTAGGCGGCCGAATACTCGAAGATGCTCTGGTGTTTCGCAGTGGCGTTGCGGATGATCTTATCGTCCACGTCGGTGATATTCATGACGTGATCGAGTTGGAAGCCGCTCGCGCGAAGCCAGCGCCGGAGGATGTCGTAGAAGACGAAACTGCGGAAATTCCCGATGTGCGCGTAGTCGTAGACGGTGGGCCCGCAGGTGTACATACGGACGGTGTTGTCGCGCTGCGGCGCGAATGGCTGCACTTCAAGGGCGAGCGTGTTGTAGAGACGCAGAGGCATTCAGGAAATGGTTGGAAAAGCCCGGAAAGAATTCATGGTAGCAGCGACAGCGCGCGGCTTAGGTCAGGAAGAAATAAGACGAAAGGTACCGGAAGCCGGTGGCCCGATCGGCAAGATCGCAACAATGAACACCCGGAGCCAGACCACTAAGAGAGATGTCGACCGAGAATCCGGCATTGGCTGCCGCTGGCCAGAAAGGCAGGGCTTCCGCGACGCCCTCGCTACGGTCGCTCGGGGTGACGGCGCCAGCTCGGCGACCGTCGATCAGGATGTCCGCATCGAAGGCGATGCCATCGAATCGAAAGGACCAGCCGCGTACGGGAAGCTTGGGTGAGGTCACATCGCTGGCGATTGCAGGGTGGTCAAACCCTCCCAGCGGCAGGTCGAGAGATAGGTGTCCGTTCGCGGGAGGGATGCCACGGCCCGGCTTTTGGAGAATGACGAGATTCTGCATGTAGAGCGGACCATTCCGAATGACGGCGCGGAGATGGAAGAACGGAGTCCAGACACGCTCAATGTAGCTCTGGGAGTGATAGGCATCCTGGTAAAAGTCGGGGAGGCCGTGGAGCCCAGCCTGGATGCGCTTGTAAAGAAAACCGGTGTTGCGGAAAGTTTCCTGTTCGGTGGGGTTTGCGCGGGAGGCCAGGACTTCTTCACCCATAACGGACAGCATGAGTATGCCACCGGGTTGGAGGATGCGTTTCAACTCCGCAAGCCAGGCGAACTGCAGGTCTTCATCCAAGTGGGTCAGAACCGAGACGCCATAGACATAGTCGAAGTAATGGTTGGGATACGGAAGCGGGGGCGAGGGAAGGGTGGCGCGGTATTGGCCGAAGGGCATAGCGGATTGGTTCCAGGAAACAGCTTCGGCGCTGATGTCGCAACCATGAAACTCGCAGCAGACGGAGTAATCGCGAAACCAGCGAAGCACGCGGGCGCAGCCACAGCCGAAATCCAAAACGCGCTGAAAACGGTGGAGGGGCTTGCCAATCAGTTCCAGGGAACTCTTTAAACCTTGAGCAACCACGTAGCCGCCATAGAGGAAGTTTGCGGCGGAGGCCGCTTGGCCAAGAACCTGGATGGAGAGAACGTCGGGCGGAAGGGGCGGATCGGTCAGGTCGTCGAGGCGCGGGAACAGGGAGGATAGGTTCAGGTTGGGCTTACGAGAAACGGTGGAGGATCTCGAAGAGTCCCGAAGTTTGGAAAGGAGGCGATGCAACTAGAGCAGTTTATAACCAAGCGTTCCATGGAAAAGCCGCACCCGCCGGAAAAGCCGGAACGAGGCGCGTGATAACCTCGTATTCACCCTAAAGAATGGCAACTGAGACAACAATGGCAGCGGCGAACCCACCGCTCCCGCCGGTGAGGAATTGGATTGGTCCAGTGCTGTTGGGCTGGATCGTGCCCGGCGGCGGGCATCTTCTACTGCGCAAGCGCGGGCGCGGATTCCTGCTCCTGATCTCCATTTCTCTGATGTTCATGTTCGGCCTTGCCATGCGGGGAGCGATGTTCAAGCCGGAGAGCGGCGATTTCCTGACAACGCTCATCAATTACGGCGGGTTCCTGGGGGATGTCGCGTCCGGGGCTTTGTATTTGCTTGCGACCATGCTGGGCTATGATCAGCCCGACATGCCGGGAGCGGTCCACGATTACGGGACGAAATTTCTGGTCACCGCGGGGCTCTTGAACATCCTGGCCATGGTGGATGCGTTCGACATCGCCACGGGGCGCAAGGCTTAGGCATGTTGACGGTGAATCTGTCCCACTTCGAAGCAGCTTTCCTGTTTGCGCTGTTCGCATCCGTGGTGTTGGGCGTGGTAACCCGCAAGACGGACCGCGAGCGCTTCCAATATGGCGCGAAATGCTTCGGCTATTTCCTCCTTGCGCTGTTTGCGATCGGTTGGGCGATGAAGCTCGGCCACGGCTGATAGGTTTCCTTCGCAATCTAGCGCGGAATCGCGAAGCCGGCGCCGACGATGCGCAGTTTTTCCCAGGTCGTCAAGGCGATGCGGCGGGAGAGCACATCGTAATTGGCCGCGCGGATTTTGTCGAGCAGACGCGAATAAATCGTGATCAAAACCCACAGGGATGAACGGCTGCGGCGATCCACCATGCCGATGAGGGGGCGCGACTCTTCGTAGTAGCGGCGCGCCCGATCAGCTTCAAAGGCCATGAGCTGCAGGAAAGCGTCGGTGCGTTGCGTGCGCTTTAAGTCGGCGGCGCCTACATGGAAGCGCCTGAGGTCCTCGGTAGGCAGGTAGACGCGCCCGAGATCGGCATCTTCGCGCACATCGCGCAGAATATTCGTTAATTGAAAGGCGATGCCGCACTTTTCCGCCAGCGAAAGAGCCGCTGGTTCGCTGAACCCGAAGATGTGAATGGTGGTAAGGCCCACCACCGATGCCACGCGATAGCAGTAGCTGTAGAGATCGTCGAAAGTCCGCATCTCGCGCGGGGACAGATCGGATTCCACCCCGTCGATCATGTGGAAGAAGTAATCGCGCGGAATGTGAAAGCGCTTGACGGCGTCGTAAAAGGCGGGCCACAGCGGGTGATGGTCAAACTGCCCCTCCAACGCCCGCGCCAGGGCGGCACGCCAGGTTTCCATCGCATCGCGCGAAGAACCGGGCTCATCGCTCAGGTCGTCACAATAGCGCATGAACGCGTACATAGCGCACATCGCATTCTTCCGTTCTTTCGACAGCAGGATGAACGAATAGTAGAAGTTCTTCGCGCGGCGCCGTGCCACCGAGCGGCAATACTTGTAGGACTCTGCCAGAGAAATCAAGCGGCGTGCCTGACGGTCAACCGCAGCATGGACTGGACGAGAATCCCAACCCGTTCGACCTTGGAAATATGCGGCCTCTGCGAAAGCACGTTGTAGTCTTGCGCGCGAATCTTATCTAAAACTTTCAAGCCTCCCCGGCTGAACAGATCGACATCGAGAGCCAGCGCGCGGTCTAGCGAGCGGGCGAGCGGGAGGCCTGCTTCGAACAGGGTGTGAGCGCGATCCACGCACTCCCGCATAACGCCGCGAAACTGGGGCGTGAATCGCAGGGCAATCAGGTCGTTGAAAGGGTAGTGATGGCGATCAAGGACTTCGAAGGGGATATAGACGCGATCTTTCCGAAGATCTACGGTGACATCCTGCCAGAAGTTGGCCAGTTGCAGGGCCGTGCAGGTGCAGTCAGAGAGATGTTGCCGGTGGGCGTCGGAGTAGCCGCCGAGATACAAAATCAGGCGGCCGACGGGGTTGGCCGAGTACACGCAGTAGTCGAGGAGGGCATCCCAGGAGTGGTAGCGAGGCACTTTCTGATCCTGAACGAAAGCACGCAGAAGATCGTCGAATGGCTCCCGCGGGATGGCATGTTTCTCAACCGTGCTCTGTAGTGCAAGGAAAACGGGATGAACGGCATGCCCGGCATACATGGAGTCGAGTTCCCTGCCCCACCACCCAAGCAGCCGGAGGCTCTCTTCCTGGCGGCCGATTTCATCGCCGAGATCATCGGCCCAGCGGCAATAGGCGTAGACATTGAAGAAATCTTGATGCAGCCGCTTCGGAAGGAGCCAGCTCACCACATGAAAGTTCTCGTAATGGTGAGTAGCGAGCCAGCGCGTGTACGCCTCGGCCTCCATGAAGGTATAAGCGTGGCTGCGCGCGCGCGCGCTCTGCAGGAAATCGCAAGGACCGAGCTGCAGTTCGATGGGAAGCGCCGAGGCCATCAGGGAAGAATCGCGGTTTTCAGAACGCCATTTTCCTGCGAGAGCCGGCGCAGGACATCCGGGACGGCGGACAGGGGTTCCTCGCCGCCAACGAAATCGCGGGCCGCGACGTGACCCGCGGCAATCACGCTAAGAGCATCGCGATTGGTTTCGGGAGTGTGATGGAAACTGGCCAGGCAGGTCAGCCCGGAGTAGTGCAGCAGTTCGGTAGGCAAGCTGACCACCTCACCGCGCGGGCAGCCGCCGAAGAAATTCACTTTTCCGCCACGGCGAAGCATGCGGGCCGCGGCCACCCAGAGTTCCGGCTTCCCGACCGCTTCGATTGCGATATCGGTGCCGCGCCCAGTGAGTGCGCGAACCTGCTCGACGGCGCGATCACTCTCTTCGGCCACGATGCCGTGATCGGCGCCCATGAGAAGCGCCCGGTCGACCTGCGACTTCCGCCGTCCGACAGCGATTACGCTACCGCCGCGCTGTTTGGCGAGTTTCACGAACATGATGCCGATGGGTCCCAGGCCGATCACGGTAACGGTGTCGCCGGGGCGCGCTCCGGTATCGTTCAGAGCCTGCACCACGCAGGCCAGCGGCTCCATCAAAGCGGCGTCGGAGAACGAGACGCGCGGCGGGACCAGATGCGTATTGCGCTCGACGATGCGGGCGGGGATGCGGATGTACTCCGCGTAGGCACCGTTGTTAAAAAGCAGATCTTCGCAGAGATTGGACTGCTGATGAAGGCAATAGAAGCAGCGGCCGCACGGGGCGGAATTGGAAGCGACGACGCGGTCCCCTTCCCGAAATCGCGAGACTTCGCGCCCCACCGCCGCCACCTCTCCGGCGACCTCGTGGCCGAATACCGACGGGGGAACGATCATCCGCGCGTGGTAGCCGCGCCGGAAAACTTTGACGTCCGTACCGCACGTGAGAGCCGCGCCCACGCGGACGAGGATGTCGCCGGGCGCGATTTCCGGAACGCGGATGCACTCGACGCGAACGTCCTCTTTCCCGTAAAGCACCGCAGCCTGCATGGTTTCAAGCATGCGGATTCACCACGATTTTCAGAGAGTCGGGAGTGGGATGAAGGGCCAGCTCGAATGCATCGTTGATGCGATCGAGCGGCAGCCGGTGGCTGATCAGCAGATGCAAAGGAAGAACGCCGCTGAAGACCAGATCCGCGGACTCTTTTTGCAGGTCGACGGAGGCGCTGTAAGAACCGACCAGCATGCGCTCTCCGACGCAGATGCTGGCGCCGGACAGGCCGATACGCTCCGTAGGCGACGTTTGCGCAAAAAGCAGGATTTTCGCTCCGGGACGCGAACATTCGATTGCCTGTTCGACCAGGCCGGAAGCGGCAGTCGCCACGATGACCGCGTCCGCGCCGCGTCCATTCGTCATCTGCAGGGCTGTGTCCCGCAGATTTTCATTCCGGGGATGCAAAGCGCGGGCGGCGCCTGACGCAGTGGCGAGTTCGAGACGCCGCTCTATAGCATCCGAAGCGATCACTTGAACGCCGCGCCGAGCCAGCAGCATCGTAAAGATCAGACCGATGGGTCCCTGACCCATGACGATCACCGATGTCACCGGCTGCGGGATTTACCTGCTCCACCGCTTTCAGACACGTGTTCACCGGCTCGACAAAACAGGCGATGTCGAAAGAGACGCCATCCGGAATGCGTTCGACGCCTTGTTCCACAATCCAATTCATCACCCGCACGAACTGCGCGAAGCCGCCGCCCGCGGGTTCAAATCCGGCGGTTACGCCCACCCGTTTATAGACCGGGCACTGCGCGTATAGCTTGCGCGCGCAATAGAAGCAGGTTCCGCAAGGAATGTGGTGAAAAACGATCACCCGATCCCCAGGTACGAAGCGTTGAACCCCGAACCCCACGGAAGCCACCACGCCGGCCGTCTCATGACCGTATACGCGGGGAGGAGTCAACAGGTTCTGCTCAACCTTCTTAAGATCGGTGTGGCAGACGCCGCAGGCTTCTACACGAACCAGGATTTCGCCGGGGCCGATTTCCGGGGTAGCGATGTCTTCAACGGTCACCACGCTGTTGCCACGGTAAACGGCGGCCTTCATCTAAAACTCACACCGGGCAAGAAACTCTCCGAGGCGCTCCGAAGCCATTACTGACCGATTCCTCAGCCGCAACAACTCGGGCAGGCAGGTAAAAGGGTGCGTCAAAGCTTCCACCGAGAGGCGCGCGATACTGATCCGACCATCATCGCGCAACGCCCGGTTGAAATCGCAATGGAGGGTTTCGGTTGCCAGATCGCTGACCACCCGGATCGAATAGAAAGGGACACCGAGAGTGCGCGCCCGTTGCAGCGCGCCGCGAGCTTCCATTTCTACCGCCATGGCGCCGGTTTCTCGCAGTCGGCGCTTCTCGTCAGCTGATTGCACCACATGGTCGATAGATGCCAGCGTACCCCGCATGGCTGCAGGCGATGACCGCGGCAAGTTAATATCCTCGCCATTGACTCTGTCCGCAATGAATACTTCCGCAATACGAAGGGAGGGCTCGAGGGCTCCGCAAAAGCCGATGTTGATTATGGCACGGGCCTCCGCAGCCGAGATTGCAGCGGACGCGCGGGCGGCACCCGCTCCGTTAGCAACAGCGAGAAAGGGCTCTCCTCGAAAGGTACCGGAGCGGGCCCAATGGACCGGGAGTTTCAGAATATTGACGTCGTTGCAACGCTTCAGGAAGCCGGAGAACTCCTGAGCAAAAGCTGCTACAAACAGGAGCACTCTAGGCGTAACCGCAGGCGTCGAACCACGCCACAGCGCGAGTGAGCGCGGCATCCACCGGCCCCGGCTGAAACCCAAGCTCATCGGCCGCTTTAGTGTGTGTGACGAACATCTTCTTGCCGGCCATCTTTACGGCATCCAGAGGAGCCAGCGGGGGCTTGCCGGAGACGTGGGCCCACGCGGTTGTAATGACCCCTGCGGCGTAGGCTATCGCATAGGGAAGCTGGATTTTGGGTGCGGGCCGCCCGGTAAGCGCAGACAGCCGCGAGAGGATCTGTCCCAATGTTAAATTCTCCGCGCCCAGGATGTAGCGCTCGCCCGGGCGGCCCTGTTCACAGGCAAGCAGGTGACCGAGCGCCACGTCGCGCACGTCAACCAGATTCAGGCCGGTGTCGATATAGGCGGGCATGTTCCCTTTAAGAAAGTCGACGATGATTTTTCCGGTGGGCGTCGGTTTGGCGTCATGGTCACCCACGGGAGCGGTGGGGTTGACAATCACAATCGGGAATCCCGCGCGCGCGGCCTCGAGCGCGACCTGCTCAGCCAGAAACTTCGAGCGCTTGTAAGGACCGGACATTTCGCTGAGGGAAACCTGCGTCGTCTCATCGCCCGGACCATCTTTGGGGAACCCGATGCAGCCCACCGTACTGGTATAGACGAAGCGGTCCACCCCTGCACTGCGGGCTGCCGCGATCAGATTTCGCGTGCCGTCCACATTGGACTGGTACATTTCCTCGGGGTGCTTCACCCACAGACGATAATCGGCCGCCACATGAAAGACCAGGCCGCAGCCCGCGGTGGCGCGTTGCAGGGAGGCGGAGTCCCTCAGGTCGCCCTGGATCAGCTCAACCTCGAGGTCCGGGACAGCACTCCCGGGGCGCACCAGCGCTCGAACCGAATGGCCCCGTTCGAGAAGAAGGCGCGCCACGTGCCAGCCAACGAACCCGGAAGCTCCGGTGACCAGCGTCGGTTTCAAGACTAGCGCAGCATCCAGCTCAGCGTCTTGATGTTGTCGCCGAGCGTCTGGTTGATGCCCAACGCGGCGGATGGCTCATAGCCGCAATGCATCATGCAGTGCTCGCAGCGCGGATCGTCGCCGGGGCCGTAGTTCTCCCACGGCGTCTTGGTCATGAACTCTTCGAAGGTCTTGTAATGCGCGTCGGTGATCAGGTAACACGGGCCTTTCCAGCCTTTGATGTTGTAGGTCGGCGTGCCCCAGGCGGTGCACGGCAGATCCCGTCTTGCCCTTGCAGGAAATCCATATACATCGGAGTGTGAGCCAGCGGAAATCGCTTGGCCAGCCTGTCGATGTCCTTGAACTTCTCGTGGATGTCTTCGCGCGTCATGAAGATTTCGCGATCGTTCACGGCGGAGTATCCGTATGCCGGCGAAATCTGGTGACCATCGACTTCCAGGGTCTTGAGGAACGCGAACAGCTCCTCGATCTCGTTCATGTCGGTTTCGTTGTAGACCGTGGTGTTGGTGGAACCTTGAATCCCGCGGCTTTGGCCGCCTTGATTCCCTCGATGGCTTCTTTGAAAACGCCATCGCGCTCCACGCAGATTCGTGATTCTTCTCCATGCCGTCCAGATGAACGTTGAAGCAGAAGCCGATGTCCGGCTTGAACTCGTTCAGCCGCTTGCGCGATGAACATGCCGTTGGTGCAGAGATGGATGTACTTGCCGCGCTTCAGGATCTCCGCGCACAAGCTGGGCCCGATCTGCGGATACATCATCGGCTCGCCGCCGCAGATCGAGACCATCGGCGCGCCGCACTCGTCGACCGCCGCCAGACATTCTTCCAGCGGCAGCGCTCGGTGATGGTCGATCTCGTACTCGCGAATGCGCCCGCAGCCCGTGCAAGTCAGGTTGCAGGCGTGCAGCGGCTCCAGCATCATCACCATCGGGAAACGCTTGCTTGATCATCGGATGCGGTTTGCGATCCGCGCGACGCCGTGGAATCTGCGCGTGGACGATCCGAATGGATTCGACGCATCGTCGTGTGGCGCAGCGTTCTTCTGCCACTCCGGCCGCGGGCGCAGCTTGTTCTTGGCGATGTAGGTCGCCATGCTGGCCGCCTGGGAAAGGGGAAATCTCATGCACGCTCCGTCGGAGTTTTGCGCGTAGGCCGCCAGCGCCAACACCGGGAAAGAATGCCGGTAATAGTGATATTGCAGATAGAAGACATTGGGAAATCCGGTGCCCGTGGATAATTCTTCATTCCAGCCGCCATCGCGGCCGCTGCGTTTCGAGCAGGTATTCGGACGCCTTTGCGGACGCTGGAGCTGGTGGTGTCGCCGCCGGCGATCAGGCCCAGCATGGCCCAAGCGGTTTGCGACGGCGTGCTATCGCCGGGCGTGAACGATGCTGTTATCGTAGCTGGCGCAGCTTTCGCCCCAGCCGCCATCGGCGTTCTGGATGGAGCGCAGCCATTCGCCGGCGCGCAGGATATACGCTTCACGGTCGCTCTCGCCGGCGGCCGCGAGTCCGCGCAGCGCGAAGCAGGTGCCGTAGATGTAATCGACGCCCCAGCGCCCGTACCAGCTGCCGTCGGATTCCTGCGTTGCGCACCAGATACTCCACGCCGCGCCGCACGGCCGGGTGGCTAGCCCGGAACCCCGCGCGCGGCCAGACGCCTCCAGCACGCGGCCCGTGATATCCGCGCAGGTCGGATCGAGCATGGCGTTGTGATCCGCGAAAGGCACGTTGCTCAGAAACTCCCAGTTATTGTCGACGTCGAACGCCGCCCAGCCGCCGTCCGCGCCCTGCATGCGCCAGCAGCCAGTCGACCGCGCGCTTCCGAGGCCGCCTGCTGCGCCTCCGGTTCGACGACCGCGGCATGCGGCAAGCGCCAGCAGCACCTGCGCGGTGTCGTCGATATCGGGATAAAACTCGTTGGCGAATTCGAAATCCCAGCCCGAAGGTTCGACGTTCGGCCGCTTGACGCTCCAATCGCCTTTGCGGCGCACTTCCTTCGCGAGCAGCCAGTCGGCGGCGCAGCGCGCTCAAGTGCGTGGCCTGTCGGCCGACGGAACCCGCTTCGCCCAGAGCATAGCCCGCGATGGCCGTATCCCAGACCGGCGAAAAGCACGGCTGGAAAAAGAAGCCGCGCTCGTCGTCCACCATCAGATTCATGAACTGCCGCGTGGCTTCCTGCACATCGGGATGATCCGGCGGGTAACCCAGCACATCCAGCGCCATGACGACGTACATCATCGGCGGATAGATCGCGCCGAGACCATCGGAGTGTTTGAGGTCGCTCGAGCATCCATTGCTCGCGCTTGCGGATCGCGCTGCGCGCGGATGCGGCGAAGCCGTACCGTTCCCAGAATTTCAAAATCCTGTCGGAATGAACGAAGAAATTGCGCCAGCGTCCAGGAATCCTCACCGGCGAATGCAGAGCTCGCGGCCCGGCACGATGCAGTTCTTCCACATTGAATCCCTGAGGCACCGGCCGCTGCGGATTATGCGAGTGCAGGATCGATAGCGGCGCGACAGATCGCGCGCGTCCAGGAGGACATTTCGTAAATCAGCTTGCCGGGCAGAAGCTCAGCTCGGGCGGAATCGGAGGCGTGTGCTCGCGCGGATACAGCTCCGAACAGGCTCAGGTTGACCTTGACGTAGCTATTCGCCGCTTGCAGGCCGCCCAGAGCGAGAATGCGCTCACGCAGGCGCATCATGTCGGCGATCATTCGGGTCGACATCCAGCCAGCTTCAGCGCGAAATATGCCTTGGACGCTGGCGCTGATTTCGGAAGGACCTTTGTCGTAGATGTTAAAACCGCCATCGGGCAATCTGCCGCGCCAGAATGGACTGTACGGCCTTGTTCGATCTGAGCCCGCGGGTTCGCGGGTTCCAGACTCCGTCCACTGGGCGGATGACGCCACAGCTGCAGCAGGATGAAATCGGATTCGAGCGTGGTATCGGCGGTCAGCTCCGCGCACCAATAGCCTTCCGCGCGTTGCGGCGAGAAGGTAAGTCGGCGGCGCGCCGCTAGCGTCGCGTGATCGACGCTGGCAGCAGCGTGTCCGCAATTTGAGACTAGGGCTGACTCATACCTCGGGCAAGCGGTTCGTAATTGCAGCGCGGATGCGTGGATCAACTCCGCGGGCAGGGAGAAGCGCACGTCCTCTTCGATACTTCCATTTCTTCCAGCTTGGCGAAGCCCTCGCTGGCGCAAGCTGGCCACTAATTCCTCGACCAAGATTTTCGGGCGCGGATGCGCCCGCCGTCACCGCTACGTTCCGAACGCCTTCGAGCCATGCCGGATCCACCTCGCTCCAATCGTTCACAAGATATGCGGCGCACGCCGAAGTTTTCGCACACTTCCACCAGCCGCTTGCGAATTGGAACTGTTCGCGAACCCACCACCAGCAGCAGTTCGCAGAATTCCGCGACGCCTTTCACCGCCATTTGCCGGTTCTCGGTGGCATAGCAGATGTCCTGCGTCTCGGGACCCTGAATCTTGCGGGAACCGCTCCTTGAGACGCGCCACAATGTGCGGGGTCTCATCCAGGCTCAGTGTGGTCTGTGTGAGATAGGCCACGCGCTTCGGGATCGGCGACGTTCAGAGCGTCCACGTCTTCCACCGATTCGACCAGAACGGTTCGCTCGGGAGCTTCGCCCAGCGTGCCGATCACCTCGTCGTGATCTTTGTGGCCGATCAGGACGATGGTGAAGCCCTGGCGCGCGAACTTCACGGCTTCCAGATGGACCTTGGTGACCAGCGGACAGGTCGCGTCGATCACCTTCAGGCTGCGCTGCCCGCGCCTCGCGGCGGACCTCGGGCGAAACGCCGTGGGCGCTGAAAATCGCCCGCGCGCCGGACGGCACCTCGTCCACTTCCTCGACGAAGATAGCGCCCGCCTCGCGCAATTCCTCAACTACGTGCTTGTTGTGGACGATCTCCTTGCGCACGTAAACCGGCGGGCCGTACAGTTCAGCGCGATCTTGACCACGTCGATCGCGCGCACCACTCCGGCGCAAAAACCTCGCGGCCTCAGAAGATAGATCTTCTTGCCCGGACCGGTATTCGCGGAAATCGGCTTAAGCGGCATAGGGGATGTGGTTTGAATACCCAATTATACCTATGTGAGATGCGTCTGTAACGGATTGGTTGCTATGGATTTGGGCGCACCCCAGGGCCGAGCCGCACGCTGGTCAGGGAACGTGGCGAAAACAGCGCGGAGCCGTCGAAAGTCACCGTCGAGCGGAGATGGACAGCCCGGAAAAAACCGAAATCGGGTTAGCGCGCGACGCTGGCCAGAGTCTTGAGTCGTCCCGTCTTTTCCAGTTCGTTCTCGATGAAGCGGTAGGTCTTGGCCATCCCCTCTTCGAGGGAGACCTGCGGTTCCCAACCAAGCACTTCACGCAACTTGGAGTTGTCACTGTTGCGGCCGCGAACACCCTGGGGTTTGGAGAGGTCATGTTCGCGATGGATCTTCTTGCCGGCAATTTTCGCCACCATGTCGACTAGTCCGTTGACAGTGATGAGGCGATCCTGCCCCAGATTCAGAGGTTCGGCGTAATCGGAGCGCATGAGGCGGTAAATGCCTTCCACACAATCTTCGATATAGCAGTACGAGCGGGTTTGCAACCCGTCGCCCCAGACTTCGATGGTGCCACCGTCTTCGGCCAGAGCGACTTTGCGGCAGATAGCGGCAGGAGATTTCTCGCGGCCGCCGTCATACGTGCCGAGCGGGCCGAAGATGTTGTGAAAGCGCACCACCCGGGTTTCCAGGCCGAAATCCTCGCGATAGTGACGGCAGGTGCGCTCCATGTAGAGTTTTTCCCAGCCGTACCCATCCTCGGCGTCCGCGGGGTAGGCGTCTTCTTCCTTAAGCGCAGTGACGTTGGCTTCGCGCTGCCGGTACCCGGGATAGACGCAAGCGCTCGAAGTGTAGAAAAAGCGCTGCGCGCCGTTCACCCGCGCCGCCTCAATCGAATGCATGTTGATCATCGTGCTGTCGCGAACGATAACCGCTTTATTGTTCTCGATATAACCGATGCCGCCCATCTCCGCCGCGAGGGCGTAGACTTCGTCGATCCCCGCCGTAGCCTGGAGGCAGTTGTCCCAGCGCCGGAGATCGAGCAGCTGAAAATCGTGTGCCGCGGAGGGTTCGTACTCGGGATGCTTGATATCCACGCCACGGACCCAATATCCACGGGCAACCAGGTATTTGGTGAGATGGTGCCCAATGAAACCGCCGGCGCCGGTGACGAGCACTCGTTTCGACATAAATCGATTCTCTCCTATTGGTAGCGCAGAATCTTCAATTTTTGCAGAGCCCAAAGGGGCGGGAAAACAGTGGTGATCAGCAGATACCGCTTCCATAGCCGAAGCGGCTCACGCGTGAGGCGAAAAAACCATTCGAGGCCATTCCGCTGCATCCAGGATGGAGCTTGTTCGAGTTTACCGGCATGAAAATCGAAGGCGGCGCCGACCCCTAACAGCACGAGGCCCGGCAGGCGATCGCGATGGGACATCATCCAGTACTCCTGCTTCGGCGTGCTTAGCCCCACAAACACGATGTCCGCCCCCGACGTCTGGATCTGCTCGACATAGGCGGCATCTTCGCCGGGGGTCACCGGCCGAAACGGCGGCGAAATAGCGCCGGCGATTTGCAATCCGGGGAACCGCGCCGTCAGGTTTCGCGCAAGTGCATTAAGCGTATCCTGGCGAGCGCCGTAAAAGAAGACTCTTTGTCCGTGCGCGGCCGCACTGGCGCAAAGCGCGAGCATAAGGTCGGGGCCGTAGACGCGAGACTGCCCCTTGACACCGAAGGACCGCATGGCCCAGACAATCGGCATCCCGTCGGGCGTAGCCAGATCGGCCGCGTTCAGGATCTCACGAAAACGGGGATCAAAGAAGCCCGTGACGACGCCGTGGACCGACGTCACCGTGACGAAACGCGCGCGGGGGGAGATGGATCCGGAGCGGCGCTCATTGACCCAGGAAGCGCAAATGGCCGCCACCTGCGCATAGTTGGTAGCACTGATTCCGACACCGACGACCGATTGTTTGGACGGGAGTGCGGCCGGGTTCATGGTCTCGGTCGAAAGCGTATCCAGAGCCTTCTCAGTATAACTTGGGCGTGCGGTGGGGCCGGCGCGGGGAGTGGGCGTGTTACATTGTGTGGAGACACCCGTTGCGCCCGTAGCTCAGTTGGATAGAGCGTTTGGCTACGAACCAAAAGGTCGCATGTTCGAGTCATGCCGGGCGCACCACCAAAACATTTCAGTTCACGTCATTACAGATACTTGCGAGAGGGTCGCACCGTCCCTATTCTCTGGCGTGTGCCCGGAATGGTGCCCACCCTGGACACTTCTCGCCCATTCCATCGTCACCCTGAGTGCATCTACACTCGAGTGAACGCGGGAATCTGCATGGGGAGTGCCGGCAACACACGTCGTGAATTGCTGTGTGCGTGCCCGCAATAATCTGAGTCAGGTCGGTCATTGGGACTAGCCCAAAGCAACAGAACCACGGAGGTGTCCCCGATTTAGTTGAAGGTTGAGGCGGCGGTAGCGGCCGGTTCGTCAGAATCGAGTCGCCAAACCTACCATGGAAGGGACACCACCGCCGTGAAGAAACCGTACCATATTGTCAGTGGAAGACGCGCAATCCGCGTCCAAAAGTATCCAAGAGTTCGCGCAAGTCAACGGGCAGATCCTGCTGCCGCTTGTGGAACTAATCACCCAAGCCAGAGTTGCCGTAGATGATGTGATCCATTCGATCGGCCGCCAAACCATCGAAACCATCCTGAACCTCAGTGCCCAGGAAATGGCCGGGGTTCGCGCACCCGGCAAGCGTGGCGGCGATGTCCGCTGGCACGGATCGCAAGCCGGACGAGTCGCCCTCGCCGACCGGCAGATCCAAGTAAAACGTCCGCGTCTCCGCCACAAGCAGGAAGGCGAAGTCGCCGTGCCGGCTTATGAAGCTCTGGAAGAGAGCGGAGCTACGACCGAGCGCATGATGGGCGCGCTGCTCCGCGGAATTTCCACCCGCCAGTATGAGGAAGTGCTACCGGAGATGGCCAGAACGGTGTGCGTATGGCGCAGCAGCATCAGCCGCCAGGCAATCGAGGGCAGCGTCGGCGGCGCGCAGCCTACGCGAAGGCATGGCGGAGATGTTCACGGTATTCGGACAACTCCAAGCAACAGCGAACAAAGGCGCGGAACCGGCAGAGGTCCGGCGCACCACGCCGACCGTCACCGCTATCTCTAAGTGAAGAGGTTTACATTCTAGCGGTCGGAGAATACGCCGAACGCTCGTTTCTCAAGTCAGAGCGTCGCTGAGTCCGTGATGCGCCACTTCTGAAAGGTTGAAGGCAGACGTTCCGGGTTGTTGACAGGAAACTGGGCCACGCTCCCGACCTGTTGTTACCAAATAGATAGGGACGGGGGGTATAATCGAAACGTGGCAGTATCAGGAGAGAAAAGGGCTGGGCGCAAAGCCGTCGAGGTTGAGCCCGACATCAAGGCTTCGAACCTTAAGCGCTTGAGGCGCATCGAGGGCCAGATCCGAGGGCTGCAACAAATGGTTGAAGATGAACGGTACTGCGCTGACATACTGGTCCAGATTTCATCTGTCCACCAGGCCTTGCGCGGCGTCGGGCAAGCTTTGCTCCGAAATCACCTGCGCCACTGTGTGACAACGACCCTTCAAAAGGCACAGCCTGCTGAATCTGAGGCCATGTACACCGAATTGGTCGAATTGTTTTCGCGCTACTCGCGGTAGGATAGGAGCAGGATGTTTAGGTTGGCCGGGCAGTTTCTCGCGATCGTTGCCGTGATGGCTTCCGCCGTTAACGCGCAGTGCGCACTGTCCTGCTCGATGCAAGGGATGACCGGGAACGCCTCTCATCGGGCGCACCTCGTTCCTTCGCGTAGCGGTGCACACGCCTGTTGCCCTGCTCAGAACACTCCCGCCCCGAACGGGAAAGAACTACCTCAGCAACAACAACCGTGTCCGATCCCAGTTGTGACCACAAGCGACATTGTTGCGGCTAATCCGATCCAACACTTGGACTTTTCCCAACTTTTCGACGGGCCGACGCCAGTTTCTTTGGATCCATATCTGCCCGTTCGGCGCTACGCTCCTTCCGTTTTGGTGGATTCCTCCGGCATCCCCGATATCCCCGCTTTCGCGATTCTCCGTATCTAGCCCCAGATTCGTCTCGAATTCCTTAAGACTCACGCGAGTGGTCGGCTTTTCCGCGCACGCGTAGCGCCGTCTCGGGCGCGCAGGTTTGAATTTTTCGACGTTAGGGGCTTCTATGAATAATCGACGGGTCTTCTTTTCCAAACTTTCTGCATTATCGGCAGGGCTGTTCGCCGAAACGCGTCTTCTTTCAGCACAGCAGAAAGGACCTCAGAATGGCGCAATGGGGCAGATGGATATGCAGCATACAGCGGCTCCCCAGCCAACGGCAAACCTGAAGGTTCAGCCAGGAGAAAACGCAGTACACAGCGGGCTGCCAGTGCCGGTTACAACTCTTGACGTGGGCGATCTTCCGTTCACCATCGATAACGGCGTAAAGGTTTTCAACCTCGTCGCTGAGCCGGTCAAACAGGTTATTGTTCCGGGCAGAACTCTTGATCTTTGGGGATTCAACGGGAGCGCGCCGGGACCTACCATTCAGGCAACCGAGGGCGACCGGGTGCGGATTGTCTTCGACAATCACCTGCCTGAGCCGACTGGAATCCACTGGCATGGGCTCGAACTTCCCATCGAGATGGATGGGGTTCCCGGCATCGGTCAAAAGCCGGTTATGCCTGGGGAGCGATTCGTATACGAGTTCCCGCTTCACCAGAACGGCACATTTTTCTATCACCCGCATATGGCGATGCAGGAGATGGTCGGGATGCTGGGCGGATTTATCATTCATCCCAAGACTGCGTATGCACCTCACGTGGACAAGGATTATCTAATTGCGCTGCAGGAGTACGCGGTACTTCCAAACAGCTCAATTCCAAACAGCATGAACATGGAGTTCAACTGGCTTACGTTTAACGGTAAAGCCGGTCCCGCCTCGACGCCGCTCATCATCCGCCAGGGCGACCGAGTCCGAGTACGGCTAATCAACATGGGTATGGATCACCACCCAATCCATCTTCATGGGTTTACGTTCTGGGAAACCGGGAGGGAAGCCGCTCGGCAACAGGAATCCGCGTGGACACGTGGCAACACCGTACTGGTTGGTGTTGCCCAGGCTAAGGACATCGAATTCGTTGCGGACCGACAGGGGGACTGGATGCTGCATTGCCATCTCCCCCACCACATGATGAACCAGATGTCTTCGAACGTCGGCCCGATGACCCGCCTCGGTCGCGGCATGCAAGCCGGGGCAAGCATGGAAGACGGTATGGGAATGTTGCGCGACGGAAATGCAACATCTGAGAATCGTGGCCCTAGTTTAGGGCGGGGCCTTGGAGTTGGCTCATCGACCGATATGCCCCGCTCAAACGGTCCGCTGTCACAAAGCGAAGCAGACAAAGCGATGGCGAACATGCCCGGCATGGACCACTCGAAGATGGCCGGAATGGACCACGGCAGCGTGCAGGCAAAGAGCGGCATGAAAATGCCGGAGCTTCCAGGCGATGCAAACAAGGTGCCGCTGTTCCCACAGGACGCATTTATGGAAGGTCCAATGATGGCCATGGACAAGGAGGTGGAGAAACCCGAAGCTTACGGTCTTCCGCCTGGCTGGAGTGGCTTTGTCGGCGGCATGATGACGCTTGTTCGTGTGCTTCCCCCGGAGCAGTACGAGAAGATTCTCGCGCTAAAGGCTCAGCAGAAAGGGAACGGTGCTCGATGACATCGAGTATCTGATTTCTGCTTACTGTCGTCGCGTTCACCGCGCTGCTTAGCCCAATCGTGAGGGCGCAGCAAAACGATGGAAAGACCTACACGCTGCGGGGCACCGTGAAAGGCGTGGACACAGCGCGAAACGGCTCAGCGTCGCCAACGAGCCGATACCTGGCGGAATGGGAGCTATGACGATGAACTATTCCCTCGCTAACGATGAGGTGCTTTCGCGCGTTAAAGTTGGCGACCATGTCACCGCGAAGATACACGAAGGCGAGATGACACTGTACGACTTGCAGATCATGCCTGCTACGCCGGTAGCCGCTTCCCAGGATTCCGGAAAAGCAGGTATGACTGTTGAGGAACTTGAGCGGATCGCTCTGGCGAATAATCCGACAATCGCCCAAACCGAAGCGAACTTGCGGGTTTCAGCCGGACTTGCGCGACAAGCCGGGCTTATACCCAAATCCGACCGTTGGTTACTACGGAGACGAAATTCGAGGTGGATACTTCGGTGGCGGAAAGCAGGGCGGATTTGTCAGCCAGACAATCGTCACCGGAGGGAAGCTGCGGGCCGCCCGACGCGTCGCCGAACTTCTGGCGCAACAGTCGCAAACCGCCGGCGCACTTCAGCGGCTTCGGATCGTTAACAACGTCCGTATGCTTTTCTATGAGGTCCTCGCGGCGCAACGGCTCGTCGAAGTTCGGCAGAATCTTGCCAAACTTGCGACGGATGCCACGCAGACCTCTCATCAGCTCGCAAATGTAGGCCAGGCCGATCGTCCCGATGTTCTTCAAGCCGAGGTGGAACAGCAACAGGCCAACGTCAGTCTTCGAATCGCTCAGCAAAACCTCCGCTCCTCGTGGAGAACGTTAGCCGCCGTTGTCGGTAAACCCGATCTCCCCCTGGCGCGTCCTGCAAGGGGATCTGGAGGCTATCCCGGATCTCAGCTACGACCAGTGGCTGGCCACGACGTTGCGGGAAAGCCCGGAAGTAAAGCTCGCCGATCAAGGCGTGGAAAGAGCGGAAGCCTCGCTGGCGCAAGCGAAGAGAGCGCCGATTCCCGATCTGCAACTCTATGGAAACTTGTCACAGAATTACGAACCGCTGGAGACTACGCGCAAGCCGGTAGGGCTGAACGGCGGCGTTCAAATCGGCGTCCAGTTACCCATCTTCAATCGGAATCAAGGCAACATCGCCGCCGCAAAAGGCGAGATCGAGAGCGCAAGACAGGAAGTTGCCCGCCTGAAACTTCAGATTGCCCGGGATCTCGCGGGTCTGTTTCGCGAGTACGACGCCGCGCGAGCCACCGTTCAGCAATACAAGACCGAGATGCTTCCCGCGTGCCGAACAGGCCTACCAGCTTTACCGAACCAACTATCAAAACATGGCCGCCGCGTATCCGCAGGCGCTGATCTCTCAACGCACTCTTTTCCAACTGGAAGTCGACTACGTTCAGGCGCTCGAAAGCGCGTGGCAAAGTTCCATAGGCATTCGGGGGTTTGGATTAATGGATGGGCTCTCAATGCCGATGGGCTCGGGCGGCATTGGGCAGGTGAGTGCGACCGGCAATCAGCTGGGTAACGGCGCTTCCGCTCCGCAAGGCGCAGCGCAGTAGACAGGGAGTTATGCGATGCGGACTCTAATGTTGATAGCGGTTGGGGCGATTTCGGTGATCATCATTGCTGGAGTCTGCGGACTGCTTTTCCTGAAGTTCGGTGCGAATGGATTCAGTGCGCGAGACGCACCGTCCGCTCTCGAAGTTACTGCTGCCCGGACAGCCCGGACGCTGGCGATGCCAGCAGGGGAGAAGCAGAAGCTAAATCCCATCGCGAACTCGAAAGAGGTTCTCGATGAAGCTATGGCCCATTGGGCAGATCACTGCGCGGTTTGCCATGGCAACGACGGTAGCGGGCAGATCGAAATGGGCCGGCAAATGTATCCTCATGCCCCGGATATGAGGAAGGACCAAACTCAGCAGCTCGCGGACGGGGAACTCTTCTACATCATCGAGAACGGCATTCGCCTGAGCGGAATGCCGGCCTGGGGCGGCACGGAGGCTGGAGCGAAGGATTCATGGAAGCTGGTGCATTTCATCCGGCACCTTCCGTGGATCTCCGCCCGTGAAATGTCGGAAATGGAGAAGTTGAATCCAAAAGGCCCCGAGGATCGAGAGCAAGAAAAACAGGAAGAACAGTTTCTGAACGGCCAGAATCCAGCGGAAACGTCGCAGCACCACAAACACTAAAGGAGAACCATATGAACCACAGACGAACATCACTACTCGCGTTAGTCGCCTTCGTGATGGGGTCCGCTATCGCCTACGCCCACAATGGCATCGAACATGTGCTGGGCACTGTAACCGCCGTATCCGAAAGTTCCATCACGGTCGAAACGGTGAAACACACAAGCGTGACCGTCATTGTTGACGCGTCCACTACGTATACGCACAGCGATGAAAAGGCAGCTCTCAAAGACCTGAAGAAGGGCGAACGAGTGGCCATCAATGCTAAAGAGAGCACCGAAAAGAAGCTGGTCGCTATGAGCGTGAAGTGGGGCTCGAGTACAACCGGGGCGCCAGCCCACGCTGAGCACAAAGACTAACGAACTCGAAAACAGGAAAGAGAAGAAATCATGCAGATGAAAGTAGTACTCATAACCGCTCTGTTATCACTGCCAGGATTCGCCGCGCAGAAAACATGGACAGGACAAATCACCGACAGCATGTGCGGTGCCAGCCATGCCGGGATGGGAGACATGGGCAAAAATCCAAAAGAGTGCATCGCGGCTTGTGCGAAGGGTGGCGCGAAATACGCCTTCGTCGCTGACGGCAAAGTCTATGGGATCGCGAACCAAACTCTGACGGGCCTGAAGAATCCGGACGGCAAAACGGTTCGTCTCACGGGAGACTTGGCTTCCGATGGGAAGACGATCATGGTATCGGAGATAGCTACAGCGAAGTAGTCACTTCCAGAGAGGAACATCCGGCGCTTTCGATAACGTCTCCGCGCTGCTGGGTCTGTGGCCATTCGATCTTTCCCGAGGCTTGCCGACGCGTTTATGGGAACACCGGAAGTGTGGCCGTTCCATTGCCACATCGCTCACCATCAGGCAAACAATTTCTCGAGCGGCTTTGGTGGTATGTCTACAGTCGTGCGCATTTCCTAAAGGAATTGCGTGAACGTCATGTTGAAAGGAGGTGAACGCTATGAAAAAGGACCCGGTATGTGGCATGGATGTAGATCCAGCCCATGCGGCAGGTACCAGCGAGCACGCCGGCACAAAATATTACTTTTGTTCGGCAGGCTGCAAACAGAAGTTCGATCAGAATCCTGCTCAGTATCTGCAGGAATAAGCGTTTCGCAACGCGGACACAGGGCCGACCCGGCCCCCTGCCTGCGTTGCGTAATAGGGTATGGGGGTATCTGTTAACATAGGGGTAGAGGGTATATGACTCAAGGTGCCATCGACGTGCTTCGACCTGACAAAATCATCCTGGACCCGGTTTGCGGGATGGTTGTGAATCCAGAAACGGCGGCCGGAACGACTGAATATCAGGGCAGTCCTTACTGGTTTTGTGGCAAATCGTGTCTCGTCAAGTTTCAGGCGGCACCCGAAAGATACATCAAGACTGGAGAAAAGGAAATCGCCGCGGTACCGGCCAAGGATCAAGCCGGACCTGGTTCTGAATTCACCTGTCCGATGCATCCCGAGATTCTGACCAGAGCGCCCGGTCCATGCCCCAAGTGCGGGATGGCTCTTGAACCGCTGACCATAGCACCTCCGGTCGCCCGTACGGAATACACGTGTCCAATGCATCCGGAAATTGTTCGCGACGCACCGGGAGCGTGCCCAATTTGCGGCATGGCTCTTGAACCGCGAACGGTCACCAAAGATGCTCAAAATCCGGAACTGACTGATATGACGCGGCGGTTTTGGACGGCGTTGATGCTCAGTGTTCCTATATTGCTCCTGATGATCGGTGATTTCCTGCCCGGCATGCTGGTCCAGCATCTGATTGGCAACCGGCTGGTAACGTGGATCGAGTTTGCTCTTGCGACCCCGGTGGTTCTGTGGGCAGGATGGCCGCTATTCGCACGCGGCTGGGCATCGTTGATTCATCGGAGCTTGAACATGTTCACGCTCATCGCAATGGGTGCCGGAACCGCCTACGTCTACAGTGTTATCGCCACGTTTGCACCGAACATCTTCCCGCCGTCATTCCGGGGGGCTGGCGGCGAGGTTGCCATCTACTTCGAACCTGCCGCCATTATCGTGACGTTAGTCCTTCTCGGCCAGGTGCTGGAGTTGCGCGCGCGAAGCCAAACAAGTAGCGCATTGCGTTCACTTCTGGGGCTGGCACCCAGGAGCGCTCGCGTTCTCAGGGACAGCGGTGCGGAGGAAGATCTACCGCTCGATCAAGTCGCCATTGGCTTCAGGTTGCGTGTACGCCCTGGAGAAAGCGTTCCGGTTGACGGAGTGGTGGTTGAAGGGAGCAGCTCGATAGACGAATCGATGATCACGGGCGAACCGATCCCCGTGGAGAAAAGCGCAGGAGCCAAGGTTACAGGCGGAACGGTAAACGGTACTGGGGGCTTCGTCATGAAAGCGGAGCGCATCGGCGCTGATACGGTGCTTGCCCACATAGTCCGCCTTGTGGGCGAGGCGCAGCGGACGCGAGCTCCGATACAGCGGATCGCAGACGTAGTCGCTTCATACTTTGTGCCCGTTGTAATTGGTGTGGCCCTAATCACCTTTGCGCTGTGGGCCATTTATGGCCCGGAGCCACGCTTCGCTCACGCGATCGTCAACGCCGTCGCGGTGCTCATTATCGCGTGCCCATGCGCGTTGGGGCTTGCGACACCTATGTCGATTATGGTCGGCACTGGCCGGGGCGCAAGCGCGGGCGTGCTGATCCGCAACGCCGAAGCTCTGGAGACTTTACAGAAAGTAGACACGCTCGTAGTCGATAAGACCGGAACTCTTACTGAAGGGAAACCCCGGTTGGCAACAGTATTGTGCGTTGACGGTCAATCGGAAGATGAACTGCTCCGCCTTGCCGCGAGCCTTGAGAAAGCAAGTGAACATCCTTTAGCCTCTTCCATCGTGAGTGGCGCAGTGGCGAAGGGAATCACCCTCGCGTCAGTGAGCGGATTTCAGTCGATTACAGGCAAAGGCATAACGGGAACGGTGGACGGTCACAAGGTGATGGCCGGCAACGCGAAATTGTTTGAGGAACAGTCAATTCCCTCAGCCCCGCTGGAAGCCAAGCTCGGCGACCTACGCTCCAGAGGCGAGACGGTGATCTTCATCGCTGTTGATGACAAGGCAGCCGGGCTGATCGGAGTCTCCGATCCGATCAAGCAATCTACAGCCGAAGCGATCCGCATGCTGCACGCCGAGAAAATCAAAATCGTCATGATCACTGGGGACAATCGCCAGACTGCGGAAGCGGTAGCGGGGCAAGTTGGGATCGATCAGATTCAGGCGGACGTTCTGCCCGATCAGAAAAGCGAGGCAGTAAAGAAGCTACAAGCGGAAGGTCGGATCGTTGCGATGGCCGGAGACGGCGTGAACGATGCCCCAGCGCTGGCGCAGGCTCAGGTAGGTATCGCTATGGGGACGGGCACCGACGTAGCGATGGAAAGCGCGGGCGTCACCCTCGTTAAGGGAGACCTTCGCGGGATAGTGCGCGCCCTGCGGCTGAGTCGCGCCACGATGCGGAACATTCGCCAGAACCTCCTGTTCGCGTTTTTGTATAACGTACTGGGTGTACCTGTGGCAGCCGGAATCCTCTATCCCTTCTTCGGAATTCTGCTGAGCCCGATGATTGCAAGTGCCGCGATGACATTTAGTTCAGTTTCTGTTATTGCGAACGCTCTGCGCCTGCGGAAGGTAGTTCTGTAACCAAACGTTGTAATCGTTCTCAATATGCTTATTCAGCCAATTGACTACTTCCTTCTCGTCTGGTTCGTGTTAGCTGCAGGCTCCACCCTTTACGTTGCCTTCGATCAGTTTCGCAATAATCCGGAGCCCACCGTGATGCAGTGGGGGTTCATTCTTGTCACTCTTTACATGGGGCCATTAGGACTTCTCCTGTATGTCCTCGCAGACAAAGAGCCTAGGCCCGGAACTCACGAGGCCTTTATCCAGCCGTTGTGGAAGCAAGGCGTAGGAAGCACGATACATTGCATTGCAGGCGACGCGACCGGGATCATATCGGCTGCAGTAATCACAGCATCGCTTGGATTGCCGATGAAGATCGACCTTATCGTCGAATACCTTGCCGGCTTCTCATTCGGTCTGTTTATCTTCCAATCTTTATTCATGAAGAACATGATGGGCGGAACCTATTGGGAGAACGTGAAGAGGTCGTTTCTGCCTGAGTTCATCAGTATGAACTTTATGATGGCCGCCATGGCGCCGGTGATGAGCCTTCTGATGATGGGAAGGGACATGCGAGCCATGGAACCTACGCAATTGCTGTTTTGGGGAATCATGTCCCTGGGGGTAACGGCTGGGTTTCTGATGGCCTACCCGGTAAACGTGTGGATGGTTTCGAAGGGGATCAAGCATGGGTTGATGACGGAGAGGAAGCCGGGAACAAAGTTTGCGGCGGACTCCCCCACCAACGGTTCGCACAAAGCTATGGAACACAGTGATTCAGCCAAGAGCGGCGACGGCAAACATGCGGGACATGACCCAAATCCCGACGGTGCTCAAAAGATAACGTTGCCGCAGAAGGCCGCCGTCGCGATGTTCTCGATGTGTGTTTTGGCGGTAGGAATGATTTCCCCCGCCAATTTTGTCAACATGTCGCTGAGCGCACGCGATGTAGGAGGTCTGGTGATGCCAAAGGGGATGATCATGGATCGCGACACCCCTGCCGCGGCTATGCGCGACATGTCTTTCGTTGATCCTGCGCTCCATAGCGGAGATTTTGCAGTAACTGAACGCGGTGATCGATCCCTGTCGCCCATCGAGGAGAATGGAGTCAAAAGTTTTCACCTCGAGGCATCCGTGATCCGGTGGCACATTCTTCCGAATGTCGCCGTGGACGCCTATGCATACAATCAGCAGATCCCCGGACCGCGCCTGCATTTCCGCCAAGGCGATCACGTCCGGATCGTAGTTCATAACCGGCTTCCCGAAGCGACCACAGTACATTGGCATGGCTTGATCGTTCCGAATCAGATGGACGGGCCTGGAGACATTACGCAGAAGCCTATTCAGCCGGGAGGGACATACAATTACGAGTTCACCGCTGTGCAGGCCGGCACGTATTTTTACCACCCTCACTATGCGCCAGACCGGCAGCAGTCGCTTGGACTTTACGGCGCCATCGTCATTGACCCGGCTGATCCGGCCAAAGAGGTGAAGGCGGACCACGAATACGTGATTCAGCTTCAGGAGTGGTTAAAGCGCGAGGGATTGACGTATCCGGCAATGTTCATGGAAGGGGGGCTGGCAAACTACTTCACGATTAACGGCAAGGCATACCCCTCCACTGACACCATCCGGATGAAGGTTGGTGAAACGTTGAAAGTACGGTTCATCGGGACGAATAACAACTTCGTCCACCCCATGCACATACACGGTGGACCGTTCACGGTTGTCGCGCGAGACGGCGAAACGATTCCAGAGTCGGCCCGCTTCCTGGCCGACACTGTGAGCATTGGGCCTGGACAGCGATATGACGTGATATGGCCTGCTCGCAAACCGGGCAAATGGCTGATTCACTGCCATATTCCGCATCACACGGCGAACAATAATGTGGAGGAACACGGCGGGGGAGGCTTAATGCTCGTTATTCAGGTTGAATAGCCCCCCAACGCTCACATCTGTTCAGCGGGTGATTTGAAGTGTACAATGGCCCCACAAGTGCCCAAGGGTTTAGGATTCTGAGCGGTTACTGATTGATAGACTTGCGCAGTCTTCAATAATCTACTTCAGCCAGAGTTCATACGCCGCTCTCTGACATTGCTTTCCGTCTCTGGAATCGAAAGGTGCGGCGTAGAGAAAGAAAAGTTGTCCACGATTGCGAACGCAGAAACTATGCCCAACTCTGACCTCCCTAATATTAACGTTCCGTCCATGTGGAGTCGCCGCCGCTTTGTGCAAGGTACGGCTGCACTCGCTGCGGTGTCCCGTTTTGCGGGCACCTTGCTGGCGCGGATGCCTGCTCAGCCAGCAGTACTCACTGGCGACACCTTCCACCTCGTGATTGATTCGACTCCAGTAAACTTTACGGGAAAGAATTCGCGAGCGACCTGTGTCAATGGACTAGTTCCCGGCCCGATCCTCAAATGGAGAGAGGGCGATAACGTGACACTCTCGGTAACCAATCGGCTCCCGGAAGCCACGTCCATTCATTGGCACGGCGTTCGTTCACCTGCTGGAATGGATGGTGTGCCGGGTCTGAGTTTTCGCGGCATTCTCCCGGGCGAAACCTTCGTCTATAAAATTCCGGTACGCCAAAACGGCACTTATTGGTACCACAGCCATAGCCGTTTTCAGGAGCAGACCGGCTTGTACGGGAGCCTCATCATTGAGCCGCGTGAAAAGGACCCGATCGAGTTTGACCGCGACTACGCCGTAGTGTTGTCCGACTGGACCGATCAGAATCCAGAAATCGTTTTTGGGAACTTGAAGAAGCAAAGCGATTACTATAATTTTCAAAAACGCACTACCGGCACATTTTTCAAGGATGTGAAGAGCAAAGGTCTGGCGTCGACCGTCTCCAATCGCTTGATGTGGGGACGCATGAACATGACACCCACCGATATTTCGGACGTCACTGGGTCTACCTATACCTACCTGATCAACGGGAAACCTCCCGCTGAAAATTGGACCGCACTTTTCGAGCCGGGGCAGCGAATTCGCCTGAGGTTTGTCAACGCCTCTTCCATGACCTTCTTCGATATACGCATTCCAGGTTTGCAGATGACCGTTGTGGCCGCAGACGGAAATCCCGTGCAGCCGGTTCCGGTGGATGAGTTCCGTATGGGTGTTGCCGAGACTTACGACATCGTTGTCGAACCCAAGGGCGATACCGCATACACCCTGTTTGTGGAACCCGAGGCTCGCCACGGGTTTGCGCGGGGAACCATCGCGCCCCGTCTTGGCATGACGGCACCTGTTCCCGCTTCCGATCCGGCACCGATGCGCACCATGATCGATATGGGAATGGCGGGCATGGGAAAAATGGGCGACATGGGCAAAGCTTCCGGAATGGGCGAAATGGATGGTAAGGGCCATCAGATGATGCCGATGCCGAAAACTGCGGACGCCTCGGCCAGTTCCAGCGCATTCGGAGCGGCCGCGTTCCCTCAACCCGGCCCGTCAACCAGCCGTCTGATGCCGCCTCCCGGTTACGTGCCGCCTCACCCAGTTACCGAGCCCAAAACTCATCGACCGCTCCACATGGGCGCGACGGTCAACAACGTTGCCATGCACCCCACTTCCCGCCTGGATAAGCCTGGCGACGGGCTCAACGGAAATGGCCGGCGCGTTCTCACCTACGCTGACTTGAAAGCGCTATATCGCGGCGTGGATGGCCGCGCGCCGAGTCGCGACATCGAACTTCACTTATCGGGCAACATGGAGCGGTACATCTGGGGTTTCGATGGCCAAAAGTTCTCCAGTGCGGAGCCGCTGCGCATGGCCCTCGGTGAACGGGTCCGCATCATCCTGATCAACGACACGATGATGGAACACCCGATACACTTACACGGCTTGTGGAGTGAACTGGAGAACGGACACGGCGACTATTTGCCGTACAAGCACACTGTCATTGTCAAGCCCGGGGAACGAGTTAGCTATCTCGTCAGTGCTGATACACCGGGCCGCTGGGCTTACCATTGCCATCTGCTATATCACATGGAGGCCGGCATGTTCCGGACGGTAATCGTCTCGTGAAGCTGACCCCCTGTTTGATGTTTGCTTTACTCGCCATCGCGGCACTCTTCACATGGCCCCTTGATGCTCAGAGTCAATCGGCGACCAGTACAGATCCTTCGAAGCCGGTCCCGTCGGACTGGCCTTCGCCCATTGACGACAACCGCATTCTTAATCGGATAATCTTCGACCAGTTGGAGGGTCGTACCAGCGGTCCGGACACTGCATTCCGGTGGGACGGTCAGGGTTGGGTCGGAACAGACCGGAACAAACTCTGGCTAAAGTCGGAAGGGACAGTCTCGAGAGGCCGGGTTGGTGACGGTGATACGGAAGCTCTCTACGACCGGCCAATTCCTCGTCTGCGCTACTTCGATTGGCAGGGGGGTGTTCGCGTGGACTTGGACTCTGGTCCTAGACGAACATGGGGCGCAGTCGGCATCGAAGGGCTCGCCCCCTATTACTTTGATTTCGAGCCGACTCTGTACTTCCGGGATGGCGGACACATGGCGGCGCGAGTGGCAGGATCTTACAACATGCTGATTACTCAGCGCCTGATTCTGCAGCCGCAGCTTGAGATGAATTTTTACAATAAGGACGACCCTGCACGGGGACTTGGATCGGGCCTTTCCGATCTTGACAGCGGCCTCCGGTTGCGCTACGAGTTGTCGAGGAAGTTAGCGCCCTATATCGGTTTCACCTACTCCGGAACGTTTGGCAATACTGCGGAATACGCACGTCAGTCAGGCAGGCCCGTACATGCTCCCCGTCTCGTATTCGGCGTTCGCATATGGAGGTAGAGGTCCTAGACACTTAGGCTGTCCCAGGGCGAAAACGGGTGCAACTCAGAAGCACGGGTGACCGTCAATTTTAGTCTGGCAGTTGTGCCAGAAGCCGTCAATAAAACGAAGGGGAAAGTCAATGAGTTGTTGTAAAGACAAGATGGAACCGGTTAAGACAGATTCGTGTTGCACGCCGCGCGAGACAGCACAGCATGCCGCGATGGCGATGCGCAAGACGGGATGCGGCTGCGCGCCCGTTGTGGACGACAAACAGAGCCGTCGCTTGGTAGGCGTCGTGACTGAACGTGACATGTGTCACAGCGTAGCGGCCAATGATCGGAGGGCCTCGGAAGTTCCGGTTGAAGAGATTATGCGTCCTGCGTCCTCCTGCTGCGGCCTGGATGAATCACTGGAAGACGCCCGACGCAAACTTGACACACACCAGGCGACGAGTCTGCCCGTTGTAGACAAGGCCGGCTGTTGCCACGGAACAATTAGCTCTCACCACTTGGGAACGACGTAACATTGGCGCGTCTGATGTCCACGGGAGCTTTTCTGCAACGACCAATTCCCCGCTGACGCGTACATTCAACGATTCAATCGACTCGACTGCATCGGGCAGTCATCTCGTAACCACAGGCGCATCAGCTTACTGTGCATGCGTCAATAATACCTGTTTTTTAGCCAGCCTAAACAAACGGTCACTGCTCCACAAATCAACAGCGGTGGTGTTGTCACATATAGCTCTTCGGGCGGGATCAGCCAGCGTTGCGGTGACCGCTCAGATCAAGAGCAAATTCTGTTCCCGTGCAGGTGTCTTCCAGCCCAGTGAGAACATTTGGCGTTCAATACAGTGCATACATCCCTGTAGACCACGGCAGCAGCATTTGGAGTTGCTTGTACGTTAATAACAATACATCTTTGATGTATAAGGGAGACGCAAACCGCAATACGTACAGGGTCTCGGAATCGATCTCCACCACTCCAAAAGGCAGACCTTTTCAGGCTTCTTCCCCGATACGGGGTTCATTTACCAATATGCTTTCGGGTCACCGATATCGCCTCCCAATTTAACTTCAGCCGACGACGACAACCGACTCGGAGATTGCTATCTCGAGAATGCGATCGGGCATGCTGCTACAGATACGTTACTCCAAGACACAGCCTTTCCGAGCTCAAATCAGGGCCAAGTACATTTCAATGGAACGGGCGCAAATCCCCTCGCGGGCCAAACGGCGAAGATTTCTTGGGACATGCGGGTTGTGATTGATGTAACAAATCCAAATGCGCCTACTGCTTATGTGAACTACAATCACACCTGCTATCCCTCACATCAGGCTAAAGTCAACGGAAAACTCGTGTACCCGTATACTCCGCCGAGTAGCAGTACAAACTTTATTGGGCCGTGCTTGCTTCAAATAGGGACAATAACAGACCAGACCACTGCTGTAGCCGTTCCGGTACAATAAGAGGTACTCTATATGAACTTTCGTTTTGGCGCGTTGTTGAAGATCGTCCTGCTTTTCCAAGTCGGGCTAATGTCTCTGCGCGGGCAAGGTGGCAAGAGCGTTCAGGAGCTATTCGCCGCTCTCGCGCAAACGCCACTGGAATCGAGCGAATTGTTGAGCCCAACGTCGTTGGCGAGGACACTGGATCAGGTAGACGGTGCCGATCCGCGCGACGTGAGTGATGCACTCAATGCAATCTTCCGATCGGCCAGAAGTCAGAATCACGATGTGAGGATGGCCTCGCTGCTCGCAATCCAACACATCGCGAAGAGACCTGACGGGGCGGCATTGGCTGCGCCAGCCAGGACACTTCTGGAAGTGCAGTTATATGATTCGGATGAGGATGTTTCGGGACTCTCAGGGGAAATTCTCGGGACTATGAAACCAAAACGGGGATCTTCGTCGGTTGGGGCTCTGAGGCGCTTTGTACAATCTGAGCGAGGTCCTACCCAAAGCAAGATCGCGGCTATCGATGCGCTTATGCACCTTGACGGGAATAGCCCTCAGAACGCAGAACTGGTAAGGCGTTACTTTGACGATCACAAAGAACCCGGTGTACGTTCGGCGATACTCTCATCCATCGGTCTTGCGCACTCAGACCATAAGGTGCTTGGAGACATCGTGATGGAGGCTCTTGAATCAGACGACTCCGACGTACAGACAGCTGCAATTCTGGCGGTTTTAAATTCCGGTGAGCCGATGATCTCGACCGCACGGCCGAGACTAGTTGCTTTAGCCAGCAATGCTAATTTAGGTCGCTCGGTTCGCGCGCTTTTATCAGACTTGCTAGGACGGTGAGAACGATTCGAGCTTATGCCGTGCACCACCCACGGTATTGGATTCG
This sequence comes from Bryobacterales bacterium, assembly GCA_963814235.1. GTDB lineage: Bacteria > Acidobacteriota > Terriglobia > Bryobacterales > Bryobacteraceae > Bog-113. Next base: position 82,027 of record CAWFCA010000013.1, on the reverse strand, counting down.
TGTTGGATTGTCACACTCGGGTCATGACTGAGGCAGATGGCCTGCGGTCAGACTGCGACCTGGGGTGTCGGTAGTTTTGGAACGAAAAGTAGCGCTAAGGAATATCTCGAAGAGCTTCAGTCAGTTACGGTGACCAGGACGGCGCTTGTGGCCGGGTTTTGGCATTTTTCTTTTGCGCTAAGCTGAAAAAACCTCCCGCACCTTTTTGGATTTTGCAGGTCATCTCCTCCCCCGGATCGTAAGCCAGGTTGGGGCGGACTCATTCTCTCTTGGAGATAACCTGAACGTGCCTGTAGAACTTCTGACGCCTGAACAAGCCCGCCGATATGGCCGCTATAACGGAAACCCTGCACCCGCTCAATTAGCCAAGTATTTCCTCCTGGACGACAAAGACCGAGCCGAAATCAATTCTCATCGCGGCGCGTACACTAGTCTTCGGCGGACACAATGAGAGGCTTTACGGGGCGTCCGATGACTTGGTCAATGGCCTAATCAGCATATTCCGTAACTCGGCCCTGTTGTCTTTTGTGGTGCTGTAAACCAATGAAGCCCGAGTTGAACTTTGAGTCACGCCCGTCCAGCACCTTCTTGCCTTCGAGAGTGGCGGTCACGTGATCCCCCGCCACCTCCACGTCGTATGAGTGCCACTGATCCGGCGCGGGCTAACCGGCGTCAGCCGCGCGGCATCTCTATCATTCCTGGACGGCAGAAGTTGAACACCATCGCGAATTGATGCCAGGAGTGGATCGGGTATGGCATGGCTGGTCCGCCAAGGAGCGGCAGTTTGATGCCCTGATGTTTCAATTCTGGATAACGATATCGCGGGAATGGAGGAGACAACGTGGAGACCAGCCAGCTTGTTTGCCGGCCTCTCAGAGTTTCACTTTTTATCGACGTCCTCGACCAGAGATGGTGGCATGTGCGCCAGGTCGCGAACTTTCTGCCGAGCTTCGATCTCCTCCTCGCTCAATCTTGCGTCGTAGATCGATCGGGGCTCGATTGTGCGGGCGACGATTGTGGCCGTCCCTGCCGCGATTATGAGGGGCAAGATGAAGGACCTGTCGCGGCCGGTAAGTTCCATCATGAGGACTACTGTGGAGATTGGTCCTTGTGTGGTCGCGGCCAGTACCGCTCCTGCCCCTAATAGGCAAAATAATCCCGGCTCCGTACGGGGCATTAATAATGACCACGCCCAGCCTAAGACACCGCCCAGCATGGCGCCTGCGGTGAGCGAAGGTGTGAACAGGCCGCCGGGTACGCCGCTACGCACGCACATTGCGGTAGCTGCGGGCTTCAATATCATAAGAATCGCCATCAGGCCTGGCGCGGCGGCGCTTGAGAAACACAACTGAGAAATATCCCTGCCGTTTCCAAGCAACTGAGGAAACCATATCGACACGACGCCAAGAAATCCAAGGGCGAGTACCGGGGTAACAATACGGAGCCAGTCCCGAGGTTTCTGACGCTCAGACCATGTGAGGAGGCGGACGTACGCCACGGAGAACAAGCCCGCGATTGGGCCAGCCAACAACGCCCACACTACGACTGAGGGCGAACTCGAGTAAGAGGGAATCACGTATGTTGGTGCGTCCGGCAGCACGATCCACGCGACGCCGGTCGCGACAACCGAAGTAAGAAGAGCGGGCAGTACATAGCGAAGAGCGAGCATTCCCCGCATTACTTCAAGCGCAAAAAGGGCCCCTCCCAACGGGACGCCGTAGGCCGCCGCCATGCCGGCACCCGCGGCGCACGCCACCAAAAGCCTGCGCTGTTCATCAGACAGCTGCGCCCTCCCGGCGAAGAAATTTGCGAAGACGGCTCCCGCTTGCTTCGGCGCACCTTCGCGGCCCAGCGAAGCGCCCATGCCCACCACCAGCACAGAAAGAATGGCGCTGCCGAGTGTGCGAAACGCCGGCAAACGTCCTGCGTGGAACCAGATCGCAGCCGTGGTGTCAATGCCGTTCCCGCTCGAAAGTCGCTTTAAAATAATCTGCCCTATTCCGGTCACAACTCCTGCGGCGAATAGCACCAAGACGCGACGAAGTGAGGTGGCGCGGGTGGCGGCGGCGAGCAGATCGGTCCCGGAACCGTGCCACATCCAGCGCTGCATCGCTTCGAGCAGACGTGTTAGCGCTGCCGCACCAATTCCGGTAAGCACCCCCGTAAGCAATACTGCGGTCCAGAAGAGCGTGGCTCCCTGCTGCAGCAAGGTGGATGGGATACTGTCTCGTGAATTGGGATCGGGTTGAGGAATCCGCATTGCAAGCCTGGAAGTAAGCGTACAACGGAGCCGCCGGACTGTTTTTCCATTCCCGACCACCGCACTGGCAATTACTGCTCGGGGAAAACGGTCGCGCACGGAAAGGCGAACCGATGCCATCGTCGTTCGACCTCACGCAGTCGCGCTCCGATCTCCCAGTAATGGGATTCAGGCGCCTGGGATCTACAGCATACGGTGAGACAGCGCCCTAAATGCGGTGAAGGTGAGCACTGGAGCATGACCCGCCCGATTGGAGTTGTCGGAGAGAATAGTGGAATGAACTGGGCTCATGCAGGAACTGCGGTTTCTGCTGCATTTCTCGCGTCGCCAAGAAGAGCGGATCGCCACCCCCGGATAGTGCCAAGCGTTGGCTGCGGAAAGCAGTCCGTCGCTCCGCAGGCGTAATTAGCTTGCATGATGAAGCGGCAATCTACGCAAGAGAGACTGCAGATCTGAAGCAGGTGTCACCGGGACCGCGCATACACACGGATTGGGGAGCAATTGCCACTTCGTTTAAGGCGGTGATGCTGGAAGGCCTTCAGGTGATCTTCATCGTGATTGCCACCGGAGCAGGCGGTATGTTGGTGCCCGCTGCACTGGGGGGCCGCCGCTGCTGGCGTACTCGTCATCATCGTAGGCTTTATTCTGAGAAGACCGCTGGCACAAGTGCCGGAAAACATGCTGAAATTCGCAGTAGGAGTCTTACTCTCAGCGTTTGGCGTTTTCTGGGTCGGCGGAGGTCTGGCATTTCCCTGGTGGCGTGAGGACTTGGCACTCCTTGCATTGATAGCAGGCTTTCTTACGATCTCGGCACTAACTGTCGTTGCCGCAAGGCGCGAACGTTCCGTTCCGACGGCCCTAGAAGACGTTTTTTGCGGCAGTCCGGGAACTCTGGGGACTATTTGTAGAGGACGCTAGCCTCACGGTGGCAATTCTTGTGTGTATCGCGTTAGCGGTATTCGTTTTGCCCCGCGTGGCCGACGAGCATTGGTGTGGACCGATTCTCTTTGGAGCTCTGTCGCTGATCTTATTCGAAAATGTCCGGCGCCGCGCGAAGCAACAGCGCTAAAAGAAACGCCACGGCCGTTGCAACCCGAAAAACGGGGGCACGGCGCGAACCTCCGGCCTTCTGGTAATAAATCGGAGGACGACCAGGACTCATAAACTGAGCGGCCTTGCTACTCGTTACCCACGCTTCGCCAGCAGTCAGCTGAGTGAATTAGCCAACACTAAACGAGCGGCCACTGTGCGGCGTATCTGAAAGAGGCACAACTCGTCGCTACAAAATGGATGGAATGCTGTCCCGTAAGCTTGTATCCAGTGGAGAATCCTCATTGCGAGCTCGTCGTAATCATGACACCTGCCGACATTCGGATCCGATCCAGCGACCGCTCAACTTGGAACGAGCATTAACTAAGTGCTATGTGTTTCTAGAACCTATTTCGGACCAGGGCTCTTGTTCCCCGCCGGACCGCCTCTCGGCTTTCGGCTGACTTGTTTCCTCCGTTGAACCGACTGCCGAGTCAACCTCTTCTGCTCCCGTAGCTCTGAGAATTTCAGCAACATCGGCAACTTGCTCGGGCCGATCACACTTAACGGAAAGAAGCACCTTGCCGCCGTCAACCACCCTACGCTCACACCACTCCGGGGGCACTCCCATATCTGCCAGAGCAGATGAAAGGGCACCGGTAACTGGACCCGCACCAGGGTCCAGGAGACCCCAGGTGCCATCAAGCGGCACGGACGCTGATGTGCCTTCCGCAGTGTTGGCCGGAGGTCGGGTGCCTTTCCTCTGCGCGAACTCGCGCGTGCTCTGATTGTCGGGGTGCAGAGCCGAGATGGCGCTTGCCCGGAATCCGGATGAAAGCAGCCTGTCAACCGCAGCTTCGACCTTTTGCGAATTCGAATATATTGCGAAAACCTTGATTAACGACATGGAAATGCCCCTTTGCAAGTCATTTGTCACTGTCTTTCGATACGGCGGCGTCGAACCGGCGCTCCTGCACCAGAAATTTGTATTTGGGGGCCTCGACCCACTTGCGAAAGTCCGGCCGGAGCCAAAACAGCACAATGAATCCCCCGGCAATTGCGCTCGCAGTCGTGACGATCGCGGTAAACATTAGCGCACCTCCCCAGCGTCACGAGGCCCAAAAAGAGACCGTACATAGACGACCAGTTGACGCCGCTCGTCTTCGTTTAACTTCTCGCGCCAGTTGGGCATCGCCGTTCCAGGCACGCCTTCGCGCAGCGCTTTCGTGGCGTATTCCGCCGAGGGCTGCTCCGCGCGAAAATTTGTGGGACGCGGCGCGAGGGCCCGGGAAGCAACCCCATCTGCCGCGCCTTCCGAACCGTGGCAGCTCACGCAGTTTTCCGTGAAGAGCTTCTTCGCGGCATCATCCGGACCGTTGGAGCCAACGGTCTCCGGGCTGGTTCCGATTGACGTGAGGTAAGCAACCAGTGAGCGAAGGTCGTGTTCCGGCAGATCCCGCCACGCAGGCATCGAAGCACCTGCAACTCCATTCCAGAGGATTGCGCTGAGCTGCTCCGGGGTAGCGCGCACTGCGGTGAGATTGCGCGGGCGGGGCAACAAGGTTTCGGCCCCGCGGCCATCGCCCTTCCCCTCCGCCCCGTGGCAGGAGGCGCAGTTGGACTGGAATACGGCGGCGCCGTAGCGGACGTCTCGCTGATACTCGCTGGGATCGGAGGCAAGCGTCCACACAGGACTCGATTGATCCTGCCGCGGCGCATTTGCGTGTGCCACTAAGGAACCGGAATGTGAAAACATGGATGACATTGCGGATGCATCTCCCATGGAAGCCATTAAGTTGTTGGAATCGTATCCGGAGATTTGCCGCGCGCGACCCAACGATTGAACGTACGCGAGAAGATCCTGTCCTTCCTGGGTGGGGGCGTTGGCGGACTGCCGGAATAACCACGGGTAGCCGGGCATAACGGAGTCGGCCACGATCAGCCGGGGGTTGAACAGATGAGTTAATTGCCAGTCGGGTGAGCGGACACCCGACTCACGCGCAAGATCGGGACCTACGCGCCGGGTACCCCAGAGCTGCGGGTAATCATACTTGGTCTCCCATGCTTCGGTTGGCGGTCCCCAGCGATTTGCATCACGTTCCAGAAACCGCACCTGTTGTGTATGGCAGTAAGCGCAGCCTTCGCGGCCATAAACGAACCTTCCGTGCTCTTCACTTGCAGTGAGCATCGGCATACTCGCGGGCGCGGTGATTTTGATCTGCCGAGCGAGAGCCTGTCCAGGGATGATACCCAACACCAGGAATGAAAGAGCAAAGAAGCCGACGCCCGCCACAAAAGCGATTACAAACGCGAGGTTAAACCATTTTGGCCCGCTCACCGACAGAGTCACGGGTTGTTGCATGAATTCGCCGACGTCTTTGCTGTCGGTCAGCAGTTCACGGGCGGTCTGATCCTGCGGAGCGATCCCTGTCATTCGTTGACCCGTCGTAATTCCCGCCCAGAACAGAAGGAAGCCCGCCAGGCTTGGAATTGCGGCGATACTACGGGTGAGCCAGTAGCCGCGAACGGCGCGCACGGAATCCAGCCAGGGCGCACTGCCGCTCCACATCTGGCCTTCGATCACGCCAGCGGCTGTCAGATCGAGAACCATCAGTCCGAGCCCGATCGATAGCATCCAAAACGACCACGCCATTGCACGCTGGTTGTAGCGAACACCCGGAGTTCGCTGCCAAACATACGTCATCCCGCCGATCGCCGTAAAGCTTGCGAAACCGAACATCGCCAGATGCGAATGGCCGATGACCCAATCGCTGAAGTGCATCAGTTGGTTGATGGGCATCATGGCCTGAAGCGAGCCCTGCAGGCTCACCACCAGATAAAAGATTGTTCCAGTCCACACGAATCGAAGTGGAATATCGCGCCCTACCGCGCCGCTGCTTCCGCGCAGCGAGAGCAGCAGATTCGCGACGACCAGAATGACATCCATTCCCAAATACGCCGAGGCAACGATGGCGCTCTTCTGCGCCGACATGGGGATCGCGGAGAAGACGTAATGGTGAGTGCCGTTCAGGGGGTAGATGAAGAACAGCAGCCAAAAGCCGACCATGGACAGGAAGTGGCTGTAGATCGGCCGGCGGGTGACCCCGGGAATAACAAAGTACGCTATCGCCACGGCAAGGGGAGTCACATAAAGTCCGATGGCGTCATGAATCCACAAGCCGCTAAATGCGGCGCCCCGCGCACCAGGGACCAATTCCGGAACGATATTTCCTATTGGATACGCGAGCAATGTGAACACGAGCGAGCCAATGATGTACCAGCCCGATACATAGAGCTCACCAAGATTGGTCCGAAGGAAGGGGACGACGAATTGGGCGACGATGACGGCAAAGGCGATCACCACGAACACATCCACGATCAGAGGGAACTCAGCCCATTCGAGGGGCTGACTAAATCCCAAAAAGACAAGGACCCAACCAGGCAGGACGACTGCGAAGTTCCAGAGCCCGAACAGCCACCATCCCAAACGGCGGCTCAGCACTGGCCGGTCCGCTAACCTGGGGACCGCATAGTAAAGAAACACCAGAAAGGCATTGCCAAGCCATCCGAAGAAGATGCCCTGGGTGTGGTTGTAACGCAGTCGGCCCCAGGTGGACCAGGCCTGCCCGCCAAGGAAATCCGGAAAGTTGAATTTGGCGGCCACGAGGGTACCAAACAGCGCGGAAACGAAAAGAGTGATGACGGCGGCCCAACCGTGCGCACGGATCAGGGAGTGTTCCACGGCGGGGACTGGGCGTGAGTCAGCGGTGCTTGGCTCAGTGGGATAGGAGTACGGCGTCATTGATTCGCTCCTTTGCGATTCAGGTTCATCAGCCAGTAAGCGACGGCGACGCGATCACTTTGGGGCAAATTAGAAGGGGGGCCTGGTGAATACCCGTCCCAGCCGGGGGAAGGATGGTTCACGGCTTCGGCCAAATCACCTAATGCCGAGTTTCCCTGACCTTTGTATTGGTCCAAAATTTCCATATATGAGGGTGCGGTGGATCGTTGGTCGGGCTGGTGACACCCAGCGCATTGAGTGGTCTGGATTCGCGCCCCGCGCGCCAGAAGCTCCTTTGTGTCCGCAGCGGGGGTTGCAACGGCCGCAATGGCTTTGTGTATCGGCGCGCGCTCCGGCATCCAGCGCGAGATGCTTCCACCCTGGATACTGGCCCAGGAAAGAATCGCGCCGAAAACCGCGACTGCCCCTACCATCCAAACCGCGGCACGGCGAAACGGCGCATGGGGCGCTGTCGGATTTTCCTGAGTACTCATTGCTTTCGCTCCTGAGGAACACCGTTTAGCGAAACCAGGTAATCCACGATTCGCGCCGCCTGCTCGGGTGTGGTCGGCGACCCAAACGTCTTGATCATCTTAGTTACTTCCGATGTCCAAACCTTGCGAGAGAAAGGAGGTTGGCTGGTGATGTAGCGCGGCGAGTGGCAGATCACGCATTGCGCGACGAACTCGGCGCGCCCCGGACCTGGGGGTAGCTCCGGCTCATCATGCGGGAGCACGAGCGAATGAATCGGGCCGGGCATCTGGTTGCCGGAAACAATCGCTGTTGTCTCCGCCATCTCGTGTTGTTGCCCGTGCTCGCAAGCCGCAAGGAACAGCAAACTCGCCAAAGCCGGCGTGATGAGAGCTTTGTTCACTTACGCCACCTTCACTTCTAATTGTTCGATCACGGTGCGCATGTAACCTCCGTGGTTCCAGTGCTTCTCCAGTTGCGTGTCGCCCAGCGCGTTTGTCGCTCTTACCAGGAACCGATGAACCCCCGATATCGGAACCCAGTCGAATCGCCACCGCCGCCAGGAGTATTTTCCAAGCTCCGGGTCGAGTCGAGTATCCTGCCAGGTTTTCCCGGCGTCTGCGGAGATCTCTACACGTCGAATGCCGGCTCCGCTGTCGAGCGCAAGGCCTTCCATCGAGTAGCTGCGGTCGGGTTGAATCAGCTCCAGCGGCTCCGGCCTGACGAATATCGAGTGCACCGCAAAGCGGTTAATCGGCACCAGATCCGTAGCCAAATGGTCGTGAGTCTCGTTGCCGGTGTGATTGTTGGGAATGGTGTACGCCTTCGTCATCCAAAACCCGTCGAACTTCTGCGGCAGCACGTTGATCTCGCTGAGCGCCTTGACCCAGTAAGTCGCGTACCAACCAGGCACGACCAAACGAAGAGGAAACCCGTTCAACATGGGCATTGGCGTTCCATTCATCTCGTAGGCAACCATGACTTCTCCGTCTCGCGCATGATCGACGTCGAGAGACTTCACAAAATCGTGGACGGACGCCAGCGGCGGACCATCGAGGCCATCGAACGTGACAGCGACGGCTCCGCCCTGCACGCCAGCCTTATCGAGAATGTCTTTGAGCCGCACTCCCTTCCAGCGTGCGTTGCCTATCGCGCCCTGCTGCCACTGCCCGCCCGGCACCCGCGGTTCGAAGAGACTCCTGGCATTCCCTGAACATTGATTGACCGCAATCATCTCCACTGCCTCGAATTGCGTCCGCAAATCATCCACGGACAGCGAAAGAGGCGACCGGACATGACCGCCGACCGCCAGGCGAAAGGTACGGAGATCCACCGAAGTGGGAATTCCTTCCAAATGCCATCGAACGAAAAACGCTTCGTTGGGCGTCAGGTCCTGGCGGAAATAGTGGAGCGGTGTCTCAAGCTGAGGAGCACGGTCCGTCAGGAGGAACAAGTCTGCTTTCTCCGGGAATCGGACCATTCGTCTTTGTGTCGCCGCAGCGACACCGGGTCGGTAATAACCGCAGGACGTCGCCGCCAAACTCAATGCGGCCGTGTATAGGAAATTCCTGCGATCGAGATGGGCGTCATGCATGAACGCGCCCTCCTTCCATCCAATTGAGAATGACAAATAACGACACCAAACTGATGAACAGCCATAGAAGAGATCCCTGGGTCAGAGCCCTCCAGCCGAGTGACTTCACGGCCTTCCTGGAAATACCGGCACCCATTAAAAAGAACGTCAACGTGAGCCCGGCCACGCCCCAACGCGTCAGAATCGGTCCTGCAGATAAAACGCCGGGGAGAAATTGGCGCGTCGCGCAAGCCATTAAGAAGATGCCAATAAACCACGGGACGGGGGGTTGGTTTCTGAATGCGCCTTTTGATCGAAGCTCAGGAAACGCCTGTTTTGCCCCCCAACGGCTCACAACCCACCGCAACGTGAAGGCGAGCGGTATGATCCAAAACACCCGGGTGAGTTTAACCGCGACTGCAACCGGCATCGCATTCGCCCCATAGCTTTCAGCAGCAGCAACAACGGAGGAGATGTCGTGGATCGAGACTCCCGCCCAGATCCCGAACTGCTGCTGATTGAGATGCATCGCACGACCCACCACCGGAAACAAATAAAGAGCGGCTGTATTGAGCACCAGAACGGTGCCAATAGCTACGGTGATATCTTCCTCTTCAGCATGGACAGCCGAGCCAACGGCAGTGATTGCCGCGCTGCCACAAATCGCCGATCCCGCTGAGATAAGCGCCGATTCACGAAGACCAATGCCGAGCACTCTTCCGAGGAGCAGTCCAACGAGCAACGAACCAGAAATGATGGCGAAGGCGAACAGGGCGCCCTGTTCCATGGCGTTGAGTATGGTTGACAGACTCATCGTCAATCCAAGGAGAACCACGCTAAGTTCCAACACCCATTCGGCCAGCTTCCGCCCAACTTTTGGGTAGGGGTTCTTGATCGTCAAAGAGAGCGCCGCCCCAAGCGCAATGGCCAGAAGGGGAGACATCCATGGGGTCAAACTGAAAAGTGCGGCTCCGAAAAAAGCAAATTGGCGGAAGAGCTTCTTCATCGCAAGCGTGAATCCCCTTTGCACGTTGGATGGAAAGGCCTCATGAATAAACGTCCTTCTTGTTGTCCTTGGCCAAGGGACTAAGGGAGAGGGCGCGGCCATATTCGCGTGCAAACTGCAGAAAAGAACCGGCGACACCGGACGGCTCCGGACCCTGGAGATGCAGAAAGTTCAGGTACCGTTTCATCTGAACGCCCGGAACGCGAACAATCCCAAGCGTGCCAAGTTTCCGTTCTTTCCGGAGAGCCCACTGCGAAACGAACCCGACTCCCAAACCCGCCTCCACCGCGCTCTTGATCGCCTCGCTTGAGTTTAGTTCCATAGCGATCCTGACCTTACGCATATTCACCCCCGCCTTTTTCAAGGCGAGTTCCACGACACTCCGAGTACCCGAACCCCGCTCTCGCAAGATCAGCGGGATCCGTTCCAGGTCCGCTGCGGCTACAGTGCATCCGGGTTGATTCCAATCGTTTTCCGGATGAACAATCGTCACGATTTCGTCGGCGAGAAAGCGTTCAGTCTTCAGGTCCGCACGATGAGGGGGACCTTCGATAAACGCAAGGTCTACGCGCTTTTCGACAAGCGATGTGACGATATCTTCGGTGTTTGCGCCGTAAAGGAATGTGTCAACCCGCGGATGCGATTCCAGAAACTTGCCAACGAGACCAGGGAGAATATACTGTGCCACGGTAGTCGATGCCCCGAGAGCCAGGCGACCACGTTCGTCACCTGTGATTTGGCCCAACTCTGCTTGCGCCTTGATCGTCAATTCGTCGATCTGGCGGGCATACTGAAGCAGGAGTTCTCCGGCAGTAGTGAGCGCAACGCGTGAACCTGTCCGGTCGAACAGTCGGACCTGAAGTTGCGCCTCCAGGGTCTTGATCTGCAGAGTGACAGCAGGCTGGGTCAGGTGCAGAGCATCGGCGGCTTGTGTGAAGTTGAGCCGTTCTGCTACGACGCGAAACACCTTGAGGCGGAAGTTTTCCATGGCAGCGTCCGTGTCCGTTAGCGGTTGTACAGTACATAGTTAGAATATGCGTCTTCAAGTTCCTTGTCTTCCCCGGGTTGTTCTTGAAGTATCCACAGCCCATCTGCATTCACGAGATAAATGAGGCCATGACCTTTGAGCATCGCGGTTACGCCTTTGAACTGCTGCAGCGATTTCGGATGATTGGGGTCCGTGAAACTCACGACAGAGACCGTTCGGGCACGGACCGGCGCCGGTGATGTGTCGAGATCGGTCACCAGAGCTGCGGTCCCGACGACATCCGCGACGTTGGCCTCGTCGGGACCGGTCGCAATATGCTGAACAACTGCGGGCGAAGATGGAGCCGTGACGTCCACAATTGTTAAGCTTTTTGCGTCGGCGGATTCAAGATAAAGGTACTGCCTTCTCCAGTGCTCTGTACGAAGCATCTTGCGTTGAGCCTCCCCGTCAAGAGTCAGGTGGGCGATTAAGCGAATCCCGTCGGGAACCGCTTCCTTTTTCTTCTGCTTCGCCGTGAGATCAAAGGGAGTCAGTAGCAGGAGAACACCAAACGCCGCGAGTGCCACTTTGCCCGTTGCCGTTTGCTTCGATTTCATATTCATTGCCTCTGTTTTGAGTTTGCGCCGGAGGAGTCCGGCGCGTCCAATGAGGAATTTCTATCCGGGATTAGAAATCGGGTAGCCGATAACAATTTCCGATCTGCGATCAGGACTTCTGCTTGGACACCGGTTTCGATTCGGCTCAGCCTAGAAGAAGGTATGCGAACTAAACTGCTCTTCTTCGCCGGCATTCTCGTTGTGGCATCCGGATTCCTGTCGCCGGGCCTTGCCTTAGCGCTCGGGCTCGTTTTTGGTTTTACCTGTATCCATCCGTATCAGAGGGAAGCCAAACGAACTTCGCATATCCTTCTACAGGCGTCGGTTGTAGCTCTCGGGTTCGGTATGGACCTGAAGCAGGTGATCGCGGTAGGCCGTTCCGGCATTCTGTACACAGCAATCGGAATCACTCTGGCACTCGCAGTGGGGATTGCGCTGGGACGTTGGCTCCAAGTGCAGAAAACCTCCTCCTTCCTGATTAGCGTAGGGACCGCCATCTGTGGCGGCAGCGCGATCGCCGCTGTGGGCCCAATCGCGTGCGCTACAGAAGAACAGATGGCGGTCTCCCTGGGGGCAATCTTTGTACTAAACTCAGTTGCCCTTCTTGTATTTCCTCCGATTGGCTGGACGCTCCATTTATCACAATTGCAGTTCGGTTTGTGGTCTGCCTTGGCAATTCAGGACACGAGTTCCGTCGTCGGCGCTACTGCCCGCTATGGCGCGCTGGCTCTATCGGTGGGGACCACCGTCAAACTGGCGCGAGCCTTATGGATCATCCCGGTCTCGCTGGGGACGGCTGTCCTGACTCACAGTAAACAGCGTGTGCGTTTGCCCTGGTTCATTGGTTTGTTTATTCTCGCCGCGTTCGCGCACACGGTTTTGCCTGCATGGCGGTCGTCGTTCACGGCTCTCGATCATCTGGGAAAGACTGGCCTCGCAATCACGTTGTTCCTGATCGGGGCGAGCCTATCGCCATATACACTCAAGAAGGTTGGTTCGCGGCCGCTGCTGCAAGCCTTCATCCTTTGGCTGGCTGTAGCAGGAGTATCGTTGTGGCTGATTGCTTCAGGCCGAATCGGCTTGTAAGAGCATAAGGAGCACTTTATGACGACAAGCGGAAGCTCGCGGGCAACTCGAACCCGAAGAGACATGCTGAAACGCAGTGCGATATCGGTCGTTCCACTGCTGACGATCGACGTGCAGTTTTGCAGTGATCGGCGACGAGGTGAACGGCCGCGGTTATGACGTGTGATCCCGCGCACATGCGATGAAGGCTCGGGCGCACGCCCTGAGGATCCGGAGACCGTCTTGCTGTGAGCCTGTGTCGAACTGCTCCCCATCATGATCAACGGCGTTGCTGACCGTCGCGATGGAGGCGACTGCGACCCCGCGCGCAAGGCCAAAAGCAAACAAGGACGCGGCCTGCATCTCCACTGCCAGCAAGCCTTCCGCCATCCAACTGTCAAGCTGCTGTTGTGTCTCGCGATAAGGAGCATCCGTTGTCGATACTTTGCCGCTTCAAACCGTCCAAGGAGTGCCAGTCAATTCCCGCTCGAGATCACGAAGCTGTGGAGCGGAGCACGCCACTCATGCGCCGGCGGCAGGTAATGGAAAGAAGTGCCTTCGTCGCGGATTGCGCTCGTCACTACAACCAGACAAGGCGGTGGCAATGCGGCCGATACTCGACCGGCTGATGTTAGCCCGACGATCAGTTCGGCACCAGCAGCGGCAAGTTGCTCCGCAACCAGGACCGCGTAGGGGCCGCCGATCGTTCGTGGAACGATGCCACAGATTATGCCTTCGAGTTCAAGCGCAAACATGCCCGTATGAAAACATGGCCATGCTGAAAACGAGGTTGCGATACCTTCTCTCACCAGCCAATCCGTCAGATCTCGGTCAAACTCGAGGATACAGAGCCGCGGGACGGACCCGTCGGGAGTTCCCCTCGTCCGCCGAACGCTGTCGATTAGATCTCTCGCCGTGAAAGCGGGCGGGGCGTCCACAGGGTGGTTCAGAATCGGCAATCGTGATTTGTCGGGCATCGAGCAGAGCTTGCTGGAACCCGAAGAGACTTTGGACAATACTAGTCTTGCAACCTGCAGTAACAGTACAGAAATTCCTGTGAAGCGCCGGACGGCGTCCGGTGCAACTCCTTTGAACTTTCCACCAGAGAAAAGCGCACGCCGAATTCATTGTGAAGGGACTCTGCGTCGTAACGCATAACATCCAGTCCACTACATTTCGTGGGTCCGTGTAGGCCGAAGGTGCTGACAATGACATGGCCTCCCGGCTTAACTGCGGACACGACGCTGCGCACGTACGCATGACGTTCCGCTGGTTCAGTCAGAAAATGAAAGACAGCGCGATCATGCCAAATATCAAACGAATGCGTAGGCAGGTCTGCCTGGGTTACGCTGGCGCGCAGCCATTCGACCCGGCCTGCAGATGATCCCAGGCGCCGCTTCGCCAGATTGATGGCGACCTGAGAGATATCAAGCACCGTTACGTTGTGAAATCCTCGCCCGATCAGATCCTCGACGAGGGTGGAGGTACCCCCTCCTACATCAATGACTGAAGCAGATTTGTCTGTCGCGGCACGCTCAATCAAAGCGAGTGAGGTCTCCAGGTGAGGCCGGAACCAACTCACCTGGTCCGTCGCCCTCGCCCCATATACGTTTTCCCAATGTTCCTGATCGCTCACGCTATTTACCAACCTGGTATGCTTTGGCTTCCTTGCTACATTGCTTTAAGCGAAGATAAAGTATCGTTCTTACCTGCATTCATTAACATCCAACCTAAGACCGGAAAAATGACGCCAGATCCAAGGAACGCGTAGTCGTAAATGACACTCCCAACCGCTCGACGACATGGTGAAGATTCAGAATGTGGTGGTCGATAGTGCTCTCGACCACGTTGAAAACGCCCCACCCCAGGACGATTCCAACCAGAAATGTGCGGCCGGACCAAGGTACGTCTCGCTGTTTGCCTGCATTCCAGAGCATCTGATGGAAGAGGATACCGTCGACGATCCTCCCATGCAATCCCCGTGATTGTGCCTCCGGCAATCAGCGGCGTTCTATTCATTTACTTGTTTGTCTTTCTCGAGTGAAGCGGATCGAGCTGCTGCCCGCTTTAAATGTTGGTAGACCAAAATAGATACGCGGTGAGACCCAGGAAAATTGCGAAGGGCACCATGGCAACGATTGCCGGGGCTAGAAGCGCGCGAAACAGAGCTCGATTCAATATGCGACCTGCTCATTCCCCAGCCTTCAAGTACGACCGGCCGGCCTCTTGCATTCGTACCACTTCCGCTACACCTGAATCCACGGTGATCACGAAAGGAAAGAGATCCTCCTTCGTGACATGCTGCCGGCGCATCGTGTTCTGACAAGCGGCAAACACCAGACCCTTGGCAGCTGCTTGTTCCAGTCGTTCCCGCATAGCAGCGTTCGTCTTGAGCAGAAGGCCCAATCCCTTGCCGTGAGAAACAGACTCGATCTCTATTTCGGGAGCGCCGAAGGTTTTCTGAAGATTTTCGATATTGTTGAGCACGCCATTCCACGCTTCAGCGCCCTCGATGTTCACTTCGATTACCACCCGGTGATGCCCGCGCGTTTGGGCCGGCAAGCTGATTGCCGCCAGTTCTAGAAGCAGTATCGTGAGACGGCCTCGAACTAACTTTGTCATAATGCTCCTCTGGTGTTGGTCTCTTCCGCATCCTTGCCCTTCCGGCTTTCTTCACCCGCTGGACCCGCTACACTCTTTTTACGTCGAGACCCGACGTCGCATGATCCGCTCATTCAAGTGGGCACACCGAATCGAGGAAGCACCCATTTCATCAGCACGACATAGCCGAGCAAGAATAGCAGCAGACTGGCCCATTCCGGCATGTTGTTCTCCTAAGACCTCTTTTGCGAATGGGTGCCAGGCATCTCAGCAAGGAGGCGATCAATATCAGCCTCAAATACCGACTCGCGCACGGCCCCCATGTAAGTTTTCGCGACACGGCCGTCCCGATCGACAAGGATTGTGGTGAGAAGCGATTCCACCGCCGATGCTAACGGGGATGCCGGGTCAACTAGTCCGACTGGGTAGGGCAATTCAAACTCGTGAACAAACGCCTGAATTGCTTCGGTCCCACCCTCATCAACAAAACTCCCGAGCACAGCGACGCCTTTCGCGCGGTAGTTGTTGGCGAGTCTTGCAAGACCAGGAGTCTCCTGCCTGCAGGGTGGACACCAAGGCAGCCCAGAAGTTGATCAAAACAACCTCGCCTCGGTGATCTGCGAGGTTCCACGTGCCTCCGTTGATCTGCGTAACATCGACGCGTGGCATTGCCTTGCGAGAGTTCACACTTTGAAGGTCTCCCGTTTGGTGGAACCACCCCTGCGACCCTATCGCAATGAGGACAACCGCGAGTGCCAAAGCCTCAAAATTTAAAGCCCTCTGCAATTTGCCCTCTCTTGATTTCAGCGGAGCCTTCTCAGATGGCAACGAATTTTGAATGTGTCACCTCTGCATGAACTGGGGAGCTCGTTTTGAAGTAACGTGCGATCGCGTCTATCGCTTGAATTCCCGTCCCCTGTTTCTCGCCAGCTAAAGACAAATCCTGCTCACCCGCGCCTGCAACTGAATAGAGGTGATCGGATCGATACGGCTTGCCGCCTATTTCCAATTGTTGGACGCGCGTACCGTTCGGATTATTGATCCGGACGACAGCGCTGAGCCCCGATACCCGTATCGGATATCCCCCTTTTTGACGAAGTGCGTCAGGAGCGTAAACGCTTTCCAGGCTCTCCTCCAGCGTCTCGCGGATTTCCTCGCCCGTCATTCTGGCAGTGAAGACTTCTGGATTCGTTGGAATAATCTGCCAAAGATCTCCTTGCGTTACTTCGCCCGCGACAACCGGCGCCCCATATCGCCACCCATGGGAGAACGCAACGTCAGCCTGGGTGAGGGACAGGTAACTGTCGGTGATCAGGTTGTCCATGGGCGACTCCAATACGGCCATTCGGTGGAGGGGCGACGCTATCGAACCCACGACTTCATCCAGGCGGCCGCGGTACGGTCCAATCTGCTCGTCCACAATCGCCTGAACGGCTGAATCGGGCTCCGTAGACTCAGCGACTTCAATCAGTTCATGTTCAAAGGCGCAGACGTGACCATTAGCCACCTGGACCTTCAGGCGGCCCAGAAACGATCCGCTAAAGCCTGACTGAATGATCACTGTTCTGCCGACAACGAGCGGCCGCGCAAGTCGATCGTGCGTGTGGCTGCTGAGTACGATGTCGATCCCCTGTACCTCCTCGGTAAGTTTCAGATCCTGGGGCAAGCCCATGTGGGAGATGAGGACCACCAGGTCAACTTTGTCTTTCTCGCGAAGCTCATGGACATGACGGGGAAGTGCTTCGAGGGCGCCACTGATTCGGAGCCCTTGCCCAAAATGCTTCGGCATCCGCTCTACGACAATCGGAGAAGTTACGCCGAGCAGCCCGACCCTTATACAGCCTGCTTCCCGAACGATAGACGGCTGAAACTCAGGCAGATTGGTAGCGGCTCGGTGTACGTTGCAGCCCAGGACGGGAAACCCCAGCTCCGCAATGCGCTTGCGGAGCATTTCCGGGCCAAACCCGAACTCCCAGTTACCGGGAGCCATGGCATCGATGCCCAGAGCTTTCAACGGGGGGACAACGGCGGCACCCTGCGTCCATTGCGCTACACCGGTTCCGTGAATCTCGTCGCCGCAGTCCACCAGTAAGCAACTATCTTTGCCGTGAGCGCGGATCTGCTGGATCAGAGTGGCGAGACGCGCAAAACCGCCGGCCTTCCGGTATGCCGCGCGCCCATTCTCCCAGAAGTACTCCCAGTGGAGATTCATTTGGGCGTGCGTATCGTTAAGTTGAATGAACGTTAACTCGCCGCTTGCGCTCATAACCCTTCTCGTTGGCAAGTCCCGTGCTGCCGTGTAACCGGACTGAATCGGTTTAATTCCACTATATACTCATGTAGTAATGTCGTCAAGCGAGCCCAACCCAGGGAGAGACAAGACAATGTTGATTTTTTCATCAGTGACCGTGAGATCCAGTTGGCCGATGAAAGACCCCATTGAACCCAGCTCCACCACGATTGTCTTTTCCACAAGGATGGGCTTGTACACGCGCTCATGCGTATGAACGCTGAGCGCACTATCGAATTCGGGAATGTTTCGCGCGCGTTGCACTGAAGGCGCAAGGCCGGTGTGGTCGACCAGCACCATCAGATCCGGCTTTTCTTTCTTCTTCAGTTCCTGAACGAACTCCCGAAGGTCGCCGGCTCGCGTAGGGTCCAGACCTTCAACTTCTGCCGGAGCCTGCCGTGTCGTGGTGCTTGGGTCCGTTGAGGCCGACGAAGGCTATTTTCACGCCAGCCTTCTCAAGCAATGCTGCCGGTGCGAAGAGGCGTCTGCCTGTGCTTGCAGAGCATTAAACGGTGTAGGAACGGCTTCTCCCTTAGTCCGCGCCGCCATAGCGGAGCCTTAAGGGGTGTCGCCGACGTCCACTGTGAAAGCTGCGCCCGGCGCCGCTGCCCGCTGCTGGTCCCGTGCAGTCCCAATTCGCGCAAACCCGCCCATCTGGTGGAGCCTGGACGGGTCATCTGGCAGGTACTCCCAATGGGTGTCAAGCTGCGCATGGTATCCGCGATGTGAAGGAACCTTACCTGCTTCGCGTTGTTGGAGAGCGAAGGTGCAGACTGACACGCCGGTTAGCAAGAACGCGATCACAACCATGCGAGCCGGAATCCCAGTCATCTATCACGGAACCCAAGCTTCTGAAGAAATGTCATCATTGGACACCAGTTTGTAAAGGCCGATTGAAACAGGTTGAGCCCAACGAAAGCCGTAAATAGATACCAATACGGATTCACCCAGTAGCCGAGAGCGAGGGTTAACAACACAAAGGCCCCGGCAATCAGGCGTAAATAGCGGTCGATGGTCATGCGGGCTTCCTCTCTTCTTTGCGAGATATATAGAACAAAACAGGAACAGTCATGCGCGACAAAAGCAACGACGCAATTTCGCCCGCCATCAGCGCAATCGCCAACCCCTGAAAAATTGGATCGAACAGAATCACAGACGAACCGGCCACCACTGCGGCGGCCGTCAGCATCATCGGGCGGAACCGCACTGCATCCGGCGTCGATCACCGCCTCATCAAGCGGCATCCCTTCGGCCAGGCGCAGTTCGATGAAATCCACGAGGATGATCGAGTTGCGGACCACGATGCCGGCGCCCGGCGATGAAGCCGATCATGGAGGTCGCAGTGAAGAAGGCGTGCATCAGGCCGTGCGCGGGCAGGATTCCGACCAGTGAGAACGGGATCGCCGCCATAATGATCAGCGGCGTCAGGAAGGACTGGAACCATCCGACCACAAGTCCGTAGATCAGGATCAGCACCGCCGCAAAGGCGATGCCGAGGTCGCGGAAGACCTCGTAGGTGATATGCCACTCGCCATCCCACTTCATCGAGTAACGTTCCGCATTGGAAGGCAGCGCTGCCATGTGTTGTTCGATCTGATAGCCTTCCGGGATTTTGATCTTGTCGATCTCCGGCCCAAGTTTCAGGACCGCGTAGACCGGGACTCTCGATCTCGCCGGCGATGTCGGCGGTCACGTAAGTCACCGGCATCAGGTTCTTGTGATAGATGCTTTTGTCCTCGATTGAGTTTTCAACACGCACGAGTTCGCCAAGGGCTACCAGGCGTCCATTGCGCCCGGCGACCTTAAGCCCCCGCATTCGGTCCAGATCGGAGCGGCGTCGCGCGGTCCAGCCGCACTGTCAGCGGCACATCTTCTTTCTCTGCGTCCTGGTGCAACAGCCCGGCGGCTTGACCAGCCGATGCGACCTGCATCGCGCGTGCAATGTCGTCTTCCGAGATGCCGTTAAGCGCGGCCTTCTCTTCGTCGATCCGCATGCTGCACTTTCGTCTGATCGTCTTCCACATACCAATCCACATCGACGACGCCCTTAGTCTGTTGAAACAGATCGCGGATCTGCCGCGCCAGGTGCGATCCGGCGCTCGAGGTCTGGGGCCGTACACTTCCGCAACCAGCGTTTCCAGCACAGGCGGACCGGGAGGCACCTCCGCCACTTTGATGCGCGCGCCGTACCGGATCGCAAGGGGCTCGATGCGCTGCCGCACCTGCTTTCGCGATCTCGTGGCTCTGCAAGTTCGCGGTCTCCTTTGGGTAGCAGATTCACCTGGATATCGGCCACATTCGGCCCGCGGCGCATGTAGTAATGACGCACCAGTCCATTGAAGTTGTATGGGCGAAGCCGTTCCCACATAGGTCTGGACATTCACCACCTCGCGCTGCTTCTGCGTTTCTTCGGCGAGCAACTGAGTAACCCGCGCCGTCTCTTCGAGCGTTGTGCCGTTGGGCATGTCGACAATCACCTGGAACTCGCTCTTGTTGTCGAACGGCAGCATCTTGACCTTGACGAAGGCCGAAATAGAACAACGAAACGGAGGCAAGCAGCAGGATCACGACACCCCCAACGAAGCCCCAGCGAAAAAGCTGGCCGGTGCAGAAGACCTCCCATGAACCGGCGGTAGAGCCGCGTCACGAAATCTTCCCGTTCGCCCTCATGATGTCCGCCCGGTTTCAAAATCCGCACTGCGGCCCACGGCGTCACGATGAAAGCCACCAGCAGGGAAAAGAGCATCGCCGCACTGGCGCCGATCGGAATCGGCCGCATGTACGGGCCCATCAAGCCGCCCACGAAAGCCATCGGCAGAATCGCCGCGACGACAGCGAGAGTGGCGAGGATGGTCGGATTGCCCACCTCATCCACCGCATCGATCGCAACATCGAACGGCGGCCTGCCCTGATTAGCCGGCATCCGCCAGTGGCGTACGATATTCTCGACCACCACGATGGCATCGTCAACCAGAATGCCGATGGAGAAGATCAGCGCGAAAAGAGTGATCCGGTTCAGCGTGTAACCGTACAGGATAGAAGACCGTCAGCGTCAGGGCCAGCGTCACCGGAATGGCGGTGAAGACGATCAGCGATTCGCGCAGGCCTAACGTAATTGCAACCAGCACGCTGACCGAAACCACGGCAATCAACATGTGGAACAGCAGTTCGTTCGATTTCTCCTTCGCCGTTTCGCCGTAATCCCGCGTGATGGTCAGTTCGACATCCGATGGAATGACGCTGCCGCGCAGCGGGCCTAAGCGGTGCAGAACATCTTCGCCGACGGTCACGGCGTTGGTGCCTTTGCGTTTGGAAACGGCGATAGTGACCGCCGGCTGGAAACCTTTGCCTTCTGAAAAGCGCACGTATTGCGATGGCTCTTCACCGCCGTCGGTCACCTGGGCAACGTCACGTACAAAGACTGGCTTGTCGCCGGCAACACCGGCTACCACGTTGCCAACGTCCTCTGGTGTGCGCAGAAACTGCCCTGTCTCGAGGACAAACTGCTGATTGCCGCTGGCGAATTGACCTGATGGTAAGCGGCGGTTGGCCAGCCCCAGCGCCGCGACCACCTGCAACGGCGAGAGATTGTAAGCGGACAGGCGCGCCTGATTCAAGACAATCCCTATCTCGCGGCGCTGGCCCCCGATCAGTGTGACGGCCGAGACATCGGGCGTCTGCTTGATAGCGTCATTCACCTGCGCAGCGATACGCCGCAACTCGTAATCGCCGTATCGCTTGCTCCAAAACGTAAGCGCGAGAATTGGAACGTCGTCGATCGATCGCGGCTTGACCAGAGGCGGGGACGCGCCAGGCGGAATCAGGTCCAGGTTGGCGTTCAGCTTCTGATTCAAGCGCGACGATGCTCTTTTCCTCATCCTGCCCGACCAGGAAGCGCACGATTACCGTCGCCATGCCAGGGCTGGAAGTGGAGTAGATATACTCGACGCCGGGGATCTCCCACAGCAGTTTCTCCATCGGCTTGGTGACGCGCTCTTCCACTTCGCGAGCGGATGCGCCGGGCATCTGGACAAATACGTCCACCATCGGGAACGATGATCTGCGGCTCTTCCTCGCGCGGTAATTTCCACACGGCGAACGCGCCCAGAAGCAGTGAACCGGCAATTACGAGCGGCGTCAGCTTTGAGCCAATCCAGATGCGAGCAAACTTACCAGCGGGGCCGAGTTTTGGTTCACTGCTCACCGCCTGACCTCGACCCTGGCCCCGTCGGCGAGACCCTGAGGAACCGGAAATATTATCTTTTCTCCCGCTGAGAGACCCGAGAGAACCTCTGTGCGGTCGTTTGCTTTCTGACCCTCTGTAATTAATCGGGTGTGGGCCGTACCGTTTTCCGCAACCATCACATATTGGAGTTGCCCGCGCTCACTGACTGCGCCGATTGGGATAGCCAGTACCGGTCGGCTCCCAAGCCGGAATGTCACGCGCCCAAAAACGCCTGAGCGGATCGCGGGTAAGGTCGGAAGGTCGACCTTGACCACGTATGAACGCGATGCTGCATCCACAACGGGCACGATCTCAGAGACGCGTGCATCGACCGCATGATTCACGCCGTCCAAGATGACCGATACGGGCTGTCCCACTTTGATGGCCGCAAGGCGCGATTCTTCAATCCCAGCCTCCAGCCGGAACGCGCCTTCGCGTTCGATAGTCAGCAGAGGCGTACCCTGCATCGCGAGAGTACCTGGTTCGACTGTTTTGGCCGTAACGACGCCGGCAAAGGGAGCCGACACCTGACCATAGCCGCGCGTTATTTCCGCTCCGCGCACTTCCTGCTCAGTCTGAGCCAGTTTCGAATCCACTTGAGTACGTCGCGCTCGGGCCATTTCAAAGCCCGCTTGCGCCGCCTTGAGTTTGGCTGATGCCTCATCAAATTCCTGATTAGAGATCGACGTCTTCTGGAACAACTCTTTCATGCGGCTAAACGTGGCTTGTGCCAGATCGAGGTCGGCTTTAGCTACCCCGACAGCACTATCGGCCACGGGTAATGAAGTACGGACTTCTTCACGAGCGGCTTCAGCGCGGCGCGCGTTCGCGTCCAGATCACGAGTATCGAGCGTCACCAGAGTTTGCCCTGCGCGAACGTGATCACCCGTCGTGACTTTTACATCGCGGACATAGCCCATCAACTGCGACGAGATAACGGAGGAGGTTCGCGCGCGGACGGTGCCCGTGGATTCGTAAAGCAAGGGCCAGGCTTCTGAGCCGGCTTTGACAACCGATATCACGATGGGGGGAGTAGAGTCGATGGGCTTCTCCCGGGAGGTGCCACTGCAACCAGCAAGCCCGATTGCGAGCAGAATCAGGAAGAACGTACCGTGTTTCATCGGGATCCCTCGTTCAGAACTTCTGAGTCCGTAGTAAGTGTGCCCGTGGCAAATTCCAGCATCGCGGCCGCGATCCTTTGATCATGTATCGCAGCAAGGTGACGCGTGCGCGCCTCAAGGACGGCCGTTTCGGTACGGAGCAGATCCGTGACATTTCCCAAGCCTGCTTCATAGCGGTTTTGGGTGATGCGTAGGCTTTCCGCAGCCTCGTTCACACTGGCGTTAGTGACCTCAATACGCTGCTGGGCGGCCTGAAGATCCGCGTACATGCGCCGGACCTGGAGCCGGATAGTGGACCCAGCATGGTCTTGTTCCGCCTGGCTGCGCTGCAGTGCGAACCTGGTTTCCTCGAGGTGCGCCTTATCGCTGAACCCGTTAAACAGATTCCAGCGCAGCCCGATCGACACCAGCCAATTCGCTCCGCCCTGAGTGTAGAAGCGTTGCCGGTCGGCTTCAAAAACAGCTCTCGCCCCCACCTGAGGCAAGAAGCTCCCGCGCGCTAGTTCCACTTGATTCTCAGCGAGGCTCGTTGCCAGCTTTGCCTGCCGGGACTCGGGTCTTTCAGCGAGCGCACGGGCTTCATATTGCGCCAACGCTTCGCCCCGCAAGGTCAAAGGCGCGAGTGGGGTCGTTAATGTGTGGGGAGTATCCAGGGGCAGGCCAAGGGTATCGTTGAGGGTCGCGTGGGCGACATCGAGATCCGCCATCCGCCGGATCTCCTGCTCGCGGACACCGGACAGTTGAACGCGAATCGAGAGGATATCGACGTCCGTCGACATTCCGGCTGAACGCACGTTTTGAGCGCGTACCAGGTCAGCCTCCGACGACCGCCGCGCCTGATTCGTGGCAACAGTTTGTTCAGTTGCCAGCAGGGTGTCGTAATAGGATCGGATTGCAACCGCGATGACTTCCATTTGCGTGCGCCGCCCATCCTCTCCACTGATGTCCCTGGTCAATTCCGCTGAGCGAACCGCACGTTTGGTCTGGCCAGCGTCAAAAAGCGATTGCTCCGCCGTGACTTGCGATTGAAAGTTATTTAGGAAGCCCGGTTCATTTAACGCGCGGATCTGAAAGTTTTGTTCACCGAATTGACGCTGCGTCAGCAATGAAGAAAAGACAAACACCGGGTTATCGCTCCGAGTCCACGATTCGGAGTAGTTTACTTTCGGCAAGCTGCCACTTCGTGCACCTGTGATGCGCGCTTCAGCAGCTTTGGTGGCCGCGCCCGCGGCCTGAATGGACTTGTTTTGCTTCAGCGCCAGATGAACCGCGTCCTTCAGTGACAAAGGTTCCTGAGCCAACGCCGGTAATGCCACCAAGGCCACAATCATCGGCGTTCTCTTCATCGCCATAGAATGTTTCTCCGTAAGTACTCTGGTTCCATACCCTCTCGGGCACTCACGCTCTAACCACAACCAATCCTGCGACGGACACTGCAACAACGAGCAGGAGTACGGCAAAGGCTTTGCGGAGAGCAGGTTCTGAGACCCGGTTTGAAAGTGCGAAGCCTAACAGCATGCCTGCGAGCGCCAGAAGCGTGAACTCGGCCGTCAACAGCCAATCCACCGGAGCGTATCGGAGTTGCCCAAAGAGACCCGCGAAGGAGTTCAAGGCGATAATTGCCAACGAAGTCCCGACGGCCTTTTTGGTGTCGACCCCGGCAAAGAGGACCAGCGCAGGTACGATCAAAAACCCACCGCCCACACCCAGAAATCCAGTGAGTACACCAACGGCTGCCCCTACGACCGCGCACCTTAGCGGGCGGCACTGTCCCGGTGTAAGCTCCTGGAAGCCGCCACGCAACATGATCGAACCGACTATAAACATGATCGCTGCGAAGATCAGCAGCAAGGCTGAGGACGAGACCAAATGCGTGAAGGCCGATCCCAGGTATGCCGTTCCCATGCCAGTTACGCCCAATAGCAACGCGGCCTTGGTGTGGAGTCTGCCTCGCCGCCAATTCAATAAACCAGCAACCATACTGGTGACGCCGACAATCGCCATCGACATACCGACTGCGGATTTCGGATTGATGCGGGCAACGTAAACAAGCACGGGCAAGGTAATAATCGACCCGCCGCTGCCGAGAGCTCCGAGCGACAGGCCGATGATCAGCGCAAAAAGAAATGCCAGCCCGTGCGAGGGGATCACTTTTCCGCGGTCGTCGGAAGATGTTGCGCGTTCCACGCCCCCATGCCACCATCAACGTTGATCATGTTTCCGCGACCGCCTCGCTGCAGCAGGCTGGTAGCAATGCTGGAGCGGTAACCGCTTCCACAAACCACATGTACCGGGCCGTCTGAGGGAACCTGATCGATATGTTTCGACAAGCTGCCTCCGGGAATGTGTACCGCGCCTTCAATGTGACCGGATTTCCACTCCGCTGGGCTACGCACATCGAGCACATACGTTGTGGTGGTCTGCTCTACCCGACTGTGCAGTTCACTTACACCGATTTGTGGAAGATGGGCCTGCTCGAATCCCGCTTCAATCCAGGCTTTCATCCCACCCTTCACGTAGCCGCGTAGATCATCCAGTCCCACGCGGATCAAACCGCGGCACGCCTCTTCGATGTTCACCCCGTCATCACCGGCAAGGATGATCGGCTGGTCGTAAGGCACCACCCAGGCCGCCCACATCGAAAGGTTTTGTCCGGCCCCAATATTGAACGCTCCTGGAATATGCGCGCCGCCGAATGCCTCAGGTCGACGCAGGTCGATGATAATCGTATTCGACTTCAGCGCTTCCTGAACCTCCCTCGGTGGGATTGCCTTTAGACCCGGAACGCTGTCAAGGATCGGGGGACCTCCCGAGTTTATGCGCTTCATGCGTCGGTAGTAATCAGGAAACTCGGGGACGCTCTTTAAGACTGTGTCTACGAACTCTGCCTTGTCCCGGTCCGCCATAAAGACGTTACAGAAGCGTTCGTAGCCGAGGGTGGACTGGGGCCGCTCCGACATGCCCGCTCCACACAAAGAGCCTGCGCCGTGAGCCGGATGGATCTCTACGCCGTCCGCCAGTCCGGCGATCTTTTCATGCACGCTGTCGTAAAGCTCTCCCGCAAGCTTCTGCTTGGCAACGTCTCCCAACAGGTCTGGTCGGCCCAGAGATCCGACAAATATAAAATCACCGGTAAGGAGCGCCATTGGTTGTCCACAGCGGCTTTTCTCAAAGACTAGAAAGCTCAGATGTTCCGGCGTGTGGCCGGGCGTATGCAAGGCGATGATGCGCAGATCACCGATGACCAGCTCGTCGCCGTCTCGAAACTGATGGTGGGTAAATTGGTACTGGAAATCCTCACCCTGATCATGCCCGCTCAACCATAGTTCACAATTCGTTGCTCCGGCAAGTTGCTTCGCACCGGAGGCGTAGTCGGCGTGGATGTGCGTTTCGAGTACGTGGGTAATGCTGAGGTTATGAGCCTCGGCGTACTTCAAGTACACATCGACATCCCGCTTCGGATCGATAACGACCGCTTTGCCCTCCGAACCTAAAAGGTATGAATAGTGGGCGAGACCTGGAACCTCAAACCGCTCGAGCTGCATCGAATTGTGCTCCTTACCGTTTGGCGCGAGGGGAAGCTTTTACTGGTGCAAGTTCGGCTAGCTTGGCGCGGGCATCATCGCTCGCACTCTGGCAAACCAGTTCACAAAGCTTGAAGATTACTGCGTCGGCAATCGAATAATAGATGCTGTTGCCTTCGCGCCTGCGTCCTACAATACCTGCGTCGTACAGCGACTGCAGATGCTTCGAGATGTTTGACTGATTGGCTGCAACCGCTTCAACGATCTCTCCAACCGTGCGTTCGCCGTCTTCCAATGTCTGTAAAATTCGCAAACGCTGAGGTTCACCGAGCATACGAAAACGACGGGCAACCAGCTCGACCATCTGATCTGAGAGGGGCAGCTTTGTTTTACCCATAGACCCAGTATGACCAATTAGTCATATAGTGTCAATAAGAGCTTGCGGTCGACAGGGCGGCAAGCTTAGGAAATGAATCCGCAGGGAGATCCAACGCGCGCTGGATCAGCTCGCCTCGCCAGCAGTTCTTGTAGTCTTCCCTCGTGTTCAAGCGGCCGGTCGCTTTCCACTACTAGTTGGTCAGTTCTCGCTTGAACGCTGGTACCCGATTCACCGTCTCGCCCGCGTGCGTGTCCAAATCAGAAACGTCCGCTCGATGCTCCAATGCACAGCCCTGTAGACCCGCTTTGACAGGAAACTGATCAAACTCGCTAGTGTCCTGAGTCAGAAAAGACTTTACTAAAAGCGTTTCGATGAGAGGCTGGGTTATGGCAATCGGACGCCCCGTAAAGCCTCTCATTGTCTCCGCCGAAGACCGGGAAAAAGCTACAGGTGATTGCGGGTAGGCCCAAGACCTCCCAGCAACAAGCATTGCGCGCTCGCATTATTCTGAACTGCGCGCTAGGTCTTTCTAACGCGGAAGTGGCCCAAAAATTAGAAGTATCGCGCGTGGCGGCGGGCAAGTGGCGGGAGCGTTTTCGTGCGCTGGGAATGCAAGGGCTCACCGATGAACCGCGGTCTGGCGCCCCTCGCAAGATCACGGATGCGCACGTAGAAGAAGTCGTCACCCGGAAGCTGGAAACGCTTCCTGACCAAGGCACCCATTGGTCGACACGCCTCATGGCGAAGCAGACTGGCTTCTCCCAACGCGCCATCGTGCGGATCTGGCATTCGTTCGGACTGCAGCCCCACCGGGTGGAGAGATTCAAACTGTCCAAAGACCCCTTCTTTGTGAAGAAAGTACGCAACATGGTGGGCCTCTATATGGACCCTCCCGACCGGGCAATGGTCCTCTGCGTGGACGAGAAGAGCCAAGTGCAGGCGTTGAACCGTACGCAACCGATTCTGCCTCTGCGTCCGGGCGTGCCGGCCAGACAGACTCACGATTACGAACGCCGGCGTCGCTTCTCTATTCGCGACGTTGGATGTCGCAACCGGAAAAGTGACCGGCGCTTGCTACCGGCGTCATCGTCATCAAGAGTTCTTGAAATTTCTGGACCGCGTTGCGCGCGATATTCCCGCCGAGCAAGAAGTGCATCTCATCATGGACAACTACGGAACCCACAAAGTGGATAAAGTCCGGCGTTGATTCCTGCGGCATCCGAATTTCTTCGCTCATTTCACGCCCACCGGAGGAAGTTGGCTCAATCTTGTGGAACGGCTCTTTGCCGAACTCACAGAGCGCTGCGTCCGGAGGGGCAGCTTCGACAGTGCAACTGACCTGGAAACAGGCATGCTGAGCCTATCGGGAAAACGAAATGTCGAACCCAAACCCTTCGTCTGGCACGCAAACCCTGACCTCATCCGTGGGAAAGTCCAACGGCTTTGTCAACGTATCTCTGACTCAAGACACTAGCGGCGGTGTGTTGTTGCAACTCGTTTCGGATGGGTTACGTGTCCCGGAACGAACTCTGCGGCCCATTCTCCATCCCAAATACCGCAGACGCTTTTGCGATAACAGTCACTGCCACTCCTATGGTTGTCCATGCGCGAGGGTGCCGATTCGCCGGAAGGGCCGAAGTTGAACGTCAAAAAGAGTGTCCTATAAAGCGCGATAACGTCCGGGTTTAAACCTTTCGGTGAAGTGGTAGCCACCCTCAAACAGCCGCGCGTGATCAGAGCGATTCAGATCCGGATCAACGCACGCGGCTAGCTCCGGCTCTTCTTGCCGGTGAGGAGTGGGCCCCGAACGATCCAGGGTTTCACGTACTTGTGCGCTTAGCGAACACGGTTTAGATCACATCTTCTATTGATGCTTTCACGTTCGCAGGCTTGAAAGGTTTCTGGATGAATCTCCAACCGCGCTGGATGACCAGATTCACGTTAGAGAAGCCGGACATCAAAATCACTTTTAGACGAGGCCGCTCCTTGGTCAACTTCTCGGCCAGTTCCAGCCCGTCCATCTCCGGCATCGTAATGTCAGATAGAAGCAAGTCAATATCATCAAGATGATGCCCGGCTACCTCGAGCGCCTCCTTGCCGTTATGCGCTACGAGCGTGCGATAGCCCCACATGTGGAGAAGCCGCTGGAGCAAGGCACGAATCATCGGCTCGTCTTCGGCTATCAATATCTGCTTGGCCTTACTGCTTTTCGGACCTTCATTTTCAATTCGCTCTCTGTTGGATAAATCTGCCATCGCTCTCCTGATTCACAGCAGGAGCCCCTTGGAGGGTGCCAGATGGTGAGAACGCTACAAGTGTATCACGAGATTTTACAAACAACAGGACGTGTGAGATCTGATGGTGGCGTTGCGGGGTCGCGCAGCCGGCCTGCACGTTCCGAACGATTCAGCCAGGCCTATTCAGGAGCCCACTTGCTGTCCCAAACACTTATAGACCGCTCCCGGCGGCATGTCTGCGACGATTTCGGCCGGAATTCTCCAGGCACGATGCTCGGAGTCAACGGTGAGGATGGCATTGACCCTAACCCGCTACCTAGCGGGTATCGATGGCCTTCTCAGCAACCACAGGGGAGCCCGATCGGATGCTGTGCAACAAAGCTAGGCTTCCTCCCGGAGCCCCCTTGCGTTCAATGGGGAAACGTGAGAAGCTTCCCTTGTTATGTCAGGGGTAAGAAATGAAACGGCCAAACTCGAGTTCCTTCGCGGCACGCTGGATGTTCTCATCCTTAAGACCCTCTGCTGGGGACCGCTTCATGGCTATGCCGTTACCAACCTCATTCGTCGGCAGAGCGACGACGCGCTGGCACTCGAGGAAGGTACGCTCTATCCCGCGCTGTGGCGCCTGGAGAGCAAGGGACTGCTTGAAGCGGAGTGGGGGCTCTCCGACAACAATCGGAAGGCCAAGTTTTACCGGCTGACTCCCGCGGGCCGCCAACAACTGCAGCAGGAAGTAAGAACCTGGGAGGCCTACGCGACGGCCGTCGCTAAGGTGCTTAGCGCGTCGCGGCCTCCGTTACCTGAGGAGATCCGATGAAGCCGGATCCGCTATCGCGTCGCTACGCCCGCCTCGCCGGTCCTGACCCCGCCGCCGACATAAGGGATGAATTGCGCTTTCACCTCGAAGCGAAAATGGACGACTTGCTGGCTCGGGGCTTGAGTCCCGAGGCCGCGCGTCAGGAAGCCGAGCGCCAATTCGGTGACTTGCGCGCGTTGCAACAAATCGGCGAAAGCATTGGAGAGAAAATGAAGCGCCGCAAACGCCTGAAAGATTACGGTACAGACTCACTTCAGGACCTGCGCTATGCCTTGCGCACGGTGAAACGCGACCCCGGCTTTGCCACCGTTTCGATCGTCATCCTGGCTTTGGCCATTGGAGCTAATATCGCTGTTTTCAGCTTAGTCAATACGCTGCTTCTGCGGCCATTGCCGTTTCCTGACTCGCGCCAACTCGCCTGGATCGCACCGCCGCCCGGCGGTTGCGGCTTATCCTGCGCTACCTACTCCTCGGACGCATTTGAAGAATTCCGGGCCCGTAGCCGTGTATATCAAGACGTTACCGGATACTTCGCCTTCAGCACTCCCGACAACCTTCGTCTCACTGGCCGGTCTGAGCCACAGTCGGCTACGGGCATGGACGTGATCGGCAACTTTTTCCAGGTCCTCGGCGTGCAGCCTGCTATAGGCCGCCTATTTACCCCCGGCGAGGCTCGCGGAGACCGGCCAGTGGCGCTGCTGGCGAACTTATATTGGCAGCGACACTTCAACGCAGATCCCGGCATCATAGGGAGGACGCTCGATCTCAATGGAACATCGGTCACGGTAGTAGGAGTTTTGCCCGCCAGCTTCGACTTCGGCGCGGTGTTTTCTCCAGGCGCGAAAGTCGATCTTTTCACCCCGATGAATCTGAGCCAAGCGCGCGATTGGGGCAACATCGTGACCCTTCTCGGCCGTTTAAAGGCGGGTGTAACCTTAGCCCAGGCGGCGGACGATGCCAAGCGGATCGCGCCGGACATTTATTTCAACGTCAAGTTTCCCGAAACGCGGGGACGTTATATAGGTGGTCTCATTCCAGGGGCGCTCAAGGACCACGTCACCGGCACGCTGCGTCGGCCGCTGACCGCTCTATGGTGCGCCGTCGGAACGATTCTACTCATAGCTGGAGTGAATCTCTCAAATCTGCTCTTGGCGCGCGCCGCGGTGCGAAGCAAAGAGTTTGCCGTCCGCGGCGCACTCGGAGCGAGCCGTGGCCGCACAATACAGCTATTGCTTGTTGAAAGTCTCGTCTTGTGCGCTGCGGGAACAGCCGTAGGACTCTTCTTGGCGTTCCTGCTAATCGCGTGGCTCGCGCACCAAGGATCGCTGGCACTGCCGCTCCTTAGCACATTGCGCATTGACGGCCAGGCGCTCGGCTGGGCGGTTCTCATCGCGGGGTTCACAACCATACTCTTCGGGCTTGTTCCAGGGCTGAGAGCCGGGGGCGGAAATCTTCAGGGCGCGCTTAAGGATTCCGGTCCGGGCGCGGGCCTCGGTCGAAGACATGAGCGGGTCCGGGCCGCACTGGTGGTTTCGGAGGTTGCTCTCGCTTGTGTCCTTCTGGTAAGCGCCGGGCTGATGCTACGCAGCTTTCTCAATGTCCTCGATGTCAATCTTGGTTTCGAGCCCGAACACGCGGCCTCGATAAAAATCGATTACGACGACACAGCGCCATCTTCCGGCGCCCGCGCAGCCAAGCGCGCCACAATCTTCCAGCAGATTCTCACCCGCATCGCGGCGCTGCCTGGCGTTAAGGCTGCTGGCGTGGCAGACTACCTTCCTTTGGGCCCAAACCGCCAATGGGACGAACCGAGTCCGCAGGGGAAGATTTTCTCCCCAGGCCAACTGCCAACTCCGCTGGTGTATGTCATCACGCCGGGATTCATCCGTGCCATGGGCATTCACCTGCGTGGGCGTGACTTCGCCTGGTCCGATACCTCGCATAGCCAAAGAGTGGTCCTCATCAACGCTTCCGCCGCCCGGGTCTACTGGCCGGGTGACGACCCCTTGGGCAAAATTCTCATGCGCGACAAGGAGGCAGATCAAGTGATCGGCATCGTTGACGATGTTCACGAGGAGAACGTAGAGGGCCCGGTAGGCTCGCAGATCTATTACCCGGTGACACAGCAAAACCCGTCCGGCGCACAACTTGTGCTGCGTACGAGCTTGCCTCCCGGCACGCTGGCCGCCGCCGTCCTGCACGTGCTCCGAGAGCTTAATCCGCGGCAACCCGCGGCAGAGTTTCGGCCCGTCCGGACCATTGTCGACCGGGCCCGCTCGCCCCGCCGTTTCTTCACGGTACTGGTAGCCGCATTTTCTGGTCTCGGGCTGTTGCTGGCGGCACTCGGTATCTACGGTGTGATCTCCTATTCGGTCACCCGGAAAACCCAGGAGATCGGAGTCCGCATGGCACTAGGGGCCAGCGCCGGCCGCGTCCGACGTGAGGTTCTTCTCGGCACCTTGCGTCTGGTCGTAGCCGGCATAGTGATCGGAACAGCAGCGTCACTCGGATCAGCGCGTCTTATTGCCTCGCTTCTCTACGGTACTTCTCCGTGGGACGCTGCAACGTATGCGGGAACGGTTCTCTTGCTTATGACTGTAGCAGTCTTCTCCGGCTATATACCGGCACGAAGAGCTTCAGGAATCGAGCCGATGATTGCGCTGCGCGTTCAGTAACGGTAACTGTCGTTGGCGGTACAGAAGCTGGCTTTCTAACGGGTTCCGGACAAAGCTGAGTTGCTAAATATTGCGGAAGGTCTGGTTTCTTCTCGGCTTCTTGCCCTGATCCATGTGGCAAACTTACGATGCCGCAACCTTATCGTTTTGCTTCATTGTCGTTTTCGAGACAGTCCACGGCAAAGGAGCGGCACTTCGTAATGAGGTGCTCGACGAAATCCAGACTGCACGAGCGAACGAAGCAACCGGTAGGATTTAACCAGTGGGAAATACCTGCCGATAACATCTCCCAAGATCCTGAAAACAGTCGAGGCGCTGAAGAACCGATTTGCACGAAGTACGTTCAAGAGCAGGACCTCAAATAACTTATCGGATCGACGGTCCATTGGGCATGATCGCGTGCGGATTTTGTTCGCGACCGAGGATCACCGATAAGGCCCAGAAGTCCTTGTGACCGGGGAGTGTCCGCGATTCTGTGTAAACACCTCGCGGGTTCGTTCGCGTTTGGGTTTTGCGGTCGAAGACGCCCGGGTGGGGAGGAGGATAATTCTCGCGCCCGGTGATGAACGGCAGCTCGCGCTCGTTGTGCAAAGACGGGCACGTCCCACTCGGCGGCGAGGGTCTTGAGGGCCCCGGCATGATCGAAGTGGCCGTGAGTCAGCACAATGGCGTGGGGCGCCACGCCGGTCCGAATCAGCTTCTCGCTCCAACTCTTGATTTTCCGGCCGAGTGCGGGACGCCTGCGTCGATGAGTACCCACCCGTCGTGAGCGTCCCCAACGGCAAAGACGTTCACGAACAGGAGCCGCGGACCGGCAATTCCGGTCGTGATGTCTTCCAGCGGCACAGTTTCATATTCCGGTATCGGTATTGTCTCCATGCGCTCACGCGGAGCACGATTCTACCGGTGGCCGCCGCTGCGGCCCCAAAACGTAACAGGCTACACGGAACCGCCGGCGGGTTCGCGCGAGATACCGCGGAGGTGGGCAAAAGAGTAAATGCCCGTGGAGTGACCGTCATTCCAGGCGATCCGAATGGCATAGTTTCCGACCGGCTCCACGCTTTCCATTTTCAGTTTGGGGGTGAAGAGCTTGAGCGGGTTTTCGGAGGCTTTGGCGCGGGGCGCGGTCCCATGCGCGCCCGTGCAACTGGCGCAGGGGCAATGGTCGCGCAGAAACTCGTTGTCAAAGACACTCTTGTGACCATCTTTCCAATCGATCGAGATTCCCCGCGATTTCGAAATAGCGATATGCTCAGGGTCCGTCGAGGTGATCGGGCTCATTGCAATCTCCTCTCGACATCGCGGATTCCGGAGATCCGCCGCATGGAGCTGAGCAGCTTTTCCAATTGCTTCTTATCCTTCACATCAATGGTCATTTCAATCAGGGCATCGCGCGTGGCATCGATCTCGGTCTTGGCTTCGAGGCTGCGGATATTCGCGCCCTCGTTCGAGAGGATGGCGGTCAGTTGATTCAGTAGCCCCGGCCGGTCATCCGTTCGCACGACGAGGTGCACGGGAAGCGCGGCGGAAGCAGTACCCTCCCAGGCGACCTCTATCTTTCGCTCCGGCTCATACAACAGGTTCTGCACATTGGGGCACATCTTGGAATGGACGGCAATTCCCTTCCCCCGGCTCACATATCCCACGATGGCTTCGCCGCGGATGGGGTTGCAACATTTCGCGCGGTAGACCAGGAGTTCATCCAGGCCGCTCACCTTGATAACGCCGTCGGAACCGGCTCCCGTCCGCGGCGCTGCGGCATCGAACTCAGCCTCTACGGGAACTTCGGGGATGGGAGCCGGAACCAGCTTGAGAAGCACCTGACGGGCGCTGAACCGCCCGAAGCCAAGCGCGGCGTAAAGGTCTTCCATCTTCCCGTAACCGTATTCCCCGGCAACGCGCTGCAGTTCCTCTTTTGGCGCGCGATTGAGAGAGAAGCCGACCCGGCGCGCTTCGCGATCCAGATATTTTTGGCCGATTTCGATCGCCTTATCGCGCTCTTCCGCGTTGATGAGATGCCGGATCTTGTTTCGCGCCTTTGCCGTTTTGACAAACGAAAGCCAATCTTTGCTCGGCTTCTGCGTGCTTTGCGTGACGATCTCGACGGTGTCGCCGTTCTGGAGCGTGTGGCGGAGCGGGACCGACTTACCATTCACCTTGGCGCTGTAACACGTGTTGCCGACGTCCGAGTGAATGGCGTAGGCAAAGTCGACAGGTGTGGAATCCTTCGGCAGGACGATGACACGGCCCTTAGGGGTAAAGATATAGACTTCGTCCGGGTAGAGGTCGACCTTGAGTGTCGACATGAAGTCGCTCGGGTCGCTCATATCGCGCTGCCATTCCACCAGGTGGCGAACCCAGGCAATCCGTTGGTCGTCTTCGGCCGGACCGCGGCGCCCTTCTTTATACTTCCAGTGGGCCGCAATGCCTTCTTCAGCGACGCGGTGCATGTCTTCGGTGCGGATTTGAACTTCGAATTGGCGCCCTTCGAGTCCAACGACCGACGTATGCAGAGACTGGTAAAGATTGGGGCGCGGGATCGCGATGAAGTCCTTGATGCGGCCCGGTATGGGATGCCATTCGTTATGAATCACGCCCAGCGCGGCGTAGCAATTCTTCACCGAGTCCGTGATGATGCGAATAGCCAGGAGGTCGTACACCTGCTCGATGGAGATCTGCTGTTTTTTCAGCTTTTGATACACCGAGTAGGCACGCTTCACGCGTCCTTCCACACGGGCGGGTATGGACTCTTTCCGCAGCTCCTCCTCAATGATCCACTTGATCTCGGACAGAAAGCTTTCATTTTCCGCACGGTTGGATTCGATGCGTTCCGATATCTCGGCAAAGGCTTCGGGATCGAGGTAGCGGAAGGCCAGATCTTCGAGCTCGCCGCGCATTTTTCCCATGCCGAGCCGGTGCGCGATGGGCGCATAGATTTCCACCGTCTCATGGGCAATACGCTCGCGGCGTTCCGTCGAGAGAGCACGGAGGGTCCGCATGTTGTGCAGGCGGTCCGCCAGTTTGACGATCATCACGCGGATGTCGTTCACCATCGCCAGGAGCATTTTGCGGTAACTTTCGGCCTGCCGATCTTCGGCCGAACTGAAATCGAGCTTGCTTAACTTGGTTACGCCGTCGACGCAGCGAGAAACCTCGTCACCGAACTGTTTGCGCACTTCCTCGGGGGTCGCCGAGCGTGTCTTCGACCACGTCGTGCAGTAATCCGGTCTCGATGGACACGGCATCCATGCGCATCTCGGCCAGGATCCCGGCGACAGCGACGGGATGGGACATATACGGCTCGCCTGATTCACGAAACTGGCCTTGATGGAGCGACTCCGCAAATAAATAGGCCTTCTCGATCGGAGCGAAATCCTCATTAGGCCGATTTGCCGTGACGCGGGCGCGCAACTGGTCGAACGATTCTTCCAGCGTCAACGGGCTCGCGGAAGGCGGGGCAGGTTCGACGGCGGCTGGAGGATCGGAGCTCACAACTTCAGTTTAGAAAATCCGGTTTAAAGTTTGGGTTGGACGGGCGTGCAGGCCCTTGGAAATGGAAAAGGGCGGCTCCTGCGAGCCGCCCGAGACACACTAAATGGAACCTATCGGCTATTCGGTCTTCTGACCGCCATCGGCGGCTTTCGCCTTGCGCTCGGCTTTCACTTTTCTGGCTTCGAGCGATTTGTTCACCCACTTATCGGCTTCTTCGATGGCTTTCTTATACTCATCCGGCGTGTCGAGCAAATCCGCGCGGTAGCGAATCAGCAGGTTCATGTAGGCCATAGCGTCGTCATACTCGGGATCGATCTGGAGAGCCTGCTCCTCGTCCTTCATGCCCTGATCGAGCACCGGCATCCATTTCTCTTTTAAGGAGGCGCGGATCTTGGGGTTTTTGATCGGCCCTGGATCCTCGGCTTTCTGGCCTGAGTCGACACGGGCCTGGCGGTCGACCGGCAGCCACTTGGTCCACGCGAGAACACCCAGAGTGTAATAAGACTCTTTGTTCTTCGGATCGACTGCAATGACTTTTCGATGCCACTCGCCGGCCTCATCGAACTTCTTCTCGTTGTAGTAAAGCGAAGCGATCGACGAGATGGCGAGGACATTCTTGGGTTCATCAGCCAGAACCTTGTTGAATTGATCCATGGCGGACTTGGCAAACTGCATATTCTCGGCGGAATCGATCCCGGGAACGTACTGCATCTCGTACGCGGTGGCGAGATACAACCGCGCCGTCGTGAATTTCGGGTCGGCTGCTACAGCAGTCTGAAAGTGTTCAACGGCGGCGGAATACTTGGCGGCCTTGAAGGATTGGACGCCCTTGTTCAAGTTGTCGCGAGCTTTGAGCTTTTCACAACCCGAGCTGAAGGTCACCACCATCCCGAGGGACGCCGCAATGACGGCGTATTCTAACCGCATTATTTCCCTTCCTCCACCTTCGGGGTCATCAATCCGACTTTGTCGATATTCGCCCCGTGCGCATGATCGATGGCGCGAGCAACCCATTCAAATTCCAGATCCGGGTCCCCTTTGACGAACACCACGCGTTCGGCGCGCGTTTTAAATATCGCGATGAGGCGATCTTCGAGGCGGTCTTCGGTAATGTCCTCCTGATTGATCTTCCAGTTGTGGTTCTTGTCCACCTGGATCACCACCGTCCGGTCATTGTCCGGAGGAGGCGGCGCGTTCGGGGGTGGAGGCTGGGGAGCGAGCGCCTCAAGTCCTTTCGGCTTGGTCGGGGAAATCGCCATAAAGATGATCAATAAGACCAGAAGAATATCGATCATCGGCGTCATATTGATATTGGCTGAGACCCCGCCGGATCCGCCGCCAACTGCCATTGCCATAGGAAATCTCCTTTAAAGGAATTGCTTCTCGGCGTTCTACATCGTGCTGGCGCTAGAGCTGCCAGCTTTCTTCTTGTTTTCGGCAGCCTGATCCGTCAGCAGGCCAAGTTGGTCCACTCCACCCGCTCGCAGATCGTCTACCACCTCTTCCACACGCTCGTACTTCGACCGCGCGTCCGCCTTGATGAATACAGTCTTTTCCACCTTGTTGGTCAGCAGCTCTTTTACCTTCTGGGAAAGTTGGTCCGGCTGTACTTTGACCAGACCCGGGCTGAGATAGGTTTGGCCGTCGCGGGTGATAGCAACGATGACCGCGTCTTCCTTATCCGCATCGCCCATCGTGATCGGGTTCCGGGCTTTCGCCATATCAAGAGGCACCGACTTCGAAAGAAGAGGGGTGATGACCATGAAGATGATCAGTACGACCAGCATCACATCGACCATCGGCGTGACATTGATTTCCGAAACGGGCGGTGGCGCTTTCTTTAAATCCATCGGGTTCTCCTTACAATGTCTCTTTCACCGGCAAGTTCACGATGGGGCAGCCAGGCGCGCTGTTCCGGCGCCTGACTACCCGCAACTCAACTCGCCGCACTACAGCTGCAACTACTTACGGATGGCAGCGGTGCGGGACTGGGACCGCTTCAGGAAATAATCGATCAACTCCGAGCTGGAGTTACCCATCTCGACGTCGAAGGAGTCGATCCGTCCGGTGAAGTAGTTGAACATCCACACCGCGGGCACGGCCACGAGGAGACCGATAGCGGTGGTCACCAGCGCTTCCGAGATACCACCCGCGATGGCGCCGATGCCAGGCGATTTCTGCGCGGCCATATCTTTGAACGCGTTAATGATCCCGACGACGGTTCCGAACAGGCCGACGAACGGCGCGGTCGATCCGATGGTCGCCAGGCTGCTGACGCCGCGTTTCAGCTCCGCGTGAACGATGGCTTCCGCCCGCACCAGGGCACGCTGCGAAGCATCGATCTCTTCGCCCGATATCTCCGGACTTGCCTGATGCGCCTGGAACTCCTGGAGTCCGGCAACAACGACTTTCGCCAAATGGCTCTTCTTGTAGCGGTCGGCGATCTTCACCGCTTCATCCAACTTCCCTTCGCGCAGTGCGCCGGCGACTGCCGGAGCAAACGCCCGGGACTGCTTCTTGGCTGCCTGATAAGCCATCAACCGATCGATCATCACGCCGATGGACCACGCCGACATGATGAACAGGATGATAACTACGGCCTTAGCCAAACCTCCCATCTGGTTCCACAGTGAACGCGGATCCCAACCGATTGCTCCCGCTTCCTGGAACAACCAAAAGCCCCATACTTGTGCCTGTAAAAGCATCGTCTTGTCTCCCTGCGAGTTGAGTTAAGTTGCGTTACTTTCCGTTTCTGAACGAATCCGAAAAACTGGTTTGGCTTAATTGCTCAAGGTGAAATTTACATCGATGGTAGTGAGCACTTCCACCGGCTCACCGTTCAGCTGAGTCGGCCGATAAACCCACTGCCGGACCGCATCCTGCGCGGCCTGCACTAACAAGGGATGTCCGCTGATCAGGGTCAAATCCTCGATCCGGCCGTCTTTCGAGATCTTGGCGTTGAATCGAACCACGCCGGAGATACGCGCCTGCCGGGCCAGTGGAGGATACGCAGGCTTGACTTGATGCAGCAAGTTCGCCGCCGTAACACTGCCCCCAACGCGGATGGGCTTATTCGGCGCAGCCGCTTTGGGCGCGGGCGGCGGCGGAGGCGGCGGCGCCGATTCGGCAACCCTCCGATCACCCCGTTGAGCACGCCACCAGCGCTACCCCGAAGATCCCGCAACTCCACCCACCACGCCGGTCGTCGGCGGCGGCAGCTCTTCCTCTTTGATCATCTTTACTTCTTTAGGAATGGTCTTGGGCGCGTGAAGCACGTTCAAATCCATCTGGCGCGGAATGA
The DNA here is from genome assembly GCA_963814235.1 of Bryobacterales bacterium. GTDB lineage: Bacteria > Acidobacteriota > Terriglobia > Bryobacterales > Bryobacteraceae > Bog-113. The sequence goes on along the minus strand of CAWFCA010000013.1, from coordinate 42,596 downwards.
TCTTGACCTGTTTCACTGCCTGCGCGGGGGGCGGCGGCGGAGGTGGCGGAGGCGGCGGCGGCGCTACCAGCATGCTTGCCAACTGACCCTTCGGAAGCGCGTCGAAGTAGATCATGGGAAGGATGATCAGAACCCCGAGTACTAAGACCTGGATGCCAAACGATACGAAAATAGTCGATGCCCTCTTCCCCGTATCGCCGGTCTGCACAAAACTTTGCTCAAACATCGTGCGTTCAACCCCCTTCGATCAACTGCTCAATCAATTTCTTACTTGATCACTCTTGCCGAACTCTTTGTTCCAACACCACGTACCGTAGAACGCGATTCTATACCAACTGGCGCCAGCTTTCCACGCTGATCGAGCCAGTTGTGCCAAACCAGTACGATTGGACTCGCAATAAAGACCGAAGAATAAGTCCCGATGATAATGCCCACCACAAGAGCGAACGAAAAGCCGTGAAGCACGGGGCCGCCGAACAGAAAAAGCGCCAGCACGGTCAGGAATGTGAGGCCCGACGTCATCACCGTACGGCTCAGGGTCTGGTTCACGCTGCGGTTGATGACGCTCTCCAGGGGCTCGCGGCTCTTTGTTCCCAGCCGGAGATTCTCGCGGATGCGGTCGAAGATCACGATCGTGTCGTTCATCGAGTATCCAACCAGGGTCAACAAAGCCGCAATCACGGTCAGGTCGATCTCCTTATTGAACAGCGAGAACATCCCGATCGTGATGATCGTGTCATGGAAAACGGCGATCACGGCAGCAAGCCCATAGATCCACTCAAAGCGGAACGCTATGTATATCAGCATTCCAGCCAATGCGCAAAGCGTGGCGACAATGGCCTGCCGTCGCAGTTGGGCGCCCACCTTCGGTCCGACGAAGTCGGAAGAACGTAGCGCAAAAGGCGAGAGCGCCGCTTCCTGCTTCATCACATTGAGAACCTGCGGCGTGACGCCGGGCACTCCGGACAACTGATCGATCCCGGAGAGCAGGCCCGACCGCGGCGGCGAGTCCCGGAACGTGCGTATGTCGGTCGCCATGCGGTTTAGTTGCTCATCGGTCATCAGAACGCCCGCGGTCTGGAGCGGCGTTCGCAGGCGATTCGCGATGTCGGCGGCGCTCGCGTTATTCAAGTCGAGCTTGCCCGCTGAAACCTTTCCGAAGACCGATTCGAGAGTGGTCATGACACGCTGCCGCGTATTGGAATCCGATCCCTCGGTACCGATCGCGACCTCGTTCTCGCCTCCCACGAAGTTCTGCACCGTCGCTCCCGCGCCCAGGTTCCGGTCGATGGCGGAGCGGATCTGATTCACCGGCGGCGTTCCCTGGAACTTCACCGTGGTCATCGTCCCTCCCTTGAAATCGATCCCGTAACGCGGTCCGCCTTTCACGAATAAACTAATCAGCCCCGCGGCGGTCAGCACCAGCGAGGCAATGATGAAGGGCCACTTCTTGCCCAAAAAGTCGAAGTTAGTAGCTTTGAATAATTCCATCCGTCACAGCCTGACCGATGCCTGACAATGCGTTAGACACCGGCTCGTTCTCACTTGTTCCCGTTCCCTAAAGATAGAAATTGAAATCCTGATCAAATGCTGAGCGCCCTTGCGGGACGCGTCCCGGAGAGCTCGTAATCGAAAATGGTTTTTGAAACAAATACGGCCGTAAACACGTTCGCCAGGAGCCCGATTACCAGGGTGACGGCAAAGCCGCGCACCGGGCCCGTTCCGAATAGGAACAGGAACAGGCAGGACACGATGGTCGTGACATGGGTATCGACAATGGTCCACCATGCTTTTCCGAAACCCGCGTCCACGGCGGCAATCACGCCTTTGCCGGAGCGCAACTCCTCGCGGATGCGTTCAAAGATCAGGACGTTGCTATCAACCGCCATACCGATGGTAAGAATGACGCCCGCGATACCCGGAAGCGTGAGCACGGCGGAGAAGTAAGAGAGAGCAGCGATCAGGATCACGGTGTTGAGAATCAATGCCAGCACCGCGTTAAGCCCGCTCTTGCGATAGTAAATCAGCATCACGACCACCACCGCGGCAAGTCCCGCGAGAGCCGCGATCAGCCCCTGCTTTACGGAATCGGCCCCAAGCGAAGGCCCGACCACGCGCTCCTCCTCATATTTAATGGAAGCCGGCAGAGATCCGGAACGCATGACCAGGGCCAGATCCGTGGCTTCCTGCTGGCTGCCCAGATTCGAGATCCGGCCACTATCGGAGATTTTGGACTGGATGTTGGCGACGCTGCGAACCTGGTTGTCGAGAATGACAGCCAGACGATTCCCGATATTGCCTTCGGTGAAGCGCTCGAACTTGGCGGCGGCGTCCTGCGAAAGCGTGAAATCCGCTTCCCACTTGCGGAACTCGTCCTGGTTCGCCCGCGCGTTGCGGAGATCCTCGCCCACAATCACGGGAGAGCGCGAGACCAGGTACCATTGCGTGCCGCCCGGCTGCGTCCAGGGGACCAACCGCGTATTCAGAGGCAGCACGCCGCCCTTCTGCTGGCGCGCCGCTTCTTCAGACGGGAAAGGCCCTTCCTTCACTTCCACGATCTCCAATTGTGCCGCCTGGCCGATGATGTCTTTGACCCGCGCGGGATCGTCGACGCCCGGCAGCTGTACCAGAATTTCGTAGTCGGATTCCGCGCGCCCGCGTTGCTGCACGACCGGCTCGGTAAGGCCCAGAGCGTTCACGCGATTACTAATCGTTTGGATGGATTGATCGATCGCGCGCCGTTTCACGTCCACCAGCTCGGAGGGCTTCATATTGAGCCGGTAGTCGGTAGAACTCACGGGCGTCAGATTCCACTGCGGAAGCTGCTCCGCGGCGAGTGCGCGAAAGGCGCTGGTCTTATCGGCGGGCACCCCGTGCACATTGAGTTGAATGGAGTCGGTCTGCTCAATGGTCTGCGGATCGTTGCGGTCGACACCGCCCAGTGCGATTCCGCGTTTGGCCGCCGCGGTCAGGAGCCCCTCGCGCGCGTGGTCGGCAATGGTGCGCACCGCGTCCTGCACCTGTACCTGCAGAACCAGGTGACTGCCGCCTTTCAGGTCCAGCCCCAGCCGGATATTGTGCTGGAGGTTGGAAACCAGTTCGGCCTTCGATCTCGGGATGCCGATGATTCCATAAATACAGAGAAGGATGGTCGTCACGATCACGATCGTCTTCACTGTTAAATGTCGTTGCATGAATTCGCTTGCCTTCCGAAAAGTGATTACCGTTTTGAAGTCGGCTTTGTTTGGCCTGAAATAGTGTATCTGACCCGAAACGGCGGAATTTATTTCAGGACAGTACCTTCGACAGGGGGAACCAGCCCGGAAATGGAAGCCCGGGTGACTTGCAGTTTCAGATTGTCGGGCTTCACGCGGATGACCACCGTGTCCTTTTCCAGGGTGGTCACGGTTCCGACGATGCCCCCGGAAGTGACCACGCTATCGCCGCTCTTCAATTCGGCCAACATCTTCTGCGTTTGCTTCTTCTGCCGCTGCATGGGGAGGAAGAGCAGGAAGTACATGATCCCGAACATCAGGACGAGCGGCAGCGCGAAGCTGAAGGAGTTGGTCGCGCCGCCCTGTAGAAGGAGCGCTGCTGAAAGAAGTGTCACGTTTTCCTTATTCTAGGAGAGCCTGCTCCGGAGAAGGCGCCGCCTGATCAGGGCTGAGCCTGCGCGGCAGTATTTCGCACCGCGCGCAAGTATTGGGGAAAGGTCCCCAACCGGATCGCCTCTCTGATCTCACGCATGATAACAAGATACCGGTGAATGTTGTGAATGGAGGCGAGAGTCGCGAACAGGATCTCGCCGGCTTGGAACAGGTGCCGCAAGTAAGCGCGCGAGTAGTTGCGGCACGTCGTGCAGGCGCAATGAGGATCGAGCGGAGCGGCGTCCTGCTTGTAGCGTGCGTGCTTGATCATGACTCGCCCCTCGCTCGTAAACAGGCATCCGTTACGGGCATTGCGCGTCGGAAGCACGCAATCCATCATGTCGATTCCCTGGGCAACGTACTCCTGCAGTTCCTCGGGCATGCCGACCCCCATGGCGTAGCGCGGCCGGTCGCGAGGCAACAACGGCTCAGTCGCAGCCACCATCTCCAGGCTCAGCGGCCGCGGTTCGCCGACGGACAGACCGCCGACCGCATAGCCGTCCGCGTCGAGTTCGAGGAGTTGTTCGGCGCACCAGTGCCGCAGGTCGGAAAACATGGACCCTTGCACAATCGGGAATAAGGCGTGCCGGGTGGGCATGGTCTGCATCCGTTTCTCGAAGTGCCGCATGGCCGCCCGCGCCCAGGCCACAGTGCGACTGGTAGATTGCTCGGCATAGCTCCGGGTCACCGGGTATGCCGGGCACTCGTCGAGAGTCATGAGGATATCGCTGCCAAGGGCAAGCTGCACGTCCACGGTCGATTCGGGAGTAAACAGGTGGGCGCTCCCGTCCAGATGGGACCGGAATTGCACGCCTTCATCGGTGATCTTTCGAAGCTCGCTCAGGCTGAAGACCTGGAAGCCGCCGGAATCGGTCAGGATCGCTCCCGGCCATGACATGAAACGGTGCAGGCCCCCGAGTTGCTCCACGGTCGCCGGACCCGGTCGAAGAAACAGATGATAGGTGTTGCTGAGAATGATGCGCGCACCGAGGTCGTCATAAAGAACGTCCGGCGGCACTCCCTTTACCGTGGCCTGGGTCCCCACCGGCATAAACACCGGGGTCTCGATATCTCCGTGCGGGGTGTGCAGGATGCCTGCACGGGCCGAGGTTTCGGGGCACTGCGCGATGACCTCGAAACCGATATTTCTCACCTTCTCAATTATCTCCGCTCCCGCGCGACTCGCTAAACGTACGATGCATCACGAGCGCGTCTTCCTCGGCAAGTTCGGCACACTTCGTGCTTAGTAAGTCTTGGAGACTAATTTACCGATGTATAGAGTCGCATCATCACTACTGATTGCCGGCTGCCTGTGTGTAGCAGTGGCGCAAGAACCCAACCCAACCCAGGGGGCCACTCAGCCCGGCGCAAACGGATCGGAACCGATCTTTCGCGTGAACGTCACCTCGCGGTCGATTGCAGCCGTAAACTTTCACCACCGGCAAGGGACCACCTATGTCGATCTGCGTGGGACATCGATCATGCCCCGAGCACAGGGACGCGTTCGCGTCGACAGTAATACCGGCGCAACGAAAATGCACGTCGACACTGAAAAGCTGTCGCCGCCTTCAACATTTGGACCGGAATTCCTCACCTACGTCATTTGGGCGATCACTCCAGAGGGCAATGCCAAGAATCTCGGCGAACTCGTGATGAAAGGGAATGGCGATCACGCACAGATCGACACCACGACAAGTTTGCAGGCTTTCGGAATGATCGTCACAGCGGAGCCGTACTGGGCCGTTTCGCAGCCGAGCGATGTCGTCGTCATGGAAAATATGATCCGGCAGGACACGACCGGAACGATCGAGAGCGTTGACGCGAAGTACGAACTGCTCAAGCGCGGCGTTTACACGATGAACATCGGCGTCGACCGGATTGCGCCGATCGCCTCCGACGTAAGGGTCCCGCTCCAGCTGCGCGAAGCGCGGTCGGCGATTGCCATCGCACGCGCGCAAGGAGCCGAGCACTACGCTTCCGACACGTTGCAAAAGGCGCTCGTCGACATGGAGAACGCCGAGGGATTTTACCGGGGCGGCCACAATGAAAAGGAACTGGAAACCGTCGCGCGGCAGGCAACGCAGATGGCCGAAGATGCCCGTCTGGTCTCCATTCGCAAAGAAAATGATGAAGCGTTAGCGGCCGAGCGCAAGGCAGCCGCGGACGCTACTTCAGCAGCACAAAGTCAGGCGGAACAGGAAGCGTTGCGGGCACGGCAGGCCGAAGCGGATCGCCGCGCGGCGGAACAGGCAAGGCTGGCGGCCGACCAGGCGCGCGCGTCCGCGGAGACCTCCAAGCTCGAAGCCGACCGCATGCGTGCTGAGGCGGAAGCCGATCGCGCGGCAGCTTTAAGGGCCAAACAGCAGGCGGAAGCCGACGCCGATGCGGCTCGCTCCTCGGCCAGCAAAGCGGAGCAGGATAAAGCCGCCTTACGCGCCCAACTTCTTCAGCAGCTAAACACCATTATGGAGACCCGAGATAGCGCTCGTGGCCTGATCATGAATATGGCCGACGTTCTCTTCGACACCGGTAAAGCGACGCTGAAACCGGCCGCGCGCGAACGGCTGGCGAAGGTCTCCGGAATTCTTTTGGCATACCCGACATTGCGCGTGCAGATCGAAGGCAACACCGACAACGTGGGCGGCGAGGAGTACAACCAGACCCTTTCGGAAAAGCGCGCCTTCAGTGTGCGTGACTATCTGGTGAGCCAGGGAGTCAACGGAAACAGCCTGACAGCGGTGGGCTACGGGAAAACGCGTCCCGTGGCATCGAACGACACAGCTGCCGGACGGCAGCAGAATCGGCGCGTGGAAATGGTGATGTCGGGCGAGGTGATCGGCACGCCAGTGAATCCGGCTGGCGAAGCCGGCAACCCGGCAGCACCGGCGACGCAGCAGCAATAGCAACCTCGAGCTAGGGCCCGATTTCCGGGAAAAGTATAAGGGACAATCCACCTTGATTGTCCCTTTTTCATTTTCTGGCCGCTGACGAAAGAAGCCGAACCGTATTCGGGTCCGGCCGGCCCCTAAACCACCTCTCTAGCGCACTCTGAAAGACCGGATCTTCAGACTCAGCGGCGTGGAACAGCGTCATGGAAGACCAAAACTTGAGATCGTCCGGGTAATCGAAAACATCCTCAATCGGACGGTCTTCGATCGCGTTGACCAGCTCCGTGCAGGCTCGCAGGCGCGTACCGAGCACGGGATGACCAAGATAGGCCCGCGCTTCGTCGAGCGATCCGATGGCGAACTTCTGGGCCGTAAAACTGCTGCCCAACCCGGCGATCTGCGGAAAGATGAACCACATCCAATGCGTGGTCTTCCGTCCGCGTTGCAGCTCGGAAACCACCTGCTGATACACGGAAGCCTGAGCAACGACAAACCGTTCAAGGTTGTAGGAATCGTTCACCGAGCGCTCTTACTTGGCGATCGCGCCCTTTTCCACGGGGTAGCCCCGGTTCGTCCAGTCGGTCACCAGGTTCGTCGGAATCCGCAGCACTTTTACGTTCTGAAAACCGGCATCCCGCAAGGCAGCGAACGCGGGACGAATATTCGGACAGTGCTCCATCGGGCAGCAGCCGCAATAGATCACGATCGCTGTGTCCTTCGGTAACCGCGCGGTCTGTTCTCTCAACAAAGTAAGGCCAGCCGCGTTTCCGGCAGGTCCCGCGAAAGCCGCTCCCTTGATGTGATCCCCGTTATAAAGAATGCGCGGGCCGACCATGAAGATTGCAGGGCCTGAACCGCTTTGGAGCGTTTTCGCGAGTTCCGCGGTTTCCAAAACGTCATGGCTCTTCCAGGGATCCAGCGGCGCCTCGGCCAGTGCCAGAAGGCCCATCAGAAACACCCCAATGAAACGAGTCCGCATTCCCTCACTCTATCTTCCCCGCCGGAGAGACGCAACGCGAACGGTGCCAGAATGGTAGCACCGATGACGACCGAACAGCCCGCGCTCCCCGTTGCTCGCGAGGCTCACATGCGCCTGCTTGTCGAACAGGTGCAGCGGCTCGAGGAGCGTGTCCGGCTGGGCGGCGGAACCGATCGAATTGCTAGGCAGCACCGCGCCGGAAAGCTCACCGCGCGGGAGCGCATTCAGAAACTGATCGATCCGGGCTCACGCTTCGTGGAAGTGGGACTCCTGATCGCTTACGACCTTTACGACGGCCAGGCGCCGGCGGCCGGAGTCATCACGGGCTTCGGGCGCGTCGAGGGGCGCCCCGCGGTGATTGTTGCCAACGATGCCACTGTAAAGGCGGGTTCGTGGTGGCCGGAGACCATCACCAAGATTCTGCGCGCGCAGGAAATCGCGATGCGGAACCGTGTCCCCATCATCTACCTGGTTGATTCCGCGGGTGTGAATCTGCCTTATCAGGACGGGATCTTCCCCGGGCAGTACGGGGCGGGGCGGATCTTTTTCTATAACTCGCTCATGCGGCGGAAGATGCATATTCCGCAAGTGGCCGCGGTCATGGGTCCGTGTATCGCGGGTGGCGCTTACCTCCCCGCCCTGAGTGACTGCATCATCATGGTCGAGAAAACCAGCTTTATGGGCCTCGGCGGGCCCAACCTCGTGAAAGGCGCAACCGGTCAGGTCATCGATCAGGAAGCGCTCGGCGGCGCGCGCATGCACACCACCAGGTCCGGCGTGGCTCATTATCTTGCGGAAAGACGATCAGCATTGTTTGGAGATGATCCGAGCCCGTTTTCGCAATCTTCCGGAACCACCAGCCCGCCCTCCGGAAACAACATCCGCCAAGCCGGCGGCCGACCTCTATGGGGTGCTTCCCGCGGATCACCGGCTGCCCTACGAGATCCAGGAAGTGCTCGATCGGCTTTTGGACGGCGGCGAATTCCAGGAATTTCAGCCCGAGTACGCGCCTGAGATGCTCTGCGCTCACCGTCGTCTCAATGGACGGCCGGTGGCGGTGATCGCGAACCGGCGCGGCTTCCTGCGTGGCGCGGAAGGGCCACGCGTGGGCGGGATCATCTACACCGAATCGGCCCGCAAGGTCCACTACTTTGTCGAGGACGCGGAACGCGCGGGAACCCCGCTGCTCTATATCCAGGACGTTTCCGGGTTCATGGTTGGGTTGGAAGCGGAGTCCGGCGGCATCATACGTGCCGGGGCGGACATGGTTGAATCCATGTCATGCGCCACCGTTCCGCGGATTATTCTGACCATCAATCACGCCAGCGGCGCCGGGTATTACGCCATGGCGGGGCAGGGTTTCGATCCCAACTTCACGTTTAGCTGGCCCACTGCCCGCATCGGCGTGATGGAAGGCGATTCCGCGGTAGTCGCACTGTTCTCGGCGGAGTTGGACAGGTTGAAAGCACAAGGGCTCGATTTGCCGGAAGATTTGCAACAGTCCATCGAGCGCACGAAGGCCGACTACGACCGCTGGCTCGATGCCCGGTTTGCCGCGGCGCGGGGTCACGTGGATGCGTTGATCGACCCGAAGGAAACCCGCGAGATCCTGACCCAGGCTCTCGATCTTTGCATGATGCGACCGCGCGCCGAAGCGCTGGCGATGGAGACTCTGTAATGATCCGGATCGCCAATGGGCAGGGCTTCTGGGGCGATTGGCTCGAAGCGCCCGTGCGCCTCGTCGAGGATGGTCCCATCGACTTTCTGATTCTCGACTATCTGGCCGAGGTCACCATGTCGATCCTGCAGAAGCAGAAAGAGCGCGATTCGGAACTGGGTTACGCGAGCGACTTTCCGCCGCTCATTGGGCGCCTGCGGGACAAACTGCGTTCCAACAAAATCAGAGTCATCGCGAATGCGGGCGGCGTGAATCCGATCGCTTGTGCACGGGCCGTTCTCAAGCACGCGCCCGATTGCAAGGTAGCGGTCGTGCTCGGAGACGATGTGTTGGCCCGCGTCGATGAGTTCCTTGCCAAAGGCTACGAGTTGCGCGACATGGACACCGGCGAGCCGATCGGGGCCATCCGGCAACAGATTCTTAGCGCCAACGCCTATATTGGCGCGTTCCCGCTTGCGGAAGCTTTGGCCACCGGGGCCGACGTCGTGATCGCGGGCCGCAGCACGGACACGGCTCTGGCGCTTGCGCCGATGATTCACACCTTCGGCTGGGGCCCCGAGGATTGGGACAAGCTGGCTGCCGGAACCATCGCCGGACACATCGTCGAATGCGGCGCGCAGTGCTCCGGCGGCAACTGCCAGATGGACTGGGAAAACATTCCCGACCTCGCCAACGTCGGCTATCCGATTATCGAAGCCGAACCGGATGGAACCTTCGTGATCACGAAACATCCGGGTACCGGGGGCCGGGTGCATTCCGATACGGTGAAGGAGCAGCTTCTCTATGAGCTCGGTGACCCGCGCCGGTATATCACTCCGGACTGCATTGCCGACTTCACAAGTATTCAACTGGAAGACACCGGTCCGGACCGCGTGCGAGTCTCCGGTATTCGTGGGTCCGGCCGTCCGCCAACGCTGAAGCTCTCCATCAGCTACGCCAACGGATGGAAATCGATCGGCACGCTCGTCTACAGTTACCCCAACGCGGTGGAAAAGGCGCGGGCGGCGGACCGGATTGTTCGCGCCCGGCTGGCTACGCTTGGTTTGCAGTTCGAGGAAATTGCCACGGAGCTGCTGGGGTGGAACGCGTGCCAGGGTCCCGCGGCTCCCCGTCTGGCGGAGGCCGCGGAGGTTCAACTGCGCATCGGCGTACGCGGGTTTGACCGTAAAGCCGTGGATCGTTTCACGCGCGAACTGATTCCACTGGTTCTCAATGGGCCGCCGGGAGCAACGGGGTTCGGGGATGGGCGTCCGCCGGTGCGGGAAATTGTCGCGTATTGGTCGGCCCTGCTGCCTCGTGCTGAAATTCAGACGCAGGTTGAGGTGGTCGCGTAATTCCGATGCTTCGTGCAGGGGCTCTCCTCTTGATTCTTTTTGAAGGGCTCACGGCGGGGGTGCAGGCGCAGCCGGCCGGAAGCATCCTGTCCGGCGTTGTCCGCAATGCCTGGTCCCATGAACCCCTTCGCAAGGCCGTTGTGACCCTCTCCACCACCGGCTCCGACCCGCTGGATGCGGTCGCCTATTCGGACTCGAACGGAGCCTTCGCTTTTGCCGGGGTTCCTCCCGGAGAGTATTTGCTTTGCGCCCGCGTTCGTTTATATGAGCACGCGTGTTACGGCGGGACTGCGGAACGCGGGCGTCCCCTGCCGCACTTGATCGTGCAGGCCCACCGGAACCAGCAGGATATCGTGCTTGCGGCATTACCCCTCGGCTCGATAACGGGAACCGTGCGCGACAGCGACGGTGATCCGCTTCCCAACGCCCAGGTTCAAATGTTGCGGGCCGTGTACGAGAGGCGCATCCTTCACTGGCGAAGTATCGAGCAGGCGGCCACCGATAATCGCGGGGAGTTCCGGATTGCCTTCGTCCGGCCCGGCCGTTATCGCTTTCGGGCGGAACGGCAGTTCCTAACGGCGGTGCGCGTGCAGCCCGACGTCTCCTATGGCCAGAAACCCATTGAAGAGCTTTACAAGCCCCAATATTATCCGAATTCCGATAGCGTTGATTCCGCCGAATCTTTAACGCTGAATGCCGGCAACGAAATCAAGGGAATCGATTTTACTCTTGCGCCGGTGGAGCGTGCCCTTGTCTCGGGAAGGCTAGTTCCGCCCACAGGGGTCGATTTCAAAGGCGACGGCGCCGAGAACTTCGCACCGCTCATGTTATTCCTGATCCCGGCAAACGGAAGCAACACCGGAGAGGCAAATTCGGCGGGAGCCGCGCCCCCGGATTTCACATTTCAATTCAACTCGGTCCTGCCGGGCAGCTATCGGTTGATCTCTGTCTTACGGGCCAATAATCACGTCTACTTCGGAACCGAAGCGGTTGAAGCGGGCGCGGGCTCCGGGAATCTGAACATCGCTCTCGTTCCCGGTTCTCCCCTCAGCGGACACCTGAAGCTGGAGGGGAAAGGGGCGCAGGAGCATGGACCCTATCAGATCCGTCTGGTGCCCGCCGACTACGGCTCGTTTCTCGGAGAGCAACCCTCAGCCGAAGTGAAGCCGGATGGCTCGTTCCGGTTCGATGAAATTGTTCCCGGCATCTGGGACATCGGGGTGGAACCGCTTCCGCCGGGCAGCTATATCCGGTCGATGATGCTGGGGCAAAAAGATGTTTTGACCGACGACATGACTTTGAAGCCGGGCGCGCGCGAACCGCTGGAGATGGTGCTCAGCATGGACGGGGCCATCATCAATGGCGAGGTGCTTGAGAACGGGAAGGCTGCCGGGCGATCGATGGTCCTGCTCGCGCCCTTCGGAAGCTTCGACAATGTCTTGAGCTTTTATCAATCCGTTATGTCCGACGAGAATGGCCGGTTTGAGTTCAAGAGCGTTACTCCGGGGCGATACAAGATTCACGCCTTCGATCGTATGGAACCGGGCGAGTACGAAGATCCGAACTTTCTCAAGCCCTATGCCGCAGTTGGGGAAGCTTTCGACGTGCCGGATGGAGCTCGGATGAATCGCACGACCACGCTAATCATTCGGGGCGAAAGCGGATCCCAATGAAGATCGCGCGCAGTGTCTGGGCGACCTTATTGTTGGCGACCGTGTGCGCCGCACAGAATTTCAACAGAGATTTCGTTAGGATTAGCGGTAATCCTCAGCCGCCGTCGGCTGAAATTCCCGCCGGGAAGAGCGTTCTCACCGGGCGAGTCGTTAATTCCAAGTCGAAGGAGCCCATCAAGAAGGCTCGCGTCACTTTGAACGGACCCGTGAGTCTAAGCGCGGTCACCGATGGCAGCGGCAGTTTCACTTTCCGCGCGCTGCCCGCAGGCGGATACATGGTCTCGGCCAGCCATGATGACTATTACGTCGACCAGAGCGGACTCAACGTCGTCCAGCAGGTGAATGTGGGTGAGGGCGAAGAGAAACACGATGCCGAGGTGGATCTGGTACCGGGCGCTTCGATCCGCGGCCGCGTCCTCGATGAAGACGAGTTGCCCGTCCCGCGGTGCGCGGTTACCGCGCTTCGCTTCGATCGCATGCGCGGCCGCAAACAATTGCTCGGCAACAACTCCGCCAATACCGATGACCAGGGACGATACCATCTTCAGAACCTGCAGAGCGGCCGCCATATTTTGCGCGCGCAGTGCCACAACACCGTTCCCGCGCCGCATGGTTTCATGAAGCGTAACGATCTCCTGATCCCTGTTGAGGGCTATGCGCCGGTATACAGTGCGGGAAGCCAACAAGCGCCGGACGCGGCAGGCATTCCGATCACGGCGGGCGACGCACTGGAAGGCATCGACTTTCATGTCCAGCGAGTGCCCGTTTTCGTAGTGCGCGGGACAGTTTCCGGAGTCGACCCGAGCCTTGCGGCTAACGTCCAGGTGATGCTGGTTCCCGGGGATGCTCAGGCGGGTGATGAGGGCGTGATTCCAGCGGCCCGCGACGACAATCGGGGCCGGTTTATCTTTCAGCACGTGCCCGCGGGGACGTACGAACTCTCCGCCGTCGCCTTTAACGCGGACCGGGTCTATCATGGGCGCCAAGCGCTCACCGTCGGCAAGGCCCAGATCACCGAATTCGACTTGAAAATGACGCCGGGCAGTGCCTTGGCGGGAACTCTCGAAATCGACGACCCAAATCAGCACTTCGAAAATATGCAAGTCTCGCTGCAGCCGGTGGACGCTGGCTACCGCGGTCCCATTCCGATCGCGACTCTCGCCGCGGATGGAAGCTTTGAGTTTAAAAGCATTCTCCCCGGCCACTTCATGCTGAATCCCCTGCCAGTCGGCTTCGTTAAAGCCCTGACGCTAGCCGGCCGCGACGTTTCTCCCCGTGATTTTGAAATCGGCGAAGGCGCCGGCCCGATGCATATCACGTCAGGTTCGAAGATGGCGCAGGTTGAGGTCGATGTTTCACCGCCGCCCGCCGCGGGTCAAATCATCTCGGGCCTGTTGATTGAGGATGACGGTCCGTCAGGTATGGCCGAGCGAAACTCGATGACCGTAGGACCGAACGCCCATCTCTCCTTCCAGGGCATTTCGCCGGGTAAGTATCACGTCTTAGTCACGGCGACCGCAAATGCCTGGAACATGGTGAACCATCCGGAGGTGTTGAAATCGTTGAGCAGCCGCACCGTGTCCGTCGAAGTCGCGGAAGGTGACAACAAACACCTGGCGGCTGGGGTGGTTTCGGTCGATGATCTTCAAAAGGCCTTTGCGGCGGAGCGATGACGGGCGTTTACATTTCCTATCCGTTCTGCGCGCAGAAATGCACCTATTGCAACTTCGCATCGGGCGTGTTGCCGCGCGCGCTCGAAGAACAATATCCGGCCGCCCTGCTAAGGGAAATTGCGGCCGCGCGATTCTCATCCGCAGTGGATACCGTTTTCATCGGCGGTGGAACTCCGAGTTCCATGCGTCCGGACCACCTCGACCGGGTGCTGGCGGAGATTCCGAACCGGCCCTGGCGAGAGGCAACCCTGGAAGCTGCGCCGGGAACGCTCGACCCGCTGAAAATCGCGCGATGGCAAGCGGCCGGGATCAATCGCATCAGCCTGGGCGTTCAATCTTTCATCGGCGGGGAACTCTCGCGGACCGGCCGCAAACACAATGCGGAAATTGTCGCGCGGGACGTGGCCACCCTGCGAGCGAGCGGGTTGTCGAATATCAATTTGGATCTGATCGCGGGGCTTCCCGGCCAGACGCCGGCGAGTTGGAACGAGTCGCTGGACTGGATCGGGAAACTCAACCCGCCCCATGTGTCCGTGTACATGCTCGAAATCGATGAGGACAGCCGCCTCGGCCGGGAGATGCTCCTGGGCGGCGTCCGGTACGGTGCCGGCGACGCTCCGGATGCGGACATGACGGCGACGCTTTATGAGACCGCCGTGGAGCGCCTGACCTCGATCGGGATCTACCGTTACGAGATCTCGAACTTTGCACGCCCTGGCTTTGAGTCGCTGCACAACTTGAAATATTGGCGTCGCGAGCCCTATCTGGGATTCGGCGCCGATGCGCACTCCTTCCAGAACGGGCGCCGCTGGCAAAACACCGATTCAGCCGAAACATATGTTCGAACCTCACCGTTCGCAAACACGGATGAGACGATGTCCGACGAATCCGAGGAGAAGTTTTTCGTCGGACTGCGTCTGATGGAGGGCATCGAACCGAGTCCCGCGGACTTCGAACGGCACGGGCCAGCGATTTCACGATTCGTAAAGCACCAACTGCTCGAATTGAGCGGTTCGCGCCTGCGTTTCACCTCCAAAGGCGTTATGGTTTCAAACGAAGTGCTCCAGGAATTTCTGCACGGATGAATCTCATCGATTTGCGTAGTGACACCGTTACCCGCCCGACGGCGGCAATGCGCCGCGCGATGGCCGAGGCCGAAGTCGGCGATGACGTTTATGGGGAAGATCCCACGGTCAACCTTCTGGAGCGGCGCGCGGCCGAAATCACCGGCAAAGAAGCGGCTCTGTTCGTACCCACCGGCACCATGGGCAACACCATCGCGATTAAACTGCACACCACGCACGGCCAGGAAGTGATTTGCGATGCCGCGCGCGCATCTCCTCGATTGGGAACTGTCCATGACCGCCTGGTTTTGCGGGTGCCTCATCCGGCCGGTTTCCGCGCCCGTGGGGCTTCCGGTTTGGGAACATTACCGTGCCGCGCTGCGGACCGCGGGCCCCAACAATGCGGGCGACCGGCTGTATTGAGATCGAGAACACCCACAACATGCTGGGCGGTCTGGCTTACGAAAGGAAGAGATTGACGAAATCTGCGCTGGAAGCACACGCGCGCGGCAGATCAAGGTTCACATGGATGGCGCGCGCATCTTCAACGCCGCGGAGGCGCGCCAGACGTCCGGTGGCCGAGATCACCCGCAATGTAGACACGGTCATGTTCTGTCTGTCGAAAGGGCTGGGCGCGCCGGTAGGATCGATTCTGGCTGGAACGGCGGACGATATCGCGCGAGCGCGCGGTTTACGCAAACGGCTCGGGGGCGGCATGCGCCAGGCCGGGGTGCTTGCCGCCGCGGGAATCATCGCACTCGAAGCGCACCGTACGACGCCCGGGCCGGATCATGCCCACGCGCGTGCCTTCGCAGCTCTCATTCACGACATCCCAGGAATTGCGATCGACCTCAATACCGTCGAAACAAACATCGTGATTTTCGATATCACCGCCACCGGCCGGACGGCCGCCGACATCTCAGCGTCTCTAAAAGAACGCGGGATTCTTCTCAACAGCATCAACGACCGCCAGATGCGTGCAGTGACGCATTACGACGTGTCCGAAGACGATTGCCGCCAGGCCGCGGCGGTGCTTAGGACTGTTCTTTCTTCAGCAGCTGTTGCTTCCGGTGAATACCCCAACGGAATCCGGTAAGCCTGCCGTTCGCTCCCACCACACGATGGCAAGGGACGATCAAAGCAACCTCATTGCGGGCACACGCATTGGCCACCGCGCGGGTGGCGGACGGAGCACCGATGTCAGCCGCCACCCGCGAATAACTCCGCGTTTCGCCTCTGGGAATCTTACGCAAGTACTCCCACACCCGTCGTTGAAACGCGGTCGCCTGCACGTCGACCGGGATTTGCGGGTGCGGTAAGGAACTGCCGATCAGCACCAGGATCTGGTCAATGATGGTCGCCAGCTCGTCATCCCCGCGAATGAGTTCCGCATTCCGGAAATCCGCCCGAAATTGTTGCTCGAGTTGCTCGCTCGAATCTCCCAGGCGAACCGCGCAAACACCGCGGGACGTGGCAGCGACTAACAGCAAACCGAATTCAGTCGACGTAACCGTGAACCGGATCGCCAGACCCGCTCCGTATCGCCGCCGGTCTCCCGGTTTCATGCCCAGTTCCTGCTCATAGGCGCGACTGCTCGCGTTGAAGCCTGCCTCATAAATCGCTTCCGTTACGGTTGCTGATGACGCTAATTGTTTGCCCAGCCGCTTCAAGCGCTGCTCACCCATGTACGCCTTGGGAGTAACGCCGGTGGCCTTCTTGAAGGTTCGCTGCAGGTGAAACGGGCTCACACCCGCGATGGCGCTCAAGGCTTCCAACGTGAACGGCTCCCCTGGATGCGAATCGATATGGGCAGTCACGCGGCGGACGAGAGCCGCTGCCGCGGCAATCTCTTTCGGACGGCAGCGCAAACATTCGCGAAACCCGGCGCACTCGGCATCCTGGGCCGAATCGAAAAATCGAACATTCTCCGGCTTCGGCCGTTTCGACGGACACGACGGCCTGCAGTAGATGCCCGTGGACGAAACTCCGTAGAAGAGCACTCCATCGAAGCCGGCATCGCGTCCGGAGATAACCTCGAACTTTTGCTCAAGCTGCATACTGCGAGTCTAAGCCCGGCAAACCGGACGCAACATCCCGAATCTTGCGCCCAAAACGATCAGGGCTTGCTGACCGGGAAAGTCACAATATTACTCACAAAGGTCTGTTGGGCGATCGTGAGCGTCGTCTGCGGATCGCTGGGAAGCGTACTACTCAACTGGAAGGCGACCTGGTACAGGCCGAGGGATCCGGGCACCAACGATGCTTCGACGATATTGGCGGTGACTCCGCCGGCCAGGATGGAGTCGACGGGCACGGCGAGCGGGTTGACGGTAGCCGGCACAAGCTGACCGGTGATCGAGTCGGTGGCGGGGTTTGTCACTCCAAGGCCGGTCGCATAGGTGTACAACACCTCGCCGGGGGCGGCGGGATTGGCCACGGTGACGGGACCTCCTCCGCTATTTCCGCAACAGAGAAATCCACCTTTCGATAGAGCGGTGGCAATCAACGTTGCCGAACTGCTGACCG
Organism: Bryobacterales bacterium; assembly: GCA_963814235.1. Taxonomy (GTDB): domain Bacteria; phylum Acidobacteriota; class Terriglobia; order Bryobacterales; family Bryobacteraceae; genus Bog-113. The sequence goes on along the minus strand of CAWFCA010000013.1, from coordinate 25,134 downwards.
AAGTGGAGAACGCGACCGAGTTGCCGGCCGTACCGGGCGTGCGCGCCTGCAGGTAAATACGGTTGAAGGTGTTGGTTTCGGTGGCGGTAACCAACGGATCGTTTGCCATCAAAGCCACCAGATGATCGCGGACGGACCCTAACGTGTCCCCGGCAACGACGGTATACGTATAGGTATTTGAGCCCACGACCACAGAAACGGTATTACCGGCCGTGATGGTCCCATCGATAGAGACAAGACCCGTTGCATTCGCGCTGAGATGGTTGACAATTCCCGGGCGCGGATCGGCACCGGCCCCTGCGAAAAGGCCGGGGTTCTGGGCAACAATGCCTACGCCGATTGCGTCGGTCGCGGTTTGGGTCCCATCGGCATGAGTATTCACGACGTAGACGCTCACGCTGGAACGATCCCGCACTTCAAACGGCATCTGCGCATTGATCTGGTTGGGCGATACGAAAATCAGGGGCGCCTTATTCCCGTCAATGTATACAGTGGTCCCGCCAACCGCGACAGGAACCATCGGTTGGTTGAAGCCGAATGACGCCGTCTGATCGCTGAGACCGGTTCCGAAAATCGACACCAGCGTACCGGGAGCGATCTGCACAGCGCTCGCCAGGTTGATCGCCACCGTGCTGCCGGAGACTTTGAGCGCAATCGTGGATGTGCTCGACACCGTGGCGCTGAGCGCAGTTCCGGCACCCGCGCTCCCTGGAACTCGAGCTGTCAGAAATACGGTGGGATTTACCGTGTCGGCGGTTGCAATGACCTTCGCGTCGGCCGTGCTGCCGGTAGTCGTTCCATTAATGAGATTGGTTAAACCGGTGACAACGCTCGCCAAAGTGTCATTCTTGACAACAGTATAGGCGTGCGCGGTCGTCCCGATAGTGATCGTCACAACGTCATTTGCGGCGGGAGTACCCGCGAGTACAACGTTCCCCGTGGCGCTGATTTCGAGGCTTGCCGCGTTGCGCACGGCGGTAACCGGGAGCGCTCCTCCGAGAGGCGTAAAAACAAGTACCCGCAGGTTGAACGTGTCCGCCACGTAGAGATTCGTCCCGTCCCACGCCAGGGAGGAGGGCGCCGCCATAGAGTCGGAATTTGACGAAGAGTTGTCGGAGTTTTCGTCCACTTCCCCGAGGATCACGTCAGCCTTCGGCTGGTTCTGTGTGGGAATGGAATTGAAAACCAGCACGCGGTCGTTTCCGCCGTCGGCGATGTAAAGACGGGTTCCGTCGGATAGAGCAAAACGCGGGAATGAGAGCGCGCTGCCACACGTATACGGGTAAGTGGGGACGTTCGGCGTGACCGTGGTGTTGGTTCCATTTGACGGGCAAACGGCGGTCCGGTTATTGGAAGTCTGGCTAACAAAATCCGGCTGCCCGATCTCGACATCGGCGGCGACGTTGTTCGTGGTTGGGATGCTGTTCCAGATCAGGACGCGGTTGTGGCCCAGGTCCGTCACATAGAGATGTGTGGCGTCGGTGGTCACCGAAGTGGGGCTTGAGAAATTGCTCTGCGTCGGCGGTACCGTCTGCTGCGTAACGGGAGGCACCACCACCGTGGTGAAATCCGGCGCGCCGAGCACAACGTTAGCGGCAGCGCCATTCGAGGTGGGAATCGCATTGTAAATAAGAACGCGATTGTTCAGTGTGTCGGCGATCAAAAGCTTGCCGCCTTGTAGCCAGACGCCTTGCGGTCCGCGCAGCGTACTTGCGCTCGGCGTGGCCGCGGTGCTTGCGTGCGTAAAATCCGGCTGGCCGATGACCACGTCCGCATTCTGGTTGTTGGTGGTCGGGATCGTCTTCCAGATCAGCACGCGATTATTATCGGTATCGGCAACCGCGAGAACGCTGCCGTCGGTTGCCACCGCGGTCGCATTGCGAAACCCATTCTGGGTTAAGTTCTGGGCCGAGAAATCGAGATCGGGCTGACCCAACACCACTGCCGGGTTCCCGATACAGACGGGGCAATTTGCGCTGAAGGCGGAGTTCTTTGGTGATGGTACGCTTCCAAGACTGGGAAACGATGACACAGGCGTGTAGATTAGGACACGGTTGTTGGCGGGGCTCGCGCCCAGTTTATTTCCATCGGCGACGAACAGATGATCGTTTCCATAGGCGATCCCGCCGGCGCCACCCAGAATGCCTTCGTTGCCGAACACCGGCGCCTGCGAAAGAGCGGCGGTGAAGTTGCGCTGGCCAATCACCAGGCGGGCGGCTTGCCCTGTCAGATACTCCGCGCAGAAAGCCGCGTTCGACGCCAGAAAAAGTGTAACTAGAACCTTCATGAGAATAGGAGAGTAGGTGTTGCAGGAGCCCTGGAAACGCTGTCTTCAATTATAACAACGGGCTTTCGGTGCAGTTCTGCTTCCAACCCGCGCTGCTATACTTGCCGCTTGCCGGAAGCGCCTCTGGAAATCACGGTTGAAGAGGCCCATCGGTGCTTGCTGACGCCCGGCACCGCTCTATTCATCGATGTGCGCGAACCCTCCGAGCATGCCACCGCTCGTATCGAGGGAGCCCAACTGATTCCCATGCGCACCATACCGCAGCGATTGATGGAACTGGAGGACCGCGATGAAAGGCTCGTCGTGTTCTGCCATCACGGCGTTCGCAGTCTGCAGGTAGCCGCTTGGCTCCGCGAGCACGGCGTCGAAAACGCGCAGAGCATGATTGGCGGCATCGACGCGTGGAGCCAACGCATCGATCCCGCTGTCCCGCGCTACTAACCGGCGTGCCCCGCTCGTCTATCCTGAAGGCAGCATGTCTGGCAGCCTCAGCCCGTCCGAAACTTCTCTTGCAGCCAACTTTCCGGACGAATACAAACATCACCTGTTGCGCGCGATCGACACCATCGATTCAAAACGCGTCACGCGAGCTATACAGATGCTGGCCGAAGCCCGCGACCATGCCCGAACGATTTTCGTGTGCGGGAACGGCGGTAGCGCATCAACCGCTTCCCATTTCGCGTGCGACATCGTCAAGGGCGCGAGCTTTCAGCGCGACTCGCGATTCCGCATCATGGCTCTTACCGATTCCATGGCTACGATTACGGCCTATTCCAACGACGTTTCTTACGATTGCATCTTTACTGAGCAATTGCGCAACTTCGCCAGAACGGATGACGTTGTGATGGCCATCAGCGGGTCCGGCAATTCTCCCAACGTCGTCAACGCGATTGAGTTTGCAAAGTCCATCGGCTGCCGGACCATCGCGCTCACCGGGCGCGACGGGGGGAAGTTGGGCGCTGCGGCGGAGTTGCAGATCCACGTCGATGCACCCCACATGGGGCGGATCGAGGACGCGCATCTGGTGATCTGCCACATGATTTGTTACTCCTTCATGGACCGGCCGTAGTCCTTCGTAATGCGCGCCCGCACGGGCTGCGCGTGATAACGTTGAAGAAGTCCCCATGACATTTTCCGAGTCGTTTTTTGCCGTTCGTTTTGGTATTGAACGGCGCGATCTGGAGCGGTATCTGGCCGAATCGCTCTCGCAGGACGGGGACTACGCGGATCTGTATTTCGAGTACCTCGCCACCAGCATGATCGGCATCGACGAGGGGATCGTGAAGACCGCCACGCAGGGAGTTTCGCTGGGCGTGGGCGTTCGCGTGATCGCCGGCGAGCGCACCGGATACGCCTACTCCGATGATCTGAGTCCCGGAAAAATCCTGAGAGCCGCCAGTGTTGCCGCTCTGCATCGCGCGTGGTCCGGCCAAGGTCGAAAAGACCGCGCTTCGAAGAAGGACGCACGCCGCAATCTCTATCCCGTGCTGACCGCCCCCACAGAAACCGCCGTTCGCCGGACGGGTGGAACTGGTCAAACGCGCCGATCAAGGCCGCCCGCGCCTACGATTCGCGTGTGTTCCAGGTTCAGGCCAGCTATGCCGACAGTCTGCGCCACGTGCTGGTCGCCAACGTCGACGGTGTGCTCAATTTCGACCGCCAGCCCATGGCCCGGATCAGCGTGCAGGCCCTGGCCCGCAAGAACGGAGGGCACGCCGCAGACGCGGTTATTCGCGGCGGCGGCGGTCGCGTGGAACTGGACTTCTTCCTTAACGAGAAGACTCCCGAGCATTTTGCGCGAGAAGCCGCCCGGCAAGCGATCGTGCAATTGGATGCGGTAGAAGCGCCGGCGGGCGATTGACCGTCGTGCTGGGTCCGGGCTGGCCCGGCATCCTGCTGCACGAGGCCGTCGGCCATGGCCTCGAAGCCGATTTCAACCGCAAAGGAGTTTCAGCGTTCAGCGGATCGATCGGTCAGCAAGTCGCGAGCCCCCTCTGCACCGTGGTCGATGACGGCACCATCGCCAACCGCCGCGGATCGCTGAATGTCGATGACGAAGGCGCGCCTACACAACATAACGTTCTGATCGAGAACGGCATCCTGCGCGGCTACCTGCAGGACCAGCTTTCCAGCCGCGTGATGGGAAAGGCTGCAACCGGAAACGGCCGGCGCGAGAGCTATCGAGCACATCCCCATGCCGCGCATGACCAACACTTTCATGCTGGCGGGCGAGAGCGATCCGAGGAGATCATCCGCTCGGTACCGAAAGGTCTCTATTGCGCCAATTTCGGCGGCGGCCAGGTGGATATCACCAGCGGCAACTTCGTTTTCTCGCGCTTCGGAAAGCTACCTCATCGAGGACGGGAAGCTCACGCGGCCGGTGCGGAACGCCACTCTCGATCGGCAACGGCCCGGAAGCTCTGAAATACGTCAGCATGGTCGGGAACGATCTGCAAGCTGGATGAAGGCATCGGGAGTTGCGGCAAAGACGGGCAAAGCGTTCCGGTCGGGGTCGGCATCCCCACCGTAAGCATCGATCGCATGACCGTGGGAGGGACAGCTTGAGCGAGCTTCTCGATCTCGCGGCACAAGCGATCGACCTGGCACGGAAAGCGGGTGCGACCGGCGCGGAATGCACCATTTCCGAAGGCGAAGAATTCTCGGTAAACGTGCGGCTAGGGGAAGTCGAGACCTTGAAGCAGGCCGCGTCCCGCGGAGCCGGGCTGCGCATTCTCTCGGGCTACTGCACCGGGGCGTCTTACACGTCCGATCTGTCGGCAGAGGGTTTGGAGAAGCTGGTCCACTCCGCCATGGAATTGGCCGCGGTAACCACCGAAGATTCTTTTGCCGGCTTGCCCCTGAAAGATGAGCTTGGTGCCGTCTCCGGGGACTTGAAGCTGTACAGCCCGGCAGTGGAACACCTCGCGCCGGCTACCCGGATTGAATTAGCCAGGCGCGCGGAAGCGGCGGCGATGAACTTCGACCCGCGTATCACCAATAGCGATGGCGCTTCCTTCGATTCCTATCAGGGACGTCGCGTCTTTGCGAACTCGTTGGGGTTCGCGCGTGAGTACCCCAGCTCCTACTGTTCGATCGGCTGCGTGCCGGTCGCGCGCAATGGCAACAACCAGATGGAGCGCGATTACTGGTATTCCTCGGCCCGCAATCCGGAATCGTTGGAGGAGCCGGAAGCCGTTGGGCGCAAAGCGGCGGAGCGCACGGTACGGCGCCTGGGAGCGGTAAAGGTTCCCACTCAGAAGGTCGCCGTTGTTTTCGATCCCCGCGTGGCCCGCTCCCTGCTCAGCGATCTGTTCGATGCCGTCGAAGGACGCGCCATTTATCGCGAGTCGTCTTTTCTACTGGGAAAGCTAGGCCAGACGATCGCCTCGCCGCAGACGACGCTGATTGACGACGGCACCATGCCAGGTCTGTTTGGCACGCGGCCCTTTGATGCCGAGGGCGTTCCGACGCGACGCACCCCCGTCATCAAAAACGGAGTGCTCCAGAGCTATATCCTCAACAGCTACTCCGCCCGCAAGCTCAGACATGCGAACCACCGGAAACGCGTCACGCGGCATCACCGGCAATGCCGGAGTCGGCCACGGAAACCTCTATCTTGAGCCCGGTGAGCGCACTCCCGAAGACCTGATTCGGGCAGCCTCCACCGGTTTTTACGTTACCGAGTTGATTGGCTCGGGCGTGGATACGGCTACCGGAAACTACTCCTGTGGGGCTTCCGGGCTGTGGATTGAGAACGGAGCTTTATCTTTTCCGGTCAGCGAGGTGACCATCGCCGGAACGCTGCAGGAGATGCTGGCCAGTCTGGAGCCGGCCAATGATTTGGAATTCCGGGGATCCGTGGCGTCGCCGACGCTGTTGGTAGGAGAAATGACCGTTGGTGGGCGCTAAGGAAAAGCGATCCCTGGCGGTTTCGCCGGCTGCGGTGGTAATCGGGTTGGCCGTCGTTGCCGGGATCGCCATTTTCCTCTGGCTCACGTTTTCGCCGCGGCCGGTGGAGCAGCCGAAGCCGATCCTCACGCCCGAAGCGCGCGCGTATCTTCCCAATCTCAAGCTCAGCGACATCGAGCCGCAAACTTCCGAAAGCTACATCCAGAAATCCCTGTTTGAGATTATGGGCAAGCTCACGAACTCCGGACCGAAGACCGTTCGCGCGGTTCGGGTCACCTGCGTGTTCCACAATTATGGCGGCAAGGAGATCAAGCGCGAGCTGGTGTCCGTTGCCGATCCGCGAACGGGCGCGCTTCCGCCCAATGCGACGAAATCGTTTCGCCTGGCCTTCGACGACATCCCCGACGACTGGGATCACCAGATGCCCAACTTCGTGATCGCTCAGATCGTATTCGATTGAGTTGCGCGGCTTCCGCGAGCCTCGTTTCGCAAGTAAGCGCATGCGAGAATCAGGGTGAACTTAGCAGTCTTTTCCCGATGACCCCGCATGTCTTCCCTGCCCGCTAAGCAACCTCGTACGAAGCTTCCCAAATGGTTGGTCCCGGCAATCGGGTTCGCGGTTTCCATCGTAAGCCTGTATTTTTCGTTTCGAAAGTTCGACTACGCCGCGCTGGGGCAGGATGTCGTTCGCCTGAGTTGGTTCTGGGTGATTCTGGGCGTCTCCATGGAGCTGCTGTCCTTCGTCGTCGACGGCTGGCGCTGGCTCGTGATCCTCAGCCCGGCGGAACAGCCCTCGCTGTTGCAGTGCGTCCGATCCACCTTCATCGGCCTGTTTGCGAATGATATTCTTCCCGCCAAGGCCGGGGAAATCATTCGGCCTTACCTCCTGTCGCGATGGGCCAACGTTCCGCTCTCACTCTCCATCACCTCGGCCGTGATGGAACGTATCTTCGACGGAATCACGATTGTGACCACGTTTTATCTGGTCACGTTTGACATGCCAGGGTTGCCGTTCATCCTGCGCGATGCCATGGCCACGCTTGGATTTTCACTTTCGGTGATCACCGCTATCTTTCTGTTTATTCTCTTCTACAAGAGCCACGCGCATCGCGTTTTCTCAGGCCGCTCCTGGGCCGCCAAATTCATCCATTTGTTAGACGAGTTGCATTTGCTGGGAAACTGGCGCACACTGGGCGTCGCATTTGCGCTCAGCTATCTCTATTTCCTTCTCCAATTTCTGGCCGTACTCTGCCTCGCGCATGCGGACAACTTTGACTTCGGTCTCAAAGAGTCGGCCTTTCTCCTGCTGGTGGTGCGTGTCGCCACCATGATTCCGAATGCCCCCGGAAACATCGGCGCCTTCCAGTATTTCTTCGAACAAGGCCTGCGGCTGTTGATGGTGGAGTCGATGAACGCGAAAAGCTTCGCGCTGATCGCCTACTTCTTCCTGACCGCGCCGCCGCTTATCGTGGGAGCCATTTCCGTGATGCTCACCGGGATGAGTATTGGAGAGATCCACAAGCAGGCGCACCATGCTCACCGTGAGCACGAGGAATCCCGAATCATCGAGCAGAACTGATTCAGCCGTCCGCTTCGTTCATCTCATCCATCGCCCGCTTCACCGCTTCCAACGGAACAAAATCGCCGACGCCAATGCCGGGGCAGTAGGCCGCCGTCCGTTTCCACGCCTGGACGCTGTTCAACAGGTCAGGCCAGAACGGGAATGTCCGGCATTGGGTCGGCTTGGCCGGATGAATGGAGCACCCGTGGTCCTGCAGAAAGTGGCACTGGCTGGCGGGAGGCTTCCGCAGGCGCAGGTAGTTCCGCGTGCGATATACGTAGCGCGCTTCGAACTCCTGGACCGCCATGCCGACGAACTCCGCCGCGCGGATCAGATCGCTTTCTGTTAGATAGACGAACCCGCGTTGGTCACAACAATTGGTACAACCGGTCAGGCAGGTAAACCGGATGCGCGCGGGATCCAGGGGCATCCCTAAACGTTAAAAAGCTGGTACGCCTGTTCCAAGCTCTTGATCGGATCGGCCCCGGCCGGAACAAATTCGTGGGCAACAAAACCCTTGTATCCCAGGTCGGCAATCGCGGTCGCCACGGCACGCCAATTCACCTCCTGAGTGCCGTCGAGTTCGTGACGGCCGGGCACGCCGCCCGTATGAAAGTGACCGATGTAGTTGATATTGGCGCGGATGGTGCGAATCAGATCGCCCTCCATGATCTGCATGTGATAGATGTCGTAAAGCAGCTTGACTCGCGGAGAGTCCACGCGCTTGATCACTTCGACGCCCCAGGTCGTGTGGTCGCACATGTAATCGTGGTGGTCGACCTTGCTATTCAGAAGCTCCATGCAAATGGTGACGCCCTTGTCTTCGGCCAGCTTCTTGCAGCGATTCAGGCCCGTGACGCAATTGGCCATGCCTTCCGCATCCGTCATTCCTTTGCGATTGCCGGACATGGCAATCACATTCGGGACTCCGGCTGCAGCGGCGCGCGGCAGCAGTTCTTCCATGTCCTTGACCAGCTTGTCGTGGTTTTCGAGCCGGTTAAAGCCATTGCCGATATCGTTCTTTTCGGGAACCATCGCGGGCACCAGGCCGTGCTTCTGCACCGTCGGCCAGTCCGGTGGATCGAGAAGGTCCATACCCTTCAGACCGATGCGCTTAGCTTCCTGGGCAAGCTGGTCGACACTGTAATTCTTGTAACACCAGCGCGCTACGGACTGCTTGAGTCGCCCCGCACCGGCCGGAGCCGTGGAATCGGCAAAAGCGGACTCGGCTGAAAGGGTAGATGCCATCGCAGCTGCCCCAGCGGTTTGCAGAATATTTCGTCTTGAGATCACGCACCGTATTCTATCGCGGCTCCGGCTGCGAATGGCGGACGGGGTCGTAGCCGGAACAGCGAAGGACCGGCAAGCGCGGATATTTCGCAAAAGCCGGGTCGGTAAAGGATCGCGCGCACTGAGTGAATACCGCGTTCCGATCGTTGCGGATTTCGCGCCGATGGGCGCAAGTGGCGCAGAGACCCGGGTCGATCGACATCTAACCCCTTGTTAAAATAGTATTCTACCCGTGAATACAGCAGCAGAACGTATCGAGGCTCTTCAGGAGCTCCTGGCCACCCGTATCCTTGTGCTCGACGGCGCCATGGGCACCATGCTGCAGGACCGCAATCTGACCGCCGCCGATTTCGGCGGCGCGGCGCTCGAAGGCTGCAATGAATACCTGGTCAAGACGCGTCCCGACGTGATTCTGGACATTCATCGCGCGTATCTGGCGGCCGGCTCGGACATCATCGAAACCAACACGTTTCGGCGGCACGGCGCTGGTGCTGGCCGAGTACGACCTGGCAGATCGAGGCTTACGACCTCAGCTTCACGGCGGCGCACCTGGCGCGGAAGGCGGCGGACGATTTCTCGACTGCGCGGCAAACCGCGCTTCGTGGCGGGCTCCATGGGGCCCACCACGAAGGCCATCACCGTCACGGGCGGCGTCACGTTTGCGCAACTGATCGAGAACTTCCACGATCAGGCGAAAGCGCTGGTCGATGGCGGCGTCGATATTCTGCTGGTCGAAACGCGCAACGATACGCGCAACGTCAAAGCGGCGCTGCTGGGTATCCAGCGGCTGGAGCGCGAGATCGGGCGCAAGCTTCCGGTCATGGTTTCGGGCACCATCGAGCCGATGGGCACCATGCTCGCGGGGCAGACCGCCGACGCGCTCTCGCCTCCATCGCGCACGCGGATCTGCTCTCGATCGGGCTGAACTGCGCCACCGGCCCGGAGTTCATGACGGACCACATCCGCACCGTCAGCGAGATGGCCTCCACCCGCGTTTCGTGCTACCCGAACGCGGGCTTGCCGAACGAGGAAGGCCTGTATCTGGAGACGCCGGAGTCGCTCGCGGCGCAACTGGAACGGTTTGCGCAGCAACGGCTGGCTGAATATTGTGGGCGGCTGCTGCGGCACCACCGACAAGCACATCGCGGCCATCGCGCAAGATGGTGGAGGGCAACAAGCCGCGCGATGAAGCCCGCCGCGCCGCATCGCGCCTATTACTCGGGCATCGAGCTGGTGGAGGCGGACGACGAGCAACCGGCCGCTGATCGTGGGCGAGCGCACCAACGTGATCGGGTCGCGCGCGTTCAAGAACCTGATCGCGGAAGAGAAGTGGGAAGAGGCCGTCGAGATCGCGCGCCGGCAGGTGAAGAACGGCGCGCACATCGTGGATGTCTGTCTGCAGAGCACGGATCGCGATGAGATCAAGGACATTCCGCTGTTCTACGAGAAGCTGATCCGCATCATCCAAGCGCCGATCATGATCGATACCACCGATCCGCGCGCGATCGAACTGGCGCTGACGTACTGCCAGGGCAAGAGCATCATCAACTCGATCAATCTGGAAGACGGCGAAGAGAAGTTCGAGCGCGTCTGCCCGCTGGCGAAAGCGTATGGCGCGGCGCTGATTGTGGGCACGATCGATGAGGACAAGCTGCAGGCGCAGGCGTTCACGCGCGAGCGCAAGCTGGCGGTGGCGCAGCGCTCGGTGGATCTGCTGACCAGCGAAGTACGGCATTGCGCCGGAGGACATCATCATCGATCCGCTGGTGTTTCCCTGCGCGACCGGCGACACGAATTACATCGGCGGCGCGGTCGAAACCATCGAAGCGCTGCGGCTGATCAAAGAGAACATTCCGTATGTGAAGACGGCGCTGGGCGTCTCGAATATCTCGTTCGGTCTGCCGGCCGCGGCGCGCGAAGTGGTGAATTCCGTCTTCCTCTATTACTGCACGAAAGCCGGGCTCGATCTGGCGATCGTGAATGCGGAAAAGCTGGAGCGCTTCGCTTCCATTCCGGAAGAGGAACGGCATCTGGCGGAGAACGCTGCTGTTCAATACGCCGCCGGACTCGAGGCTCGGACGCCCCGCGGACTGGCGCGAGCAGACGCCGGAACAGAAGGCCGCAGATCAACCAGCATCACATCGCGACGATCGCCGAATTCTTCCGCGGCGCACGCAGGCAAGAGAAAGCAAAGGCGGCGGATCTGCCGCTCGATCGAGCGCCTCGCGAACTACATCATCGAAGGCACCAAGGAAGGCCTGATCGCCGATCTGGATCTCAAGCGCGCGGAAGGCGCGGCGCCGCTCGACATCATCAACGGACCGCTGATGGCCGGCATGGCGGAAGTGGGGCGGCTGTTCAATGCCAATGAACTGATTGTGGCGGAAGTGCTGCAGTCCGCCGAAGCGATGAAGGCGGCGGTGAACTATCTCGAACAGTTCATGGAGAAGGCCGACACGGCGAGCCGCGGCAAGATCGTGCTCGCGACGGTGAAGGGCGACGTTCACGATATCGGCAAGAACCTGGTCGAGATCATTCTCAGCAATAACGGCTACACGGTGGTCAATCTCGGGATCAAGATCCCTTCCGATCAGCTTGATTCAGGCGTTCCGCGAACATCAGCCGGACGCCATCGGGCTCTCCGGCCTGCTGGTGAAGAGCGCGCAGCAGATGGTGCTGACGGCGGACGATTTCAAGAGAAGCGGGCATTCGCGTGCCGCTGCTGGTGGGCGGCGCGGCGCTTTCGGAACGTTTCACGCAATACAAGATCGCGCCCGCGTATCGGCGAAGCCGTCTGCTACGCCAAAGACGCGATGACCGGGCTGCGGCTGATGAATCAGTTGATGGATCCGACGGAGCGGGAAGCGGTGCTGCGGCGAACACAACCATGACGACTCGGTTGCCGTTGCCGAGCGAGCCGCTGGATGAAACGGTGCCGGCGCCGTGAGTACGGAACGCAGCACGAAAGTGCGGGTGGATCTTCCGATTCCCCCGGTCCCGTATCTGGATCGCAAAGTGCGCGACGTTCCGCAATCTGACGGAGCTTTGGAGCTACATCAATCCGTTCATGCTGTTCGGGCGGCATCTCGGGTACAAGGGAAACTTCGAAAAGAATCTTGGCGCAGCACGATGCGAAGGCGCTCGAACTGAATCGACCTGGTGGAAGAGCTGAAGCGCGAAGCGCTGCAACTTCATGAAGGTCAAGGCGCGTCTGGCAGTTCTTCGAAGCCGAGCGCGACGGCAACGCCATCCACTGTTCGCGCCGGGCGGCGCAGAGTCCGATCCATACGTTCCACTTTCGGGCGGCAGCCGCGCGAGAACGGACTGTGCCTGAGCGACTACATTCTTCCGCGCGGCGCATGGCGCGGCGCGACCATCTGGCGATCTTCGTCGTGACCGCCGGCGCGGGCGTGCGCGAGAAATCCGAAGAGATGGAAGCAGGCGCGGCGAGTATTTTCGGGCGCACGGGCTGCAGGCGCTCGCCATCGAGACCGCGGAAGGCTGCGCCGAATGGCTGCATCGCCGCATTCGCGAAGACTGGGGCTTTCGCCGATCCGCCCGGCATGACCATGCAGGAGCGTTTTACCTCGCGCTATCGCGGCAAGCGCTATAGCTTCGGATATCCGGCTTGTCCGAATCTGGACGATCAGCAGGGCATCTGGAAGCTGCTGCATCCGGAGGATATCGGCGTGCAACTCACCGAAGGCATGATGATGGAGCCCGAAGCGAGCGTAAGCGCGCTCGTGTTTCACCATCCGGATTGCGCCTACTTCACGGCCGCGGATGCCAGCGGACAGACCGACTCCCCGACCGCCTCCGCAGATTGAACCGTAATCACAATCTGCCCGCCCAATCCCCTCAACCACTTACCCCCCAAACCCGCCTCATTCCCAAATCCGCCTGCTAGACCTGGGTTGTTGTCCTTCAATCCAACCCAGGAGTCCTCTTATGTCCAGCCCGGCCCAATGGGCCGCTAACCGCGAAAATGCCCAGAAATCGACAGGTCCCCGCACCGGCCAAGGCAAACGCATCGCCTCTTCCAACGCTCTCAAGCACGGTCTGGCCGGCCGCATCCGCTTCCTCAACGATGACGAAGCGCTCAACTACATCGCACTCGGGGAACGCCTGATCCGCGAAATGGAGCCCGTCACCCTAATCGAAGAAGGTTTCGTCAAAACGATCCAGGACTGCACCTTCCAGATCGAGCGGTACCGCGCCATCGAAGAGCAAGTCTGTCAGGACCTGCTCACCGAACTTGATCCCGAAACCCAGGCCGATGAGCCCATCGACGTCCTCGACGCGCGCGCCATCCGCAAAGATTTCGAAGGCCCCGGCGCCCTCGAAAAGTTAGCGCGGTACGCCACCCGCTTCCAGCGCGATCTCCTCAGCGCCCTGCGTGAATTCAATAAACAGAAAGCAGCTCGCCTGGCCGTCAACCGCGCCAAAATCATCGATGAATTCGAGCAGCGAACCCGCACGCCCTTCACCAAACGCGATCGCATCGAAACCCCCACTGGGTTCGAATTGCAGAAGTGTATTTACCACCTGCAGCTCCAGCTCTTAAAAGCTTTCATCCTGCAAAAGGACAAGCCCGAAGAACCGGCCAGCCCCGAAACGGCCCCGGAACCCGTCACCATCGCCGCCTAAACCAGCAAAATCCGCCTCCAACCCGCACCCCTGTTCCCCACCTGCGCCACACGTGTCAGTGCAGATATTTGTTCAGATCGGGAAACAGCAGCGCGTGAATCTCAGGCCTGGACAAATCGCCCTTAGTCACCACAACGCCCGGCAGTTCCATCAGACGAGGCGGCTGCTCATTGCGCAGTTTGCGGGCGAGTGTGTTCACCGCTTCAAAGCCCATGCGGAAAGGGTCCTGCGCAACTAAAGCATCAATCGTTCCACCTTCGAGATCGTCAATCAACCCCTTGCTCGAATCGAAAGCCACGAAACGGATATGACCGTTCAGCCCGCGCGATTTCAAGGCTTGCGCAGCCCCCACCGAGCTCGGCTCCGATGAAGCGAAAAGGCCATCGAGCTTCGGGTGCGCCGTGAGAATATCCTCCGTGACGGCCATAGCACGCGCGCGATCGGACATACTGAATTGCTTGGCAACAATCTGAATGCCGGGAAATTCTTTGGCGAGCACATCCTCAAAGCCGCGCTCGCGTTCACTGGTCGAGGCGCTGCCGGGGGAGTGCATGATCTCCGCAACCGTTCCTTTGCCGTTGAGAAGCGCGGCCAGCTTGCGCGCCCCTTTCTGCCCGGCTTCGAAATTGTTCGTCGCGAGGAACGTCATGTACTCCTGCGAGCTCACCCCGGAATCGAAAACGGTCACCGGGATGTTTTGCATCGCCGCGCGGTGCAGCGAGTTCGTCAGCGCATCGCGCTCCGACGCCGCAATCGCGATCCCGTCCACATGCCGCGCAATCATCGAATCCAGAATCTGGATCTGCCGGCTGTAGTCGGTCTCCGTAGCCGGCCCAGTCCAGATAATCTTCAGGTGATCCGTCTGGCCCGCATCCAGAACCCCGGCCTGACGGACTGCCAGAAGATCTGGAGGTAGCTTTGGGAATGACGGCGATTTGTTTCTCAGCGCCTCGATTGCAACCCGCGGCGACCAATAGGAGCGCGAGCCCGGTGAAGCTCTAGCGCGCAAGCCAGCCGCCATCGATTGCGATATCCGTCCCCGTATGAAGCCGGCATGTCGCGAACACAGATGCGCCGCGAGCGCGCCAACTTCTTCAATGCGCCCCCAACGCCCCAGCGGAATCGCCGCCACAAACTGCGCGTTCAGCTTGGGATCCTCCATGATTCGCTCATTCATTTCAGTCCCAAACGGCCCCGGGCTAATGCTGTTAACGGTGATGGACTCGGGCGCCAGCTCCAGGGCAAGAGCGCGCGTGAGTCCCAGCAGCGCAGATTTACTGTGGAGTACGCGGCCCGCTCCGGAATCGAGACGTGCGCCATGATGGACGCGAGGTTGATAATGCGGCCGTACGATTTCCCGATCATGTGCGGCACGAACGCGCGGCACATCAGGAAGACGCTGGTCACATTCGTGGTCTGTACGCTGTTCCACTCGGCCAGACTGAAATCCACCAGCTTCTTCCGGATGTTAATGCCCGCGTTGTTGATCAGAATCTGAACGGGACCGAGCGCTTCGCTTACTTCGCGTTCAATGCGCGCGATATCCTCTTCGCTGGTCACATCGCCCACAAAGACGCGCGCGTCACCGCCAGCATCAATGGCTTCGCCGGCAACCGTCTCCATTCTTTCGCGATCGCGGGCAACCAGTGCCAAGCGGGCGCCTTCCGCCGCTAACGATAGCGCCATAGCTCGTCCGAGACCACGGCTCGCGCCGGTGATGAGGGCAACTCTTCCATGCAAACGGGGCGGATTCATAGGATCGCTTGGATTGTATCGCGCCGCGCGCGTGTCATACGATAAGAAGCTAAAAGGCCGCGACCGATGCCGGATTTGCTGATATACACACCCGACGGCAAGAAGCGTTCCGTGCCGCTCACCGCCGAACGTATTACTGTTGGCCGTTCCGCGGCTGCGGACTTATCGTTCGCCGACGATACCGGCCTTTCGCGCCTTCATGTAGCCTTCGAGAAAAGCCCGCAAGGCTTCCTGCTTCGCGATTTGCAAAGCAAGAACGGAACCACCGTTAACGGCAGCCGCCTCGCCGGCTCTCACCCTCTCAAACCCAACGACAAGGTCTCCTGCGGACACTTGCTGATGGTTTACGATCCCCCGCCCCGCAGTTCCGGCGTGGTCTTCGTGGATGAGGATACGGCGCAGACCAGCAGCTCCACGATCGTCACTAGTTTGGGAGGGGTACTCAACGAAGCGCGTCAGGGAGGCGGTTCCTCCTCTCATCTGAGCGCTCTGATTCAGGCCGGTAACGAACTATCCGGGGAACGGCCGATGCCGGAACTTTTTCAGCGGATACTCGATCTCGCCATCGAAGCGGTGTCAGCCAAGCGCGGCGTGCTGCTGCTGGAGGAGGACGGCAAGCTGGTGGAAGGCGCGAGCCGGGGAGAAAACTTCACCATCAGCAGTGCCGTGCGGAACCAGGTGCTGGAAAGCAAACTTTCCGTGCTGGTGCGGGATACTTCGCTCGATTTGGCGTTCCGCGAGCGGCAGAGCATCATCTCGGGCAAAATCCGGACGCTCATGGCGGCTCCGCTGCAGGCGCGCGATCGCGTGCTGGGCCTGATCTATGTGGACTCGCCTTCGTTGCATCGTGAGTTTACCAAGGAGGATCTCAGCCTTCTTACGGTGATGGCGAGTGTTGCCACCATCCGCATCGAACGCACGCGGCTGGCGCAAGTGGAACAGGCGCGGAAGCTGATGGAATACGAATTGGAACAGGCCGAGTGCATCCAGCGTGAGGCCCTTCCGAGTCAACCCCCGGCCGTCAAGGGCTTAGACATCGCCGGGTACAACGCCGCCTCGCGCACCGTGGGCGGAGACTATTACGACTATTTTCCCGACGGGAAAGGCCGGGTCGGCCTGATGGTGGCCGATGTTTCCGGCAAGGGACTGGCGGCGGCGTCTGCTGGTCATGGCTTTTCAAGCCCGGGTGCAGCCGCTGTTTGAAGAACTTCCTCTCGCTCCGGGCGCGCTCAGTAACGCCATGGAGCGCCTGAACCGGTTGACGGTGGCGAACTGCCCTTCCGGGAAGTTCATCACTGTATTCTCATGCGTTGCCGACGGGCAATCCGGGCGGGTGGACTGGTGTTGCGCGGGGCACAACCCTCCGCTGATCGTGCGCGCCAATGGTTCTTGTGAACTCCTGGAGAATAGCGGGTTGGTGATGGGAGTTTTCGCCAACGCCACCTACACGCAGATGGAGTCGTCTCTAGCCCCGGGAGATCTGCTGGCTATCTACAGCGACGGAGTCACGGAAGCATGCTCCCCGGAAGATTGCGAGTTCCGACGTCTCCGTGCTGGCAAAAGTGCTGACAGACAATCGCGGAAAAACCGCGGCGGAACTCCTTGAAGTCGTCGCGGACGCGATTCGCGCTTGGACGCACAACGCGCCTCCAGCCGACGACATAACATTGGTGATCGCTCGTAAACTATAAGACTCATGCGAATTGCACTGGTTGGTCTCGGCTTCATGGGGGTCACGCACGCCCGGGCGTGGCAGCGGATACCCGGTGCGGAGCTTTACGCGGTGATCAGCAGTGATGAGCGCAAGCTATCCGGAGATGTGGAGCAGGTGGGCGGGAATCTGGGGACAGGATCCGCTCGACTCGATTTCTCAACATGCAGGAAGTACCGGAGCTATGCGGAAGCTCTGGCCGACCCGCAAGTGGACGCCGTCGATCTGTGCATCCCCACGGACGGGCATGTGGACGCCGCCATCGCCGCCCTCCGGAAAGGCAAGCATGTCTTAGTGGAAAAGCCTTTGGCCCTTAGCGAGGAAGATGCCTTGCGGACGGCCGCCGAGGCACGCACGGCAGGCCGAGTTCTGATGGTTGCCCAGGTGCTTCGATTCATGCCAGCTTACGTGGAGGCGCGTCGGCGCATCGGTGAGCTCGGCCGCGTCTACAGCGCCACTTTTTCACGCCGTTGCGCAGCACCCGCCTGGAGCCGATGGCTTAAGGACGCGCACAAAAGCGGCGGGGGAGCGTTCGACCTGCTGATCCACGACGCCGACTACGTCCATTGGCTGTTCGGACCACCCCGGAATATTCAGGCCGGTGGCGCCGTTAACGGGCAGCTTGGCATCGACCTTGTGAACGCCAGTCTGGAATACCCGTCGTGTTCGGTAAACATTGCCGGAGGTTGGTACCTCAACGGAAGCTACCCGTTTTCCATGGGATTCACCATCGTGTGCGAGCAAGGCATTCTCGAGTATGCGGGTGGTCAGCTGACCGAATATCGAACAGGGGCGGCTGCGGCACCGGTCCCGCTTCCGAATTCCGATGCTTTCGAGGCCGAGCTGGCTCACTTCCATGACTGCGCCATGCGCAATGAGCCTTCCGAAGTTTGCCCGGTCGAGGAGAGCGTGGCATCCGTTCGCCTCATGCTCGCGATCCTGGAGCACCGGCAATCGAGCCTCAAGGCTGCCTGACGTGCGGGCCGGGTGGTTGGGCCGCTCCCTGGTCCTGCTGCTAACCGGAAGCGCGCTGGCCCAATCGGCGACCGGCGTTCCTCCCTCCCGAATGCTCTGGTCCTGGTTTGCGGACGACGACCTCCGCTTTCTCAAACCCCGTCAAGCCGGCGTAGCCTACCGTGCTTTGAGTCTCACGTTTCGAGGAGCGACGGACGTCATTCCTCACCCTCGGAAGTCGCGGCTGCTTACCCCGCCGGGCCTTTACGAAATGGGCGTCGTCCGATTCGATCTTGCCGGCGCGCCCGCCTTTTCTGACCGCCAACGCCATGTAGCGGTTAAGATGATGATCGAACTGGTGAAGCTCACGCACATGCGGGCATTACAGATCGATTTCGATGCGCCGCGTTCTTCATTTCCCTTTTACCGGCAACTTCTCGCGGACCTGCGGCGAGGTTTGGGAAACGGTATTTTCCTCTCGATCACCGCTCTGGTCGATTGGTGCGACCGCTCGCAAAGCTGGTTAACGGGATTGCCTGTGGATGAGCTCGTCCCGATGGCATTCGCGATGGGGCCCTACACGCAAATCGTCGACGCAAGGTTGCGCGCCGGAAACGAATTCCCGTTTTCCGGCTGTCGGAATAGCATCGGGCTGGACCGGACCGGGCCCCTGTTCAAAGTGGCCCCCGCAAAACGGATCTACTTCTTCAGCTCGCAAGCATGGTCGCCCATCGCGGTTCGCGCGGCCTTCCAGGCCGTGACGGAATGAAAAGACTCGCGCTCACGATCGTTCCGGCTCTCTTGCTGGCACTCGCGGGGAGGTGGCTGGTGAAAGCCTGCGCTCAGCCAGTCGTCTTCCCGGTCTTTGTTTACTCGCGCCATCCCGACCTGCCTCGCTCGGAATTTATCGACGGACGCATGGGAGTTCTGCAGCCAACGTTCGCGCGTTCTTACCTGGTGATCGCCTATCGCTACCTCAACGGTGTCGGGCTGAACGAGCGGGAGCGCGAGCAGGCGCGCGATTTCTACAAAGACCGCGAAACGGGCGATTGGGATCACACCGGAACCGACTGGTCCGATTACTGGAGGCGCACGCGATCCACCGTGAAGGCCGTCCCGCTCCCGCCTTCGCTGTCCGTAACGCTTGGCAAACTTGCTTACAGTCCGGAGAATCACAATTTCGACTTGAACTGCGCGGAGGATGCCTTCCGCGTGGCGGCTCACACGCTGGAGGCGCGCAGGCAGCGTTTCGGCCTGACCAATCCGGGCTTCCTGTCCTGGGTACAAGCGCAGGACGCGGTTTTCGAGAACTGTGATTCGCATGGCCCGATTCCGCCGGAAGCGGCGCCTGAACTTCCGCAAGAGTTGCGCAACGATCGCCGCTATCAGATTGCCGCAGGCCACTTCTATGCTGGCCAGAATGCGGAGGCCTTGAGGCGTTTTCAGAAGATCAGCCAGGAAAACGCGTCCGAATGGAGCACCATCTCCCACTACCTGGTCGTGCGCACGCTGCTCCGCATGCAGAAGTTGGACGAGGTTCAGGCCGAAGCCGAACGCATCTTGAAAGACGAGAGACTCTCGCCGATCCACGGGATGACCGGGAATCTGCTCGAGCGCGCCCATATCAAGCAGAACAGCCAAGAGTACTTCGATCGCCTGGCCGAGTTGCTGGCCACGCCGGGGCAGGATGACGGACTCCGGGAGGAGTTGTGGAATTACAGCGCGCTTTATGATCAATTGCTGCCGGACAAAATCGGCACCGCAGACCTGACCGACTGGATCATCCATTTTCAAAGCCAAGATCCGGACGCCGGCCCGCACTGTCTCGAAAAGTGGAGGAGCACCCATTCCGATGCGTGGCTCTTAGCCGCGCTGAGAACAGCAACGCCGCAGGAAGCCGAACAGGACGGCTTGCTTTCTGCCGCTCGCGCACTTCCCGAGGACTCTCCCGCGTACCTGACCGTCGCCTATTTCATAAACGCTCGGGCGCTTAAGGACGGCGACCTTGCCTCTACACGCGCGCGCGTCGACAAGCTATTGGCGAGCACCCAGGTACGCGGCTTGCCTTCCAGCGTCAATCTTTTCCGGGGACTTCGGTTTCGAGCAGCGCCGGGGCTCAACGATTTCCTGCGCTTCGCCTTGCAGAAACCCATAACGATCTCAAACGAGTTGAATTCCGCGCAGGCCCCAGATTTCCCGGTGTGGCTTACCTACGAAATCGGCGATTTGCTATTGCATCCCGACGCCGCCCGGATCCTCAACACGGCGGTTCCCTTCGATCTATTTGCAAAAGCGGCTTCGTCCCCGATCCTGCCGCGTCCGGTCCGTCAGCAGGTGTTGATGGCTGCATTCACCCGCGGGTTGCTGCTTAAGAAGAACGTAGACGGTCTCGTCAAGCAACTCGAAAATACCACGCCGGAAATACGTCCTCTCACAAATTCGTATTTGAACGAGTCTTCTCCGGAAGGCCGGCAGTTCGCGGCTGCGTTCCTGCTGTTGCACCGCCCGGAAGCAAGACCTTACCTGGACACCGATCCCCGTCAAACAGCTCCCGGCAAGTTGAGCCCTTACCGTGACAACTGGTGGTGCGGTTTCAGGCTGGAAATGGAACACGTCTCCGATCGCGCGAACAAACCGGACTACCCCGGCTTTCCCGGCCCGGCCGCGGAGGCTCAAGCGCGCGCGGACATTCACGCCCTCGCAGCAGCCCCCAATTCGATGGACTACATCGGCCCCCTCGTGTTCACCCACCAGAAACTTCATCCCAACGATCCGCGCATTCCGGAAGCTCTACACAGGCTGGTGGTTCCAGGACACCTGGCTTGCGAAAACAACGGACAGACTCACTCGACGCAGATCACGCGCCAAGCCTTCCAGATCCTTCACCGCAGTTATCCCCGGAGCATCTGGACGAAACGGACACCGATCTGGTGGGACTAGGACGTGTATAGTGGCCTCATGTCGATGACGAGAAGAACGTTTGGCGCGGGCTTGGCCGCCACCGCTGCCACTCTTGGCTTGCGGGCGCAAACGCCGAATCGGAAGATCGGATACTGCATCATCGGGCTTGGGCGCATCTCGATGGACGAGTTTATGCCCGGCGTCAAGATCAGCGAGAACTGCAGGATCACGGGCATCGTGAGTGGTCACCGCGAGAAGGCGGATCGCGTGGCGGCCCAATATGGCGTCCCCGCAAGTAGCATTTATTCGTATGAGGACATGGACCGGATCGCCGACAACAAAGAGATCGACGCCGTTTATGTGGCGCTGCCGAACAGCATGCATGCGGAGTACACGATCCGCTCGGCCAAGGCCGGCAAACATGTGCTCTGTGAAAAACCGATGGCGACCAATTCCGCCGATTGCGAGAGGATGATCGCCGGCTGCAAGAGCGCCGACAGAAGCTGATGATCGCCTACCGCTGTCAATACGAGCCGAACAATCTAAAAGCGCGCCAAACCATTCGCGACGGCAAGATCGGAACTTTTGAGGTTTTCGATTCCTCTTTCGGCTTCACGATCCAACCCGGGGAATGGCGCCTCTCCAAGAAGTTGGCGGGTGGCGGCCCGCTAATGGACGTGGGTATCTACTGCCTGAATGCCTGCCGTTTCCTTTCGGCCGAGGAGCCGGTGGAAGTCGACGCGCGTTGGGACGTCATCGACAAAGACGGGCGCTTCAAGGAAGTGGAAGAAAATCTGGTCTGGTCGATGCGGTTTCCTTCCGGACTTCTGGCAACTTGCAATACGAGTTACGGAACCAACACGAAGGGTTGGTATCGCGCTTATGGTTCCAAGGGTTCCGTTCAACTCGAGCCCGCTTTCGGCTACGAAGGCGTTCAATTGAAGATCGAGGGCGCCGGCCACTCGGGAAACGACGACACGATTCCGGATTCCAACCCGCACCAGTTTACGCGCGAAGCCGATCACCTGGCGGAGTGCATCGCACAGAACCGGCAGCCGCGATCGGCGGGTGAGGAAGGTTTGCGGGACCTGCGCATTCTGGAAGCGATCTATCGATCCTGCCAGCAGCGCGGCCCCGTCAAGTTAGGTTAGGTTTCATCCGAAGCCGCATTCGCCAGGCCGGGGCTCCGTCCTCGTAGTAGTTGTTAACGCGCCGCACGCGCTGAAAGCCAAACTTCCCGTAAAGCGCCAGCGCGGCCCTGTTCTCTATCCGCACCATCAACGACAAGCTCGTCACCCCGAACTTGAGAAGTGACTGGATAACGCGGCTGAGAAGCCGCGTGGCTACTTTTCGCCCGCGCGCCGCAGGGGCCACGGCAATCGAGTCGAGGCTGGCGGTTAGGTTACGAGGCAATGCAATCGCATAGCCGGCAATTCGGTCTCCGATCAGCGCTATGACAAACACAGCTCGCGGCCGCGCCAGATATTCCTCAAAAAACTCCCGGCTCCATGCGTCGCGATCGAAGCAGCTCTTTTCCACTCGAAGAATGCCCGAGAGGTCCTCACGTTTGGTTCGACGGATGCGAACCCCGCCGGTCAGTTCTGTTCCTCGATGAACAGAAACACGCCAAAGAGCGGCTTGAGATCTCCCCTTCCCCATCGATTCAGCTTCCACCTGGGTTGGAGGAAGCGGGGGTCGCTGGATGAGCCGAGGTCGAGCAGTAGTTGCGATGTCCCCGGGTAGAACTTCTGCGGGAAAACCAGAATCGGCTTCGACGGCCAGCTGACACCATCGGGCGACGCGTAAATCGTCATATCGAGGCTTTCCTGTTCCACGACTCGTGTTACGCCGAGTGTGACGAGCATGAGGCCCATGGACCCAGCAAAAGGAAAAACGCCGCCCGAACCCGAATGAGTCAGCTCCGTCTCAGGTACTAGAAACGCCGGAAGCATTGCGTCCCGTTACGCGCGGTGTTTCCGCTTCGCCGTGGAAACCCTGACCGCAGTCCTGGTCTTTCCTTTGGACCGTGACTTCACCCGGGAGCGGGAAACCGTGGCCGGTGCGGCTGCTTTACGAATCGGCGCCGCGTGCCCTGTTTCTACCGCCGTGACGAGGGGCGCGGCCCCGGTTTCCTCTTCATGAACTTCCGGTGCCGGGCCGTATACTTCGCGATACACGGCTGCGTTCCTCATTACCGCCTGCACATATTCCCTGGTTTCCGTGAACGGGATCGATTCGACAAATTCCGACGGTTCCCGGTAATTGCCCCAGGACATCCACTCTTTAACGCGGCTGGGTCCCGCGTTATAAGCGGCTAAGGTCTGCTCCCAACGCCCGTTCCACTGATCGAGAAGGGAACGAATGTAACGCGCTCCCAGTTGCAAGTTGGTCGCTGGCTGGTAAAGAAGGCTTGGGGACGACCAGCGAATCCCCTGCTGCCGCGCAAGCATACGTCCGGTTGCCGGAACGATCTGGGTTAGCCCATACGCGTTCGCTCCGGAGTGAGCGGACGGATTGAATTCGGATCCTGGCGGATGAGAGCCGCAACCATATAGGGATCCAGATTCTGGCTTTTCGCGCTGTTCACGAGCGCAGACGAGTACGGCAGAGGAAACAGCATTTTCCAGAACTGCTTGGGGGCGTCGGATACCGGTGTAGACAAATAATCGGGCGCGAGGCTCTTCATGTGCCGGAGACCGAGATACGGGGCCCCGTCCGTGCTTGCCAACTCCACGGCCAGCAAATGCGGCTGCCCGTCCACCTTCGATCCGAAACGCACATCGGCTTCCGCGAAGTCGGTTAATCCCGCGGAAGCCAGCAGCCGGGCGCGCTCGATACGCGTCTTGGTCGCATCGTTCGGAATGTGGGCGGAGTAATCGGCATGGGGCGGGAATTCGATCGCATCCAACCATTCCGCAACCTTTACCGCCGGCGTGGCGGCAACCACACGAGCTTCCGCAAGCCGTTCGCGCCCCAGCACGGCGTAGTAAAAGTTCGGGAACACGCTGCCCAGACGCTCGTAGTAAGCCCGGGCGGAATCGTAGTCGCTCTGGCTTTCGGAAAGCCTTCCCAGGTAATAGAGCGCCGTCGCCGCCTTGTTGTCGCCGGGGTAGTTCTGCACCTGTTCACGCAGCAGGTCGCGGGCGTCGTGCTTGTTCGCCAGATAGGCATCCCAGGAAATTTTCCAGTGACAGTAAGCGGTAGCGGAATCGGACGGAAAGGTGACCCACGCGGCACGGTAAAGTGGCTCGTACTGTTCCGGCTTATGGCTTAGAAGGTAGCGATTGCCCGCGGAAACCAGAGCTTTCAATCGCCACACCGACCGCTCTTCATGACGCCCCAGATGCTTGATGCTCTCCATCATTTCATCGTCGTTATTCATGCGGCGCGCGCACTCTTCGATGTAATACCAGCGCTCCGCGTCGGCCTCGTTATGAGGGATATCGAGCGACTTCAGATATTGCAGAGCACCGCGGTAATCGCCGCTGGAATATTGCGCCGCCCCGGCCCGCACGCGCGCGCGATCACGGTCGACGCCGGTCAGCAACGGGAGAATCGCCTCAAATTCGGCGCGGGCTTTTGATACTCCTTCGCCTCGATCCATTTCTGACCACGTTCCAGCAGCAATGCGGGCAATGGCACCGGATAGGACGTTCCCAGGCTTTTATGGAGCCGTTCGATCGCAATCCAGGCTTCGGCGGCCATCTGCGTTGCGGGATGCATGAAGTAAACACGTTGATAAAAGGAAGCTGCTTCTACCGGGTCATGCAGCGGATCGTACGCAGACGCGAGAGCGAAATCGCCGTCGGGCTGGGCGAGGACGGCTCCTTCGGAACGCAACCGGTCGATGGCGGGGTTCAGAATCTTGGGATCTCCACCGCCGCCGTTAAGCCGAATCCTGGCATTGAGAATCACGGCTTTCGCCAGCAGCGGCGACGGGACCTTCAGGAACTCTTCAAGATCCCCCAACGTCAACAGAACGCCGAGCCGGTGTCGCCCTGAGCGGATTGGGCGGCGGCCAGGTAATACGTCGCGTAATCCTGCAAAACCGGAATGCGGGACCGCATGGCCGCAATTGACCGGACCGCAAGCGGATATTCCTTATTCTCCACCGAGGCG